>OZ255847.1:4800000-6832568 GCA_965277855.1 Bryobacteraceae bacterium
ACCACCAACAGCTTTGATCAGGTCACGTCGCTATGCCGCGAAACACAAACTTGTGCGTGGCATAGGTATCTTGGTTCGAGCGTTGATCGCGAAGACAAGACTCGATAGATTTCCGCAGAAGATTAAGAACGCTGGCTGGTGGTAATCGGTTATTAAGGCAAACGCCACCCAGTTGAATCAGCTTTGAAGCGATGATATTCACTGGCCATAGTCTTTAGTCTCCCTTTTGAAGGGTTTGTTCGACATCCTGTTCCCTAGAACAATGGGGCCGATTAAACAGAGGACTGGAGTGTCGTAGTCGGTCCCTTCCGCCCGTAGACGATTACGCGGGACGCCCGCCGATATTGCTCGTAATCTTCGGGCCCTACGGTTAGGGTGATCACCTCGTCAAAACCGAAGGCTTTCAAAAGAAGCAGGACTGAGTTGAGCGACGGAACTAGCGCGAGAGCGGTTGAACCGCCTTCACGAATCTCGGGATAGTCGGTGACTAGCGCAAAAACGCCGTTTACCGCCCGCTGTCGATCATAATGCCCGTCCTCAACTCTGCCCGAAATCTCGCACGGAAACAACTGCGTCTCGACGAGAATGTGACGACGGCAAAGCTGTGAAGCCAGACGTATCACATGGATCGGATTTTCCAGGTGATAAATAAGCCCGTACACCAAAACAAAATCTGCGCAGAATCTTTCGTCGAAGGTCATTTTCTGCAAATCAGCTGACACAAAGTCGACATTCTCTACACCCAAGGCACCGGCAATTAACCGCGCAGCAGCCAAGCTCTCCGAGCGTATTTCAATACCGCGCACGAATGCAAAATGCTTCGCCAATTCAAGCGAGAAATATCCTTCGTGAGAAGCAAAATCGATTGCGGTCAAGACCGCCGAATTCTCCACAAACTCCTCGATTACCCGGAGCATGTGAGGATGACGAGTGTAATGCACCGGTCGCCATTCCTCAGGCAAATGTGTCAGCGTATGAGTGCCATCCGGCAGCTCAAATTTATAAAACCAAGTACGCGCTTTGACTTCCCGGAGCTTTGCGGCATCGATCTGCCCCATCGGCCTCTTTGTGCTTTCCACTTTTCAATAGTAGCCAAATCAATCAAGGTGTCCCATCAAACGAGCTGAGGTACGATAGCCTCTATTATTCGTGTATTGGCCGAGTAAATACCACCCAGACGACGACTGCGTATATCCCGCCCTGAGGGCGCAGCGCTCTTGGTTAAAACGATCAAGCATGACGGCCAGCAAGCCGCAGAGGTCGACTTTTTAGGCTGCTTGAGACAGATCGAAGATCTGGGGAGGTCGCGGGCGGAGACAGCCAGTCCGTTCTCTGCCGGAAATCCACAAGAAAGGGCGAAGGGGCAGCCGTCTACCACCTTTCAGATGACGAACCTTGCCGGCGTGAGCCGGGCCAAAGCGAGTTGTTTGCCTCTGTACAAACGAAGAGTCCACGACGGTGCAAGTATTCCAGGTCCCGGTGTTTACAGAACACCTCGATTTCCCAGTCAAGCTGACCGATAAGGATATATGTGCACTGCAACCTTAATGATTATTTTACTTGCCCTCCAACCTTCATTCGTTTTGGCGCTGGACGGGCCTATTCTTGGACATCGCATCGGCGAGACCATAATAGACTTCTTGGAGCGCGAAGGCGGGGAATCACACCTTGGAACCTGCCGTATCGTGACCAATCGGCGCCCCTCGAAGAGACTCTCACAAGATTATAAAGACTGTCAAGAATTGATATCCGCTGTTGATAAGGGGACTCGATTCCAAATGCGGTTTGATGGAGGATCCGAACGACTCACCAAAGGTGCCCGAGAAGTCGCCACTTTTGAGCGTTGCCAACTCGTGAAGATGGTAATCCGGATTCATGCAGGTCAATCGATATGTGGTTTGGGACCTGACAAACGGATTACCTTCCAACGAATATTTAGGAATCTAAAGTCCAGATTTGGCGATCCACAGATGCCAGATTCGTTCGCAAACGATATGACTCTCGTGACGCAGCCGAAAGAGCGAATCGCCGAATGGAGCTTGCCGAATTTACACGTAAGCCTATGCGGCTTCGAATTCAGAAACGGCGAAATACAACAGGTTGTGATTTCCTTGTGGAGTGCTGACGAGTACGATAGATTGACCGGGCACTCGACAGCCCAAATCGATTTACTCCAGTAGTCGCAAACACATCGAAGATCCTCGGCTGTTCGATCGTGGCCAACCACATCGCCGCTCGCAGGGAAAGATCATTCAGACAAACTTAACTTCGAGGTAACTGTTCGCGGATGTGCGGTTATAAGTTCAAGTTCAAGAACATGAGTGTGCTGGAGTTACCGTGACATATCGGCTGGACCCATCTTGCGTTCGAGTTCGGCCTGCCCTCGAACTGCCCGTTTACACACGAAGATGATTGGCGTTGACCTCCAGTTCCCGCGCTATGTGCGCAACTGAAGATCCGGATTGCAGCCGCTTAGCGTCTGCTACCTTGAACTCGCGCGCGAACTTCCTCCTGGTACTCGATACCAAGAGCTTGCCGAAAGATCCAGAGATCTTCCAGAAGAGCTGGTCGATGTCACCGCCCAAATCGATAAAGCGCAGCGGCTGTTGCGCAGTTGCTGACCTCTAACCCAACTTTCGCAGTTGAGGGCAGCTTCCTAGAACATTTCGATGGTTTTCTGATTTAAGTTCTTGGGTTGCATTGTAGGGCTAGCGGAAGCGGTTGTAGTGCCGACCTACCCTCTTCCCGTGCGAGCCAAACTCTGTCATTCTGCCTGCAGGAATGTTTCTGCGCAGCAAAACGCGGGTGAAGGACGGGAAAGATCACCGTTATTTCAGCGTGGTCGAGAACCGTCGCTTGAACAGTGGCAAAGTAGCGCAACGGACCGTGTTGTATTTGGGCGAGATCAACGACCGCCAGGAAACAGCCTGGCGCAAGAGCTTGGAAGTGTTCGACGAATCGGCAATGCGGTTCGCCAGGATGAGTCTGTTCCCCGGCGATCGCGAGATTCCTTCCGATGCGCTGGACAGTGTGCAGGTGAAGCTGAGCGGGATGGAACTGCGGCATCCACGCGCTTTTGGTAACTGCTGGCTTGGTTGCGAGTTGTGGCGGCAATTGCGCTTAGATCGGTTCTGGGAAGAGAAACTGCCAGCCGGCCGGGAAGCGGTGCCCTGGGGCAAGGTGCTGGAACTGCTGGTGGTGAATCGGCTGATAGACCCGGGCAGCGAGTTCCGGCTGCATCGCCAGTGGTTCGATCTAAGCGCGATGGGCGAGTTGCTGGGCCTGGATTTCGCGGTCGCCGAAAAGGACCGTCTCTACCGCTGCCTGGATCGGTTGCTGGAGCACAAGCAGGAGTTGTTCGTTCATTTGCGTCAGCGCTGGCAAGATCTGTTTGACGCGCGCTTCGATATTCTGCTGTACGATCTGACCAGCACCTACCTCGAAGGCGAGGGGGAGGAAAATCCCAAAGCGAAGCGAGGCTACAGCCGGGATGGACGACCCGACTGTTTGCAGGTGGTCATGGCGCTGGTGATCACGCCTGACGGCTTTCCGCTGGCCTATGAAGTGATGGACGGAAACACTTCGGACAAGACCACGTTGCGCGGGTTCCTGGACAAGATCGAAGGGTTGTACGGGAAAGCCGAACGAGTCTGGGTTATGGATCGTGGCATCCCCACCGAGGCAGTGCTGACCGAGATGCGTAATCCCGAGCGTCAGACGTTCTACCTGGTGGGGACCCCGCGTGGCCGGTTGCGGAAGTACGAGAAGCAATGGCTGGAGCTACCGTGGCAGAAGGTGCGCGACTCAGTGGAGGTGAAGCTGTTCGCGGATGAAGGCGAGCTCTATGTGCTGGCCAAGAGTGCCGGGCGCCGGGCCAAAGAGATCGCGATGCGCCGGCGGCGCCTGGTAAGACTGCTGCGCAAACTACGCGCCATGCGCCGCAGTTGCCCACCGCGGGATCAGTTATTGATGCGCCTTGGCGCGGCCAAGACCGAAGCAGGTCGCGCTTTCGGGTTTGTGAAGATCGCTCTGCCGGAAGCCAGACAGGCGGTCACGCGAGAAAGTTTTAGCTTCCGTTTGGACAAGTTCAAGCTGCGCGAAGCCGAACTGCGCGACGGCCATTATCTGCTGCGCTCCAACCTGGTCGCCGAAGATCCAGCCGTTCTCTGGGACCGCTACATGCAACTGACGCAGATTGAAGCTGCTTTCAAGAGCATGAAGAGCGATCTCGGTCTACGACCGATCTATCATCGGATCGAGCACCGCGTGGAAGCCCACATTCTGGTCGCCTTTCTAGCCTACTGTTTGACCGTCACCTTGAAGCATCGGCTGCAGGCCTCGGCACCAGGGCTGACGCCCAAAGCGGTGCTGGAAAAATTAGCCACTATCCAGATGCTCGATGTCTGGCTTCCGACGACCGACAATCGCTGGTTAGTCATGCCCCGCTATACCCAACCGCAAGCCGATCAAGCCCTGCTGCTCCACAAACTCAAGCTCTCTTTGCCGCCTCAACCGCCGCCTGTCCTCAAAACCAAAACGGTCGCCCCTATTTTAAAACTCAAATTGTAGTGCCGACCTTTGAGTTCGCTTCATTGAGGAATAACAACTTATCATCCTTCCAGTGCCTCAACTGCGAAAGCCGGGCTAGATTGTTTTTACCTTGAACGGCTTTTGCCTCTCTCGCATTTTCGCCACCGAACCCAACTCGGGAATCGCTCACCCAGATTTAAGCTTTTCTTCCGCATAGAGTGAGAGTTCGATCATGCGTTCCAGCAGTTGATCGGCGGGTAGTCCCGCGAAATTCTTGAACATCAGTTCTTTGACATAGAGTCGCACCAGATACCGTAACTGCAAGGCCCGATTGCGCGTCGCGAACACGAAATCCCGGTGGCCGCTGTTGACCACGATGATGTTGCGTTCGGCATCGAAGCGGCAGCGCCAAAGATCGCCGGCGGCCCGCTCAAAGGTATACCCGGTAACCCCCGCGTATTCACAACGGTCGGGCTTATAGCGCTTTCGAGACTGTCGGTGACCGTGATGAGCGCCTCGGCCGCAGTGGTGATTTCGCGCTGGGACGCGGTGACTTTCAATCGCACCAGACCTGGTACTGCCGGCGCTCGGTACTCGACTTCCTGGTCGGTGACACCCTGCAGGAAGCCTTCGCCTTCCGTCAGTTCCCAGGCGAACTGCAGATCCTCGACCACGCGGCGTCGCGAGCGATCGCGCGCCGAACAGGGGACCGGCGTAATCGAAGAACTGGCGCTGCGGTGCATCACTCGGCTGAGCCTTCGATACTCCCTGCAGCATCTCCTCCCAAGCGGCCCCGGCAGGAAGACCGTGGGAGGTCGAGGCGCCACCACCCTCCTGACGCGCGCGGCCCGGAACGTCAAACCAATCGTATTCCTCGCGTGGCAACGCGAGCATGGCCTCGTGAAAGGCTTTCTGAATGGCTTTCAAGGATTGTTGGCTCGCCTGTTCTTCTTCCGCTCGCTGCTGTTCTTCGATCAAGCTTTGAACATGCGCTTCCAGAGATTTCAGCGCGTCAACGAAGCCCGCATAGCGTTCATCTTGGATGATGCCATTCCGGGTACCGGGTGTGAGATTCAAAAACGGCACATCGATGAGGCCTTGGAGGTAGCGCGAGACCCACGGCGCATGCTCCAAGCCGGGCAGCGTCGAGAGATCCTCGATCACCCGAGTCCCAACCCGGGTCAACGCAACTCGCGCTGTCTCGTTGGGTTCGCCCAGATACAACTCTGCGTAAGCGTCACCGAAGACGGTCCTGATCGGCGGCAACTGATGCAGCAATCGTCCTTCAAACTGCCGAGGTTCGACTTCATACTGCTTGCGCGCGAGCTTATCGAGCACCGCTACGCGGACCTTCGAATCGCGGATCCGGTCCCGCAACTCCGACGCCAAATACCACTGGATTTTCTCGCCGCTCAAGGCCCGAATTCCCTCCAGCAGCGGACTGATTGGCCACATCCACACGGAAACCGTTAAACGGTAGGCATCGGCTTGCGACAAAGCTTTGGCTGTCGGTTCTCCACTCACCCAATCGACCGTGCGGAACAAAAATCCTTTCGGTTCTTTTGCCCAACCGGTCTTCTCCAGATAAGCGTGCAAATACTCGTCCAGCTTGTGATGACAGGGCAGCTCGTGCCGTTTGCCGCCCTTTTCGTGCAAGCGCACCCACGTCCGGCGACGTTGCACATACACGTCTTCCACCCGCATTTGGATCGCTGCGCCCACGCGCGCAAAAGTGTATGACATCAACCCGATGAGAGCGCGATCCCGCAGCCCGATATACGAGCTGGTCTCGATCGATCCCAGCAACTCGCGGGCGCTCGAGAGAACCGGGGTTTCCCCTTCTTCGCCGAGTAGTTGTGACCCCGCACCACGGAAGCGGGATTCGAACCCAGCACCTGCCCGAGCACCAGCCAATCGAACAACATCCGCAACGCAGCGAGGTGCTGTTTGACCGAGGGAGGCGACAACGATCCTTGCAATTCTTCGATGTACGCCGCTACCTGCAAGGGTTGCAGTCGGCTCAGATCGTGCCATCCGCGCGTCTCACACCAGGCCGAAAAACTGGTCACAGCTCCCAGATAGGCGCGCCGGGTGTTCGCGTTGCGAATATGGGCTCCGAAGAACTCGGCAAAGCGGCGGGCTGTTCGGGCATGGGGAGCGAATAAGGCCGGGACCGAAATCCCGGCAATGCTCCCTGCGCCAGGGAAGACAATCTCCGTCTCGGCGCTTTCGGCTTCGCCCAGCAGGAGTTCGCCCGGGTTCATGGCTCGCTCCACTCAGCGGGTTGAATTGTTATTGAGAATGTCGCGAACGCGCCGCTTGAGCGCATGCACGCCGACCGAGTCTTCCCGGCCGTGACTGCAGCCAGCGTTCCAATTGTTGGGGGTGAATCCGATGTTGCGTCCCCGGTTCCTGTACCGTGACCTCGACAGCAGACACCAGGCAGCGTTGTTGGTGCAACGCTTCGAGCCCGGCCGCCGCCGCTTCGAAGAGCGACGCGGCCTCCACATGCACAGATTGCGGCAGGCCCCGGGAATCCAATCCGGTGACGGTGCAGAGTTTCCGTGCCACAAAGGAGAGGCTATCATCTTCTCTCTTTGTTCGCCGCGCTCTGCGGCATTGTCTGAGCGGAGCGCCACCGCTTCCAGACGGCTTCGATCTCGGAATGAAAGCCGAGAGCGTCCGGGTATTTGTGCTCGGTACGGAGCAGCTGGAGCGCGCGCAAAATGTCATCCGCGATGGCGCCATCCAGGTTCCACAGATCGACCGGATCCCACCCGCCGTTTTCGGCGGAATTGTGCCAAGCCAACAGGAAATTCGCGACCCGGCGCGCCTGACCCGTGTCGCTCAGCGCAATAGGAAACAGGCGGGCGAGCGCCTCCAGCCCTTCCATCCCGCTGCTCACGGCTTGGCTCCTTCCCTGCCCCAGTCTCGCGGATCGGTCCAATAGTCGGCACCTCCGGAAATCGCTCCGGTGGCGGACATAGCAGGGTCGAGTCGATGGACAAGCCGACGCGTAAGCCGGCCAACGTCAGGAGATCTTCGTACCAGCGGCGCGTGTCGGCCGCCCCGACCTCCGCCCGCCACAGCGGGTGCAGTTCGACGAGCAGGACCCGCCCGGCTAGGCTCACCGTGCCCGCCAGCACCAGGTCGGCGACTTCGGGCCGGTGCAGCTCGCGGAGCGAGGAGACGAGGTGCTGGACCAGGGTAGGTTCCGGGAGGGGCCGGGGAGTGGCGGCTGCCGTCGGGAAGTGTAAGAAAGTGGCGGGCATGGGGAAGCTCTCCTGTAGTGAATGATAACGCGTTTTTATCATTCACTGATGCTCTTATGTCGTTGATATGGCGTGGGATGAGATTAGCAGCGAGAAATCATACAACATAAACCTAAGCTTTTAGTAAAGTGGAAGCGAGATCTGTCGTATCCCTAAAAAGAAACTACCGCTGCCCGCGTCTATCGAGTGCTGTCCGCACTGTCAGCAACCGTTGTCCGACGACTGGATCCAAGCCGCCTATAAGCGGATGATCGGTCGAAAAGGCGGTCGGCCGCCGGTGTTGAAACCTTGCCCCTTCTGCTACCAACAGTTTGCCGCCACTATCCTACGAATCCATCAACCGCGCTGCCCAAAAAAGCCTCTTCGCTAGTTCTGCGCGCTTGGCGAGAGCTGCTTCCTTCGCATACGTTTTTCGTCTTTAAGACTATACACTAACCTTAGCTTTCTGTATTCTAGCTAGATTAGGAGTTCTCTATCGCATGACTTGGTCGCTGCCTTTAACGGTGCAAGAGAGTTTTTGGGTTCGTTATCTGTTAAGCCGGGAGCTCTGGCGCATGAAGCGTCCGGATATCTCTGATCTGCTCATTCGCGCAGGTTTCGAAATGCAAGGACGCCATTTAGTCATCGTGATACCAGAGGCTCATGCCCGGCATGTCGATCCCGTATTGTCTACAGCAGTTTTGAATTGTGGCTTGCCCGTCGACACGGCCACGATTTGTCGTTGATCAAATCACAATTTCTTGCTTGCCAACGGACGGCTTGATTTTGAATCGTCAATCAACCAATAGAGAAAATTGACAGTTCCTGTTCCGACTCCTTGTACTGCAGGTGTTCTGCGTAGGAATCCAGAATGCCCTTTTGCTTTTCGGGAATGTCGACCCGAGCAATCATCGCCCAGATGGCGGCATGGAAGGGGTTGCAGCAGGCGACAGGGAATGGCGTCAACGGCTTGCTCCAGCAACAGGCCGGCCTGTTGCATGTTCGCGTGGGTCCTGTCGGGCCTCTTGTGCTCAAGGTGCGCTCTAAAGAAGTCGAGAATGATTCAATCGTAATCGTCGAAGCCCAGACTGTGTATTCTGCTCTCAATCGCTTGCTGGAGAGGCTGGAGCTGATCGAACGGAATCAAGGCAGACCGCCCGTTCCAGCGAAGCTGCCGCCGCGCAGATACCGGGCACTCAGTTCCTGCTTCAACAATTCTGGACCGAGATTTTCTAACATATGCATTTTCTGGTTTTAGATAAAGCCGGACAGAACTGCCCACGTCTGTCCGGCCTGTCCGCATCAGCGTTGCTTCGCATTCAGGGTTTGTCCGGAGCCATTCTGGCTGGAAGCATTTTGAAGCTGGCGCTCCGCTTCGATCCAATCTTGCTCGGCCGACGAATCTAGCGAGCCGCGTTCTTGCCAAAGAGCATAGGCCAAGTTGGCAATGTCCTGCTGGGAGGACTGGGTGCTTTCTTCACTTCTTTGCATGGAACCAGGGACTGCTGTAGCAGGGGCGCTCATTCTTTACTCCTTCGAATGTGGGTTCCCGAGGACACGGGGGAGGACGCTGAAAGCTCCAGAAATGGCAACTTTCAGGAAACTACGGACGACTGAGTGTCCATTGTAGCGAAATAAGGCATCCCTGTCGCTCAGACTTTTCTTACCTCAGCTTTGCTCTTCAGCGCTCGAACGGGTCCGGGAAAGTAGCTCTGCCGGGAGCTGCAGCAGTATCTGCACCCTCAACGTACGAAGCGGTCAAGAATTATATTTCGTGTTTCGGGCGGATTGGCCTTTCTTCGAACCAATGCGATCTGCGCAGCCGCATTTCTGGTAAGGAGAAGAAATTGGCGAGAGCCAAATCGAAGGGATGGTTTACAAAATCGCGTCGCCCGGGCTGCGGTCTCCAGTTCACGGGCGACTACGCTCCATCCAATTCGTTGGATAGAGACGAGATCCATCCGACGATCTTTTGTTGTTGAGCCCGCAACTGCGTAATATACGCCGTCGCCGCAGCGCGATCCGCAAAGGTCCCGCAAATTCCAGCATTTCTAAGGCGAGCGGCTAGGAAGATCTCTTCCTGATTCAGGCATTCAACGGCCTCCAGTTTCCCGTTTTTCAGAAGAACCACGACCCGGCAAGGCAACGTTTTTACTTCTACAAGGTAAGAAGGATGGCGTGTGCTTTCTGTTACTGGCAACAACCATTCGGCTCGCCTAGGAAAATTCTGGGTCTCTCACGCTCTGGTTCCTAGGTAACGATTCGGGAGGAAGGAGCTTGTCGCTCATCCCGAAAAAAAAACGGACCAGTGCAGGCGCGTGCAGCGATAAGCCATATGCATCCCAACAATCCGGTGATCCTACCTATCGGTGAAGCAACCAACCAGCTCGAACGATCCGGCTTCGAAGCGAAAGCTGCGATGGCCGCCCGACTTCGGTGTATTGCTGGAGTCTCTGTCGGATGAAAGGACTTCATAGTGCAGCGCGGTTTATTACCGCCGTTCCGCTCAACTCGAAAGGCGACCGATCCAGACGAGCGTGTATATCCATAATGTCCTCGGTGAGATCCTGACCCGTTTACAACCGTATGCGTATTCTGCTCAATGTAAATAAAAGTTCCGGAGGAAGTAAAAAACGATTTCCGGTGATGCGAATAATGGTTTCCGCTGGGAAGTTTGATCACGACGCAAACGAAAAATTTAGAAACGGGTGTAGAATCTTACTGCCTCCCCGCCAATGGGCTGGCAACCCACACTACATTACCGGCGAAATCGCGGGCGTTTTATTCCGGGGCTGACCCATCGACCGGACGCCTAAATTTTCACCCGCGATTTACGGGCGATACCTGCGTTTCCGTCCGCGATTTAGATTCCATAAAATAAAGCTCATCACTCGCAAATTTAATGACCGCGCGACACTCTTTCACCAGATTTGAGTCTCTCCGCCTGGCCCTCCACCCCAGAAGCGACCCGGTTCCCTATGCGTGCGTGATCAGCGCGCTAAGAGGTCAGCTGTGACGCGTTCAAGCGAACAGGCGACTCTTTCACGCATGTCGCGCAGGAGGGGAGCGCTGTTCTCTGGTCGACAGTGCGGGCAGAATAGCAAAGAGGCTAGCAAATAATGTTCTTCGAAGACCGCTAGTCCCTCATTTTACCGAGAGAATTCTGAAGGTCCAAGACTTTCCAGTAGATGGACTTCTATCTCTACCGAGACAATTACGTCGTCAAGATCGGCGAAGGCGATCAGCAGCTTGAGCAAAAGCTGAGGAGCCAAGGCTACGAGCTATTCCGCCAACCAATACGCAATCTACAACAGGCGCAGGTACAGCAGAGTGTATGGCAGCGGGAGATTGATGGCAAGCGAGAGCTAGGGTCGTTCTAGCTCGATTAAGGGTAGTCAAGAATCAGATGAATAGCAATATCTGCCCGGCGAACCCGAAATACAACGGCCATCATGTCTGCCCCCAGTGCGGCGGCACGTCGTTCTGGACGTGTATAGATGGCGCTGGCCCGAGAATCAGCGTGGAGTGCGAGAACGGCTGCGGAGTCTTCCAAAAGAATCACTCCGAACTTAAGTCGTCGCCTTTTTTCGAACACTCGGGCGCTCAAGCGCAGACACGCCTCGTCTCAGGATAGAGGCAAGGCTAAAGCGGGTTTTAACGCCCATGCGGATCGTGAATGACCGAATGGGTGGCCGCGCTTCGCTGGCGCAGCATGGCTCGACAGCATCTCTCCAAAAACAGCATCTAGTACGCCAACTCCAGGTATCTCGTTCGCGGTGACAGACCGGCGATACGTCAAGCCAAAAGATGGTGGATCGACAGCTTCAATCGTGTTCGTATACCACTTCCAGGCACCGATTAGTAAGCTCTAGGCCTTCGGTTTCGCTAAATCCTTGTACGATATCCCTTCATCTCAGATTGGAAGAGGAAGAATGGTCGGGAATCGTATTCGTCTACATAGGCCTGCGGCCGCCGTTTGCGCAGGAGCTGAAAAGCCTTCGTGCATCCAGCTAAAGAAGGGAACCGTTGATCGAGGTGCTGCGTCTCAGCGACCTTGACGGGATGGCTGACGTTTTAGCTGACGGGAACCCAGTCGCCATGTTTGCGCAAGACGTCCGAGACTACGATGAATACGTCCGCGAGGGCGGAGACGGACACCGATTGTCAGATGTCCGCAATTTCTCGCGGCGCGGCGCTAAGTAATCTTAGAATTGGCTGGGCGGGCAATCGATACGTCGCTATGTACGAAACTTGCCTCTACTCTCTACTTGCGCTAGACAGTCTAATCAGCGCAGCGACCGCTTACATCGGCTACGTAATCTGGAGAGCGCGCCGGGAGAGAGAGTTCAACCGACGGTAATGCCAGACACGCGCCGACTAATACCCTATCGATTATGGGATAGACGGAGCCGCCTCTGGTCTTTTGCTTGTATCCTATGGGCGGTGTGCGTGATGCTGCCGGATCTCGGCCACCTGTCGGGAAAGGTATTGCTGATCGGCTCGCTTCCGATACTCCTGAGCGTTGCGGCTGCTGTTGCTTGGCGACGCTTAATCTCGCGCCGATGAAGGCTGCAGGCCGCTGGGCAACGCACGACAGAGATTCTGTCTAGCCGCACATCGCCCAGGTTGACGGTCCACATTCCGCCACCGGTCCTTGAGGTCGTGAGCTCCTACTGGCCGTTTCTCGAGGCGCGATCGCCTTCTGCATCAGCTTCTTTCGGACTTTTTAGCCGGGCCCTTTGAAATTTCGCCAGCCGATTTTCGCTGCGCCAAACTGCGCACTTCGGCGTTACTGCCCACTTTTCCAATTCCGGCCTAGCTGAACAACTCTGTAGCATTTCTTTGGAGGAACGAACTATTTAGAACTTCAGTTTTAATGCTAAACACAACGTCATAAGTAATTGCGCATCATGAGTGAAACGTGGTCTGCTGACATTATGAGACCACTGAGGATATCGGACGCGATGTCGGTGCTTGGTTTGCAGCAAGAGATCCAGCGTTCTGAGGAGTCGCGCTACGATCACCGGTTGCATGGCGTTTTGCTGGTCGCCCAGGGTATGACCTGCCCTGAAGTAGCACGGCTTTTGGGAGATGCACCGCGTTCCGTCGAGTATTGGGTTCACCGTTTCGAGCAGCAGGGATTGGGGGGTCTGGCCGAGGGAGAACGGTCCGGACGCCCCAGCCGGCTGAGTGAGAAGCAGATCAAAGAGATCAATCGAGTGTTGCGAGAGAGGCCGAGCGACGCGGGGATGCGCGTCAACCTGTGGGATGGCAAGACGCTGTCGGCCTGGCTGGCGAAGACCTACGGCATCCACTTGGGGGTCCGTCAATGCCAGCGTTTGTTCCGGCAGTTCGAGTTCCGGCTCCGCAAGCCCCGGCCCGTTTTGGCGCGAGCCGACCCGACGCGCCAGAAAGCGCATAAAAAAAACTCCGCAAGTTAATGCGGGACAATGCCGTGGACCTCTGGGCGCTGGACGAAGTGCATTTTCAGCAACAGGGATCCCGTTGCCGTATGTGGGTTCCACCGGAAACCAGAGATCCGATCGTGTACCATCATCCGACCCGGAAGAGCGTAGGCTACTTCGCCGCAGTCCGTTTGCGGGATGGCGAATTTTTGTTTCGCCGCGAGACCGGCCGATTCAACGGCGAGTCCTTCTGGGAGTTCCTCAAAATCTTCCGCGAGGCCAGCGCTGTTTCCGGACGTCGCGTCCTCGCCATCAGTGACAACGCGCAGTATCATCGCTCCAAACTCCAGCTGCCTTGGCGTGATCAACAGGCTCCACAATTTCGCTTGGACTTCCTGCCTCCTTACAGCCCGGAACTCAACCCTATCGAACGGGTCTGGAAACTCACGCGCCGGTTGCGTCTGCACAATCGTTATTTCGGATTCCTCGATGGAGTCGTTTCCGCCGTCGAAGATCAGTTCGCCGAATGGACAAAGCCCAACGATGCCCTGCGACGATTATGCGCAATTACTTAAGACGCTGTGTTTAGCTGCAGCTGGCGATTCGACGTTGTTCCGTCGGGCCGCACCACAGTAGCCGTCGAAAAACCAAAAGTGGAGACGTCCGCGATTAGATTGTCCGGTTGCGCGAACTGCACTTGATTGAAGATATTGAATGCTTCAAATCTCAGTTGAAGCGAAAATCGTTCCCGGATCGTTGTGTCCTTTACAAGAGCAGTATCCGTGTTATTGATGCCGCGGCCTATCAGCGAATTGCGCCCGTAGCTTCCCGGACGCCCATACGGGGCTAGCGAGAAGGCACTGAGTGGAGGTCCGGTCTGTGTCCGGTCAGAACCTGACGGGATCGACGTGCTGCCCACCACGTCAGCGCGCGAACCCGGCGTCTTTCCCCGTTTGACCGTGTGTTTCGGTCCCCGTACAGAACTGGCCGGGTTCACCGGGAGAAACTGGCCCAAGATCATCCAGTCAAAGAGCATCCGCACCGCCGCCAAATGCTACTTCACCGTCGGCCGCGAACGGGAACTGCCGGACTCCTGCAGCCAAGCGACGACATGGATGGGCTGCACGGTTCGGATATCCTGCAAGCCATACCGCAGGCACCAAGCGGAAAATTGCGAGACCGCGCCGTAATAGGGTGTTTCGAGTAATAGAGCATAATGCAGAGCTCAGCATTACGTTCCGTTACTCGAAAACACCCAGGATGGTCGAGACGGGGTAGTAGCCACATCCAACCGAAAACCTCCGTTAAGGGTTGTCGGCTTCTCCGGCCGGACCCTGCTGCATGCGATTTAAGTCGAAGTAATATCGTCCGAACGGGTTAATGTGCTTGCGAAGAAGCGGGGTGACATGACTCAGAGTTTCATCCTCGATCTGCTGCCCTTCGGCGCGTAACTCGCTGACGATTCTGCCAATCTGGATCGTGTTCCAGGCCACGACGGCGTTATGCAGAATTGATAAGCAACTGAAGGTATGCACCTGATCGCCGAACTCGCGTCCTCGCATGGCGCCCTCCTTCCCAAACGAGAGAAAGCGTGAGAGGTCATGTGAGGCCTCGCCTTTGTTGAGTTCCCGGCTCATTCTCCGGCGGTATTCCTCGTCATCGAGGGTCTTTAGAATGTGTATGGTTTTTTGAACGCGGCCGATTTCCGAAAGAGCCTGATAGACGCTGTTCTGGCGGGCGTACGACCCTAGCCGATGGAGCACCAGCGAGGGCGAGACAATTCGCTCTTCCATCGAAGCAATCACACGAACCGTTTCGTCCCACGCGTTTCGGATGAGGTGCGGCTTGATGCTTCCCGAAAGAATAGGGTCCAGATTCGAGTAGCACTGTTGACGATCCATCTTGTACAGGGTCTGGTCTTTGATGTCTTTGATGCGGGGCGCGAGATCGTAGCCCAGCAGCGCCGCCGTCGCCATCACTACTTCCGTATACCCGTGCGTATCCGTATAGCAAACCTTCGGATCGAGTTCGGTGTCGTGCTGCATCAAGCCATCTAGGCTGAAGGCCGCTTCCCGCAGACGGCAGGGAATGGGCTGCTGGTGCATTCTCAGAAAATTGTCAGAGGTGTGCGCATAGAGAGTGATGCCCCGACCCTGCAGCACATGACTGTAGTCCGCCGCGAGAATATGGATAGGCACATAGAACCGCATTCCGTCCGCGGAACACGTCGCGCCGCGGCCGTAAACACGACTCACGGGAACTCTCGAGGCGAAGTTGATGATGTCGATGCTGGCTGTTTTGAGCGTTTCTTCCGTCAAGTACCAATCGGCAACAAGACTGATCTCATGAACGTTCAAGCCAGAGGCGAGCGCCATGCGCTGACATCCAATGTTGCAGCCGACGGCGAGCACAGCCGCCAAAGCATCACGCCGACGAATAGCAGTATCACCGCCTGGCGGAAGGAAATGGCTTAGGAAATTCGTCCGGTTGTCGACATCGATCAACACGTCAGCCAAGTCCACCTTCGGCAAACGTGATTCGATTAGTTCCTTGAGGCTCTTGATTGCATCCGGCTTGTCGGACGCTTTCAGGGCAGCAAGGTGGAATTCGCCTTTCGCTGAGTCAATCGTAAGAGATTCATTCTGCGGAACACGCCGGTCAACTTCCGCAGTCACTCTGTTAAGGCGTTCGTGCAGTTGACCGAGATATTCATCTGCTTCGGACGGCAGTTCGAGATGGGCGTAATGCCCGGCTCGTTTCGCCGCCCAGAGTGATCGAGGATCAAGTATTCTTCGAAGTCGCTCCACCTTCGTGAATGTGCCACGGTAACATCACCCGACTTCAATCGCTCATTCAGAGTCGTGAGTAAAGCCGGTTCGTAGTGCGGCCGCGAGAGAGCGACCTCACCTTTTACGTCCTTTCGAACGACGTGTTTCATCCACCGACGCGGAAGAAAATCAAAGGGTGCTCCCGAAAACGACTTGCCTTGGCCACTATTGACATCTTTCAAGAAGATGACCGCACGGCCGAGGGGCGAACCTTCTGCAAATTGGAGTGGTGTCTTTTCCAGCAGTGCCGGTGAATACTTGCGTGTGTAGCCGTACCAATGGTGGATGAGTGCCAGAGGAGAGCCGTCGCCTCCCGCTCGCAGATTGCGGCATCCCTCGACCAGCCTGCTGATATCGTCGATCGGCAACAGCTTGAAAATGTGTTGACGTACTTCGTTATCTGGAATGGAGTCGTCCAAAACGACTGTTCCTAACTCCTCTAGGACTTCGACGGCGCGGCTCCGTGCTTCTTCCGTGGCACGCAGCAACTCTTCGTACCGCTTTCGTGCTTTGTTGTGGATGGAGGTGATAAGTTTGTCCTGCATTTCAACAATGCCATCCGTCATTTCGGCGCGCGCGGCTTGCAGAAAGCAGATTACAATAGCGCTTCGCTTCGCTGCTGAAAACCGCCGCAAGTTCCAGATGCTGTATCGGTACGCCCACCCAGCGAGTAAGCGCCTGGTCGCAGGGTGGACATCGGTCAACGCGGGCCAAGCGGTCAGTCCCAGCGAACGAACGTCACTAAGTTGATCGAGTAATGCCAAAAGAGATTCTGGAGATTCCTTCCGCGCCACCGCCTTAAACTGTTCCAACCGCGAGCGTGCCGTCCTTTCAGCGTCGGGAGATGCCGCAACCAGCAACGAATCGATTTCCTCTTTTTGATCGAGCGATAAATCCCGGGTCAAATCCGTGTAAATCTCCTGCAGTCCGGCTTCGCGAGCGCTGACCAGCAGATCGCGTAGGGTAGTGCGCCCAGGACGAACGATTCGTTCCTGTTTGAGCCATTCGTGGGCAGCTTCGCGCAAAGCGGTTCCCCGCGTGAGCCGCTGTGCCATTTCGGTCAGGTGCTGTAGTAGACGGTCTCGCTGTGGTGCATCGCAGCGAACGAATCCTAAATGCTGCCGTATACGGTCCAGATGTTCAAAGCGAGTCTTTTCGTTCTGGGGGTAAGCCTCAAGAGAAATGGGCAGCAAGCCCAGTTGAGAGCCAATCATTTCGATGACGGAGCCGTGGACATCTGTTGTGTCGGGGAGAAAATAGCCGTGCCACCGAAGCGTGCAGAGTTGAACAGCAAATCCCAACCTGTTGGTGGGACCGCGGCACTGAGCGACCTGCTCCAGGTCCGCTTTCGTCAGGGTGAAGTACTTGCGAAGAGTATCATCGTCGATCTCATCGGGCAGGCGTTCTCGCTCTTCCAGCCGCTCATTCGGAGCGGAATCGTCAACGGACGCTCCTGCCGGACTCAAGGCGTTCCGCCGCCCCCCCGGAATCCAGTAGGATTGTCGCAATCGAATGCCGCAGAAGATGGGGATACACGCGTTTTTCGATGCCGGCCTCCTGCGCCCCGGATTTCACGACAGATTGCATGGTCCGCACGGAGTAGCGGTCATTCCGGTTGGTCTCGAATAGGTAACCGTGGCGGCGTCCGTTCAAATGAGTTCGCAGCTCCTGAGCGAGCGTCGGCAAAACAGGAACATAGCGATTTGACTCTTTCTTGCAGTGGCGGAGGTAGATCTGGGGCGGGTCGGCGTCCAGATGGAGGTCTTCGATCTTGATATGAACAAACTCGTCCACCCGCGCACCGCTCAGAAACAGGCTCTTGATCATGAGACCGTATTTGCTGCGAGACTGGCAAGCATTGCGGATGAGCCGTTCCACTTCTGATTTGTCGAGTCGGCTCACTGTGCGGCGGCGTGTTCCCACCGGCTGCAACTTCAGACGTCGCCGAGCCTGCTCAACAACGTATTTCGTCTGGTCGTATCCGAGGTGGTGCTTGCGCCAGAGCCGGACCGTCTCAGACACGATCTCGGCCAACGTCGGCAGAAATTGCGCCTTCGGCAAATTACCACGCACTTTCGTGCGTTTTGACGGGCTCTGTCGCGCCATAAAGGGCCTCTTTCGTGGCTGAAACTGCGCAGTAATTATATTCTGCGCAGTTTACTTCATGGGCCTAATACTCATGATTTTGCACGATTTTCAACGCCGCCATGAATAACACGGCTGAAACCGAAAGGGAGATGATCATTGCCGGCCACGGTAAGGTGTGTGTAACCAGCGGAGATGCTTCTGTCATGAAGCTGAAAACGTTGGCCGAAGCAGGCAACCCAAGGCGAACACCTGCCCACCAGGCGAGTCCCGCAACAAGATAGCTTCCATAAACCTGCCAGGTTTCTTCTAAGACGGTTGCTGCTGTGACTGAGAGAAAGTAGAAGCACGACAGACATGTAAGAGCGGCCAGAAGCAGCCTCAATAAATCGACGAATGTTGAGGTGCCCCTCACTAGTGGGAAAAGAATCCAGGCAAAGACAACCATGAAGAGGAGTATGCCCGCGGTTTCCAGGAAGCCGAAGGCCGCTCGCACTGCGAACAGACGGAAACGACTTGCGGGCATCGAGAGTGTGAAGTAAGTGGACCCGTAGAGCCCGGCCTTAACTCGAAAGGGAGATTGCGTTCTTATTCCGGCCCCGGCCAGCTGAATTGCCGCCAGAATGGAAAGCATCAATTGGAGCGACATGAGATTGTGAGCGTGCTCTGCTGAGCCTAGTCCACCGCCTTGCTCGCCCATCAGAATCGACACCACAGCAACCGCCAGCAGGAAAAAGAATCGCCATCTCGTCTCGAGCCAAGCCTTCATCCAAAGCATCAGTTGCTCCTCACATGCTCTAGAAATATTTCTTTCAAAGTCACTGGGAACTGCTCGACCGAAGCTCCTGGTATGGACCGCGCTTGTTCCAAGATTTCATCCAGGTTTCGGTTGGCCAAAATAGATACGGTTCGTCCTTCTTGCCGAAGATGCTCCACGCCACTAGGCCAATGAACCGGCTCACTAGGCTCTTTTTCAAAGACAATGTGAAGTCGGCGATAACGCACCTTTAAATCGTCTAGCGAATCACTAGCAACGACCACCCCCCGATCGATAATCGAGACGTTGTCCGCAATCTGATCCACCTCCGCCAGTTGATGCGATGAAAAGAAAATCGTGAGACCCTCAGCTGCAAGCGCCACAAGCTCACGGAGTACATTCTGGACGGCAGCAGGATCGAGGCCCTCAGTGGGCTCATCCAGAATCAAGAGCTCGGCTCCTCGCGATATCGCAAGTAGCAGCATGAGCTTAGACCGCATCCCTTTCGAGAGACCAGGGACTTTTTGGGTCACTGGCAAGTCGAACATCTTCAAGTAGCGCTGTGCGAGATCGTCGCGCCACTTCGGGAAAAAGGGCCGCGTAAAACGAATAACCTGATCCACGGTCATATATGGATATAGGTCCTTGTCCTCTGTCACAAAGCCGATTCGTTGCCGGATTTGGACGGCAGCTCGGCGATCATGGACGGGCAACCCAAAGATCGTCGCTGTCCCAGCATCCGGCTTCAACATGCCCATCAATAAGTTGATGGTGGTTGTCTTTCCAGCACCATTTCGGCCAAGAAAACCGAAGATGCTCCCTGCGGGCACTCTCAAATTGAGTTCGCGCAGTGCGGGCTTGCTCTTGAAGGACTTGGAAAGTCCGGTCGTCTCGATAGCGAACTTAGTCATTAGACCTCTCCCGTACACTTCCCAGACGCAATAGCGCTAGCTCGCTTTCGACGAGCCTTCTGATCTCATCCTCGCCAAGTTGTAGCGACGCCAATCGTTCCATGGCCGACTGAACGACACCCTGCGCTTTACGCATAATCTTGGTACGTGACACTACTGATTCCGCGACGAAGGCCCCCAAACCGTGCTTTAGTTCAATGACGCCTTCGTGCTCGAGTTCCCGATAAGCCCGAGCGACAGTATTTGGGTTCATGATCAAGTCCTCTGCAAGCTTTCGGATGGTAGGTAATTTGTCGCCCGAGTGTAATTCACCGATCTCGACGGCATGCTTCACCTGCTCCAGAAGTTGAAGGTAAAGCGGGACGCCAGACGCTTGACTTAGACGAAGCAACACGCGTGTGTACTAATCAAATAATACACCACACATTATGGGTCAACAGCTCCCGAAAATAAACGGCGCTATAAAAGAGTCGCCCGGCTCTCCGTAGGGACGGTCAGGTATCCCCAAATCCTTAACGGAGGTTTTCGGTTGGATGTGGCTACTACCCCCAAAGGCAGATTGTGGCCGTATGTGGGGGACCGGGAACATCCGGCTGTGGTTTACGATTACACGCCGACTCGCGAACGGGCTGGGCCGGAGAAGTTTCTTTCCACTTACAAGGGCTACTTACAGTTGGATGCCTATCCGGCTTACGACAAGTTCTTTCTCGATCCAAAACGCGCACTCGTCGAAGTAGGCTGCTGGGCGCATGCGCGGCGGCATGTGTTTCAAGCGCGCGACACCGACCCATCACGCATGGGCGCAGCCTTGGCCTATATCGGACAACTGTACGCAGTCGAAAAGCATGCCCGGAAATCGCGCATTATCGGCGAAGACTTGCGTCTGCTGCGCGAAACCGTGTCGCAGCCATTCGTCGAGGAACTGCACGCCTATCTGCTGCGCATCCAGCCGGAACTGCTGCCCAAGAGCGATGCCGGCCAGGCGGTTGCTTATATTCTAAAGAACTGGCTGGCGCTCACGCGCTATCTCGAAGACGGCGATCTCGCCATCGATAACAACCGTACCGAGAGATCATTGCGCGGTATTGCGGTCGGACGCAACAACTGGACCTTCTTCGGCAGCGACCGCAGCGGAAAGACGATGGCCATTCTGCGCAGCTTTGTCAGTTCTTGCGAAATCAACCAAGTCGACCCGTTTGCCTGGTTCCGCGATGTGCTGGATCGTATCCCGTCGCACTCCATCCAGAAACTCGAAGACCTCCTGCCCCATCGCTGGACCGCTCAGGCCGAGTAACGCCATTCACTCACCCGCGCTGCTACGCTTGCCTTCGACCAAAGACCGGTGTTCATGTGATGCTTACGTCAGTGTAGTCAGGAGCAAAGGACGACTTCCGTGACGCTCTGGTGTTGGCTAACTCCCTGAGGACGGACCGAAAGAGCTATAAACGTGTTCAGCTGGAATCCCCCGACATCATTCGACTGCGGGAGCTTTCCCGCCTCGAAGAAGAGCTGAAAGCGGAACTAAGACGAATCACCAATCGCTTGTGGCAATGACCTGCTCCCCGAAATTCGCACGAAGTTGATTATGATTTCGTACGAGAGAAAGGGGAAGACAGATGCCAAGGAGCAAGCACAGCGAAGCAGCGATGATCGCGGCGTTGCAGCAGGTGGATGCCGGTCGAAAAGCGGCGGAGGTAGCGCGGGAAGTAGGCGTGAGCACGTACACAATTTACGCGTGGAAAGCCAAGTACGGCGGGATGAACGTGAGCGAAGCGCAGGAAGCCAAGCAGCTGCGTGACGAGAATGGGCGACTCAAGAAGCTGGTAGCCGATCTGAGCCTGGACAAAGACGCACTGCAGTCGGTGATTCGAAAAAACGGCTGGAGCTCCCAGGAATGAAGGCGACTGTGGAGCAACTCCGGAAGGATTACGCCTTGAGTGAACGGCGCGCCTGTTCGCTGGTTGGATTGGCGGTCTCAACCTATCGGTATGAACACCGGCAAACGGATGTGATGTTGCGCGAGCAACTCCTGACACTGGCTCGCGAAAGGCCTCGTTACGGCTATCGGCGGCTTCACGTGCTGTTGTTGCGGGAGGGGATCGTCGTGAATCACAAGAAGGTCTGGCGCGTTTATCACGAGGCTGGTTTAGCCGTGAAGCGGCGCAAGAGAAAGCGGCTGATGCGCATGGGCAGCCCACTGGAAGCAGCCGTGGTGCCGAATGAAGAATGGGCTCTGGACTTCATTTCCGACAAGCTGGCCACCGGTCGCAGCGTTCGAGTGCTGAGTGTGGTCGATGCGTTTACCAGAGAGTGTGTAGCACTCCAGGTCGATACCAGCTTCGCGAGCCGGCGCGTCACTCGAGTGTTGGAAAAGGTCATGAGCCAGCGCGGATGGCCACGCCGCATCCGCTCTGACAATGGCCCGGAACTCACTTCGCGACACTTTCTGGCCTGGTGCATCGAGAGACGGATTGAGCTTCTGCATATACAACCCGGACGTCCGATGCAAAATGGACAAGTCGAGAGCTTCCACGGCAAACTGCGCGATGAATGCCTGAACACGAGTTGGTTTCGCAACCTATTTGACGCGCGCCGTCAGATCGCTACTTGGCAGCGGGACTATAACGAGTGTCGACCTCACTCCAGTCTGGGTTATCGGACACCAGTCGAGTTCGCGCGCCAGGTGACTTCGCCCTCAACCTTTTCGAATAACCGCTCCGGGGAAACGACCTCAAGGCAACCTTGCGGGCTCGCTTCGCTCGGCCTTGACCTCGCCTCCCACTCCGCGGTCCGGAGCTGTTCATGAGGGCGAAGCCACAAACCAAGCCATGTTACTTTGACAGATACTGACGTGCGAAGTTTGGGGGCAGGTCAGCAACAGCTCCATCGCTATTATCCACAGATGCTTACACTCAGTTCCGCTGCAGATGATCGCTTCATCTGGGACTTGCTGAGTAAAGTGCCAACCCCGGCCCAAGGCGCTAAAATCAGCCGTGTTCGCATTCAGCGTATTCTCACTGCCCATCGGATCAGGAAGTTCACCGCTGACGAAGTGCTTTCAAACTTGAAAGCCAACTCCGCTTGTGCTAGCTCCCGGAGCAGGCGAGGCTGCGGCTCTTGGCAGCGTGACAGTAAGTCGGCGTGTTCTCACTTAGTAACCCTTAGTAAGCCGTCGGTGACGTCTTGCAGGTCCTGCCGTTCGACTGGAACACACAGCAAGTTGAAACTTGCTACTAACCCGAAGACATTAACCTTGTTGCCACGCCAATTGGCGGCGTTATATAGAAAGGGTCTGTGCTTATAAACGCGATAGCCTTGAGAAATAATCCAGGCCCGAAGTTCCTTGCTACGCTCCTCTCTGTCATCCTCAACATATAGTAAGGGGCGACATCGCCTTATTGTGACTGCCGCCCCTTTTAGCAAGGGCAGCTCCATTCCTTCCACGTCTGCTTTTAGCAGCGCAAGTCGGTCTAACTCGTAGGTCTCATCCAATGTTGTAACGGAGATTCCACCGTGTTCGCCCAAAACAACTTCTGCTCCTCCAGGATTATTCCATGGCGTACTTATTGCTGCGACACACCGTTCTTGACCTAACGCTAGCCGGAATGCAGAGACAACTGAGATGTAGCCGACATTCTCTTTCAGAAGTTCGAACGAAAACGGATTAGGTTCGTAAGCTAGGACCTTTCCAAACGGGCTAACCATTTGGGCGAAGGCAATAGTGTGTGTTCCAACATTCGCCCCAGCTTCCACGACAATATCGTCCGGTTGAATAATCTGTCGAAATAGCGCGACCTCAGTCTCGGACCATTCTCCGTACAGATCGAGCGATCGCCCGATCCACTCGTCTGCAGAATAAAAGCTCATATCTCCATAGCGACATGCTTTTCTGACAAAAGACGATGACCCGCTGACGGAAGAAAGAGTAACCCTAGATTTCGAGTGACTGGACTTTGGCCCCTGACTCACGATAGATGTCTCCCACTCCGGATTTTGTGACGGAGCGAGAAAACCATATTTCATTAGCCACATCACGTTTCGGCGAACAAAATCCGGGTGATGTTGGGCTTCCGCGAACATCACATCGTCAACGAGTGCACCTAAAGTGATTCCGTCTTCCCCTATGCGATGTTCGTCGCCTGTTTCAGGACCGACCGCAAGAGTCGTCACAATTGCTCGGACCACGCGAGGATCAATTGTCTTTGTTCCCCCTAACTGCGAACTTAACAGCATCTTAATTCCGGCATCAGTAACACGTCTTCCAGGACCTGTTAGGCTTATGGAGCAATCGTCACTCAGTAAGCTACTTGGATGCCCCTTAAAGCGTTCGAAATACTTAGGTGTCTCGTAAGACTCCTTGTTTTCCTTGAGACTCAAAGCACGAGAGATGATGTCCAGCTCTGACCACAATGCTTCGTACTGAGTAGCAATTTGGGACTGGCTATAATAAGTAATTGCGCGCAATCGAGACTGAACCGACATGTTATGCCGCAAGTCGGGATTCTGGATCAGGGCTTGTAAGTGCTGTTTCATGATTCTAAGATCTAACGCCACCGACTGTCCCAGAGCCTCGTGGTCAAAACCCCAACCCATTACTGACCCGCTTATCGTCAAATCAGAGTCGCACTTCGTCCAATACGTAGGCACCAAAAAGCCCGTTTCGCCGTGGACAACCGTGTCGCGATATCCATTCCAATCCGCTACCACTTGCGGTATTCCTGACGCCATTGCCTCAGTCGGCGTGAGCCCGAAGCTTTCCTGAATGCTATCTGCTGGGGACACAAAAATATCCGCACACGCTAGCAGTGATTCCTTTGCGACATCGTCCAGATTGTAAATGAATCTAACGTGCGGTGAAAGGCCTATAGTTTTTACATACGTCTCGATACTACGCGCGTAGGGCGCATCTGTTGTACCGGCGATGACGAGCAAGGCTTTCGAAGCTGGACTATCGATTAAGATCTCCCTAAACACCATTAGCAGCGGAACCAAGTCGGCTTTTAGAAGTGAAATACGACCCAGATAAAGAAGAATAACTGAGTCTTTGGGCAGCTTAAGGTTGTTGCGAATCGGCTCCTTCGGTTGCGGTTTGAATCGTTCTGTGTTCACCGGAAGGGGGATAATATCCAAGCGGCCGGCATACTCAACGGAACGAAGGAAGTCCCGATTAAAATGTTCACTGACATGTTCTAGGGTCCGTGCCATGGCGGCTTGACTGGCCCTGCTGGTGCAGATTATGGAGTCGCATTGATAAGTCTGTTTTAGAAACAGCCGCAGAAACCAGTCATAAAGCATTTCCTGAAAACTGAACCCATGACTGACTACAACCACGGGCAATATAGAAGAAGCGTAGTTGTTACGAAGGGACAATGCAAACGCGGGATCAGCCGATGGGCTGAACAGCGCCTTTAGTTGCCCGGAAGCAAAGATTGTAGGAATGTCTTTAAAAGAAGCAACTGTGATCTTTTCAGCAGCACCCAGATTAGATTTCACTTTGCCATAAGATTGCAATAAGCTCTGAGCTTCAGATAAGAATGACTTTTCTACAAAACAATGGTAATGTTCAAGGTTGCCGCTACAAAGTAGCGCTTCGGTCAAATAATCAACAGCTATCCAATCGCCACGTACGCCGAAATCATCCGGAAATAACTTCTTTGAAAGTCCAGCTTGCATTCTCGCAAGAATGTTTGAAGGACGTCTCCGAACAGCGTCATAAGAACGGGATCCGGCTGGAAAGATCAAAGCTACTTCTGATCGAGGATGACTAGGCATAATGAGCTTATCAAGGCTTCACTATTGTTGGGCTTACATCTGAGAGGTGCACAGAGTAGACGATCTCCACGTTACGGTCTTAGCAGAAGTTCAATTGCCTGACAACGTATCATTCGCGTCCATACCAACGACCTGGCTGCCTGCGATCCAGACGCCGGTTCCGGTGGCGACGGCCAGCAAGAGAATAGCGAGGAGACAACTCTGAACCCCTATTGGTTCTGCACCAGCGATTAAGTAAGTGAGAAACTTACTTAGACATAGGGCAATACCTATGCCACCCAACATGCCGAGTGCGACAGGTAGAGTGCATTCCCAAAGCAGCATCGTACGCAGACTAAGGGGAGACGCACCAACGGCGATGCGAATGCCAATTTCTCGAGTGCGCTTGGCAACAGAATAAGAAGCAATGCCGTATGCGTTCAGTGCAGCTAATAGGAGCGCAAAGCCACCGAAGTACTGAATAGCAATTGTGTAGAAGTGCGGTTTAGCCAACAGGTCCATTAATCGCTGATCTAGTGTCTTGACGTCATAGACGGAGACATGGCTGTCGACACTTTGCACAGCGTCTCGGGAGAGGCGAAGATATCTCCCAGGCTCTCCATGCACCCGCGCAACGAGGGTCGCGAAGGTAGGCGGCTGCTGAGACATGGGTACAAAGAGCTGTGCCATTGTGGAGGCTGCACTGAAACGGATTGAGCGAACGACTCCCACAATGGTAAGCGGATGGCCAGGGTCCGACGAAAGAGTTATGCTTTTTGAAACGAGGTTGTAGGACGAATTGGAACGATGAACAAATTCTTCATCGACTATTGCGACTCGATTCGACCCTGCCTTGTCGACCTCGGAAAACTCGCGGCCTGAGACTAGGGTGGCACCTATCGCGCGAAAATAACCTGGGCTAATACTCACCGGTACTGCCTCAGTAGTTTGACTATACCTTAGTTTAAATTTTTCAACCGGCACAGACCCGCGGATTAGTGGAAAGTTGTCTGCTGCTCCCGCCCACTCGACTCCGGGCAATCCTTGTAGCCGCTGTAGCACTCGCGCATAATACTGTAAAGCTCGACGGTCAACATCATAACCGGAGCCGAGAAGTGAAACTGTCAGCGTCACGGCGTTGTTCGTTCGAAATCCTAAATCGGTATCAACGATGCGTAGAAAGCTGCGGCCCATTGCAAACGACCCGGCCACAAGAGAAACAGTAAGGGCAGTTTGCAGAGAGACGAGCGCCGCCCTCGTGTGATTGAGGCCCGAACGTGGCCGTCCCTCGTAGCAACTAGGATCAGTCATAACTCTTGCCCAACCAACGACCAGCACTGGGACTACGCCAAAGAAAATGCCGATAACGATACCGGTTCCGGCGACAAATCCGAGAACCCGCCAATCAAAGACCGTATAGTCTAGTGCAGAAGCAGGCGCGGGCTGGGCGGCAGACGCAATTCGCGATGCCCATCGTGCTATAATGAGGCCGGAAAGTCCTGAAGTCATAGTAAGTAACGCAGCTTCCGTGGATAGTTGTCGGATCAGTCGGAAACGGGTCGCACCCAACGCGCTGCGAACTGCTAACTCCTTGCGGCGCTCAGTCAATTGAGAGAAGACCAGCTGCGCAATGTTGATGCATGCAATTAACAACACAAAAGCCAACATCGCAAATAACGTTAGGGCTGCGTGGCGAACAGGCCCAATAAGCCGGTCGCGAAGCGAGATCAGTCGCAGGCGATATTGTGGGTCAGCCATTTCTCTTGGAAAGGTATTGTTGAACTGAACCCGAGCCATTGCAGTTGCTTGCTCGACGGTCAAATCAGTTCTCAGTCGACCGATGGCATTTCCTATAAATCCATCAGACTTGGGCACACGATCTGAGTCAAAATAGGTGGGCGTCCATACAGAGGTTTTGTTGGGAAAATCAAAATCCTGAGCAGCGACACCGACGACGGTGAAAACAGCACCGTTCAAGCGCACCGTCGCTCCAAGCACATTTGGATCGCCGCCGAACAAATTCTCCCAAACCCCATAGCTGATTACCGCGATAGCGTCATGGCCGGGAACGTCTTCGTCTGCCGCAAACAGCCGACCCAAGGTTAACCTGCAACCGAGGATCGGGAAAAACGCAGCGGTCGTCTCTGTAGCGTTTACCCAAAACGCACGTCCACCTGGCGCGCTTAGAGTAACCGGAGGCGATCGATATGCGGTTACGTTTTGCCACCAGGCGCTTTCCTCGACCCAGCGGGTAAAGGCGGGTCGGCGATGCAATTCAAACTCAATTACCTTATAATTATCCAGTTCATACAACCGCTCTGGAGCGACAATTGGTAAAGACCGAAATAGTAGCGAATTAACGACTGCGAATCCCCCAGTTGTGGCCCCGATTGCCAACGCCAGCGAGACAGCAGCTAATCCGGTCGCCGCTAGGCTGCGACGGTACACTCTGCCCGCATAGCGTGTATCTTGCTTGAGTTCTCCGAAGGCATTTCGAAGTGTCACGTTCATTTTCTTCTTCATGACAAAGAACAAAGCATACGGCGTAAGATGGTTCTTGGGTCGCTAGCAGTGATTCTAAACCCGCAAAGCAAATCAGACGCGGTAATGAACTTATTTATTGTCGAATTTTCTGACAAGTTCCTTGATCGTCGTTATCGCAGTCGGCAACGCACAGTTGACCCGGGCTACATTGGCTATTACTAAAACAGTTGCACCCAGGAGCCAAGATTCTTCGAGTTTTCAATCTGTAGCACACGTAACATATAATGACAAGCGAGATTGCTATAAGCAGGTGCCTAATTAGCCGTCTTGACATTCGAAATTTGCAAGAGGCGGAGCGGCTAGAAGGATTGGGATACAGAAGATTCATGACTAACAAAAAGAACAACAAAGCTTCTCTCTCCTGTGGATCTTCTCCCTCTTTTGTCGTCACGGTTAAATCGAGAGAATGCCGATCTCTGCCCAAGGGGCGGCCACTCGCTGAAGCACCAGCTTCCCAAGCGAGCGGGAGTTGCTCGGCAACCGCCGCTTCCGGATGCTGCTCCCGCCACAGATCTATTAACGGCAGCGGTAAATACCGGTCCAAGCAGGGGCTACATAAGGCTAACTGCGATGGCACGCAATAAATCACCGGAGCGGAAATGCCTTCATTGCCTCCTGGTATTCGGGAGAAACGTCTGCCAGCGCAAGGTCTCGATAGGTCGCCAGACTCTTCGAATCCAACGGATTGAGAGCATACTTATACCTGTAATCCGGCCGCTCCGCCCGGAAAAGCCGAGCAAGTTTCCGGGCCATTTGCTTCGGACTCGTCTGCCGAAGCATTAAGCTGCCTCAAGGAATGACGGCCGATTCAGATCGAGGGCAAACTGGCCGTACGGATTGATGTGGCCATGAAAGAGCGGTGTCAACGCGCGGCGGTCATCCGCTCAGCCTTTACCAGAGTCCTCTTGTTTCCAACGTGCGCTCTACTAGAAAGATCGTTTTCTCAGCCTTGCCGACTTCCGCCAACGCCTTGTAAGTTGGGTGCGTGGTGTTGTAGGAGTTGTAGCGCTTGAGAACCGCCTCGGTTGTCGCGGTTTCTTGTTTGATGGCAATGGTCGCCTTCACCATCTCGTCATATTGTTGCTGCATGCCTTTCCAGCGGATGGGGCGAGCAAAGGTGCCCGCCAGATTCGGATACCGTTCGGCAGCGCTTTTCTCTGGCGAGTAGAGCCGCTCATATTTGATCCGCTTGAGACGTGGCACGAGGCGCATCATTCCCAGTACATGGCAAAAGGCAAATGCGACCTCCCGTGGCTGTCGACGAAGTTCTTTTCCACTCGCATCTCGGTGTCATGGCGGACCAGACCTTCGATCATGGCCACTACCTCGGAATTGGAGAAACTCTTGGTCTGCGAGTAGATGGATACCGCGTTGGTTTCAACGTGCCAATAAACCATGACGCCATAGCCCCGATCACGAGACCGCCACTCGGTCATGGGATTCTTTTTCCAGCTCTCGAAGCGGGAGCCATCCGAAGCACAACTACTGCCACCTTCGCCCCAGATTTCCGGATTTCGCAAAGCCAAGAGCTTATTTACAACGGCGCCGTGGGCGTTCCGAAGAGCTTCGGGAGAAAAGTAGGTCCTTCGCACATACAGCAATTCTTCGTATCTGTACGGTCATTCGCATTCGCGACCCGCTTAATACCGGTGTTCGTTCCCTCGGCGAACATGTCGAGAATGAGCAAAGGCCGGAGAGCGTCTCGGGACCGCATCTCTTTCGTTCCGGAGTGGGCAAAGAATCTCGTGAAATTCACCAGGCGATCCGCTTCGACAAAGAGATCGAGAAGATCCAGCATCCCGTAGCGGTCACTGATCTCGCTCTTGATCAGCCCGAGGCTTTCTGGTTCTGGCTGAGGCTCCAGTTTGGCTAAGGCCCAGAGTCCCCGGTCTTCCTTTTTATTCGGTCGACAGATACACAGATGAGGGAGTGCCGGAATGATTCGATTGAATTGTTCTAGCGCGCTGGCCAATCGTTGCTTAAGAGACGCGATGAAGGTGGCCGCATCCTGGTTTCCCGAGGTCACCGTAATGCAGCGCTCTGCGGGTTTCATCGTTCCAGTCGCAGGGCAGATCCTGATTCGGTTTCGAAAGGCATACGAACCTTCGACCCAAACTTCTCGTCTTCACCCTCGCCCAAGACTTTCTCGCGCCACCTGGGCGAAACGATGCCGTCCAGAGGAATTTCTTCTCCTGTTGGGAAATGCTCGGCATGCAGTCGAATATGACGCCGGATTACTGTCTGGCGCAGTAACCTCAACTGAGGACTTTCCAGCCGGAATTTCCGACACCAGATTAGTGAAGGTTTCTTCCTTGACCCTAGGAAGATCACGTTCCGCACTACTCCATCGGGTTCTCCCACGACCGCCTCGGCGACTCGTGACAGGATCTGCATCTTGCCTTCCACCGGTTCGAGATTAGCGAGCCACTCTTTTTGAATCTGCTTTTCGGAACGCTTGTCGAGCCGATGGATCAGCTCGACCGCCATGGGGGTAATATCGTCCGTTACTTCTGTAGCGCGAATATGCAAGAAGCACCCGATCAGACCATACTGAATCATTTCCGTATGGTCACGCATCCCGCTCGCTGTTTCACTCATGGCTCGCCGCTTCAGCACCTGAAGCACTTTCCATGGCAAGCTCTCAAAAACGTATGGTCCAATCTCAAGATTGCGAATCGCTCGCAGCTTTTCCACTTCGGCTTGGAGATTATCCACCCCGCTTTTGCCCGGATCTGCTTTTAGCCGTTCGAATCGAGAGATGGTCTCGGTCTCCGATACAACCAGAAGTCGATCGATGCTCGTACGTACCTCAGGCTACAATACCTCTCCTACTAGTCGATGGATGTCCTGATAAAAGCCGTTCAGCGCCGCGTTCACCAGTCGGCGCAGCTCTCCTTCGGCAGGTAATTCTATACGTTGTTCATAGAATCTTTGGCAGGCTACGTCGAACAGAAGTTCGCTTGTATGGGCACTGTAGGCCGCTTGCTCGCGCAGCCAGACTTCGAGCACAACGTTGTCGCCGCCCGTGGGAGGCCGCCAGCCGCTGTGCTGCCGAATTTGGGCCAAATGTTGGTCCCGCGTTCGGCTGGACCAAGCATACGTTTCCGACTGATCCCACAGCAATCCCGACTGACCCGCCACAAACGTACGAACCTCAGGTGGAAATCATGTCGAGGGTATCTCGGACATACCCGAGACAATTCACCGCCTTCAACGGGAGCGCCATGCCGCAACGATTGGCTTCACCCCGGCACCTGAGCACGAGAGACAATTCAATAGGCGTGAGGAGAAAGTGTTCGGCCAACTCCTCGTGCGAGTACGCAGAACGAAAGGCAGGGTAAGACCCGTTCACAAGCAACTCCTCCTTACTGCCAAGCAAAACTTGGAAATTCCCAAAATGGCCAGAACCGGCAGTTTTCTCGATCAATCCGGCCCTGCTCCATTGCTGGGGAGGTTCTTTTATCAGAGAAGTGCCAGGGCCAGAAGTAAAAACGGCAATTCCATTGCGTGCTGTCGCAGCTAGCCTTGTGTAACCCTTGCTACCGCCACACCGGCGGCTACTCAGCGTCTCTCGCCCCGTAAGTTCCCGCCTCGGGTGTAGAACCAAAATAGACGACCAAGTTCTGAATTTTGCCCTTTCTGTCGACCAGACGGGCATAAAAAACCCCGACAAATAATGCGTATTGCCGGGGAGGAGAAGGAAAACCCAAGCCTAGCGGCCAAAAGGGGAAATCGGGTCAATTCCTGACGCGAGTTCTAAACCAATCAGCCAAAAACCACTGTCAAGATGATTCGAATGAAGTCGATGATTACTGGAGTGTGCATGGTAGTTTTTACAATCTGTTAGTACTGTAAGTACTACAGACCTCTCATCGCAAGATGTCACAAACAGGTAGGTTTTACCTTAGAAATCTCCTGTCTAGCACTGGCGGACTTGTAAACGCCTCTTAAAAAACAGCTTAGTCTCTTCACGCGGATCGGCAAAAAATACTTTGTTATTTCGTCGAGCTGCGCATACTGGTAAAACTTGCTTGCGAGTTTTGCCTCGATTGAGAACTTCTTATAAGGAAATTCCCGAAGCGGACTCAGAAAGGAGATAGCGATGCAACAAAGGGTTTATGTTCTGGTGCGACAAGTCTTGGCGGTCTACTTCGATGACCTCGGAAAGGGTTGTGTTCAGGTGCCGAGAGGGGCGGTTATCACGGTCATCAAAGACGAGCAGCCTTTTCTACAATTCTCATGGGACTACCGAACCCTCAGAGCTTTCGCGGAAGATATAAAGTCTCGCAGTCAGCTCTTACCGTCAGCACTCGTTCAGCACGCAGGCCGCGCGTAAAGTTCTCTGGAGGGCTCGGTTGTTTTGATGTTTCCTTCTTCGAAAACGGGAATTTATAAGTAGGTGTGTTTGCAATCAATTCCCCTTTCGAGACACTTGCAAGGTCTGCTGCGGCAGCGTTTGTGGGCGGAGGGCAGTGAAGCGGATTCCGGGGCAGCTTGGGTGGGCCGGACGATGACCTGGAGCCCAAGACGTTCCAGCCGCCGGATGAGGCGGTTTTGAGTGCGAAGCGGGTGCAATGAGTCGTAATAGCTGCCGCCGAGGTCGCGGTATAAACCGCCGTCGCGGAGTAAGTGATAGGCAATGATGAGCAACTGATGAGCGGTTGCGATGATCGCCTTCTTCACGCCACCCTTGGCAGCGCGTCGAAGAAAGTGAGCCTGCAGATAGCAATCCTTCTTGCGTGTGACGCTCAAGCCGACTGGCACAAAGCGCGACGCAGCCAGCGGTTGCCTTCTTGGCCCGGTTGCCTAAGCGCTTCCTCGCGCTCTCGCGGTTGCCGGGGCACAGTCCGGCCCAACTCGCCGCGTGTGCGGCGCTCGAGAACACACTCATATCCGGCCCGAGTTCGGCCAACAGCGTCCAGGCCGTCAGCACATCCACGCCCGGGAATGGCGCATAAGCGGGTAATCTGGTCCAGGTAGGGTTGCATGCGCCGGGCAAGCTCACTCACCATCCAGCCGCATAATCTTGTCGCTAACAAAATCCAGATCCGCCAGCCGGAGCTGTAAACCACCGCTTCGTCAGGGCTGGGGAATTTTCAACCGGCAGAATGACGAATTTTCAGCCGGAGTTGACAATGCGAGCGGAACCGTGGACAGGCGGAATCTCTGGTTGTGCCCGTTGCCCGGCCAGGCCGGCAGCTTTGACACACTCAAGCTCTAGGCCACGCCTAACAGTATGCCCATTTCAGGGCCGATGCTGCTTTTTTCTGCGCAGAGCGGCTACGGCTTGTGAGTTCCGTACTGGTTGTGAGTGCGAGGGTTCGAGTAGTGGCCGCCTTTATGGCTGCTGCCGTGACTGCCGACATGGTTTCGTGTGGTGGCCGCCGCCATAATCAAGTCCGATCGACGACGCCAAACAAGTACCGGCCACGAAAGCAAAAATCAGGAGAGTTCTCCGCATAGTATGCGAGTGCCACCAACGCCGCACCCTCTCACTGATTTTAACTATTCGGTTGCGCGGGCGATCTGGCAAGGGCGCGACGCTATGGTTTCAGGCCCCGAGTTTCGTCTAAGGGCGGGACAATAGCTCCGGTTCGGCTATCTTCTATCGCCATCTCGATGGCTGTGTCAAAGACCTTCTGCCCCATATTGCGGCTGAGACCATTTAGCGGCAATTTCTCACGAGTATAGGTAGCCAGGAGCCGTACAATCTGAGATAAACATAAGAACGACCAAATGTTTAGAGCAGAGAAAACGGCCCTAGCCTATGACAGAGTGTAGCCAAGCGGGTTTTGAGTTTCAGGCATTATTTTCCAGAGAAGTCATCGGGCGATTCGATGGCAGACAGATCACCTCCGATGGGGGAGGGTTGCTGCTGCGCGAAGTGGAGCGGCGCACACGCATCTGGAACGCTTCGCCGGTTGCTTCAGCGATCACCGCGCGGCGGATCGGATTGAGCACAGCATGCCGGAATTGGTGGCGCAGCGGGTCTATGCGCTGGCGCTGGGTTACGAAGACCTGAACGATCAGGATCAGCTGCGCGCCGATCCGTTGCTGGCGGTGTTGGCCGGCAAGCGCGACCTGGAAGGACAAGACCGCAAACAGGAGCGCAATCGCGGCAAAGCACTGGCGGGCAAGAGCACGCTGAATCGCTGGGAGTTGACGCGCGCTGAGGCCGCCGAGGGGGAGCGCTACGCCAAGATTGTGATGGATCCCGAGGCGATCGACCGGCTGCTGGTAGAAGTGTTTCTGGAAGCCTACGCCGCTCTGCCCGAAGAGATCGTGCTCGACCTGGATGCCACCGACGATCCGCTCTACGGCCGACAGGAAGGCCGCTTCTTTCATGGCTATTACGGCCACTACTGCTATCTGCCGTTGTACCTCTTCGCGGGCGAACATCTGTTGTGCGCGCGGCTGCGGCCTTCCAATATCGATGCCTCGGCGGGCAGCCGGGAAGAAGTCGAGCGCATCGTAAAACAGATTCGGGCTCGCTGGCCGGAGGTGCGGATCGTTCTGCGCGCCGACTCCGGCTTCTGCCGGGACGAGTTGATGAGCTGGTGTGAAGCCCACCAGGTTCACTATGTATTCGGTCTGGCGCGGAATCAGCGACTCCGTAAGACGATCGATGCCGAGATGGTGGAAGCGCACCGAGTACGCCAGCAGACCCAACAGGCCGCCCGCGTATTCACCGAGTTCGCCTATCGGACGCACGATTCCTGGCAACGCAGCCGTCGCGTCGTGGCGAAAGCCGAGCAGCTTGTAAAAGGCGAGACTCCACGCTTTCTCGTCACTTCGCTCGAGGCCCTCAGCTGGCCGGCGCAGTCGCTTTACGAGCAACTGTACTGTGCACGCGGCGAAATGGAGAACCGCATCAAAGAACAGTTTTCCCTGTTCAGCTATCGCACCAGCACCGCCTATCTGCGTTCCAACCCACTGCGACTGTATCTTTCTTCGATTGCTTACCTGTTGCTCGAAGGCTTGCGGCGGCTGGGTCTCAAAGGGACTCGGATGGCGAGGGCACAGTGCCCAACCATTCGTCTCAAACTGCTCAAGGTTGGCGCGCTGGTGCGCGTCACCGTACGCAAAGTCTGGGTTTCATTCTCCAGCGGCTATCCGGACCAGCTTCTGTTCGCCCGCCTTTCAGCAACTCCAGTGTTGACTCTGACACTGGTTTGGTTCTTTGACAGTTCTTTTTCAATCATTGAAAGCATCCTGCAAGCCCGTGCGCCTGCCTGGCTCTCCTACGCGCTCTTCGTTGCCGCTTCCCCGCGTTCCGCCACGCCAGCTCTTATCATCAGGATGCCGCCCCTCCTCGTGAGAAAGTCAGGTTAGGCTCTTTCGAGAAGGGCATAGCTTTTGCCGCGCGCGCTCCTTGTACCAGTGTGAGCACCGAGCTAGCTGATGAGTCGTGTTGTCGAGATGCGAAATCAGCATTTCCATGAGGCCCGACAAGCGCAACTCGACGCTAAGGAGGTCAGCGTTTCGCTCGGATCGTCCCCCAATGGACTTTCATTGAACATTCTGATCGCTGGGCAGTTTATTTCTCTTAGTCCATCGCGCCTTCGAACCTCTGGTTGCCTCGGCGCTTCTCTGTTCCGGCGTCATTTCCGCAAAGCGATTTGGACCTGCTTTGGCCCAAGTGCTGCCGCGAGCAAATTTGCCGAGGATCGTGCGAATCTCCTTCTCACTTGACGGTGCATGCAGTGCGGACAGGCTACGTAACAGTAAATGCTTTCCAGTTCGTCGTCTGCGGAGTTCTTATAGACATCCGTGGCGGACTGCTCTCGGTTTTCTCCTCGCGCCTGAAGATTTTTGTCTTGTGCTATTGGCGTGGAGCTGAGGGCAAGCGGGATTTGGCGGCACTGTCGTCTTGGATTGACTAACCTTGCCAGCCTAAGCTGGCTACCGCAGCCGAATGACGGAAGTCGAGATGGAACTAACTTCGATAGGTCAGCTTGTCGCCCTCGAACCTCGGATCCTTGCTGCGCTCGAATACAAACGCGAACAAAACCGCAAGGGTATTCAGAAATCCGAGAATTAGCATCACGATCATCATCAACAGAGTAGGGCCGAACCGTCAAAGTTCACCGATTATTCCAGAGGGGTACCAATCCGATACTTTAGGTTTAGGCCGAGCAGGCGCTATCGGGATACTCGCAGCAAAACGCCATTTCGGTGAAACTCCAGAAAACTACGCTGCATTTCGGTGAAGCCGCCGACGTTGACGACGCGCTCGGTTCCAATTCCCATTCTCGCGAGCGATGGCCAATGGGCGACCGGCGAGATCATCAGTTTGCCCGAATCCTCGAAGCCGATGAATCCGCGATGAAATGAACGATCGATCGATACTAGCAGAGGAAGGGTGATTGAAAAAGTCAATCTTTTGGTTGGTTCCCCACCGGTGGTGAATCCTAAGCGAGTTTTGCGATACAGATTTGAAGGATGACGCGCGGGCGTTAATTGCACCGACTGTTTCCACCCATGCGACCCGACGGCCCGCTCCACGCACTAGAATGTTCTGCGCGGTTTGAATGCGATCTTTTGTCTGCTGCGAATGGGCTGTCAGTGGCGCTGGTGCCGTTTCGCCGCTTCGTATACAAGGGAGGAGCCGTATGGTGTAGTTCCGCCCATAGAGATCTCTGCGGCGTGTGCCTAGCGAGCGGCATCGCTGCCATTACGATAATTGTAAATTCCAGGACCACGGTTATCTGGAGACTATTTTCCACCGATCCGTGATACGCAACCGCAGCGGTCGTCGTCGAATCCCCTATGACCGTTTAGGACTTCGCGTTCAACAGCAGCCAAGCGGTAAGCTCCTCTCGAGATTCGATCGGTGCACGCAACACTTCGGCTGGTGAAAAGCTGTCAATAAGGTCGTACAAATGCCCAGATTCATTTTCGGGCACGTCATCTATGAAGAAGTGAAGAAGACAGACCAGCAAGTGATCGCTTCCAAGTCTCTGGTAGGCTCGGATTTCCGACAATGAACTTGGGCGTAATTCGACCGAGATAGACTCGGCCGCGGAATCCATGAGAGCCACGAACTCCTCATCCAAACTCTTCAGTTTGCTCGGAAGCGACAAGTAGGCCGCTAAGAGATTTGCGTAGAAGTTCTCAAGTTCATTCAACGGACTCATCGGAAGTCGCCCAAAGACTCCAGTCTAGCGTCGCTCGCCAAAGGCCTCGTGGAGAAAAGTTCCGCGTTCCCGACGCTATCGCCTGCTGCGCGCTGGTTACTCCATCTGCCTCGTAATCCTAAAAAGTGGCTCGAAAGCTGCACGTCACGAGCGCAACGGTATGCAAGTGGCGAAAGCGATTTCTGGAGTTCGGGCTGGATGGTTTGCTTGATGAGCCGCGCGTCGGCGCGCCGCGAAAAATCAGTGATCGCAACATCGAGGAAGTGGTGACGAAGACGTTGGAATCGAAGCCCGCGAACAGCACGCACTGGAGCACTCGGCTCATGGCCCAAGAGACCGGTCTCGCGCAGAACGCCATCGTACGCATCGGGCACACGTTCGGATTGCAGCCGCATCGAGTGGAGGACTTCAAGCTTTCCAAAGACCCACAATTCGTGGAGAAGGTGCGCGACATTGTGGGCCTGTATTTAAACCCTCCGGACCGCGCCATGGTGCTGTGCGTCGATGAAAAAAGCCAGGTCCAGGCGCTGAACCGGACCGAGCCGATTCTGCCGCCGGCGCCGGGCGTTCCCGAGCGTTGCAGTCGTACGATTACGAGCGACATGGAGTAACGTCTCTGTTTGCGGCCATGGATGTCGCTTCCGGAGTCACCATCAGCAATTGCTACCGGCGTCACCGGCATCAGGAATTTATCCGCTTTCTGAACGAGATCGAGGCCAATCTTCCCAGTGACTTCGACGTGCACTCGGTCATGGATAACTACGGTACGCACAAGGTCGCGAAAGTCAAAAGCTGGCTAACGAAGCACCCGCGCCATCACGTTCACTTCACCCCAACGAGCGCCAGTTGGCTCAACCTCGTAGAGCGGCTCTTCGCAGAGCTTACCCAACGCTGTGTCCGACGCGGCATCCGTACTGCTATTCGGGCGTTGGAGAAAGCCATGCTCGACTACCTCGACCGGCGTAACCAAAATCCCAAACCTTTCGTCTGGACGCCCATGCCGATTTCATCCTCGGCAAGGTCGAAAGACTTTGTAAACGTATTTCCCGCTCAGGACAGCAGTACTACTGTGTTACAAACAAAACATTTTGATGTAGAATTGTTTTGTAGCTACGCACTCCGCGCCAGACCCACAAGAGAAGCGCTTTGCGGCATATACGGATGGCCTGGCAAAAGCCGCCGGGCACGCTGATCGCATTGTTCCGTTGAAAGCTTACTGAGCCGGACTGTTATCGCCGGGCGAGCGCAAGAGCGTGGAGCCCATGGCTGCGCGTCTGGCCCCCAACAATATCCGGCGCACGCACCAGTCGCTGCATCATCTGGTGGCGAATGCGCCCTGGAGTGACGAATCGATTCTGGGAAGCCTGCGTGAGCACGTCCTTACCGCGATGAAACAAAACGGGTCCGTGGCGGGGTGGATCGTGGTTGATACCGGTTTCGTGAAGAAGGGAAAGCACTCGGCGCGGCAGTACTGTGGGCAGGTGGTAAGCAGGAGAATTGCCAGGTGACGGTGAGTTTGTCGGTCAGCACCAACCATATGAGCCTTCCCATGGCGTGGCGTTTGTATTTGCCGGAAAGTTGGGCGAGCGACCGGCAGCGGCGCAAGGCCACCGGGGTTCCCAAAGAGATCGGCTTTCAAACCAAGCCGGCGATTGCCCTCGCGCAAATTGGCCAGGCGGTGGAACAAGGGGTACCGCGCGCGCCCGTCTTGGCGGACTCCGCTTATAGCAATGAGACTCGGTTTCGGGAAGGGATCACCGAACTGGATTTGCAGTATGCGGTCGGCGCTCACGAGAATCTGACGGTGTGGCCGCCCGGTGAAGTTCCACCCCCGAAAAAACGGCGCAAGAGCCCGGGGGCGTCCGCCCATACGGTTGCACCGGGATGCGCAGCATCAGCCGGTGGCCGTGAAAGAGCTGGCCCTTTCCCTGTCGGAACAAGCGTGGAATACCATTACCTGGCGTGAAGGAACGAAGCACCAACTGAAATCGCGCTTTGCCGCGGTTCGTGTTCGGCCCGCACACCGGGACGAGAAGCGCAGCGAACCATACCCGGAAAAATGGCTGTTGATGGAATGGCCAGCGGGTGAACCAGAGCCCACCAGGTACTGGCTATCCACTCTGCCCGCTAACACCAGACTCACCGCACTCGTGAGGTTGGCCAAACATCGTTGGATCATCGAGGGAGACTACGAGGAACTGAAGCAGGAACTGGGCCTGGGACATTATGAAGGTCGCAGTTGGCGAGGATTCCATCATCACGCGACGCTCTGCATTGCGGCTTACGGGTTTCTGGTGATCGAGCGAACCCGTTTTTCTCCCTCAGCCCGTGCCGGTGGACTGGACCTACGCGCCGCAAAAATTCCTCCCCCACTTCGAGCCCTGCGGCTCGCCGCGCGCGCGCCGAACGGCATAACCCTCAATCCATTGCCACGCTGCGCATTAAAATTGCCCGTGCGCTGCTCCAGCAGCTACCGTGGTGCCCTTTCTGTTGCTCTCGTCGCTTGTAACACAGTAGCAGTAGACTAGCAGCTAAACGCATCTTTTCGCTGAGCAGGTCGGGGTCGACAATGAGTCAACCATCTGAATGCAAGTACAGCAAGAGCTCGTTTATTCGACGACGCTGTTCAGGGACACGAGCCAAACTTCTTGCATAATAGCCTGACTGTGCAGCTTCTCGAAACTTGCGAAGTTCCAGAAAGCAGTAGGTCTTTAAATAGCCGCGCTCGAAGCATTCTCGCTCCGTATGAAAATCGCCTTCGGCTAGGGCGTCGATTGCTACTCGGTAACTTCCGAGTTCTGCGGCTTTTCGCGCTAATTCCAATCTTGTACGAACACTCTGTGGCTGAAGTTCCAAGGCCTGCCGTAAGATCGGAGCAACTTCATCGTCTCCGGCTCCTAATTCATACTTTGCACGAGCAAAAGCGCAGAGAGTATCGGCATCTTTCAACCCTCTCTCAATTGCCACTTTGAAATACATGCCTGCTTGCCCAAAATTTTTGTCATCCATCGCTGTATAGCCAAGGAACTGTAATACAGCCGGCGTAGAGTCGCTTCGCCCAGCAAGGTTGGTGAGAGAGCTTCTCAAGGCAAACGCTTCCGAAGTTCCGGGCGACGCGAGCGAGGCCAGAAGAATTGCGACTTCCTCCTCCTGAGGATGCGTCCGGGAAATGGTCAGGGTTAGTAGGTTGCAAGTTGAACATGGATATGAGACAGCTTCGATTCTGGCTGCTGCAACATAGTCGCGCAATGCTGCTCGTAGGGTATCGACGTCGACACCGAAAGCCTTTTGCAAGGCATCAGGAATTGTCTCACCGTCAGCCAAATCGCTCAGGAAATCTGCGAATGTATTCCGATAACCGGGTCCTAGCAAAAGCATGTGCGCCAAGGCCCAACTCTCAGCATAAAAGGATTTGATCTCTTTGGCGCGGGTGTAGCTGGCCGATTTGTCGTCAGCTCCGAACAAGAGTTTAAGATCATGGGATGAATGGTGAAGAATTTCGGAGTACTGGGCAAGCTCCGCTCCGATTGATGCCCGATTGGCGACGGTCGTGAGCGATGAGTAAACCTCGGCCAGACCTTCTTGCAACCATAGCGGTAGGTTGGGTGCAACCTGAGTAAGGACACAATGCGTATACTCGTGAATCGCGACACGATCGGAGTCAAGACTAAAATCCTGGACGACGATAAAGTTTTGGGCTCTCAGACGGCGAAAATACGCGAAAGCCTGAGGATTGCGACGGTATGACGTATACTCTTCCGGCCCAGCGAAGACGACGATTTGTACTGGCTGGTCCGACAGTAAATTTGACCATTCAGTTGTTCTAAAAAAAGAGTGCGCAAGCTCTAACGCTCTTAGCATTCTTGGCGCCTGATCTGGACTCGAGTCGGTATACAGCCTGAAGTGCGGAGTCGCAAATTTCGTCCAAACGTTACAGCCCAACGTTCCGGCTCGAGAACTGGGAATCGTCATGAACATGATGCTGGCGAATACGGAGAGTAGATTTCGGCATACAATGCAGCGCCTGTTGGTGAAGCTCTTCCGCCACTTGGTCCACACAAATCGCAAGCTCTAGTCGCTCCTCAACCTTCTAAACGGCGGTTTTCTAGAACGAGAGCAGATCAGAAGTTTCCGAAGAGAGATTTTCGCAATCGATCACTTATTTGGTGGAATGCTGCTACTGAGTGGTCTTGCACCTCTTTGCCGAGCCCTGCGACAGGGATCGAGGGTCATTATATTCGCATGTGTTATTGCTAGCGGAGCAAGGAAGGAATCGGTTTGCCCAAGGGCACCAACAACATATGAGAACCCTAGCCTTTCCCCTCGCCTAAAATTCCGCTACTCGGTGATTCCCGGGGGGGCAAGAAGTGCAGAAGAACTGAAAGCCGCCCAAGGGTTTGATCCCGTAGTGGCCGAGCATTACAAGGATTTCGGTGCCCTGCCCAACCGATATCGTCCACCTCGGAACATGTTTGTCTACGTTTCCTATCGTATACAGGACCACGTTTATTGGAGTTCCACAAGACGGGAAATCCCGGCCGGTGAGGCACTTTTGAGCGACGGCCGCCATCTCGCAAGGGTACGCTGTGGCAACCGCCTGTCATTTGTTCCCCATAGCCCGACGCTCGTCGGAGCCGAGCCCTCTGATGCTGAACTCGACTCGCTTGAGCCACCGCCGAAACTTCCAGATCTCCACCCCGAATACCCTGATCTGCTATTTCCACAGCCAACAAATCTGGCTGCGTCTTCTTCTCAGATTCACAGCACTGGCGGAACTACACTAGGTGAAAATACATCAGCAGAAAGTGTGACGTTTCTGGGCACGGATGACGTGGCTCCAGGTGTTTTCAAGTCAGTCGGCGGTTACCGAGAAACGTTATTGGATCCTTCTCGGGAACTAGAGCTAGTTAACACACCTGAGCCGCAAAGCTTCGGCCTCGTCTTCGTCGGCGCACTTTTGGTTGGCTCGTTTTTGCTTTGGAAGACGCTAAGACGCTTTATTCAGCACAGTAAGCGTAGGGATTTCCTCGAGTCGAAAGGGGGGCTCGCTGCGAGCAAACGTAAATCGGTAGACTGAACCGCGAGGTTCACAGGGAGTATCGAATCGGAATGAGGGAGAAGTTGGCAGCCTTAAATACTTGGTAACGGTTACGTCGCTTAGGACATGCTGGATCTGAAGGTTCATCTGCGTCAGAGACTTTTGCATGTGCTGGACACGTTGCGCGGGCTCCACCAGTTGCTGGCGATGCCGCATGATGGCGCGCGCCGCTCAGACCGGATCTTCGCGCCGGAAAGCGGCGCGCAGCCAAAGCGACCAAATGTAGGAACTGAGTCCATTGACATTCAATGCCAATCCATTCTGCGCCCCGGAACATTCTTCCAGTGCCGGGCATTGACCACGCAGGGCTGTAAGCCAACGCTTTCGAGAATTGCAAAGAGCGGAATCCAGTAGACGCCGGTGGATTCCATTGGCCACTGTAGTCTGCAGCGCTCCAGTCAGCTGCTGCAGATTTTCGATGAACGTACCGAACCGGCGAACCGGTTGATTGTCCGAATCGCAATGTACGGCGACGTAAATCTCTCGGGTGCCGATATCGATACCAGCGGCGCAGGGCTGCTATATTGGCCAGACATAGGCCATCCAGGAGGCAAACGCAGAAGCGCTGCGGAACTTTGATCCGCGTCAAGTAGTTTCCCGCTCTTGATTTTTAATTATCGTCAATCAGGAACTTCGTGAAATCGGGACCAATCTCGCCAAACAGCGTCTGAACGATCCCCACCCGGATGCCGGGAATGTTAGTTCGGATCGATGCCCAAGACGCGCTTCAGTTCCTATCGCAAGATACCCTCGGTGGACGTCTTGAGCTTGGGTGCTCGATTGTCGCCGCCCGAGGTGTCTGCCTGACGGGGCGGATTGAACTGTTCCGATGATTACCGAATCTCGCGATCGCTGTCCTCCAGCAGTTTTCGGTAACTACGATGCGCAGCCAGTGATTGTCGGACAGTGAATACGTACTCGGGCCAGTAATGGCCCACCAGCGATTTGGCGATTACCCCTTCGCTAGCCTTGATCCGTTCGTTACGGGAGTTTAGGGAATGTCCGGCTTTCCGTTGAAAGCAGGAGCTCTCAGGTAACTTCAATTTACGACGCCTTCCTTCGTTTGGCAATATTTGACTTACAAGAACCCAGAGTCTCGAGTTCTCCGAGAAGAAGTGGAATCTGCTTGTAGCCCTTAATGCGCCGAAATTGTTTCTGAGCGACCAGCAAACCTGAAGCCACCCAGCGCTCTCGTTGGTCACCTGGATGCCAGCGTTTCACATTGCAGCAAACCCGTTCGACGATGGAGAAGGCCGACTCGATCACGTTGGTGCTGGCCAGAGTCAAGCGTAGCTGCTGCGGAACATGCAAACGATGAACCGTGAGGGTTTCTTCCAGCCCTTCAGCCAGACTGCGGGCGGCGCTCGGATTGAGATGCATCAGCTCGTGCTGCAGCCCTTCGAGCGCTTGTCTAGCGGCAGCATAATCTTCCAGTGCATACGCCGCGTTGAGCTTTCTTGCTACTGCACCCTGCTGCTCCTCGGGCAAATGATCGAGCACATTGCGCCGCTTGTGAACCTGGCAGCGTTGGATTGGCGCGGCATCGCCAGCGTACCTCTTCACCGCGGACTGCAGGGCTTTGCCGCCATCCAAAACGTAGAGCCGCGGCGCGCTGAAATCGAGCCCGCGATTAACTAGATCGCCCAACAGTTCTCCCACCACCGTCGCGTTCTCAGTGGCTCCTTGCCCCGGAGGCCCAGAATCGTTTTGCGCCCATCCTGGCCGATGCCCAACGCCACCATCATCTGCTGTCCCTCAAAGGGCGTCGCATCGATTAACAGCGCGCAGAACCGCAGTTTGTCTAAGCGCCGCTCCAGCAATTCTTGCAACTTCGCCCGGCTCGCTTCGATGAAGTGATCGCTCACCGCGCTCTTTTCCAGACCGTACGCTTCGCTGAACTCACGCACCGCTTGACCGTATTTCCTCGTGCTCAAACCGAGCATCAGTTTTTCCCACACCGCTTCGGTCAACGGCTCGCCGCGATGAAACATCTCGTAGCTCCCTAAGCGGACTTCTTTGTCTTCCGTGGTCCGGACGCGGGGCCTTTCGATCGGCACCTTCTGGCCCATCACCACGCAGTAGCCACGTTCCTTCCCCCAGCGATTCGCGGTTCGCTCGGCAACTGGCCGGCTCCGCTCCCCGGCCAGTTGCCGGACTTCCTCTTCCATCAGCAAAGTCATCAATTGCAATCCGGCCTGCCGTATCAATTCCCCGACTCCCTGCTGCATCCAGCCCACCATCTCCGCCATCGGCAACACCAGCTGCACCGCTGCATTTCCCTCAGCGGCCATTTCTTCCAGCCTTTTCACCGCTCGCTGCGATTCAATCTGATATGGTTTCTTCATTAGCGACTCTCCTTTTTTCTCGGATAAGAAAATTGCTCTGAGCCTATCAAGACTCAGAGCCCTGAGAGTCGCTACTTTCTACGAGCTACCGCACATTCCCGGTCCCCCACGGAGTTTAGCCGGAACCAACGAATTACTCTTTCCCGCCAGGACCGCATCGACAAAGGGCCAGCCCCGTTTGTTCCAGTGATGTCGCTGATGGCGTGATACACCTAAACGCTCATCTTATCCAGCGCCTTCTGCATGCGGTTGATATGGGTCGCTCCCATCTGCACAAGGCTTTCATGGTACCGCAACAATGATCGTACTGCGCAGACTTCTTGCTCCGGTCGGTACGAAGCCCGCAAAAGTCCCACGAGTTCAGGAATTGCTGCCACTGACAGTCGCATAAGTCGGTGCGCCTTCCTGGCCACATTCTTCACATCCAGAAGCGTTGACTAGACAGACTTCGAACCGCGACCTTCCAAAATTCTGGAACAGCGGGATCCATCACACGCCAGTAGATTCCATTGCAACCGTCTTCACCCCGCAATGCTTCAGCCAATCGGCCAACGCATACAGATCTTGCGTGAAGGTCGGAAACGAACGGTCTGCACGATAGGAACTGTAACGAAGATCTCCGTCACTCCAATGTCGATCCCTGCCGCTCTGGACGCATCACCGGCAATACGGCGTTGTTGGATTTGGCGTCTTTCCGGCGTTTTCTCGCCGTCCTGCGATCCTTTCGCCGCCAGAAAATGATTTAGACTGTTGCCGATGGCCCCTAAAGCTTTTCAGGCACGATGCCGATGATATCCTCGTGAAGCTTTTTAATAGACACTCAGCGCCCAAGTTAAACACACCGCGCCCCCCAATTACAAGATGCCCAAAAAAAAATAGACTTTTTGTAAAGAGCCTTCGTATGACGTATTGCTTGCTCGCTTTCGTCTTTACTGGTTCTTATGCCCATTCCATGTCGCCCACGGCCTTCGTAGGCGGGATGGGGTTCGCGGCTGCGAGCGTGCACGATGATCGCGATCCAGCTATCAGCTATGTAGGATCCTGGATCCAAAATACCGAAGCAAATCGGTATGGCGGCACTCAGAGCTGCTCGAGGTACTCGGGGGATACCGCTACTTTCTCGTTCACTGGAACTCAGATTAGCTACGTTTATGCCAAACAGGATAACCTCGGAGTGGCCGCCATTGCCATTGACGGAAAGCTTGTCGATTCCCTCGATGAGTATTCAGCAGTCAAAATAGATAATCAAATCACAACCTATTCGGGATTAACAAACGGTCCGCATACCATCGCTATTACAGCCCTAGGAACAAAGAATTCGCAATCGAGTGATTCCTACGTCGTTATTGACGGCTTTATCCTTGGGGCCGAGACTGCAACAAGTGGAGTATACGATGATCTCGATCCGACGATCAGCTATGCAGGCGATTGGGGGCATGTATCTTGGAGCCACCGCTACGCCGGAACTCAGAGCTACTCCAGTGGCAGAGGAAGCACGGCTACATTCTCGTTCACTGGAACGCAAATAGGCTATGTCTACGCCAAGCAAAATAACTTGGGGTTAGTCCAAATTGCTATTGATGGCAAACCGGTCGACTCCATTGATGAATATTCGGATATTGAAATAGATCAACAGATCGCAACCTATTCAGGGCTGACAAACGGCCAACATACTGTAGTTGTTACCGCGCTTGGCACAGCAAACAAGATGTCGCTTGGTGCCTACATCGTCCTCGATGGCTTCATTGCCGGTCCGGCAAGCAGTCCGATTGGCGTGTACGACGATCCGGATCCTACGGTGAGCTATACCGGCGCATGGGGAAAATCGTCTGGGGGGAACCGCTACAGTGGCACTCAGAGCTTCTCCAACCATCCGGGAGATACGGCGACATTCTCGTTTACCGGCACGCAGGTGAGCTACCTGTATGCGAAGCAGCCGAATTTAGGCATTGCGCAAATTTCGATCGACGGTGTTCTCATGGAAAACATCGACGAATATTCCCCTGTCGAAATTGGACAGCAGCTTGCCACGTTTGCCGGTCTGACTAGAGGTATTCACTCATTGGTCATCACCGTCACGGGCTCAGCGAACAGCCGGTCCAACGGCCAATACCTAGTTGTCGATGGGTTTGTAGGAATTCCAACGGCGGGTCTGAGCGCCTTCTACGGATTGCAGAGCAGTGTGAATCAGCTTAACACTCAATTCTCGGCGCTATCTTCAACGAACGTGGCCAACGCCAACGACATAGCTTCGATAAGAAGCACGCTGGACAACCTCAGTCAACAAATGCTGGCGACGAGCCAAACCGTATCCAGTTTGGTAAGCCAGCTAAGCAGCGTAGCCGCGCTGCCTTCATTTGTTGATAACGAAAGTCCTGTCGGTAGTTTGGATGGAACTAATTCGACATTTACTTTATCATCGACGCCAAATCCGGCATCGAGCCTCGCACTATTTAGAAACGGCATCCTATTACGTCAAAAGTCAGACTACAGCATTGCTGGCAATCAGATTGTTTTCGCCAACGTCAACCCGCTGCCGCAACCTGGAGACACACTCTCAGCTTCTTACCGGCACTGACGGAATGAAGCGTCGAAACGAGTCTGAGAGCCGGAGCCCTCAATGGCCTAAAACCAACGGGACGCTGAGATGATCTCAGCAAAGACCGCCTCATCAGAATCAACGTTTTCAAAGAACAGCGCTGTCGGTAATGAAGGACGGACAGCCGGGATAACTACGCGCGCGAAACAGACCGCCAACGATCGAGTGCTGAATCGATCAAGGGAACGCCCGACTTTCCGTTGAAAGTAGCGGCTCTCAGGTAACTTCAATTTACGATGCCTTTCTGCGTTTCGCAAGATTCGACTTACAAGGAACAAGAGCTTCGAGTTCTCTGAGAAGAAGGGGAAGCTGTTTGTGTCCCTTGATGCGGCGAAACTGTTTCTCAGCGACTAACAGGCCGGATCCAACCCAACGCTCGCGCTGATCGCCGGAATGCCAACGTTTCACATTGAGACAAACTCGTTCCACGATCGAGAAGGCCGACTCAATCACGTTCGTGCTGGCCAGCGTCAAGCGCAGTTGTTGCGGAACATGCAGTCGATGGACGGTGAGTGTTTCCTCTAGTCCTTCGCCCAAACTGCGGGCAGCGCTCGGATTGAGGTGCATGAGTTCGTAATGCAATCCGTTCAGCGCCTCCCGGGCGGCAGCGTATTCTTCCAGCGCGTAGGCCGCGTTCAGCTTTCTGGCCACTGCCGGCTTCTGCTCGTCTGTCAAGTGATCGAGCACGTTGCGCCGCTTGTGGACCTGGCAGCGTTGGATCGACGCCGACTCACCGGCATACTTCTTCACCGCCGCGTGCAGTGCTTTGCCTCCATCCAAAACGTAGAGCCGGGGCGTGCTGAAATCGAGCCCGCGATTCATCAGATCGCCCAGCAGTTCGCCCACCACCGTGGTGTTCTCGGTGGCTCCCTGCCGAATGCCCAGAATCGTTTTCCGCCCGTCCTGGCCGATGCCTAACGCCACAATCATCTGCTGCCCTTCAAACGGCGTGGCATCGATCAACAACGCGCACAGCTGCAGCTTGTTCAGCCGCCGCTCCATCAAATCTTTCAACTTGACCCGGCTCGCTTCGATGAAGTGCTCACTCACTGCGCTCTTTTCCAAACCGTACGCTTCGGTGAACTCTCGCACCGCTTGACCGTATCTCCTCGTGCTCAGGCCCAGCATCAGCTTCTCCCACACCGTTTCGGTCAAGGGTTCGCCGCGATGGAACATCTCATAACTGCCCAGCCGCACCTCTTGGTCCTCGGTGCTTCGCACGCGCGGCCTCTCGATCGGCACTTTCTGGCCCATCACCACGCAGTAGCCACGTTCCTTGCCCCATCGGTTGGCCGTCCGCTCCGGCTGCGGCCGGCTGCGCTCACCCGCCAGTTCCCGAACTTCCTCCTCCATCAACAAGCTCATCAACTGCAATCCGGTCTGGCGCACCAGTTCGCCCACGCCCTTTCGCAGCCAGCCCACCATCTCGGCCATCGGCAACACCATCTGCACCGCCGGGTTCCCCTCAGCGGCCATCTTCTCGAGTCGGTTCACCGCTCGCTGTGATTCAATCTGATATGGTTTCTTCATTAGCGACTCTCCTTTTTTCTCGGATAAAGAAAATTGCTCTGAGCCTATCAAGGCTTAGAGCCTGAGAGTCGCTACTTTCTACGATCTACCGGGCATTCCCAATCGATCTGCTACCCGCGCAATTGTGATACTCAGAACGCCAGAGCATCCACAATCACGCACGGCCAATATCAGGCGAGTTCGGCAGGAGAGGGGAGGGCAGGACGAATTCAGAGGTCGCTGGATTGTAGTGATCCCTAGACTGCGAATCCAGCGAGAGTTCTCCGAGCTGATAGGCACTTGGGAAATAGATCGATTCAAACGATATGTGGCGGTCTGGAAAAGCGGGGTCGTTAGCGTGCTTAATTGTCGTTTGGGCGATAATTCCGGCGAGGTTACTGTCCGATCAAACATCCGGGACGAAAATTGATCTTCATACACAGACTCGCAATCCGGATTTCAGTAGCTTCTCCTTTACACGACCGGTGTCAGTCGGGCCACAACTGCCGCCCGCCTGCAAGGTTGGCCAGATATATTTCGTTAATCCGACTCCTGCGTCGGGATATTTTCTTTGGTTATGCACTGCAGGCAACACTTGGACTCCCGTGGGTGGTATCACGTCACCCGTTCCGCCGTTTTCTACAAATCAGTAGGGGCTGCACCGGCTGGAACCTCCAGGTGAGCTATGAGCCAAACGGTCATCTTCGTCGAAGTGGTGTGGCTGAAGTGCGAGACGATGCGATTTGTTGTTGATATGCCGATGGAAGTTTGCCGTAGGGATGCGGTGAGGCATCTGTGATTGGTCACCGCGCTAATCCAGTTCCGAGAGTTTCTGTGAGTTGTGAGCAAATCGGTTAAATTGATGCTTTTCGTTTCGACTTTGGAAAAAACTCGCGGTAACTGGAGGCCGAATATCCATTCACAATTGCTACGTGGGCTAGTCTGTACATTTCTAATCGGTTTCAATGGAGCTTCTGGACAGTCTGGAAAAATCGATTTAGCCCGACAAAGCCAGAATGCGGATTTCTCAACCTTTCCAGTCACCCTTCCTATCTCGGTCGGGGGAGTTCTCCCCGGAATCTGCAAAATAGGGCAATTGTTCTTCAATACGGCAGCGCAGCCGGGGAGCAACCTATTTGGGTGTACGGCTGTTAACGTCTGGAGTGCGTTGCCTGGAAACGCGGCTTCATCCAAACCTCAGGTGGTTCTCACAACTTCGACTCTCTCTTTTGGAACGCAGACATCATCAACCACGAGTGCCCCTCAAACGATCACCTTGCAAAACACCGGTACATCGTTTTTGTCTTTGTCCGGTATTACGATGAGCGGACCGAATGCGTCCGATTTTCTCCTCTCGAATACTTGCGGCAGTACGGTTCCCTCGGGAGCAACCTGCACGATTACGGTTTCTTTCAAGCCTTCCGTCGTGGCGGCCGAATCGGCCTCCATCGTGATTAGCGGCAATGAAGGCGGTTCGCCGGTGCTGGTTGGCGTCAGCGGAACCGGCGCTGTTGCCATCACGAGCGGCGGTCTGGTGATCACGCCGTCCGCCACTTCGGCTGGAGAAAATGGCGTCGTGACTTTCACCGCGAATCGCCCCGTGAACTGGGCCCTGGTGAATGGGAGTTCGGGTTCGCTCATTTCGAGTTCCAGTACGGCGGCCACGTACTCGGCCCCGGCTTCGATCGGGGTACAGGGGAATATTGGAAGCTGCCAGGCCATGCCGAGCGACTCGGTGTTCAACACGCGGATCGACAATTTGCCGCTCGAATCGCACTCCGCCACCTGGGTCGCCAATATGGGCTCTCTCAGCGTTGGATTTCTGCCGAGCTGGGGGACCAACATCGCCGACAGTACGACCCCGGTTCAGAATCTGACGTTTTATTACACCAATCTCTACAACGGCCCGTTTGTCGTGCCGCAATGGCCCAACCTGAAACGGGAAGGCGGCGACTTCGTGACCCGCTTGAATAATACGGACCACCATATCCTTACGGTGCGCCGGGATAATTGTCAATTTTATGAAATTTACAACAACTTCTTCGGCGTGGAAGCCTGCCAAAACGGAGTAGCGGCCTGTACCGCCACCAGCGGCCTCACTTACAGCTGGAACAGCTATGCGCTTCCCTACAATGGCGCAACGGATGCGGCGGGGATGCCCCTGTCACCTCTGACGCTCCACCTGGACGAAATCAAAGCGGGCGTGGTGAACCATGCCATGCGGTTTACGGTAGCGGGCGGCTACATCCATTCGATGCGGTACTGGCCGGCGAACAGTGGTAACGGGTGCGCCGGCTGCACGAATAGTCCGCCCTACGGCGCACGGTTTCGCCTGAAGGCCAGCTACGACATCAGCAAGTTCAGCCCTTCGGCGCAAGTGGTTCTGACGGCTTTGAAGCAATACGGCATGTTCCTGGCGGACGCGGGTACCGGACCGACGCTTACGGTGAGCACGGATGTGCAGGAAGATCCGCCAACCATGGGCGCTTTGGGCCAGATCAGCGGCGCCGGAATCGGTATGTCCAACTTTGAAGCGGTCGATGAATCGAGCTTCATCGTGAGCAATAACTCGCTCCAGGTAAACCCGACCAATCCGTACCAGCAGCCGAAATCGTTCGCGGTTGTCACAGCGACCGATCAATCGAATTCGACGTATCAGGTAAACTTCCCGGTTGCTCTGCAAGGAGTAATCGTCGGTTTGCCGTCGCCCACCATGTACATACTGGCTGGAATGTCAGGCTATCAACTGACTTCCTGGGTGAATGGCGCAAGCAATCAGAATGTGACCTGGTCCCTCGTCTCTGGCGGAGGCACCGTTACCGCCGGAGGATTGTACACACCGCCTGCTTCCGCCACTACCACCAATCATGCAGTGCTGACCGCTACCAGTGTTGCCGACCCGGCTGCCACAGCAAGCCTGTATGTCACAATCCTTCCCAATGGAACGAATCCAGCCGGGAGCATTCGCATCGATGCCGGCAATCCCAACGGTACGACCGATGGATCGGGGAACGTCTGGCTGGGGGATCAGGGCTTTGAGACGGGCACCTACATTCAGAAGTTCGGCGATTACCCGAACTGGCCGTCACTCAACTCGAGTACAGAGCGATATGTCTATCAAAGCAATGGCTACACCTACGGCGATGACTTGATGTATAACTTCGTCGTGCCGAACGGCAACTACAAAGTTCGCCTGATGCTCGCGCAGCCCTATAACGGCTGCAATCCGTGCGTGGCCTACAATCCGAACTGGCGCGCGCCGATTCACATCGAAGCCAATGGCCAGATCGTCCTGCACAGCTTCGATCTCGGACTCCCGGTCGGCTACGCTTACGCAACTCCGGTGGACGTGTACATCCCGGCACAGGTGACAAATAACCAGTTGACCGTGGCTCTGCGCGCCGTTCTCCCGGACGTACCGACCACTGTTTCACCCTCGCCGATTCTTGGCGGCATGGTGATTACACCCGACACTACTCCGGCCCATCTTGCCATTGACTCGCAGCAGCAGACCAGCGTGAAAGCCGGCAGTTCGCTGCAGCTCTATGCCGCGGGCTGGTACATGAGCAACGCTGTCAGCTGGTCGATTACAGGACCGGGATCGATCAGCCAGACCGGGCTCTATATAGCGCCCACGACGACAATATCCACCGCACAAACCGTGACCGTTACCATCAGCAGTACCGTCAATCCCACGATCCAGGCAACCACCATCTTGACCGTTCCGGCTAGCGGGTCTTAATGGCACCCGGATCGGTTGCAGCGCTCGCGATCGCCTAAGCGACTCAACATTCAGTTCATCAGGTGGACCCGAATCCCGCGAGGGATGTGGAGGTGCCGCTCCATGAACGGACGTAAACACAGTCGCGACTGATCGTGGGCAATGTTAATTCAGCAGAGGACAAACAAAAAACCCATTTGCTATGAAGACGGTCAAGCGCCCCAAAGACAGCGCGAAAATACCCGGAGAATCGACGTCTCCCAACCGAGACGCGACAAAAGCACATTGGCAAACGCGGCTCGATCCATTGGCCGGACATTGGGCACGCGCACTGTGCCTTGTCACACTTTACAAATTGTCGGGAAACGAGGCGCTTTTCGATTAATGGCGAGGCGTTTCTGCTCTGATCTATCACTTTGTTTGAGCTCTTCGAACTGCGAACACTGCCCTGCGCCGCCGGCGGGCAAGAACATCGAGTATCACATTGGCACCGCTACGACCGCGGCTACACTCCTTTCGACAAGAGAGGAATAATAGTTGCCCGGCGAACTGAGAAAGACTTGACTTCGATGACACGACACTATTTGACGAGACGTGTTTTCCGATGATCTACTGCCTTTCGACGGCATCCGCACGACGCGAGGGCGAAGGTTCAACACGGTTACAGGGTTTGTCTCGGTAAAAAGCAAACTGATTGACTATGAGATCAAACAATTCGCTAAGCGTTCACAGGTCAGATCTCCGCTCCGGCATTTTTTCCCAACCTATGATGATCGGTCTTCGGGAGGGGAAACGCGCTCTCCGAGCATTTTTACTACTATTATTGGCAGGCTCGTCTCTCCACTCGGCTTCGCAGCCTGCGCCTGGATCAGCGATTGCCCTCGTAGGCACCATTCCCTTCGATGCGAATGCGGTCCACGACGACCGCGACCCGACAGTTAGTTACAGCGGCTCTTGGCAGCGAAACTCTTATTCGGACCGATACGCCGGGACGCAAAGTTTCTCGAACAAAATCGGTGATACAAGTTCCTTTAACTTCTCGGGCACTCAAATATCTTATATTTATGCCCGGCAGGCGAATGCGGGAGTCGCTCAAGTAAGCATAGACGGCAAAGTCATGGAGAGCATAGATGAGTATTTCGTCACCTCCGTGGGCCAGCAAATCGCAACGTATTCCGGGCTGACAAACTCAGCTCACACGATCGTCATTACGGTTGAGCAGAAAAACCCCCAGTCTTCTGACCAATACGTCATTGTCGACGGCTTCATCGCCGGTGCCCCAACGGGAGCTGGAGGTGTACATGATGACCTCGATCCGATAATAAGCTACAGTGGCTCGTGGCAGCAAAATTCTTATTCAAGCCGATATGCAGGGACACAGTCTTTCTCAAAAAATGCCCATGATACAGCGTCCTTCAACTTTTCCGGCTCCCAAGTTACCTACATTTATGCTCGGCAGTGGAACTTGGGTTTCGCGGAAGTAAGCATAGACGGCACAGTAGAAGCGACTATTGATGAGTATTCTCCAATAGGTATGGGCCTGCAGACTGCAACATATAGCGGCCTTTCGGTCGGGAATCACACGTTGACGATCAAAGTGGTAGGCGAATCCAATGATGCTTCCGCCGGTACATACGTAGTTATCGACGGCTTTATTGGTTCTGCTCCAACCGCCGGCAGCTCGTCCACATCGACCGGCGCGTCCGCACCGCCCAGCAGCGGCTCGTCCACATCGACCGGCGGCTCGTCCACATCGACCGGCGGCTCGTCCACATCGACCGGCGGCTCGTCCACACCGACCGGCGGCTCGTCCACATCGACCGGCGGCTCGTCCACACCGACCGGCGGCTCGTCCACATCCACCGGCGGCTCGTCCACATCGACCGGCGGCTCGTCCACATCGACCGGCGGCTCGTCCACATCGACCGGCGGCTCGTCCACATCGACCGGCGGCTCGTCCACACCGACCGGCGGCTCGTCCACACCGACCGGCACTTCTCCTGCTCCAGGCAGTGGCTCTGACTTGGTAGACAGGGGATCGTTCTTACCTAAGGGGGATTGTGTCTCAGACGACTCCGCCGCACTTCAATCCATGCTCAATACGCGAGGCTTCATGGTCCTACCACGACCAATAGGAGGGTGTTACCTTGTAAAAAAGACCCTTGTTTATCTTCCGGGCGATTTTCTGTTTGGTGAGTCGGCCAACAATCCGACTCCGGGAGATCCTAGCCATGGCGTCATTATTCGCCTAGCGGCCGGCAGTAATGTAGGGCTTCTCCGCACGTACAACAGTTTTGAAAGTGCGGGCGGAGGGAACGAGTACATGACGATTGAGAACATAGTGTTCGACGGTAACGGTGCTGAACAGAGCGCCGAGCTAAACGGGCAGGCTCTGGTAGACTTCCGAGGAACGTTCATCCAAACCTACCTGCGACACGTAATGATTACGAGCGCATTCGGGCCTGGGCTTTTTACCGGTTCAACGGAACTAGACAATGTTTGGATTTTTGGCTGCTCTACGAGCACGTATTCCTGGATCCACAATCCTGGAACGGCCGGTCTCGGAGCTCTTCTGGTAAATCAAGTCTATGTTGAGGACCAGACTACTCCTAACGGAGCGTACACGGCACCTTTTTCTGGAGGAGCTGTGAACAATCCAGCATCGTTTGCCCACGCCGTCTGGTTCAATGGTATGGGAAACGCTACAATTAACCAACTCCATTGCGAATCGGCAGCTACCTGTCTGGACATCAACGACGTCCAGTCGCTTACAATTCACGGTATTTCCGGAACTCGAATTGGAAACCCGTTATCTTTCGATCCAACCGATCAATATCTAATTCGGGCACGAAATACAAATATTTATAGCTTAACTTTTTCTGCGGCCTATTTTGATCAAAGCGGATCCAGCTTCAAAGGCAATTACTCACGAGTGCGCATTTTTGGATTAGGTGCAGGCCTATCATCAAACGATATTTTTGAAACTCCTGCTGGCAAGTGCATTTGGCCTTTCTATACCTGGGGTCGATACGATCAAAGTTTCTCTGGAGTTCCTTACCTTGGAGAACGGCCAATAGTAGGAAATGAGTTATGGATTCAGCAAACTGGTACTTACAGCCCGAATCGGTTGGCGATATTTGACAACGTTGGAGGCCCAGATGGATCTTACGCGTATTTCGAAAGAAACGGAGGACAGATTAACCTGGGGTTTAGTCCCGGCCCGTGGGACTCAAATGAGCTACATATGCTGCAGCTTAATTACTTCGGAAATGACAATTCGGCTAATAACGTTCAAATCCCTGGCGGACGGATCCAAACTGGAACAGATCAGAACACTGATCTAGATGGCGAGCTCACGATTACATCCTCCATCTCGATCAATTACTCCTTGCAGGGTTACTATACTGTACATCCCGAGTGTACTGCCACTCCTCAGTTTGATATTGGACAAAATAACCGATTGTGGATTACATACGATGCCCAAAGCTCTTTCACAATCCATTTTGCAATCCCCACGTCCGGAATAGTCTCTTACACTTGCTTGGCAAGACGGTAAAAAAATCATAACTAGAGTTTTCCGGTTAGCAACCGGAGCTTTCCTTTCCGCTGATAATGGAACTCTTCAGCAGAACGGGGGCGGTGTCAAGGCCGGCGTCGGCCGGCGTCAGCCGCCGAAGGGAAGCCTTGATGCCGTTTCCGTTCTGCTGTATCTGCGCCGGACAGCGGGAAGGAAAGCGCTCCCGAGGCCCGGGCAAACTCGGCGGGTGTTCGATACTGCAAGGCACTGTGAGGGCGCTGCTCATTGTAATCGCGCCGCCAGGCTTCGATCTTCGAGCGCGCATCGTGCAAGCTGGTAAACCAGTTCGCATTCAGGCACTCGTCGCGCAGGCGACCGTTGAAGCTCTCGACATGCCCGTTCTGCATCGGCTTGCCGGGCTGAATGTGCCAAACAGCCGCAGCCGGTTCTCTTCGCACCAGGCCGCCACGGCGCGACTGATGAACTCCGGACCGTAGTACAAGCACAATCAAAAAGTGGGTGATAAAAACTCTTCTTTCGGACCCTCGTTGCGCAGTTCTGATCCTGTCTTCTTGCTTGGGCGGAGGGTACGGCAACGCAGGGATGCGACCGGAGCGCCGATCCAAGTGCCGGAATGCAGGGCGGCAACCGCCGCCCTGTCCGTTCAAACATTCTGGCCGGAAAGCGGTAAATCCCAGGGGTGTGGGGACGGAGTCCCCATGCAAGTGTCTTCCAAGCAATCACTGGCGCGACGCTGTCGAGTGGGTGGTCGGTCATTCCAGTGACAACATCCTTAGAAACGCTAATTCCCAAAGGAGAAACCACTTTCATGACCGACCAAACGTACTCTACAGCAGGAACCAACTTGGTGGCAATCGACATTGCCAAAGAATGGAATGTCGTCCTAGTGCAGGAAGCTTCCGGGCAGAAGCGAAACTTCAAGGTGGCCAACAATGCCGCCGACCACAATCAACTGCTTCCAACTGGCGAGTTTCATCGCCCACTTGCCTTCCGCCTCTTGCAAGCCGGCTTCGAAGTTGTTTCGATTTCGTCGGTGGCCCAAGCGCGGTTTCGGGAAGCTCGTTATGGCACTTGGGACAAGAACGATCCGAAAGATGCGCGAGTAATCTTGGCCATGCTGACGCTGGGTCTGGTGCAGATCTATCACGACCCGCTCTTTCATGGAGACCACGATTTACAAGAGCTTTCCAATACTTACTATCAGGTCACCCTGGCTCGAACTCGGCTTCAGCACAGCCTCCTGTTGCACTATCTTCCGCTCTACTTCCCGGAGTTTGGACGCTATTGGTATTCAACCAGAACGGAGTGGTTCATTCGATTTCTGATTCGTTTCCCGGTGCCATCCGCAGTGCGCGCCTTGGACCGGGATGCATTCATCGCGGAAGCATGGAGCATTGTTGGGAAGAAGGTGGACAAGCGGGCCAAACTGGAAGAGATTTACGAGCTTGCCGCCCATTCCATCGGACTGCCGGTCGCCCTTGAGTCACCAGCTGTTGAAACCTTTCGTTTGCAACTCGAGCGTTACGCTGAGCTCAACGAGCGGCGAACCTGGCTAGATCGGCGAGCTCAGGAAGTGCTCGCACTTAACCCTGACTTTCAGCGGCTGATCAAGCTACCCGGGGTTGCTTCCATCACCGCGCTGACGATCCTGGCAGAGGCCGGCGACATGCGCCGCTTCGGTCACCATCGGCAGTTTCTAAAGTACTGCGGTCTGGATTTGGCAAAGAGCCAGTCCGGACAGTCACGCGGCAAGGAAACGTTGTCGAAACGCGGCAACAAGCGCCTGCGAATGATCTTTTGGCTGGCTGGATTACGCGCGGTCCACCTGCGCGAGAATGAGTTCCGAGCCAAGTACCAGCGCTACGTGAGTTCGAACCCCCTTGATGCCGATCGGAAGCGCAAAGCACTCACCGCGATCGCCGCAAAGATGGCGCGTGTCGCCTATGGCGTGGTCAAGAACGGAACAGACTATCAGCCCTTCTTTCAACAACGACTTCCCAGTGGATCGATCCCGCTCACACGGGCCGTTGAGGCGCTTGCGACCTCGTAGATAATGTTCGGACCTTCCACTGGGTCATCCACGCTGTTTCAAGCCCTGTGAAGACGGCGATTACTGCCGATCTTGTGTTTACTATGCTTAGCGGGTTCCCATTTACGTGGAAGACCACGGGATTGCAGTTGAAGTGTTTCGCCCAAACGATTGCCCGCAGGGGGCGATCCAGGAGAACCATGCCTATTCAGCGAAAAAGAAACGAAAGCACTTGCTTTTAGCCCGTTGTCGACCCGTAGTTCCTCCGGACGTAATCGCTGCTGCGCCAAGCGCTCCAGCACGCGCCGCACGCGCGCGCCCGGCAAGCTGGTATCGACCTCCATGGCCAGACATTCCCGCGTGTAGGTATCGACAATGGCTAAAGCGCGGATCTTGCGGCCGCTCGCCAAACTGTCGCTGACATAATCCATCGCCCAGCGCTGGTTGGGGCGCATGGCCGCTGCAGTCAGCTCCATAGGCCGCCGAATGCGCTTACGCCGACGCTTCGGCACTGTCCACTGCTGTTCGCGGCAGATGCGGTGGACGCACTTGTGATTCACCTGCCAACCCTCGCGCCGCAGCAGGGCCGTGATGCGCCGGTAGCCGAAAACGCTGCCGCTCCTTCGCGATCGCGCCAATGCGCGTGCGCAATCTTTCCCACCGCTCGTTCTTTCGTTGCCGGTAACGATGCGTGGAGCGCTTCAAACCCACCAGCCTGCAGGCGCGGCGTTCGCTCGTCCCATGCTGCTTCCGCAACTCAGCGACCGCCGTTCTCTTGGCCTCAGGCTCTACCATTTTTTTCCGACTAGATCCTTCAGCATCACCAAATCCATCGCCTGGTCCGCCACGATCCGCTTCAGCTTCCGGTTCTCCTCTTCCAACTGCTTCAGCCGCCGCGCTTCGCTCACTTCCAGTCCGCCGTACTTCGCCTTCCAGTGGTAAAACGTCGCGTTGCTGATCCCGTGTTGCCGACATAACTCCGACGTCGTCGGTATAAGAACTGTTCATGCTCGTTGCAGTCAGAACGGTATGGAACTCTGAGGATCAGCACACATTTTCAGGTACTCACGGCGATAGAAGTCGTTGAGCAGAAGGCCGTCGAGGTATCCTCGCCAACTCTGAGTCACTCTACTGATCACGTCAGAGTGTCCGCTAACCTGGCCGGTAGTATCGATTAAGAAGACGCTGCTAGGAAGAAACCGAAAGTCCGCTTGACGAGCAGAGGCAGCCAGGTTTCCAACGATCGTGTTTATCCCCCGGTACAAGATGAAGGAGTCATGGGCGACAAAAATCAATCGGCCGCCGCTCACTCGATCACAGAAGTCGAAGTCAGACTGAATGGCGCGATCGGTATGCTCGGCATCGACGAAACAATACGTGGGCAGGTTAATTGCGTTCGCGGGTACCCCCTGTGTATCGCAATCGAAGACCGTTAGCTTGTTGAGATCTGCACCCGGAATTCTTCGAAGGCCCTCTAGCATCCGGCGCGTCGAGTTGTCGCCATAGTCTCCGTAAGTTCCATGGCCACGCTCATCCGGTTGGCTCGACACTCGCTTATCAATCGACCAGATGCGACTGCAAAGAGGATCTGCGATGTGCGTTTGAAGCGTTCCACCAAGATGCGAGCCGATTTCTAAATAGCTGTATGGACCAGTTGACTTTACAGCCTTTTGAATCGCAAGGAGTGAAGCCTGGTCATCAACCGATGTGGCACTTGCGATATAACCAAAAGAATTATTGCTCACCAAAGTCTTATCCCCCTCACCCGAAAGGTAAGTTCAGAATGCGCGAATCGTCAGCCGGCAATTCGTAAAAGTAGTCTTCACCTTACCTCAATCGCGCCCGTCACGCCGAGTTGAAGTGTAATCTACTCTTCTTCCGTTCGCAGCCAAAGAAGCTACCTTCAACGTAACACTTAGCGCTGCAAGCGACGCCTTCAAAGGCGCTTGGAGCAGGCTGACACGCTTTCTTTCTGAATTAATGCCTTCTGTTTGTTACGCTGTTCTACGCAGTGTACAAAATTTTGGGCAGGTCAATCGGGAATTTATTTGGGACGAGTTCTTTAGCAGCGATGGAGGGTTCGTCTGAACTGCATGAGATGAGTTTTTGGCGTCCCGCAATCTCTGCGTTTGAATTTCGATAGGCTGCAATTGATCGAAATGGATTCTCTGTACTTGGATCTCCTCAAGCGATGTCTTACGCGCACCCTGTTTCCAGACAAACGGTACGATAACGACGGCCCAGATGCATCACTTCAGCTGAGTTATTCTCACGAGCGACGTCATGAAGGCCGTGACTGGCCGGTCGAAGCCATGACGATGGTGGGCGTAAAGCGATTGGATTCTCTGCAGAGCCTTATGCTTTCGGCGATCGTTGATCACGGGGTTCCAGGTGATGTAGTGGAGTGCGGAGTTTGGAGAGGGGGGGCGTCAATCTTCATGCGAGGCGTTTTGGTTGCTTCAGGCCAAAGTGAGCGCTGTGTCTGGCTATACGATTCTTTTCAAGGACTACCAAAGCCAAAGGATAAGGACGACATCGACTTGAGTATGTTTTCGGATTATCTTGGCGTGCCGTTGAGTCAGGTAAGAGAGAATTTTAAGCAATTTGGATTGTTAAGTGAGCGAGTAAAGTTTGTTCCCGGTTGGTTCAAAGATACCCTTCCAACGGCGGACGTAGGTCAGATTGCTCTCTTACGCCTAGATGGAGACATGTACGAGAGCACGAGAGACGCCCTGGAGAATCTTTATCCGAAGGTCTCGTCAGGGGGGTATGTCGTAATCGATGATTACGGTGCTATAGCGGTGTGCCGGGCAGCAGTAGCAGACTTTCGGAAAAGCGTTGGAATTTCGGCTCCGATCGTTCCAATTGATTGGACGGGAGTTTACTGGCAAGTTGACTAAAAGAACTCCCGACAAATCAATGAGAAGGAAGCGGGAAGCTTATTCTTGCCGAATCGATCATAAGTTTTGCAATAGCGGCTGTGTGTGTGGCAAGAGTGCAGACCGGCGCAAGAGACAAAATACGTAAGCGTCACATGAACACCTGAGGAAAGTTACCAGGGGTTCTGTTGTGGTGACGGAGTATTAGGCGGTGTGCGGGGCGGGGCCAATTATGCGGCAGCAGCTCATCGAGCTTTTGAATAAAGTGGGCCGAGATGCGGCGAGCACGTCGCAGAACCAGGCTACGGATCGACTTTGTTCAATTCGCAAGATCTGACTAGGTTTCGCAGAACGGCCATGGTTTTTCCGCCGCGAATTAGAGCGAGTCCAGAAACTTCAAGATGCGGCCGCTGGGACGGTATCGCGGGTTCTTCAGATCTGGAGGGTTGACAGCGCTGAGTGCCCGTTGCTTCATGTCCAGATCTGCTTCCACGTAGGCGTGAGTTGTGGTGGGGCTTTCATGTCCGAGCCACAACGCGATCAGGGTTATGTCGACGCCGGACTGTAGCATGTGCATCGCAGTCGAATGTCGAATAGTGCGCGGGGAAATATCATGTGTGGTGAGTGATGGACAAGGGGTTATTCCACGGCGGACGGCGAGTTGCAGTCGGGCGGTAAGTGCGGGGCGGTAAGTGCGGAACGGGTAAGACGGATGCCAGAACAACTAGCTAGGGAATACGGGCTGGTCCGGCCGACTGTCTACCTCCTCCAGCCATCTGCTGAATTAACCTCTCAAGAAAGAACTCCTGAAGCAGTGCTGCGAACGCGATCGCTTTGCTAGAGGTCTTCACACCGCACCTCCATCTAGCAAGGAAGTGAAGCGCTCTGCGGCAGCAGCCATCAGTTCTGGAACGGCGGTAATGTACCAGTAGGTGTCCGAGACCTTCGCGTGGCCCCACATAAGTCGAGAGACCGTCAATCACGCGGTCGACCGGCTCGTTTCCCGATAAGCGGGCAGCAGGGTGCGACAGATAAACGTGTGGCGCAAGTCGTGAATGCGCGGGTTGGGATGGCCGCCACGAGAGCTCCACTGAAACCTGCGGCGCAGTTGTTCAAAATTGTGATGAAGGGTGCGGTCCGCAATCGCTGTGCGCTTGTCGGAGACGAAGAATGCTTTAAGCTTGCGGTTTCCAACCTGGCATGCACGGGCATCGCAGTAGAGATTCAGAGCCGTGAGGACTGACGCATGGAGCGGAACCAGCCGCGATTTCCTGAACTTGGTGTTTCGGATGATAAGCAGATCTCTGGCATCATCCACATCTTCAGGCTTCAAGTGGAGTACTTCAGAAACCCGCATGCCCGTAGCTGCCCGCGGCCCGAAGATGGTGCGATATGTTTGCGGTCGCAAACTATCGACCGGTGGCAGTCGCTCGCCGAATACAGTAGTGAAGAGATCTCCTGTTCGGTGTAGATGTGTGGCACCAATCGTCGGTGTCCGCGACCGAGATATCGGTTCGGCAGTAATTCGGTTTCTGATTCGAACTGAGCTTGGTACTTGGCAAAAGGCCGGAGTACTTCGAACCGACGTTCCATAGTCAAAAGTTATGGGCGGACTTGCGGTGCGGGCCCATCGCACGGCTAAGTCGAGCGTCACGGGTCCGCAATGCCCGCTCGCATCCGCAAAACGGGGAATGTGCGGTAGCTCGTAGAAAGTAGCGACTCTCAGGGCTCTGAGTCTTGATAGGCTCAGAGCAATTTTCTTATCCGAGAAAAAAGGAGAGTCGCTAATGAAGAAACCATATCAGATTGAATCGCAGCGAGCGGTGAAAAGGCTGGAAGAAATGGCCGCTGAGGGAAATGCAGCGGTGCAGCTGGTGTTGCCGATGGCGGAGATGGTGGGCTGGATGCAGCAGGGAGTCGGGGAATTGATACGGCAGGCCGGATTGCAATTGATGACTTTGCTGATGGAAGAGGAAGTCCGGCAACTGGCCGGGGAGCGGAGCCGGCCAGTTGCCGAGCGAACCGCGAATCGCTGGGGGAAGGAACGTGGCTACTGCGTGGTGATGGGCCAGAAGGTGCCGATCGAAAGGCCCCGCGTCCGGACCACGGAAGACAAAGAAGTCCGCTTAGGGAGCTACGAGATGTTTCATCGCGGCGAGCCGTTGACCGAAGCGGTGTGGGAAAAACTGATGCTCGGTTTGAGCACGAGGAAATACGGTCAAGCGGTGCGTGAGTTCAGCGAAGCGTACGGTCTGGAAAAGAGCGCGGTGAGCGATCACTTCATCGAAGCGAGCCGGGCGAAGTTGCAAGAATTGCTGGAGCGGCGCTTAGACAAACTGCGGTTCTGCGCGCTGTTAATCGATGCGACGCCCTTTGAGGGACAGCAGATGATGGTGGCGTTGGGCATCGGCCAGGATGGGCGCAAAACGATTCTGGGCCTCCGGGGCAAGGAGCCACTGAGAACGCGACGGTGGTGGGAGAACTGTTGGGCGATCTAGTTAATCGCGGGCTCGATTTCAGCGCGCCGCGGCTCTACGTTTTGGATGGCGGCAAAGCCCTGCAGTCCGCGGTGAAGAGGTACGCTGGCGATGCCGCGCCAATCCAACGCTGCCAGGTTCACAAGCGGCGCAATGTGCTCGATCATTTGCCCGAGGAGCAGCAGGGTGCAGTAGCAAGAAAGCTCAACGCGGCGTATGCACTGGAAGATTATGCTGCCGCTAGACAAGCGCTCGAAGGGCTGCAGCACGAGCTGATGCATCTCAATCCGAGCGCCGCCCGCAGTCTGGCTGAAGGGCTGGAAGAAACCCTCACGGTTCATCGTTTGCATGTTCCGCAGCAGCTACGCTTGACTCTGGCCAGCACCAACGTGATCGAGTCGGCCTTCTCCATCGTCGAACGGGTTTGCTGCAATGTGAAACGCTGGCATCCAGGTGACCAACGAGAGCGCTGGGTGGCTTCAGGTTTGCTGGTCGCTCAGAAACAATTTCGGCGCATTAAGGGCTACAAGCAGATTCCACTTCTTCTCGGAGAACTCGAGACTCTGGGTTCTTGTAAGTCAAATATTGCCAAACGAAGGAAGGCGTCGTAAATTGAAGTTACCTGAGAGCTCCTGCTTTCAACGGAAAGCCGGACATTCCCCGTGCAAAACGAGCGAAGGCGAGTAACTAATTACCAGCAATTGCAAGCGCAAAACCCATCTGGCGTCGAGAGGTCAGGTAGTCTTCGACACGGGTGAGCATTGTTGGTTGGTTCATCATCGTTCCTCCGGCCATGGGGCCACGATGCTGGCCAGTCTAGGCAAGTCAACCTTTGTGTAAAGAGTTGTCGTATCCAGACTCCGATGACGCAAAATATCCGCGATCTCCTTCAATGTCACGCCGGCACATAACATCCTCTGGGCGGCAGTACGTCGGAGGACGTGAGGGCCTCCATATCGATCTGACATTCCGCAAGTGGCAAACGCCTGCCGGACCGTACGGCGAACGAACGCTGCTGTCACCGGTGCCCTAAACGGAGCGCGATGAGTCAGAAAAAGCGCACGGCTGTCGCTTTGAGGGCGCCACTTTCGCAAGCATTCGACGATCGCTTCTACGGTGGAAGCTGGAATCGGTAAAAGATCAACCCTTCGTGACTTACCTCCGGAGATAGCAATAACTCCCTCTCGCCAGTTAACATCTCGTAGTTGAATGGCCGCCACCTCGCAGGCACGCAGTCCCAAGTCAACCAGACATCTGGCAATTGCAAAGCCGCGTTGACCTAAGCCGGTCTGGCGATCAAAAGTGCTTAGGAAGTGTTCCAGCTCTTGTGGCGTGAGGTGCTTTGGGACCGTGTCCAGGCGCCATCGGGCAACCTTTGGGATGGCGGCTGATAACGCTTCCACCGAATCTCCGAACTCCAGGGCACGGAAACGGAAGTAACTTCGGAGCGCCCCGCCAATAACAGCGCAGCTCCCGGGTTTGTATTCAGTGCAACCGTGTCTCAGAAAAGCAGCCACATCCCGAGGCCGGATCTGCCCGATGCCAGTGGGTCCTGGACTGGTACATCCAATCAGAAACTTCCGAAGCCACATCCACGCGAGAAACTCGCGTGGCATCAGCTAAGCCTGCAACACCTTTCATATGCGCGTCAAAACATGAAAGCTCTCGATCGATGTCCGAGGGGTCGACCGATGGAGGCGAAATGAGGTAGCGGTCCCGCAAAACTCGCAGCAGATGCCCCAGAGCCGCGCGCACCGTAGGTGTCCCACGCTGGCACGGGGCCGGACAGCGGCAGTCTACTAAATGCTCCGCGACAAAGCGCTCGACGAGCACTCCATTGATATCCGAAAGCGACAGATACCGGTTCGTCAGCCATAGGGAAAAGTGTCCAACCACATGGACGTAAGCCGGACCGTAGCCGGCTGACGTTGGCGCTCTTGCAGGTGCGCGACAAACGATTCAGTAGTTTGGCTCAGCGTCCTTGCCATGAGCCACTTGTAACTCGCAGAATGAAAATCGTTACTCTCCTTTGGGCGCTTAAAGGGCCCTTTGGTGAGCATCGGTTATGTTTCGCTATCCCTGAAAGGATGGATCTCCAGCTTCAGCATCTGCGCCGGGCTTCAGCGTTCCCAAACTCAAACCCTGTACATAACTTCGGTCTGAACATAATGGCGTCCTACGGCGATTCCGCGCAGCGAACGCACCGTCCGGTTGCAGCGAACGCTCCGTCCGCGTATTATCGATGGGCAGGTAGCCGTCTTCCAGGTAGCGCGTGAGCGCCTGCCAATTTTTGTGGCTACCGGACGAGCCACCTTTTGCCGCAGTAAGCGCAAGTCGTCACCGGATTTGCGCGCGCTCTTCTCCACCGCACACAGTTGACCGATATAGGCCAGCACGGAGCTCATGTGCAGTGCAGCGGTGTCCCGTGCTGCTTACACGCCGCCGCCTTCCGTGAGCCCAACAAGCGACCTGGACAAGTTAGCGCCCCGGCTTCAGGAAGAACTTGTCGTTAGCCGGGATGACCATCCAGTTGCAAATTGGAGTGGTCCCCAATTTTGAGACAAGTGGTGAGCCTGGTCGGAGATAGATTAAACATTTAGCATTGACAATGTTCAATCTCTGCTTACACTGAGAGGCAGAATGAATAAGCAATTCCGCACCTGCTCGCTGGGTCAACCATTTCTGCTGGCGCCGAGCTTGCACGATTGGCTGCCGGAGCATCATCTGGCGCGGTTTGTGGCAGAGGTGGTTCAGCAGCTCGACTTGAGCGAGATCTATGAGTGCTATGAACGGAAGGATGGACGCGGGCTGGCAGCCTATCATCCGGAGATGCTGACGCGGCTATTGCTCTACGGCTACGCGATTGGGGAGTCTAGTTCACGGCGCATTGAGCAGGCCACATACGACAACGTGGCATTTCGCTACCTGGCGGCTGATCAGCATCCTGATCACGATACGATCGCGAGTTTTCGGCAGCAGCATTTGGAAAGCCTGGGGCGATTGTTTGTGCAGGCGCTGCAGTTGTGTCAAAAGGCAGGACTGGTGAAGTTGGGGCATGTGGCGATCGACGGCACGAAATTGCAAGCCAACGCGAGCGGGCACAAATCGATGAGCTACGGAACATTGAGCGAGCAGGAGCAGTATTGGAAACAACAAGTCGAAGAGATGCTTTGGCAGGCATGTGAAATGGATGAAGCAGAAGGACGAGTCGGACCACAGCGATGCGATGAGTTACCAGCGGAACTGGCTCAGGCGCAGAGCCGGCTAAAGCGGCTCGAACAAGCCAAACGCGAACTGGAACAGGAAGCACAGCAACGGCTGGCAGAGGCACAGCAGGAGTGGTCCAGCCGTGGAAAACGCGGACGGCCACGCAAGGGAGAAGAGCCGTTGCTGCACACAAAGGAATGCCACAAAGAGAGAAAGCGATATTACCGGGCGCTGCGTAATGCGGGCTGCCCCTCGCGTGCTCAGAATCTCACTGACCTCGATTCACGGCAGATGCACGACAACGGGCGAGGCTGTATTGTGCAGGGCTACAATGCGCAACTGGTGGTGGATGCGGAAACGCAGGTGATCGTAGCGGCGGAAGTGACGCAGGACGTGTTAGATCGCGGTCAGCTAGCAGCGATGATGGAAAGCGCCGAGCGCAATGCCGGGCAACGGCCCGCAGTGGTTACCGCCGATGCCGGCTACTGGGACACCGAAATAGTACAAAAAGCGATCCACAGTGGCGCGCGGATGCTTGTTCCTCCTGATGGATCTGCAGCACTGAGAACCGGCCAACCGCGACAGATGGCCAACAATCCACTGGCGCAACAGATGCGTGCTGAGCTGGCCACGGAGACCGGCCGCGGTCTGTACCGGATGCGTCAAGTCATCGTCGAACCGGTGTTCGGCCACATCAAAGACACGCGCGGCTTCCGGCGCTTTGCATTGCGCGGCCTGAGTCGTCCGTGCCGAGTGGCGGATCATCTGCACGACCCACAATCTGCTGAAGCTCTTCCGGTACCGCTGGCGGCAAGTGACCGCATGAGAGCGGATCGCGCAAGCAAGTTTCCTTTGCCTACAGCCGATTGGCCCGTCATAGCGTTGCTTTTAGAGCGCTCCATTAACGACCTTTAACCTACGCGCACGTCCCCGACTAAAACTGCCGATCCACGCCCCGCTCAGGTGCACACGGGAAATGTTTTCTCCGACAGGCTCTGGTTAAGGCTCAAAATCCATCGAACGGAGAATTGAGTCATGGGGTTATCACGCAGGCTGTTCACGAAAGAGTTTAAATTGGCCGCTGTCCGGCGGCTGGAACAAGGGGTATCCATTGCCCGAGGTGGCGCGGGGATTGGAAGTGAATCCGAACGTGTTGCACCGTTGGCGGCGAGAGATGCGCGAGGGCCCGGGCAACGTGTTCCCTGGCCATGGGAAACAACGCTGGTCGGATGGCCGGGTGGCCGAATTGGAACGGGAGGTCGGTCAGCAGACCCTGGAGATCGATTTTTTGAAAGGGTGCTTGCAGCGCATCGAGGAACAGCGGATGCTACAGGCACTGGCCGGACATCCGCCATCTTCCGGAAGGTCAAGGAAGAAGTGAAGGCCGGCAGCGGACTGACCGTGATGCGAATGATGAAGTTGGCGCAGGTAAGCCGCGCCAGCTTCTATCGCTTCGACGAGGACGCGAGAGTCAGCCCCGATCCGGACATGGATTTGCGGGACGCCATCCAGCGGACCGCGCTGGAATGGCCGAGTTATGGACGGCGACGCATCACGGCGGAGTTGCGGCGGCAGGGCTGGACGGTGAACCCGAAGCGGGTGTACCGGTTGATGAGCGAGGACAACCTGCTCTGTGTCCGCAAGCGCAAGTTCGTTGTGACCACCGATTCTAACCATGGGCGGAAAATCTACCCTAACCTGGCCGCAACGATGGTACTGACCGGCCTGGACCAGCTCTGGCGAGCGGATATCACCTATGTCCGGCTGCGCGAGGAGTTTGTCTTCGTGGCTGTGATCCTGGATGCCTACTCGCGCCGGGTGATTGGCTGGGCGCTGGACCGGACGATGGAGGACGCTCTCACTTTAGGGGCGCTCCGCATGGCGCTGTCACGGCGCGTGGTGAGGCCCGACCTGGTTCACCATTCTGACCGCGGCTCCCAATATGCCAGCGCTGATTACACAGATCTGCTCAAGGAAAACGGCATCGCCATCAGCATGTCGCGCAAGGGCAATCCGTGGGACAACGCGACCTGCGAGTCGTTCATGAAGACCTTGAAGTACGAGGAGGTGCATCGTAACGAGTACCGGGATCTGGCGGAAGCGCGTTCCGCGATCCGTGAGTTTGTGGAAACGATCTACAACCAGAAGCGCCTCCATTCAGCGCTCGGCTATGTGCCGCCCGCGGAGTTCGAACTTTACCTCATCGGACAGCAAAAGGAAGCCGCTGCGCAGCAGCTTTCTCGATGAGTTTTTTCAGGCAGCGGGAAATCTTTCGATCCGATGTGATTCGATCGGTCCGGGAACGGCTTTGCCGCCGTCCCCGGCCTCATCGTCTCGATGAGTTTCCAGTTGGCTATTCCTCGGCGGGTTGTTCTCCAACAGAGCCCGCTTTCGCTTCGCCAACCGATCCTCATTCTGCGCTACAATCGTCTTGCCGGGTCGAGTAATTTCTATCGAACGGTAAGCAGTGTCTTGACTGCTTGTCTCACCTCAGGGGGGCCACCCCAAATAGCCTTTGTACTTACCGAGGAATCTCTCCGGCCCGGCCCGTTATCGCGTAAGCGTGTAATCGTAAATCAGCGCTGGATGTCCCGGTCGCCGACACACGGCCAGAACCTACCGATCCGCGTGTGCGTGCTCTTTTCGATCGGTTGCGCCGGCTTGGTTGCTGTTCGAGTCTTTCAGGCACAAGCGTACTGATTGCAAGATTTTTCAATCACTACCATTTGCGAAGGAATGTATTCGTAGCGCTCGCTGACTTCCTCGCCAAGATGGCGCAGCGTCTGATCGCATACGCCGCAGTGCCTGTCGGCTTCCGGCCGACCGTACCCCAACGCGTTCGCGCTTCAAATGCCCCGGCAACGCCTGCCGTCCGCGCGGCGTATTGTCATTGTTGCTGCCGCTCGCCGCCGGCGGATTCGCGTCCGTATCGGTATCGTTCTTGTCTTGCTCTTCCAGTTGAACTGCTGGCTCGATGCCCAGTTCCTGTGCAAATAATCACAACTGATCCGCGCTCAATTGCTCACTGCGAGTGCCGCTCTTAGCCCGGCTTTCGCAGTTGAGGCACTGGAAGGATGATAAGTTGTTATTCCTCAATGAAGCGAACTCAAAGGTCGGCACTACAATTTGAGTTTTAAAATAGGGGCGACCGTTTTGGTTTTGAGGACAGGCGGCGGTTGAGGCGGCAAAGAGAGCTTGAGTTTGTGGAGCAGCAGGGCTTGATCGGCTTGCGGTTGGGTATAGCGGGGCATGACTAACCAGCGATTGTCGGTCGTCGGAAGCCAGACATCGAGCATCTGGATAGTGGCTAATTTTTCCAGCACCGCTTTGGGCGTCAGCCCTGGTGCCGAGGCCTGCAGCCGATGCTTCAAGGTGACGGTCAAACAGTAGGCTAGAAAGGCGACCAGAATGTGGGCTTCCACGCGGTGCTCGATCCGATGATAGATCGGTCGTAGACCGAGATCGCTCTTCATGCTCTTGAAAGCAGCTTCAATCTGCGTCAGTTGCATGTAGCGGTCCCAGAGAACGGCTGGATCTTCGGCGACCAGGTTGGAGCGCAGCAGATAATGGCCGTCGCGCAGTTCGGCTTCGCGCAGCTTGAACTTGTCCAAACGGAAGCTAAAACTTTCTCGCGTGACCGCCTGTCTGGCTTCCGGCAGAGCGATCTTCACAAACCCGAAAGCGCGACCTGCTTCGGTCTTGGCCGCGCCAAGGCGCATCAATAACTGATCCCGCGGTGGGCAACTGCGGCGCATGGCGCGTAGTTTGCGCAGCAGTCTTACCAGGCGCCGCCGGCGCATCGCGATCTCTTTGGCCCGGCGCCCGGCACTCTTGGCCAGCACATAGAGCTCGCCTTCATCCGCGAACAGCTTCACCTCCACTGAGTCGCGCACCTTCTGCCACGGTAGCTCCAGCCATTGCTTCTCGTACTTCCGCAACCGGCCACGCGGGGTCCCCACCAGGTAGAACGTCTGACGCTCGGGATTACGCATCTCGGTCAGCACTGCCTCGGTGGGGATGCCACGATCCATAACTCAGACTCGTTCGGCTTTCCCGTACAACCCTTCGATCTTGTCCAGGAACCCGCGCAACGTGGTCTTGTCCGAAGTGTTTCCGTCCATCACTTCATAGGCCAGCGGAAAGCCGTCAGGCGTGATCACCAGCGCCATGACCACCTGCAAACAGTCGGGTCGTCCATCCCGGCTGTAGCCTCGCTTCGCTTTGGGATTTTCCTCCCCCTCGCCTTCGAGGTAGGTGCTGGTCAGATCGTACAGCAGAATATCGAAGCGCGCGTCAAACAGATCTTGCCAGCGCTGACGCAAATGAACGAACAACTCCTGCTTGTGCTCCAGCAACCGATCCAGGCAGCGGTAGAGACGGTCCTTTTCGGCGACCGCGAAATCCAGGCCCAGCAACTCGCCCATCGCGCTTAGATCGAACCACTGGCGATGCAGCCGGAACTCGCTGCCCGGGTCTATCAGCCGATTCACCACCAGCAGTTCCAGCACCTTGCCCCAGGGCACCGCTTCCCGGCCGGCTGGCAGTTTCTCTTCCCAGAACCGATCTAAGCGCAATTGCCGCCACAACTCGCAACCAAGCCAGCAGTTACCAAAAGCGCGTGGATGCCGCAGTTCCATCCCGCTCAGCTTCACCTGCACACTGTCCAGCGCATCGGAAGGAATCTCGCGATCGCCGGGGAACAGACTCATCCTGGCGAACCGCATTGCCGATTCGTCGAACACTTCCAAGCTCTTGCGCCAGGCTGTTTCCTGGCGGTCGTTGATCTCGCCCAAATACAACACGGTCCGTTGCGCTACTTTGCCACTGTTCAAGCGACGGTTCTCGACCACGCTGAAATAACGGTGATCTTTCCCGTCCTTCACCCGCGTTTTGCTGCGCAGAAACATTCCTGCAGGCAGAATGACAGAGTTTGGCTCGCACGGGAAGAGGGTAGGTCGGCACTACAACCGCTTCCGCTAGCCCTACAATGCAACCCAAGAACTTAAATCAGAAAACCATCGAAATGTTCTAGGAAGCTGCCCTCAACTGCGAAAGTTGGGCTAAGTCGCGCAAGCCGATCCCTTGCAAGCGGGGAACGACGGTGAGACCCTACATCGCTGGCGCGATCAGAATAGCAGCTTCAAAGCCAACTGAATCTGCCGCGCGGAAGTGGTACCGTCCGCCTGAGTGATAGTCGATAGAGACTGCCCGAACGTCCCTGGGGAGGCCAGGGTGTCACCGGAACTGCCAGGCTGGTCAAACTGAATCCGGTTGAACACGTTATAGACTTCGGCACGAAATTGCAGATTGATACGCTCCGTCAGGTGAGTGTTCTTAACTAGGTTCAGGTCCGTATCGTAGTAGCGGGGGCCGGTAAAGGTATTTCTTCCCAGATTCCCTGGCCGCCCAAACGGTTGGGTAGCAAAGGCGGACAAGGGCGGTCCCGTCTGATCTCTCGGCGAACCGGCCGGAATGGAGGGACTTGCCACCAGATCCGGACGGTTGCTCAGCCCCGTGTACTCTGAGTCTCGTGCGCTGTAGATATCGAAAGGGCGTCCGCTCTGGAAAGTCGAAAGCCCCGACAGTTCCCAACCTCCCAAAACTCGTGCCGCCAGGCCCTGACTCATGTGCGTATGTCCCGGGCCAAACGGCAATTCCAAAACGAAGTTGAGTATCAGCCGGTGCCGCAAGTCATAGTCCGACGAGCCCCGCTCTTCTTTCAGATTGAAAGAATTTCGTGCGATGTTTCTATTCCCGGGCTGGCCCGCCACCAGCGGATCGGCCGCGTCGTCGATCGCGTGCGACCACGTGTAAGCCGCCTGAAACTGCACTCCGTGACTGAATTGTTTGTTGAATACCGTCTGCAGTGCGTTGTAAGTCCCGTTCCCAATCGACTTGATTACCACCGGCTCCTCAAAAGCGAGATTTCCAGTAACGTGCGGATACCCGAGCAACGGAGCGATCCGCAGCGACCCGCCCGAAACATCCAACGGCAGAGTACCGTTAGCGTGCGCGGCCGCCACTAACGAGGGCAGCGGCGGATTGCCGTCGACGGAACGAAAAAGCCGGTGGGTACCCGAGCCCACATAATCCACTTCCATCGTCATGCCGCTGCCCAGCTGCCGCTGGATGCCTGCATTCCAGGACTGCGTATACGGCAGCCTGAGATTCGGGTCGATCGTCGTAATCCCGGTCAGAAGAGCTCCATCCTGCACAGTCGAAGACGGAGCTGGCTGGGTGGGCGGTGGCGGCTGCAGTCCCAGCGTCACGAGCGGCGCGCCAGGCGTGCCATTCGCAAACGCTTGATTCGGGAAATTTTGCACCCCGGCAACAAACGGCGGGTCACCCCTGAGATTCTCAAATAGATTCCCGAAAACGCGATCATGGAAAATACCGTAGCCAGCCCGGAACGACGTCTTGCCATCGTGAAACGGGTCCCACGCCCCTCCTAAGCGAGGCTCGAAATTATAGGGATAACCATAGAAAATCTGTCGTCCGGTCCCGGGCCCCACCGTTTGAAACGTAATCGGTGCGGGATCCGATGCTTGTTGATACAACAGATTTGAAAAGTTTCCATTTCGCTCGAACGGCGTCTGATCGAGTTCGTATCGAAATCCAAGCTCGAGCGTCAAGTTCGACCGGACCTTCCAGGAATCCTGAATAAAGAGCCCATACTCATGCTGCACGAATCTCCTGAAATCGGTCGCCGTACGTTGTCCTTGCGCGTTGAAAAACTGCGTTTGCGACTGGATGCCGGGCACTCCCAACAGCGCAGCACTTAGTGTCTGCAGCGTTTCATCGCCGGCGCAGGCGCCGCTGCAGTTTACAATCGGAATTCCAAAATTGCCAAACGCCGTGAAGTCCACCGAGGGCCGCGCTCCGAAAGCGTCGTACCCGTTGTCGTACACGTAACGGAACTCCCCGCCTACCTTGACGTTGTGCTTCCCGGCCACCCAGGACAGTTGATCCGCATAGTGCCAGGTTCCCGCCCGCCGGGACTGGCCATTGCTATCGCTCAGTGCGCCGCAGCCGAAATTGGAAATCGTAGGCACGCCGGTCGACAGGTTAAAACTATAATCCGTGCCGAACCCGAACGGATCCGGAGTGCTGTTTTGATCGAGCACGCTGCGGCCATTGCAACTGAAAACGTCGTCGGTCCGGTTTAACCCGAAACGCAGTTCATTCACCAGGTTCGGGCGGAACGCGGCGATGAAGTTGAACGCGCCGCTGTGACTCTGCTGGCTGGTAGCGACGCCCCCCACACCCGGGAATATTTCAGCTAAAGAGTTGCCGTTGGTCAAGCCATTGTAGATGTAACGCGCAAAGACGCTGTACTTCTCAGTGAAGTGGTGATCGATCCGGAAAGTTGTGTTGCCGGTATCTTGTGGATCGGCCGTCGGGAAGAAGTAAGTGCCGCGTATGCTGTCCACCGCCGGCCCGTTTGGGCTGGGATAAAGCGCCAGAATCTTCTGCATGGTGGGATCGAGCGGCAGCCCTAGCGCATTGTTGGGCGAACCCGCATTGGCCAGATTGATCGGCTGGACATTCCCATTCTGATCCGTGTAGTTAAAAATCCCGCTCTTGAAAGCCGCCGTCGGCACAGTGGCGGAATTCGTGAGCGTGGTCCGAAAACGGTCCCATTCCGCGTTTACAAAGAAGAATGTTTTGTCTTTGACAATAGGTCCACCCAGCGAAACTCCAAACTGATTGCGAACGAACGGATTCTGCGGCTCAGGAATCGGATTGAAGTAGTCGCGCGCGGCCAGCGCATTCACGCGGTTGAACTCATAAGCATTTCCGTGAAACTGATTCGACCCGCTGCGGGTCACGATATCCACGATGGCCCCGGAATTACGGCCGAATTCAGGCAAATAGTTATTCGTGATCACGCGAAATTCCTGCGTAGAATCCGGATTGATTGTGCTGATCCCGCCCGGTATACCCGGAACCGACGCATCGTTGTTGTCCACGCCATCCAGCAGAAAGTTGTTGTTTCGCTCGCGCTGTCCATTCACGGAAAAGCCGCCCAGAGAACTCGTCGTCTGCTGCGCTCCCGGGGAAAGCAGCACCAGCTGATAAGGATCGCGCGTGATCAGCGGGAGGTCTACAATACGCCTCTGATCCACTACGTTGCTTAGTTGCGCGTCCTCCATATCGATAGTCGGTACAGAGGCGCCTGCGACTTCCACCGACTGCGAAACAGCGCCCACTTCGAGCTTGCCGTTCAGAGTTAGATTTTGCGCTACCGTCAACTCGATGTTCTGGAAGCGCAGTGTAAGGAAGCCCGGCTTTTCAACTCTCACATCGTAATGGCCGACGCCCACATTGGGTATCGAGTAAATCCCGGTAGCGTCGGTTGTGGCCCTGCGCACGGCGGCCGTTTCAATGTTTCGGACATTAACCGTCGCGTCCGGCACACCGCCGCCGGTTGCATCCGTGATCGTGCCAGCCATGCTTGCTGTCTGAGCGTAAACTGTGCTGCCTGCCAAAGCCAGCAGGATGGCCGCCAAAACATTCTTGAAGTGACGACTGGCCCTTCGATCATCTGACATGATTATTAGCCCCCAACGTGATCGAAATCAATGTAACTCGTCCAGCATTAATAATAGTTTAAAAATCGGACCTGAAGCGCACCGGACGGTGCGGGCGTCGCGGCGTGTATTCGGTGGAGGCGAGCCAAGTCTCTCCTCCACCAGCACCAACTCGACCGGCTGCGCTTCTGCAGTTCTCACGGCGCAAAGCTCCAGATTGCAATACTGCGCGACCGGAACGGTTCGACCGTGCCAGAGTCGCCTTGCACCTGTTTCCGGCTTTTGCCGTTGCGGTTGTTGCCGCTGCCGCACCCTTCGCCTGGCCCTCCTCGTAGGCCAGATGAGATGACTTAGCTGCGCATTCATGGCCCGCTGCAATGCAGTTGGTAAGCCCGGCCGGCGCGGATGAAGGTGGTGAGGGCGCCCTAGACTTTCCGGCCTGAATGCTTCGTCGTACTAATCTCCCGAAGGAGCAATAAGAAATTGAAAACGTACGCGCTTGAGCAAGCTGTCCGTACAAAGAAAGCTTTACAAGAGGCCGCAGAACTCGGTCCAGAGATGTTTCCCATTCAGGCGTTTGTGGGGATGATTAGCGATGAACTTGAAAAGCTGCGGTCGCTAGGGAAGACCGACACTAAGATTGCTGGCCTAATCACGGCGAATTCAAACATCGAGATCACAGCTTCCGAAATAGCGGAGAATTATGCTTCCCCGGAAGACTGCCACCAAGCTCATCGGTAAGCTCGGCCTAGGGTCCAGCAGGCCTTTTTGCGCTGGCCTGAACTAGACCTTAGAGAAGTAAGTAGTAAACACATCCAAACGAAAAGATCCGTTAGCCCTCTGTCCATCGTTACTCTTCCCAATCTCCACTTGCAAATCCGGCAAGCGGCGGAATTCAAGAAGGTTAATGGCTCACAGGAGTAACTTGGTGTGCGATTGCTGTCGCACCAATTAGCAGGTCGTTCGGTCCAATCAGGTTTCCCGATGGGCCAGCTCGGCTCGAATTTGACCGTAGAGTCCCTCATAGCGGCAGAAGATCATGTCCGAGGTCGTGAGAGCGTCATTCGCACCATTGAGCAAGCACTAACGGCAGGTGCTGGATCACTTATTAACCAGAGTTCTCGACGCCCAATCCGTGTGATGCCACTTTTCGGTCGCTGATGTGCGAACGCTCCAGTTTGCAGATAAACTCATTGATCGCTTTACTGATGAGATCGTCGACGGGAAACGCAGCGCTTTACTCTAGTAAGTGAGCGCATCTCGACAGCAGCCGCCTCCATTATGGAGCGGTGGTGCTATCGCGAATGCCGATGTGGCTGCTGCCGTAGTGGTGTGCAAAAGCTTTCGTGAATTCTGCGCCCAAAAAGAAAATCTGCGCCGAGTAATAGACCCATACGATCAGAACGACAATGGAACCAGCAGCTCCATACATCGACGCGTAGCTTGCTCGCCCCAGATATATGCCCAGCAGAAATTTCCCGATACTGAATAACAACGAAGTGACTGCACCCCCGAGTATTACATCGCGCCACTCAAGCCGGATTTCAGGCATGACCTTGTAGATTGCACCAAATAACACGGTGATTACCACAAATGAGACGATCGAAGTCGCGATGTGGAGCAATGCTGCTTCGAATCCCGTTATAGATGCAGAGTGCGCGCCTAAGGCGGTAATCCAGGTACTCACGGCGAGTGAAATGATCAGCAAAAAGCCAATGGAGAGTACCATGCTGAACGAAAATAACCGCTTTTTCAAAAAGCTCGTCACCATTCCTATCCCGCTTACATTCGGAACGGGAACTTCCCAGATGTAGTTCAGGGCGTCCCGCAGCTCGATCAGAACGCCGGACGCGCTAAACAGCAATGTCAAGACCCCGAAAATCGTACCGATAATCCCGTGCGTTTTAGTGTGTGAGCCTTGCAAAAAGGAGGCTGCGGCTTTGCCCGCCGCAGGTCCAACGAGACTTTGGATTTGTTGAGCAATTTGTTGCTCCGCCGCCGAATGGCCAAAGACAAGACCCACGATCGAGACAGCTAGCAGGAGTAAAGGCGCTAAAGAAAGGAGCGAATAGAAAGCGAGAGATGCTCCCAGTCGTGTCGCGTTTTGTCTGTTCCACTCGCCGAAACTGTCACCGAGTAGAGCCTTAATGTACGCCCAGCGAAACCACGTGAACGGCTTCCGATACCGCTGCCCCGGGTGAGCCTTTGTGCTCCCCTCAGCGTCAGTTGATATGATTTTTCCCTTGTGCTCGCTGGCCATGCGCTTCTCCCAAGGCAACATCCCCGACTCTATTGTGAATCCAGAGCTAAGTGGCTGCTGCGACATAATAAGCCCGGTTTGTTCGAGAAGTGACACGGCTTATTGGCGAGCAGACCAATCCACGCACGCTTTCGAGAGCAACGAACGTCAATCGGTTACCGCCTCAATTGCCGATTAAAGGGACTTTCTAATAAATCGCCAGCCGGTCAGCAGAAACAGCGATGGTAGCCACATCTAACCTTTGTTGAGGATCTGAGTTGGCCGGTCGCGTGGACCGAAAAGTGGCCCGTCTCGCGGTCCCACCAAAGGGTTGGGATTTTCCGTTCGCCCTTGTGGAGAGTAAACGAGAGCTTCTGAAACCGGATTACACCAAACAAGTATGAATCCTGCGGTTATGCTCCTCGCCAATAAGTCTTTGGGCTTTAGCCTTTACGACTTCCACATCGAAGGAGTATCCGTAGAGGAACTCGCAGCGGCTTACTCGCTTCCAATCAACTTGGTTCAGGAACGAATCGAAGCTGTTCGTCTGTGCCTTAAATATCAGGTGAAGCTCTCAATCGGATCTAAGCGAGATGCGAAATCACTCGCGGCGTGAACCGGAATAATGCTTCTGATCACCATGATCTGATCGGGCCTTCGATTTGGTTGCCGGATCGTGATTGCCAATCCCGCTTACCGGGTCCGTTTGAGTTAACATTCGGCAAGAACATCGGCGGGCGGCTACATTTTGCCTGCTTTTTATTATCGTCGCCTGTCTTTTTACCGTCTCCACCACCGGGGATGTCGGGCCAAAGAGTAGCTCTGACGCGACCTTGCTCCAGAGCTAAGCAACCGCTTGAGCGTGCACTGTCAACAGTTCCAGAGAGTTGAAGAGCCATAGCGGCAACTTTCCTCGGGATCCAGAATCTCTTTGCAAAACCTTGCACTGGCGACTCGCCGAGTCCTTTAGAAAGCTAGGAGACAATACTCAAGGAATCCACACTTTATTGGCAAAACTAGTTGTTAGAAAGGCCACATCTGCCATGAGTGGCCTTTTCTATATCCTGTGTCATAAGACTTTAATCGTGTGTTGACGTTTGGATCTGACCTGGAGATTGCAATGCGGCTCATCACCCGTGGGTTTGTTTTAGCTTCCTAATGATTGTTGATCGCTAAAAGACATTCTGCCGGTGTTCTTTCCGATTCAGGAAGCACTCAATGGGTAATGACGTGAAATACTTCCTTTCAGGTTTTTTCACGTCATCTCGTGGGAGGTGACAGATCCAAATAGGAACTCGGTAGCCAAACGCATAGCTCTACGCCGTTTTGATGTTCGTAACCATGGGCGGTACCGCTGACGACGAACGACGGCGTAGCGCAACTTCGACTCTGGAGTCTAGTGCCTCGTCTTTGCTATCGATGGCTTTGGCTAGGAGCATCAATTGCTTCTGGAGGTCGTCCATGCTGGAGTACCCTATTGTCACCCAGCCCTGTATGAAAAAAATAGAATTCGGAAGCCTGGCAGTATCAAGCGAACTCAGATTGTGAGCAGGTTCACCACAGCCCGCGTGTGTGCACTGACAAAAGTCTTTTTCAAGACTCTGGGACGCGGCCTGCTTACAATAGTCACTGCAATAAAGGTTGCCGGCCTGAGCTCTGCAACCACAGACCGCAAGCTGACATTTCTGATGACTCTCCACCTCTTAACCTCGCTGCAAAACACGTCCGGGATCAACGCCCCGGGATTCTACTTGCGTCAGGGATCCGAGGATGTTCGTCGCAACTAGGAAGACTGCTAGTCCCACTAACAATACCAGACCGAAAGCTTGTCCATCCTGCTGAATACTAGAAAGTCTCGCCATGTCTAAATAATTCCAAACGCAGTCCTGATTGGCGGCGGGAGTACGAGCGGTCGGGCAAATCTCGGCGAGCTATGTCGTCGTCGCTGCTTTGACATTGCGCTGCCGTATGGAAGTTCGTGCGGCGCTGCGGCGGTCCTTAGCTTTCCGTCGCAGCGCTCTTGATTAGAACGGACGCAATCCTCCGCAATCTTTGCTCTGCGGCTTCTTCCTCGGCGAGCGACTGTTTTAACAAATCGAGAACCTCCTCAGCGCCCATCCGTTTTGCCAAAGTAATGGCCGTCAAATAGCCGGCCATTTCGTAGTGCTCTACCCGGCTACCGGCGCCGATCAGCCCAAGATCGAGGATGATTTCATCGCCTTCTTCTTCAAGGGCTTCTGCGCCTTCCTTAATCACACCCTCCATCCCCATGCATTTCTTCCCCGTGGGCTTGGTGTCGAGTAGTTGAGCAGCTTTCTCGAGCCGCGCTACCTGGCCTTTCGTTTCTTCGAGGTGGGCCGTGAATGCTTCTTTGAGAGAAGAATCATTGGATCCCTTTGCCATCTTTGGGATGGCTCTCGTCAGTTGTTTTTCAGCGGAGTAGAGGTCTTTCAGCTCGTCCGTAAGCAGATCTTTAACAGTTCTTTTGTCGGCCATCAGGGACTTCCATATGATTGAGTCGTTTGTCTGCAGCGCAGCCATCGCACCCGTTTCTTTCTGTTGTACCAATAAGTCGTACCGCAGCTTGACGGTCGGCGTGGGAGTAGCGACTCCTTAGGGGCGAGAAAGGCTCGTTTCTGCGGCTGCTACTACCCCTTTAATGTCCACTGAGGTTTTCTCGTATGGAACGGATTGCGCGTGAGAACGTACGAAGGGCTCCTACTTCGCGCGGTATGCCCGGTCACCAGCGCGTCACTTTTTTCGACTAGGTCGCGGCACAGCGTGAGGCCGGCCGCAAGGTAGACCAGGCTTGCTGGTATCCACATGAATGTAAGCAGCGCGCCCGGTATGCCGTTATAACGCGAGAGGACAAGGAGCGGCGCGGAGAACAGCACCTCCCCGAATGGACGGAAGTGTTGCTGCAGCCGCGTCAGTCCTAAATGCCTTCGAGGAACTGTGCGGAGACGACGTCGCTATCCAAGGCGGTGGAGCGGATTGGAATCCCATCGAGGGCGTTCGGTCTCCGGAGCTGCGCTTCGTACGTGAGAATCCCTCGATTTTAGCGTTTCCTTACGTTTTGCTAAGCCCTTCTTTAGGTCCCAATTCCTACTCTCGGAATAAGGAACTTGTGAAAGCTGGTGGGAGACAACAGAACGCCAATGGCGTTCAAGCAGATCGTGAAAAGCCCTCCAGTCCGGCTGGCGAGCTCAAACCGTCTATCTTCAGCAGTGATATCTGCAAGGGTTTTCGCGACCCTCGCCGCTCATCAAAGAGAGCAGCTTTCTTGGCTCATGAGCTCGGCGCGCGCCGCTTGCACCATGTTCGTTAGCACGTCAAATTCCAGAGCGGTAGCGAACTCGCAGTGGCGCGTCCTTCACAACGACTCACAATGTACAATCGGGCGCGGCTCGCGGCGCTTGTCTTTCTTCTGACGATAAATGCCTCATGCGTCCTTGCCAGTGCGCTGAGACATCAGTATCCGATAGGTGTAGCCGCAGTGTTGTTTGTCATCCCCGCTCTGCTCCGGGAACTGGATTTAAAAAATGGCCGGCCGCCGCGCAGGCTCGGGTCATTTGAGTGGTCTTGCCTTCTCGCCGGGATACTATTCCTTATCCCACTTCCCTTCCTGCTTTTTTGAAAGGGCTTGCTGTATGAGAAACGCAACATTCAAATGAAAACCACCGATGAGAATTTGGCGGAGAAGGATACAAGGTGTTTAAATCGTTCGAGCAACGCGGCAACATCTTCGGGAGTTCAAAGCCATCGGCCATGCTGCTATAACCCCTCCCCTCCCTTGGAGTTCCGAATCGACCAACGCGACGCATGGAGTGGCGCAGTGTTCGAGCAGCTGCAATGTCCGTGAAACTCAAGCCTGCCCATTCTGTTCTAATCGGCTAGAGAAGTCACTCACTTCTTTCGAGGTCTCCATTGGGTTTGCTCACGCCGAACGATATCAAGAATTTTCAATCTTTGTACACTTTGCAGCTCCGCTATCTCCTCTCGACGGAGAACCAGATTGTAAAGGGCCTTACGAGCATGATTAAACATGCAAGCGATGAACAGCTCCAACAGGCGTTTCAGTCTCATCTGCAGGAAACCGAGGTTCACGTCACTCGTCTCGAAACGCTTATTGGCGATGTAAACAAAGGCGATGTGGACGACAAGAAAGACCTGATAATCACCGCACTTGTTGGCTCGGGGGAAAACATTGTCAGCGAATCCCAGGAGGGAGCAGTACGTGATGCCGGACTACTGGCTACGGCTCAGAAAATTGAGCACTACGAAATCGCGTCGTATGGCTCGGCACGCGATTGGGCCAAGATTCTCGGTTTCTCAAAGCATGTAGAGACGCTTCAAAAGACGCTCGATGAAGAGAAGCATGCGGATGAACTCCTCAGCACTATTTCACAACGGACGAACAGCGTGGCCGCAGCGTCTTAACCTGCACTTCAACAAGGAACAGGAGCACTGTCGCTTTCGAGAGCAGCAAGAGGTGCTCACTTGCAACCTCTAGCATCCGGGTGAAAGCGGAGGAATATTGGGTCTGTCTGAAGGTGGAATTCGCCAAAGCGCTGCTTGTATGCCTCGGTTCCGAGCCCGCCCCTACCGCTTCCTCCTGGTAGCCATATTACCTGGATGGGCTTTGAACGCTGATCCTGTACCCGTACGTTACGCCCAAGGCTCTGCGCACGGCTTTCTTGTTCTGAAAAGCCTGGATGGTACTCGCCTCGCGACGGGCGATGTCACCCAAACCGTGCACGGCGATCGCGTCACCTCGCGCCTCCTCTTCCATTTCCGCGACGGCTCAGTCGATGCCGAGACGACGGTCTTTTCGCAACGTGGCAGCTTCCGTCTTATACGCGACCATCTCATTCAACGCGGTCGCTCCTTTCCAAAGCCCCTCGACATCCTCATCGATGCGTTGACCGGGCAGATTACTTCTCATACCCAAGACGGAAGAATCAGGCACGAGCACCTCGACCTCCCGCCCGACCTCTCGAATGGACTCCCGCCTAACCTGTTGATGAACATCCTTCCGTCTACCCCTGAAACAAAACTCGCCTTTGTGATCCCAACCGAAAAGCCGCGGCTTATCCATGTCTCCATCAAGCCGGCCGGCGAGGTCCCGTTTACCATTGGTGACACCCCGCGAAAGGCCATCGACTACGTCCTTCACGTTGAACTCGGCGGCATTACCGGAATTGTCGCTCCTCTCATTGGAAAGCAGCCCGCAGACTTTCACATCTGGATTCTCAGCGGCGTCCCCCCCGCGTTCATCCGAGAGGAAGGTCAGTTCTACGAGGGTGGCCCGATCTGGCGCATCGAACAAATCAGCCCCACCTTTCCCCGCTAGCTCCGCCCTTCCGCAAGATCCTCGCTACCCTCACATAAGAAGATGAGGTCCGCGCCGAAGTCAGCGTAAAGGGGTGTCTTTTTAAACATCCGTCACAGATGGGCAAGGAAGGTTCCCGCTACAAGCTTTGTGGCACCCGAATCCTTTGCCCCGGTCTCCCCTTGATATTCTCTTAATGCTTGCGACAGATGCAGTGGTTTACCCCGTTCCGGATATTGTTCTTTATCCCGAACAATGGCCCTATTGCCTTCTCACTGCTGTTTGTCGCTTAGCAACTAAGGACGGTCTGCCGTGTCCAGCACGACGAATTCGACAACTCTGCATCCTCGCATCACAACAGGAATTGCCAGCTTAGATGACATCTTACGTGGCGGTCTGCCGGCGCATCGCTTATATGTCGTGGAAGGAGATCCAGGGGCCGGAAAGACGACTTTGGCGCTTCAGTTCTTGCGGGAGGGCGCCCGTTTGGGAGAGCGTTGCCTATATGTCACGCTATCGGAGACGGCTCATGAACTGCAGGAAGTAGCCGTTTCTCACGGTTGGTCTCTCGAGGGAATCGACTTGTTGGAATTGGACACTTTGGCGGAGAAGCTTCAGGAAGATGCCAATTACACGGTCTATCATCCAGCGGATGTGGAGTTGGGGGAAACCGTCAAACTAATCCGGACGGACGTTGAAAAATTGACGCCAGCTCGGGTGGTGCTGGACTCGGTTTCGGAATTGAAGATTCTCTCGGAAACGAACGCCCGTTATCGGCGCGAGATTCTTGGCTTGAAACAGTTCTTTGCGCACCAGAACTGTACCGTGTTCGTTCTCGATGATCGAACGACGCGAGAAGGTGAGCAGCAGCTGCAAAGTATTGCCCACGGCGTAATTCGGATGGAACGTCACGCACGCGAGTACGGGGATACACGCCGTCAGATCCACATTGTTAAGATGCGGGGCGTTCGGTTTCGGGATGGTCTGCACGACTTCGTGATTGAAACCGGAGGAATCGCGATCTATCCTCGATTATCCGCTCTGGAGCATCCCAAAGAGCACAAGCCGGATACCATTCAAAGCGGCTTAGACGAACTCGACCGCCTTCTCGGCCCAGGGCTCGACCGCGGCTCCAGTTCGCTGATTATCGGACCTGCCGGGTGCGGAAAAACCACCATAGCCACCCAGTTTATTTTGGCTGCTCTCGCGCGTGGCGAGGCCGTGTCGTGTTTCTTATTTGAAGAAAGCCAAAATACCTTTTGCCAGCGAGCAGCCGGCCTAGGATTGCACATCAATGCTTTCGTGTCCTCCGGTCTTCTTACAATTCATGAAATAGATCCCGCTGTACTTTCGCCCGGCGAGTTTGCGGATCGGGTTCGTTGTGCAGTGGAACAACGCAATGTCTCGATGGTGCTGATCGATAGTCTAAATGGCTATATGAGCGCCATGCCCAGCGAACAGTTTCTACTGATTCAAATGCACGAACTGCTCGCCTATTTGGGGCAACAAGGAGTGGTGACTTTATTGATCCTGGCACAGCACGGGATGGTCGGACAGATGCAAACGCCAGTTGATGTTAGCTTTTTGGCCGATACCGTGATCCTGCTGCGTTTCTTCGAAGCGCAAGGCGAAGTGCGGCAAGCCATCTCAGTGGTGAAAAAGCGGCGCAGCGCTCATGAACGAACTATCCGCGAGTTGCGGCTGGGACCAGGTGGCGTACGTGTAGGCGATCCTCTGCGGGACTACGACGCCCAGTTTCTGCCGCAATCCTAGAGTGCGCGTGGCGGTCAACACGCTCGAACGGATCATCTTCTCGAAGCCAAACATGGAACGCGCGGCGACTCGCGTAAAGAGAGTTTTGCCGCCGCTCGAACGCCCATACAAAACCGCGTACACCGGATAGACCCAAGGATCGATTCCGGCCGGAATGGCGGCCTGCCGCAAGTACGGCGCAACGGGAGCACTGTAGAGCCACACCAGAAAGGCCCAATACGCCTCGACAGCCCCTTGCGCATCTCCGAAAAAGCTACCAAAGCTGGCGATGTACTCGGTCATCAGCTCGGCATCACGGCATACTTGATCGGGAGAAATCAATTCTCCGGCGGACAGCCAGGGAGAACCATCCAGAACCACTTGCCCGGTTCCAAAAAGAATCTCGGCACGGGGCAGCCGGTCCTCGCTCGGCTCGCTGACCGGACGCGCCTGATGCTGTCGCAAGACGCGCACCAAAGTCTGCGCATCCACTATGGTGTGGCCGGACTTCGACTTGGGAAGCGAAATTTCTTTGAGTGCCGCGCCCAATCGCTCCGCTTCCCGCAGCCCGGCCAGGGTCGGCTCGAGCGCTTCGAAGGGTGGCGGTTCTTCGCGAATGACTGTGCCGGCACGGATCACCCGCGCGAGCGGAGTTTCGATGAGCTCCACCGGGACCGATCGGGCCTGCGGTTCGCCCGCTGGATTTCTGACTACAAGAAGATCTGCATCGACCGGGCAGCTTTCGCGCCAGTCGCGTTGATAGTAGCGCTCGAACTCCGTCCAAGCTTTTTGGCCGTCGAAAGAGATATAGACTTCTTGTTGCTGGGCTTCGAAGGCCTGATGGCTGAGGTTGGCCGAACCCGTGATCACCCGGTAGCCCAGCGAACTCGAAAGCAAGCACAACTTTTTATGACTCGGCTGGCCACGCAACAGGCGGAAGCGCAACGAACCGTCGAGGACTCGCGGCAGAAGCGCCTGACCCGCCGCGCCGAGCTGCTGAGCCAAGGCCTCCGTCAAGGCTTTGTGATCCGCTAGACCATCGGCTATGCCGTACGCCTCCACTACTTGACTGGTCTGAATGAGCAGGGCATGCTGACGGGTGAGAATGCGTTCGGAGCCGAGTACGATCTCAGCGTCTTCGAATCGCGGTACAAGCCGAAGCAGGAAAGCAAGACTGCTCGAAAAGGTAATCCTTGAAAACGCTCGAACCCGGTGAATAGCCGCACCCAGTCGGTCCGTTGCTCGAAACGAGTTCCGCTCGAAAAGCGGTCAGGTTCCCGGCGCTATCCTGCGGCCCAAATAGAATTCGCTGTTCCGGTCGCGGCGTCAGTACCGTTTCGTGAGGCTCCTTTGTTTTCTAGCTGTGCCACATTCTAGCTTCTCATCTGTCCTCGATCATTACAGGTTGACTCGCAACGGGCCGCTATTCGCAGGCGCGGCACTTGCCTGCGGGCACGGTGATCAATCCGGATAGCCGACCAGCCATCAAGAGACATAATGGACTCGATAGATCAGCGGATGAAACCCAGTCGCCAAATTCCTACTCGCATGACCAAGAAAGCCGCCCATCCTGGATCTCACTCCAAACCGAAGCGGATCGCGCCGCCATCCGTTGAGCTTGAGTCCGTATTTCTCAAACTGGAGAGTACGGTAATGCCGACGTGGAGTAATCCCGATCCTAGCGAGTACGTTGTAACTCTTGCGGGGAACGTCTGCATACCATCCGAGGATGTTAACGAATACACCGTCGTTGGCACTATCAGTCCCTATTCCGTTCATCTCGGACATGCTTTGGAAGATGGGATGTCGTGGTTCGAGGTTCTGGAATCTTACAGCGCCGATACTGCCCTTTATCTGGACTTACTCGACAAGACAGACGCATCTTCCTATTCAGATTCGGTGCAGGCAACACTGGACCCATATTCAAGCGATTTATTGATTTTGGATCGCATCCGAATCGAACCGCAGTACCGAGGCAAAGGCTACGGGCTCTACGCCGCTGAGCTGATGATCCAAACTTTCAGCCTACCCGGCGGCCTGGCTGCTTGCGTGCCGGCGCCGTATGAGCTTCTTCAGAAATACGATTTGCCAACGGTACGGGACGCAATCCAGCTCAGCCGCGAACAGGATCTGCCGGAGTGGGGACCGGCCGAAGCGAAATTGCGCGATTTGTGGAAGCTGCTCGGGTTTCAACAGGTACCAGAATCGGCTGTATTCGCGCTTTCTCTTTCGCTTCAACGGCCCACCATGCAGGAAATTATGCAAAAGCATTTCGAACGGAAGAGCCTGCCAACTTTACGCATTCAGTAGCGTTGGCGAAATACGAGTCACGAAGGGGTCCGTAGGACTCGCGGGAGGAAACCGGTTCAGAGTGAGGTCGCGCCGTTGGCCCTAAAGAGTCGGCTGCTATCCGCCGATAAATTGCTCATGCGTGTCTTGCTCATCGTTTTCACGGTTTCAAACGCTCTTTGCTTCACCGGAATGTGTCCATTGTCAAAGAGACGCCAACGGCCGTATACACCGTAGCTCCGCAGCCCGGTATGCCTTTCGCCGGGATAATCCTTGCCCAGCGACCGGGGAAAAGCGCGGCGCGTGTCCGGGCTATGTGATCGATCACGTCCGCCCACTTGCTTGCGGTGGCAAGGACGAACCAGAGAACATGCAATGGCAGTCTCGCCCAGCAGCGGCTGAGAAAGATCGCTGGGAACGGAATGCGTGCGGCGATCAGTGATGGCTCAGGCACCGTTTCCATTCGGGAAAGTAGACCCCACAGCGGTTGAAGAAGGACTTGGCAAAACGTTTCGGGCAATCGGCGGCGAATACATTCTTTAACTCAAGCAACGATTTAGTTGCCCATGTTGGTCGATGAGCCGCATCACGCGATAATTGGCCGCCGAGAATAGCAGTGACAAGCGACGTCCAGCATAACGAAATTGGCAGAACAGACGTGCGCTAGGGTGACACCCCGGATCAGGCGATTCGATTCCTCGATAGAAGAAGCGATCTCGCGAGCTTCGCGGCGTCGGCTAGAACCCACCGGTTGAGAGTATCATGCTGCTCGCCTTCTGTTCGCTCTTAGCTTGGCCGCCTACGCAGTCCACGAAAAAGGTTACGGATACGTACACGGAATTCGTACCGATCGACGCTTCGACCATGTCATGCGTCCCCTGGACGGGAAAAAAGCATCGCATGATATCCCGGCAGCGGACATGCGTGCATTTGGCAAACAGCGTGAGCAAAACCGCCGAGAAGAGCGGAAGGCGTAAGCGAATCAAAATGGAGGCCTCCGTCTGCTCCGCCTAAAAGGGTTCTCACTGGTCCATAAAACTTTTGCGCCACCGTGTGATCGTTGTCGTCCATACAAACGTAAACTCCTCTCGCACACTTCTTTACTGGGTATCTCGAGCGCCTTTTAAGGTCACCGGATTGCTTAAAGTAAACACGAGCTGGGTTTCCGAAGGTACGTGGACCCGCTCGCCGGAAGTGATCACTTGGGCAGTCGTTCCGACTGCGCCGCCCGATAGAGCTCCGATAGCTGCCCCTTTTCCACCTCCCGCAATTGCTCCCAGCAACGTACCGAGAGCGGCCGTACCACCAATTACTTCGCCCGATTTAGCGATGCGCGAACCACTCGCTTTGGAAACCGAAGAGGAGGCAACCTCGTACGTCTCTCCTGCTATCCGGATGTTCTTCATGGCGAGCTCAAGGGATGTTTTTCCTGTGATCCGGCCGGACGAGTTGTTCTCCGTCAGGTTCAAGGCGACGTCCGCACCAGTAGGGGCCAGCACCTGCGTTCCGACTGTCAAAGGTCTCGCCAGGCTTGCTCGGTAACTGTGTCCCACGGCGTCTTTCTTCGAATCGACCGCATCGATGAGACGCACTTCCAGTTGGGTCCCGGCAGGAATCGTAGCAACCTGGCCTGCCGGTCCAGTCCACGGAGCCAAGGACCCAGAAACGCCAGCCGGCGATGATCCGCCTCCAAATTCCAGACTTTTGATCTCACTCAGACTGTACGTATGCACCTGATCGCCGGCTGCAAAGCGCACGCTTCGACTATCGCCTCCTAGGAACAAGCCTTCTACTGTTTGGCCATTCTGTAGAATGAGCGAGTCCGCTTGTACACAAGCAGCGCTTGCGCCAAGTGTGAGAATGATAAATAAAGTTCGCATCGTATCCTCTCAACATTGAAATTCTTGAAGAAAGAAAAAGTCGTCACCTCCTGAGTACGCCTGCTGCTCGCCGAATCCAGGTGAGTAATAGGAGTACTCACGCACTTTTCCCGGTACATGAATAGCATTTTAGATTATTCTGATTGGTTCGCAACAATGTGCTAGGTGATTGCTTTGTCCAAATCCCAGCTCGCACAATTCGCCCGAGAACGCGCAGAGCAACAAGCCGGATTAGTAGATCCGTCGACGCTGGCGGAAGCTGTCGACCTAAACGTGGAGGCGCAGGCGTTTTGCTTTTGGGCACGTCTTTGTTTTTGCGCGTATGGGCGCATAACGCCGGTTCTGAGGTCTTATTTGGACGAGAGATGTCCCGGGTTCGTCCGAACCGTACCTGCACGAGGGTCGCCGGATTTCGGTGCTGTCGCGTTTTGGCAGATGCTACAGAAATGGGTTGAGGCGCACGTCTTTGGGCGTGCCCTGAGGGAGGGATGGTATGACGCTCTGGGGTACTATACTGCCGCCCATCCCCGGTATAAAAGAGTAAGTGAGCATTGGCGTGAAACCCAGCAGGTGATCGATACTCAGAAAGAGGCCGAAATTCCTCTATACGAATTCTGGCGTGATGAAGAAAAGGCAATTTAGGCATTTGCAACGTGCCGCTTCTCAGCTACTACTCGCCTGGCTAAGACCTCATCGATCAGTGCCTGTATGTCGGCCATCCGGTCAACTTTCGTTGACTCCGTAGAGCCAGCGGGATGCGCCGGGGTTGAGCCAACCAGATGGATTTGCTTGAGATCTATTTCATCGAGATGGTTTTCGAGAAAACGGAGAAGATCTTCTTCTTTGACATGTTGCTGGTGACCTTTCTTCACGGTCTTTTGAGTGATAGCCACCTGCAACTTCCCCTCAGCGATCCAACGAAGAAGTGTCGAGTGGCGCACATGCAAGCCTTGTCTTAATTCGCGCAACGAGTAAATGCCTAACGAATCCCTAGAGACAGCCGTGCCCAGACCGAAGTCCTCGAGTTTACGCGAAACGGATTTGTACGAGCGCCCGAGGGCCTTCGCAATGTTTGCAACTGCTTGGTGCTTGACGTGATATAGCAAGTACTGGAGATCTGCACCGTCCCAGGGCTTCCCTTGCTTATGCGGCCGACGTCGGTGGTTGTCCGAGCTCGCGTCAGGCAGTGTGCTCTCACTTACGGTACTCTGCGGGAACCGATTTTGTCGACGAGTGTCGGCAAGACGCTTCCGCAGAATCTTCAATCGTTTCTTAATGGCATCCGGCCGAACGGCATAGTCTTTACGTCTCAGCAAGGCCCGCTGTATCGCTTCCTCTTCAGCCTTCACCTCGAGCGCAACTGCCTGGCGTAGCATGCAATCCGCCTTGGGCGGCCAGTCTCCTTCAAATGGCATCCCAGGCGTCCCACGGTTACCGGCCCGATAACACGCATGTCGCTGCTGAATTTGCGAACGCAGCAAACCTGGGTACAAAGTCTGAATTCGACCGAGAGCCGCCTTGAACTCTTGATTGGCATTCTCAATTCCTACCAGAAGGATGGGGTCAATCTCCCGGCTCCAGAAGTCCGCGTTCACCCAGGCCGGAAGGGAGTTTAGAGCAAGCTGATTGAGCTTCGTAACCACATTGCCTCGATCGAGGGCGGGATCGAGCACTAATACTTGTGCAATAATGGCCTCTCGCCGCTCAAGACTCAGATGGCCGGCACGTTTCAGCAGCCTGTGAACAAGCTCAGCGGTAACAACTGCTTCGGTGAGGAGCGGCTCCCTGGTGGCGATCTCGCGAATGGCCGCCTGCTGCCTTGTCAATGATTTGCCAACAACAGCGGCGAGCTTTTCATCGAAGCTGGACTGCCACAGTCCGTTGGGCACTTTTGGCGCGGGTATTACTGTGTTTTGAGTTACGGTTTGCCGGGAGATGATTTGCGAAGAGCGCAGATCGCGACTGTCTTGATGGGGGAGGTAAAGATTGGCAGACACGGAGTTGCTTATGCCTTAATCATGATTGGATTTGCTGAAAGAAGGGCAAACGAACTCGAAAGAATCGAGACATTTTTTTTGCCCCATATATTTACTAAGGCGCGGGAACGGCATTCTTTGACATCGATCGAGTAAAAATCTAGTCCTGCGCTTTTTCATCGAGGCCGTGCAGAGGTCGATAACGCGCTCATCCGCAGTTTTTTGACACCGATTCGAACTTTCGTGTAGCCTGTTTCTTCGTGAACTCATAGGAGGTTCCAAAGGTGAGTTCTTCGGGCGTTACTGATTCAGACTTGAGACTCCGGGTGCAGGAATCTGTGCATAGGCGTTGGTTCCGGATTCAGGAGTACGTCCAGCGGTTCGACCCTACCGCGTCGCCAAGCGACTTCGAGGAGCGGATCATAAAGCGGCTGGCGGGCCGGATCGACGATGATTCCGATACCGCTCGGCTCGACACCGCTGTACAAGATACGGTAAAGGTCTTGGTACACGAGGATCGGCGTAAAGCCCAGCGCAGAGCGCTTCTATGGACCGGGTTCTCACAGAGTACCGAAGTTGCGGATCCCGAGAGTTTGCGTTTTGTAACTAAGATCGACCTGGAATCCCAGATGCGGTTCGTCCGCCGGCATCTTTCCTCCGATCAGCTTGCCATTCTTGAGAGCCTGTACGGATTTGAAGAGGAAGAAGTGACAGTTGAAGAGTTGGCGAAGGTTCTGAGTATGGAGCGAATGGCTCTTTATCAAAAGCTTCATCGTCTATACCTAAAACTCCGGCGAGAGATTCGTTCGGGTGATACTGTTCTCTGACAAATGGCAGGGAAACTTCCAGACGACGAACTCCACGCCCTACACCGTTTTGCGCAACAGGCGGCTCTTCACGGCTATCCGAATCCAGAACGCAAAGGGTGTCCTGGAATCATGGTCCTTGAGGAGGTAGCGGCGGCTCCGGCCCCTTTCAAGCATCCAGCTTACGATCACATCAAGACATGTTCACCGTGCCTGGCAGAAACGCTAGATCTGCGAAAGGAGCGGCTCCAAGCGGAGCGGACAGCGGCCGCGATGAATCAAGGACAGTTCGCAAGTACCGCAAAAACCAGCGCAGCCTTGGATGGCGCTGAAACGATGACCACCCTTCGACGGCTTCGACGCACTTGGATTTGGATTGCGGTGTTCGCCATGATCGTTGTCATTGCTTCCCTGGTTCTCAAATCGTTCGTCCATTCTCTTACTCAACCTGCCGTCAGCAGCAACAACAATCAATTGGCCCTGCTCGACAGAACAATCAACCTTTGGGATAGAGACACATCCCGGGTTGCGGGAGAAGCTGTCCCTCTGAAGGCCGTGTTGCTGCCTGCCGCTCTAGTCCGGGTAAAAGTCATTCTGCCCAGAGTAAGCGAAAGCGGCACCTACTCGATTGCGGTGACGAGTGACAAATATGGCCGGAATGTTCTAGCAAAAGGTCGTGCGCCGACAGTGGCCGACGGACCTCGACAGCTTGTGACTGTCATTCTCGATTTGCGCAAAACGAAAGCCGGAGCCTACTTCCTCGAAACCACTCAGGATCAAAGCGAGGCATCGTATTATTATCCGCTTAAGGTTCGATGAGATCTAAGATCGAGAAGACTACAGGCTATGGACGACCTCGACCGCTTTGGCCAGCTGGTTGTCTGCTCCGTGAAGCGCGTCCTGATAGGACCAGTCCACAGGGACGTCCGGTTGAATTCCCTTTCCTTCAATCCGATTTCCTAACCAGCTCACATAAGCCGCTATCGGAATCGTGAGGCGATACCCGAACCCGAGCTTGGACGCCTCGCGCGCCACTAGATGGCCAGGCGTTTTCGTACCGACGACAGTGGCAAGCCGGTTTTCCTGAGCGAACTGAGTCACCATTTCGGCTGCACCGGTCGAATGCTCGTTAACCAAGACGATGACTCTACCCTGGAAGTTTTGTTTCCCTAAGCCTTCGGTCTGCAGCACGACGGCCTTTTTGCCACCGAATTTCAGAGCGAGCAGCGCAATCTCCCATTTGTGACTCGGTATACGACCAAATCGGGGAAGCTTGTCTTTCTCGTAACCACGTTCGGCGGTTGCTCGGTCCAGGCTATAGCCGATCGGCTCGCTGCCTGCCGTGAGATAGCTCATCAGACGCACACCTCCTACGCCCCCGCCTGGATTTCCCCGTAAATCGACGATCAGACGATTGGCTCCTTTTAATTCATGGGTGACCACGGATTGCATTCGATTGGCGAAGTCGATCCCGATCTTGCCCGGGAAAAGCGATACCTTCAGTTGTCCCAGTGAATTCTCCGTCGAGGCCGCAATACTCTCGGGTTCCGCATAAGGACAGTCCTGATATTTGGGTTGTGGTGTTCTTAGTTCGAGATGGGCCTCTTTTCGTTCTCCGTTGCGAGATATAACAACCGGAATCCGCTGGTTCATCAGGAAAGCCGGCTTCTCCGGCGGAACGATTCCCTTCTCGTGGACTTCGATCAGCGCATCCGCAGAGCGAATGCCGGCCCTGGCGGCCACGCCGCCAGGCTGCACATCCTGAAACACCCATCGTTCTCCATCGACAGTGTTGGCCACCGAGCGAAAGCTTGCGTTGATGGCATTGCGCGGCGTGATGGCGGTGTGTTCGCTCAACAGGCCGAGACCGCTGGTATTCAGCTCGGACAGCATTGCCGAGACATTCTCTTCAAAACCCTCGGTAGATTCGGCAGTTACGATAGCCTCGCGATGTCGAGCCACGATTTCGTTCCAGCTCTTGCCGCCGAATGCTGGATCGTAGAATTTCGTTTGAACGAGCCTTTCTATTTGGGAGAGCAACTGTTCACGATTTGCCCGGGTGAGTGGTGTCATGGAATGTTCCTCGAAACAGCAGATGCCGATCCTCGCGTGGAGAGAGTGCCGGCGGGGTCACCGACAAACTCGAAGGCCGCCCAATAATACGCTGGTAAACCAGACCTATATAGGGCGATTTTCGCATCTCTCAGGGCGTCACCCTTGTTTTCATTGTGAGCGAGCCGATCGTAGAAGCCTGTCATGAGGCGCTTGGTCCCAACATCGGAAACCTCCCATAAGGTCGAAACAACACTCTGGGCGCCGGCCTCGATGAACGCGTCTCCCAGATTCGAGATCCCCGCTTCGCCGACTGGACCTACGCCAGTATTGCAAGCCGACAAGGTTACCAGGCTGGCATTGAGGTGAAGCTGGCGAATCTCACGGACTTGCAGGAGCCCGTCGTCTGTTGCATGCGGATTGTCCGGAGGAGCAAAGACCAGGGCCGATCTATCCGGATAATCCAGATCTGCGTAACCGTGCAGCGCCAGATGCAGGACGTTGTAGCGATCGAGTGGGAGCGATTTGAATTCGGTTTCTGTTGCTTGCCGGTCTAAGAGAATCCTGCTCGGCTTGGGCAGGTCGGCCGCGATTGCTTCCACCTCTTTCTTGCTGGCGGGGAGCGCAATCAGCTGACTTCGTTCCGGACCGTTGCTCGAGCGGAGAGGCTCTATCGATTGGAGGGCCAGAAGTGCTCGGATAAAGAGGTTGGGGCCGGCCGCTTGAGTCCAGGCTGCGACCCCGACAAAAGGGAGGTTGTGGACCGCAACCCGTTTTCTATTTCGCAGGATATCTAAGACAGTTCCCGATGGCACGGTGCTTACGGTATGACTTGCGAGCACATATTGACCGTTGTCGAAGAGAGCGGAAAACGGCAGCAGGTGCAGGTCCTCGTCCGGAATGACGATCAGGTTCTTTTTTTGTCTGTATTCCGGAACGTTCCCAAGCAAGACGTGGAACAAATCCTGCGCCAGTTTGGCGTCCGATTGCTTTTGTTGAAGGACCGAGCGATATCGGTTGACCTGGGTTTCGATCTCCTCCTTCGCGGGCAGAATGTATCGATTGACGGAGGTGTTGGTGAGGGCCAAGACAAACGATTGGGGGCTGTCCAAGACATACTCGAGGATTGCTTCCGTGGGCGCCAGCTCGCTTTGCAATTGTGACAGCGCAACCGGATTCAGAGCCGTTTGGCCCGCGAGGGAACCGCTGTCCAGTTGCTGCTCCGTGTCATAGATCGAATCGGCAATCTGCGCTCTCCGCGCAGGATCATCCGTATCCATCAACTCAAGGTTTAGCCGCACAAGGCGTTGGTCGGCGGGAGTCGGCTTGTGCGGCGGAATTACCTTGTGATGTTGGAGCGCCTGCGCCTCGACACGGCCGCGCGCCTTTTCGAGGACGCGAAATGCCGCCGCGAAGTCACCCTGGCGGCACAACGAACTGAAAAAGCCAGCGTAGACATTGCTGAGCTCTTCGATCAACAGTTGTTCCACGTGAGGAGTCGGCGCTGTGGCGAGCAAGGAATCGATCAGGTCCGCGCTCTTTTGGTAGAGATCGTTCGACAATTTGGTTCGGCCGAGCTTGGCCTCAATTTCCGCTTTAATTGCCAGATTTCGCGGCGCGAAGAAGAGTTCATCCGGGATTCGGGTATTTGCGCTCAAGCCCTCCTCTACCGTTGTGAGAGCTTCCCGCAGATCTCCTTCGTGCTCGTAGGCTCGGGCGAGAGGCCCGTCTACTTCGGTAAGTCCTCGCCAATACTTCAAATCGCGGGCATATTGGGCGGCCCGTACATCATCGGCGATGGCTTCCTTCCAGCGTCCAAGCTGCTGATAAACGCTCGCCCGGGTCTCCAGCACCTGGTAGAGGCCGCCCTTCGACTGGCGCTGTTCAGCGTGTTGCATCGCTTCGTTAGCAAGCGCCAGCGCCTCCGGATATCTGCCCAAACCTGCCAGCGCTTCCACTTTCGATGTGACAGCGATGCTCGGATACGGGATACCAGGCGTTCCCTTAGCGAGCCGAATGGCGCCGTCCAGCGGCTCCAGCGCCTCGTCATATTTATGAACGATCTCCACCAGTCCTTCTCCGTAAACGCTGGCATAGCGTACGATGGCCGCCTTGTCACGGAACACTTTGGCAAATCCCCAAGCGGCGAGGACCTGCTTTTTTGCGGTTGCCACATCGCCCAGCAGTGCTGCCGCGATGCCTTGTTCACCCGCCGCTCGACTGACAAGAAGATAATGGTGTCTCTTGCGAGCAAGAGCGGCGACCATTTGCCAGGTGGTGCGTGCCGAGGCCCCATCGTAATTCACTTCGAACATGCCACGCACGGTGAGAATGCGGAGCCGCGTTTCCTCGTCTCGGGCCTCAGGCAGGGTAAGATCCTGACTCAATCGCCAGATTTGTTCGGGCAGGCTCGATACTTGCATCCGGGCGGGCGCCTGGCTCACTCGGGCGTACAGCGCTTTGGACGCGTCATGCTGGGCGATAAACAGCAACTCCGCTTTCCGGTACAGCGGCACCCCCCCTTCCCAGTCGTTCGCCCAAGCCTTCCCGTCTGCCTGCTGCAAGAATCCTTCCGCACTGCCTGGCCGCGGTTTGGTTGCAGCGCGGTACGCAACGACACCAAGGTAGACCAATCCCGATAGTAGAATTGCGCTACTGCTAATTTTCAGCAGAAATAGCGAAAGTTTTCTCACCTGGAACGGCTTTTCCTGTCTCTATCCTCTCAAACTTTGACGATTTGCGAAGAATGAAGAGATTTCGGGGAGCGAATTGACTTGCTCCGCAAAGTAGAAGCTATTTACCGGGCTGCGCCTGCTCGCGCTCTGTCTCTTCTTCGTCGGAGGACACCACTTGCCGGTCGTTTTTGTCCAGTTCGAGAGCGGACGCAAGCTCTTGCTGTCGTCGCAGCAAAGATTCGAGCTCTCCGTCGTGTGCAAACGGCCGAGCCAGTTGTTCCCGATAATCCAAATCGCGTTTGCGAAGTTCCGAGGCATGCTGTTGCTCAGTGGCCAGATGCCTGTCGATGTTGCCGAGCACCTGGTCCATGCTGAGGAGCGTTCCCGGCGGATGTTCCGGATTCATGTTAGCGGGATAGGCGGCACAACCCCGGAGCTGGATGACGGGAAGCTCGGTCAAGAGACCAGGCACGCGGCTCCAGATTTCGAAGCCTCGATACGAGCCGCGCTCTCCAAAGGTAGGATCGCCGGCCCAAGACAGGATGGCCTGCGTCAGGCACTCCGCCCCGGCAGATCGGTTGTCTTTTCCCCGAAATTGTTTGGTTCCAACTCGAAGTTGAAACTCACCACTTGTATGCTGTTCTCGCCTTTGGATGTCCTCCTCCATCGCAAGGATGTGCGCCTCTGTTTCCGTGATCTTGCCTTCGAGAGCGCTCAGCGACCATTGGATGTTTTGTTGATTCTTGCGGTGAATCACTCGGAGTTGATCGAGGCGCCGGATCTCCGTGTCGACCTTGATCTTTTCGATAACAGCGGGATTGCCGCTTGCGATTGCCTTCATTTCTGCGTAGGTCAGCGCAGCGGATTCCAAATCGGCCGCGTTACGGACGGTTACTTCGCCGCGCATGACCTGCGCAATGAACGTCGCCTTAGTTTCGAGCGTTTGCCACATGTAGCTGTCGAAAGAGCCTTCTGTGACATAGCGATAGATCTGGACCTCGGGATTGAGATTTCCCTGTCTCAGGATGCGGCCATCCCGTTGCTCGACGTCGCGTGGCCGCCAAGGCGAGTCGGCGTGATGTACCGCTACGAGCAGGCGCTGCACATTGATGCCGGCGCCCATCTTCTCTGTCGAGCCGAGGAGCACCCGGATCCGCCCAGCATTGACTGCATCGTAGAGCAGCTTCTTGGCAGCGTCTGTTCTTGCGTCGTGGGCGAACGCGACCTCTCTCTTCGGAATTCCAAGCGCCACCAGTTGTCCGCGGACCTCGTCGTAGGCATTCCAGCGATGCGGGTCGGGTGTTGAGAGATCGCAGAATACGAGCTGCGTCAATCGCTCCGCCCGCGTCTCTTCCCAAATCCGAAACACCTGTCCGACTAATTTCATGATTTTCGTGTCAGAACCAGGGAAATAGCTTGGGTCGATCAAACGCATATCCAGTGCGGCCTTGCGACCGTCATTGGTGATGCACAGCATGTTGTCCTCTTTCGGGTCGACGCGCTCGGTCCGCAGACGTTCGGCGCGTTTGATGAGAGTTTGAATGTAGGCCTTCAGTTCGGAACTGGCCGGAACAGCAATCCCGATGGCTTTCCCGGTAGCCAAGGTCGGCCTCGGCAGCTGAAGCATGTCGGCCGTCTGCACGTCCGCTACAGAGCGAAAGAGCATCATTAACTCGGGCAGATTGACGAAGCGGCAAAAGCGGGTATGCATGCGATAGCCGCTTCCGTCCGGCGCGATCTCGAGACCGGTGACCTCGCGGCCGTAATTGGCAGCCCAGGCATCGAAATGGTCGGTGCCCTGTGCGACCAGATTCTCGAGAGCCAGGTAACGGAGCAGCGTGAACATCTCCGCAACCGTGTTCGAGATCGGCGTTCCGGTCGCAAAGACGACACCCCGGCCCTTCTGCCGCTGGCGCAAATACCGAACTTTCAGGAACATATCGAAAGCCCGGTTCGAATCGGTATTCGGCAGGCCGGCCACACGCGGCCGATTGCTTGTGAAAAAGAGGTTCTTAAAGAGATCGCTTTCATCTACAAACAGAAAGTCCACGCCTAACTGCTCGAAACTCAGAGTGTCGTCTTTGGTCTCACGATTGGCACGCTTCAGGAGTTTGGCCTCGAGTCGTTTTTTGGCTTTCGCGAGGGCCTTGACGATCCGCGCATCCTGATAGTCTTGCTCGGCTTGCTGCTGGAGAGCGTCCAGTTCCTCCAATTGTTCTTGTACATAACTGTTGTAATACTCGTCCGACAAGGGTAAGAACTCGAAAGAGCGATGAGCGACAATCACGGCATCGAAGTCGCCGGTAGCAATCCGAGCCATCGCTCTTTGGCGATTCTCCTTTGAGAAGTGCTCGCGACCCGCCACAAACAGCCGGGCCTGGGGGTAGAGGCGCAAGAATTCCGCACCCCAAGCGTCGACTAAGTGATTCGGCACCACAATCATTGGTTTGCGGGTGAGGCCGAGGCGTTTCAGCTCCATGGCCGCTGCCGCCATGGTCCAGGTCTTGCCCGCGCCCACGACGTGCGCGAGAAGCGCCGTGCCGCTCTGCAGAATCTGCCACACGGCATTCTTCTGGTGAGAAGCGAGATCGCGGTCTCGCAGGTGCACCCGGACCATGCCCGGAAATGTGAGATGCGATCCGTCATAGGTGCGGACCCGGAGATGATTGTAGAGCAAGTTGTAGTGCTTCGCCAGGCGCTGAGCGCGCATTGGACAGGACCAGATCCAATCGCGGAAGCTGTCCTTCAACTGCTGCTGTTTTTCTCTCGCCGCCAGGGTTTCCGGCTGGTTCACAATGCGCGATCCGTCATCTTGTTCGTCATAGGCGGTGGGAGTTTTGCCGTTGAGCGCCTGTTCGAGAAGCTCACTGGCACTGAAACGAGACGTCCCATTGGTAGTGTGATTGCTGACTTGGTTTTTCACCCGGTAGTCAGCGGTGACCTTCCAGGTCGCAATCGCTTCGGCATGGGAAATCAGGACCGAATCTCGCGGCGCAGCGAGCAGCTCGCTGAGAAAGTCTTGGATGTCTGTTACCGGAATCCAGGGAGCGCCCAAACCCGCCTCGATTTCGGCCGGTTCGAGATCCGTGGGCTGGACCTGCCGCAATGCCTTGAGGTTGCCTAAGAACTGAGGGTCAATGCCGGCAGCCGCTTCCGCGGCAGCCAGTTTCGCTCGCACGTTACCGCTCAGGTAAGAATCCGCTGTTTGGTACATCATCCCCTCGGGATTGAGAAACACCAATCCCTGTAGTTCCTGTTCGAGTTCGCTGCGCTCGAGGCCAGTGATCTCTTCCATGCGAGCCCAATCGATTGACCCGCATTCGTTCAAAGACACCAGTAAGGCTTCCGAAGCGCTCTCGACATATTCGACCCGTTTGACCCGCTCAATTGTGCGCTGAGAGAAGATGGCGCATTTCGTGGCGCGCCCTGTTTCCGCGTCGTACTCTTCGAGCGACAAAAGCACAGGCAGGTCCGGATCGCCGGCGAATGCTTTTACATTTTCCTTAGAGGACAGCGGGCCGAACCAGGCGACGAAATTGTCGTATTCGCGATTGAGCCGGCAGCGGGCAGCCAGAATCTCTCGATCCGAGGCTTCTTCCAACTGGGTGCGAAAGACTTCAGCAACTGCAGCGCGCACCTGGAGCAGGCCACGAATGCGGGACGCTACAGAACTGGAAGCGGAAACTGCCTCCGAAGCTGCGCCAATGCGTCGGAAGAGACGGCCCTCCGATTCGAACAACGCGCCATCTTTGACACCTGTCCAGTCGATGGGCTCGCAATCGGCGACAGTCGGTGCTGCGTTACGTGGGAGAAACACGCCGGATGGAAGACACTCGGCCGCGTTGGCGAGAAGTTCTCCGGTTAACGTTCCTAACACCGCTGGCTCATACTTGCGGTACTGACCGTTTTCCGTTAGCGCGAGCGTGCCGAGAATCCGCTCCGGGTTTCGAACGAAATATTCGTTGATCTGCACGATCCCTTGCGGGGTCGAAGCTGGCTGCAGCTCGAGCCAGCTTTCGCCTGATATGGCTGTCATGAAAAACCTCAGTGTTTTTGGAAGATCAGAAGATCGGTGGTAACCGTCGTACCGGCATTCCGCCCGAAAGCGGTGTTGGGGAGGCGATGGGCGACAATCAAATCTGCTCTTTGCGCGATGTGCTTGCGCACCGAACTGTCCTGCTTGTCCATGGAATAGGCGCTTGTAATCAAAGCGATTAATCCCTTCGGGCGAGCGCGGTCGAGCGACTTGACCAGGAAATAATCGTGAAGCGATCGAGTGAGCGCAGGCTGACGGCGATAAACGGGATCAAAGACGGGAACGTTCGCAAACGGAACATTCCCAATCACGACATCGTAGAAGCTATCCGGTAAGGCGACTTGCTCGAAAGCTCCTTCGAGAATCACTGAACCCGGATAGAGCTTCTGCGCGATGCGGGCGCTGACTGAGTCCAACTCCACACCGGTTCTGGAGCTGCCGGGCAATAGCGATGCCGGCATGAATCCGAAGAAGTGACCAATGCCGCATCCCGGCTCCAGAACTTGGATCCCGGAACCAACGCCCAGACGAATCAAACACTGCCAAACCCAGCAAATCACTGCCGGGGAGGTGTAGTGTGCGTTGGGTGTAGAAGCTTTCGCAGACTCCAGCTCCTCGGGCGTCAACAGTTCTTTGAGCGTGTCGGCGCCGACCCGCCATTTCGGATCTGGCCACGGCAGAAACACCTGGGGCAAAGCGCCCCATCCGCAATACCGGACCAGACGGCCTTGCTCGTTAAGAGAGGCCGGACGGTTCTCCGCGTCCAGCGCTTTCAACACCCGAATGGCTTCGAGGTTCAGATTGAGCTTGGTCCGGAGACCGCCGACACCGACGCCGTGAGACTCTGAAATGCGGAAATCGCTCTTTAGGTCAGGACCGGTGCGGGGCCTGGCGAGAATGGATTTTGAAACTCGTGGACTTCTTCGGCGAGCATCCATTCCGCTCTCACGATTTCCCACGCTGCCGGATAACTCAGCTTCTGGACCACAATCAGCTGGTACAGCATCTCTGCACAGATTTCCTGCGTCTCGAAGACCGTCCTCGCCAGCTGGTCCGCTGTTTTCAAGGACCTGACCATCTGAGGCCGATACTCGATCCGGTGGGCGAGAATCTGGCTGCCTAACGAGGTCAGCGGGAACTCTTCCGGCATGTGGATCCAGCGTATCAGGAGGGAGTGGATTGTCAACTTCGTCGGCTACCGGTTCAGCGATCCCGAACAGAGATAGTTGGCTTGAGCCGGTCCAAGGCTTTGCGGATCGCAATAATGCCTCCAAAGGGGTGAGTAATTTTGAGCGAACAGGCCCGGTCAGAGCCCTGCCGGCTGGCTTTTTGCAGCGTCTGGCCACTTTGGGCTAAGCTGCGGAGGGAATGAAGTTCTCACGAACAGGGGCGAGACGCAGTGGCTGCGTTTCGCGCCTTGCTCACACTTTTTTGACAGCGCTCTTATGGGTACTGCCCTGTTTGCTTTCCGCTGATACGATCCGTCTCAAGTCCGGCCAGGTACTGAGCGGCACCTGGATTGGGGCGGATAACCGTGCGGTGCGCCTGGCAATCGGAGATCGGGTACAAACCATTCCGATCAGCGACATTGCCGGAATCGACTTTGGCGATTCGGCTTCCGCTGCTTCGCCGGTACCGAATTCCCTCGCTGCCATACCGGCGAAACCGGACATTACCGAGAAGCAAGCAAAGTTCTGCCAAGTCGTTGCGGTTTACCGGGCCGACGCGATGCGGGTGGCCAATGAGCCCAACGCGATCGTGCGCGCAGGATTGCACAAACCGGAGCCGGCCGCATATGACGGCCGGCTAGTAGCTCTTCTAGGCACTTCCGGAGAGTTCGATTCCTGGCACGGAACGGTGCGCTTTCATGTCACCGGGCAATGGGTTGTTCTCGAGTTCACACCAGACTGCAAGCCGCTCGAAGGGGTGACTTTTGCGACTGCAAATTCGGCTCAGATGCGTGAGGGTACGCAGACCCTCATCCCGCTCAACTCGCCCCTTGCTCGAACGCTCAGCCAAATCAAATCGAGCGATACAGTGACCGCAAGCGGACGCTTAGTCTATACGGGCGGCAAGCCGGCCTACCGCGGCTCGCCCGATAATCCGAATCCGAGCGTCGCCGCTCCCCGCTATCTGGCGCAGTTCACGAGTGTCACTGCGATGCAGAAATAAGGAGCCATGAGCAAGAAACAATACATTCGCGCGTCCGAGATCGGATCGTTTCTTTTTTGCCAAAAAGCATGGAGCTACAGCCGTCAAGGAGTGCGTCCGACCGCAGAGATTCAAGCGAGCCGCGAGGCCGGCGTCGCGTTTCACCGTACGCACGGAACTAGCGTTGTGCGTTCCCGCACTCTCATGTTCATTGGCTTGTTTCTGCTTTTCATTGCGCTGGCGTGCCTCTACTTTGCGCGCGCATTGGGCCGTTAGGAGAGGCGAATGCTGCTTCTCCTACTGATCCTCGGTCTGATCTTATTGCTTGTTGGGATGAGCGCCTGGCTCCGCACAGGCCTGCCGGGCTCGCGCATACTGTCGGCGGACGTCGGATCGGCTCTTCCTGCGACGAAGCCTCTTGTCTCTCACCGATACGGCTTGACCGGTAAACCCGACTACCTGGTCCAGATTGCCGGAGGAATTGTCCCCGTGGAGGTGAAGTCCAGCTCCGTTCCAAGAGGCGGCAGACCTCATGCGGGCAATGTGATGCAGCTTGCTGCCTACTGTTTACTCGTGGAAGACACGATGCAAGTGTCCGTCCCCTACGGCATTATTAAGTACCGGGACGGCAACATCCATGTTCCCTTTACCGACGTCCTCCGGCAACAGTTACTATCGCTTCTGCCTCAGATTCGCGATGCCAAGGATGACTGGGTAGATTGCCATCGCAGCCATCGACAGCGCGCGCGCTGCGCGAAATGCGGCTATCGGCCAGTCTGCTCAGAAGCGCTTTGAGCTAGAAAGGTAAGGCGTTTTTGCTGGCGCTCAGCCGTAACGCACACCGAAGTGCAATCAAGACTCTGAGATGCCCTCGATGATTACCTCGGTTTGAGCCATATGTGAGGCATATACCTTTAATGAATGGCACTTTCGCGAAAGCCAGCTCGAAGAAACCCTCATCCGTCATCTTGAACGTTTTCTATAATCTACGAATCGACCTTGATCCTATTTCGTTTATTTCAACGGCACAGGGGGAGCTTAGCGTTTAGGTCCTCGTCGCCTTGGATTTTTGCGACATTGAGGCACATGCGTGCGCATCTCGCGGTAGCCAAATATGCGTCCGCAGAATTCGCAGGGCCGTAGCGTCTTCGGGCGCCCTTGGCCCAAGAAGCGTTTGTACTGCTGTTTAATCCACTTTTCAGAGAGCTTCTGATGACAGTGAGGGCAGTAGCAGATGGGGCCGTTCTTCTTCATGCAGGCGCTGTCCTGGAGGGCAGAAGCAACTCAAACTGACTCTGCTTCGTTGGTCGTTAGGCCAACACTGCTTGCGCACCCGCGACCGAGAAGCCGACCCGACAGACAGCTGTGTTATGGAAAGAGTTGAAGGACCGAATCAGGATGGGATCCTCCAGCGGAACCGAAACAATCAGCGTTCGTGTATCGCCTTCGAAGAGAAAGTCTGCCTGGAGTATGGCATCGGCAAACCACGGCTGCTTCATGGCAAACAGTTCCTGTGCGAGCGTTTGTCGAACTCTATCTGCTTCGGAACAAAACGAGCAGGTTGTGATGACAGAAGAACCCACGGCAATTCAATTGCATCACAATTCTTAGAAATGCGCAATACAATTGTTACGCTGGAAAGTCAAGCCACGATCTTGCTCTCTCCATGAGCTTTCAGCAAGCGATCAAATCGACTAGGAGAACGTTCCAGGGTAATCCGGAACTCTTCTTTCCCGTGGCGATCTTGATCGTGTGGCGCGTTCTCACGGTACGTCCCAGCCTTCGCGGTTTGTGGGTCGATGGCGCGCTCGTCATCCTGCTTTGCTGGTACGGCTGCCGGGTGCTGGACGCCACGCAATGGATGGAACGCCTCGGCTGGAGCAAACCGCGACCAACTTTCTGGGGCTGGTCGGCCACGGCTGGGTTCCTGTGCGCGATGCTTATTTTGGGACTTGCGAAAGTGACCGGACAATCTCTCGGGACCGCACGCTCTGTGCATTTGCTTCTGCTTGCCAGTACGGCCGGCCCCATGCTCGAAGAACTGTTCTTTCGGGGACTCCTCTATTGGGCGCTCCATAAAACGATGAGGCACTTCGGGATACCCATCCAGATCGTGTACCCGGCGAGCGTTACATTGTTAGCCGTGCTCTTCGCTTTCGGACATGTTGGTAGCGATGCGGTCCATTTATGGGCAGCCATATTCACCGGGATCGCATTCGGTTCGATGCGTGTCGCGTCCGGCTCAACTGCTTGCGCCGCTGTGATGCATGCTTCCTACAATTTCGCTTTGTGCTGGTTGGCGCTTGTCTTTACCCTGTAGCGCACCAGGGCTGGCTGGAAAGGAAGAGCACTGGAGGTGCATTCTCAGCCAAGTTCACGAGTTAGCCGGCTTTCGCGCCACCTCTCTCAAATTGTTTCCACCACCATTCGCTTGCCAACAAACTTCTCGGCATAGGCGTGAGTGGCGGCGGCCAGACGGAGGACGGCAAGCATATCGGCTGCGCCAACGTTGATTCATGTAATTGGTTCCTTTATGGGCTGTTTTGATTTAGGGAAGAGCTGAGCTTTGAGGACGCACCGAGTCTGCTGATTCCTTATTGTTCTGCGAGCTGCCGCGTTTTCAGGTTTTGGTAGCGCTCGAGGATGGCCTCTGGCGCCAAATACTCCACAGAAACCCCGACAGCTTCCGCCACGGTACGTCGGACCTGTGAGAGCAACACGGCTTCGGACCAGGTTGGGATCAATTTGGGCCAACCACCCTCATAGAGAAGGTGCAATGGAATCTCGTTCTCGGCCTCCTGGCGGATGCGGGCAGCGCCCTTGCTCCTCTGTACTTTCGCTTGCAGCTGGGGAGGCAGCAGCAGTGTAGCGACATCGGCTAGCCAATAGTCGGCCTGAAAAGAGAAGGTGGATCTTGCCTCCAGGTCCACCAGGTCCCGATAGACATCGATATTGTCCGCGCACTGCGCGGCGGCCGCCAAATCGCGACGCGAGCTAAGAATACAAAAGATACAAGAGACCCTCGATGAGCCATATCGCACGTAAGCCTCATGCAGACCGAGTCTCCGTTTTTCCAAAAAATCCAGGACACCACTCCTCGTCCAATAAATGATCGGATGCCAATCGAAGCCCGTAGTCTTGGCAATCTTTCGTTCCAGTTTGGGCTGAAGACGTGAGATCGGCGCCTGAGCGCGCGCGCTACTCTCGTCCCGTCGGATTCCGCTCACCGAGAGAATGGTCCTCTGGGGAAAGGCACGGACTAGTTCCTGACAGATGACCGATGTCTTTAACTCTCCGGAGCAGAAACGCATCGCGGCCGAACTCCAGGGCATGATGAGCCGGACACAAGAAAGGTCTGCATAGCGGGTCAAGTTTGAAAGCCAGCGTTGCTCCCACCGGGCGAGTAGGTCGCCGCGTTTTCGTCGGACCACTCTCAGTTCAAGCTGAAGCCGGTCTGCTAAGGCCTGACAGGTTGGCAGAGAAGCCCGCCATTCGAGCCGGCCGAGATCGGCCCAAATTAGCAAACGGTTTCCCCGGTGACCGATCTCGTTGAGGTACTCCAGGGTTCGAACGGCGACGGCCGTGCTATCCTTACCTCCCGAGACACCGATGGCGACGGTCGCTTCCCTTGCCAGAGCACGATGAATCGGCTCATCTACCGCAATGTCCTGTTCTAAAGAATCTATTTGGTACAACCCAAGTTGGAAGGGCAAACAACCTCCTTTGATCTCTTCGGCAAGATATTTGCGGCCCGGTGGGCGCTCACGTACACTGAGGGCGAAAGGAAACCGTGATGCTTTGTTCCAACTGTGGGTTTGCCATCGATTCGTTCAACGAATCGCAGCCGGTCTGCCCGGCATGCGGCACTCCCCCGAGTTCGCTCGACCCGGATGATTTCGAGCGAATCGAGTTCAAGACCCTCGCCGGTTTAAACGAGTTCGAGGACGAGGGAGCCGACCCGCTAACGAAGTTACCCGAAAAGACGCAAATCGAGCTACAGAATCTTCGCCTACTCCAGTGGGTGAACTAGCTCTCTTTCTCCTCAGCAGGTCAATGGTCACCCTGACCGTTGCCGCGCCTGCTGTTCCTACTCAATCGGAATCAAACGTGGTTGTGTCAGGACGGGGACACGAAGAGCTTTGCACTGCCTTTGAAGGGTGGTGAGCCAGGTTCGCTCGGCTGGTTTCGCTGGATCTACCACCACAAGCCAGCTTCGAAGAGGCGAACGGTCACTCTGTTCAGTGGGACTAAGCCAATGCGTCAGGTCGAGTGATTCTGTTGGACGAGCCCAGATAGAATAGCGTGGGATGGGCGCTTGCAGGAAATCGATCATCCGCTCATCTGCGCTGCGTTGACTCGACAGATCGATTTCAAACCAGAGATTTCGAGGAGGAAACGGGAGACAGGACCCTAAGACATGCAACCAGGGCGCCTAGCTCAGTCAGCCACGTCCACGACATTGCATTTTCTCCCAGACTCTTTAATAGTAGGCCGGCTTGTTCCACAATTAAGGAGCCAGTAAGGACTGGTTTACCGCCACGAGTCGCCCACTGCAGGAGCCGGTCCGCCCGGCTGGTATGCACAGAGGATTGCTAGCGTGGCGCAGTGCCACCCTACTAATGACCCGGTCGATTTCTCTCTCCGCAAATACCGTATCGAAGAGATCGGGTTCAGTTAAGACCCGCTGCCGCCCGCAGAGCTGAAAGATAGAAGTCTCTGGCACTAGATGCGGGTTCCAGGCGGCTTCAAAGATACGAGCCTTACGCTTTTCCTGGTTTAACACAGCCTCAGCGTAGAAGGAGAACCGGGGTCGGGGCAAATATTCTGGCAACCATAGTTTCTACGTTACAAGAATCGACCGCGGTTCGAAGCGAAAGAGAGAAGCAGCATGGCCGAGACACAACATTCAGGGTGTTCGCCGCTGGTATACGCCACGCTGACACGGCCCTACGTCGACCCCTCAAGCAAAAACAAGATACAGAGCAATCGCAACGAATAATACGCAGGCGGTAGCCACTAGCCATTGGAGCAGGCTGATGGCCCGGCAAAGCGTTCAATGAACTCGTCTACCTCTGCGCGTTTTTCGGTATTTAAAATTTCCACCACAGATTTGTCAGCATAATCGTCCTGCTTGGTGAAATAGCGGTCGATCTTTTTCAAGTAGGCAATCGATAGCCACGTATTGGAGGACGCGAGCAATAGCCAAATGACGAAAAACAGCGCGCAGAAAACACAGGAAAGTCGCGACCGTAAACCGGACAGCAAGCTCAGCGCTAAGAAGAATAAGAACGCTTCAATGACTCGGTAATTGGTTTTCTGAGATTCGTCGTTATGCGAGCGCGCCAAAAGCCTCTTCATTTCGAGGAACACGATCACACAGAGAACACCCCACCCTGGAATTTCAAATACAGGATCGAGTGGAATCATGTGGATCTTTCAAGACGTCGGCGGACGCTTCTCTCCCGGGCTGTTCCGGGAGTTCCGGTTTTTCAACCGTGAGAACGATACTGCAGATTCTATCCTCGTTCTTCATCTTTTCACGCCAATCGGAGGTGGCCAAAATTCGTCAGCGTGTGGAAGAGCCCACGGAACTCGGGCTTAACTGTTCTTGCCCCGGTTGTGCGCTCCACTTGAAGTCCATTTCTTTGCCGCATGATGAACGGCAACGTAGATCAGGCCGCAAGTCTTTTTCGTAGGTTGCGCATCCGGACCCATACGCAGGGATCTACAGGGATCGGATTCACGCGGCCTGATGTCAGATTCACAAAGCCGCCATGATAGGACAATGCACCATGCCTGTACAACCGGGCCAACATAGCGAGTACGTGTTGAGCCAATATCGCATTCACGAAGGGTTCTTGCCGGACGAGCGATTCGGCCGCGCTACACGCCGGAAGCGAGTCGCGCGCGTCGAGAGAAGTTTTTGTGATCTGCGGGAACAACTCATCGACACAGGGCAAACGCGTGGAGCGTTCTTTGCGATTGGGCCGCAAAGGTTCGCCCAGGACAAACTGGCCGGAGTCGGCGTTATTGCCGGTGTCGAGCCAATAATGAAAGCGACGCGTTTTGAGCCGGACAATTCGCGCCAGAGTGGCGCGCGCCGCCCGCGTATCGACGCAACTCAGTAAGAAATCGCAATCTGGCACATCTCGACCGCAACGAACGTGCGCGGGGAGGGCGACCCAATCGAGTCCCCAGAACAGATTCAATCTCTGAATGAGGACTTGCGACTTATACAACCCGATCTCGCTCGAGGTAAACGGCTGCCGGACACAATTTGTTTCCGTTATGCGGTCTCCATCGAGCGCGTAGACCTGGATACCGGAGGGATGCCCGGCAGCCAGGAGTGCATGGTGCAAGTAGGGCAGCCCAGAGAGCACAGCGGATCCGGTGCCGCCGCATCCGACCACGACCATCGAGATGCGGCCGCGCAACATCCATGGCTTTACGCGATGTACCGACTGTTTTTGCATAAGGTCTCTTGAAGGCTTTCTTTGGGTATCAGGTACTCGACCGGAAAATGCTTCTTGCCGGCGAGATCGCGCCACATTCCCAGAAAACCTTGCGGATGCCGGCACAAATGGCGACCCAAGTTCGAGTGAGTAAACCGACTCCTGAAGTAGGCTCCGGACCATTGCGCCAAGTTGTCGATCTCTACGGTTCGAGGAACAGCCATCGACCCGTGGCAGATAGCTCCATTCTCGGAGGTATTCCAATACGGCGCCACGCACAACTTATTCTCGGGCGTCGGCCTCGTGTTCTGGTCGAGCGCCCATACATGCAGCTGGTCGCGCAGCACGGCGAAAAGAAGTGGCGGATGAGGAAACGATTTGCCGTCTAGCGTCTTGCCATCCGATTCGTGGCTGAAAAACATGGGCCGCACTTGCGCCTGTTCCCACCAGGCGACGAGGGAAGACGAGTAGATCAGCACGTGATTGGGCAAATACGCAACCGGCAATTCATTGCCCAGACTGCGGCAGAGATTCTCAAGAAAGTACCGGGTGAGGGGCTGGCCTTCGCTGAGAGTCGGCTGGCCACTTTCCAGATCTCTTTCGGGCGCGTGGAGGGTGGCCAAGCGGATACGCTCTTTGCTGCCGTACAGCAAAATTGCGTGGACGAGATCGAGCGGAGCCGTCTCGCCGTATTCAGCTTCGAGATGCATCGTTACACTCCAAGAGGGTTGTATTTTTTGAGCGGCTCGAATCCGGGCACAAGCGCCAAGACTGCGGAAGCGGCAACCAGCGTGTCGAGCGCCACGTGGGCGCAGTGAAACGCCTGGCGGATCGAATCTGGGTCCGTGCCGTCCATTTTTAGAATGGGCCAAGGCTCGAGTTCGACTTCACCGGCTGATTCGAGTTCCATGTTTAAGAACTCGATAATGGCATCATGTTCGCCAAAAGCGAGGGCAATCAGAGGAATGGCCGGATCCGAATCGAAGAAGAGCTCCTCCCGATCCTGTGGATCGAGCTCGGGGCATGCTGTCCGTCCAGAAGCGAACCGCAGCTTTTCCACGGATTGAATCAGTTTCTTGGCACGCGATCTGCGGGCGAGCGAAGCCGGCGCCCGCGAAAAACGTGGCGTCTGTGGCCGCACGCAAGCTGGCAAGCTTGGCTCGTCTAACCGTTGCGGCTCATACGGGGTGTTTTCCCGCTCGCATTCCTCCCGGCGCTCTGCTTCGTCCTGTTCGTTGCATTCCATCCACATGTCCCACCGGCATCGAGCTTCCTCGATATCGAAGACCCGGAACCAGCGGGATAATGAGCGGTCGAGCGCGTGATAGAAGAAGGTCGGCAACAGCTCGTGCTCTCTTGCCAGCAGTTCGAGCGCGGGGGTCAGATTGACCCAGCTCACTGTACTGGCCACGCGGAACGTGAGCAGAATGCGGCGCGGATCGATTTCTTGCTCGTGTGAGGAGTAGCGCTCCACGGTCGGGCCCAGACTGACGACAAGGTCGAAAGCGTAGTCAATTGCCGAAGTGCGATCGCCCACGAATCGAACCAGACTCTGGTTCAGAAACTTCGAAAGATCGCGAGTAGCGCTCCAGTCCTCGGGATCGGCCACTCCGGCTCGGATCAAGTTGGCGGCAAATTGCGCGGCATCGGCAGATCTCGCTGTGCTCGAAAATTCGCAATGGTGCTTCTCCAAGCGCGGAATCGCGAATCCGGGGCCTGAACCAATTAGCCCGGGTGTACCAGGCCGGGAGGAACGGGCAGTGAGCGAGCGGAGGCTGTGTGCTGCCAGTAACCCTTTCGGCCGGCCAAGGCTGAGCCGAGAAGCTCGGAGAGCGGACGTGCTTCTGGACATAATTTAAATTTCTCCAACAGGCGATCCCGGTGCGGGTCCTGCCTGAAATTGGCTAACTCGCGCAGGACCTCTTCTTTGGTCATCCCTTGGTTCCAATAGCGCGTGTAAATTTGTAGCGCAAGGTTCCGTCGATGGCTTCCGGTCCTTCAATCGCGGCAGTGGTAATTTCTGGATAGCTGCTGCTGTAAACGTCCCGGACTTGCTCTGGCGTAAGAGAAGGATTCGGGTCTGCCAGTTGCAATCCCAGATACGTAAAATTTCGCTCCATGGGGCGGGTTTGGATACTCATACTTTGTTCTTCCTGTAGGTTGACAGAATAAGTGACAATTCTTGCCACAATTAATGACAAGATGCGCCTGCTTCTGTCGACCTTATTTCCTTTTCTTGTTTTTCCGATGCTGTCCCTTTTTGATAAGGCATCCCGCATCACTTCTTTCCACATCCTCATCATCGAGGTCGGCCGTAGCGCTGAGGAGGGTCGTCCGTCCCGCAATTTCGGTTGAGCTTGAGGGAAGAAAACGTCCGGCGATTCTTCAATTGCTTGAGGCCGCTCAGCCGCGAGGTCTCCACTGGCAATGAAAGAGTAACCCTGGATCCGACTGGACACTCAACGGTCGCCGACCCGTCGGTAAACGCCGGACCACTTGCGGCTTAGGCACGAGTCACTTATCCGAGTCGCTGAATTTACGGACAAGTGGATTGGGGGACGCAGCGGCGTTTATCGATCCTAATCAGATCGCCTAAGTGTCTAGTGCTTCTGCCGCTCTGCTACAAAAGCGTCTCAAGGTCTCTCTAATGTAAGCTCGGATTCCTGTAACGCAATTTCTAAGTGTTTCCCTTCTGCGATCAGCGCAGAGTTTATCGTGCGGCGACGCTTGGAGGTCTACGAGCCTGGCGCTTACCAGAATATCGATACTGCGTAGCGGGCACATCCCCCCGCGTTTCTCTATACGTGTGGCGGAGATACAGGGCTATTCCGGTTAGACACAATCCAACAAGAAGCAGGCGCCGAAACCGGCGAGAGACAGCCGAGAATGCCAGTGAGAGAACACAGGCTCCCGCGAAGCACCACGTCGTGGTTGCGGGACCTTGAATGATCCGTCGCATCCAGGGCGAAAACGCCAGCACTGCCAAAAAACTGAGGCCCCCCAGGCCGGCTGCGGCGATTAGCACCCAGCGGCCAGACCGGGACGGCGGGAAAGTTGCGCCCGGACGCTGGCGACGTTCGACAAGGTCTGCCGCTGGAAGATTTTCCAAAACGCCCATAGGCCCTGTGTGGGGGACTAGGACAACGGGCCTAGTAGCCGTCGAGACCGATCCAACATCGTGGCTTGGTGCAGCAAACTTTCTATTGGCCGCTCTCTGGACGACAGCGATGCGCCCGGGGCTTACGTCGATTTGAAGTCCGTATTCCTGCTCCGCGAAAGAGACGTCGAGGGTCCACTGGAACCCGTTGCGGCGCTCCCAATCTGCCCATGCCTCGTTCGCCTGTTCGTACGCGATCTGAACGCGCCAGCCGTTGACGAAGGCAAGATGTCTCATCGCAGCTTCCGTCTTACCCTGCACGTTAGTCTTGCCCAGATGCTTAAGTGCGTGGCAATCCCTGCAAAGGCAGGTCAACCGACGCAGCCGCTGAATGCCTGCGTCTGACCGGGCAGACGCATCGAAGATATAATCCCAGTCTTCGTGGCATTCGACGGGGGCACCCCCACAAACCTGGCAACGATTGCCGAAATCGCCGCGGAACTCGCGACTAATCTTCTTCCACGCCTCGGGAATCAATGCCCGCAGGTTAACGCCGAACATTAAGCGCGGAATCATTCTAGGGAGAATGTGCGGCGGGTTGGCTCCGGGCTTATACATTCGTGGCAGCCAACCATTAACATCCCTTCTTGGCGCATCGGTGGGCCATAACCATACATGCCTGTTGCGGTCCCACTCGGCGCCCAATTCCTTCGCTAGTGCATAAGCTTGCTTCGGAACGAGCAATGGTATCGGCATCAGAACCGATGCAATTATCTCAACTCTGAATGCTGTTTACGATTTGATGGGACAAGGCAATCATCTACGCAAATTCGGTAGTATCGAGTCCACTTGGGCCAAATCCGAAAAAGAAGTGCGCAGGGATCACGCGACGGGGACTTTGGTTTGTACTACCACGGCTGCCAGCACCCGTGATTTAACTTAGATCCCTCCTTCACGTGCTGTTATATTGCAGAACGGTCGGAGGGATACAACGAGCGTGTCAGCACCCGAGCAAGGCCCTGATTTCCTGGCTGGAAAATTCGAGGCAATTCAAGAGGGACAAAGCAACCAGCCAAATTCCGGCTCCCGCTGGCATCGATGGGAGCCGCATGTTCATGCGCCTGGAACGGTTCTAAACGATCAGTTTAAGGGTACCGATAAGTGGGAGACCTATCTGACAGCTCTCGAGACGGCGGTACCCGCTATACGCGCAATCGGCGTCACCGATTACTACAGTACTGAAGGTTATGAGCGCGTCTGCGAGGCTAAACGGCAAGGTCGCCTTCCCGGTTACGACCTAATCTTCCCTAATATCGAGATGCGTCTCGGAATAGGTACGGTAAAAGGTAAATGGGTAAATGTTCACCTTCTTGTCAGCCCCGAAGACCCGGGTCACTTAGCAGAGTTAAAGCGATTTCTCGCACGCTTGACGTTCAGCGCCTATGACGATTGTTTCTCTTGTAATAAAGACGATCTGATCCGGCTCGGTAAACGTTGCGATGCGACGCTGTCTGATGAATCTGGCGCACTCGAGCGCGGGTCCGAGCAATTCAAGGTTTCTTTTGACGAGCTAAAGCTGGCCTACATGCGAAGTGATTGGGCCCAGAAAAACATTCTCGTCGCGGTTGCCGGCAGCGAGACCGACGGAAGCGGCGGTGTCCGAGATGCCGCCGACGCGACTTTGCGGCAGGAAGTCGAGAAATTCGCCCACATAATCTTCGCCAGCAGCTTGGCCCAACGGGAATTTTGGCTGGGGCTACGGAGCGTGTCCCAAGAGGAGTTGCGTGCCCGGTATGGCGGCCTGAAGCCTTGCATGCACGGCAGCGACGCTCACGAGGAGCAGACGGTCGGGGTCCCTTACGGAGAGCGATACTCTTGGGTCAAGGGCGCGCCTCATTTCGATACGCTCCGCCAAGCCTGTATCGATCCTGGAGGACGCGCGTATGTTGGACCAGAATCCCCGGCCAGCGCGGCGCCTTCACAGGTGATTGCAAGCATTGAAGTGACGGGCGCACCTTGGGCTAAGACCCCGAAACTGGAGCTTAATCCCGGCCTAGTCGCCATTATCGGAGCAAGGGGATCCGGCAAAACGGCTCTCGCTGACATGATCGCGCTTGGTTGTGATGCCACATCGGAGCGACTGAGCCCGCTTTCATTCTTGAGCAGAGCGCGCGAACTGCTACACGGCGCTTCAGTGTTGTTGCAATGGCGAGAGGGCGAGCTAAGTAGGCGTGAGCTTGATGGCTCGGACCAGAGTGAATCAGGGCAATATTCGCGGGCGCGTTATTTATCTCAACAATTTGTTGAGGAGCTCTGCTCCGCGGCTGGAGTTACTGACGCGCTTATGCGCGAGATCGAGCGGGTCATCTTCGAGGCAAACCCGTTGCCGGATAGGGACGGCGCGGCGGATTTTGACGAGCTGCTCGAACTGAGAGTGTCGCGGTTCCGCATGGCTCGCCGTCGCGAAGAAGAAGCTTTGGCGAACCTATCTGAACAGATCGGAATCGAACTTGAAAAGCAGAAGCTCGTCGAGGGGTTAAAGAAGCAAGTCGTCGAGAAGACGAATCTTATCAACGGGTATACGCGAGACCGGGCGAAACTCGTCCCGAAGGGCAGCGAGGCCAGAATCGGGCGACTGACCGCCGTCACGGCGGCAGCAGAGAAAGTCCGTAGATATCTGCGTTATTTCAGTGCGCAGGAGCAGTCGCTCCTAGGACTATACGACGAGGTAAAGAGTTTCCGAACCTACAAAGCGCCAGAAGCGCTGAGGCAAATGCGGGAGAGATACAAGGCCACCGGCTTGAAACCCGATGAATGGCAACCATTTCAATTGGAATATACGGGTGATGTAGACGGCTCTCTGGATGGGCATCTCGCGAAAACACGATCTGGCGCTAGCAGCTGGAGGGGAACGCCTCGGCTTCCGGGAACAGACCTACAGGTCCCTTTGATCGGCGCAGACGCTAAACCCGACGAACTTCCCTTAGCCATACTGGAAGCCGAAATCACTCGCCTCGAGAAGCTCGTGAGCGTAGACAAGGACACGGCAAGCAAATTCTCAGCATTGTCGAAACGCATCACGGACGAAAACACGGCGCTCGCTCGACTCAGCGAACGGCTAAGCGATTGTGAAGGTGCAAAGGTGCGGGTTCAAGCCTTGGTGCAGGACCGTGAGACTACATACACACGTGTGTTTCATGCAGTCGTGGCGGAGCAAAACGTACTAATCGAGTTGTACGGTCCGTTGAGATCTCGTCTCGACGCCGCCAAAGGTACTCTTAAGAAGCTCTCGTTCTCAGTCACTCGACATGCTGACATAAATCGCTGGGCGTCTGAAGGGGAAGGCCTTCTGGATCTTCGTCAGAAAGGTCCGTTCAAGGGGCGAGGCACGTTGTTTCAGATAGCAGGCTCGAACTTGAGAGCCGCATGGGAAACGGGCAGTCCCGAAAATATCTGTCGCGCAATGGCGCAGTTTCGCGCCGCGAACCAAGAATTTTTTTTGGAGCATTCGCCCGTACCCAAGACGGATCAAGCGGACTATCGCGCCTGGTCGAAGCAGTTCGCGAAATGGCTATACAGCACCGAGCACATCACCACCCAATACGGTATCGATTACGACGGAGTAGATATTCGGAAGCTTTCACCAGGCACGCGAGGCATCGTTCTCCTGCTGCTGTATTTGGCAATCGATGATGCTGATGATCGCCCTTTGATCATTGATCAGCCGGAAGAAAATCTTGACCCGAAGTCGACCTTCGATGAGCTTGTAGGCCTCTTCATAGAGGCAAAGGGCAAACGTCAGGTCGTGATGGTGACTCACAATGCCAATCTGGTCGTCAACACGGATGCGGACCAAATCATTGTTGCGCAAGTCGGCCCACATCTCCAAGGCGAATTGCCGCCGATAACATACATCTCTGGAGGGCTTGAAACAGCTCATATTCGCAAGGCAGTCTGCGACATTCTTGAAGGTGGCGAGTTAGCTTTTCAAGAACGGGCACGCCGACTTCGCGTGCGTCTGGAACGCTAGATTCGACCGATTTCGCCGAGAAATCGCGTTTCGCTGTTCACGATGCTGCTAGCTATTTAAGCTGGGTAAGAACTCGCAGACGATTACGAACGCGCAAACCATACATGTGAAGCCTTCGCCATTAGTACTACTGTGTTATAAAAAGAACAAAATGATGTAAGATTGTTTTGTGGGAAAGAAAGCTTCTGAGCCAGGCCCACAACAGAAGCGCTTTGCGGCATACATGGAGGGCCTGGCAAAAGCCGCGGGGCATGCCGATCGCGAGATTCCGCTGAAGAATTACTGCACGGGATTGTTGTTACCCGGTGAGCGGAAGAGCGTGGAGCCGATGGCTGCACGACTGGCCCCGGATAACATTCAGCGCACGCACCAGAGCCTGCATCATCTGGTGGCGGATGCGCCGTGGAGCGATGAGGAGATGCTGCGGCAAGTGCGGAGTTCGGTTTTGCCGGCCATGCAGGAGCACGGCAAGATCGCTTGCTGGATTGTGGAGGACACAGGCTTTCCCAAGAAAGGCAGTCATTCGGTAGGCGTGGCCCGGCAGTATTGCGGTCCGGTCGGCAAGCAGGATAACTGCCGCGTGGCGGTCAGTCTGTCGGTGGCCACCTGGTCAGCGAGTTTACCGATTGCCTTCCGTTTATATCTGCCGGAATCGTGGACCGAGGATAAGAAGCGGAGGAAGGCAGGCGGCATTCCGGAGGAAATTCAGTTTCAGACCAAGCCACAGATCGCTCTGGCGCAGATCAGGAAGGCTGTCGAGGAAGAGGTCACGCGGGGTGTGATTGTGGCTGATGCCGGTTATGGAGTGGACGGACGGTTTCGGGCCGGCATTACGGAACTGGGACTGGAGTACACGGTGGGTGTGCAGTCTTCCTTAACAGTGTGGGCACCAGGGACGGAACCGCTGCCGCCTGCGCCACGCAAACAGAGGGGACGGCGCCCGAGTTTGCTGCGGCGGGACAAAGACCACCAGCCTGTTTCGGCGAAGCAGTTGGCATCTGATTTACCTGCTAAGGACTGGAAGACAGTGAACTGGCGGAGGGGCACAGAACAGCCATTTCGTTCGCGCTTTGCGGCAGTGCGAGTTCGCCCGGCACACCGCGACTACTGGCAGGCCGAACCGCATGCGGAAGAATGGCTGCTCATCGAATGGCCGAAAGGGGAAGCCGAACCTGCTAAATACTGGCTCTCCACACTGCCCGCCGATACCCAGCCAAAAGACCTGGTTGCGATTGCCAAACAGCGCTGGATCATTGAACGGGACTATGAAGAACTGAAACAAGAACTCGGACTGGGACATTACGAAGGCAGAGGCTGGCGCGGGTTTCATCATCACGCCACACTCAGCATTGCCTCTTACGGCTTTCTAATAGCAGAGCGAAGCCGTTTTTCCCCCTCCGCCCGCGCAGGCAAGCTGGGATTACGCGCCGCGCCAATTCCTACCCACTTTCAACCACGCGGAGCCGCGCGTTCGAGCCGAGCGGCATAACCCAGCTTCCATCGCCACGATTCGCCTCCGCATCGCGCGATCCCTTATTCACCAGCTTCCCTGTTGCCCTCTTTGTTGCGAGTTACTTTTATAACACAGTAGTATTAGTTGCCTGTAATATTTAGCTTCCTGACCCAGCGAGCGCATCGCTGGCTACCTGGAAACACCTTAACTAATCGCGTTATCTTCCTGTGGAATGATGCGACGAACCGATGCAGCCCGCACCGCCAGGACCTTGTCGCAGGAGCGACCCCGACGTGGCGGTGGAGCGCAGCTTTACGTAGGAGTTTGCCAAGAACAATGACAAAAGCGTAGGATTATGCCAACAATCGCGACAAGAATTGTCAGCAATCCTCGCAAATAATCGCGGGCGGCCGTTTAGAATCAACGGCGGTGTTGCCGGCTACTCCGACTCCCTACATTTCCTCTGTAGGTTTTCAGAATTGTTGACATTCGTGTCAGAGAAGCTGACACAAAATCTCAGAACTAATGACATAGATCACAGCGGCCGGTATTTCTTGGACGCCGCCGTCGCCAGCTAAGAATCCGTTGTGGATAATAGCAACGTTGACTCGGATCGAAATGGCGGAGGTCCGACTAAGCCGGATCGACCAAGCCCTGAGCAGCCATTCGGCGCCTGTATTTCGCTCGCAACACCGCTTGTACGACATGCGCGTTACACGGCAACTTGCCCTTCACCATCTCCCGGCATGCGGCTCCAGCAGTTCGCTGGCTCACGTGCGTTATCGTAGGCCGAAGCCGGATTCGTGGATGGTGATTCCCCGTGCCGACAGCTCGCTCAGCAACTGCTCCACTGCTGGTGAGATCTCGCTGTTTCCCGGTACGATCACTGCCCATTCCAAATTTTCCCTGAGCTCCCGCGTGATGATCTCCCACTGGCCGAGATGGGCCGGTATGGTGGCTCCAATTTGAATAAGGGACCAGTGTCGAACGAGTGCGAGGGCAACCTCCCCAGCAGGCAATGGACCTCGAACGATGAAGTGATTGTCGCCGTGCACCAGGATGCCTACGATCGCGGTCCTATGCCGAGAGGCGGGAATCGGGAACCGGATAACCGATCGCGAAATGGTACACCACCTGTGCCTGCTGGGACGTGACGTTGAGATAGCGGTGCACCTCTTCGTCGTAAAACGCGCCAATGCCGGTTGCCGCCAGCCCGAATGCTTCTGCCGCGAGATAGAGCCGGTGGCCGATAGCGCCTGCTTCAAAATGCACATAGCGGTAGCCACGGTCACCATGGGCGCGGACGGCGCGGTCGAGATCGCCAATCATCGAGAAGGAGACGCAGGCGTTACCGGCGAGATCCTGCCCAAGGCTCAGGCCAGCGGCAGCGACACGCTGGTCGCCACTCCTGATCTGCTCCAACTCAGCCTGATCGGGCCACAGCCGGTATACACCGGGTGGCAGCCCATCGACGCGATGGGCGTACAGGTAAAGCTGGATAAAACGTGCACCGGCGAAATCAGAAGAGAACGGCCGGCTTGCGGCTGAGAGGATGCCCGAGAGTTGCGCCAATGAGATCGAGTGCAACCCACTGTGGAAGTTGAGCGCCGAACGCCGTCTTCGAACGATTTCGCCAAAGGCGCTCTGTGATGAAGCGGCAAATGGCAGCTTGATTTCTCCGGAGCCAGTAGGAGGCGGCTCGGCGGGGGAAATGCAGCGCTGCGCGTGGCGGCTGAGTTTCGTCGCCGTGTGAATCTCTTCCATACGTCGATAAGCGATTGTTTCAGTCGAAATCCGGTTCGCGCGCCCACCGTACCAAACGGGCTGGCGGGCTTGTCCTTCGCGCATTGGAATGGACCTGCCGCGCAGTTCTACAATGAGCATCGGCCACTCATCCGTATGGAGGCCGCAAAACTGGGAGACTTCATCGTCGCGGAAATGACCGAACGCAAAGGTCTCGCATCCAATGGCTTGAGCGGCTAATGCGAGTGCCTGCCAGGCGTGCCCGATGTCGTGTAGGCAATAACGATAGGCCCGGTCCCGGTAGTTCCACGCCTCGCGCCACGCAATGCTAGTGAGGGCAAACACGACTGACGCGGAACTGTCTCTGTCGGCCAAATTGAAGTTGAGATTCCCCAGCGCACGCTGCTCAGCCATGTGCGCAGAGGGGCGGTAATGATACAGCCCGTCGGGCCACTCGTTCAGGCCCCGTGTGAGGAAGTGAAACTCAGTCGGATGCAGATTGCCGGAGGATGGATTCACACGCAAAGCGTACCGATATCCGGTGGACGGAACGCGCTTGGACGCGCTGATCGCAGTGGAATAGAAGAGCAATTGCGAAAGGAGGGCCGCACCGTCACCGGCGTGCGTGCTGCCGGAGATACCGTTGAGCACTGCGAGGGCGGGGATTTCAGGAGCGGGCGGATCGGCTGGAAGGTCTAACACCGGCACGCCCTCATAATGACGGAATGGATCGGGCATGTTTGCCCAGTCGAGAAGATGCGGCGCTCGCTTCAGCGATTCAATGCTGTGCTTGGTAGATTCGTGATATTCGCTCCAGGTCGTTGTCTTCTCGACGGGCATCGCTGAGATTGATTTAGGGGCGAGGCGCCGCCCGATCTTAGCATTGAAACTTATCGAAGGCCAGCCGGGAAGGAACCCTGTCGATACGCTTCCGGTGTCCCTCGATGGCCAGTTCAAGGAAGCTTTGATTGCCGGGCGCGGAGTAGCATCAGCGACCAAAAGTGTGCTTGCAACGCGTTTCGCGAGTCACCTGTCCGTAACGTCGGCATTTCGTACATCTGACAGAGACTCCGAGCTGATTGCTGGTGATCCGCTACAAGTGGCACCGTCCTGGGCATGCTTGAAAAGTGCGGGTATCGGAGAAGTGCCACTACAGCCTTCTAGCTAGGCGGCCAACATGCAGAGCTGCACTCATCCCCACTGCGTAGGATTATGCCATCAACAGTGACACAAATGTAGGATTATGCCACTTATTGTGGCACGATTTCTCACGAATTGTGACACAACCGCGCTGTTTCACCGTTGGTTTCAACACTCGGGAGTTCACGTTCTTTGGCATCCTACACTTCTTCTTCTTCCTTCGTGTTTTTCCTTTCCGTTTCTTGCTGGTAAGCATCAGTCGGCGATGTTGCTGTTGGTTGCCGAAGCTTCGGCAGGCTTGGCTTCTTGCCGATCTCCGGAGGCAGCCGCTGTGGACGGCGCGTCGAATAAGCTGGCCGTTTCCTTTGTTGGTTGCTTAGTTCCAAAGACCGGCTTTCCGTCCTTGAATACGGGACCTTTCGTGTCGGCTGGAGCTTCGGTTTGGGCCGGTGTTTTCGGACTGCCTGTTTTTCGCTTGCTGTCAAGCGTCTTTTTGTTCTCGGCTTCTACTTCTTTCAGCGCCGCTCGATGCATCTCTTGCAGCTGTGCAAGAGTGGAGCGGGTTTCGAGAAAGGAGGCAGTGAAGTTGCTGAGCTGTGCCGACAACTCGCGATCCAGATCGGCGGCGCAGCCGGTCATCGAGAGCGGAGTAGTGAGCGCTCTTTCAGCGGAGTCGTTCTCCTTGAGGGCTTTGGGCAAAACGTTCACACGGATCAGATCGTCGTCAATCCGTGCGATGGTAAGAATGAGTGTACGGTCCGCCAGTAGCGGCAATAGTTCTGTGAACATAATCTCCTTGCTTGCAGGGTGAAAAAGTGAACCGGCTAAAGCCGGGCTGATCCTCTCAAGTCCTCATCGGCATCACGACGTACCGGTAGCCTGCAGCTCCGGACGGCGCTTCCGGCTGGAACTCGGCCGGGCTCGACCCATCCCGAAAAAAGAACCGGACATCCTGGTGTTCGGTCCGGGCCAGAAAATCCAAAAGGTACGAGCAGTTCAATCCGATTTCTACCTGTTCTCCCGTGTAGGCGGCAGCCGGAAGAACCTCCTCGCTCTCGCCGACGTTGCTCTCCGCGGCACGCAGCGCCAACTGCCCCGCTGATGCTTCGAGCAGAATACAACGCAAGCGGCTATCGGAAAAACGGGAGACGCGCTCGACTGAGGCCCGCAATTCGTCGCGCTCGAGCGACATCGACCGCTCGTACTGCTTCGGCAGGATCTTCTCATAGTCGGGGAATGAGCCGTTCAACTTGCGGCTAAGTAGCAACTGGTCGTCCCAGGCGAAGAACAGATGGTTCTCGGTGAACGCGCAGCGGAGCATACGGTCATCCCTGTCTTCGGAGAAACGCAGGAACTCGTGGAGCGCCTTTTTGGGGATCAACACCTCTATTGATTTGTCTATATCGGCGATCTCGACCTGACTTGTGGCCAGCGCGAGCCGGTGGCCATCGCTCGCGACCATCGTCATCGTAGAGGGTGCAATCTGGAGTAAAGCTCCTGTCAAAGAGAAACGGCTCTCGTCGTTCGAGATCGCAAAGATTACCTTTTCTATCAAGCGCGCCAGGATGCCGCAGGGAAGATCGATGCCCTTCTCCGGCGGGCTCGGAAGCTCCGGATACGAGGCTGGCGTGACGCCAGCGATTCGGGATCTGGATCTGCCGCACGATAAAACTAACCAGTGGGAAGCTTGTTGTTTCAGGTGAAGCTCTGCCTCCGGCAGGATCTTCACGTACTCGGCCAAACGCCGGGCCGGAATCGCCAGCGAGCCGGTCACCTTAACTTCGGCGGCACAACGGCAAACCGCACCCAGTTCCAGATCGGTTCCGGTGACCACCAGACCCTTTGTGTCTGCCGTCAGCAAAACCGTTCCTAGTACCGGGACCGTCGTTTTTCGTTCGGTGACGGCCTGAGTCAGCCGCAGCACTTGCGCGAGATCGTTTGTTTTTAACACTCAATTCCATGAATACTCCTTTGCACGGGGCGAACATGTGGCGGCAAATAACGAGGGATCAGCCGAAGGGTGGCCTTTGCTTGCCTCTCTGTTCACTTCCTGGGACAAGACTGCCTCGGGAGGAAGGCGAGAGGTCCGGGCGCGGGCGTTAAACCAGGACTCGAACGAGCGCCGGATTGTAGCTCAGCTCAGTGTCGGCAGACACCGTAGAGCACCGTCGAAAGGAAAGCATCATCGCTTCACGATCATCGGTTGCAAGACGGGTATCTCTGTCCACTTCGAGATCAAAACGATGCCTGGCAGGAGCTTGTGCGTGGCCTTATCCACGCGTCTGGTAACAACTCCCCCGTATCCGTCGTCGCACAGGACCGCCACTAACTCGTGATGATCCGGATCGAAGTGAGCCTCGCTGACCAGAAAATCGGTTTTGGATGCACCTTTGTACTTGGCTGCTTGATAAACAACGAATACTACCGAGACCACACAACCAATGGTGATCACAACAGCCAGGATCGATAAGCCGATCCTTTGTAACGCCGTGTTCACTGCAAGAGCGACGACAAGGCTGAGAAGGAAGAGTTGCCAAAACGGAAGCTGATTCCCGTTTAGCAACGACAACTGAGCCTGCCAGGCCCAACCGGTTAAACCTAGGACGTAGCCTTGCCGGATGAGAGGGATGGCTAGCCAAGTAAGGGCGAATGCAAGCAGAGCGGCCATCACTACAGGCCCGTCCTGTGACATTCCGTTGATGGACCTTCGAAACTCTTGCGCCATACCATTTTTGGTGCGCCGGTTTCTGGGCCTGGCGCAAGCACCATCATCGCGATCCTGGGTCGAGGAAACGAACCACGTAAGTGGATTTGTCGCCCTGCTGCCGGATTTCTGCCTTTCCCGTTTTTGCTGTGCCGTCGCGAAGAAGAAGAGCGGCTCCTGTCACTTTTGTTGGTTGAGGCGCAGGTATTTCCAACGGCCTAACTCCATCATGATGCGAGAAGAGAAGCCAAAGTCCAAGATCCAGCCTGATGGCGAGCACTATGAGTTTGACGGTCGTACTTAAGCGTCCCCCCAATTGGCCGAAGCAGGACCAAAGCCAATCGATCCCGCGCTCGAGAAAGAGACTTCTCAATGGTAGGCCCGGCAATCGAATCGCCAGCACCATGACGGCGAACACCAACTGGATCGCCCACCACGTTTGAGGCAAGGAGGAACTTGTCCAAGCCATTGAATCTTTGGTGGCTGCTTCGATGACCGCATCGCGAACGCTTTCCACACTGGGGCGGAACACCGTCCAACAGATTGCGATTCCAATCCAAGGAGCAAGCCACGCATAGAAACACGTTCGTATACACCAAATCGCAAGCGGCAGGGCACCTGCCACAACGTGACGTATCCGTGTCACTCTCCGCATGACGTCTACTGCCCCGAATGAACTCACTCGCTTCTCCTACGCACTTGCTGGTCGTAAGACCAGGATCCCTTCGGGAGCAACCTTGGTCCCGATGATCGCGATTACTCCCTCGCCCTCAAACTTACGGATAGTCAGCCGTTCCTCGCTGAACTTCGGTTGGAAAACCCAGCCAAAGAAGCCCTCTGCTGTGCCACGTTGGTCATCAAACCGGCTCATATTCCGGCTCTGCCGAAAGATCCAGGTTCTGGAGGCAAATGGGAAATTGTCAGCCGGATTCTGGCGATCGTCCATCAGCGCGAGATCCTCTTCGGACAGCTGCAGTTCGTCGAGTGTGAAGGACTGGCCGTCGGCATACAAGAACACAGTCAACTGATCTTTCTCTTCTACCTCAAGAAAGACTCGTTTGCCGGCCGTCGTGGCGCTGAACTCAAACCACTCCCGATGTCCCGCTGTATAGCGGTATTTTCGGTCAATCGTCAAATCCAGATCGGAATAGCCAGTGCGGCCACCCGGCACTGAAACGAGGTCACCGACGCTCGCTTCACGAATCGTGACGTCAGGCGCCGTTGGGTGACTCGCACTCCCAGTAAGAGTGCGAACAGTCCGAAAAAACAGATCACGGAAGCTCACAACAAAACCTCTTCTCTGAATGCCATTTGAGAGTCGCACCTAGCGTCGTCCCCCACCGAAGCTTCGCCCACTGCTCGAGATAGAACGGCTTGCGCCACTGATGCCACTCGAGCTGCTACGTGCCGAACCGAAGCTCAGACCGGAAGTCGCTCCTCCAAAACTTCTGCCAGAAACGGAGCCGCCGAAGCTCATCCCGCTCTTGCCAAAAGAACTGCCCGGCGATGAAGCAGCCGCCGAACTTGCATACCGCGAACTCCGGAACGTTCCTCCCGCCGAAGCATAAGGAGAAGCGCGAAAAGTTCCCGCACTGCTGGCAGCCGAGAACCTGGAATCGCGGTATCCCGTCGCCTTCGGCCCCGGCGCGAAGTTTGTCCCGTAGGTCCCAAATTTGGGTTGGCCGGTGAGAGCATCCTTTCCGTACCAGGTAGCGCCTGTACTGGCAACACGGTGGTAGTCCTCATAATCTTGGGAGGTCACGATCGATTGATCGTCGAGCAGCAAGCTCAGAAGCGTGTACTGCTCAAACCAGTGCCATTCCCTGTCGCCACGCCCGTTTGCCGACCAAGTGCCAAACTCATTTTTCTCTCGATCGGGAGGCGCGATATAGGCCATCTCCGCAGGTTGCGGTAAGCGTTCGGTTTCCGAATCGAATTTCCCGGGCGGCTTGCGCTCGAAGGACATCCCGATACGGTCTTTGTAGGTGTTCCAGGTATCCTCGTCGGGAGCGGAAACCCACTCGTCCGAGAAATCCCGGTCGTAGCGATGGGTTCCGGCATCCTCGACGAATAGCGTGAGCGTGCGGAATTTCGCTCGTGGACCGTCTTCGTTATCGGGATCTAAATCTTCTAAGATCCGGTCGCGCCCGATGTATAGCTGTCCGGTCAACAGCCTCAACTGCAATGCATCGGCCTGGGTTTGCTTTGAGCTGTCGGCAGAGCACAGCGCTTCGAAGACCGTTTGCTGTGCCGCCAGATCGCCTTGGGCGGCGGCGTCGAGAGCGTTCGCAACACGGGCTGTTCGCGTGTGCTGGTCTGCTATTTCCCGATTGAGCGCTTCGATCTTGTGCGCGAGGAAATTTTGCTTCTCGGGCCAGTCCGCGATGGCCTGCCGTACGACTTTGCGTATGGGATCAAAGTTAGGCGTCTGGGAAGCAAGTGCTGCTTTGTGGCTAGAAAGGTAAGCCGCCGGATCGCTCCGCAGCTTCTTCCATTCGGATAATTGAGTGTCGACCGGTTTCAGGGTAGACCAGATCTCACTGAGCTCAGGAACGCAGGTGCCGATCGTATCCGCAACATCGAAGCCATCCCAGAACGAGTTCTTCGCGAGGGCAGCGCGCAAGCGTAAGACGGCCGCCGTGAGTGTTCCAATTTGATGATCGGCTTGATCGAGATTGGAATTTACAGTAGGGTTCTCTGGAAAGCGGGTGGTGACAATTGTGAGGCGGGCGTCCCGCGTGAATCGCTGGAAGCGCTCAACCGTCGCAAGGACCTGCTGGGCATCGTGTTTATCGGTTTGCGGCAAGCCGCAGCTCGACAAACAGACACACGTCACAAGCAGCAAGAACATAGGAAGCGGTGAACGGGGGTGGGGTCTATTAGTCTTCATACTATTTGCGAATTCGCGAGTCGACATTCTCTTCTTAAAACCCTTTCGTCGTCTTCCTGAAATCAGCTTCGTGGGCCGACCGGAACTGCGGGGAACAAGCTACCCTCTGTCTTCAGTTCTTGGCGTAACTGATCCCACTCTTTCTGAATGGCATCGCGCAGCACAGGATCTTCATGTTGCGCTTGCAGATAGCGCAGATTATTGGTGCTGGCCTCCCGCACCCTCTCTAAAAGAGTCTGGGTCTTTCGCTCGCCCGGCGCGGAAAGCACCTCGATTTCCAGTTTCAGCGCCTCTTCTTCGAGCCACTCGGAATATTCAAACCGGATTGTCGATTCAGCTTGCCGGTTCCGGTTGCGCTCCAGGTGTTGTCTACGTTTTCGGTAGACGTGCCGTCCCAAAACAAAGAGGCCCGCGGAAGAGATGCTAGCGAAGAATGTAATAACAATCGCTTGAATATGTCGTTCGATAGCAGCAAGCGGATCGAAGACGGGAGTTGTGGCTGGCCCAGTTACTCCAAGGAAAGCTGGCAGAATACGAACTACGAAGCCGCTCGTGCCCAGCATTAGAAGAGAAATGACTGCTTTCTGCCACTCGCGAGTCAGGACCGCGACGAGCATCATAATCAGTGCGACAGCCAGCATGACTGGATACATCATGCCTAACGCTTCAATCAGAGGAGCAACGGGGTCGATCATCGGTCCGACTTGCATGGTTCACCTCGATTGGGAGCGCGTCGAGTGGTCCTTCTGTGCTTTCCGGAGTGCATCAAGAGCGAACAGGGAAGGCGCGCATTCATTGCGCCGGGCCGCGCGTGATGTCGGCCTTCAATTCCTTAAGCCGGCTTTCGATAGACGGCGACTCCAACATCTTGAATTCCTGAGTCGAGTCCGGTTCAGCAATTTCCTGGAGCGCCTCGGCGTGAGCCTCGCGTCGATCTACTTCATTGTTGAGATCGTTGAAGCTTACCGTCGGGCCTTCACCAATGGAATTGAGAAGTCGGATCGAGTGTTCCGTAGCGTTAACGGCCTTCGCCCGGGCATCGATCACTTCTGCTGCCGTTTGTGCTTCCGTTTTCGCCTGGCGCAATGTTTCGAGGCGTTGCTTGAGCGCGGATGTGGTGATGGAGATCCGGCTAAGCACCTGATCGAGGGATGCTACTTGCGTTTCTCCCGCCGCCTGACGCCTGAGCGCTTCCTTAGCAAGTTCATCGCTGCCGCCCAATACCGCCGCGCGCGCTTTGTCCTTCCAGATATTGATGCTCGTTTGCGCTTCGTCCCGCTTCTTCTGGAGCACTTTTTCTTCCGCCAAAACGTTGGTCAGCTGCTCCTCGAATTTGGCGACTTCGGTTGCATAGTCCCTGGCCTTTAGACGAGCCGCGGCGCCTGGATCCTCGATGCGGTCCAGCGCGGCGTGCGACCGGTACCGAAAAATATTCATGAGCCTTTTGATGAGTAACATTGATGTGGTCTCCTAACATTGATCTGGCGAAACGATTTGCGTCCGCCTATGCGTAACCGAGCGCTCGCTTCAATTCGTCCCAATTTTTCTCGATTTCGTCTAGTGCCAACGGTCGCTTTCGCGTTTTCGCGTAGAGTAATCGCTCGCGCTGCCGGCGCTGATCCTCGTTTTCGGCGTGCAAGGAATCGATGGTGAGCTTGAGCAATTCATCATCGATCCAATCGCGAAACGTGTTTTCTAGTTCGACTTGAGTGAGCGCCTCCTGTCGACGCTGCTGCAACTCCTGTATCCACATTCGGACCAAATACACACCGAGACAGCTTCCGGCGAGCGACAGCAAAGAAGCAAAGAAATGGTCGCGTTGCCGTCGCTTGTCCGCTGAGATCTGAATCCAACGGCTGAGCTGTTGCTCAGCGGCGATAAAGCCACTAGCGTAGTGGCGATTGCGGACTCGCGGAGCCATGTACTCCGTTACGATCGAGCTCCAGTGGTCGTCGAGAGCACTGCCCCAGCCGGCCCCAAATAAGATCGTGCTTTTTTCATCGGCCGGGGCTGTGACAAGGACAAGCAAATTATCTTGAGCCGCGCCATCGGCAGTTTGCCAAGACGGGCAAGAAGCAATGATGCTTTTTACCGCCGCATCCAGAGGCTCGGACTTCTTGAGCTCGGTTGTGAGCACATGCACATCTGCGCCCTGGTTTATCAATGCTTGAGGGGCAGCTTCAATTCGTCTTCGATCCTGTTCCTGCAGAACCGATGCTCTGTCGAGGATGCGCGCTTTGCAGTCCGTGCCAGCCAGCTCAGAAGCGCACAAAGAAATCACGGTCAGTCCCAAAACACACAACGGTCTGATGAGGGTCACTCTTGTTCTCCTTTCGCTGTGGCTTCGGCTTGTGGACGGTCGCCGAGTGGGCTCGAGACGCTGGCCAGAAGCAAGGCCAGTCGTGATAAGTCCGCTTCCAAGACCCGTTGGCCAGCGGCCGTCAAACGAAAATAGCGACGCCGAGGATTGTCTACGTGCTCCATGGGCCTTTGGCTTGACTCTTCAATCGCGCCCCAAGCCAACAGTCGGCGAATGGTGCTGTGAAGCGAGCCGTTTCCGAGAGTGATGACTCCCTTTGTTCGGCGCGCAATCTCGCGTTTGAGAAAGTAGGCATGCCGCTCTCCTTCTCGCAGGCAAAGCAGCAAATGCAGAGCGGCTGCAGAGAGCGGCAGCAAAGTCTTGGAAGTTGTCGGCACTTTTCTGCCTGGCACAAGGACAGCGTAGGTCGAAACCCGACCGCGTGCCATTTTTTGAGAACGGCTCGGACGCGAAAAGGCTTTGGTAACGGTGGATCACACAGAATTTATCTGCGTAACGAAAGCTGCCGCAAAACTAGCCCGAAGTTATCCAAATTCAGGAGCCTCAATGAGTTCCAGGCAGGCAGAGCGAGTAACCGGAGTGGCAAGTCTTTATGGGAGCCACTTTTCCCCGCGAGCTTTTTTGGGGTACAAACAAGAAAAGTGCATGGGAACCACTTTTGACCTGCCAAATTTCTTGGGAACAACCGAAAGGTAAGTGGGAATCACTTTTGCCCACCAACTTTCAAAGAGAAGGGCGACGGCTCAGTCTTTTGCTCATTTGATGAGGTCGTCCCAAGCCAAAGCCCGTAACGCCGCGAGTGCAACGGTCCCGATTTCGCGCGAGTGCTCCCCGAAGGTCGCGCTACGTGCAGAGTTGCAAGTTTAGAGCCGGGCACCCGGTTGCTATTGGCTGTTTAGGAGCACGCGTGTTCCGGCTCGCGCTGCCTGAGCCGGCTAGGACGGAAGCTAGTTCGGGACCCCCTCGGCATCTTGCGCGGTGATGCGACGACCACCTTCGCCGCAGTCCACGAGCACTTGCCGTAGCCGTTCGGTGCCGACCAACCCAGACGTCGACAAGTCGAACCCTCCTGCGATCTCATCTCCTGCCCGAATCGACTGGAGGACAAGGATCACGAAGCCGCCCACCTCGGTGTCGAATCGTTCATCGAATCTCTCTCCGAATCGCCATCTGCTATTTGTCAAGTGGGTTCAGAAACTGACTATCGTATGCCTCGTAATCGAGAAGTCGCAAGGCTTCCCGGCAAAGTGGTGGACGCACCTCTCCGAAAACCAGTGATCGAGCGAGTCGGGCTTCGACCATGGGCCGGAGTTTGTGCCGCTTTTTGAAATCTCCCCAAATGCAGACGGCCAAAACGCAGAGGAAACCGCAAAGGATTATCGGTCTCTCGTCCCCGAGCTCAATCACATCCAGAGACCTAGCCCACTCACCAGCGCATAGATGAACACGCTCTCATAGATGTGCCAAACCAGCGCATGTTCAGGCGTCCTGGGCACTAGAACCGATCCGTCCGAAATCTTCCAATTAGAATCCGCCACTGACGACTCCTTTCTGATCCTTGGTATCGAAGGACGCCAGGATGACACGGAGTGAAGAAGCATCATTGTCTGCTGCACCATTTATGTGCGTGCCTGTGAACAGCTGCTGCTCAAGAGGAACAATCTGGAGCGCTGAGTCCGCGCCGCCCACGGCCTCCAGATACGCTAGAGCCGGATGCGGATCGCCGTGATAGTTCATGCGCCACGAAAGCAGGAAAGAACCCGTCTCGGTCCGCTTCACAACGAAGGTTTCGCAACTATCGCCTGTGATTTCGAATCGCTGCTTCAAGTCCGGGTCAGCTTCGAAGGACGCGCGGTACGCGCCACACTCCACATCCAGGTCAAACTTGGTAAAACCCCGTTTCGGAGTGCCGTTTTCGAGGAACACCAGATCCTGGCATCCCAAATCGGCCGCCAACTCTCGTGTCAGCAAGCCTGACACAGCCAACCGATGCAAAAGGATTCCTTCCTTTAGCCGATGAGCGAGCGCGGTGATCTGTACCGCTTTTAAGGTGATTGGTTTATCGAGCAACGAGTTTACCCTCAGACATCCTGACAAATTTCGGATGGTCGGCGCGCTTGAACTCTCTCGACTCGTCCCGAGACTACACCGGTTACGACATTTACATGAACCGGTTCGCCGAACGGGTTCCGGCACTCAATTGGATGGTGGGTTACTCCCCAATCCTCACGATACTGTATCACTTTAAACGGTCGTTCCCAGTTGACAATCTGGAGCTCTGGCAACCGCTGTTCAATCGTTTGGCGAACGGCCGCTTGCCGGCATTTCCAACTCCAAGCCGAAAGGAGTCGTCTAGAAAAGACGATGCCTCCGACTATGCCGAGAGATTGTCCCCATCCATGCAACAACCCGGCACACACAAGAGAGACGGCCAGCATAGCCGCATCTGTTTTCGGATATAACGATCTCAAATGTATGAACTGTCCCATTGCGTCTTTCTCGTGAATGATGAAGATTTCGGATGACGACATGCAAAAACAAGTTGCCTCTCTCTAGGCATCGCTGGCCGCATTTCGCGACAGAACAATCTCGTTCCGAGGTCATCAGCACTCCTCCACACAGGACCCCAGTTCCCGTGAGAGGCCGGGCCGCCAGTATAGAAACCGGGCAATCCGGTTATGCCACGCCCGGCCGCAACGCGACTCGCGAACTTCGTACAAGTCGATATCCTCGTAGTCATCCATTGGACTGGTTTCTTTGTAGCCATAGAATCTAGTCAGCAGCTGCGCCGCTCCCTCATTCGTCATCTCTACATCGAAGGCCATCTCGCGTTCGGCGTGGAACTGCAAATAGGCCACAATACTGGCCGGATGACCGCGCCCGATCACGTACGCGGGTGCTGTCGTTGAGTAATCGTAGTAGTGATAAATCCGGTAGGTCCGCTTGGCAAGTGAAAACGTCCTGCATTGAGAACGAACCGACCACCGTACTCTCCTGATTCGGCGGACCGTTCTCTCCCGCTTGCTCATGGGGATTCGATCCCATGGACCATGGGAGCCACCAGTGTTGAATCCACACTCGCCGCACGAGAAACCAGGAAGGCTTTGGATCGTGTAGGGGTGCCCGTCGATGTGAAGGCAGGCTTCCTGAATCACTTGGATCTCCCGATCGACTTCGTGGCGCAGAGCCTCGTTGTCTGGATCCATCAGCAATCTTTCACGGCAGTCGCGCATGCGGTCTCGAATTTCCAAGATGTGCGCCCTGAGAGTGCTGGCGGCGATATTGTTCAGGATCCCCATGTTTGGTCGACAACGGCGTGGCAAAAGAGCCTGCAAGTACCGTGCGCTATCGGAAGGCCGGTTCATTCCACCGCTCAATGACAAACAAGGTTTCCGATCCCGGCACTGTCACGCCCAAGAAAGGATCCTTGAATTCCTGGATATCGGTTACGTAAAATTCGGCATCCGGGAAACGATCCACAATTCTCTCGATCGTCGGCAAGACCTCTGGCGGGATCGGCTTGTTATAAATACGGCCATCAAAGGGCGACTCATACCTATGCGAGGATCGATACTCCTTCACCGGATGCCAGCGCCATTCGTGAAAAGAGTGCCACCGGTTCGACCGGCTGCCCGCCAGCTTCTCGACTTGTTTATCGAGGTAGCAGACCACGTCTTCGTAGGGATAGATGCCGAGCGTTTCCTCCCGCACGACCTTAGCGAGATCGACCAAGCGAAGCGGAATCGTGTTGATTCCCAAGTGTTGGGAGAGCCGAACATATTCGTCGCTGGGTTCCTCGACAGCAACAGCGACACTGCGAGTCGGCTCTGACAGAGCCGGAATACTCAGAAGCGCCCGTGACCGCGTTAAAAGGTGATTCATCCTTGTATCCTTTCTGGGAAATGGCTGGAGTGTGAGTCGCCCCAGCCTTGCTCGTCTTAACTACACCCGCCCGAGCTACTACCGCACTGGTCGCAGTAGAAACAGGTTCCTTTGCGGCTCATAATCCCGCCGCAATCGGCGCACAGAGGCGCATCGCTGGCGGGATCAAAAGCGAGAGACTGCTGGGCCTCTTGCTCGGTAGGTATTAGCGTGGTCTGCTCCGCGACCTCGGTGGTTTTGTTCTGACCGAGAAAGCGCACGCCGAGCCAGCGAAAGACGTAATCGACCACCGACTTGGCGTACGGCAGCTGCTGGTTTCCCGTGAAGCCGCTGGGCTCGAATCGGACGTGACTGAACTTATCCACGTAAAACTGCAGCGGAACTCCGTATTGCAGACCCGTGCTTACGCTGACGGCAATCGTATCCATCAGGCCCGAGATGGTGGATCCGGCCTTATTCATCGAGATGAAGACTTCGCCAGGCGTTCCATCCGGATAGAGTCCGGCCGTCACGTATCCTTCATGACCAGCAACCGAGAACTTATGCGTAATCGAGGGGCGTTCATCCGGCAGTTTGCGCCGGAGAGGAGAGACCGCGGATGCGGCCTTCGCTGCCGAGGTTTTGCCGGAGCTCAGCGGCTGGGCTCGTTTGGAGCCATCGCGATAGATCGCGACCGCTTTCAATCCGAGTTTCCAGCTCTCGATATAGGTTTGGATGACGTCGTCCACCGTGGCCGTTGCTGGCAGGTTGACGGTTTTCGAGATCGCGCCAGATAGGAACGGTTGTACGGCCGCCATCATGCGGATATGCCCTTCGGGAGCGATGGAGCGTGAGGAACCGGCCGCCGGGATCGCCGTGTCGAACACGTCGTAGTGAACCGGTCGGAGATGCGGCGCACCCTCGACCGAGCCGTTTTGCTCTACGTACTCGACAATCGCGGCTGATTGCTCGTTGTTGTAGCGCAACGCACCGAGGGCTTGCGGAACAATGCCGTTGGCGAGCGTAAGGGTCCCCCCGCCCACTAAGGACTTCGTCTTGATCAGCCCGAGCTCCGGTTCGACGCCAGTCGTATCGCAATCCATCATGAACCCGATCGTTCCGCACGGCGCAAGCACGGTCACCTGAGCATTCCGGAAACCGGCTTGCTCACCCTGCGTGTAAGCCTCCTGCCAACACTCTTGCGCCGTCTCATAGAGAGAAAGCGGCACAAGCGTGGAGTCCAGATCCATGGCCGCGGCTCGTTGATGGCGCCTGATCACCTCGGCAAATGAGCATCGATTTTCCTCATAGCGATCGAACACTCCCAACCGTTTCGCGATGTGCGCGCTGGTCGAATAGGCCTGGCCGCCGAGAATAGCAGTCAAACTGCCGGCGTACGCCCGTCCCTGGTCGCTGTCGTACGGAATGCCGCGCGCCATCAAGAGCGCGCCCAGGTTGGCGTAGCCCAGACCAAGCGGCCGAAAATCATGCGAGTTTTGCGCGATCTTCTGTGTGGGATAGCTGGAGTTGTCGACCAGAATCTCCTGCGACAGAAGAAACGTACCGATAGCCGCCCGGTAAGCAGCCGTATCGAATCCACCATCGTCCCGTAAGAACTTCAATAGGTTCAGAGAAGCGAGATTACAAGCCGAATCGTCAAGGAACATGTATTCCGAACAAGGGTTCGACGCGTTGATGCGGCCGGATGTCTTCGAGGTATGCCAGCGATGGATTGTCGAATCGAACTGCACGCCCGGATCGCCGCATTGATGGGTAGCTTCCGCAATTTGCCGCATCAGTTCGCGCGCGCGATAGGTTTTGACTGGTTCGCCCGTGGCGACTGACTTTGTCGTCCACCCTCCGTCCGTCGCCACGGCTTGCATGAAGTCCTCCGAAACCCGTACCGAGTTGTTGGCATTTTGAAAGAAGATCGAGCTGTACGCCTCGCCGTCGATCGCCGGGTCGTAACCGGCTTCGATCAGAGCATGTGCCTTCTTCTCTTCTTTCGACTTACACCCGATGAAGTCTTCGATGTCGGGATGATCGATGTTGAGAATCACCATCTTGGCCGCACGGCGCGTTTTGCCGCCCGACTTGATAACGCCGGCAAAGGCATCGAAACCCTTCATAAAGCTGAGCGGCCCGGAGGCTCGGCCGCCGGACCGGAGATAAGCGTTCTCCTCGCGCAATGTCGAGAGATTGGTTCCCGAGCCGGAGCCGAATTTAAACAACATGCCCTCCGTCTTCGCGAGATCGAGGATCGATTCCATACGGTCTTCAACGCTGTTGATGAAACAAGCGGAACACTGCGGATGCTCGAAATCTCCCGCCTCGACTGGCTCGACCGTCTGTCTCGCGCGATCGAAATAGAAACCGTAGCCACGCGTCTCTGGCAACCCGACGTTAAACCAGACCGGTGAATTGAAGGCGCCGATCTGATGAACGACCAGGTAGGCCAGTTCGTTGCGGTAGGTGATCTGTTCCATGTTCGACGCGAAATAGCCGCCTTCCCAGCCCCAGCAGCTCAGCTTGTCGACAACCCGGCTGATTAACTGCTTGACGCTTGTTTCCCGTTCCGAAGTCCCGAGCTTGCCCGAGAAGTATTTTGACGCGACGATGGTGACCGCGGTGTCCGACCACGAGGCGGGCGCCTCGACGTCCGGTTGCGCAAACTTGACATTCTCTTTGCCCTGGATCACCACATCCCGGCGATTCCACGGCACGGTAGCGAAAACGTCAGCCAGACTCATGCCGGGACGGGTAAAGTACGGCGAAAACACCGTGTCTGTTGCCGGATCAAGCGTCGGCGAAGCAAGCAGAGCCATAACAAAACACTCCTAGCTGAACTTTCCTGAACGAGAGCTGGCTTTGAATGGGCCAAGTCCCGAGATTTGCTGGGCCAGCAGCCTCGCGATCGGAGGCACTACCTCGAATCGAGTAGTCAGTTGCAAGGCTGCTGACGCTCTATGATTCTTGTTGCACCTCCCTTCTTGCGTGATTTGCTCCCGTGAGCAACCTTGCCCTTGTTCTACAGGAAAACGGCAGGGCAATGCAAAAAGAGTGAAAGGAGCCGCAAGCTACCGGATCTCGACCCGGTATTCCTGGGTTTTCAGGCGTGCGCCGGGGATGGATTCTTCCCGTTGCAGTACCGGTTTCATCTCCGCGAGTTCTGGCACTTCTTCGTGCTTGAACAGGCGAGAGACGATCTCCTGACGGCTTTCTGACGGAAGGGCATTGAGAAGATACTTCCAGTCTTCCGCCGGCAAGCAGACCGAGACGCGCTTGTATTCGTCGCTGACCGCCACCAGATCGAGAATATCGACCGAAGGTGGATTCTTCACCTTGGCGAGCGTATAGAAAGAGCCTTCGAGAGAAGGGACATTCATGGCGGCAAACACGGCGAGCAGCATGGAGTCCAGGCGCTCAATCTTCCGTTCAAAACGTTTTTTGCGCTTGCCAAGCATGGCGATCTCTTTCTTGGCTGCCTCGACCTGGCTTTCGCACTCGCTGCGGAAACGGGCGACATTGTCCCGCTTATCGCGCGCAGTCCCGAGGTAGCGATCGAAATCGGCCTGCAGCTCGGGCGTGAGTTCTTCGGCATCGGCAATGGCCTCTCCCAAGAGGAGCAGGCTTTCTTCGATATCGAACAAAGTGCGGCTGCGGACAAGACTGGCTGCGGACGATAACGGAGCGAGTGGCATTGCTGTGACGGGTTTATTACTGGGCATCGATTACCTGCCAGAGGGCTTCGAACACTCGAACGAGCTGTTCGGCGTTGAGTTTGGCATTGGCGCTGAGCCGCAAGGCGTATAGCAACCGCCGATAGCTGGACTTGTCTACCTGCTGGCGCAGAAACTCAAAGCGGCGGCGCAGAAGGCGCAGGAGATCGGCATACACCACGCGTGCGTTGTCGATCTCGAGTGTTGCTGGTTCCTCGGCGTAGCCGTTTTGCGAGAACACGGCAAGATAGGCATTGGTTCCGAGAACCCGTTCCATCTCGCGGAACCGGCCGGCGCGACGGTCGTGCGATTCAGGCTGGAGGTCGATCCGGCTGGGATCTTCGATAGGCGGCGTAGCGTCTGCGGTGCGAAGCGATCCGGGTGCACACCCTTTGTAGACGTCGATCGCGATCCCGAGCTGGCTCGCGCACTTCGAGAGCGCGTCCGTACAGGCGCCTTTGTAGGCATCCCCCCGATCCGGGTTATCGTTGCCTCCATACTGCAGTCGGACAATGCCGTATTTGGGGATGCGCAGGCAGCCGCGAACCACAACCATCGGACCGGTTTCAACGACGTCGTACTCGTCTTCCCAGCCGTTCAGGTTGAATACTTGGTTCAGGCGCTCGACGATGTAGATCGCCTTAACCGAGGAAAGGCCCTGAATTCTCGAATGGGGTGAAATCGCTTCCGGCGGCAGCGGCTGCTTTAGGCGCTCGGCCACTTCAGGAGGTAGCTCGGACAATGTTGTGACTGGGACATCCGGCGCGGTGCCGACCGGCAGAAGAACAGGAGCGGGCGACGGCATTTCCGCCGTCAATTTGGCTTGCTGCATGGAAGACTCCTTGCTGGGATAAGCAACTGGCTCGCACGTTTCGGACACCAGCGCTGCCTGGGCCGCGTGAATCGTAAAAAAGAAGGGTTGGAACGGTACGGGTTGGAGAATCCCCTGCCGAACCAGAGACATGAGCGCCAGATCAGGCTCCGCATCCTCATCGAAGAAACTGAGCCCGGACTCGAGAAGCAACTCTTTGCGACTCACCGGCGCTTTGCCATTCAGGCGGCCGCAAGCTCTCTCGAGACGGCCATAGACAGATGCGTCGAGAGTGGCGAAATCCCAGACTCGGCTAAGCGAGAGAAACGCCTCCCATTCGTGAGCCGTTTGTTTGCCGGGTTTCGCTGACATACACCTGACCTCTGGGTTTATTTGCAAAGCCTCTCGGGTTCGCGTTACCGTCAAGCCGTGACCACTGGGGATCGAATGCTGGCGACTGTCGAGGCACCGCCGACCGTGACTCTCACGATCGCGCGCGTACTGGAAGAAGGAGCAATAGCGCTCTGTTCTTCGCGAGCCGGCCAAACTGTGTTGCTTCCCCGGGCATCGCTGCCGCGCGCCGGCGATCAGGTCACGCTGATGCTCGAGGCTGTCTCTCAGGACGAGCCGGTGGAGAAGGAACCGAACGAACAGCCCCAGGCCGAAGCGACCGCAGAGAAAGCGAACGAAAGCAATGCCGGAGCCGCCGAGGTGTTGCCTTGGACGCCCGCTGAATTTTGCCTCACTAGGCCGAAGGACCACCGTGCGACGGTCGTCCAGACCAGGGTCGAGTACGTCCCGCTGCCTCGCCCCGATAAGAATGGCGATCCGGGTATCCGGATTCCCTTGAACCACAGCGGGCTCGGCTTGCAGGCTCTCTATCTACCCTGTCGAGCCATTCGAGACTATTTCTTTGTGCCCGATCGGCGCTCTCCCTGGGATCGCCGCCGAACTCTCTATCAGGAGCTGGCTGTCGCCCCACAGAGCACTTTCGGCGATCTGAATGCGGCCTTTCGTCTGCGCCGCCTGGAACTGCATCGGCAGGAGAAGCGCGAGGAGCTTACGGCTCTCGAGCGAGTGTATAACCTGCTCGCGATTCCCCCGCTTCGCATCGCCTATGACGAGTTGCTGCTCGATCCGGACAAGCCGGTCGATTTTCCCGGAGCAGGATTTGGAACGCTAATCGTCGGGGGGACCAGGCGCGCCGATACATTCTTTGTCGAGCGCATCCTGGCCTTTCGGCCGGAGCGGGTCAGCACGACGTTTGCGGTTCCCTTTCGCAAAATCGAGTTCTGTGTCGGCTACGCCGTCGTGCATGATCCACGTCAGAAAAAAGAAATCTTTCTAGACCCGCATTCGCTGCGCTTGGACTGGGACCCGACCTGGAATCAATGGCGCTGTTATATCGGGCGACAAATCCAGATCTCCGCCGAGTGCATACGGACAGGCCGCTACCGGAAAACGGCGGGCGCCTGGGACTACAGCGATTGGTATACGGCTCTTCCCAGCCGCACGGCAGCTGTATTGCCGGACGAGTTGCGCGAGGATATTGTGAAAGCGCAAAAGGCCCATCATCGGTTTGGGCGCTTTGAGCGGGACATCGAAGTACTGCGAGAGAAGGTGCAGCGGCACCCCATCGAAGCTGCGGAAGCCAGGCGGCTCGCCTGGGATCGCGGGCTTCCCGGCGATTTCGATATGCGTCTCATCATCTGGAAGCCGGAGTTTGAAGAATTCTTTTACACGAAGCTGAAGCAGCACGCCACGGCGATCTACTTGTGGCGGGAAGAGTTTATCTTCGAACTCGAGCACGTCGTGGTCGTAGAGATTCCACAAGCCGGTCGCGCTTCCTATGTCTTTCGAAAGCCGGCCGCCATGAAGAGTTGGCTCGCTTCCTACATCCGGACCAATCGTGCCGAGATTCGGAAAAACCAGGGGAATGCAGCCGAGATCCTGGGGTTCGTGGGACGCGTGGTGCATGGCAGAAAGCCGCAGAACTGGTGGAGAGAGCTATTGGCGAAGACTGGGGAAGTCATCGCGGTGTAAGGCAACATATGGCTTGCACTATCTCTCTCGCAAGAACGTCAAGATTGGGATCTCGATAACCCGCCCCCACCAGTCTGTTACGATGCTTACCGGCCCTTGCTTTCCGGCAATCACTACCTCATGGAACACGACACCCTCCCGCTGCTTCCGGTAAGGTAGCCAGGCCCATGCGCGCCAGGATACGTTGTTGCTGACAATTTCTATCCCCGGAAACTCTCGTTTCACATGACGCTCTACGGCCGTCATCCGCTTTTTCCAGAGCCCGTTCGCGCTCAGCCAAAAGAGACCCCAGACTAAGAGCAAAGTTATCGCCATCTCGATGATGTTCGTCACGCAACCTTCTCCCCTCGTTGGACTACGCTTTGATCGAGCCCCCAGTCCCCAACACCACACCTTCCCGGAGAGGGCGACATTAAGAACCAGGAGCCCGGCCAAACCGGCGCGACGAGTTGCCTCATCGCGCTATCGATACAGCCCTTTTTGCGTGCAAGAAGCGTCTATCGCTTATGCTGGCACATGACGGTCAAAAATCCTGCGGCGAGTTGATGATTCGATCATTGCCGGCCGATCGCGGAGCGGTGAAAGTTGTTTCGGAAGGCCAGAACAGACCACACCGGAAGATCCATTGATCTTTGTTTTGGAATATCTCAATCGGCTGATTCCCGCCACAGGCAGAGATTCGCAGGCGTCCCAGAGATCCAGGAGCCAAGGTTTCGAAAGAGCCAGTACTCAGCCAAGTCGGGTAGTGCGAACCATTCACCAGAATGAGGCGCTCCGTGAGGGAGAGTATCGCTCCCAAGAACAAGAGCGGGACCGCAATCCTCCAGAGCGGGTGGAAAGCATTGAAGGCCGTCATTTGTTTAGTCTGCGTTGAAAGACACAGGCACTCCCTCGGACGTTCTGCAAGCATGCGTCCCGGAAACCTTGTTATAGTCCATTTTCTCAATCCAGGAAACAGATCGCGGTATTTTCTTCATCAGTCCAAGGATTCGATGCAGGCGGGGCTCAGCCAGGCAATAAGTCTATCCGGTTTCGCCCGTTCGTAAGTTCAATCAAGCAATCCGCTCACAACTCAGGAGCTGCGAAGAGCGACTCGCTGGCTGAACCTGAAGTGGCGACAGAAGAAGAATCACAAGAACAAACAAGCATCACACCTCAGACTCCGTGTCTCAACGCATCTATTTGCAACAGTGAGCAGAAGGGTTGATTCTACTTGCTACCGGAAACGGTTGCGGTTCGCGAGTCATTCTGGTCCGTCGCATACTTGTTTTCCCATTTACACTCATTGCTACCGCGAACTTCTTGACAATCCACCTTCTCAATCCAGTAGACAGCCATCGTGGAAGCTCGCGTGACGGACACGAGGTGATCTAGCGTGGACTCCGCCTCGCGGCAAAAGCCGTGCCCGACTTCCGCACTCAGCAAATTCAACCAAACCAGCCGGTAACACTCCGGTGAAGACGAAAGCCTGATCAAAGGCTTAGGCGGATACCCAAACACAAGAATCAGAAATAAGACCAACATTTATTCCTGCTCCGTAAACTTATACAATACTCGACCGAGATGCCCCCAAGTGAGGCTTATGGAACATCTCGGAAGCTCGTCAATCGAGTTCCCCGGCAACCGGTTTATCGCTCACCATGCCGTCCCGATAAGGCCTGGACAGTTTGTCGAGCCGAGCCCGAACGTCTTTCAGAACGGCTTGATTTGCCTGGTGTTCGCGCTCGACGTGCGTTTCGAACAACGCCGGAACAGCTGGACGCGGCAGACGCAGGCCTAGGGGCCGGTTCAGTTCGTTAAACCCAGTGAGATAAACCACGAACGTGAGCATATCCATAGATCCGTTCCCGAGTGTTGCTGTGTTCCGCTCGGATACGGCGATCAGGTACACCGGGCCGACCGCCTCTTCGAGAAACCCTTGTAACGTGCTCTTCCAAATAATTACTGGACGGACTTTAATCTCGCTCATCGAACACCTCGCGAGCCGCCATGAGTCACTGCGCCTTGCCTTATGTCTCGACGTGGCTGCGGTGCACCTGCCGCGCGAGGCATCGGGGTAGCTGGATTTCTCCCGTTCGCCGGTGAAGACGACGCCGCAGCTTCCCATTTCGCCCATCCCCGGTTCGGAAGGGCCGTTCCATCTTCCGCACGTCGTTTCGGAAACAGGCTGCCGCCTTTCTTGTGTTGACCAAACTCGAAGCGCGCGCCGCAGCTGCAGGCGAGTTCATAGAACTCGTTTTCGTCAACCACGCGGACGCGAAACTTTAGTTCTTTCGACTGGCAGCAGCCGCATTCGGCTTCGGCTTCGAACACCTCTTGGACGGCTGCCAGCTCTTTGAAAAGTGACTTCTGGTGCTCGGCCTCGACTTTAATCAGGATGCGGCCGTCGCGAGTTCTGTATTGCGCTTCCATGAAACCTCCTTAAGAAATGGCTCCGCTATCTGCGGAAGATTGAGTGTGTACTGGATTTTTGGTTGAGCTTACGCCGCGCGTCCGACCTTTGCAGTCGTCGGATTAGGCGTTGCCAGCGTTAGAGCGAGCGCTTTAAAGCTCGCACGCAATTTATCGGGCACGAGGTAGACGCGATTGGCAACAGGAGCAGCAAGCGGGCGGCGGCGTCTCGGTCCGGGCCAGGACGGCCGCAGGACGGACAATCCGCAATAGGTCCAGTCCAATCGCGGACTCGTTGCGTAAACGGCATGGAAACGCTTGAAGTGCTCAAACCGAATCCAGATCTGCATACCTCAGTAGGCACTTACAGTGCAATACCCTCACTCGTTAATCACGGCACTAACAGAAGTAGATCGTCCGCAGCCAACGACCGGTCCGGGAGCGGCGCAATCACTGAGCTCCTCCATTTGTCAATGAACACCTCGCTCTTGCTCGCGGACGGCATTCCGCAAAAAGCTAATGAAAAGCGACTGGCGAACTGACGAGCCGATCGTTTTCGCGCGAGCGAGGTACCAGGTAAGTCTTGCTGAGCGGGCCAAAAATCGCGACAGCGAAAGACCCATTCGGTCTCCTTTTCGAACACCCAGACGCTCTTACCTTCACACGGTTGTTCTCGCAACTGGCGCAAGGTCGCTCCGTTCACTAAGATCAGGCGCTCCGCTAGGGACGCCGTACTGAGTGGGGAAAAGATAACGCAATTTCGCTGCGGTATTCCTCCCGTAAGCGGCCGCCGCCAACATATCGAGAAACCAGAATCTATCGACGGGTGATTACTTCGTACTCATGGAGACGGTGAAGCAGAAAATGCGCAGATCGCCCTGCAATGCTTCCAGCACACAAACAACATCATTCGTGGGTGAAATCAGCTCTGGAACACATCGTCGAGCGTCGGTGCCGACAACACGCGTTTGGCCCATTTGAACAGATCGGATTCGGCGGCGCCCGCCAGCTTTTCGAGGACCCACTGCGGGAGCGTCCCGAAGCGGTCCGTGAGCTGCATAGACAAAATGGTGGCTTCGCCTCTGAGGATGGCTGGCCCAAGAACCTTGTTTTCCATGATGTCGATCATATGTAGCCTTCCAATAACGGTCTCTTCCAATCCTACTATGCCGGAGAGGATGACAAACAACTGGGATGCCGTCTCCTGCTCTTCTCCATTCAGCTTGCGGATCTGTTCCTCTACCCGCCGGAGAACCCGTTCTTGTCCAAGCGGCGTCAGCAGCGCCAATAAGTTGTCTCCCCAATCGTCGCTTGCCAACAGTGGCTCGCCGTCGACACTGCTCATATCGAGGAGCTCGAATTGATACTGCATGGCGGGTGTTTTAAAAAGCGGTGTCATCCGCAGCGGCTCGCGTCCGACATAGAGCAGGACTTGCTCTACGTGTTGGTTGAGCAGCCGGTGAAAACCCAAGTAATACTCCGCCTGCCGGCGCCCGATATCAGGTTCGTTCTTGGCTTGCACTTCGACGTGGCGCAGGGAGCCATTCGCTAGACGGGCCAGGAGATCGACGCGAAGGTTGGTAACTTTGAGTTGCTCGACATTGACCCATTCCACAACTTGGCCGCCGAACAGCCGTTGACTGAAGAGACCCTTCGACCGATGAAAGAGGAGCTTTAACGAAACATCGAATTGTTGAGCCATTCGTTCCTCCATTTGACGTGCCCCCAAAAACCGTACCAATCATAACTAGAGTTTCCGGTTAACAACCGAAGCTTTCCTTTCCGCTGATATGAGAACTGTTCGGCAGAACGGGGGCGGTGTCAAGGCCGGCGCCAGCCGCCGAAGGGAAGCCTTGATGCCGTTTCCGTTCTGCTGTATCTGCCTCGAGCAGCGGGAAGGAAAGCGCTCCCGCAGCCCGCGCAAACTCGGCGGGTGTTCGATAATTCAGCGCGCTGTGTGGGCGCTGCTCATTGTAATCGCGCCGCCAGTCTTCGATCTTCGAGCGCGCATCCTGCAAGCTGATAAACCAGTTCGCATTCAGACACTCGTCGCGCAGGCGTCGTTGAAGCTTTCGACATGTCCATTCTGTATCGGCTTGCCGGGCTGAATATGCCACAGCCGAAGCCGGTTCTCTTCGCACCAAGCGGCCACAGCCCGGCTGATGAACTCCGGACCGTTATCGACCCGCAGTTCCTCCGGCCGCAATCGCTGCTGCGCCAAACCCTCCAGCACGCGCCGCACACGCGCGCCCGGCAAGCTGGTTTCGACCTCCAGGCCACGCACTCCCGCGTGTAGGTATCGACAATCGTTAAAGCGCGGATCTTATGGCCGCTCGCCAAACTGTCGCTGACATAATCCATCGCCCAGCGCTGGTTGGGGCGCGTGGCCGCTACGCTCAGCGCGGCAGGCCGCCGGATGCGCTTGCGCCGACGCTTCGGCACCGTCCACTGCTGTTCGCGGCAGATGCGGTGAACGCACTTGTGGTTCACCTGCCAACCCTCGCGCCGCAGCAGGGCCGTGATGCGTCGGTAGCCGAAACGCTGCCGCTCCCCCGCGATCGCGCCCATGCGTGCGCGTAATGTGTCCCGCCGTTCGTTCTTCCGTTGCCGGTAGCGATGCGTGGAGCGCTTCAACCCCACCAGCCTGCAGGCGCGGCGTTCGCTCGTCCCATGCTGCTTCCGCAGCTCGGCGACCGCCGTTCTCTTGGCCTCAGACTTTACCATTTTTTCCAACCTAGATCCTTCAGCATCACCAAGTCCATCGCCTGGTCCGCCACGATCCGCTTCAGCTTCCGGTTCTCGTCTTCCAACTGCTTTAGCCGCTGCGCTTCACTCACTTCCAGTCCGCCGTACTTCGCCTTCCAGTTGTAAAACGTCGCGTTGCTGATCCCGTGTTGCCGACATAACTCCGACGTCGCCAACCCCGCTTCACCCTGCTTCAGTATCCCGATGATCTGCTCTTCTTCATCCTTTGTCTCCCTCTTTCTCAGGGAAACTCCAGCTTAGAGTGGCTCAGTTCTCGGGGGCAACGTCACATTCTCGAACGCTTTCACGCCTGATCGCCGCGGCGCATATGCGTTTGCTCCGCGCTCTCAGGACACTTTGGAACCACCCTGCTGCGTTTCACGCAACTTCGTTGCGGTATTCCTCACACAAGCGGCCTCCTGAAAGAATCTCGAGCAGCCAGAATTTGTCGATCGGCCCCAGCTCGTATTCGTCTGGGTGGTGCAGCAGGAAGCGGCGCGCTTCGGTTACATGCACGAGATGTACGTCACCGCCCTGCTGCCCAGTGCGTAGGGTGCCTTTCGCCTGCGCCCGCAGCCAGCCTCGGCGGATCCACCCCGTCACCTTATGCCCGTCGATTCCCATCGCCAAAGCAATTTTTGTCGCGCTGTAGTAGTCGAGGGTATCCTTCGTGAGCAGCATGCGCCGCATTTTGAGCTTGATACCGGTCTCGCTTCGTTGGAAGCCGGCGCGCTGAAGCTTGATCCGGATCCGCGCCAGGCTGAGATGGGCCCACTTCTCGAGTAGGGCCCGCTCTTCGCCAGTCCACGGTTTCTCCTTGGTGGCCGCCAACCCAAGTTCTCGGCCACGCTTATTGATGACGTGCTTCGGCCAGCCGAGTTTCTGGCGTAATGCCGGCAGCGCCCGCCGGTTTCCGAAGTTCCGCAGCTTCTCGTAGGCTTTGCGAACAAGGCCATCCGTTTCCGGAGTGTGGTGGTAAAGCCTCCCTGTTCCCCGACACGCGCCGGTGTGTTTTATTGCCCGGCCGCAATGGCAAAGAGCCGGGTGAGTATTGTCTGCCGACATCCCGATCCTTTCTTCAATCTCCTGGCTTTGCTGGGCGTTTCAACAGGCCGGGCTTGCAGCCTTGTGTACAAAGGCTGGACTTGCACGACGCAGGAGGCGAATATCTTTCGCCGCGCCAGTTGCAATGGTCGTTAGTGCAGCTTCATGCCGTTGCGACGCACGCCCGGGACGGGTTTCTGCTGATGTCCAACATAGTCTCGAAAGCAAGATATTCGGCTTGGGTCGCGAACAGCAAGCAGTTCCGGCTGGCATCGAAATCGGCCTCAATCCAATCGCCCGCGCCGATCTGGCTACTGGCAATCAGGTTCGATACTGGATGAACAAGCAGGCGCTCGAGGGCGCGTTTCAAATGCCGGGCGCCGTACCTGGCATCCGCACCCTGCAACAGCAGAAACTCTTTCCCCGCGTCCGATACGCTGATCACGAACCGCTTCTGGGAGGACCCGTCGAAGATCCGTTGCTGCACTTGTTTCAATTCAAGGTCCAAAATGCAACGCAGTTGTTCTTCGCCCAGCGGTTTGAAGACGACGCACTTGTCGATGCGGTTCATGAATTCGGGCGTGAATTTGCGGCGCGCGGCTTCGACGCCGCTACGTGACAGCTTCTCATTGAGCTTGTCGTCGGTTTGAGCAGATTCCTGGCTGCCAAAGCAGCCGTTGAAACCGAGCTTTGGCGTGATCAGGTTGCTCATTTCGGCGGCTCCGAGATTGCTGGTCATGAAGATCATGGACTTGGAGAAATCTACTTTGCGGTTATCGCCCAGTGTGAGGGTCGCTTTATCGAGAATGCCGAGCAGCAAATTCCACAAGGCATCACTGGCTTTTTCAATTTCATCGAAAAGCAGGAAGCTCAGCTTAACCGTGTCAGTGTGATGCTGATTGACGACTTCCTGGCTCAGGAGCGGGTGCGTTTCACGATGCCCCAAATAGCCAGGAGGCGAACCGATCAGCTTGGCAATTTCATGACTGTGCTGAAACTCCGCGCAATCGATTTTGATTACTGCACGAGGGTTGTTCACCAGCGCTTCAGATGTAGCCTCGACTGTTCTTGTTTTCCCTGAGCCCGTCGGTCCAAGGAAAAGGAAACTTCCGACCGGGCGCCCGGGCGCCGAGAGACCGGTTGTGTGCATTTGATAGATGTTCACGATCTGCTCGATCGCTTCGTTCTGGCCGACAATCTGTTCGAGGAGCATTCGCTCCAGCGACTCTGCGTTCTTGCCCGTTCGCGTTGGGTCTAAAACTTTGCGTAACTGGCTCATAAAAGTACCTTTCTTGTTACTGCTGCTAACCAAAACGCCGTACCTAAGCGACAATCATCTGGTTGACCCGACTTGCGTCGCCGCGCAAAGTCAAGATCCCCTTCTCAACCTCACGGGCGTGTCGCGCCGGAGCAAGCCGGCTTCCACCTTCGCGTAGAGCCGCTGGACTTGCACCGCTTGAAAGGCAAGTATCTTTCGCTTCGATAGCTGCAACGCTGGCGTCTTCTTTCCGAGCCAGTGCGCCAGTTGCGCTTTCGAATATCCCCGCTCTCCCAATTCGTTGAGCAGCCTCCATGTCGGAGCCGCATCCACCAACGAATGATCGGAACGCGCCGATTCATCTACGGCCAGAATGCGCCGCTCCGTCTCTTGACGAATCTGTAGCCGCGTCCCACGCGAGATCTCATACAGAATCGTTTCCGAGAGGTCCGTCGCTGCTCGCACCGCGCGCCGGCCGATGCCCATGGCAGATAGCTTTCGCAGGTGTTCACGCGCGCGGTCCGCCGGTATGACTTTGTTTGTGATTCCGTGTCTGGTGCGCCCCTCGGAGGCAGCGTTATATCGCGCATGAGCGGCCCGGCATAACAAGCAGTGGCAGCCGGCGACGTAACGCGCACGTTGTCCGTGCGGCTTCGTGGCGCAAGACTCGACCAACGCCGCAATTCTCTTCGATGTCTCTTGCATGTATGTCCTTCAGGCGGGCATGACTGCGCACCTCTCTCCGGTGAGCGTCAAAAGGCTGTTAGTAAATACGACAGGCGTGCCGGGCGCGAAGGTCGCAACGCGAATGAATTGACTCATCTTGGTAGTTGGTGTTCCAGTGGAACGGCCTCGATCGCGACGCGGCGGCCAAACTCACTGCGCCAGTACCCGTTTCGGAAGAAGAAGCGGGAGGCGCGGCACTCCCCATCGAGGTGAATCAGAACAGAACCAGGAGTTACACGGACGATCTGGCCCAGTAGGCGAGAGGATTGCACGTATTCGTAGGACAGCGCGACGCACTGCCCCAAAGAGAAGGCAGTCTTATTGGTTTGCATAAATAACGAATGCGAACGGGAGATGCGAAAGCGATCCCGATCCGAAGAGTGCGCGCGAGTCCGGAAGCTAGAGACTTTACTTAAGCTGCCGCCATCCGAATCTAGGGGCAGCTTATGGGATGGATGACCCAACCGGAAGATTGGGGAACAATGGTTTGGTTTACTGGGGGGGCGTCGATCACGGAGTTCGGGAATCGGTGCTGCGACACGAACTGCTTGTTCGACATTGTGATGCAGGCACGTTGGTGCCGATCTCCCCGCCGTTGACGATGAGGAGCCAAATAGCAGCGGCCGCTTTGTGCGAAATGACTCGCACGAGATGCTCCTTATAAAACCTTTTCGTTATTCGGAAGCGAACCGTTCCTTAGGGCTTCAAAGAGCATCTGCCGGTTAGGATCGGCTGAGAGGAGAGCTGGGAGGTGAATGCCACCGCAATACTTGTCGAGCATCACTCTCTTTGATAAGAACGCACTTCGGCGCTACCCCTTACGATCTTGCCCGTTGATTGTTCGAAGACGGAGGCTCGCTGCAGCTCATAAGCTTCGTAATGCTCCGGCAAGGCTCGTCCCCGGCTATCATCCTGTTCGATCCCCGCCCATTTAGGGCGAGTCGTCAACCGCTCCACATCGAGCCGTGATGCCTCCCGGCGGCATCGCTCCGCATTCGCCGGCGTTCTCATCGCACCATACCAATGGTTAGCCGGATTCCACGCTTGCCCCGTGATACCCTCGGTCAGCGTAATCAGCTCCTGCCGGCAAGCAAGATGGCGTACATGTATAAACCGGGAATAGCGATGCCCAGCGTCGGAGCGCAGCCAACAATGCCAGAGATCATTGGCTCCAGTCCGTTCGTTATACACGCCTGAGGCAAGCTCGATACCCAGATCTTCGAAACTGCGCCAGGATTGAAGAGTATCGCCCAGCCAAAGAAGCCACTGCTTTGTGGGCTGCCTGCCTAATTGATGCCAGCGAAAACTGGCTTCTTTGAGCCACGCTTCCGTGATTGCCGGTTGTTCCATAGTTTCAGACTCGCCTGGTCGCCTCACTCTTGGTCCAATCGGATCTTGCGGCCGCCATAGACGACCATGGTGTCGAGCTTGGCCGCGATCTCGGTCATCCCGGCACGAACATGGTCCCGGAGCTGTGCGGCGCTTTTTAGGTCTTTGACCGTGACGCCCTGCATGAGCGAGCGGGCCTGTTCCACTAACTTCTTAAGTTCGGCATCGTTGGTGACGTTGCGGAAGTCGAAGGTATCGAGAAAGTCGAGCAGCTTCGAAACAGTGGTCTTGTGAAACCGGCCTGGCTTGCCATCGCCGGTATCCTGTAACCGGTCTGCGAGATGCTCGACCAGCTCCGCCATGGCAGCCCGCATCACCTGTTGCGCTTCGCTAGCCGCCTCGGTCATCAACTGCGCGACTTTGTTGCGTTCCTCTTCCCATAGGGAGGGAGCGATCTCGCGCAATTTATCCGGCACACCGAAACTGATGTAGCGCCAGCTGAAAGAGAATGCGGCACGCACGCGATGAAGCGGCAAGAAGTCGGTCGGATCGTGCAGCGCCCGAAAGCGAGTGGGCGCTTGGTCGCATAACGTGGGGTACACCTCGACGAAGGACTCGACTAGCTGTGGCCTTTGCTCGGCGAAATCCCTTAGTCGGCTCTCGACCTGCTCGAGCATCGCGAGTGGGCAGAGATGAACACTCTTCTCGAAAGGAAGACAGACGCTTTCGAGATACCGGCCGATTTCTGCGTCGAAGTTGACGATGGCCTTGAACGGTAGACAATCGAATAGCCGTTTCGACACGCGAAGCATGCTCTTGTCCGTATCGACAACCACTTGCGAGGTGCTGACTTTTCTCGAGTTACCGAGGCGGGCGCGCTGGACTTTGATACAGACGGTCCTTTTTGCAAGATCCGGCCCGGACTCGTCGACGACATAAGGCGAGTGATTTGAAAGTGCTGCTGACATACTTGTTTCCTTTCGTAGAGACAGAGATGCGGGAGGTTAATCGAGGATGCCGAGTGTCGGGAACCCGGTGATCTGGGTGAGTCCATCAAAACCGATGCTCACTTCCACCCGTTGCTCTTCGAAATCGCAATACTTGTAACGAGGAGAGAATACATGGAGCTGCTGGTTCAGGCTAGTGATCATGGCTTCCGAACAAGGTTGATGCGGGTTGAAACGACCGAGCACAGCGAAGTCGAGAAGCCCGAGCAACTCCGTCCACAGGTCTTGCCGACCGCGATTATTGGACGCACGGTAAGTCTCAAACTTGCCTTGAACGAGTTCCCCTGCGGTGTATCCCGAGAACAGGCCTACACTGAGAGCCGGCGCCACACGTTTCAATAGCCGCAGCATTTCGGTGATACCCTCGATCTGGTGCACCGGTTCCCCGCCTGAAAGCGTCACGCCTTCCGTGCCGTAACGGGCGTGCGCGGCCAGAACACGCGAGGCGAGTTCAGAAGCAGCGGCGCCCGGCAGGCGAGTATGACGTGAGTGGCTGTCCGGGTTCCAGCATCCGGAGCAGCGCAATTCACATCCTTGGAACCAGAGAACCGAACGCCGGCCAGGCCCGTTGACCAGGCTGCAGTCCATGAAAGCGTGTAAGTTCATGGAGTTGTTCACCGGCGGTTTTGCTGGTGCTCCTCTTTCCTTGCTTGTCCCTGGCGATAGTACTCCGGCTTCTTGTGTTCGGCGAGAAGGCGATCATCGCCCTGGAAGTCTTTCATGGTTGTTGTGCAGCTTCCATCTGCAAAGCCGATAAGATCGACAGAAGAGTTGCCTTGTTCGTCAATGACGACGACGATCTGTTTCACAGGGCCTCCCGTTAACGTGTTCCAAAGAGCAATTTCACCTGTTCACCATGCTCGGTCTGAACTACTTCCCGGCCCCGGAACACATAGCCTTTCTGCCGGGCCATGGCCATGGTCCGTTCCTCCTTGTAGCGCTGGTGCACACGGCCCAGCCACTTTTGGTCGAACCCGATGCTGCGGTCATACTCACTGAGGAGGGCGGAGAACCGGCCTGTCTGGTTTCGACTGAAACCAATGTCGTTCGACGCGCAATCGAGATGGTTGCGCCTGATGATGATCTGCGCTCGTTCCGGGCGCTGATCGCCGTAATAACCGAAAAGAGGCGCTCCGTGCGGATGCACTTCGACCGGATAGCCAAGCGCTTTGAGCGCGGCGACCAATGGCGCTTCTTCGGTAAGTGTTGTTTCGAATGAATCGTACTTTGACATAAATACCTCCTAGGGAAGGCACTCAGTTTGTTGTGACTTTAACCCGTAGCGTTGCCGTTGGTTATGGCCAACTTCAGGGCTTGTCTGACGTCTCGATAGGAATGCAGTCCACGTGCGGAGACATGGCTATAGGCTGTACCGTTTCGGTAGATCCGAACGCCATTGATCAGCTGCCCTGTCTCAGCGTGACGCAAACGGATGTCGATCAAGCCGCCGAATTCCTCGACCGCATCGAATCCCGCCGCGCGGGCGTCTTGCATGAGTCGTCGTCTTGCTCCAGACATAGTCCTCTCCTGATTTGCACGTGATTCATTCTCTTGTTCATGCGCTCCTGCCATACACCCTCTCCTATCCCCGAACACTTGCGGACGTCTTTGTCTCGCGTTCATAATCCGGCCATGGCACGGCTCTGTACAGGCCAGTAATTACCCATCGCTGAAAACACAACATGTCCTTCCGGTTTCGGTCCTTCACCATCGGATAAGGTTCAATGCCCCTGTCCACCATCCGTTTGAAGCGGTACCAGAGGCGCTCCCATGTTTCGGTAATCTCGCACCCGATGAGCATGTAGGTGATGAGATGTTTTGGCGGAATGCCGGCCCGCTCGAGCTTGTCCACTCCGTGGAAGAACACGCGCTCATCGCCGATGTTGTCCCATGCGGTGTAGAGCTTTCGTTCGTTGAATTTGGTATTCCGGTATTCAATCGTGGCCAGTGCTTCTGCGGACTCTTCTGTGATGAGGCGCGTGTTTATCCCTTGGGATAGACAAACCTTGAAATTGCCTGCTCTGATCTCGGCGATCCGCTGGCGCCACTCGGGATTGCCGAAAAAGTCGTTATCCAGCAAGTGCAGCTTCTTGGGCCAGGGTTCGCCCCGCCAGATCTCGTGAATGGCCAATGCCGGTTTCACGAATCCCTCCTTATCCGGGACCACGCAAAGCGCCCGGCAGGGAGACTTCGGCCCGGCCATTCGGCAGCCACGCTGGGTGTACCCAATCGAGGCGTCGAAATCCGAGTAGTCCTGATAATCGTAGTTTTCGTAATTGCCCGTGATTTCTTCAACCACGTGCTTATTGACAGTTCCCGTTCCGCCGAGAATCGCTTGAGGCCACTGTTGACGAAACCGGGCTACCCGGTCCGCCGAGAAATCGAAGATGGATGATCCGTACACTCTTTCGTAGTCGGGCTCAAATAGCGTTGGCAAGATATGCCTGGTCAGTGTGACGTGATCGCCTTTTGCTCTATGCTAATGGGCTAGCTTCATCAGAGCCAAGTTAGGTAGTGCTCCGTCGATGTGTGTGAGTCGTATATTCAAAAACAGCTCCTTCCGCCGTAAGGCGGACCCGGGAGACGCCGCTCAAGAGCCGCCGGTGTGGCCCTTGTTATGGTTTGTTGGGGACGCTAGCCGTGTTGGTCGCGTCCCCAAACAAGCCGGCAAAAAGCACAGGGTGCTCGGCCTTACTTGTGCACAGCCTAATCGCCGGCAGCTCGTAAGCGGCGGGTGCCGGAGACAGAGGGAGCGTTCTCTTCCCAGTTGTATATTCCGGGATTCGAGGCACTCAGGAATTTGCCAGTGGCGGACTGGCGAAGAGCCTTGATCTGCTCGGCGGCCGACCGCGCTACCGGAACGGTGTATTGAGCTGCTTCGATGAGAGAGATGCGCAGGCGATACGCCTTGCGGCAGCATTCCTTGATCTCCGCTCCGGTCCATCCGTCGTCTATGGGAAGTTCACCGAAAACGCCGAACTTCGATTGGTAGATGGTCCAGATTTGCGACCGTTCGTCCGCCGCGGGCAGATCGAAGAAATAGGTTCCCAGAGTGAAGCGGCGGCGCAGTTCCGGCGGTAGAGTAGTGATGGCGTTGCAGGTAGCAATCCACATACTTCGGCCTTGCGAAATCGCGTCAATCACCGAAAGCGCCGAGCGCAGCCGTTCGCCGGAAGCACCGATAAGCGAGTTTTGCATGGCCGACAAATCGAAAGCAATCGTAGGGATTTCAGCGGAGTTGCCGGTGGCTTTGGCCACGGCGGATTTCGCGGCGCCGGGAGGTCCGATGAAGATCACGCCATCTGCTTCACGGTCTTGCATCCAGCTCAGAATGGTTCCGGTCATCTCTGTTTTCGTTCCAGAGGTGTCCGTACCCGTACCGGCGAAGGCTTTTTCGATCTCGTCACAAAAGACGATGACGCGGGGCGGCTCTTTCCCAGCAACAACCGCTCGCAGGAAGCGCTTGACGTTGTCACACCCGCCAATGTCGTCGAACGTCTCCGTACCGCTCCACACACTCAGGCCCGGTATCTCTTCGATGACCCGGCGTTTACGGTTCCAGAGAGCGTGCAGGTTGAGACCCTCTTTGCGCAGGCACATGGCGGCGCTCTGCTCGGCCGGGAACGCTCCGAGGCCAACCAGCGCATCGACGGCTTTCTTGGCAGTATCCGCGTCCGGAGCTCCCAAACCGGCTGAACGATACAGCTCGAACACAATCTGTTCGAGATCCTGGGGACCAGGCAGCGGCTCGTCGAGCGTCAGAACGTCTTGCACGAGTTCCGGGGGCAGGAGCGCGCCGGGAATGGTCAACAGGACCAGCGTTGCCCCATGCGCCTTAAAGACATCGCGCACGTTCCAGATGCCTTGCACCACGGCGGGATCGCTCCAAAAGCGATGGGCATTCGAAAGGAATAGGACCGTGTCCTCTGCTGCCCGATAGAACGAGGTAAGCACTTCGACTGGTGAAACGACGGCCGAAGGCGCAGTCTCGCCGAGCAGGCGGGACAATTCCTGTTTCCCAAGGTCGTTCAGTCCGATGAGTCCGCGCATGGTGTCCCAAAGAACCAGCGGGGTGCTCTCCGTTTTGAGGACGCCCGCTATGAGTGTCAGGCTGCTCGCCGGATCCGGAGTACGGACACTGAGAATGGGCGTGGATACGCGCCTGGCGGCGCGGAATTGCTGTAGAAATGTATCGGAACTACGGTCCATCGGTAATATCTCCTGAATGAAAGGGAACGAAACCGCAGCGTAGGATCAGGCAGGTCCTTCCGGTTCCGTACGTATTTCGGTTGTTGAAGGTCACATTTCTTCTCGATCCGCCTCCCAGGTGTCGTAAATCTCGAAAGATTCGGAACCGCCTGGATCCCGAGATTCGCCTGTAACGGACTGCCAGGCGAAGTAAGCACGACCGGCAACCAGCGGTTCCGGGAGGTCGTAACCCTCGTCCTCGTCCTCCGCAGCCCCAATAACGGCCAGGATCTTCGCGCGGAGTTCGTCGCGGGTAAGTGTTTCTGTGTCAGACTCGATGTCGAAACAAATCTCAGCTCGGACACCGACCCGGTGTTTATACTGCTTAGCTATTTCAGGCAATTGTTGTCTCCTAGGACGTGCTCACTGTTCTCTGCAAGAGTCGGACGCCTGCAACCAGCCACAGTTCGTTTGGTTCTTCACTGCTGGTTGGCAGCCGGTGGCTGTGTTGGCGGGCATCCGACACTGGGATCAAAGATTGCCGCGAGTAGTAAGCTGATTACAAAAAAGGCACAATGCAGCCACTACCGAGCCGAACAAGGTCAGCACAATCCGTTTGAGCCACCGCCGCGTATAGGCCAGCATCTTGGCGGCATGACAGGCGTTTTCCGTACCCTCGCTGGACTTTTTGGATACACAGGTTGCCATGGTGCCGTTATCCGTCAACCGCTAAAGTGAAGTCAAAAAAAAAATAAAAGCGTTTCGTTCGCGGCGCTACCCGCCAGCAGGAATGCAGGTTCCATCTGCTTCGTAGTCTCAAATCCAGCCAGGCATTCGTCGTGCGAGAGATCGCCTGCGGCGACGGGTAGCAGCCGCAAACCATCCGGGTGTGTAATGGCCCATGTTGTCGATCACTTGGTGGGCTGCCATCTGGTGGTACTGCAGCGCAAGCGTGTCAGACGGTCCTGCAACTCGCGTCGGAAATGGTAGAGCTGACACTCGAGCTCATGAACCGCAGCTTTGTCAGTGGAGTCTGTGGGTGCGAAGTACAGATCGAAGATGGCTCGCTTGAACTCGCCTATGACACACCAGCGGCAAGCGCGCGAGCTGCGAGGATCTTCTCCCGTTCCCCGCTCATTGACCGCCCCTGCGTGTGGGCACCATTGGGTTTTCCATTTAGACAGCCCTCTCGACCTCGTGGGCAGCAATCTCACTCGCTACGACTCGGATGTCGTCGGGACCGGTGAGTCCCTCGTTGTTGAAGATTTCATCGACAACGAGATTGTCACCGGGCAATTCCAGAATGGCCCCACGCGTGGCTTCTTTGGCCTTATCTGCCGTCATTACATCGTCTTCTTCGTTTAGGTAGACATCGAGCACAATGCGAATAACCATGGAACATCCTTTCCGGGAAGGGGGTTCTCGGCTTCTGGAATCTACAGCTCTTCGCGAGTCGTCAGCCTTCGTCCATACATCCATGGACGTGTAGGAAGCTCAGCGATCCAATCCTGGAAGGAAGGAATTCGACCGAGGTCCTCTCGCACATGCTGTTCCCCGATATAGCGTACGGGGACCTGTTTTCCATCGGAGTTCGTGATCATGGCTCCGAAAAAACGCTCGGCCTGGAAAATGCCTTCCGCGTGGTGCCGTAAGCAGCGATGACGAAAATCCGAGACCTGGCTTTTACTCTCGTCGAACCAGTCGTGGATGCGCTGGTAATCCTCGGGAACTCCGCCAAACTTACGCGCACTCGATTTGGCATGCTCAATCGGATGCGCCATCAGTACTCCTCAACGAAGTTATCGGAACGCTCAATAGTCAGATAATACGACTCATGCGTAATGCTTCCGGTCGCGATCTCCACACTAAACTCTCCGCCGCCGCCTTCGTTATTCTCATATCCGTCCGGAGCGAGCGCGTCGTAAAGCGCTTCAAATAAAGGATGGAGATCTTCCGCTTCGTACGGCCGGGCGGCCTTTCCTTGTCCATCCACGGACTCGATTGTGTCATCCAGACAGCCCGAGTCGCCGTCGCCGCTGTAAGTAGCGACGATGGTGTGAATCCCGGACTGAAGTAACTCAGTACGATGCGTTGTGGCCCAGTCTTTCAGCTGACTGATGGCGCGCTCGTTTTCACTTACTTCCATGATTACGTTCTCCTTTGTTTCTGGCTTTCGCGGCTTTGAGACCTGCAAATCGCGCTGCTTTCGCATCGACTTGGCGCCGCGCTTCAAGGCTTGCTGGATTTTCCTTGCGACGTATTTCTTGGCGCGCGTGCTTTCTTTCCGGGGACAGCTAGGCCTTCGGCGCGCATGGTCCGGTGCGCCCACTGCTCTGCTTCCAATTCGTGGACGTGTTTTGATTTCCGGGCTTTCAGATGTCCGAGCAGGTGATGGGCGCATTCGTGAAGAAAGATGTAGAGAGAGCGCCGGGTGACCGGTCGAGGCGCTTCGATCACACGAACCCAACACCATTGATCCTGGGGTTCATGGTAAATGTAGGCACGCCCGGTGAGAGAACGCCGCTCGTGATGAACCGCGCTGCCGAACTGCGCGATCTGAGCGAAGTATTTGGCCGCGATTGCCTGGCATCTCAGCTTCATTTGTTCCCGGCCCTCTCGGGCCTTCCTGGCATCGGGCTTCACCGCGGACCTCTTAAATGGAGAGACTGGCGAAAATGAACGCGAGCACACCGGCGACACGTGACCTCCGTCTTGATATCGGTTAGCTGCGCCCGATCAATCGGGTTGCGTGTATCGCAGAGCGCCGTTGCTCCAGTCCTGGAGTAATGAATGACAGATTGTTTCTTCATAGCAACCGAAGAACATTTTTTCGTGCGGATTGGCCAGGATTCGCCTCCAGTCTTCCGCGAGCTCTTTCAACTCGCGCGAGAGGATGCTGTGTTCGACTGATTGGTGCAAGGTCGCTTGCCGGTTCGGATCCGGGCCCGAGCAGCCCTTATCGACAGCTTGCTCGGCGGCGAGGCAGTCGAGGAGAGTCTTCAGGAGTGGATACAGCGGTTAGAACAGGTGGTTCTAGAATTCGAAGAAGCTCATGACGGCAACGTGGATATTGAGTGAATCACTTGCCAGCTCATCTTCTTCGTTTAAAATGACCGGATTGTGCTCTTTGGCTGAGTAAGCGTAAACGCGTCGAGTCTCCGGATAGACGATCCAGACCTCCTGAGAGCCAGCGGCGAGGTACTGCCGAATCTTGCGATCCATGTCTTCCGCCGTATTGGTGGGGGAGACAACTTCTACAGCGAGCAGCGGAGCTCCTGGAAACAACCCAATAGGGATGCTCCCGTGCAGATCGTCTCGCCGCGTAACGGCCAAGTCAGCCCCGCGCACGGTGGCGCTTTCGTTTGTGGGATCCAGCAGGAATCCAGTTTCTCCCCCGACCACGAGGAACTTGGTTCGATCCAACGTGGATCGTAAAACGTGGGCGGTATTGATGACGATGAGTCCGTGGCGATAACCGGCGGCCGACAATGTGATTAACTCCCCCTCGCTCAACTCATAGTGACTACCGTCCGATGCCCGTTCCGGCAGAGCGAGGAATTGCTCGAGCGTCAGACTTGTTTGGGTGCTGGTTGTCATGCGGCGAGCCCGTTTATTGTAGGAAGCCCTGAACGAAATGCCAGTTGAACCCAGCCGCCACGGTTAGTATGCCGGGAATGCTAAGCAGCTTGCTCCAATGCGTATGATCTATCTCGATAAACGTCGAGGCGTACAACAGTAGGAAGCCAGAGACGATCAAAAGGAAATTCATGTATTGCTCTTTCAATTGTAGGAAGAATTGCGCCGGATCGCTGTTGTTGGCGGGCTGGCCGAACCTGAGATTAACGGGGCGTTTCGGTCGTTGCGAATGATCGATACCACTAGGCCACTTTTTCGATCGACCCTCGTGTTTCGGAAGGCACGCCTCAAGAAGGTCGTAACCGATGTAAACGCTATGAGCCTCTCCGTAAACGGCGGCGTTCTCAACGCCTCACAAAGAGATCGCCGACGAGAATGGTGCCTGAGGGAAGAGGAACGGGCAGCGGGATCTCCTGCCCCACTTGAAATTCACGGGTACCTTGCTGGTCTTAAACTTCGACAAATCGGAACTCCGGGCGAATCACCCAAACGGCGGAAGCGCCGGCGTCGAGATACATTTGTGGCTTCTTGCGGAAGGCCTCGCTGTCATTGGATGGGGAGAAGACTTCGATCACCAGTTGCGGGCTTCCTGTGGGGTAAGTCTTGCTTCGAGCGGCGGCATTCCATCGAGCCTGATCGATGACAAACACATCGGGGCGCGGCATGCTCTCACTTGTTTGTAACCGCATGCTGGTATCCTGACGGACCACAAAGTCACTGCCCTCCAGTGCGGCTTTCAGAAGGTCGTAGAGCCGAGCGCAGATGTTGGCGTGTTCGGGCATGGGTGAGGGCGACAAGAGAATCTCTCCTTCGATCAGCTCATCCTTCATTTCGGGAGGAGCCTGGTAAGACAGATGTTGTTCGATGGTGACGCCGGTGGAGAGTGGGCTAATCATGGAACTGTTTCTCAAGACCTCTTTCTATCATCCAGCATTCGAGCCCGCAATAGCGAGCCCAGCTTGTTTGAGTAGATCAGATGCCTGGCCGATATCTGTGACAGCGGGCCGCCCTCTTGTGGAAGATTCATGCGGCAACGGGTTGCTCTTCGCTTTTCGCCTGGGCAATCGGTTGTTCTGCTTCCACCGCGAGTTCGCGCGGCAATGCCATGAACCTCGCGCAAGCATCTTCCAAGTCGATCTCGTATTGCGGTCGATCGAAGCTATTCATATTTATCCTTTCAGCGACCGTCGTACGTCGTTGGATAGCCGGGTGTCTTGGTGCATACGAAGGGGCGATCCTCTTGCCTGCGGGTCCATTGGTATCGCGCGACCCAGCGTAAGAGCTCGATTTGGAGCGAGTGATGCCAGGCTATGGCATCGTCCCAGGATTCGGTCCTTCGCCCGGGCGTTTCAGTCTGCCATTGCCTGGCATTCTCCAGATATTCTCGAATCTCACCAGTCAAGGTCACCATCGGGAGATAGAGCCAGCGCGGAGTCACAACAAACGCGAGCTTGTCGGCTGCGCTCAAACGGGAAACAGGCTGGTTCAACCGCTTAGCGAAATAGCGGCTGTGGAACAAGCAAAAATGCGCCCAGGACTGGCCTTCTGGTCGATAGCCCCAAACGCGATCGCAGAATCGGCTGAGCGCGCCTGCTGGGGTGGGATCGGCAGCTCTGTCAAACAATGACCGCATGATCTTGCTTCCGAGCCACACATGCTGTTCGCCTTCAGTGCCGTCGAGATCGTGACGGCCCCAATAGCCAACATCGTGAATCGCGAAAGAGAGCCAGATGCGCATGTCCCATGGAATGCCGAATAGCCGCACCCAGGAAATTGCCAGGACCAAAGGGTGAAGGATGAAGCAGTGCGCGCCGAAAAGTAAGCTTTTGGTGCCAAGAGTCATGGCGCTTTACCTCCTGATTAGTGATTGCGCGCAGATCTACGTTTTCTAATCTGAAGTGCGTTCTACACCGCCGACCGCTTCTCTTTTGCTGGCGGAACGAGAACACGTTTCGTGGCGATGGGCGTAGCAACATCGTTATTCGTCGTAGGGGGATGGATCGAGCAGCCGGTCTGCGTCTCTGCCGCGAGAAGAGGTAGTGGACCCTGAAAACTCAGCCTTCTCCGAGGTCGGTTTCAAAGGAACAGGCTGCTGTTTTCGTTGATTGCGGGCTTCCGCGAACAGTCGTTCGATCTGCTGCTCGTGCCAAACATCCCAAGGAATGCCGGGCGCGTCCAGCGGAACGTCTTCGGGTGCCATATGGTTTACCTCCCTTCGGGGCAGCTGACAGAGATCTGTGAGCGGGTTCCCAATGAATCTCGCGGCCAGCTGTTCACTGAATCTCCTCGGAGATAGGACGGAGCGACAACAGGGAATCGTCAACTGACTTTGTCGATGAGAATACGAAAGTCTTGATGCGCCACGCCGTGCTCGACGTGGTGGCTGTCCAGCCAGTCGATCGAGTATTCCGATTCCTCGAACTGCAGAATAAGACCTTTCCGCAGGATGATCAAACGGGCCAGCTTGTCCAGACGATCGCAGTCTGTTGCCAGCTGAAGGAATACGTCTTCTTTTGTGTGGGCCATGCGCAGAGGAAAAAGAGCGGAGCCCATCGCGACTCCGCTTTCAACAAACAAGGAAACGACTTCTTATGTACCAGAACCGTGGTCGGGAGCGCAAATAAACGTTGGCAAGCTGACCAGAGACTTACGAGCAGGAACTTCCGCTCAAAGAGTTCACGGGTACGCGACCCGGATCAGAACGCAGGCAGTTGTTTCCTTCCATCTTCCTAAGCCGGAACTGATATCTGTCGATAACGACGGCGAGCTGTTGGGTGTTGTGGCGCATGACACGGCCGAGGACGATGAGAATCAGTGGAAAATCGTCATTTCGTTTGACGGGCCAGTGGATTGAGAGCTCGAGCCGGGTTCCCACCGGGAATTCCTGTTCGGAGGTGAACCCTATGCCCGAGCTACTGATGTTCAGCGTCTTGCCAGATCCAGTGCTGATCGGCTTGCGCTTATCGAGCGTCCGATAACGAAGATCGCACCGGAGCGGGAAGCGCCGGGATCGGCGCCTATCGGTTTCGAACATAGAAAACTTCTTCCTGCCGGCAGAGAGAAAGGTTGGTTTGTGAGGGAGAACGCGGATCTGTCCGGCTTCAGTAGGACTTCGGCGGTAGTGAAGAGAAAAGCTCTTCTTGCCCCCAATACCTTGGACGGGCCTCGCTTCGAGATGGGGTTTTAGCCTACAACCGGACAACACTGCACACAATAGATGCCCAACACTTCGGCCGGCACAGGCGCGGAGGAAAAGGACCCGCAGCGCTTCTAGAGCACGGTCCCGAGAGGAAGCGCACGAGGACGCAATTGGTTCGCTGCATGGCTTCATTGAACAATCAGGTTTGTTGGCCTGGTCCACATCTCTTCGAACTTGGCCGCAAAGGCAGAGACGATTTGCCGGTCCCCGGTGAGAAACCAGTTGTTGTCTTGGAATCGTAATGCGCCCGCACTCCAGTTCGCGCTGCCATCGCGCAAGGTTTCCCCATCTACCAGGACCGACTTCGAATGCATGAGATCGCGCGGCGAGCCTTGTTTCACGCGAATGTGAATGTTGCTGATTCCTGTTAGCATTTGCGTGGTGGAGGGTTCTTGGAGTGTGGCATGATGCTGTTCGTTCTCGAACTGCTCTTGGTCACGATAGAGCCGGATAGGCACGCCCCGACGAGCCTCTTCTTTGAGAATCGCTACAAGCTGGCGGTCGGTGAAAGCGTACATAGCCACATCGATCGAACGGTGCGCTTTTCTGAGTAGTGCTATATCCAAGGTTTCGAGGTTCTCGTGCGGGGAGAAATGTTCGGTTTCTAAGCCGCTCGTCCGAAGGTTGTGATCTTGTTGTCCGGCAAGGCCTGATGGAAGCGCGACACCGCGGTGGAACACATTCATCAGAGCGGGCCGACCGACAGAAAAACAGATGAGAAGCAAAATGAAAAAGAGTAGTTTCTTCACAACAAACCTCAATCTCTTTTCGAGCGGAGGTGATCGAGCCGCTGCCAGAATGTGTCGTCAAGCTTTCCCATCTGTGCCAGCGCAATGAGTTCTTCTAGCTCACGCAAGCTGAAATGGTGAGGATGTTTCACAAGATGGCTCGGACAACGATTCCTCCAAATATACTGCCCGGTCTGCCAACAGGGGCAAACAGTGTCTTGCGGCATGAATCTCTCTTTCTAGGAAGGTGAATCTATAGGGATGCTGGTGTGGTGAACGCCTCCATTTTGAGGCGAAACACCAAAGATCCTGGTCCAGCACGTGCCACAAATTCCGGAGATAAATAACTCACGATCGGCTCTCGCCAGATGCGGCATAACTTTCTGAATCAGCTCGCCGGCTTTCCAGCGGGTCAGCTGTTCCGTCGTGACCGGAAGGTAATAGCATTCGGCGCATTTGACGCAAAACACTTTGGTTCTGTCGCCCTCATTAAGGACGTAGGGATTGGGCATGGGAGGAAACTCCTTGTTAAGCGGGCGCCGGCGAAGCGGCAGAGATGAGTGGGACAGAGGTAGACTGTGCCTCCAGTTTGGCGTTCTCCCCTTGCCCAAGGTAGATATCGCGATAGGCCACGTACGTCATGGCGCACAGGAACGCGATCGCGATGGGAGCAAGAAACGCAAGGTCCAGCAACAGCAGCGAGCCGAGTAAAACCAAATGGAGCGCGTGCAGCCAAAGCACGCTGCGCTCGTTCTTTCCTTTACTGCGGCCCCCATCCAAGCTGGCATACTGCCCCAGCAGATCGTGCTCTCGCGGAGCGCCGAAAGACAAAACTGCCGGGAACACAAAGACCGACATAGCCCCCACCGAAGAAAAACCAGGAAGCACAATGCCGATCTCGCCGATACAGAGAAAGAAGGGTTTCCCGAGCTGAAAGAGCACGAGACTCCAGTCAGTGGGTGGTGGCAGAGAAGGAAGCGGCGGAATGGGTCCGGGTCCGTGTGGAAGGCCGAATCGATAGAGTAATTGACTGAAGCCGGAGACGACAGCCACCAGGGAAAATGCGACGGCGGTTACCCCGGTAGGAATCAGTGTGACTTTCAGAATGTCTTTGGCATGGTGCGCGAGCGACGGGACTAGTTCGCTCCAGGAGGGCTTATGAGTCTGATCGCATGTGTCTGCCATGGCAACACTGAAACCGTACGTGCCGTAGCCGGCGAAGGCGCACAGCACGACACCTACCAAACCAAGCTGAGCGCAGAAGTGGATGATAAGACACCCACTGGTCACAAGTAAGGACCAGGGCAAAAAGCTGCGGCCGAGAAGAGCAAGCGCTTGGCCTGTCCATCTGCGCAGAGCTCTTCCTTCGACCTGGCGCGGGTGAAAAGTGCTGGTCATAGGCGCACTTTGCGGCTCCTGACACAATGTTGTCGTAGATGTTTATTGCTGTGAGGGTACCTGTATCGATAGCGGTAAAGAGGGAAGTTGCCTGTTTTTCTGATGGCCTCGACTTGGAAACGTGGCCGCTTCATGAAGACGAATGCTCCCTATCCAGTCCGGAAACAAAAGAAAGCAGGGCCGAAACTAAATTGCAAGGACCGGCGACGATCCAATCGACCAGGATGAGCGGAAGGGCGACGGTTGCAACCCAGAGAGCGTCCAACGCGTGAGCGACGGAGAAGGCCCACAGAAAGCTTAAGAGCTCAGGCAACCGCCACGACCTGTTCTGGACCGGAAGAGTCTGACGACGATTCTGCTGGCATAGCTGTTACTTCGGTAGGCGGCACCGCGAAGTGCGTGTGCCGGCATTCGACACACGTCACCGCGCCCGTTAGAGTCTTGATCCACCCGAAGAACGGCTCCGTGAGTGGCACCTCTTCTCCGGATCGCGCGAAGAACTGCGGAACGACTTGGCCTGCAACGACGCGGCTTTCTTTGCTGGTCAGATCGATCGCAAGATAGCCCTCGGTCGATAGAAGAACGCGCTGCGAAACGAGGCGCGGCCGTTGCCCCGGCGTTACCTCCATGGTGTGTCGAGTGATGGACAGACGGTAGTTCCGTTCGAAGCGAAACATCTCGAATCGCAGAAGTTCCGGGGCAATCACAACGGCGTGCAGGCCATTTGGTGCGATCGCATCGATTGGCGTCAACCACGGGAGCGGTTCCCCGGAAGGCTTCGCGAAGGCAACGAAGTGGCCCAGCGCAGGAGTCGCGCCACCCGATTCGACTCCGCGCAGCACGTGTCGCCTGGCTAAAGTTTGGTGCTCGATGCTGACACCGGTTTGCGCATAGATTCGGGCCGCCCGGAGGCGGTCGAGCGCCTCCTTTTCCAAACGCAGCCCGCGCAAGTTCAGTTCGAGTTGACGTTGACGGCTCGGGCTGACAATCTTCGGTAGGGAAGGTATGGTCATGAGAAGCGCTCCTTAACGCGCTGCAACATCCGCGGTTCCGGAATCGGGCAACCTAGTGCGTCGCGGATCATTTCTTTGGTGCATCCGGCCCAACATTTATATTTGGTGGGCTCATCGATTTTGATGGACAGATTATTGCCGCTCTGGTCACTGCCGGCGAGGGCGCAGGAAGGACACTGGGTGGTCCAGTTGCGGCCGGCTCTCCTGCGAGGCGTTGTGATGTGATCCAGAATCTGAAACGGCATTCGCTCGCTGTAATGGAGCCGCTTTGGTCCGATGGGAACGATCTTCGGTTTCTCGGGCTCGGGTAGCGGCTCGAGGCTATCCACTACCGAAGCAAGCGCCGCCTGATTCATTTTGCGAACCTGCTTGAGATATTCGAGCTGGTCGCCGAGATTACGCTCCGCCCCGTAGAACCAGTAGCGGACTTGCACCTTTCGGTGAATACCGAAAGGCCCCCGGATAGCGTTGCCGAACTCACCGGCGGGAAGCTCGTCCTGTTTGGGAAAGATTTCGAGCCCCTCGACTTGCCCAGCGCCTTTCACCGGAACTTGAAGCTTAGCCGCGAGTCGAAGCAGCAGTTGCCGCCCCTCCCGGGCGAGCAATGATTCTTCGCAGAAGATCCAGAGATGAGCGCCGCGGCGGCTCTGTTCGAGGGCGGCGTCGATCTTATAGAAATATTGAAGGTCGTACTGAAAGGCGCAGAGATGTTCGAGTGCGTGTTTGTAGTCGCCATCGATCACGAACCATTTACTGCGCTGTGTTTCCGGATTGGGCGTGTAGAGCGAGAAAGTGAGGTCGCCGCGCAGGTGACGGCGGACCACGTCCTCATCGAGACGCAGTTCTTCCCCGTTCGATCCTTTCGGACGAAAGTAACGATGGTTGCCATCCTCATCCGGCCGAAAAGATTGGAGGATGTAAGCGCGCCGGTTCACGAACAGTTTCCAGTAATCCCGGATGTTCTCTTCTGAGACGTCGAGTAGCTGCGGCATACAGATCCTCCTTTCTTTTCTGAGATTCTTTTAACCTAATTGCGGACTGCGCTGCAAAAAATGGGTCTGGGGGAAGGGGCGGGTTCGCGAATGTCAGCCCCCCTGCCGACTCAATGAAAATGTGTGTGGCCCCTGCGCCGGTGTCCTCGGGTCAGGAGCCAGGGGCAGGCGGCCAGCCGCTTCAGGCGATGCTGTTCGACGAGTTGCTCATATTGGGGCAGAGTGTACCCGCCGAAGTTATTGTCCTGAAAATCGATGCTGTAGAAAGTGCCGGTTTTGCGGTCGTATACATACAGGAAACCGGACTGGGGATCGTGCATGGTAAAGAAAAGGGCGCCCTTCGGAAACTGGATCCACCGAACGATCGGGGCCTCGGCTTGGGCCTCAAGGGCCTTTGCTGCTTGATCGATGCTAGTGGTTTTGCTATCGAGACCGACATCGTTCAGCGTCAGAATCGGTGTGACCTTGAGATGGGAAGCAGGTTGAAGTGACATCGTTAATCCTCTGAATCGAATCGATTAGGCCCGGCGTGTTACGAAAGCGGGCGTTGGAATGGGGGTAACTCGCTTCGATGGAACCGCTTTGACGAGTTGCCGACGAAGCGGCTGATTGTATTGTCGGCCGAGTAAGAAAGCTTCCGCATGGCGGATCGCTTTGGCAAGATTGGCATTCATAGTGAGTCTCCTTGTGATTTGAAAGTGAAGGTGTCCAGCGATTGTCAGTGAAACGCTTAGCCCAGGGGAAGAGGGCCCGCGGATGGGAATTCGTGTCACCCCTCTGCGCTAGGCGGTCAGAGAGGATTTTGATGTGGCGAAACTTCTGAGAGAGATTAGGTAAGAGGTCTGCCACTCTGCAGACGGTTTTGGAGAACGGCCTTTCGAAGAGCTTGCTCAACGGAGATGTTCAGAGTCTTCAATACGAACAGGAACCCGGATGCCGGTGTTCCAAGCCAATAGACCGAGTTGGCCGTTTGGACTTCTTGTTTGTCGACACTCTGAATCGAGCTGGTGCGGACTGGCGTGCCATCCGCTCGAACAGAGTCCCCGAAAACAAGGCCAGCCAGGCAGCCGGCGCGAAGTTCCCACTGTTCGAGTCTGGGGAGCGTGTCGGATTGGGACATCAAGGACGGTTCCTTTGCGGAACGCTCATGTCGACTGGCAAACAGCACTCTTCGATGGCCTGTGCAGCCGCTGCGGCAAGATCTTCTGGTGTCATGGGTACCGAGGCCATCAAGAGATCGGCCAGAAGTTCACGAGCTTCCCAGTTGTCGAAGTCCCTGCGCAGTTGCGCGCCCGTTCGTAAGCCTCGGCAGCGACGCCAAAATAGTTCGCAATTCCGAGCGAACCGTGAAGAACTGGCTCATAAAGAGCCAGCCATTCGAGATATTGTTCGTGAGCCGAACAAGCTCGTGTGAGATCGACGGCCGTGAGGAGAAGGTTGCGATCCATAAATTGGATCCTCCTGCGGTGAAGAAAAGTAGAGGCGAGACACCCGCGTCTCCCGGGTGCAGGACGGCTTTGTGGAACCGTCGATCCAGGGTTTAGCGTGACCCCCGAACGGAGAAATGAAGAAGGCTTAGGCAGGGAACTGGGCGGTCGTTTCTAAAACGCGGATAAGGGTGACGGAAAAGGGTCGTGATAAACAGGTTGCATGGCGCTCTGGGACCGGGTTTCGCGGTTATTTTCGACCTTGAGCCAGGAACGACTGGACGAGCGCGTGCTCGTCGGGGTGCAAGGCGAAGCGACTGAGGGGATCGCGAGTGTGAACCCGCAGTGTCATGTACCGAATCCGATTGTCCTGTCCGCGCAGCCGAATGGGCGTGTGCGCGAAACCGATCCTGTGGTGTTAGTAGGCGGGACCGTCTTCGTGGTGGAGGTCAAGAACTACAAAGGAAGACTGGTCTGGGAAGATTCCACTCAATCATCGTCTTCTGCAGATGAAGACCGGTCGCTATGGGGAATCGATTGAACCGAAGAAAGCCAAGAATCCCTTGGTACAAGCCCGTAGTTAGGTTTATTCGGCAAAGCAAAACCTGGCTCGTGTCTGCGATCCGCGCTTCGAGCGGTTACGCATGGAGCCAGTAGGAGCCTTCACGCACGAGGGAGATATCACCGCAATCCACAGTTTGGACGAGCGGCTGGTCTATGTGGACGAGCTGCCTACGTTCTTTTTGTCGCGACGGAACGAACGGTTTGCCGATCGACCCTCCGGCTGGATCATGAACGGCCTCGAATCGCTGCCACGTCTCGACGTCGTGCGCACGAAAACCGGTCATCTGTTTCGCGGGTTTCTGGAAGGTCCCAGTCTCGAATATCGCGGTCCTGACCGAAACCATTACCGCTGGGAATGGCGGGTATTGAGTGCATTTATCTCGAGTCGGCACGTTTCTTTTGTTCTCATGACAAGCTGAGAATTCAGTTGCGATCTGGGCGAAGCGTCGAATCGTCAGCCATGCAAGGGACCGTCTGCATTCTGGATCTGGAGAGACAAAGAACCGAGCGTGCGCTGTCGAACCTGGCATTCATCGCACGGTCGCGCATTCGAAATCTATAGCGTGAGCAGAAATTGGATAAGGTTGGTGATCGCGGACAATTAAAATTCCGGCGGGGACAATTAGAATTCCCGGGCGATAGAAGAGCGGAAGCGATACAAGTCGGAGACGACTTGTATGGTGAGCGATCGGCAGGTGAAACGCCTTTGGCGGCTGAGACAGAAGTTGTCGCTGGAGGCTGCGGCAGCGAAATCGGGGATGGACTCGAAGACGGCGCGGAAATACCTGCGGGATCGACGACTGCCGAGCGAGATGCGACAAAAGCATACGTGGCGAACACGGCTGGATCCGTTTGCGGATACCTGGGAAGAGATTCGGCCGTTGCTGATCGCCGAGCCAGGTTTGCAAGCTAAGACGCTTTTTGAGCATTTGCAAAGAACGTATCCGGGACGGTTTCAGGACGGACAAGTGCGAACGCTGCGACGCCGGATCCAGTACTGGCGGGCAACGGAGGGACCGCCGCGAGAAATGTTCTTCGCACAACAACATCGGCCTGGTGAGTTGTGTCAATCCGACTTCACGCACTGCCGCGAGTTGGGCGTCACAATCAACGGCCAGGCGTTTCCGCATCTGATTTACCACTTCGTTCTGACCTACTCGAACTGGAAAACGGGGACGATCTGCTATTCGGAGACTTTCGAGAGCTTGAGCGAGGGCCTGCAGAATGCGCTTTGGGAGTTAGGCGGCGTTCCCACAGAGCATCGGACCGACCGGCTGAGTGCAGCGGTGAATAATCTGGTTGATACTCGGGAGTTCACGCGAGCCTACGAAGGGCTGTTGCGTCATTACCGAATAAATGGGCAGAAGGCCCAGGCCGGCCAGGCGAATGAAAACGGCGACGTGGAACAGCGGCATTATCGCTTTAAGCAAGCGGTCGATCAGGAGTTGATGCTGCGCGGCAGCCGCGAGTTTGTGAGCGTAGCAACGTACCAGTTGTTTCTGCAAAAGCTCTTCCAGCGTCTGAATGCCGGCCGCAAGGACCGCTATCTCGAAGAAGTGAGCAAGCTGCAGCCGCTGCCGGAACATCGGCTGGACACCGCGCGACGCGAACGGGTGCGTGTCAGTCCCGGCAGTCTGGTGACGGTTCATCGAAACATCTATTCGGTGCATAGCCGGTTGATTGGCGAGATGGTGGAAGCCAGGGTGCTGCCCGACACCGTCGAAATCTGGTACGCCGACCGCAAAGTGGAGGAGTTGCCACGCTTACGTGGCCGAGGGAAACACCGGATCGACTACCGGCACATCATTGATTGGCTGGTGAGAAAGCCGGGCGCGTTTGAAAACTATCGCTACCGGAGCGATCTGTTCCCGACCAGTTGGTTCCGTTTGGCTTACGATGCTCTGCGCGAGGAGCAGGGCCCGAAACAAGGGACCCGGGAGTACCTGGCCTTCTTATTATTGGCGGCGCGCCGCGGCGAGGAGCTGGTCGAGGGAGCGATCCGATTCCTGCTGGGAAGCCGCCAGGTTCTCAGCGCGGAACAAGCGGCCCGGCTAATCGAGGAGAATACGCCTGCTCCGCTGAGCACCATCACCATCGATCCGGTTTGTCTATCCATTTTCGATGAGCTTCTGACGAGAGAGGATCCCGCAGCATGACCACCGATACCGTCGACGTGAAGGCTGACCTGACTGAAGGACTGACGGAGCTGCGCCTGCCCACTGTGAAACGGGTCTATGAGGAAGCAGCCCGTTTGGCGGAACGCGAAACGTTGAGTTATGAACGGTACCTGCTGGACCTGGTCACGCGGGAAACACACGACCGCCAACAGAAACGAATCCAACGGCTACTCCGCCAATCACGCATCCCGGCGGAAAAAGCTTTGTCCAACTTCAATCTCAAAAGATTGCCACCCAAAGTAGCGCTTCTCACGAAGTCGCTGATCGAAGGTGACGTGCTGGACCGGCGCGACAACGTCCTGGCGTTTGGAAATCCTGGTAGCGGCAAGACCCGTCTGTTGTGTGCCATCGGCCAAGAACTGATTGCACGCGGCCGGCGCATGTACTTCACCACGGCGGCGTTGTTGGTTCAGGATCTGCTGGTTGCCAAACGAGATCTAAAGCTGAGCCGCCTCATCAAAAAGCTGGGACACTTTGAAGGACTGATCATCGATGATCTCGGCTACGTACAGCAGAGTCGCGAGGAAATGGAAGTGCTCTTCACCCTGCTGGCCGAACGCTATGAGCGAGGCAGCGTTCTGATCTCGAGCAACCTGCCATTTTCTAAGTGGGAAGGCATCTTCAAAGACCCCATGACGACGGCCGCGGCGATCGACCGTCTTGTTCACCACTGCGTAATCCTCGAGTTGAACATCCCGAGTTATCGGGTTGAGCAGGCGAAGAAAGCGAAAGCCGAGGCGAGCGTCGAATAATTTAATGGGGCTCTGCCCCAAACCCCGGGATTTATCGCTTTCGAGCAGGCATGCCTTGCAGACTGGGCGGCTCTTCGCCGCCCTCATCGTGCCCGCACCTGAGTAGGCGCTCGGGTTCCATCCCTGGAGAGCCCTATCCTCCTCTCAGGCATGACCAGCATAGCGTTTCCCTGTGCCTCGATGACTTTGCCTGGAAAAGTGACGCGCTAGGACGCTCTATAACGCAACGCCGGCGACCGGGTGCTATCACAGCATCCCCCAAAAAATCCTTGTCCCAGTCAGGCGGGAAAAATAGTTGTCCCCAACGTGAAAAAATACTTGACCCCGATCAGGTTGGCGCGCGGCGCTCGTCAGGCTTAGGTGCCTTGACCGTAGGCAGAAAATCGCGAAAGTGCACGGGAGCCACTTTTCCCCGCGGACTTTTTGGGTCAGCTGGAAAAGTGTGCCGGAGCCACTTTTGCCCACCAACTTTCTCGGCGCGGTCGAAAGTGCACGGGAGCCACTTTTCCCCGCGGACTTTTTTGGGTCAGCCGGAAAAGTGCATCGGAGTCACTCCAATTTTTCTCGGGCCCGGTCGAAAGTGACCTGGAACCACTTTTGACCGGGAACTTTGTCCAAGTCGTAAACCTGGAAGCGATGTTGCAAGCGTATATATGAAGCTATGTTGCAAGCTTATATATGGATAGGAGCGCTGGTGCGCCTTTCTAGAGAAGAACTACGACGTCTTCCGTTCGGTCAGCTGTGTCCGTTACAACCGAAGTCCGCGGGATTTGCAGGAGGAGAACTGTTAGTTCATCGGCGAGACGGAGATTCCGAATCAGTTGGTCGTGATCGGATCGCCGCCAAGTCTGTCCAATGCGTTCTTCCGAGAGCACACCGATCCATTTCCGGTTCACGAGGCTGGATGTGGGTTCTTGAGACATATATGCGCCAGGGAGACCGGCACCTGCAATCACCTGTCTCCTTTATACTTAACGCGTTGTCATTGCTCAGTCAAACTGAAGCATATGTCATGATCGGGCCGCCGCTGCATTCGTTCCCCTGCGGCAACGTGTCGCGGAGGTAGCGACCCGATCTACGCCTATATATCTACACGCCTATATAAGGATGCAGCGATTCCACGAATCGGATATAGAAGGCGTGTCCGCTGAAAACTCTTTGGCCGGGACACTCCTGGTCAAAGTAAGAACAACCACAGCAAGAACCCGACAAGGAGCAGAGCAACGACGATCCGAGGTATCGAGTAGATCTTGGGTACTTTGTACTTCCGAGCAGAATGCCTGCGTCTGGTCAGCTGCCTTGCTATGTTGAAGCTTCCTATACAACGGCTCGATCTCGGTATCGAGAACGTGCCGAAGCCACAGCTCGGCTGGTGTGTTTATAGTGCTGGTGTTCATGGACGTTACTCCTGAAGAAAGGTTGTGTTTGGGAATACAGCGGGAAGGCCGGAACAAATGGTTCCAGCCTGCTCGTTCGTGACAGGATCGATAGCCGCATCGGCGACTTCTAGGACGGGTTTGTGGAACCGTCGATCCAGGATTTTGAGCAGACCCCGAACTGAAGTCAGACATTCTGAGACGGTCAGATAGGACTATGCTGCGGCTTCGGCTGCCGCAGCAACGGTTCTCGTCCGAACACCTTGCTTGGTCAGCCACTGAGCGAAGCCAGTGACACTGCGGCTGAAGACTAGGAAACCATCGTGGTGGTCTTCGAATCGGTAGCGATTTACGGCAAGCACATTACGAACATACTCACGATTGCCTGGCGGGAGTGTAATTAGAAACCAACGGGGACCGAAAGCATAAACTGGTTCTCCTTTACGGACAACTTTCTCGTCTGCAGACAACCAGGACACAGACAGGTGCGCCTGTGTCCTGTTGCCGGCTCATTCACCTGGCTAGCGTCGAGCTGCCCGGGTGGGAGCAGACTCGGGGCGGCCGGGAGGCGGGGCCGCTATCGAAGTCTTTTCTTTGTTGCCGCCCAGCAGAACGATCTCATCTGAGATCACTTCGCTCGTGAACACTCGACGTCCGTCTTTGTCCTCGTACGACCGGTTTTGCAACCGGCCTTCAAGATAAACTTGCTGGCCCTTGGTCAGATAGCACGCCAGATTCTCGCTGCGCCACAGGACCACATTGGTCCAATTGGTTTCTTCCTTCCATTCGTCGGAAGACTGATCTTTCCAACTATGTGTCGTCGCTACCGAGAACTTGGTAACGGCGATCCCGTTCGGGGTGAAATTGGTCTCAGCATCTCGACCTAAATGCCCGACTAGGATGACCTTGTTTACGCTGCGTAACATGAAAACTCCTAAAAGAGAAGTAGCCCGCATCACCGGGCGTAGGACGGGTTTGTGGAACTGTCGATCCAGGGTTTGAGACAGATCCCCGAACTGCTTTTGTGGAAAGAAGAAGCGCTGGTTCGACTCCGTCTGCGGATCGAACGAACCCAGGCACGGCCCTGCCCTGGCACCGTGCAGCGCGGGAAATTCAGTCGGAGAAAGTCTTAGCTCCGTTCGCAGTCGCGCAGCAACCGCGCGGCGCCGTCTTTACTCTGGACCGCGGCGCTCAAAACGGCGCACACGCTGGCACCGAATTCGTGGCGGGCGGGGTGATCCGAATGTCCGACTTCTGACAGCCGGATTGCGTCCTCGATTAATCGCCGTTGATGGCAAGAGAGATGGGGTCGTCACTCCGGGGGAGCAGCGCATGGATAAGGTCAGGATGCACGCTACTCAATTGGTAGATGCTGTTTTGTGTGACGGCTAGGTCTCCATCCGCGGTCCGCAGTATCATTTCGAGCGGGCTCGTGGCGATGGCCGTTCCGTTCGGGAACTTCGGATGGCCGAAGGCCTGCCCAATCAAAATGACCGCACCGGAATGTCGCTCAAAAGGAGAACGCCGTATTGTCCAGTTGCCGAGCCGGCAGACTCGGCTCGGATCGGCATCCAGCAACTCACACAATACGGTGGCCCGTCTGGATAACTCCGCTTCGAGCGGCGCGGAAGCCGGCTTATCGGATGCAGCTCCCGGTTGTTCACAGAGCTTAACAAGAGCATCGTCAGGCAGTGAAGCGTAATCACTCACGATGAATCTCCTTCAGTGGAATACTTGCCTGCGTGGTGAAGCGGCGATCCAGGGTTTTGGAGAGTACCCCGAACTGCAAAGAGAAAAGAAGTCCTGATCGTCTCCTCCCGAAAAAAGGGAGCGGCAAACTTTCGGGATGCCGCTCATAGAGGAACAACCAGGAGAAGGATCGGTGTGTTGACTCGTCTGTGGATCGAAAGAACCCAGTCACGGTTCAGGGCTGGCACCGCGCAGCGCAAGAACTGGTAGTCGGGAAGACAGGAACTCGGGCAAACTGGTTACGAATAAACTCCGCTGCAGCGGAGCACTCGCAACGGGAAGACATGTCCATCGGGATAAACTTCGAATGCCCACAGCGAGTCGTCGAAAGCGACCAGCACAAAGGCAACGGCAGCCAGGCAGGTGGTCGCCCACCGTCGGACTTCGCGTACAGATTCAAATTGACGCATGATCAGCCTCCTTTCAAGCTGCTGGGTCAGAGCAAATCAGAATCGGAAGAAGTGAACGGGAGCCGCAATCGGGATGCGGTTAGAGTGAGGAAGAAGCCGCGCCGACTGGCAAGACGAAAGCACGCATGCGTTCGTCGATGCGTACGTGCTCGATTCTGAAATAGTTTTACGCACAAATGCGAGATCGAAGGAGCGGCATACTCGGTACACTCCGTGCCGGCTTCCGAACCGGGAGCAGCAGGGCACTCCGCTTGTCGATCATCTCGTCGTGCGACTCCCGGTTCAGGCGAGTAGCAATTTCGATCGCGACCTCGTCGGCACGTTGCATCCGACGAATGATACTGGCGTTGCTTCCGGTGAACATAGTGGAAGTCTCCTTGTGTGTTAAGTTGTGCCTGCGTGGTGAAGCGGCGATCCAGAGTTTTCAGCAGAACCCCGAACTGCGGAAAGTCAGAACACGCCCGGTCCTGACTCATGTGGTTCAAGACAGAGGCCGCGCGAAGATGGAAGCGACAAGGTCTTGATAAGGTTGTGGCGCCGAGAAGCACCCCAACACCGGACCGCTCAGAAGCGAGAACCGGTCAGCGCCAGAACAAAGCCGGGTCACAGACTAAGTTCCGAGCGCGCGCAGGAAACTCTATCGAAGATTTGTCGAGCGGGCGAGAGCGTGGCAATTGCTCCGTTACCTGCAAACTTGCGGACATCGTCAATGCCAAAAGCTGCCGGTCTGGTGCGACCGCATTCGGAGGGATTGCTCCTGCATCTCTGGATCTCGCGAAACGTGCAGCGACGGTTCTGAGCTCGCAGTGTGCCGGGCTCCCGCCGATCCAGAGCTGTGAAACTACCGATACCTTCAGCGGCTCCGGTGATCATGGAGCGCCGCGCACTCGCATGCAACCCGAGTGGGGTTCGTAATTCCATCCCATCTGGGTACACGTAGGTTTAAAATTGCGAAGGTGGTGATCCAGAGTCGTGCCGGAGTCATGAATGACAACAGCTACTGTCCTGCTATCCAGGAGCCGCAATAAGGGAAAGGCGAAGACGACAACTGCCAGGTCTAGATACTGGTCAGGCGAAGACGTACGCCCCCACCGCACGATCGCCCGGTACGACAACCTGAATGTGTAAACACCGATTCGTGCGTTCTGCCGCGAGCGAACCAGGTCCGTGGCGAGCAACTCACCGAGGTGCAAATGCCATCGACGCGAGTCGGTGGCATTTGCGCCGGGTTGCGAGCAAGATCGATCGCCGGGAGGGAATGTACGTCAACCTAGATGTGGTCACCATCAGTGAACGAACGAATCCTTGCCGAGGAAACCACCCAGGGCTAACGTGTCGACGTGAGTCGGTGCATTCTGCCCGGACTGATGAACGAGAGATCACCGGAGCGGATGTACATCAATCCGGCAGAGTCCCTACTACCCACGTGTGATCGCGCCGACGTCAGTCGGTGCGATCAGGACCCGCATTGTGAACGAGAGAAAACGACAGACACGGAGTACTGGTATCGCGGAAAGAGAAACCCGCGCAACACGGAGCATGTTGCCGAGCGCCTACTGGTGAGCTAGCCAATCCCAGGACTGTGACTGATGCATGCGCCGAGCGTCAAGCGAGACGCGATGCAAACTGCCATACCTCGCCCGTCCGATACACCCGCGTGAGTGAGGCAGAGGACGACGCGCTAGCGTCGGCCGCGACCGAACGAGCCGCGGAGAGTGCACGACCCGGGATCACACGATCCGAGAAGCAAAGCCGGTCACGCGAACCCTGGTCCTGGTAGCGCACGGAGCAAGCATCGCCTGAGCGATGCGGTGATCCAGAGAGCGCGCAGCGTGATTCATTCCTTGGACGCAGAAGCCTGCACCCTGCACCGACCCGAGCGGAGCGAGGCGCGGTGCGAATCACGACGCACAGGCAGCGAGCTTACGCGCGTGAGTGAAGGAGAGGACGACGCGCTAGCGTCGGCCGCGACCGAACAAGCGCATTTATTCATCGAGGGCCGAGAAGAGTGGCAGGACGGGGGAGTGTAGTCAACTCGGAAGTCACGCAGAATCAAGTGATTACAAATATGCAAACTATGAATAAAAACCGCAACGTCACCGCAAAGACATTCCAGTGTCATGCAGTCGCTAAGAGTGGGTCTTTTTGTCGCGGTGCAGGCAGGAACTCGAGCGCGTAACTTAAGGCCAGTTCCATCTTTTGGGTCGTTATTCTAACGCGCGTGTTCCATGGGTCTTCTTGGAATTCTGGCAGAAGACAGATGCATACGTTCATCCAAACGGTATCGCTGAACTTGTTATAGAGGTAGTTCGCGATGTGAATGTGCGGTGTGATGTATAGCAACATTCTTAGATAGTGTTCGTGCTGTAGCTTTGCGCCAATCTCCTCGTACCTGGTTTTGGTTTTCAGCACACGTTCAAACTCGATTGCGAGCGGTACTTCCCGATCTCCAACTTTCATTACTGCTATACCGTCGTAGTCCTTTACGTATCTCTCAGTCGTAAGATCGTTCCTGGAACAGATCTCCGTAACGGGAATCCATCGGAGCAAATGTCCTGAGCGGCGCAAAGCCAAATGGATTTCATTGATCGTCAGAGCGTGATAACATCCTTGCAAAGTATTTTCAAATCCAGTGCGGCCGCCATAAAACTCTCCACCGATCAGCAGCGTTTGGATGCATGCTTCTGTCGGGCAGTAGATTACCTTACGCATTCCTGCAACTTCGGCCTGAACCATAAGTAGCTGGTTCTTGACGAGCCGGTTCAGGCGATTAGAGAAGGCCCTTCGAGATGTCGCCTCGGGTTGCGTAAGTTCAAATAGTTGGTCCGCCGTGATAAACCCTGATCGAAATACGGCTCGCAAGATCGGCCAGTCTCGGTCGCGGCTGAGCCCAATCGTTCCTTTTCCGTACCTCACCGCAATCATTCTCCCGAAAGAATAAGGCTACCCGACCAGAACTGCTTTGTTGACTGGGCATAGAAGATACCGATTGACGATTGGATCCAGGAATACTTCGGCATTAGGACCAGCGCTTCCTGCTCTACGCTACCTCTAACTTTTCCCTCACTGATTGAGATCACCTGAACGTCTCGACTACACCAACTCTCAGATCGGAAGTCTATCCTTCCCAGCCGCGATGTCGCTAGCCGGAACAAGTAAAAGGCAGGCACCTCCGGTGTCGGAAGTTTGCGTTGACACAACATTTGCACCCAGCCGCGGGAGCATATGGCGGGTTCGTCACATTCCCAAACCTTGTTAAGCGATCGTTGTGCGAGATGCGGATCAAACATGCTGGCGGAGTTCCACCGTACTTTTCCGCCAGCCTTCCAGCGGTAGCTGAGTGTTTCTTTCACTCTTAATCCGGTGGTGTTGAAGAATGCGATTCGGTCGGTCCCGGCGGACGAAGAAACCGTTCGCCGGCGGATTTCCCAAATGCTGCCAAAGTCCATCAATGTCACCAACACAGCCTATGCTCCTTTCAGAACTCCGTTTCGTCGTTTCTCAAAATCTAGATCGCGGGTCAAACGATTTACTAACGCAAGTAGCTCGGGATCACTCTTCTCGGTATTTGCTGCTTCGCGAGCGGGGATGGGCTGCCCATCTTCTAGGGCGTCAAGGCGGCTGGTAAGATCTTTGACCAAGTCTTCTTTGTTCTTCAGCTGCTCCGCCAGTCGTCTATTTTCTACTTCTGCCGCCTGTAGCTTTTGCCGAACACTCTCAGCCGCACGCTCCATATCCTGTGCGGCGGCGGCTCCCGGCAGAACGCGTCCGGCAACTTCAGCTTCCACCACGCGGTTGCACTGAACCATGTGTCGCTTGTAACTGGCGACGGCCTGGCGGGTTTTGGCCGTGGCGAGTTTTTCCGAGTTCCTTAAATCTGTGATGACCTCGGCCGCTCGCCATTGGTAATCTTGGTACTCGAGAAGCTTGAAGTAGAGAACAAACAACAAAATCAGAACGGTAGCGGTGCTGCCCGCGCTGTACCAGAAATACGAGTTCGTTGCGCTCGCATCTGCGAGCGTATTTCGCCGTTCGGCGATGAGCTCGCCGTAATCTATATTCTTCGAATTGATCATCCTGGTTGCAAAGGTGAAGAAGCCGTCTCTGTGAAGCGGTTCCGCGACTGCCGGCTTCTCTTCGGACGGAACCGGTTTCTTGTCTTTTTCGGCGCTTGTTCCGGCAACCGCAACGCAGGCAAGAATAAAACTCAGACTTGCGACTAAAAGGAACCTTGTCACTTCTGAAAACCTCCAGCTTGCAATCTCTCTCTGTTCGGTATGTGGAATTCATCTTTTCGACTAGTCTGTTTGAAGCGCAGGTTGGCGCCGTTGGAATCGGCGATCGAGTGGATCAACCGCGGAAACAAAGTCGGTGTGAAACCGGGGATGGTCACATCGTCCGGCGGCCGAACCATGATCTTGCCGTGACGGGTTCCTTCGGTGTCGTCCGACATGAGAATCTCAACCATTCCCTTGGGCAGATTCTTGATCGACTCATCTTGCGAGCGTGTCTCGCGATCTTCGCTTTCGGTTGCCCGGCCCGTTTCCTGATACTTGCCGAGACCGAAAAGGCCACGCTCCTTCATGACACTGCGTTTCGTCACGGTGTGCTCGGCCGATGCCCGGATGAAATACTGCGCTGTCGTTTCGTCTCTCGTCCGCGCCGAAATGGTGGTGTTGGGAGCCGACGAAATATCCTCGGCAAAACCGCGGCCGACTTCCGCCAGTTGCGGAAGCGACTGCAGCGAGAACAGGAAAGCTGTCTCGGCGCCGCGGGCGGTATTGAGGATGCGCGAGAAGTTGCGGTAGCCGAAGGGAGAAAACTCATCGAGGATGATCGAGAAGAATCCATGGCCGCCGCGCTTCGCCGCATCAGGTGACTCATAGCGTTTACCCACGCAGAGCTGGATGTTCTGGAGCATCATTTTGCCGAGCGAGCGAACCGCCTCGGTCTTCTTGTTGATGTTGAGACTGACAAACAGAATGAGCTGTTCGTCGATGAGCTGGTCGATGGACAACAGATCATCGTATTGTCCGGTCACTTGCGACAGATCGTCGTCGAGGAATGTCATGCACTCGTTGACCAGGCCCTGAATCTTGGGAATCCGGTCCCGGTCCGACAACGACTTCACCAGGTTCTTCACACTCATCTCAAAGTTCAGGCGCTGCTCGGTGCTAACGGAGGAATCCCGATCCATCTTGGCTTTTGCCTTCTCGATCTGTTCCGCCATCACCAATTCATCGAGCAGCATGACAACCACATCGTAGAAGTTGTAAAGAGCTCCGGTGTAGTACAACACCCGGACCACATCGCCTAAGTAGTTCAGCTGGTGCTTGGCGAAGAATTCATCATGCAGGTTGAAGCTGCCGAATATCATGCCCACGTTAGCCATATAGTCGCCATCCGGTGCATAAAATGGGTTGTACAAAGAGGAGAGATCCGGCCGGGACGGATTCAACAGTCGCAGTTGTTCGAGCCGGCCGGCCCGATGCACGTGCGGAAGAAGCCGATTGAAAAACTCGAGATCGCCTTTTCCGTCGAAGATAATCATCGGAACGCGCTTGGGGTGCTCCGGTGTGCCGATCCAGCGAGCAATATCCTGGGTCGCAATGTTTTCGAGCAGAGTGGTTTTGCCAGATCCACTCATGCCGACCACCACGCTCTGCATTGTGCGCACGCGATCGGACCACAACCAGGGTTTGAAGTTCATGTCGTAGCCAAGCACGACGGAATGTTTCTTCCAGCCGGCTGCGACGTGTTTCCGATCCGTTCGCTTCGGCATGACAAAAGGGTTGCGCTTCCTACGGATGCCTGGATCGTGAATCTTCCAGGAAATCGGGACAACAACGGCCGTTATCAGTATTAAGAGGTACAGTCCGGCTTCGACCAACTGTGAAGGCCGGATATGAAACCGGGTTACCACGAGATAGAGCGTGACACCCACGAGTCCCAGGCCCAGACCGGCAAGCAGAACGGCGTTCTCCGAGCTGCTCTCTTTTTTTTCCCCTTGAACCATCTTTCTTCCTTTCCGTTCAACGATGTGGGAGTAGAGGCAGAGACGGAAGCCATTGCGGGATTCCGCGTAGCAGCAAAAAGGCGGCTCCGACCAGAATTTGTTTCCAGGAACGCATCCCCTTCCAGAATGAGTGACCGGCTTCACCGAGGCACACGGCCGTTATGGATAGCGGAAAGAAATCGACCAGCCATTTGGGCGTGGTAGCACCCCACCCCAGCTCTGAGGGATTGGGCGACGGTATATGACCGACTGTCAGATAGGCAAGACACACCGTGGCGATCGCCAGAACTACCATCGTGAGCCAGAAACAGCAAGTCTCGATCTCTTGCCAAACCCGGGCATGCCGGGCTTTTTGTCTCGGATCTCCCGATTCGGGACTGGGCATTGGATGTAAAGCGGCTGCCGACATAGATACGTTTACCTCGCGAGTATGGAACTGACAACGAATACGGCGAAGAATGCAAAAACCAATCCGCGCAAAAACGCTATCTCCCGGCGAAGACTTCGTTTTGCCTGGCTGTCGAACGGGTTGCGCGGTTCAAAAAGTACATCCTTCGCTTCGGCCACGAGTTGTGCGGCCTCGCGTTTTATACCGATCCCGGAACCGTGGTCGGATTCCACAGAAGACTGCGGCTTCTGTCCTCTTCTTTTCCTAAACCGCGACGGGAGTAGCTTGGACATCTCTTTGTATGTAGTCGAAGCTGTGTCTGTGTCGAGCAGGATCGGCATATAGCCGTATCCTGCCCAAAAGGAAAAGCTGTGTCAAAAAAGTGCTACGGCTAGTGTAATGTCCAACAAATAGCTGGACATATAACCGGGACTACCGGATAATGAGACATGCCTCGCTCTGCGGCAGTTGTTACGCTTTCGGAGGATCAACAGAATCAGGTCGAGCAGTGGCTGGCAGCGATGGGCACACCGCAACAGGTCGCGTTGCGATGCCGTATTGTGCTGGCTGTGTCGCGGGGCGCATCCGAAGCAGCAATTGCCTCTGAACTGGGAATTAATCGGAAGACGGTCCGCTTGTGGCGAGAGCGCTTTTCGCAAGCGGGTCTGAAGGGCTTGTGGGAGATTGCTCCCGGGCGCGGACGCAAAGCGACTTATAGTCCGGAGCGGGTCAAGGCCGTTATTGATGCGACCTTGCAATCGAAGCCGAAAGGCGAGACGCACTGGAGTTGCCGCCTCATGGCGGCCAGTCAGGGCATCGGCAAGTCCACCATCAGCAATCTTTGGAAAAGCCATAACATCAAGCCGCATCGCACCAAGACATTCAAGCTGTCACGCGATCCGAAGTTTCTCGAAAAGCTGACCGACGTGGTTGGCCTCTACCTCAACCCCCCGGATCAGGCCATTGTCCTCTGCGTCGATGAAAAGAGCCAGATTCAGGCTCTGAACCGCACTCAGCCCGGCCTGCCCTTGAAGAAGGGCCGTTGCGGAACCATGACGCACGATTACAAGAGGAACGGAACGACTACTCTGTTCGCCGCCCTCGATTTGCTTCAGGGAAAAGTCATCGGAGATTTTCACAAGCGCCACCGGCATCAGGAGTTTCTGAAGTTTCTGCGGCGCATCGATCGCGAATTTGCCGATGGAAGAGCATTACACATCGTCATGGACAACTACGGGACGCATGGCACCGCCGAAGTCAAAACTTGGTTGAGGAAACATCGCCGCTTTGTCATCCACTATGTGCCCACAAGCTGCAGTTGGTTGAACCTGATTGAACGCTGGTTCGCTGAACTCACAAACAAACGCATTCGCCGTGATTCTTTCTTCAGCGTCAACCATCTCATCGCCGCGATCAACCAGTTCCTTGCTGCCTGGAACGAAAATCCGAGGCCGTTCGTTTGGACTGCAACGGTTGATTCCATCGTTGCTAAACTTGCGCGTTGCCGTCAAACCCTCGAACAGATCCAGCCTGGTTGCACCGCTCCGAAACGCCGCAAACGTTTGTCCAGCTAATTCGTGGACACTACACTAGAAGTCGGCAATCCAAAAGAAAACCGGACCTCGCGGGGGAGATCCGGTTTCTTAAAAGAGTTCACTCTATATAGAGGAATGTCAACGTCTGTGGCAGGACTTTCACCTGCAAAACACTGAGCAGTTTTTCGGACCATTCGTAGAGTAGGTCACTGATTTGAAGTCATCTCCTCAGCGACCCCTCGTCAAACCGTGCGTGCGGTTTTCCCGCACACGGCTTTCCGACTGTCTTCGGCCTGACGCTTTACAGCGGCGCAAGGCGACCGTACCTTTCCTGGTCGCTACCACCAACCGACAGGCTGTATAAACGAAACAGCTTGTGGTAATAGTAGAACCAGTTTGGCGGATGGTCCCTCCACCCCTTCGATCGCTTCTTGTGCTTCTTCCGCAACATTATACAGAGGCTGTAGGTCGTGTACTTGGCGATGCTCAAGAAATGCATCCTTGAGTTGCCCGTCTTGAAGTAATTGCCCCAACCTCGCAGGATCGGGTTCACCTTTTCCTGAATCAGATCGGGAAGATCCCAGTGCTGTCCAGTTCGAACAACCTCCCGGATCTTCTCTTTGACGGACTTCATCGCTTTGGGAGTTGGATAGTAGAACGTTTTCAATTCGCCGGAGCGCTTGGAAGCACGAACGGCAAATCGGTGCCCCAGGAAATCGAATGTATTTTCCCGGGCATTCAGTATCCGAGTTTTCTTGGCGTTCAGCGTCAGACCTAGGCGGTCAAGAACCGCCCGAGCCTGATCCAGGTAGAACTCTGGCTGCCGACTGCACAAGATCACGAAGTCATCGGCGTATCTCACAATGTGAGCATCGTGACGACGCGCGCCAAAGCCTCGTCTTTCCCAGGTTTGGTCCAGCCAATGCAGATAGAGGTTCGCAAGCAGAGGAGAAATGACTCCGCCCTGTGGGGTACCAGTCGTTTCCTTCCGGACTCCCATTTCCTCCATCACACCGGCTTTCAGCCACATTGCAATCAGTTTCACAACTGATCGGTCAATGACCTTGGTCCTCACCGACAGGAGCAGCTTGTCATGCGGAATCGTATCGAAATACGACTTGAGGTCCGCATCAACAACCCAATGGCATTTAAAATTGAGCCACTTATAGACCTCTCGCAGGGCGTGGTGAGCACTCTTGCGAGGCCGAAACCCATACGAGAAATCCCGGAAGCCCGCTTCAAACAAAGGTTCGATAACGATCTTCACTGCTGCCTGAATTACACGATCAACAATGACAGGTATACCGAGCGGCCTTTGCGTTCCGTCGGCCTTCGGGATGAATACCCTTCGGACCGGCAGAGGCTTGTACCGTTTCCCAATAAGCTTTCCGCGAATATCGCTCAGAAAGGCATCGATCCCCATACCGCCCTCAATTGCCGAGAACGTTTGTCGATCAACACCCGGAGCGCCTTGATTGGCTCTCACTTGAGCGTAAGCCGCGCGAAGCACATCTTCGCGACACACCTTGTCATACAGCACTCCGAATTTACGTGTCGGATTCGCCTTGGCTGCCAGGTATAGTTTTCGTTGAAGTACTCGTACACTTTCTAACGGCGTGTTTTGACCTTTCGCAATCACACAGTACCTCCCCCCTCGAAAAACATGACAGAAGCAGAGGCCCTTCTCTCCGGCGAGGTTCTGTTGTCCTCACCATCAGCGGTAGTATGGCCCCCTCCGACTCCTCTATCCCGCTTTTCCAAGGCTTTCGGTGGACACCTTATACCTTCGATTACACGGTCGGTTATTCCGTGACGAGTAGAGGTCTCGACTGTTCCACTCAGCTCTATGCACACATCCCATCCTCTATACCCCGAGTTCCAACCCTGGTTTCATGTGGCTCATTCATCCACCAGGGTTCGCGGCCTTCGTCCCCGTTCTAAAGACTCGGCGGAACCACCCTACACCGTGCTCTCCTAGCATGACCGCACGGCTGACATTTACGAAGCTTAACAGAGGTTCACTTTCGTTACGGGCTGCATGCTTGCGCGCGCCCACGGTCTAGGTCGGGGGCCACGTTTCTCCGGCGTCGCTCCCGCGTTTCAGTTGCCATCCACGCGTACGCCATCGCTACACAGGCAATGAACCAACTCCTGCAGCAGGACTTTCACCTGCAAGATACTGAGTGGCTTACCAGTCCACTCAGAACGGTATGTCGTCATCCGTAATGCCAAGTGCCGCATACTCCTCAGCAGACTCGTCCTGCTTCGACCGGACAGCATGGTTTCCGTTCTGGGACCGTCGCGTTTCCGGTGACTCACTTCCGTTCGACGACGACATGCCTTTACCCGAAAGCAGAACAACTTCGTTGGCAATCACTTCGGTGATCCAGACTTTGCGGCCCTCTTTATCGTTGTAGCTGCGGCTCTGCAGCCGGCCTTCCAGATAAACCTGTTTGCCTTTGGTGAGATACCCGGCCACATTTTCCTGACGCCACAGAACGACGTTCGTCCAGTTCGTTTCCTCCTTCCAGTCGTTGCTTCCAGGATCTTTCCAGCTCCTTGTGGTCGCAATCGCGAAGCGGCTCACGGAGATTCCGCTCGGCGTGGTTTGTGTCTCGGCGTCTTTCCCGAGATTCCCAATCAGGATTACTTTGTTAACACTGCGGGTGGCCATAAAGGACCCTCCTTTCAACTCAACAAAAAATGTTTGGCTGGTCGAGACGCCATTACAAGACAAGAGTGGTGTGCGCCGGTTCTGTTTGATCCACAGGAAACGAGAGGCGCAGGACGGTGGCGGTTGTTCCTTTACCCGATTGCGCGGTGGCCGGTAACTTGATGGAGACCAAGCCAATCTGCTCCCGTTTGGGAGCGAGTTCTATTAAAACACCGCTTCTCTGCCCAAGAGCGAGAGGAACTGTATTCGAGGCCGATTTGATTTTTGCGGCCAGATCCGAACCTAGCTGAGTATGTTCGAGCGCAAAAAGCGAGGAACCGAAACGGGGATCGCGCAATTCGACAACGCTTGGACCTCCTACACGAACCGTCTTGTCCATGCGGTTGACCAGCGTGTAGCGGATATAGACGGTATCGCTGGTTCGATACAGATCGTGGATCACGACACCCACGCCTTCATGAGCGTCGAGCTTTCCTTTGAGGCTCACCGGTGTACCCTTCATGAGCATTTCGGCTGGAATATTCGAAGCCGGGTTCGGAATCGGGGCCGGTGCCAAAGTCGCCGCCGGTGTCGAAGTGGGCCGGCGGTAATCGATAGCAAAGTCCATTTGTCCCGCGTCATTGACTGGTGGCAACAGTTCATAATTGAAACGCCGATCGCCAACCCACACAAAAAGATTGGTCGCAGCGCCTTCCTCGAGCGGCTGAATCAGAAGAAGATTTCCCTTCCTCTCCACCTGGAACGCCTTCGATCCAATGGCGGTGTTCGTAATGTCGCCTGGCGCTTGAATCAGCGTGATGTGATTCATCGCAGTCTGCACTTTGACAACGCGATCGGGCGAGTCGGTTCCCGTTTCGATTCTCTGGGCCGGCAGCGTCAAAGCCACCCCTAAGAGCCCGACAAATAGGCGATTCATGAAAGTGTCTCCTCTCGAAATGTCTTTTACGCTGAATGGGGCCGGAAGGCTCTCTTGCAGATTGAAGAGAGCCTTCCGGGTTACTAGTTAGGAATTCACATGCACCAAGCCGCGCGCCTGCCAGGGCCGGACCGCAGCGTAGTCCATGAAGATCTCTTTCGTTTGCGGAGAGTCAAGCACTTGTTCGCTTTGGGAATCTCCCTCGACGAAAACGGTGAAGACGCTCCCAAATTGTTGTTCGCAACTGGACACAAAGTGCATCCGGTCTCGATAGGTGCGCAGAGCCGCCGGACGAACGCGCACGAAAGCGGGGCGTTGCCGGATTTCCGGGAACGTCACCTTTCCCTCGCGAATCGATCCGGTAGCCGGTCCCAGCGGAAATGGCTGCACGGTGCCGGTTCTGACGCCATCTTGGATAATCGCTCCTGCCTCGGTCATGCGAAACAGAAGAATACGCCGTTCCTGAACTTGCCCGTCGTCCAAACGTTTCCGCTCGAGACGAAATACATTGCCAGCGCGATCGAGTTCGATCTGACTGGCGTCGGGCAATTCGGGGAAATCAAGCTGCACAGGTGTGCCTCCCGTCTCTTCAATCAGAAAATCCAGGACTTCTTGGGGGAAGGCCTGAAAGACGATCGAGCCGGTGGCATTCTGCCGTTCGGAGCCAGTCGAGATCGAATATAACGCCTGGCACCATCCACGCCGGTTGTCCGTTTTCCCTACTCCCCATTCCTGAAGAACCTTTTGGAAGCTCTTGAGATCTTCCTTATGGCGTTCTTCCGTTCTGCGGATGCGGGCACGGGTCCGGTTCGCCTTTCGGTAAAGCGCCTGCTTCTGTTCTCGAGGAGCATCTTGGGGTAACGCTTTCCAGTCGCGTTCCTGCTGGTGGAATTCGCTATAGAGTTTCTCCATAGCTTCCATCTGACTGCCCACGAGCTGAGCATAGGCTTTGTTCCACTTCGCGCATTCATCATGCATATCCCGTGTAATAGTCTCTCCGCGAACAAGTCCACGGAATTCCCGCAACGGAAGCACATCTTCGAAGAGCGAGGCGATTTCAGCCCGTACGTGATTGTAGAGGAATCCGACTCGATCCCATTCGGTCACCGGTACTCTGGGGACCATTTGGGAAATCTGCTTGGCTTCTTTTGCATTGAGCCAAGGAGCCGGCGGTACAGCTTCACTGATCTCGCGGATCACTTTTTGATCGATCTGCGTGTCGTGTTTCAGGTTGTCGAGCGCGTTCTGCAGTTCATCGACCAGCCGGTAAGCATGATCGAAGGCGCCGGCAGCAACGCAATTCGAAATCATATTGGTGATCTTGCCGATTTGGTTGCCACGCGCTTTCATGGCGACTTCTGCGATATTCCACCAATTCGTCGTAGCGCGTGTCTTCTTATCTTTCGTTTTCCGCTTGGCCTGGCCCATCGAGAAGCGACTCTCGACGAATCGGGGAAACTCATTGTGGCCCAGGAAGGAAACCAGATCGAAGTCGTAGTCGCCGCCGTTGGCTGCCGCGGTCTTCGCATGAAGCGTAAAGGTGCCGCAGAGCTGAAGCTGGCGTTCGACTAGGGGAGCGAGAAAGCTCGATTCGAGGTGATATCCGTCGCGTGCGATCGATTCCGATAGCAACGCGACGACATCGGAAGAACCGAGTACGTGTACCGGGAGAAGGTCTTCCTTCATCCGGATGGGGTAGCGAATGACGAGGCCCTTTCGAGAAGTGACCGCGCCGATAGCTGCGTCTTGCGGAATCCAGTCGGATCCTGAAAACAGCCGTTGATCGATAGTGAATAAGTACCCGTCGTCCGCGAGTGCAAAAGCCGGCATGGTAAACCCGCCGCCTGTGCATAACCGGAACGCCCACCGTGTCAACATCGACTGAAGTCTTCTGTTGATGTACGGATGCTTGACGAGCAGGCCCGAGCCGTCTGCTTTGAGCACGGCCTCGACGAACGTTCGTTCGTACGAGGTGAACCGGGAATCTTCTTCATCCTCCAAGCGAGGCTGAGTCGAAGAGTTCCCAATCGCCGCTAGCAGGGGGCCGTAATGACCGGAAAGTGCCGAGCTCACCACTTCTTTGGCTTCGTTAACGGCGCGAGGAAGGATCTCTTTCGAGATCGATTCTTCGGGCGCGTACTGGACCAGCGTGTAGCTCGATTTGAACTGCAGAGGCCGCGAATATTCGCGAATACCCATAATGGCGTGTCCGTGAAACCGCTTTCCCTTGACTGTCTCCGTACAGCCCCAGGCTTGCGCTTCCTCAAGTCGAGGAAGTTCAATCGAGGGTTTGACCGAGCTTTTGGGGACAATCAAATCGGCTTGGAGCAGGTCTGCCACATCGTTGTCCATGACCTTCCATGCGCCTTTTGTCTGGATCGCGTCGAAAGCAAGGCGGAACTGATAGAAGCGTCCGGCGGGCAGGTTGAGCTGTGCGAAGTAACGCTCCGAGATCCATCCTCTGCAATCGTTAGTACCTAGTACATGGTCTTCGACAACCAGAATGTCGGCATCGGGATATTCGATCAACACGCGGCAGTCCGATAACAAAATGCCGAGATAGGTGATCGCCGCCTGAGGCCAGTTCTGAAATCTCTTCGCGATGACGTCCTTGTGTTGCGCGTCAACGGCATAGAAGACTCCGTTTTTGACCGAACCAGTGCCGCCGACCAGACAATACTTCGCGCCATCGATGGTGACCGAAGCAAGCCGGGAAGCAACCTGTTTCTCTTCGAACTTGTCGAGAAGCATTTGCGGTACTTGGATCTGGACGACTTTGATATCCGGATAGAGCGCGAGTAGCAGCGTTCGATTGAGCTGCCCCTCGTAGTCCGTCTTCGGAAATCTTGCCATCACTTCTCCGTTCTCGTCGATCTCGATCATCTTGACCTGCAGCACATCGGCTGAAAGGTTCTTTTCTTGTAGCATCGTTGTCTCCTTGTTTATTTCTCTGTTCCGTTGGTGGATAAGGCCAAAGAGCAGAGAACAAGGAGCCCGTACCGGGGCTTCTCTTCTCTGCTCAGTGCCAAAAAAACGAACACTGGCTCAAAAAGAGCCCGGACAATGACTACTTACAAAGTGCCGTCATTCGAAGCGATTTCGCGCTTCGAGCAACTGCATGACTAAAGCACGCGAGATCCCTTGCATGCTGTTGGACTCTGGATCATAGACATACATCAGCGGGGCGGCCTTATAAACGGCGTTGCGAGGCGCCGGTGTGTAAAGTCCTTTGAAAAAGGACAAAATAGCGTACTGCTGGTGTAATGCCCAGAAGAGCACGATACCGCCAATGACATAGAAAATACCCTCGTGGCTGCGAGTGTATTTTCCGACTAAAAGCGCTACGATCAGAAGGATTGCCTTCTGATTCACTTGTGACATCATGGTTATCTTCTCCTTGATTTGGGTTGAGTGAAGAGCAATGAAAATCCCAGAGGTGAAGCCTGGGTACTTCTTGTTTAAGAAGCCAGATCAAGGAGAAGAACGATCTTTGACGGGATGTTTGCGTAACAACGGTACACCGTTGTGGTTTTGCACTTCGACGGTGAACTCTTGGACGACGAACAAGCTGACCTCTTTGCGGAAAGCTTCGGCAATCGCATCGAACTCGCTCGTGCGCTCGTCCGTCAACCGAGGCGAGCCGCTCGAAGAATCGTCACCCAGAAAATAGCGGGCTGAGGGAATGCCAGCCTCGGTTCGGGGCTTCTTCGGGGCCTTCTTCACGGCCTTCACACGCGCCGCAGGCGAGGCCTCCTCGCCCGCACTGAGCCCATTCGGTAGCCCGTTCTGTTTCTTGTCGGTCGATAACTCGGCGGATGCCATCTACTGAATCCTTTCTTCGTTCACGATCTCGGGAGAAGCCACGCGCTGGGTAGTTGCCAGCCCGATGGTCCTCGATGTTTCGAGCGGGACGCACTCCATAGTTTTTGTTTTCAAAAAGCCTGCAATCCTCGGCCTGAGCAGAAGCGCGCTCAACAGCAAAAGGAACGCGCAGCTCCTAACGGCTTCGGCGGCCCAGCCAGCGCGCAACAAGAACCCCGATACCGCGGCATAGAACGCAGCGAACCCGATCAGCAGGAGAAAATCCGCTCGATCCACCGTTCGTCTGCTGGATCGTGATTTGCCCATTGGATTCGCGCGCCTCTCTCTGGCATACCGCAGCAGTTTTCTCGAGGCAAATATTCCGACTAGAACCAGACCGATCAAGAACTGGCAGGCAACCGTCACCAGTCCAGGCAAGAGCAGAAGCGCGACGGTACTCAGAATCAGGCTCATGCCAATCGGCAACGCCAAGTCGAACCGATGCGATGCAGTTACTTTCATTTGCCACTCTCCCGGTGAGAATCAGTGTCAACCGGACGGCTCTTCCGGTTCCTCCACCACAACCGGCAAATGCCGGCGATGAAGACGAGTCCTAAAATCACAATCCAATTGGTTCGCTGGGGAGCATTACTCCCGAGCCAGCCAAGGTCTCGAGCGAATAGGGTCGCCCACACAATTACAGAGGGAATGAGAATGCTCCAAACGTTCACGCCTAGCCACTTGCCTGACCCGGCCGCCTCCACCCGGGTCGCCTTTTCTGGATGAGGAACGGACGTGACGGGTTCGGCCGAACTCCGAGATCTATTTTCTCCATTGAGCCTGTAGTGCAGAGCGTAAACAGCCAGGACAGCCAGAGCAAGAGCCGCCGGGAGGAGAAAGCCATAGATCCCGTCATGCGTGTTTACCAGGTTCGATATCACTAGGCCTGAGAAAAGAACGGGCCAAGGTGAGGCCAGAAGCTGGGCAAGTCTAGCGCGCCTCCGCGTCTTCTGGTTATCGTCCGTGTTTGTCATAGGAAGCCGTCTCTTCTCATTCACTACGCATCAAGAATCGCAGCTTTCGTCATGTTCCAGGCTCCGGATTGTCCGGGACCGGCGGCCAGCGTTTGGCTCGCTCGATCCGTTCTTTGCGGGCACGATGCCAACGTCTAATTCTGTAAGCGAGGATGACCAGCACGAACGGGAGCACAAAGTCGAGCACCCAATTCGGAAGGGTGTTGTCGAACCAGTGCTGGTATTTGATCAGCGTCGAGGCTGTTACGGCCAGGATGATAATGGCCAGATCGATCTGGTCCATGCCGGCGAATTCCGCCCAGCTTTCTTTGTTAGGTTCCTGTTCTGGCGTTGTCATTTGGTTGTTTTCTCCGCGGCCTCATGCGTGAGGCTGTCTTTCTGATTGAGCGTCGTGATTTTGTCGCCGACCATCTGCTGCTCCCAATACTCTGCGACCAGCAAACCGCTCGGGTTTGACTCGGTTCGCTCGGCCATCACGAGCCGGACATTGAAGCGACCGATGATCTGATCTGTTGTCTCCTGCTGGTTGTGCACGTGGTGCACCTCATTGACACCGAATGCGGTGTAGGTAAGGGGCTGATCTCGCACCGGCACAATCTCGCGGATGACGAAATTCGAGATGGTGTTCTCGTCACTGATCTTGTTGATGGTGTCGTCCGCCGTCAGCAGAGAGAGCAAACTGGTGCGTAAGTTTCTCGTGGTGAGGTTGAGAGCGGTCGAAAACTGGGTGGCCACGTTCGCCGGCGTGTAATTCAGGTAATTGTCGAGGAACTTTCGCACGAGGTTCTTCTGTTCCAGCTCCGTGGGCGCGGCCACTTGCGAGGAGCTAGTAAACTCGATCCCGGCGGTCCGAATCCCTGCACGGCCATTAACCACGAAGGCGGTGCCTTTCTGTGTGTCAACTCCGATCACAGTCGGCGGCTGCAGCCGTACCAGAACCGCGAAGCCGACGCCGAGTAGAGCCAGCGCCAATCCACTAAACCCAAGCACCATCGCTCGATTGGCGTAAGCGCGCAGTGCGCCGTCTTGGTGATAGTACTTCGTATATTCCAGCCTCTCGTCTGTGACTGAAGGAAGCGTTTGTGTTGCCATTTTTTGACTCTTTAGGAAAGACTCTGATGAAACGCTAGTGCCGAAACTGCACAAATCGCCTATGTGCATATCGTCCACACAGTTGATTGACGGGGCAACCAACTGCTCAGCCGCCACCACCGCCGCCACCACCACCACCACCGAACTTCCCAAGCGCTCCAGCCGCGGCCGATACTGCACGCACTGCGCTGCTGACGGCTGACCCGACGTCGCCTTTGACGATCTTGGTTGCAATGACCGGAATGGTCAGAATCATGATCGAGAGCAAAACGCTGACCAGCCCCAGCAGCACGGAACTGCCAACCCCCACGAAGCTGCCGAGAAAACTCCCCGAGTTCATCACCTGCTGGGCGGTCCCCAGATTGAGCACGGTGAGCAAACTGCCAAAGACTGCGTAGATGATGCCCCAGGTGTTGAACACCATGAGATTAATCAGGAAAGTCCTGCCTAGCTGGCCCAACCCCCGCAGTGGAAGCAAGCCCATTACAATGGGCCCAACCGCGAACAGGATGCAGCCATAAAGGCAATACAAAATGGCAAAGATCCCGGTCGAGATCGGGAAAACAATATACGCAAGCCCGAGGCACAAGGCCGAGACCGCGCCCGAAAGCGTGCCGGTTACCATGCCCCAAAGCGAGGGATGGCCGGTTCCGCCAATGTATTGGCCGAGATCGTTCGACCATTTTGTGAAGACGTCCACGCCGCCTGCTCCGGCATTGTTGATGCCAAGAGCTACCAGATTGAAGGTGTGATTCACACTCAAGAATGCTTGGGTATACACTTGCAAAACGGCGAGAGCGACAAAGTACCGTATGCCGGCGGCTCCGAGGGAGGCCACATCTTGTGCCTTCCAGTTCTCGTACATCGAGAACACCAGAGAAGCAAGCAGCAGGTAGCCGCCTGCCGAAACGACACCGCTGATGACGCCTCCGGAATCTATGTTGTTGATTGCGGTATTGAAGAGGGTTTCGAAATAAAAGCTGCTCATAATGACTGCCCTTATTGGTGGCTGAGACCACCCGCAATGCCGTGCGTTGTGATGGACGTATAGTTGGCTCCATCTTTAAGCAAGGCTCCATTGTTCGCCAAGGCGGCGGCACGTTCCCGCATCAGATCCGATACAGCCGACTGCGGGTAAGCGTCGGCGCGCACAAGCCAGGCATCCGCCTGCGCTTCAATAATCGGAGCAGTGCCGGGAGCCGCGCTGTTGATGCTCATATTGATCTGATCGGCTGCCTGGAGTTCCTGATCGGCAATGTTGTCGATCGCGATCGCGCGCTGCATGGCATCCTGGGCCACGGCATCGCTCATGTCGACTACGCTGCGCGCCTCGGGCGGCGCATTGCCCGCCAGAGGAACACTGCCGTAGACGTTCAGGTAGGCCGCACTGGTATTGCCAATCTGCCCCGCGCTACCACTCAGCAGAATCGATTCGAGGGTTCTCGTGTTGCCGAGTGTTGCACTCGAGAAGTGCGGAAACAGACGATAGATGTTTTGGATTTGCGTGTAGAGCCCGCGCAGCGATCCCACCAGTTGGAGCGCGCGTGTAATAGCTGACGAGGGGTAAATGGTCGATTGCTGGTACTGCTGCATGTTCTGCTCAACGCTTAGGATTTTGGTCAAGCCTCCGCCGATGTTTTTGACAAGTGAGCTATTGATGGAGCTCAGGCCGATGGCCGCGGTGGCGCAACACGGATTCACAAACTGCGCCTGGCCGGCGTGCGGCGAGAGCAGGCTCATCGCCAGCAGAGCCAGGGCAAGAACAATGGCTTTGTCCCGGGTCCACGCGAGAGCCTTCACAACTTCTTCCTTTATTCTTGGCATTGTCATAAACCAAATCCTCCGTCTTGCTTTAGTGATGGGAGAGAGCGCGCTGTAAAGCGTTCGTCACCGTGGTTGTTTGATTGGCACTCCGTTTCACGAGGGTATTGCTATGCGCCAGCTGCCCTGCTTCTTCGCGCAATAAAGCTGCGTACATTTTTTGCGTCACCGCCTGGCTCTTAATTTGCGCCACAACCGCCTGGGCTGTCAAAAAAGGCGCAGAGCCCGGCGCTGAGGTCTCGGCCTGATCTTCCATCGCGTCCGCTGCCTGCAGCAGCAGATCTTGCGCTTGATCGGAAGCCTTGGTTGCAGCGAAGGTATCCTGCGCCAGGGCATCGTCCATGTCGGTCATGGTGCGATCTTCGCCGCTCATCTGGGTGGCCGCTGGAAGCGGATGGAAGGCAGCGGCAAAGGTGGCCTGCAGCGCAGGAAGGTCGCTCGTCTGGCGGTTGCGGATCAGCTGCTCGAGGGCTTGCGCGTTCGGCAGGGTGGCCGTATGCGGATTGAACATCATCAGCGTATGGAGCGGGTTGCGGTAGGTGGCTTTCATCGAAGTGATCAGTCCTTTGGCGCTGTTGATCAGCGCCAAAGGAAAGAGCACCTGCTGCTGCCATGCTTTTTCCGTGCTCTGCACGGTATGAATGGCTCCTAGGGCGCTAGTCAGTGTGTTGCCGATGGTCGAGAGTACGGTCGCAATTTCGCTGAGCAGGCTGATACCCTGTCCCTGGGCGCGGGGCGGCGCGATCAGGAGGGAAACGCCACAGAGAACCGCGACGGCGAGCCTCTTGCCACGCGTACCGGCGGTGATCGCAATCAGAAAAGCGGAGAGTGTCAGCAGCATAAACATCCCTTTCTAAGCCGCCGCGAGCGCCGCTCGGTGTACTTCGCCCGACAACTCCTCGGGCAGCGGGTCGAGCGCCGCCAACCCGCGGGGAAACCGCGCGGCCAGATCGCGATAGTTCTCCGTCAATGTCCGATCCGCATGGGATCGCAGAAACCATTGCCGGTAAATCCGCTCTCTCGGATAGGTGGAACAAATCCAGATATCGAGGGGCGTCGGCACAAACCGCACGACCTGTGTTGTCTCCGCCTTCTCTCCGATAACGAGTAACATCTCGCCGTGCTGTCCCTTCTTGGGAGAGCCCAGCCGCTTGATGGCATTGAGCGCTACATCGTTCAGGAAGATCTGCTTTTCGAGTACCGAGAGATCGCCCGATTGAGAGCCAATGAGCTTGATATGCGCGTTCTTGATGATGCCCGCCCCGTGCGGCCTGGGTTCGGTGGCTGTGCCGACGAAGTCTTCTAACGCTTGCGAGATGCCCCAAACAGACGAGTTGCGTTTTCTGGCTGTGCGAAACAGCTGCACGACTTCGGGCGCCAGCACAGGCGAATCGAGCAGCGCCCAGCACTCGTCGAGCACTGTGATGGATTGTTGGCCGGTACGCCCGGAGGCGCGATCCGACATAGCCCGCGCGATCACCATGCTCATGGCCGTTTCGAGCATGGGCTCGTCGTCCAGCTTCTCCACGTTGAAGAACAGGAAGTTGTTATCGGTCCGAATGCTGGTATGCCGGTCAAACAACTGGGCATACACGCCCTCATCGGTCCAGCGCCGCAGCTTCATGGCGGCTAAGTGCGCCTCGTCGAGCACCCGTTCCACGCGGTCCTGATCTTCCCAGGTCGAGAGCTCGTCGCGCAAATCGCGATAGGTGGGCGTCTGGCTCGTACGGCGGTTGGCGCAGCGTTTGTATACTCGCTCGATGGCCTCGCTCAACAGCCCATCGACCAGCGCCGGATCAGAAGACGGCGAATCGCCGATCATGAAGCGCGTCAAATTTTTGAGAAAGCCGATCTTTTCTTTACTCGGTGCCTTTTCACCGGGCGGCAGATCGAACGGATTCAGAGTTTCGCCCCCATCGAGGTTCACTTCAATCACCCGCCCGCCGTTGAGTTCGACTAGGGGCGTGTAGGAATCGCCGCGCTCGATGATCGAAACCATGGCGTTGGTACGCGCCAGCGATAGCAGAAACATCTGTGTGTCGAACGTCTTGCCCGACCCGGATTCGCCCGTGATGAGAATGTTTCCATTGGTGAGGCTCGAGTCAAAAGGTGAGAACGGGATCAGCTGCCGATACGGAGTTTCGAGCAGAATGGCCGGCCGTTCCGGAAGACCGCTCCAGGGCATCTCATTGCCTAACAAATCCGCCGCGTGCAAGGTCAGTAACTGACGCTCGCGTTTCGCCGGATCCGCACAACCGGGCAAGCTATGCACAAACAGCCGTTTCTGGGCAATCGTTTCGGGCAGCGCTTTCGCGCCGTTCATCCGCTGAATGGCCGTTAGGACCATCGAGCGCCGATCGGCCAGCAGGTTCTGCTGTTCTTCGAGATGGCGATCGTTGCGCGCCTTTTCCGACGTTCGTACCGCCACCGTGAGATTGAGCTCGCAGACCTTGAGCGAGCTCGAGACGATTTGTTCGATTGTGTTAATCAGTTGTTTTTCGGCAACGATCGCCTCCACATTGATCTTGAAATTCCCTTTCATGTCCTTCTGTGCGGCCTGCATGCGCAAAAGTTGGCGTTTGTAATAATTGGTGATTTTGGTTTGGTCGGGAATCACAATATCGGTCGTGACGACTAGCGGAAACTCGAGCTTCATCAGTTCCCGCATAATGCCGGGGAAGGTGGCGTCCGGAGGATTCGTGAGGGTGACGAGGGAATAGAGCAGTCCGCCCATCTGGAAATACTCTTCCCGTTCGTCCTCGATCGCCGCTGAAACGGCCTGCCTGCGGGCACTCTCATACCCAAGCCCGTGGCGGTACGGATGAAGAGCAGTGACGAGGGGGTTCGAGGCCCGCTGCAGTTCGAGAAACAACTCGTGATCGGTCAGGCGGCGCGGGTGTGTTCCCGTTGCTTCGAGCGACGGTTCCAGGCCCGCGATGAGGCTCTCGAATTCATTGAGCAAACTTTCGTGTTCCCGTCGGGTCCGTTCGATGCACTTCTTGGGCGACAAGGAAAAACTCTGTTGGGTCCTCTTTTTCGAGAACTGATATTCGGGACTCTGGTGATGAATCACCGGATCCCAGATGAAGTAGTAATGCAGGTGCCGCCGCAGATACAGCCCGTGTTTCTCGCGCTCGCGCCAGAGGCCGAGGCGCTGCCGATCGAGCATCTTGAGGACCGGGTTGTCGACTGCTAGCTCTCCCTTGTACCGGTCCGGCAGATCGCCGCAGCCTTCCGTCAGCTCGTAGCGCACCTGCAACCGCATGGAGCGCTCGGGGAGAGAACGAATGAGCGCCTCCTGACTATCTTTGGTCGTGTTCCGGGTCTCTTCTCCGTGAAAGAAGGACGGTATGCCGGCAGCTTCGTAGCCCGCTACAAAAGCGCCCGATGTTCGGATAATAACGTTGTCGAGCAAGTCCCGCACCGGCAACAAGCCGCACATGGCGGGCGAATGGAGCGATTGCTCCCACTTCTTCAGAGTTAAGGGCATGAGTTCTCCTCTTTCAGATAGGTGCTGCGCTGCTCGGGATCTTCCTCGAGCGCGCAATAGGCGTGTGGACGCAGATAGTACCGCGTAAGATCCAGCAAGTAGCCATTCGGCTTACCGTATTTAAAGGCCATCAATCCCGGAATCGCGAGTACCGGAACAACGTACTGCAAGAAGATGTTAAGCGGGATCCCGAAGAGTTCGCGCTGGGCGAAGCGGCCGAAGATATTCGCGAGCGCGGCAATAATGAGAATCGCAATGAGGTCTTCGACTTCGAGGAAGAGGAACCGGACGCGGGTTCCCAAGTTCCGCGGAACAGTTGTTGTCTTGAGCGCCATACGCGATTCCTCCTAGCTCACTCCCGCGGTCCCATGCGTGACGAAAAACTCTGCCAGCCGCGCGAGTCCGGACGCGAGCAGACACAACAGTGCTCCCACGAAATGCCGGCCGGGCGTCATGACGTCCCGCGCCAGGGCGTTTGTTGTGCTGAGCTTGATCGCTCCCACCGCGACGTGCATCACGGCATAAACCGGCAGAATCACATTGCAGACCCAATCGACCATATGTAGAATGCCGTGCCAATAGAGATCCGGATCGTTATAGGTGCCGGCGGTCCAGGACTCGAACAAGCGCGTCATGCTCGAAACCAGCAAACACAGCAGCCCCGCGTAGGACCAGCTCGAGTAGAGATGGTGATACCCGCGCGCGTATTGGATCACGGCGATCGCGATGAACAGGCAGCCAAGCGTCGGCAGAATGGTGTTACCCAACCAATTCGCGAGATGAAGAAGTCCATGCTCGAATGTCATACGCGCCTCACATCATCCGCACGATCAGCTGCCAGAGACCTGCTACTGTCAAAAACCCGATCACGGCCACGATCATCGGCTTGACAGGCCGATGAGAAGCAAAATTGAGGATGGCCCCGATGATGCCGAGCACCCCTGCAACCGGACATAACGTCGCCGCGATATAGGTCCACAGCGACGCAAGCACATCGACGGTAGCGTACTGGGTGCCCGTGTTCCAACTTTGCAAGAGCGAATAGGTGGTCTGAATGGCGAGCAGAAACATCGTCCCGAGAATGGCCGGCAGCGGGTTACCGCCTTGGATGAGATCCAGCAAGGCATGCAGTACGAAGAACGCCGCTAAGGCGGTCGTGAGTTTGCCGACCACGAAGTTGGTGACGAAGTTACTCAGATCCACTTGGATCGCGGCCAGCCAGGGTGTCGAGATACTCGGGTTTCCAGGCAGCGAAGGTCCCACACCGAAGCTGGGGAACCAGCTGACGAGTCCAGGAATCGTGATGAATACAATCGCCCAAAACACCCACCGGCTGAACCCGCCGCCAATCACGGCCGCACCCCCGATATCCCTGCGAAAGTTCAGGCCGGCCAGAACTAAACAGATCAAAGCCGCCGAGGGCGCGAGCAGGAGCATCAGCGAAATGAAATCTTGCAACAGGGGAGGAGGAGCCATAATAATTCTTAGAACTAGGAAAGAGGACCGGATTGTTCGCGCAAGCCGGACCTCTCCCTGGTTGGCAGTGGGTCTAGCTGACTCCCGCGGTGCCGTTCGTGATCCAGTATTCGAGGAGCCTTGTAATACCAGATACGGACAGGAGCCCGAGGGTCGTAAAGACCCACTTCATCGCGCCGCGCCCGCCGGCGAAGTTGATAATCGCCATGAGCGCTGAGCCGGCCGCGCCTACCGGCGCAATGACGTTGCCCACCCAGTTCATCAGGTTCAGGAACGATCCTTCGACCTGGGTTCCCTGTTGACCTTGGACGGCTTGATTGAACTGTGGCGTTGTTCCGAGGTTCTGACCCAGCACATGCGACTGAGTCAGAAACAGAGCAACTACCACAGCGGCTAAGATGCTCCTCAGGCCAGGGCCTGACGAAATCCAGTGCCGGGACGAGCAAAGGATCTGCTTCGCATGGAAGCGCTCCCCTGCCGAAATGAGACGATGCTTCATGAGCTACTCCTTGATGTCCTCTCGTGAGGAACAAGAAGAACGTAACGCTTCTAAAAACTTCGTGCAAAAAAATGGGCCGCTCAGAAAGCCGCGGCCCGGTGGCGTTTGTGTTGGAGAAGGTAGTTTAGGAAACGGCTACGCTCGTTACCTGCACACTTCGGATGCCTCGTGCGAAGTCCTCGAAAATCAACGGCGGCAATCCGGCCTTCGACTCGAGAGCACGGCCCAAAGCGCTCCGCACCGCCGCTGTCACCACCGCTTTAAGATCGGCGTGCGAGAGGCCGTCCGTCGCGGTTACGACGTCCCGAAGATTGGCTTCACTCTTCAAACCAGCCAAGAGTTTTATGAGTAGCCGCTGCCGGTTTTCGGGACCCGGTAACTGCATTGTGATCTTTTCCGAGAATCGGCCGCCGCGCAGAATGGCGGCGTCGATCCGTTCGATGTGGTTGGTCGTGCCAACGAGAAACACGTTGTGTTCCGGCTCGAGCTGGCTGATTTCGGTGCGGCACTGCTCGACCAGCTGCACGTCATGGGTACTCTGCAGGCCGTTGTTCCGTGGCAGCAAGCCGTCGATCTCATCGAAAAACAGGATGGACGGGCTCTGCGCGCGGGCCCGAGCGAAGATTTCCGATAGCCGTTTCACCGAGTCTCCGATGTGCCCGCCTAAGACATCGGCGGCGGCGAGCGGGTAAAAGCTGCGCCGGGTTTGCGTGGCTATGAGCTGGGCAAGCATCGTCTTACCGGTTCCCGGGGGACCCACCAGCAACAGGCCGGTCGGCAAAGCCAACTGCTTGTGTTCGGACCATGTTCCATTCAGAATCTCGATCAGCGTTCGTACTTCGAGCAGGGTCTCCGGTTCGAGAACGACTTCGTCCCAGGAAACGGGTTTAAAGAGCGGGCGGTCCTGGCCGCCGGATTCCTCGAGCGCCCGCCGCAGATCGGGAGCGCCTAAGGAGCGCTTCTCTTTCATGGCGAAAGTGGCGGCGCGATTGACCACTTCCTGTAAGCGCGCCGGACTCGATCCCGGCGTCCGCTTGGCAAATTCTTCCACCGGAAAACTCGCCCCCTGCTTCTTTAACTGCGTGGCGAGAATCAGCCGCCGCGAGGCTTCATCCGGCAGATCAATCCGGATCTTGGTGTCAAAACGGCCTTCGCGCAAGACTGCGGGATCGAGCGAATCGAGCGCATTCGTGGCTCCCACAATGATCAGACCCGGAGAAGCCCGATACTGATCGATACATTGCATGAGTTGAGTAGTGACGTTGTTATGGGTGCGTGCTCCTGAACCCGGATTGATACCCATTGTTATGTTTCTCGCTCCGCCCAAACTGTCAATTTCATCAATAAGCAGTAACGTTGGTTGTTGTTGAACCGCCGTTTCGAAGGTGTGGCGGATATTAGCTTCGGTTTCGCCGATCCACATATTAAAGAGACTGGGTGAGCTTACCTCCATATAGTTCAACCGAAACTCCCCGGCCGTGGCTCGCGCTAACGCCGTTTTCCCCGTCCCTTGCGGTCCATGCAGCAGAATCCCGTTTCGCACGATGCCGGCGAATTTCCCGGGATGAAGACGGTTCTCGATCACTTGCCGCAATTGTTCTTTGACCGCGTCATAGCCGCCAATGTCGGCGAAGGTAACGGTCGGTCGCGTGACGTTGGTGTCGGGCCGTGGTGTGCTAGCGATCGTCGCGCGGCCGCCGATTCCAAAAGAGGGGAACCGCAGCCCGCCGAAGGCCGAGCGAAAACTCAGCAACAGCCACGCCATGCCGGCCACCATCCCGAGCCAGCCCAAGGTGCGGGTATCCTCGAAACCAATACCTTTTAACGCGGTCCAGAAGGGAGGCCACCGCAAGAAGAACAAAAATGCGCCGAAATAAAACAGGAGCATCAGTAAGCGGCACGCTTTTCGTAGAATTGGCCGCCGTAAAGCAGGGGAGTTTTGGAACAAGAGACAGGCAGTCCCCAGAGCCAGCAAGGCAGGCCAGCTGTGAAACAACCAATTGCTAGGACTGGGTTGATCGCCGCGATCGCGATAGAAGACGAAGCTTCCGAATAGAGTAGCCCCGATAGCCGCCCAGGCTATGCCGCTCGCTCCGATCCGTCGATTTCCCGCGAGAGCAGGAAAGGGCAGTAAAGACATGAGTTGTCTCCCTGCCCACTAGGGTAATCGACTTCAGCCAACAAAAAGATACCCGCCCGAAGGTGGGTGTCTTCTCTGGCAGATGGATAGGAGAAGAGCTACTGCGGCGGAGGCGCCACCGGTTGCCCCTGCTGCCCGCTTGGATCGGTGGCCGGCTGTTGGCGGGAGAGTTGGTCGAGCTGCTGCTTCATCCCTTTGAGTTCCTGTAAGTATTGCGCTTGCAGGCTGGCATTCTCGGCGAAAGGAGCACTAGGTGCGGCCGGCGGGATCGGACGCTCCACAGGCGTCGACTGCATCCCCTCTCGGCCTTTTTCGTTGCGGCTCAGCACCAGATAAAAGCGCGTGTTGCCGGGCACTGTCACCACGATGTTTTGGCGGTACGCCAAGCTGCTCATCTGGTTCTGACCGGCGGTAGCAATGTTCTCCGATAACCGCTCGCGCAGGATCGAGTTGTTGCTCAACGAATCGTTGATGCCGGCGCCGCTGCGCGTGCCGACCGTCGCTGCCGCGATACTCCCCACCCCCGTTAGGCTTTGCACTAGAAACTGCAGCCCGATGTTCCGTCCCGTCACCGATCCTTTGATGGGCTGATAGGCCAAACTCTCGCCAAAAGCATCGATCTTTTGAGTCGTGCCATCCGGTAGCTCGATCGTGTCGAACGCCAGCTCGACCATGCCATGCTGGTTCGCGCTCGACAACTTCCCAAAGGCCTTCGAACCCGCAGGGATGACGATCTCCCCGTCGCGTGAGTAGTTGTATTCGATGGCCGCTACCGCCGGCGTGTTCTTGAGCGCCGTACTCACAGGAGACTCGAGACGCGCCACGAGGCGCGTGCCAGGTGGCAACGCGCTGAAAAACGCGCTCATCACGACGGGCGCATAGGCCGCCGAGACGGGCTGCGCCGAAACTGCACCGCGTTCACTACTTGCGCCGCGCACGAACACAAGCGACGGCTGATATTTCTCTGCCTGCGGCGCCATCGGCGCCGTGGGTGCGGTAACAGGTGCTCCTTCGGCCGGAAACGGAATTTTGTTGACCGCGTAATCCTTCTGCGTCTGGGGCGCCGGAGCAGCCGCATGCGGCGCACGTGGCTTGAATTTGCTGGTATTGAGGATGTCCTGATCGCTAATCCTCCCATCGCGATCCTCCGGCTTAACGCTTGCTGCGCTGCGCAACGGAACGCCCGACCGGCCCTCGTTGTTTCCGCTATTCTCGGGGCGCCCCAAGTTCGGGTGCGCCCGCTGATCCTGGGTTCTATGGGGAGTTGCAGGACGGGTAAAGGTCACCAGAAAAATGACGATCGCCACGATGCACGCGCCCGCAATGGCTAGAGTCACTTTGGTGCGATCCTGCGCGATCCGGGACTTCGAAGTGAGTGTTCCGCCAGGATTCTGCGGTTTCCCTTGCAGTCTTTCCCGGAAGTTCTTGACAAAGGCAAGTAGCCGATCCCGCGGTGTCTTGGGCAGTTCAATCAACGGCTCTTCCGCCACTGGCGTCGTCCCGCCGCTCGGAGCAGTGCTCGTCTCTCCTCCGGCCGGCCGGTCCACATCGTCCGCCGATTCGAAGAAAGAAGGCGGCAGGTCCACCTCGTGAGACGTTGGACTTTCTGAGCGTTTGCTTTCGCCCTGTTGCTCGTGTTCGCGGCCTTCGTCATCGTTGTACACGGCCGGCGCCTCCTTCGATTACTCTATTCCCCAGCCGTTCGCTGGGATCCACTCTTCGCTTCCGCCCACCGTTTGATCGGGATACGATCGATCTCCTGATTGCAGCGTACGAATCGCCTTTGTCGAAGAGGTCCACGGCCAGCCTAGACCTTTGGGCCAGGCAAAGCAGCGCAAAGGTCTTGCCGCCTCCCGTTCTAGACTCGACGATCACGTGCCGCTCGCGTCCTGCCGGATCGAAAGGGAAAGGGAAAGCGTTATCTCTCATCGGCGGAACCTCCCTGGATCGTGCTGATCCCGAAACCAATGGGTGCAAGTGCCGGTTTATCGACCGCTCCCGATTCGGCAATCTGTAAGAACAGGGTTTCGTTGCTTTGCTTGAAGCTCGGACGTTCGAAAACCGCCACACCATCGACCCGTTGCTGTGGCCCGAGTCGATGCGCCGACAGGCGATAATCACTCACCGGCAACTGCTCTCCAACCGTCCACTTCTTCTTCACTTTCCCGCCTAGTTGCACTTGTGGTGGCAGGATTTCAATCGCGTGATGGGCCGGATTCAACACCGAAAACAGCACCACCACTTGAGTTCCGTTATCGATCACATCGCTGACGCCGGCCCGGACACGCTTGCCAGGCGCAATCTCACCAGGCTTCTGGCCATATAGCGTTGGAAGAGGCGCTTGCTGTTGCCGGGCGAGAAGCGTATCGAGAGGACTTCGATTGTTGTTCGACTCGACGGCTGTCGTCGTGAGAACAGCGGGCGTGAGCGTAGGACCCGATTTCGTTGTCGCAGACGCTTTCGGCAAAGCTGTCTCTAGCGGCCGCGTTTCAGCCACAAAGAGACTCGGCGCGGACCGTTCCTCGAGAAAACTGCCCGGACTCCCCGCCACGTACTGCAGCAGGATATCGACCGTGGCCCCGGAGCCGGCGGCCAAGCCAATGTTACTTAAATCGAGCAGCGCATGTCTTCCGCTAACGGTCGTGATCTGCAGATTGCTCTCGCAGGCTTCTTCTTTTCTCGGGCGGATCGTCACCAACTGCGGCTCTCCTTCGCTGTGCTCGACTGCAAAACACTCGGGCGATCCCACCACCACCGAATTCACCGCTTCCGGCAATCGTACGTTCGTGGCGATATCGGGCGCGAGCCGCAAGGAAATAATCTTGTCGTCGAGTGTCGTTCGAGTGAGAACGTGGAACTCGTAACTCCCGCGCGCGCTGCCGGCCGTTCCCGGCAACGGGACAGGGGGCGGAAGAGAGCTCACGGTCTGTGCCCCACACCCGAGACCAGCCGTACACAGGATCAAAACGCAGCATTTGGCGCGACTCATGGTTCACCTTCCTGCCGTAATTCGGCTCGGTATCTGGCAGCCACCTGGCGTACATACAAGTACACATTTTTATCGGCGTAGCGCAGCTGGCGCGCGAGCACAGGCTGTTCTCCGGCGTTATACGCGGCCATCGCAAGCCGCAGGTCGCCGTGGAATAACTCAACCAAATCGGCCAGATAAGCCGTGCCGGCGCGAATATTCTCGTGAATCCAAAAAGGATGGGTGGCGCCATAGCGTCGTGCGGTGGCAGGCATCAACTGCATGAGTCCGATCGCGCCCGAGGACGACACCGCTCCCGGGTTCCAAGCCGATTCGACTTGGATTACGGCACGGATGAGCGCCGGATCGAGACCGTGCTCCCGTGCATAATAGGCTGCACAGCGTCGCGCATACTCGCGTACCGAAACAGCCGGTCCGCCATACGCGCATACGCTCAACAGAACGAACAGCCAGAGCGACTTACGCATGCGCCGCCATCCGGTTCAGTCTTTCGGACTTCAGTTTCGAAACATGCCCTTGGATGTCATAGACGAGCGACGCAAACCCGTCGCGCAGCATCAGGCGTTCCCGATCCTTTTCTGTTTTAGCGATGAGCGGGAGAAGCGTATCGCGATCCTCGGCCCGGACCGCCTCGAGGCCCAGCACGTCGAGCGCATTGACCAGGTCTAGCATCTCTGCAATCGAGGGCTGTTTCTGCAGCCGGTAACCGCGCAGCGCTTGCGCAAAGCCCGCCACTTCCAACCGCAGATCTTCGCTATGTTCCTGCGTCCGGGCACGAATGATCTCTTGTTCCCGTTCCATCGACGGATGATCGAATTGCATATAGAGACAGCGCCGCCGTAGGGGATCTCCAATCCGCCGCTGCTGGTTAGAAGTAAGCAGAACAAAGGGAAACGACTTGGCCTTAACGGTGCCGAGGCGAGGAATGCTGACCTGCCACTCTTCGAGAATTTCCAGCAGTTGCGCCTCGAACTCTTCGCCGACTTTGTCCACTTCGTCGATTAACAACACACAAGGCCTGGGACTTAGAAGCGCCCGCAAGAGGGGGCCGGCAATAAAGAAGTCCTTTTGATACAGGTGCGCTTTGACGCGCTCCCATTCTCCGTCGGTAAAGGTTCGATCTCCGTAGCGCGAGGTTAGATAGAGCCGTTGCAACGACTCATCGAAGTGCCCGATGGCTTTCTTGTCATCCAGCCCGGCGTAACACTGCAGCCGCTCAATATGGGTTTCCGCTGCAATGGTCACTACCCGCGCCAGTTCGGTCTTGCCGCTTCCCGGCGGACCCTCGGCTAGAATCGGCTTGCCGAGCTTCGATGCCATATAAATCACGTTCAGCATCACCGGATCGGCCACATACCGCGCCCGTTCGAGCCGTTGCGCCAGATCTTCTAAAGAGCCGAACAAGACACAATCCTCCAAAGCAAAGTCGATCTTACGCCGAAAGCAGCGATTCGCGCGCAGAAAGCATGTTGCATCGACCGATAGCGAGAAGGCAATCAAGAAGGAATCAAGTCGTCTGAAGCCAGACCGGACGATCAAAAATAACGGGAACGGAGAGGAACCGATACCTTCCACGCTCGGGAGCCACGTTTCCCCGCGAACTTTTTTCAGGTGAGCCGAAAATGCGGGAGCCGCTTTTTCCCACGAACTTTTTTGGGTGAACCGAAAGTGAACGGGAGCCACTTTACCCCGCGGACTTTCTCAGAGGTGAACGAAAACGCTCGGGAGCCACGTTTCCCCGCGAACTTTTTTCAATGGAGATCTTGGAGATCTTCCGGTTGATTCGCAAGCGCTCAATCAGCAACGAGATGCTCGAACTGCGGCAGAACCCGGAACGGACGCTCTGGTTTCCAGCTCGATAATTGTCGAATGCGGGTTAGCTCGATGTTTCCGAGAAATCGACCGGCATGGGCAATGTGCTCGACATGCGCCGGATTCAATCCCATTAGGCGTGCGCACGTCGCATCGGCTGCGACCGGATCGTCTGCTAAGACAAGCTTATGGAGGTCGCGCGCTGTCCCCTGCAGTGGACCGTTGCCTTCCATTGCGATCACGCCGTCTGCAATCACAAAGTGGATCGGCACGGTCGCACAGATATCCAGGATGCTCTCGCTGATGCCCTGCCAATGAAGAAGATTCTTGGGCCAGCCATACTTCTGGCCCGGCACGATGCCAAACATATTCTTTAAACTGAGGGTCACGCCCGCCCAATGATGTGTTTTGATCTTTGGCATTGACACGATCAGGTCGGCTTCGAGAACAGTTACTGGCAACCAGAGGGAACCAAGCCCTGTATACGAAGCTTTGAGCGGAACGTGGCGCAGTTCGTCCCGGTTCAAATCCACGAAGCGGATTCTGTCGGAGAGTTGCTCTGGCAGGTGCGCCGCAGAGGTGACCCACTCGGTATCGCGTTGATGGCCAGGTCCTTCCCCCACGACTACCGATTGGGCGCCCAGGCGGAGAAAGCAGCGGGCGGCCGCGCCAACGAGCCTCGAATCGGCGTTGACAGGACCAGGCAAAATCTCGACGAGGTTCGGCTTAAGCAAGACTCGCTTCCCGCGAACCGCCAGAGGAAAAGCTCGGAGGCCATCCAACAGCTGTTCTTCGAGATGGGATCCATACTCTGGAATATCGAGTACCGCCACTGTCGACGTCTTCTTGCGGTAAGAGACCGAATACTTTGGCGCATACAACTTCGTAGCAAGGGCCGCAGACGTCGTAGCTGCCATCCCAGTCGAAATAAAACGCCGTCGATTCGTCATACCGGAACAATAAAGGGGTGAATCATCTGTTCGCAACGTAGAGCCAGCAGTGCGAGCGCGAGAGTAGCGTTGTTGGACGGCAGCTCGGGTGCGTTGTTGATTTGCTCCACTACCCTGCCCTGGACTGCCGCGAAGTCGCGGCCGTAGGCGGCCAAGCACAAAACCGTCCATGACAGGCTCGCAATGCCCTGCTCAGCAAGCGCCTGCCTTTCCAGCCAATCCATGCCCACCCGAATCACAGGATGATCCGGCTCTGCCTGTAAGCCGAGCAGCGCAATGGCGGTCGACTCCACGTGAGCCATCAACGGAACACCAAAGACCACACTGTTCCCTGCGTTCCAGCCTCCCTCAGGACAGGAGCGGTCGAGTAGCATGCTCGCGGCCAGTTGCAACCGTTTCGTGGCTTCCGTGCACGGCTTACAATACACGAACTGCTTCAGCGCTACCATCATCAGCCCGGTCGGGATGACCCAGCTGCATGCGCCCTCGATCCACGGCCAACCGTAAAGCTCGGGCCGAAACTGCACCGCCCGATCGAAGTGGAACTTGTAGCGCCAGAACCAATTTCCTTCCTTACCCTTGTTCGTCAGGGCCCAATCCACCGCGCGGTCGCGGGCCAAAGATGTATCGGCAAGCACGTTGAGGGTAATCAGTGCCAGACTGGTAGCCCAAGAGGGCTCTTTATCGGGAACGAACGCCGGCCATGCTCCGCGCGAGAGATTCATTTGGAGGAGGTTAGTCAGAGCACGTTCAGACCGACGTTCGTCCAGGCCGATCAATGCGAGTGCTCCCAGACACGTTGATTCTGTGTTGGCTTGTAGCCGCTCGCAATAGCTCCAACCACCGGAAGGAAGTTGATGATAGGTAAGTTCCTGATACAGCCGTAGTGTTGCTAGGCGCGCGGGCTCGTAGGCTGAAACGAAACGCGTCATGGAAGTTTTGTGGCGGCTTTCGGAGACCCGGGTCAAAAAAACCGCTCGAGGCCTGGATCTACGGTGAATCAGAGCTAGCTTCTTTGCGCTCCCCCACGCTGATTCCATTTGACTCGCTGGCTCGCGTGATCGCGCAACCAATCGGCGATCTCTTGGCCACGAAATCGCACATTGGACTCGATCTTGTAATGCGGGATTAAACCTTTATCGGCGTAGCTGTATATGGTCTTTGGTTTGATCGCGACAATTTCAGACAGTTCTTTGGCTGTCAAGAGCTTTTGAGATTGCAAGAGTTGTTCGAAGACGTCGTCAGAGAGTGCACCGGACGACGGCGGAAAGCTGGGGGAGGTCGACATTGAGTGTCTCCTTTTGATTGATCAAGCGCTCGATCGTCTCTGTCGGCTGGGCGCTTTCCTTTTGTTCTACCCGTTGCTGCCCTTTCCGTCAAAAATCTTCACCGCAACGCAGCTGAGGCTCTGGCGATGCGTCGGGTTGTACAAGTGTGAATCGGGCAGGCAGACGCAATCGGTGCTGGAACCCTGGAAACAGGGTCTTTCCGTCAGAGTGGGTTTCCTCGCCTGTCCTGTAGTAATGAGGTTCAACTACGAGGCCCGGCTCGCTTGCCGAGTCGGTGTGGATTCGCGACCTGCCTTCTTTGGTTTGATCCTCGAGGATGTCCTCGTCGTCCTTCCCGGTATCGCGATCAGGTCCAGGCGGTCATGCACATCCTGAGCTGGCGCGAGATAGCGCATGGTGGTCTCGAGCGACTTGTGTCCCATCCAGTGCTGCACCGTGCGCACATCGAATCCGGACCGAAGCATGCTTGTTCCGTACGTCGATCGAAAAGTCTTGAGATCGAACGTGGAGGCGTCCAATCCGGCGCGAGTCGCGACCTCCTTGCAGCGCCGCAGAAAATTCTGCTCGCGGTTCCCCGTCGGCGAGGGGAACACGAAGGGGCTGTCGAGGGACGGCGGATGACAGCCGAGCACCTGCGCCAGATCGAGCGGGACAGGCACCTCCCGTTCTTCCCATCGCTTCGGAAAAAATCCCAGATCCGGTTTCGAGACAACCCGCAGGGTACGCCGGTTCAGATTGAGATCTCTCCAGAACAAATACATCACTTCCTGTTCCCGGAAGCCCGTCAAGAGAAAGGTGGAAAACAAGGCCAACTCCCAGGGATCGCACGCCGAAAGAAACCGCGACTGTTCCTCGTCCGAGTACACCTTCGGGAGCGAGAGGATGGCTTCGGGGAGCTGCAGCTCGCGAGTGATATTGCGCCGCCCGTTACGCCGGAAGAACTGGGCGACGATGATCACATTGTGCAGCACAGTGTTAGCGGATAAGCCGCTCTTCTTGAGTTTGACAACGAAATCGTTCAACTCCTCAATCGAGATCTCTTCTAACCGTCGACCGGGAAACTGTTCTTCAAAGCGCGTGAGTACGGCGTCGTACTTGCGGTAGGTGTTCGGCTTCTTGAGAGTATCGATCTGGTCGAGATAGCGACGGATCAGACCGGCGAGGAAGACAGGTTCCGGAGCGGGCGGCGGCTCTGCCGGCTTGTATCGCTGCAGGATGCCGACCTCTGTCGCCGCGAGTTCGGCTTTCTTAATGCGCTGCGCTTCCAGAGCCTGCGAGACGGTATGGCCGGCCGGGAGGCGCACTCGCTTTCCTTGCTCTCGCCATTCGAGAAAGTAGCTGCCCTCCGGCAGCGCCTTCCAATTCCTTTCCCCGTTCTTCGTGCGGGGAATTGCTTTGAGAACCCAACGTCCTCCGCATTTGATCTGTTTGACGATATTGACGCGAGCCATCGTTCCATTCCCGATAGCATGGAACGACCGAAACGAACAAAAAGACCGGATCGTATCCGGGCTCTGCTGTGGACAGTAAAGCGGCCAGTAGGCGGGCTAAGTGATTGAAGAATTAAGGTGAGGGGGGAAGCTGGCATTCTACCGCTGAATTACTCCCGCGCTCTGTCAATTCAACTATTTAACTGAATCCAATGGAATTTCGAGACCAGCGGCCAGATCTATTCCGTCCCTGCTGTCTATCCAATACTGCCGTTTAGATGCCAAAATGGACAGCAAAACAGACGGGGCGCCCGCCTTGATCATCGGCCTTCCGCCACTCCTGTGCTGTCCATTCATGCGGTCCATTCCGCTCTCCAAAGCTCGTTCCAGGCATACTATAGCACAGGCAATGGGGCTCCGTCCGGTTGTAGTCTTGTCTCATACAAGATGAGCCTGAAGGAAAGGTTTATTTCTCAGACAAGATGAGCCTGGAGGGATTTCTGGTAGGAGCCTGCAAGCTGGGTATTGAACATCAGGATGCAGGATGGAGAGAAGCTGAACCTGGAGCAGATCCGGGAGTTTCTGGAAGCCAGTCAGGATTGGCAGTTCGAGGCGAAGGGCCGGCCTCAGATTTACGCGTGGGTGACAAGCGTTTTGCGGCAGCACCGATACGGACAGCAAGGACGCGCGGAGAAAGGTTTGCTGCGGCGCTACTTGCTGAAGATGAGCGGGATGAGCCGGGCGCAGATGACACGGCTGATTGCGCAATACGGGGCAGAGGGGAGGTAAAAGTAGGCGCTTACCGGCGGCATCGTTTTGCGAGCCGGTACACGCGGGCCGACGTGGTCTTGCTGGCCAGCGTGGATGAAGCGCATGAAACGCTGAGCGGCCCGGCAACCAGCCAGATTCTGCGGCGAGAGTACCGGGAATATGGCCACATCGGCTATGAGCGCTTGGCCGGGATTTCGTCGGCGCAGATTTATCGTTTACGAAAGAAAGCCACCTATCGGCAGCGGCGTTCGCACTTCACCAAGACACGGCCGGTCCTGGTCACGATCGGAGAGCGGCGCCGACCGGAGCCCGCCGGGCGGCCCGGTTATCTACGCGTGGACACGGTGCATCAGGGCGACCGGGAGGGCGTGAAGGGCGTGTATCACATCAACGCGGTGGATGAGGTGACGCAGTGGCAAGTGATCGGCTGTACACCGGTCATTAGCGAAGCGTGGCTCCTGCCGCTGTTGGAATCGATGCTGGAACAATTCCCCTTTGTCATTCGCGGCTTTCATTCCGACAACGGCAGCGAGTTTGTGAATCACACGGTAGCGAACCTGTTAGGCAAGCTGCTGATCGAACAAACCAAGAGCCGACCCCGGCACAGCAACGACAGCGGCTTGGTGGAAGCCAAGAACGGGGCGGTGATTCGCAAACACATGGTTGCGAAGCAATCACGCTTTAGCGCGATGGGCTACGGTCACATTGCTGCACCGCATGCGGAACGCATTCAGCAGTTCTATCAAGAGCATTTCAATTCGTATCTGAACTTCCATCGACCCTGCGCGCAAGTCGAGCTGGAAGTAGATGCCAAGGGCAAACAAAGGCGTCGCTACCGGCTCTATCGAACACCGCTGGAGACATTGCTGGCGTTGCCCCAGCCGAAGCAGTATCTGCGCCGCGGAATGACAGTGAAATCACTCCAGGAAACAGCCCGGCGCATGAGCGACACCGAGGCCGCACGGCGCATGCAACAGGCCAAGCAAAGCTTGTTTGGAGAAATGCAGCGCAGTGCCTGAGGGCAATGGAAATGACGGGCGGATGGAAAGTGGAGGAAAACCAAAAGCAGGTTCCCCAACCCCCTTCCCACCGGCCCTTGGAAATCGCTTTCGCGATTTCCACATTCCCACTGCCCCGAACGCGGTTTACCATTCATCGAAAGGAGAACCCAGAAACCAACGCCCCTACCAACTTCCCTCCAGGCTCATTCTTCGATGAGAAAATGCTGTTGTGCTGGCGTAATCACGAGTTCGCCATAGGTAATTAGTAGTCAATGATAATGATGCGATGCACGGACCGGAACCCCTGACCTCCTGGTCCCGATTTCGCCTTGAAGCTGATCTTCGGGGCACTACTGGCGTTCTGGAAAATATGGCATGTCCGCGGCGGCGAGCCGATGGCGAGTTGCCTCCCTTCTACCGGATAATTTGGCTCTCGTCGGATCTGGAAAGCGTCGAGGATCTAACCATCATCCGTACATTGACGATGCCCTACTTCGAGGGACGAGCGAAACAGTGGGGGGGGGTTCGATCGAAATCTGAGAGGTGAACGATGGGAAGAAGCTCTACGGCGGCTCGAGATCTCCGACTGGCCCGATCTTGTCTTTCGCGCGAAGCTTGTCGGAAGCAATCTGCTCCGCCGCGACTCAGAACTTCTCAATGGTTGCATCGAGCGCGCCCGGGCATTCGATGACGCTAGCCCTTCTATAGCGAGTCGGCTCGAAAACAGAATACACTCCTCTCTGAGTCTACGAGGATATCGGAGCAAGAATGGGCCCGGCGGAAGATTATCGCCGAGACAATCGCCGACATCATCCAGCTTGAGCATCCGGTGATTCACGAAGTCGATGGCACCCCGCTAGTACTCGATCACAATGTGAGCGCGCCCGAAGATATCCTGTTGGGGTTGCGATTTCCCGCCTTACGAAGATAAACGAAATCCGCGCGACAGGAACTCCCGGCGATCTGGCGATTACGCCCAAGCGGCAGAACGCGTTATTGAGAAGGCCATCCCAAGGCTGAAACCTAGCTACTTTCCGTCGCAGAATAACGTTTTCTGATCGGCATTTGGCCTAGGCAGAGCGTTCGAAGCATTTTTGGTCGACGTTTTGCGACCGTTGGGGGCCGCTTGCCCTGGGCGATGCATCGCCCCGGGGTTGGGCAACCAGGCATTCGCCACCGCCAGCACCTTGCCAATGTTGATGAGGTTGTCTGCCCGTACGCCAAGTCCGACCCAGCGCTTCATTGCCTCCGCTCCGCGATACAAACAACGCCTCAGTCCGTGCCGCCGCTTGGCCAAGCTGATACGTCCTTCGCAGCCCGCGCGCCAGCGCTGCGCTTTCTTGAACCAGCGGCTTTTTTCCATTTGCGTGCGCTCTGGACTGCGTGTACTGCGGTTCGGTATCGCTAGAGGATGCTCGTAAGTTCGTAGAAAGTTAGCGACTCTCAACCTGAAGGCGTGATAGTCTTCAGGAAATTTTCAGCCAAGAAAAAAGGAGAGAGTCGCTGATGAAGAGACGGTATGAGATCGAGAAACAGAGAGCGGTAAACGAGTTTCGTCGGCTCGCCGCAAAAGAGAATCCGACGGTTCAGATGATGCTGCCGATGGCCGAGATTGTCGGGCTGCTGCAACTCGGTGTGGGACACCTGTTAAGGGAAGCCGGCTTGGCTTTGATGAGCCTGGTGATGGAGGAGGAGGTGCATCATCTGGCCGGCGAACGACACGAGCAGCATGACGATCACTTTGATGACGCCTCTCACACGCCCCTCGCGATCGTGCCGAAAGAACGCCGGGAAGCCCTCGTCCGCACTTGCCTGCATCGCCGTGTGTATGAAGAACTCGACGCCATGATCGGCCCACATCCGCCATTTCCATTTCCGGACCGGCTGCGCCAGCACCAATCGAAATCGATCGAATACGGATCAATCCGTTCGTGAACTTCGTGATCGGGTCGACCCAATAACCGTCAATGTTGCCCGGAATCGGTTTCTTAGTACAAAAGCTCCGGTCGATGTAAATCTGCCTAATAATGCCGACCGCCCAAAATGCTTCGACCGCGGCACGTAGTCCTTTCCAGCAGCCCTTGGCGCCGCGACGTGAATCCTAGGCTTCTACCGATTTCCTCTCCTCCAAAAGTCGCTTGATGATAGTCGCCCGGCGACAATGCACAGGTCTCGCTGAAGCATACCGCCGCTCGCACCCGCGCAAACGTGAGTTCCCCTGGATTCGCCTCATTAGCTGGCTGGATCGCAGAATGTTTGGGTTCGCGGGAGCTGAAGGCTGGCCGCATGCACCTGGTCACTACGCCACTAGGGATCCCGGATGGATAAGCTTACCGATTATTGGCTTCAATGCGATGAACGCTGGAAGCAAGATCCGCCTTCCGAATTTCCTACGTGTGAGCAGTGGCGGCCAGCTGCTTCGCTGACGAAGGCTTAATCTGACCTTCTCACGATGAGAGGCAGCATCCCGATGATAATAGCTGGTGTGGCACGGAACGCGGGGATGGTTGGGCACTCTGTCTTCGCCATCTGAGTCCGTTTGAGACCCGGCCGCCGCAAGTCTTCGAGCAACAGGTAAGCAATCGAAGAGAGATACAACCGCAGTTGGTTCGAACGCAAATAAGCGGCGCTGGTGCGATCGCTGAACAGGGAAACTGCTCTTTGATGCGGTTCTCCATTTCGCCGCGTGCACAGTACAGTTGCTCGTAAAGCGCCTGCGCCGGCCAGCTGAGGACATCGAGGGAAGTGACGAGAAAGCGTGGATTCTCGGCTTTCGCCACGAAGCGATGCGGGCATTGCCAGGAGTCATGCGTTCGATACGCAAACTCGGTGAATACGCCAGCTGCCTGTTGGTCTCATTTTCTCTTCCATTCGTAACCGCCTCGCCTGTGGAAAAGGCCTGATCCGGGGGCGCAGAAGAGCTTTCGGGCAAGATAGGACCTCATTTGGGGATGATGAGCCGTTCGCTCGAAGCAATCTCAGGGTGCCGTTGCGGAAAGGTCCGGAAATTGAAATTGTCGGTGAAAGCGGTTCCGGCTTGGAGGCGTTGACAGATATTCGCAAATGGAAGCCCAATCTGGTTTTCCTCGATGTGCAAATGCCTGAGATTGACGGACTCTACGTTCTCGAAATGTTGGTTTTCGATCTTCTGTTTTCGGGGGTATTCGTCACGGCTTACGAACACCACGCGCTGCAAGCCTTCGAGGCCGGACCCTGGATTATCTTTTGAAACCGTTCGATGATGCGCGCTTTGATCGGACACTCAGCCGCGCTAAACGGCAAGTCCCCCGGGGCGATAATCTGCAACAGAAAACGCGGAGTTTGGGTATGAAGAGTGCGGGAAAAGTACTGTTTCTGGAAGTCTCATCTATCGATTGGATCGAAGCTGCCGATTCTATTGTTGCCTGCACGTGGGAGCAAAGACGCACCTCCTGCACCGCAGCATCTCGGAACTCGATCAAAGCTTGATCAGGCTATCTTTTGCCGGATTCGCCGTTCGACCATCATTGAACTCGAGCTTTTCTCTTCGGTCGAGGGTTCCGTGATTCTCCGCAAGCGCAGTTCACGGCCCTCGGTGGTGGGCAGAATGACGTCGGCGCTGTGCAGGGTAGAAAGAAGAGCCAACGCTTTAGCCGGTGCCAGATCCGATTGCTTTCCCTTCGCTTACGATGCCCCAGTCCATAACCCAGACCCGGCGCGCCACCCCATCTTGCGTGCCACCGTGCGCAAGATCGCTTCCATCGTGCTCACATCCGCGCGGTTACCGTTGAACACTTAATAACGGAAAGGAGAGCCTTCGTTGTTGACGATCAGTGCGATTACCAGTTGTTCACAGTCTGAACGATGGTCGCGCGAATAGCCGCGCCGCATCATCGGATTGGCTTCCGCCGCGCCTTCCACGTTGGTGCTGGTCAGGTCGTAAAGCAGCACCTCGTATTGCGCCTCGAACAGTTCACCGTACTCGTGCTTAAGATGCTGCTCCATGCGAGTCTTCTCTGGCAAGAGCTTGTCCAGACAGCGGTACAGATGAGTGTCATTCAGTTTCCTTCCGGAATCGTTAGCGGATCTTCCGTTACTATCGATGGATACGAGCGCTCTTCGATCCCCAACTCCCTTCCGGGCGCGCACAGCCGGTTGATGGCTAGCACCGCCGCCACCCGAGACCACGGAACTTCAGTGCGGTCCACAGCAAGGCGCTCCCCGAAGAAACGATCCAAGCCGAGCTGCCTCCAGAGATGTACGCCCAGATAGCAGGAGCCGAACTGGCGCGTCCGCTCCAGCCGAACCTTGTTTATCAGAACCCTGGCTATCGAAGGATCGTCGGTGGGCAGCTCCACATCGGAAGGAAACAGCTTGAGCTGGTGGTTCTCGCCGGCTTGGTTGAAGACCTCGACTGTCTTGGAGCCAGCGCAACTGCGCCAAGCCGTTCAACTCTTCCAGATAGCAACGTTCGCCGGCGCGGACCAACCGGCGTGGGCACCGTTTCCACCAGTGACCAATTACGGGTCGGAGGAGGCGCGCTTGCGCGCTGGACACCGTCCGCCGCTTAACCTGAATTCCGAAATTTAAGCTGAGCGCGGTGGCCAAGTCTCTGACAAGAATAGGGGATGGACAAAGACACTGGGGACAGCTGTGTCCCACGAGAAGCGTTCGCCTTGCTATCGGACGAACGGCTGATTTTGCGGGAAACGAGCCGGCCGGTAACGGCCCATGGCGGCGTGACCGTTTTCGTTGCGTAACTGCGCCAAGTGGCATTCGTGGAGAAAGTTCGGCAATGCATGCCGATCAGCTGGCGATCACCGAATCAGATCGAACCGGCAGCGACGTTCACCGCGTTTTTGATCGCGGTGTTAGTGGGCGGGTGGAACGAACCAGTTCCCGGGCGGGACTTTCACCCACTGTTGACCAGCGCCTTTTAACGGCGCACGACGAACTTGGGCTAGCGTTCGCGGTTCAAGCCCGCCCTGATCTGGCTTCGCTTGACCAGTGATTGGAAAGGCTACCCGGCTCGTCTTCGAAGGCTAACTGAATCAACCTGATTTCGCATTCCAAAGCTTCGGCCATTAGACGGCACTGGTTACAGACCAGCAGGTGCTCGTCCATCTCCGGCAGTTCTTGGTCGTCTAGCCGTTGTAGTACGTAGAGTTCAACCAGGTCTAAGGTCGGATGAGAATCAAAATACTGCATACACTGCATTCATCGGCGGAATGCATTCCGAACATTAGGCGCCGTCGCAAGGAAAAAATCGGCTGCTCCCCGATTGAATGTGCTGTGCTACTTTCTGATCAATGAAGCGTATTTTGGCTATTTGGATCTGCTGCATGGCTGTTGCACTGGTCCCCGCTGCCGCGTCTGCTAAGACGGGCGTCAAACCGCATCACCATAAAGGTCATAAAGCGAAAAGAGGCAAGCGGCCTCGATCTGCGCACTAGCCCGTTTACCCAGAAGTTATCGAGGCGCGAAAGGTTGGCTTAAATTGTTTTCAAGGTGCTGCTTCACCCCGGGCCATTCTTGCTCAACGATGCTGAAATAGACCGTATCCCGCAAGCGGCCTCCCGCAACGATCATATGACTGCGCAGGAGGCCCTCCTCCCGAGCGCCCAGCCGCAGAATGGCTTGCCGCGATTTGCTATTCAAGGCGTCGGTCTTGAACTCGACGCGGATACAATTCAGCTTCTCGAAAGCGTAAGAAAGCATTAGATACTTCGCTTCCGTGTTTGCCTTAGTCCGCTGCCATTCGGCGGCCAGAAATGTCCATCCGATCTCGACTCGCCGGTTTGAAAGGTCGACATTTCCAAAACGCGTACTGCCGATCACGCGTCCCGTTTGCTGGTCGATCGTGGCAAAAGGCAAAGCAGTGCCTGTGTCCCGCGCACGCAAAGCATCCTCAATGTAAACTCGAACATCGTCAGAGGTGGTCAACGGGTGCGGCACCCAGCGGTTGACATTCGGCTCGATCGCGATAGCCGCCAGCTGCTCATGATGCTTGAGGTCCAGTGGCTCCAGTCGCACGCTCTCACCTGCCAGGACAAGCGGAACCAGAGTCATAGGCAATATCTTATTTAAAACAAAAGGCCGACCTGCTTTGCGGCAGGTCAGCCTCTACTGTCGTTAAGGTGAAAGCGAGTGCCTTGGGTTTGGGTGTGGTGCAGGCACTGGCGTTCGTAATGGGGATGTACCTATTAAAACGCACAACTCGCAAAATGGGTTGCTTTGTCTATAAGATTTTTCCGCCTATATGTCCTTATTATTCAGCAATAAAATTCGGCTAGACCTATTCGAACATTCCTTCAAAAAGAGCAGAGCTTAAGTATCGCTCACTGCTGTCCGGCAGGATAACAACCATGGTTTTGCCGGCCATCTCCGGCTCTTGGGCAACACGCACCGCCGCTGCCGCCGCCGCCCCGCAGGAAATGCCGCAGAGAATTCCTTCTTCTTTTGCCAGGCGGCGGGCCATCTCAATCGATTCCTCGTTAGTGACCTGCTCAACACGATCGACGATCGATAGATCCAAATTTTCAGGAACGAACCCAGCAGCTAGCCCTTGGATCTTGTGAGGACCCGGCTTAATCTCCTCGTGGTTCCGGGTTTGAGTAATCACCGGGCTGGTGTTCGGCTCAACCGCAATCGAGAGTAGCGGCCATTTTTTTTCGTGCTTTATATAACGCGATACGCCGGTAATGGTGCCACCAGTTCCGACTCCGGCAACCAAAACGTCGACCTGACCCTCGGTGTCTTCCCAAATCTCAGGCCCGGTGGTATCGAAATGGATTTTGGGGTTCGCTGGATTACTGAATTGCTGCGGCAGGAAGTAGCGCTCCGGGTCAGATGCCTGAATCTCTTCCGCTTTCGCGATGGCGCCCTTCATGCCCTTGGCACCCTCGGTTAGGATGAGCTTCGCACCGAGTACCTTTAGAACTTTCCTGCGCTCGAGCGACATCGTTTCCGGCATGGTCAGGGTGATCGGATACCCGCGCGCCGCCGCCACGAACGCTAGCGCGATGCCGGTATTCCCGCTGGTCGGTTCCACGATTTCTCTTCCCGGCTTTAGGACTCCTCGGTCTTCGGCCTCCCAAACCATCGCCGCGCCAATACGGCACTTCACAGAATAAGCCGGGTTTCGCCCTTCAATCTTGGCTAGCACGGTCGCTTTCGCGCCGTTCACCACGCGATTCAATTTCACCAGCGGCGTTCTGCCGATACTAAACGAATTATCTTGATAGATCATAAGTTCCTCTCAAATTTCCCAATTGGGAACGTACTCGGAGTGCTTCGCCTGCCACGTGCGGGCGATCTCGCCAAAGCTGGTCTTGTCTAAAACATCCGACATAGCCGAATCCACCCGGTGCCAGATTTCGCCGAACGGATTGTCATGACCATAACGGGCATTGGTGCGGAAATTTTCCACCGCACGCAGAACGTCCCCGACAGTAATGGCGTCTGGTGGCCTCGCCAGCAGATAGCCACCCTCCGCTCCCCGCCGGGAGTCAACGAATCCGCTCTGTTTCAGTCCCGATAGAATCAACTCCAAAAACTTTTGGGGAATTTTCTGCCGCTTCGCAATGTCCGCTATCTTGATGGGGGCCACTACAGCTCCTCTCGATAGGGCAAGGTACTGCGACGACAGATCGAAAACAGCTTTCAATGCGTATTCGCTCTTTACCGAGATGTTCATCTCTATATTTGCTGTTCCCCTCTTTAATCTTAATCTCCCTTATGCCGATAGTCGATCCGGCCATCAGATAATCCTATATCGAACCAACAGTTTCGCCCGCTAAAATAAAGGGACTGCATGCCAATTGCTTCTGCCACAGTCACCAGACAACTTTTCGGGACAGATGGGATACGCGGCGTTGCCGGCGAACCTCCTTTGGATGCGCGAACCGCGCATGCCTTGGGGGTGGCACTCGGCGATTGGGCGCAGCGAGCGTCTCAGCAGAGGAAAGACCTGCGTGATGGACCGGCCGAGGTTCTGATCGGCATGGATACTCGCGAGAGCGGACCCTGGCTGGCCGGGCAAGTCGCGGGTGGTCTAGCCCGGTCCGGCGTTCTGGCCCGTTTTGCCGGCGTAATCACCACCCCGGGTGTAGCCTACCTCACCCGGAGCGGACATTTCGTCGCAGGAGTGATGATCTCCGCCTCTCACAATCCCTATCACGATAACGGCTTGAAAGTCATCAGCCATTCCGGATACAAACTTGCGGACCAGGTGGAAAGCGAGCTCGAGCAGTTGATGAGTGAGTGGCTCGCCACCGGCGAAGAGGCCACTCCTGCCCAGTTGCGCGCTGATCCGGCGCTCGATAATCTCTATACCGATTACCTCGCCGAGACCGTCCACGGCCAGTTTCCACTGCGCGTCGCGGTTGATTGCGCCAATGGTTCCGCTACCGAGGTCGCGCCTCGCCTTTTCACCCGGCTGGGCCTGCAAGTGGATTGGATGGGCGCTAAGCCCGATGGCAAGAACATCAATCTGGATTGCGGCTCGCTGCATTTGGCGCAGTTGCAACAACGTGTTCAGGAAACCGGTGTCGACCTCGGTATCGCCTTCGACGGAGACGCTGATCGCGCCTTGTTCGTCTCCTCCTCCGGCAAGATTGTCGATGGCGATGCGGTGCTCTTTCTGGCCGGTTCGGCCCTCAAAGACGCGGGCAAACTGCCCGGCAACGTAGTAGTCGCGACTGTCATGTCGAATCTGGGTCTCGAGAAGGCCTTTGCGGATCACGGGATTCTCATGCTGCGAACGCCGGTCGGCGACAAGTATGTTCTCGAAGAGATGCTGAAGCGCGGCGCGGTTCTCGGCGGCGAGCAGTCGGGCCACGTCATCTTCTCCGAACATGCGACTACCGGCGACGGCATCCTGACCGCCTTGCGTGTCTTAGAGCTGGTGCGCGATAGCGGCCGGACCCTAGATGAACTCGTCGGCGTCATCCAGAATTATCCTCAGAAGCTCGTGAACATCCGCGTCAAGCACAAGCGCCCACTCGTCGAACTCGATACTGTACAAGCCGAGATTGAGTCTGCGGAACGCGAGTTTGGAGGCAGTGGCCGGGTCGTGGTTCGTTTCTCAGGTACCGAGCCTCTGGCCCGCGTCATGATCGAAGCTCAATCGCAAGAACAGGTCGATAAATGGACCGCACGTATTGCTGATGCTATCCGCACGGAATTAGGCGCAGCCTGAGCTGAAGCCATTAGCATCCAATAGGTCAGTAGCAGCAGCAATAAAGCGCTTGACTTTGTACTTGAGTACAGGGTTTAAGCTTGTGGCATGGCTGTACTGACGCGCGGAAAACTCGCTCGCCTCACCTACCTAAATCCAGAGACAATTCGGTTCTACGAGCGGCAAGGTATTCTGCCGCCTGCAGCCCGCGCGCCAAATGGCTATCGAAGCTACTCTGCTTCCGCCGTGGACCGCATCGAATTTGTCGGACGAGCAAAGCATCTGGGCTTTTCGTTAAACCAGATCCGCGATCTTTTACAGGTGCAAGATTCCGCCGGGCCTGCTTGTCTCAGTGTTCGAACGCTGCTAACAGAGAAGCTTGGCTTGATCCGCCAAAAGCAGCAGGAACTCGAAAGACTGGCAGGCCAGATCACGTCGGCCCTTGAGCAGTGTGATCATTCCTTGAAACAAGCCGAAACACACGGGGCGGCTTGTCCGGTTTTCTGCTGCTTGCCAAACTCCCGTTCCTGACGAGATCGACAGCTATGCAGATTGAAATTCTCGGTTTCGCCGGCTGTCCCAATTTTGTCCCTGCTGTGCGGCGCACCCGTGCGGCTCTCAATCGAACTGGTGTTCACGCCGAGATCAACGAAGTCCAAATAGAAAGCAATGTGGCCGCGAACGACTCCGCATTCCTCGGTTCACCGACTGTTCGAGTCAACGGTTTGGACGTCGAGATTGCGGCTCGCAGTTCGACTCATTTTGGTTTTGGTTGTCGGACCTACGTTGTGAACGGAATCCGCTACGGCACTCCTCCACAGACATGGATCGAAGCCGCCATCTGGGAGGCTCTTCACAACAATGCGCTTCAGGGGAGTTGAAAAAGTTGCGCCGGCCGCTGCTGTCGTCAGCGCACTGGCGAGCCTTGCGTGCTGTTTACCTTGGGGAATAGCAACTCTATTGGGAAGTCTCGGGATTGGAATGTCTTTAGAAAGACATCGGCCGTGGCTGGTCACGCTGGCAGTAGTCCTGCTCGCGTTAGGCATCTACAGCTTTGCTCGCACTGCCCGGAGCCGTCACTGCATACGAATGAAACCGGCGATCTTCCTGGCCTCGCTGATGGTGTTTGCCGTTGTTGCTTTTCCCGAATGGGTAGCGGGCTTCCTAGTCGAGTATCTTCGATAACCGCTGAAATGCCTCCAAACGACGGGATCGCTCCCTGCTCACGAGGAAAACTTCTGGCCGGTAGGCTGCCACCTACGCATGCTACACTTCAATCCGATCCAGCATTTCTCCCCCGCTGTCTCCTGTCAGTTTCAGGAATCCCGTTCAAGAACCCCAGGCATTCATGGAACGCGCTGCCAGACTCATTAAACAAAGCAAAGATTCCAACAGGATTCTCACAGATGAAGACCTCGCGCGCGCCGTTTGGCCGACCGCGGTAGGTAAAGCGATCGCTGCGCATACCCTGCGCCTGAAGCTCGTCCGAACCAGACTCGTCGTCGAAGTGGAGGATGCCATCTGGCAGAAGCAACTCTATCCCTTGACGTTACAAATCGTCGCTCGGATCAGCCAGGTGACGGGCAGCCAGATCGTCGAGGACATCGAGTTCCGCGTCGGCGTTCCTCGCCGCCAGGCCGCCCGCTCCGAAGTGCGCGACACGCGTACCCGCTGCACTCTTCTCTTCGCGGATGAAGCCGACAGCATTTCGGATGCTGTATTAAAGAAGGTGTACCAACTCTCGCGCAAAAAGGCTACTGCTTGAACTTAACGGACGATGAAGTTCGCTACGTCGCCGCTCTGGCGAATCTGCGGCTCAACAATGACGAAATCGAGCGCATGTCCCATGACCTCGGTCAAATTCTCACGCACATCGAACAGCTGAATGCACTCGACACCGCGGACGTTGAGCCTATGGCGCAGGTCCTCTACCAGGCCGATGAAACTGCGACCCTGCGAGAAGATATCCCGCACACGCCACTCGGCGTCAGCCTTGCGACAGGCACTGCACCGGTCAGCGGCGGCGGTTACTTCAAAGTGCCTAAGGTGATCGAGCGGTGACACTCTCTGAAGAATTTTCTTCGCTCTCGATCGCAGGGGTCCGCGAACAGCTACTCACCAAAAAAGTAAGCGCCATGGAACTTGCGCAGGCTGCTCTGTCTCATGCTGAGAACACAAATGGCGAGACGAATGCCTTTCTCACCTTTTCGCCGGACCGCGCACTCGCCCAGGCCGCGCATGTTGATGCGGCGATCGCCAACGGACACCATCTCGGTGCCCTCGCCGGTATACCGGTAGCCGTGAAGGATGTCATCGTTACTAAGGGGACGCGCACTACCTGCGGCTCGCGCATGCTCGAAACTTATGTCCCGCCCTACGACGCCACCGCCGTGATCCGCCTCGAAGAGCAGGGTGCGGTGATCTTCGGCAAATGCAATTGCGACGAGTTCGCCATGGGCTCCTCCAACGAAAATTCCGCCTTCGGCCCCGTGCACAACCCGAAGGCGCTCGATCGTGTGCCGGGCGGCTCCAGCGGAGGTTCCGCCGCCGCCGTGGCGCAAGGTAGCGCTGTTGTTTCGCTCGGCTCCGATACCGGTGGATCGATCCGCCAACCCGCCAGTTTTTGCGGCGTGGTAGGCGTTACCCCGACTTACGGACGCGTGTCCCGCTATGGACTGGTTGCCTTCGCCAGTTCGCTCGATCATATCGGCCCTTTCGCGCGCAATGTGACCGATGCAGCTACCGTTTTAGAAGTCATCGCAGGCCGTGACGAACAGGACTCCACCGCCGCTTTCGCGCCTGTCGATCCCTACCGCGCCATGCTTACGGAGCCGGTGCGCGGTCTCAAAATCGGCCTGCCCAAAGAGTATTTCGAAGGTCTTAGTTCGGAAACCGGTGACGCCGTCCATGCCGCGATTGCGGAGCTCAGCAAGCTCGGCTGCGAAGTTCATGACATCAGCCTCCCTCACACCCAATACGCGCTGTCCTGCTACTACATCATCGCTACCGCCGAGGCCAGCTCCAATCTCGCCCGCTACGATGGTGTCCGCTACACCGTGCGCGCTGAAGGCGAGACACTCGCGGACATGTATCGCAATACCCGCGGCAGCGGCTTTGGCGCGGAAGTCAAACGCCGCATCATGCTCGGCACCTACGTCCTGAGCGCCGGCTATTACGACGCTTACTATCTAAAAGCCCAAAAAGTACGAACGCTCATCGCGCGCGATTTCAGCACTGCCTTCAGCGAAGTCGACGCCATCGTCACACCCGTCTCCCCGTTCCCGGCCTTTAAAATCGGCGAGAAGATCGACGACCCGCTCGCCATGTATCTGTCAGATGTTTACACGCTGACCGGCGACTTAGCCGGTGTCCCCTGCATGTCTGTACCCTGCGGCGAAACCGCTGATGGGCTTCCCATCGGCTTGCAGATTTTCGCAAAACACTTCGATGAAGCCACCATGTTCCGCTTGGCCTATAGCTACGAGCAAGCCACCAGCCGGTAGCGCCCTCACGCTTCGCCGGCCGCTTGCCGCACCTCGGCTATGCTCTTGTCTTTGCAGAACAGATTGTAGTTTTCCATTCCCATGAAAGTGCGCGTCTCCATTCGATCGATGTAAACAGTGCCGTGAAGATGATCGATTTCATGCTGTAAGATCCGCGCATACCAGCCGCTCGCCTCTATCACCTTGGGCTTGCCTTTATGATCGAGGCAATCCACGCGCACCGAACGCGCGCGCCGGACCACGGCCGTAAAGCCGGTCAGGCTCAGGCAACCTTCAAAAAAATCGATAGACGGTTCGGTGAGCAATGTCAACTTTGGGTTCACAATCACATGAAACGGAACAGGCCGCCGTTCCCTCTGCTTCAACACTTCGGCGGCTACATCTTTCGTGTATTCCGGTTTGTCCTCGATCACCGCCAGAGCCACCGCAATCCCTACTTGCGGCGCCGCGAGTCCTACCCCAGGCGCGCCGTGCATGGTCTCCCGCATACTCTCGATGAGTTCTTTAATCTCGCGGCTTCTCACTTCTTCAGCCGGCAGGGTGTTGGCTTTCTGCCGCAGCACAGGCTCTCCCACCTGCACGATCTTCATTTTCATCTCGCCTTCAGCGTACCCGGTCTTTCTTCGTGTGCGTGGCCGTCGTACACTCATCGAGAGCGTGGCTTTATCTAAGACTCCCAGTCCTCAACTGCGCAAATCGCGCACTGCCGCGGCCACACGCTGGCCCGCGATCATCGCCCTCTTCGCCATTGGTGCATTGTATTTCGCGCTTCCTGAACGCCTCACTCCTGGCCCGAACTGGCTGCTGCTGGTTGTTCTGGCAATTCTCCTGGTTCCGACCGTGGCCGCCCGCCGCGCTGGCCGCGCCCGCCTGAACTTCTTCCTCGGACTCAGCCTTTCGGCCACCGTGACGGTCTCCATGATCTGGTCACTCGGCATGCTCATCGGAGGATTACCCGGCAAGCGGGAAACGCCTACCGAATTGCTGCGCGCCGCCATCGCACTCTGGCTCTGCAACATCCTTGTCTTCGCGTCCTGGTACTGGCGTCTGGATGCCGGAGGACCGCATGTTCGCGACAATCGTGAGTTTCATACAGTAGGCGACTTCCTGTTTCCACAGATGAGCCTTCCCCCCTCCATCGCTTCGCGCTACCAGGGTTGGAAACCCGGTTTTGTCGACTACCTGTTTCTTGCGTTTAATACCAGCACTGCTTTCTCTCCAACCGATGTTCCCGTCATGTCGCGCTGGGCCAAAGTGCTCATGATGGTGCAAAGTTCGATCTCGCTGGCCACTCTCGCCATCCTCGCCGCGCGCGCCATCAACATCCTTTAAGCTCAAGTGTGATGGCGCTCGGCGATTTACAATTTCTTACATCAGCTCTCTTCGAAGATCTGCTGGAGCGCGCCCGCCACTCGCCGCGCCTGCGTACCAATCATAATTTCCATCGCAGCATGGAAGAGAACCCGCATCGCTTTTTAAACGTCATGCTGCGCGGCACCTACATTGCGCCGCACCGCCATCTCGATCCGCCCAAGAGCGAGTCGTTTCTGATCCTCTCGGGCGCTGTCGCGTTCTTCACCTTCGATGACCACGGTCAGGTTACAACCGTCGACGTGCTCGGCCGCGATCCTGTCGGTATCGACATCCAGCCCGGCGTCTGGCACACCATGGCGGTGTTGAGCGATCATGCAATCTGTTTCGAAGTAAAACCCGGACCCTACGCCGCCGCTGATGATAAGGACTTCGCGGGCTGGGCGCCTCGCGAAGGGCAACCCGGCGTAGCCGAATATCTCAATTCACTGCTTGAGCAGGTCCCTCCCGCTTTGCTTTAGTAGTCTCGCCACTTCCGACGTATTCGCTGACAGAACTTCGCCGGTCTCGGCGAGGGTGACGAGAGATCGCTGCTTCAGTTCTTCGGTTTTCGACCCACAAGCGTCAGGAATCACGATCGGTATGTAGTTCAGATCAAGCCCTTGCCGGACCGTCGGCTCAATGCCGATTTCCAGCGCAATGCCGGCAATGAGGAAAGCTTCGAGCTGTGCATCGCGCAAAGCGAGATCGAGAAACGTGCCCTCGAAGGCGGACATAGTGATCTTGTCGAGAACAACTTCGTCTGCTTGCGGCGTCAGTTCAGGGACAATCTGGCAGGCGGCGGAACTCTGCAGGAAGAAAGGCTTCGTCTCCCCGGGCTCTTTCTTGCCCTGCCACACCATGGCACGCCGCAACTGTCCGACACCGGCTACCTTGTTGGGCAAAAAGATATGCCGTGTGAAAAAGATGCGCAACTCTGCTGCACGGGCGGCTGCCAGTAGTTCCTGGCACTGGCGAACGATCTCGCTGCCGGTTTCAATCTGCGGAACGATGCCTGCCTGCATGTCGTAAACGATCAGCGCCGCGCGCGACGGCAGGCAGATCTCTTCGAGCGTTTCGGGAATAGAAATGCCGAAAGCTTGCTTCATCGGGCCGTCTCTTCCGATTCAAAGACTATGACCACCCCGGGTTCATCGGCGCGGGTGAAATTCCCGTACGATGCCGCCCTTCCACAATCGCCGAACATTAAAACCTTCTTCCGGAAAACCTTCTTTCGGCAAGTACGACTATGTGATTCATGGTAACGCCGGGACGAAACCGAGCCTGGAAGCGCGAAGAGCCCGAATACGATCTAACGCCAGTCGAGGTGATTGGCCGTGCCGGACGCTTGATGGAGTTTGTAGACCGAGCGCTCGAATCGAAATAAGAATTCAGCGTCTCGCGGGCTTCTTTCGATGTGCTGGCCCGCTGCGGCGTGCCGGTCCGCCGTTGCGCAGAGCCTTGCATAAACTCGCGACAGAAGACGATCGAGCTTCTCAGAGGCGCTGAGAAGCTCTCAGTCACTCTTTGAGCCGGCTCCAAACCATTCTCCCGATTCTGGCCCCGTATCTTTAAGAGATGGCATTTCGATTCTTGTTCGCGCTGCTGTCGTTGGCAGCGACGGTGTTGGCGGCCGAGCGCCCGATTACGATTACAGCGGATTTGTCGGAGGCGCAGCGCAAGCTTTGGCATGCCGATATTCGCATTCCCGTAAAACCCGGCCCCATCACGTTGACGGCGGCGAAATGGATTCCTGGAACACACATGCCCGCAGGCCCGGTAGACAACATGACGAACGTAGTGTTCCGTGCCGGCAACCGGATCATCCCGTGGCGGCGCGACGATGTAGACCTGTATGCCTTTCATGTCACCGTGCCGCCTGATGCTTCTGAGCTCGAGGTCCATGTGGACGCTATCGTTACGGCGCGCGTCTCGGATAAACTCGCGATGCTCGAATGGGAGAAGCTGCTGCTTTATCCCGATGGTGTGCCCGTGCGCGACATCCTGATTGAGCCGTCGATCAAAGTGCCGGCGCGTTGGGGCGTGGGCACCGCTCTGACCAAAACAGGCAGCGATAGCACACTAACGCGCTTCGAGCCGGTCACGCTGGAGATGCTGGAGGACTCTCCGATCCTCACCGGAAAGTATTTCAAAGAGATTCCGCTGGCGCCCGACATTACGCCAAAGCACTATTTAGATGTGGCGGGAGATGATGCCGAAGCAATCAATCTTCGGCCCAAGTTCCTGATTGCAACCAACAACCTGGTGCATGAAGCGCTCGCCATGTACGGGTCGCATCACTACAACAGCTATCATTTTTTGTTGACCTTGTCTGACGTGGCGGGCGGGGAAGGACTGGAGCATCACCAATCGTCCGACAATGGCGTCGGTGCGAAAGGATACGCCGACGATCAGCACGCGCTGCTCGAAGCGGATTTGCTGGCGCATGAATTTACACACTCCTGGAACGGCAAGTACCGGCGTCCGGCCGGCTTGGCAACCGCTGATTATTCAGCCCCTATGAAGGGACAGTTGCTTTGGGTCTACGAAGGCATGACGCAGTATCTCGGCAATGTTCTGGCGACTCGTTCCGGGTTCAAGACGGCGGAACAATATCGGCAGGCGCTGGCTTATTCTGCGGCCACGCTCGACAGCCGGGCCAGCCGCGTGTGGCGCAATACCGAAGACACTGCCGTCGCAGCCTCGGTGCTGCGCGGCAGGATTCCGGCCTGGGCCGATTGGCGTCGCGGGCAGGATTATTATCAGGAAGGCGAGTTGCTTTGGCTCGATGCCGACACCACCATCCGGCAATTGACGCATGACCAGAAATCGCTGCATGATTTTCTGTTGATCTTCGTCGGGAAAGGCGGCAATACCGGACCCATGGTCGTGCCTTATACCTTCGATGAACTCGCGCAGGATTTGAATCAGGTAGTGCCGCACGACTGGGCCGGATTCCTGCACGAGCGAGTCACCACGCTAAACCCTCATGCCGACTTGGCGGGTATCGAGCAGGGCGGCTACAAACTGACCTACGGCGATAAGCCCACGGATTATGAGAAAGCCTTGCTTAGCGAGCGGAAAACTGTGGATGGCTGGTTTTCAGCAGGTGTGCGTTTGAACGCAGAGGGTGCGATCTCGGATGTGCGAGTTCATTCAGCGGCAGACCAGGCAAAGCTCTATCCAGGTGAGAAGATCATGGCCATTAATGGGCGCGTATTCTCAGCGGAGACTTTTAAATCAGCACTCAAGGAAGCTAATGGCGGCACGGAACCGATTCACCTGGTCGTGCAAGCAGATAGCTACGTCTATAACGTGGATTTGAATTATCACGACGGCGAGAAGTATCCGCGACTCGCGCGAGTCGAAGAGAAGCCGGACTTACTGGACACCATTACTAAGCCGCTGACCGCCGTCCAGCCCATTCCGGTGACCTCAAAGGAAACTATACAAGGTCCTTAGCGGGATTTCGCGATGAGGTGAACCGCACCTAGCAGCCCGGACGGTAGAGGCTTTATGTCCGCTGCACCCTGCGGGACAAACCGCTCTCCGTAGCGGAGATTTAACAACCGGTAATCGGGCAAAGCGTGTCCGGCCATCTCATTCATCGCGGTATTGCCTACGGTAATGTCCAAATCATCCGAGCCGGCGGTCACATACGCCGTAACATCCAGTTCGTAGGGTGGGCACCAGACCGACCCTGCGCGCTGGTGATTGATCGTTACAATAGCGGCTTCGCGCACCGGACCTTCGAGCAAGGCGCGCATGCCCGTGGGTTGGCCAGCCCCCGGATCGACCGGCGTCCCTGGACCGAAGTCAAGAATGATGCGTTTGCCACGCAAGAAGTCCGCTGACGGATTGATCTGCTTGTGATACTCGGCTGCACCGGAATAAAAACGCAGCGTCTCGTCGTCCGTCCACGAGCGCAGACGCGGCATTTGCATGTTTCGCTTCAGGCCTGTAAACGTCACTTGCCAGTCACTGGTCAGGTCAATCGATGCTGCCGGCTTCAACTGGGGGGCGATCGCCGGAGCCGGAGCGTCCGCCGAGAACACAATCACGCGCGATTCGTAGGGAGCCAGATGCAGACTGAGTTTTGTGCGATCGAGCTGTGACGAAAACTCCGCAGGATCCTTTTCACCCGTGAACGCGTTCCAGATTTCGGGCCGGAGATGCGAGACGCGCAGTACGGCATCCGTGTCGACCGGACGATTCGACATATTCGCAACAAAATAGATTTCGCCATCAGACAGTTTGCGATGAACGAAGCCGATCGCAGGCGCAGCCTCCGGACTGGTCGCGAAGTCCGGCGCCAGAACTGCGTGCAGAGTTTGTGGCAGCCGGTCTTCTTCCATCGGTGGTGCAAGCGTCTGAGCGAGTTTGACGATATCGGCTGTCTGTGATACCTCAGCGAGTCCGGGTGCAAGCGACGGCAGCGAGTGAACCGCAATCACATGTCCTCCCTTCGCCACATATTGCGCTAAGTTGCGCAAAGTCGCGAGCGGCATCCGTTCAACACCCGGCAAGATCAATACCTTATAAGGAATGCCAACTTTGGCGATGGCTGGATCATCGATAAAGTCGAAGTTATAGCCTGCGTTAAGTACGGCCGGAACCAGCGAAGGACCAATTAGTGTGTCGGCCATTTCGTCCAGAGCGACTTTGCCAGGCTGCAAATGAGTCCAGGCATCATCCGTAGGGACATAGATGGCGATGTCGTTCGCGGGCTGCCCCTGTCGCAGCAGAAAACTGATGCGCTGCAGATACCGTGCGACGTCGGGCATCACGCCGAACCACGGATTGTGTTCGTTGAAAGCAGCAGCCGCATAAAAGCGCCAGCCGGGCTCACCGGCGCTGGGCGGCGAATAGGGCCAGCCGTGGCCGACGAGCTGATTGATGCCTTCGACGAAATGCCGGTCCGCTTCTGCTTTCATGTCGAGTGGCGTAGCGCGAAAAGCTGGCGAATGGAGCCAGGTCCAAGTCTCGGCGGAGGTGATCGGCTTGCCATAAAGATGGCTGGCGGAAGACGCCCAACGAGCCGCACTGAAGCGACGCCAGGACGGACCATGCTCACCTTCCGGAAGATCGACCAGCGCATTGCTCGACAGCATCACTGGCGGCTCGCCGTAAGTCTGCGATCGAAAAAGCGTGTGGTGAGCGTGCGCCCATTCGCGCAACGGCGTGAGATAGTTCGCCTCGGCCAGTTGTGTAAGCGTCTTGGCCCAATCGTGACGCACGGCGAGCGATTCTGGGCGCAGCGTGTCTGCCAACGCGGGCAGATACGGACTCAAATCGTAACCACGCAACCGCTTGAATTCGCGCAGAAAGTCTGGCGTCCAGTCCGATAGGTAAACCTCCAGGCTGTCGCTGAAAACAGAGTGCGGCGGTTGGTCGCCAAAAGCCCGCAGTAAAGGCTCGGCAACCACCTCGAGGTGCTGACGAATAGCCGCGGGATCGTAATGATCCAGCACAAACCCTTCCGCTCCCACAGCAGCGCGTTTCACCTGCTGGCCAGTGCGGCCCGAGATGAACAATTCGAGAGCGTCGGGGCCACTCAAGCCTTCGTCGATCTCGATACGGCCGTTGGGAAAGCTGGTGATCTGGCGTCCACCGAGAAAGGCGGCGATGAGTCGCTCTCCGTTCTCCATCGCCGGCAAAGCCAGCGAGCGGGTGCCCTCCGGAACAGGAATATGCTCGATCCGAAGCTGACCGGCGGCCCGCGAAACGCTGGTATCTGGACCGCCGTATGGCCAGCCGCTGCCCAGCGTAATATCGACTCGCATACCCAGCGACCGCGCTGTGCGATTGGCGTCTGCGAGCGCATCGAGAAAAGCTCTCGAGCCATACGGACGATTCTCCACCCCGGCCGCGGGATCATCCAGCGCCAACGGATAAACGGGTTGAATTTCCACGCCGCCAATCCCGGCTTCTTTCATCACGTGCAGTTCGCGGGTCAGTTCCGGCCTCTCAACAGCAGCGCCGAACCACCACCACCGCATCATGATTCGCGCGTCATCCGGCGGGTGTAAAAACGATTGGTGCAACTTGTCCAGATCCGCGCCTGGCGAGAGCTGCACGATGAGGGTTGCGGCCAGGAGAACACGAGAGAGCATTTTCCGTAGCACTGTAACACGCGGTCCGGCCCGTTCGCGTCGGTGACGCGACGGCCATTATCAACTCGCTCAATTCCTATGTTTCGCCACGCACCGGGAGGTCGATTATACTTGAGCTTTCGCCAAAACGAGTTCAATGAGTTCGAACGAACTAGAAGCTATTTACAATCAGAGATTCAATGAACATATTTCGTACCGGAAAGAAATCTGGAAAGTCTTAATAACCAAATTCTTCTCTAGGTACATTGCACCCACCTCCGACGTGCTTGACATCGGTTGCGGCTACGGCGAGTTCATCAATAATGTTGTCTGTCGGAAGAAGTATGGAATCGATTTAAACGCACGGGCGAGAGAACAGCTCGACCCCGACATCACCTTCTTTGAACAGGATTGCTCGGCGACCTGGCCCCTGCCGGACAATACGCTCGACGTGGTTTTTACCAGTAATTTCTTTGAGCACCTCGAGTCGAAACAAGCCCTGGGCAATACGCTCGCGCAGGCGAAGCGTTGTTTGAAGCCAGGTGGCCGTCTCATGGCTATGGGCCCCAATATACGCTTTGTCGGAGGCGCCTATTGGGATTTTTGGGATCACCACCTAGCTCTCACGGATTCGTCGCTGGCCGAGATCCTGCGCGTGCAGGGGTTTCAAGTGGAACGCGTGATTGCGCGTTTCCTGCCCTACACCATGGTGAATCACCGCGCCGTCCCGTCTGCTCTGGTTTCGCTTTATTTGCAAATGCCCTTCGCCTGGAAAATCTTAGGCAAACAGTTTCTGGTGTTTGCGAAAAAGGTCTGACTCTCACGAATCGCCAGACATCCTCGCTCGAAAACAATTCCCCGTTTCCGCATCCAACGGATGGACCTGAATATGAGCAAAGAACAGAACATGCAAACTGCCCAGAAAATGGGCGAAGCCATCAATAAAGGCAATCTGGACGCTTTCCGCGACATCTTCGCGCCCAATGTGGTCGACCACGATCCGGCCCCGGACCAAGGCAATGGACCCGAAGGCTTCATTCAATTTTTCACCGCCTTTCGCGAAGCGTTTCCCGATCTCGAGATCAAGCCCGAACACGCAGTGGCCGACGAAGACAATGTCGCGCTGGCCTACACTGCGACCGGAACGCACAAAGGCAATTTCCTGGGCATTCCTGCTACCGGAAAGAAGATAAAGATCCGCGGTATGCAAATCGCGAAATTCAAAGACGGCAAGATCATCGAGCGCTGGGGCAGTTCCGATGAGCTCGGAATTCTCAAACAAATCGGTGCAGTGAAGGGCGTAGGTACGGTCGACCAGATTCCAGCCATCACGGGCAAACAGGTCTAACCCGCTTTGCTGCTCGCCGTTAACACGCACGAAGCGCTTCTACGACGCATCTGTCACATCTGAAGGATTAGTGTCCCATCGGGGATGGTGGAACCCCTCGCCTTTAGGCGAAGTACGGTTTGGTGTAACGTGGTCGCGTGCGGCATTATCGGCTGTGCGTGACCTACTGCGGCAAATCGCCGCAGAACACGAACTGGAGATCGGGTCCGGGAAGGTCGCACGTGACCACGTTACACCTGCTCCTGTCTTACCGACCGAATCAGGGTGTGAGCCAGATGGTGCAAGGGCTGAAGGGGATCAGCTCGCGGGTGTTGTTGTAGGAGTTTCCGCACTGGCGAAAGAAGTTCTGGGGCAGGCATCTATGGGCGCGCGCGGCTATCTGGCGGTCAGCTCGGGGACGATTACCGACGAGATGATCCGCGAGTACATCGAGGAACAAGAGGGTGAGCAGATTGTCGACGACAGTCGGTTTTCCAATCGACAATACCTAACCTACCCTCGGCTTCAAGCCGAGGGTAGGTTAGTGTGTGCCGAGCATGTTCGACAGCTCGAAGGTGAAAGTCCTTTTCACAACCTGATGGAGGTGAAGTGATAGCGAAGCGCAAGGGCGTCGTCGCGAGGCGGCGTCTGAAAGAAGCGTGGAGCAAACGTACGAGCCGATGTACAAGAACCGGATCAGAGGCACACGGCACCGGACGAGTTGGCACTTGACAACGAAGTCCATATCCATCAAGGGCGCCGGTTGTAAATTCGGCGGTTGCGTGCGGAAGGCAGTCGAACTTACCTCGGGAGATCTGCCGTTAGTCCTGGATTTAGGACTGGGGGTTGAGCAATCTGTTGAAGCTAATCCGAAGTTTTCTGCGAGCCGGAGTGATGGAAGGCGGGCTGGTGAGTCCGGTGGATGCGGGTACGCCGCAAGGTGGACCATTGTCGCCCTTGTTATCGAACATTGTGCTGGACGAGTTGGACCGGGAACTGGAGCGGCGTGGTCTTCGCTTTGCGCGGTATGCGGACGATAGTAATATCTACGTTCGAAGCCGGCGGGCCGGACTACGCGTGATGGAGAGTGTTACGCGATTCATCATGACCAAGCTCAAGCTGAAGGTGAACAGCGAGAAGAGCGCAGTGTCGCGGCCAGGGGAGCGGAAGTTTCTGGGTTTTAGCTTCACGAACGCCGGCGTACCAAAACGGCGGATCGCGCCGAAAGCGGTGGACCGCTTCAAGGAGCGGGTTCGGGAACTGACGCGCCGGACGCGAGGCGTGAGCATCGAGCGAATGGCCGAAGATCTAACCCGCTTTCTACGGGGCTGGATCGGATACTTCGGGAAATGTGAAGACCTTCGGTGTTGCACCGCCTTGAGGAGTGGACCAGGCGTAGATTACGGTCTGCGATCTGGAAGCAGTGGAAGCGGGGCGCGGCGCGTTTTGCCGAGCTACGTCAACGGGGTGTGAGCATAACCCTGGCCGCTCAACCGGCAGGCAGCGCTCATGGGCCATGGCATCTGGCGAACTCGCCCGCCCTCAACCTCGCGCTGCCCAATGCGTACTTCGATTCGCTCGGGATTCCGAGATTAACTGTGAGGCCAATTGCTTAACTCGCCGAACCGCCGCATGCGGACCCGCGTGTCCGGTGGTGTAGGAGGGGCGGAGCCGCGAGGCTCCCCCCAATCCTAATTAAGGGTGCTCTCGAAAATCCAGCGGTATTTTGGGATTTTCGCGGTCACTCCGGGGCAGAGTACCGCTACGGTAACAGGCGAAAGCGCCTGTTCCACAAGAGGCGCACTGGTTGTTTTGGGAAGCTAAGTGACATTAGGCCCCGCAAAGCTCTTCTTGGACTCGTAGGCCTCGGGGCGATTCTCGAGGCGGCAGGCTGAAGCCCAAATGTCACTTAGTTAAGGGTGCTCGGCGCGATGAAGAGCTGGCCTGCGAGGCCGGCGCCGTTCACGGAACTGCCCCACAAGGAACGAGAAAGATAATAAACATGGGCAGGGAAATGCATTTTGGGCAAGTGCCCGGAAAGTCCCGGAGCGGCGGACAAAGGTGTCGGCCGCGCCACCAGTTTGGCTTATCTAAGTGACATTGGTCTGAAGCCTACCCTACGAGCGTTTTAGGCGGCGGCTTTTGTTAGTTCGCGCATGGCTTGGGCGGTCCGTGCGCCTTCAAGATAGGACTCGATGTCGTTGACTGAAAATTTGCAGCGCCGCCCGACGGCACGCAGTAGCAGGCCACGGTCACGGCCGCCCAAGGCACGGACGCTTACTATCAGCTGGATGCTCCGGAACGCGAATTCCTACGGGCTGATGCCGGAACATATTTCCCCGGACGGCAGCGAATGCAGTCCCGCCTCCCCGCTGTCCTGGTGCAGTGCCGAACTAGCCGCCGCGTTGCTCTTGTTGGGCCAGCGGTAGTTCGCCTGAGCGTCCGCACGTTCTTACGAGACCGATAACTGGGGCGAGGCCGATGCGCCAATTCATGATCCCACTTACGACGATAGGTAGACCTATCCGCAGGTCCTAAATAAACGGATTAATTCGGATGGAAAGCGCCTGTCTGGCAATGCTGATCTTCCGAGCCACTCAATTATCAGTCGGAGGGATCTGCGCGTAATCGAGTTTCGGGTACCAGTCTGCGCCGCGTCCCTCAGGCGTGACATCGAGGATCGTCCAGAGCGGATCGATGTCGGGTTCGCCTCGTGGATCCTGACCTGGGTCGGCGGTCTCGCCGCCCATCTCGGCACTCCAGAAGTGGCGGATCGTGCCATCGCGGCGCGTGAATACATTTAACGCCGGGATGTCTGCGTCTTCCGCGCTCACGTAAGCACGTGTGTAGTCACCCTCGAGATCCGAATAAAGCTTCAGGTGTTGCCAGTCTCTTTCCTTCTTAAAGTCAATAAGTCGTTCGATCGGCGAACGCGCAACAACGGCCAGTGCGACGCGTTGATCGGCGTTTTTGGCTGTCCCGTCCCAGGCGGAGAGCAGCGAGGTGCACATAGGGCATGGCCGCTTTCGTTTCGGCCCGAACATGAAACTGTAGATTACGAGAGTCTGCTTGTCACCGAAAAAGTCAGCGAACTTGAGAGCCCCATTCTCGCCCTCGAAACTATAATTTCCCGGCACTTTTCCACCAGACGGCAGCGCGCGGCGTTGTTGGGCAACGCGCTCTATATGACGTCTGAGTTCGATCTCCTCGGCCAGCAAAGCATTACGCGCCTGTCGATATTCATCGCTCTCATTGGGGAAACTCGCATCGTTCTTCGCTGCCAGCTCCGTTGCTGACGCTAGAATTGCGTGAGGGGTCATGCAGATCTCCTTCTTTCTATGCGCGGAGCACTACCGCGCTTCTCACAGAGTAGTCGTTCCGACTAAACACAAAAAGACAATCAGCCTGTAGATTTTTGGCCTCCCCGAGCTTCACCCGTTTTCAGCCATTTCCGTAACTGAAGCCCGACCGCCAGGGTACTTGCCAGGCACACTGTCACAATTTCTAACGCCGCGTTATCAAGCAGTAAACAACTGCGCCGTACAACGTGGATCATCCTCCGATTTGCGCCGAAGAAGGCGGTCAGGTATCCTGAATAGGTAAATTCATTAGGAAGATTAAGGTTTAAGTTCGGTTCATGGCAAATACAGTTTCCTCGCTGAAGCGGGTTCGGATCACAGAGCGCCGTACGGCGATTAACCGCATGCGCAAGTCCCGTCTCCGCCACCAGATTCGGGCGATGCGGCGCTTGCTCGATCAGAAAGATGCGTCCGGGGCGACAAAGCAGCTTCCCATTACGTTTTCACTGGTTGATCGCGCTGCCAAGTGGGGCATCATAAAGAAGAACACAGCTGCCCGTTACAAGAGCCGCCTCAACTTGCGCGTGCGCAAACTCGCGGCCTAGTCTTCCCTCGCAACATTCACTGCTTGTTAGACTTGCTTGCATGATGCAAAGACGCCACCCGTGTGTCTTGACGTTATGTTTGGCTGCTTCTCTACTGGCCAAAGAACCAGTTACTGCAAAGCATGGCATGGTGGTGGCGCAAGAACCGTTAGCGGCGGATGTTGGTTTAGCCGTTCTGAAATCGGGCGGCAACGCCATTGACGCGGCGGTGGCGGTAGGCTTCGCTCTGGCAGTCACCCATCCGTCCGCCGGCAACATCGGCGGGGGCGGATTCATGCTCGTGCGGTTAGCCAATGGGAAGACGGCATTTCTCGATTTTCGAGAATGTGCTCCGCAAAAAGCTTCGCGTGACATGTATATCGGTCCGGATGGCAAAGCGACCCGCGACAGTATTTATGGATGGCGCTCGCCCGGCGTTCCCGGGTCTGTCGCCGGTTTCGAGGCCGCCTCAAAACGTTTCGGCAGCAAGCCCTGGGCAGAACTACTTGCTCCGTCGGTGCACTTGGCGCGGGATGGATTCACGGTCGACAAGACCCTGGCTGATTCGCTCGCAAGTCAGAAGTCCCTCGCAAGCGATCCGGAATCGAAGCGCATCTTTCTGCAAGACGGCAGCTTCTTTAAAGCAGGCGACACCATGAAACAGCCGGAATTAGCCGGCACCTTGGAACGCGTCGCGCAGCAAGGCGCACAGGGTTTTTATCAAGGCGAAACCGCAGAGCGTATCGCGGCCGAAATGGCGAAACACAGCGGCCTGATTACCGCGGCTGACCTGAAATCGTACAAAGTGCAGGAAGTTCCCGTGCTGACCGGCAAATACAAAGATTTCGAAATTATCACGGCCCCTCCGCCGAGCGCAGGTGGGGTCGGGGTACTGCAGATTCTGGGCATGCTGCTTGATACCGGGTATTCCGCCGACGGCCCGAACTCAACCAAGGCAGTTCATTATGAAGCCGAAGCGATGCGCCGATTCTATGCCGATCGCAGTGAGTATCTGGGGGATCCGGCGTTCTACAATGTGCCGTTGAAGCCGCTGCTCGATCCGGAGTACCTGGTTCGCCGGCGTAACAGCATCGATCCGGAACATCCGACGCCCAGCGATTTAGTGGAACCAGGTTTGCCGAAGGCCGCCGCCGCGCATCTTTCGCTGTATGAAAGTACGGAGACCACGCATTTCAACGTGGTTGATGAAAAAGGCAATGCAGTCGCTGTCACCTACACGCTGAACAACTCTTACGGCAACGGCATTACGGAGCCTGGCCTGGGTTTCCTGCTGAATGACGAGATGGACGATTTCGCGGCACAACCCGGTGTCCCGAACATGTTCGGGCTGGTAGGCGGCGATGCGAATGCTATCGAGCCAGGCAAGCGCCCGCTTTCCTCCATGACGCCCACCATCATTACGAAGGACGGCAAGCTGCTGATGGTCGTCGGCGCCCCGGGCGGCTCGCGCATCACCACTGGTGTCACAGAAGTGATCCTCGACGTGCTCGATTTCGGAATGAATCCCCAGCAGGCAGTGGATCTCCCGCGCTTCCACCACCAATGGAGGCCCGACGTTTTGTATCTGCAAAAAGGCTTTCCTGAAAAAACGTCCGCCGCTCTACAGAAGATGGGGTACCCCATTAAAACGGTCGACGGCGTGGCGCGCGTAGAAGCGATTGTGGTCAAAGACGGCCGGCTCGAAGGCGGTACCGAGTCGCGCTTGAACGGGAAAGTGGCCGGATATTAGCGTCTTCTTCGCACTAATTCCCTTCCCGAAAAAAGAAAGGCTGCATGGAGCAACTGCTATCTACCCATCTATTTGTGCGACATCGATTGACGACCATCTGGCTCGAGCGGGTGTGGGATGCCGGCTTTCCTGCGGTGGAGCTATTCTGTGCGCGGCAGCATGTCGATTATCGCGACCAGGGCCAGATCGCCGAACTGGGGCATTGGTTTAAGGATTCTGAGCTGAAGGTGCACTCGCTGCACTCACCGATGTATAACGATGATGTCTGGGGCCGCTCCGGGCCGCAGGCGACGATTAACATCACAGAAACGGTGAAAGCCCGGCGTATAGCTGTCGTTGATGAGATCAAGCGCGCAATTGAAATAGCGGAAGTGGTGCCGTTCCGTTATTTGATTCAGCATCTGGGTGTGCAGGGCGAAGAGCACGACGAACGAAAACTGGATGCGGCGTTTTCCTCGTTGGAAGAGATCAAGGTGTTTGCGGGGCAGCGCGGCGTGGAGGTACTGCTCGAAAATACGCCAAACGCCTTGTCAACGGGCGAGCGGCTGAACTATTTTCTCGGGCAGACGCATTTAAATTTGAACTACTGCTTCGATGTCGGTCATGCACATATGACTGGCGATATCGAAGCGGAGTTTGCCGCTATGAAAAACCGGATTCGCTCGACGCATATTCACGACAACGATGGACTTGCAGACTTGCATCTGTTTCCGGGTAAAGGAACACTCCCGTGGAAAAAAGCGATGCCGATGCTTGGCAGTTGCGCGAAGCAGTATCCGCTGGTGCTCGAGTTGCGCGAAGAGCCGAACATGGAGCACGCGGCGCAGGAAGCGCGGCGCAGCATGGACGAGTTGACCAAGTACTTAGACCAGAATGAGCAGTGAAACAGCAGCGGCAACCGCCGCCACGAAAATTCGCATCAGCGAAGCCAGCCGCTACGAAGGGCAGCTGGTCGAGATTCAGGGATGGCTCTACAATCTCCGCAAATCAGGGAAGATTGTGTTCCCGATTATTCGCGACGGCAGCGGCATGATGCAGTGCGTTGCCGTAAAGAGCAATCTGCCGGAAGAGACATTCGAAAAATTGAAGGGTTTGACGCAGGAGAGCTCGTTTACCGTAACCGGAACCGTTCGGGCAGAGGCGCGGGCGACCGGCGGCTACGAACTTGATGTGACGGACGCGACGGTGGTTCAGCGCGTGAGCGAAGATCATCCGTATCCGATCACGCCGAAAGACCATGGCGTCGATTTTCTGATGGATCACCGGCACCTCTGGCTGCGCAGCCGGCGGCAGCACGCAGCGATCCGGGTACGGCACGAGGTGATCAAGAGCATCCGCGATTATTTCGATTCGCACGGCTTCACACTGGTAGATACGCCAATCTTTACGCCGGCTGCTTGCGAGGGTACAACGACTTTATTCGAAGTTGATTACTTTGAAGACGAGAAGGTGTACCTGACGCAATCCGGGCAGCTGTATAACGAAGCCAACATCATGTCGTTCGGCAAGGTGTACTGTTTCGGGCCGACCTTCCGCGCGGAAAAATCGAAAACAAGGCGGCACTTAACGGAGTTCTGGATGGTCGAGCCAGAGATGGCCTATGCCGATCTCGAAGAGATCAAGCGGGTAGCCGAGGAGCTTATCGTATACCTGACCGGGCGCGTTTTAGAGAATCGCCGGGAAGAGTTGAAAGTGCTGGAGCGTGACGTAACGAAGCTCGAAGCGATCCAATCGCCATTCACCCGCATGAGCTACGACGAAGCCGTGAAAGTTCTGCAGTCGAAAGGCAGCGAGATCGAATGGGGCGGCGATTTCGGCAACACCGATGAGACGCTGCTTACCCAGGATTCGGCTGTGCCTGTGATTGTAGACCGGTACCCGACCGCTATTAAAGCGTTCTACTTTCAAACCGATGAACAGCGTCCCGAAGTAGCGCTTGGCGTCGATGTGATTGCGCCTGAAGGCTACGGCGAAATCATCGGCGGCGGTCAGCGCATTCACGATCTGGCGCTGCTAGAACGGCGTCTCGCAGAGCACAATCTGCCGCGCGAAGCCTTTGAGTGGTATCTGGATCTACGGCGTTTCGGCAGCGTTCCCCATGGCGGATTCGGCATGGGCGTGGAACGATTCGTGGCCTGGATGTGCGGTCTCGAGCACGTACGCGAGACCATTCCCTATCCGCGCATGCTCTACCGGACGCGGCCCTGACCGGCTGATATGCGGCATTCGGAAATCACGATCTTAGGTGCGCCGCTCGACTTAGGCGCGGGGCGGCGCGGCGTCGACATGGGCCCATCGGCGCTCCGGCTGGCCTCGCTCAACAGCAAGCTCGAATCGCTCGGCTACCGGGTGGAGGATTTGGGCAATGTATCTGCGCCGCAGCAGGAGAGTACGCCGACCGGCCAGGAGAATGCCAAGTATCTGCCGGCTATTGCCAAGGCGTGCGCAAAGATTGCCGAGCGGGTGCACGGCATTATGCAGGATCAAAAGTTCCCCTTGATTCTGGGCGGCGATCGCTCGATTGCAGCCGGCACCGTCGCAGGCGTCACTGAGACCTTTCGGGCGCGCGGCCAGAAAATTGGGATCATCTGGATAGATGCGCACTCCGACATGAATACGCCCGAGACGAGCCCCAGCGGCAACATCCACGGGATGCCGCTTGCCTGCTGTATCGGAAAAGGTCCGGTGGAGCTGACGGAGATCTTCGGATATTCGCCGAAAGTGGACGCCAGCAACGTGGTGCTGATCGGGTTGCGCGACGTGGACTTAAGCGAACGGGCTCCGATTCGGGAATCGGGAGTGACTGCGTTTACCATGCGTGACATCGATGAGCGCGGGTTGCGCAGCGTGATGGAGGAGGCCATCCGGATCGCGGGCGACGGGACAGCAGGCATACATCTTTCGCTCGATATGGACGTGCTCGATCCGGACGAAGCTCCGGGCGTCGGAACTCCGGTGCGCGGCGGCATGACCTATCGCGAAGCTCATCTAGCCATGGAAACCATCTGCGACTCCGGGCGTATGGTCTCGCTCGAAGTAGTAGAAGTAAATCCGGTGCTGGACGTGGCCAACCGTACCGCTCTGCTCGGCGTGGAATTGATCATGTCGGCGTTGGGCAAGAAAATTCTCTGACCTTGCGGGACAATGAAAAAGCGAGTCTTACCACATGAATGAACAGCAGCGCATGGCTCGATCACTCGTTGACAGTGATCCGGAGATTTTTGAGGCGATTCAGCACGAAGCGGAGCGCCAGGACACTGGTCTGGAGCTGATCGCGAGTGAAAACTTCACGTCGGAAGCGGTGCTGGAAGCAACCGCCAGTGTGTTTACGAACAAATACGCGGAAGGGTATCCCGGCAAACGTTATTATGGCGGCTGCGAGTATGCGGACGTAGTTGAGACGCTGGCTCGGGACCGGGCTAAGGCGCTGTTCAATGCTGAATACGCGAACGTGCAGCCGCACTCAGGTTCGCAGGCGAACGAAGCGGCTTATGCTTCGGTGCTGAAACCGGGCGACACAATTCTGGGTATGAACCTGGCACATGGCGGCCACTTGACGCACGGGCATCCGTTGAACTTCTCGGGCAAGCTGTACCAGGTATTCGCGTATGGCGTGCGGCAGGACGACGAACGGATCGACTACGAAGAAGTGGCGCGTCTGGCCGAGCAGCACAAGCCAAAGATGATCGTAGCCGGGGCGAGCGCCTACTCGCGAGTGATTGACTTTGCGCGCTTCCGGCAAATTGCCGATGCGGTCAGCGCGGTGTTCGTGGTCGACATGGCGCACTATTCGGGACTGATTGCGGCGGGCGTTTATCCGAACCCTTGCGAACACGCCGACATCGTGACTTCGACGACGCATAAGACGCTGCGCGGCCCTCGCTCGGGCATCATTCTGGCGAAAGAGAAGTTCGGTCCAGCGATCGATAAGGCGGTCTTTCCGGGGGCGCAAGGCGGTCCGCTGGTTCACGTCATCGCGGCAAAAGCGGTGTGTTTCAAAGAGGCGGCTACGGCGGAGTTTCGGTCGTATCAGCAGGCAGTTCTCGACAACGGCCGGACTTTGGCGAAGTCGCTGGCGGGCGAAGGTTTTCGCGTCGTGAGCGGCGGGACCGATTCGCATTTGTTTTTGATTGACGTGTTTGCCAAGGGCGTGAAGGGCAAAGAGGCGGAGCGGGCGCTGGATCAGGCTCACATCACGGTGAATAAGAACGCGATCCCGTTCGATACGAATCCGCCGTTGAATCCGAGCGGCATCCGGCTAGGCAGTCCGGCGGTAACCACGCGCGGCTTCGGACAGGCAGAAATGCGCGAAGTGGGAGCGCTCATTGCTGAAGTGCTCCACGACGTGAAGTCAGACGCCGTGATTGCCGAGGCGCGACGCAAAGTCGGGATCTTGAGCCAGCGGTTCCCCTTGTATGCGTGGAAGCGGCAAGCGGCCGGCGTGGCTAATTAGAACAGCCGGGCTGGTTAAGGTAGCCGGACCACGTTCAACCAGAATTCCTCGATAGAGCGCACTTTTTTCAGAAAGTCGTCCATATCGAGGGGCTTCGTTAAATAACAGTTGGCGTGAAGCTTGTAGGCTCGGCGCACATCCTGCTCGGCATTGGAAGTAGTTAGCACGATGATAGGGATATACCGCAGATCGGGATCTTCCTTGACTTCGGCCAGCAGTTCGCGGCCATCTTTGCGCGGCAGGTTGAGATCGAGCAGGATGAGATCAGGGCGGGGAGCATCGGCATAACCATCTTGCCGGCGCAGGAAAGTCATTGCTTCCACTCCGTCTTCGACCACTGACAAGCGAGGGAGATAGCGCCCCTCACTGAAAGCTTCCTGTGTGAGCAGCACGTCACCGGGATTATCTTCGACCAGTAGAATGTTCACCGGTAATTTGGCTCGCGACATGTTTTGGACATTTGTTCCTTCCTAGGCGGGCAGAGTAAAGAAAAAGGTGGAGCCGGAGCCCGGCTCGGACTCAGCCCAGAGACGGCCGCCGTGATGTTCGACGATACGGCGGCAGATCGACAACCCAATGCCATTACCAGGATACCTGCCAGCTCCGTGCAGCCGCTGAAACACAAGAAAGATCCGGTCGCTATATTTGGGATCGAACCCAATACCGTTGTCGGCTACCGAGAACAACCAGTCGGGGCCCTGACGGCGGGCGTTGAGCTTAATTTCAGGAATCACGCCGGGTTTGCGGAACTTGATGGCATTCCCAAGCAGATTCTGCACCACCTGGATGAGCTTAGTCTCATCGGCCTGAACAGTGGGAAGTGCGCCGCAGTCGAGAACCACCGAGTTTTCCCGGATGGCGAGCTGAAGATTGGCGGCGGCTTGCGAGACGACCTGCTCGAAAGGCAGGAATTGTTTCTTAATCTCCTGGGTGCCGGCGCGCGAATAGGCAAGCAGATCGTTAATCAGGGTTTGCATGCGTTTGGCGCCGTCGACCGCGAACTGAATGTAGGTCCTGGCGGCGTCATCGAGAGTCGAGCCATAGCGCCGCGAGAGCATGCCCATATAGCTCGCGATCATGCGCAGGGGCTCCTGCAAGTCGTGGCTGGCGATAGAAGCGAATTGCTCGAGATCGGTGTTAGAGCGTTCGAGTTCAGCGGCCTGCGCCTCGGAATAGCGGGTGCGAGCTTCGAGTTCGGCGGTGCGCTCCTGCACGCGGTGTTCGAGTTCCTCGTTCAGCCGGCGAATGCTGGCTTCCGAGGCATCCCGTTCTTTGACGTAGAGCGTGTTCACCCGAAAGACCGCGAGCAGGAGCAGAGGGGCCAGGAACACACCGCATACCAGGGCGACGGTGAGGTGGCGCTCGCTGGCCTGGGTTTGCTCGTACAGCCGCTCGTACTTCGCAGTCTGCTGGGCCTTGAGCCGGCTGATTAATACGCGGATCGTGGTCATTTGCTGTTGACCGCGGTTGCTGCGCAGTTCCGCGAGGGCGGCCTCGGGATGCCCGCTGCGGTGGAGCTCGAGAGTGATCGCGAGTTCGTCGAACTTGGCATGGATGGCAGTTTGGAGCGGCTGCCACGTCGACGGAGCAAGACCGGTGTGAGCGCCAAGATCGATGGCATGGGAGAGGCGGCGGTCCACTTCCCGCTCAGCGCGTAGGTACGGTGCGAGATAAAGCCCCGATCCGCTGAGCAGGTATCCGCGCTGTCCCGTTTCGGCATCTTGTACCGTGCTAAGCAGTTCGTCGAGGCTGAGAATGAAACGTTCAGTAGCGAGTGTCGCAGCCAGCCGCTTGCCGTGCTGCGTGCTGCTGTACCAGGCGAGAGAGCTCAGCACGAGCGGGATCAAGACGAGCCCGAACAGAAAATAACGGCTCCATTTGAGTAGGCTCTGGCCCGCGCTCGCTTCACTGGTTGACAGCAGCGGAGCGTCGGATTGAGTGTCCGGAGAAAGCAAGCTGTGAAACGATCATAGCGTCCTCAATTGCGGTTTTAAGATGGGACGTTTCGATCGGACGCTGGAGAGTCTCCGCCGCGGTTGCCATTGATCAGTCTCGAAATGAGCACTGCCAGGTACAGAATTCCGAGAATAGACTCGATCACGGAGAGGGAACGTGCCTGGTCGGAAACCGGGGTAATGCCGGAAGGGCCCACACAGGTTATAGTTCCGAAGCTGTAATAGATGAGGTCGAAGCGGTCGGGAACGAGATGCAGGTTGAAGGCCGGATCGAGATAGAAGGCGCGTGGCTGGAATGTTGCCAGCATGCTGTAGAGACCGGCAAAGGTGAAGCCTACTAGCAAGTAAATACAGAGGGCGCCGAAAATGGCTTCCGTGTTCGACTCGTCCTTCATAAAGACGCGGCGGAAAATAACGAAGACAATAAAGGCGTCGAACACGAAGGTAAGCACGATGCTGAGGATAGAAATAACGCCGGCGTCTGCGCGCGGCAATGCGATTCGCTCGACCAGGACCGGCACTGCTAAGGCCAGTGCGAAAAGAACGGGCCTGCGTCGAAAGCTGACGGCGTAAATGCTTAACAAAGTGACCACCGTGCCAAAAATGCGGAAGGTCAGGTAACGGAGGCCGCCGTGCTCGGCGTAGGGATAAAGAACAAGATAAGCGAGTAAAAAGAAAAACAGCACGGCAAACTTGCGTTGCGTGACAGTGTGTTTGAGGCTGGAATGGGTCAAGGCAAAGACTTCGAGCTACGAGTCAAATGACCTCAGCGTAACAAAACGTGCTGCTTGCAAAGCAGCACGCTTCGTAGCGCAGACCCTTAGGCTGCCGCGTCCCGACTCATCGGGACGCATGGCCTTTGGACTCGATGGTCTACTCCACGCCGATCAGGCTAAGACTCCAGGATTGGAGAGTCGCATGGAAAAGTAAGATAGTGCTACTACTGAACACCGTAATAAGTCGCGACGTTAGAATGGAAAGCCGTGGCCTGTCCGGATATCTTGTTCCAGACGTAGGCTTCGGTAAAAGTTCCGGCAAAGTAAGTGCCAGCCGGAGAGGCTGGACTCAGACCAAGCGCCACTTCGGACGATGCCAGGGCCGTGGTTGATCCAGGTAACATCGTAGGTGTAGCGCTCGCTGTTCCCGCGAAAATAGATGTCTTATTCGCATTGCTCGGATTGTTGTACTGCGTATCTAGCCAATACTGAGTATTGGCAGTAAGCGTTATTGGGTTAGAAATCGCACCGTCATGGAAGGCTGCGTAGATGAGCGGGCTGGCATTGCCGATGATGAAGTCGATGCCCTGTGTGGAGTGGGACTCACTGTCGGTGCCGTCGGAAATAGAAAGTAAGGTGCCATAATTTGCATTGGATGCAGACCAGGATGTCACAGCCATCGTTTCTGCGCTTAGGGTATTTAACACGGTGGATTCTCCTGTTGCTAAATAGCCCTGAGAGATTGTACCGGCGAGGGAACATGTCGGGCGACCTCCTTGAGTTAAGATGGCTCCCGACTGATAGATAATGCAGTCACTTGCTACGGTCGTAGCTGACGAAACTAGATTGAAGCTAGTTCCAGATTGATCATATAGCGTATCAACGCCACACGTTGTACCGTTGCAAAAGGTGCTGATTGCGCCCTGATTGATGTTGCCATTGCCATCGTTCCCGATTGCTTGAGTTGTGTTGTCAGAGGCTCTACGAATAAGGATAATATTTCCTGAATAAGCGGAGCGCAGTTGACGCGCTACGCTCCAAGCACCAGCTTGGGGACAGTTTGTACCGGGACACACAGAATCCAAAAGACCAACAAAGGCAGGCGTGCCCGAAGTGGTGACGGCGGTAGAGGTACCGCCAGAATTAACTGCAGTCAGAGCATAGTAATAAGTTGTTCCATTAGAGAGGCTGGAATCGCTGTACGTGGTCGTCTTTAAGTTAGAGGCAATCATGTTGCCTGGGCCGGGAGTGAATCCGTTCGTCGTACTGCGATACAGGTTGTAGTTCACCCCGAAACCTGTTGATGCCGGCCAAGAGAGAGCAATCGCGCCAGTCGACACAACCGGCGTGATGGATACGGGTGCGGGTGGAGTTGACAGATTAAACTCCACATTCGCAAAATTTAGCGAATAGTAGGGAGTATAAGAATAGAAGTTGCCACCCGCTAAAAGTGTCATCTGTGGCGAGGCGGATGTGGAGGAAACAGCAGTGCGATGAAGCAACGTGGGATTATAAAGTCCACTTGCCGGCGGCAAAGAGCCGAATGCCGAACCGGTTGCTGCTTGGAAACTCGAGATAGTGCCAACTTGCGTGAAAGGCCCCCAGGGGTGCGGCGCATCGTAAAAACTAAACACTGAATTTCCCGCTGTCGTATTGTCCTGAGGGCAACCAGCATTTGAAGTCCCCGTGTTGCAATTGGGGTAGTACCAATTCAGAAGAACGTACCTGTTCAGATAGGGAATGTATTGCATAGAGGGCTCGCCAATCTGCCCTGCCGCGTTTAATATAGTTGCTATTCCGCTTATGCTGGAAGACCAATTCCCGTCCTCCAAACCATTTCCATCTGCTAGGGCATTGGTGTAGTACTGAATGTCGTTCCCATTCATGTTCTTCAGCTTGGCGCGTGCGATTCTAGCCAGGTAGAGGGCGCTTCCGTTGTTCCAAAAGCCGTCATTCCCAAGAATGTAGACATAGGCATCAGCGTTGTCTACACGGCAACTTGCCGTTACTGTCAGAACGGCAGGATTGCAGGTAGCAGATATGTAGCCTAGTGTTCCGTCGTCTACCCCGTATGTGATGAATGAAGGAGCGCCAAACTTCTTTCGATCCGCGAAATAGGAAGTGATCTGCGCAGGAAGAGAAGCGGGGTATGCGTAGGAGGTGAATATGTCTGGCGACGTAACACTATTCCAAGATGCTCCAAGGTCCTTCGAGTAAAGGAGCGATCCGTACTCTTGGTCAAAAAGACCAGTGATACCACTGACAGGGTAGAACGAACTGTTTGTTGTATTCTGTCGGCCCATTAACCCGTACATATTGCCTCCCATGCAGAGTAGTCCGCTTAGCTTGTTGCTACGGGAATACCCTTGCGAATCAGAGCCGTGCGATGTTGAGGTAGCACCGTAACCGGGTAGGAAGTTGACATTTACTCCTCCCGTAAAAGTGGTCTCGTTTGTGAATCGACCTATCATCATATCCGCAGATCCGGTCTTGCCGAACCCGTGCGTATCATCCAGTTCCGTATACTCGTTTTGATCTGAACAAACTTGGTTATAAAACGTGTCTCCGTCTGTGTTGCCCGAGCCCAATGTGGTCCATGAAGCAACCGTGTAATTGGTGATAGTGGTACTCGCTGGAACTGCTGTTGTGGACGCTGAAAACTGCGTACTAGTTCCTTTTCCGCCTCCGTATGCTGTCGATAAAGCAACACAGTAATAGGTGGTGGACGGAGCGAGCCCCGCCACAATCGACTGATGAACCTTTACATTTGCTTCGGTATTCGCATCGGGCGCCGTGATAGTGTACAAACCTGAAGTTGTTCCGCATTGCAAGCTTGAATCACTCGGAAGATTAGTCTGCCATGTCGCGGAAATAGTGGTGGAAGCCGGGAATAGAGTCACACCAAAGATAGATGGCGCTACTCCGTTCTGCTGTGTGCCAAATACACCAGGGCCGTGGATCTGAATTACACTGGTCTTTCCGGCAGAGACTGCGGCAGACCGGATCGCGCCAACGATCGCTGTAGTCGACGGAATTAGGGTCGAGGAAGATTGGCCTGAGTCGGAACAATACCCGGCAGTCGTGGCACTGGGAATGGCTAAGTGCCCAATCGTAGACGCACCGTCCATCGTGCAGTTCGACAAGCCCCCGTATTGCACTTGGACTGATCCTGCTGCTGCAACTGTGGATTGGGCGATGCCAAAAGCACCACTGCCGAGCGTCGGCGTGATAGCATTTCCGTTTGTGTCGGCAGACACTAAGCTGTTTGCTGTAACTCCCCCGGCTCCAACCGTGTAAGTCAGTGTCGGGCCCGTACGCGCAAAAGAAGGGTTAGTCATTGACGGGCTTGTTCCGGTGAGAAAGGCTCCAGCCTTTACGGAGATATTTCCCGATCCGTCAACCGCTATGTTTGAGGAGGTTGGAACGATTACTCCGCCGACCGTCGTGGTACTTGCGGCAACGTTGGGACCGGCTGGCCCCATTGCTCCCGTTGCTCCGGCTGTGCCTTGAGGACCAGCGGGACCAGTAAGGCCGGTAGGGCCTTGAGGACCGGTCGCGCCTGCGGAGCCCGTAGCCCCTTGTGGGCCTGCTGCGCCAGTTGCCCCAGTAGCTCCCGCAGAGCCTGTTGGCCCAGACGGACCGGCAGGCCCGACGGCCCCCGTTACCCCAATGGGACCAGTTGGCCCCTGTGCACCGGTTGCTCCTGTTAATCCGATGGGACCTGCTGGACCCGTCGCGCCGGTTAGCCCGGTAGCGCCTGTCGCGCCGATCGGTCCCGCAGGCCCTGCAGCGCCAATCGGCCCCGTGAGACCCGTCGCGCCCGTGAGCCCAATCGGTCCCGCCGGTCCGATCAGCGAGCCGAGCGCCTGCCAGCTCAGACCACTCGGAGTGGCGGGATTACTTTGAAGAACGTAGCCGGCGGCGGTTGGCGCGGCGAGTCGGATCGGAGTATAGCCGTTTGAAGTGACGAGGTCGCCCTTCACGGACGGCGGCGTCGTTGAGACGGGCGGTGGCGTGCTGACGAGGACGTTGGCAATCGTCTGCGTGACCGTCGAGTCGGGCACGCTCCACATCTCACTATAGGGAAGCAGCGGGCCGTTCGGGCCGACCAGGTAATAAGTGACGGTGTAATCGAACGGGAAGGTCGCGCCGGCAGTGGGCTCGAGCGAGATGCTAAAGCTTCCGTTAATCAGCGGAACTTTCTGGCTGTTGGGCAGAACGGGGTGACTGCCGCTCGACGTAAAGCGAGGCCAGGTGATTTGTAGGTAAGAACCGGTTTTCACGGTCTGGCCAGTGGCCGTATAGACAGTGTCCGCAATGGGCGTTAACGCGCTGGCAGCGCCCAGCGTAAGCAGCAGGAGAGTACACAGTTTGTATGTCATAGAAAAGGTCCGGAGAAGCAAGCACGGGCGGTTTAGCCGGGCCAAGGAAAACAAAGCGGCCCGACGATCGCGGCGCGGCGCAGGGCATGACAGCATGAACGGCCCGAAACGGTCGGCAAAGTGGCAGTCCTTTTCGCGTTCGCCGCCCCGGTCGAGGACGGTTTTGATTTCTTGGCAAGCTGGCAAGGGTCGAGCTCCTGGAGTGGAAATGAAAAAGCCCGCAAGAGCGACTGCTCTCCGGGCCTGCCGGAAAATAGCATGTGAACGCCGGAAAAGCGGATCAACGAGAAGCGCCGGAGCACGCCTAAGTCATTGCAAGATTAGAAGTAGTAATTATTTTGAAGGCGCGTGAACGTCTTGCAAAACTCGACTGAAAGGGCCTTGACGAAGGGCGGGTCGCTGTGAAAGAGAGCGATTTTATTGGGGTTTTGCGGTATTTTGCCTTGGCGGGTGGTCAGGTTTGGGCCTTTCGCTTCAACCGGCGAGTGCGGAATGACTGGCATCTATTTGACAGGGAAGGAGTTGCTTGTTGGAGAGCGCGTTGGAGCAACTCATTTTCGAGGATGCTTCTGGCTTCCTGCCAGGGGCGCGATAGGCCGATGGGTCTGGCCGGGCAGGAACGCGCTTCTCTAGACGCGCTAGGAAAAGGGTTCATCCGGAGTTTCGAATCGAGGCGGAAAAGGGACAGGAGTCTAGGGGGCCCAGCGGAGTAATTGATCGACGGTCAGCGCGACCACTCCAAACGTGAGATGCGCCATGATTTTAGGGGCGCCCCGGAAGTAGATCAGGCGGCCTCCGAACTCGTCTTTCAAACGCGCGTTGAGTTGCTCGACGATGGTGCGTTTTTTAAAGCGCTGTTTCTGTTCTTCCGTCAGTTCATCCGGCCGGTCGTTGGATTTATGGGGGCGCCGGATGGGTTTGATAAGCGCTTGATGACCGAGCTTCCGGCTTTGCTGTCGAATGGCTCGGGCGTCGTAAGCGGAATCCATAATGTCGCACTGCCAGCGGACACGGCCGGCGCTCATCGGCATGAGTGGAATGGCGGCTTGCGAATCATGCACGCCGGCGCCGGTGAGCAGGCAACTGATGGGGATGCGTCCTGCATCGGCTACGTCCCAATGCAGCTTGAAGCCGCGCCAGTAATGCTGATGGCCCTGACTGCTGGTCTTGACTCCGAGGCTGCGCTCCTGGGGCAGGTCGGCGCGCATTTCCGGCAGCGTCATGTGCGCTTGGCGTGCGAGCCGCGGCCCGCGTTGACAGGCCTTAGCGCGTGGATGCGGTCCTCTTTTACGGCGCTGGTGAAGGCCTGTTCGAGTTTTGTATTTGGGAAAGGGGGAGGGCTTTGGCAGGCGTTTTTTGTCTCTGTCCGCGGGCAGTCGTTGGCGCGCTTCAATGGCGGTCGAGTCGCGCGCGATGTGCTCGATCACCCGATCTTGCTGGGTGTTTCGGATCAGCGCTGCGTGGATCTTGCCAGGCAGTCCGGCAGCGGCGAACTCGGCGAAGGCGCGCGAGAAAGTGGCTTCCGTGGGGATCTGTTGAGCGGTGTCCCAGCCGCACAGCCGGCGCAGTTGCGTGTCCGTCTGCAAACGCTGCATCAGATGCCGGGCGGTGGGCAGATTGTAGATCGCTTTGGCGAAGAAGGCCGTCGCCAGCAACTGGCGGTCACAAGGCCGCCGTCCGGTGCGCGCGCGCCGCCCTAGCCAGCGCGCGAGCGGCTCCCTGCTCAGCACCGCGGCCAGCAACCGCGCCGGTTTGCCCATTGCTCCCACCGACGACTCCAGCCAGGGGAATAGCTCGGCCTGTAACAGGTTGCGGAATTGCCTCAATCGATCCTGCGCTGTACTCTGCAAAAGGGATCCTCCTCCGATGTTTTGAAATTTGTTTGGCGACAAAATCTTACATCGGCGCAGGGCCCCCTTACAAACAATTTCTTCTGTTTCTGCTTTAAACCGCTTCTCTTACTTATGCGTTTTGCAAGTGCCTCCCGTGACCAGGCGTCTCTCGTAGGGGGTAGACTTCAGCTTGGCGTCGTTTCTGCTTTGCGCGGCTCTGCTTTGCGCAGCGCGTTGTCCTGTTCCGAGACACAGCATTTCGAAAGTGAACAGTAGCTGCCTCTTTCAGAAGAGCTAATGTCCTTTGTTTCTGCAACGGTTTAGCATGGCGATGGACGTGCACCACTCCGCCGTCAGCGAGGTACCGCATGATTGAAAACACCGTGTCCTTCCTACGCGAGCTGAAAGTCGGCATCCGTTCCCTGTCCCGCGCAAAAGGCCTGACCGCAGCCGTCATACTGACCCTGGCGCTCGGCATCGGAGCCAACGCCGTGGTGTTCAGCCTCGTGCGCGGTGTTCTGCTGCGCCCGCTCGTCAATCGCGACGAGAGCCGGCTCATTTACATCCGGCAGAGCGCGCCAGGTATGGGAAACGACAACGCCAACTTCTCCATCCCGGAAATCGCGGATTTGCGCTCACGCGTCAAAACGCTGCGCTCGTTCGGCGAGTTCTCCAGCTTTGGCTTTACCTTGGTCGGGCTCGGCGAACCCCGCTCGGTTCGGTCCGGGGTTGTGAATGGCTCGTACTTCCAGGTCATGGGTTTGCGTCCCATACTCGGGCGTCTCCTCGACGCGCGCGACGACGGTCCAAATGCCGCCGGCGCGGTGGTCTTGACCTACCGATTCTGGTCGACCGTATTGAAGAGCGATCCCTCGGTGCTCGGCAAAACCGTCCGCCTCGATTCAATCTTCGACGCCCGCACCGCCACCGTCGTCGGCGTTCTCGAATCCTGCGTCCCGTATCCGGCCGACACCGAAATCATCGCCAACATCGTCACCAGCTCGCACCATCTATCCGCCATGATGGTCACCAACCGGATCCACCGCATGACCGACTTGTTCGCGAGGCTCGTGCCGGGCGCGAACCTCGAAACGGCGCGCGCGGAGTTGCGTTCCGTCTACGGGGCCATGAAGCGGGAGCACCCCGAAGCCTATCCGGCCAAAGCCGATTACCGGATCAATGCGGTGACCCTGCGCGACCAGCTCACCTCAGGAGCGCGCACCATATTGCTGGTCCTGATGGTGACCTCGCTGCTGGTTTTCGTGATCGCCTGCTCCAACGTCGCCAATCTGATTTTGGCCCGCAACGTACGCCGCGAAGCCGAACTGGGTCTGCGCGCGGCGCTAGGCGCTAGCACCGCTGCTTTGCGTCGTACTCTCTTAACCGAAAGCCTGCTGCTCTGTGTGGCCGGAGCAATTCTCGGAATTCTGATCGCCAGCCCGATGGTGGCCCTGCTCGGCCGTTATCTGTCGCGCTACTCCATCCGAGCCCTCGACCTTACTATCGAGCCGAGCATGCTATGGGTCGGCGCGGGACTGGCGGTCGCCGCCGCCGTGCTCTTGGCATTCATTCCCCGCCTGCCGTTGTCGGGCGGCGCACAAGGCTTTGCCCTCAGCAGCGGGAGCGCTCGCGTCACTGGCGCCGCGAACCGTAAATTAAAGGTCTTCGCGATCGTTCAGATCGCCGCCTCCTTCGTGTTGGTCGCGTCCGCCGGAGCTACCGTCAAAACGCTTATTTCCCTCCAAGCCGCGCAGACCGCTTTCGAAACCAGCCGTGTGCTCGCAGTGGATGTGCCCGTGATCCATTTGGGAAAGACGCCGGGCCAGGTGGTCGATTTCTACCGCGAAGCGACGCGGCGAATCCGTCAATTGCCCGGTGTTCAGAACGTGGCTATCGGCTCGACCGTCCCCTGGCGTGATGCTTCGTCCGACCTCGGACTCGAATTTTCGGCCGACGGGCACGTGCCCGCCCCGAGCGAGGAGCATCCCCGCGCCAAGTTTCGGATCCTATCACCGGGATTTTTCGCAACGCTTGGCCTGCCTCTTATCGAAGGACGTGATTTCACCGATGCCGACCGCAACAGCAGCAACCCCGTCGCCATCGTAAGCGAGAGCGTGGCCCAGCGGATGTTCCCCAAGGGCGATCCTCTGGACCACCACATCATGTGGACCGACCCGATCATGAAAGTCCTCCCCTTCGTGAATTCCACGCCGCTGCGCATTATTGGCGTAGTGGCTGATATGGACGACTTGAACGTTGTGCCCACACCGACCATGACCGTCTATCGTCCTTTCGATCAGGAGCAAGCTATTGGAGGAGGGCGCCTGTTCGTGCACGTGCGCTCTAATCCCTATGCTCTGGTAACGCCCATTCGGCGCATCATGCGCAAAATGTCCGCGGACCAGCCCGTCGAACGCGCGGCGACACTGGCAGACATACGAACCGAAGTGCTTTCGCCCGATCGGCTCAACGTGATGGTCTTCGGCGCTTTCGCTGTCGTGGCGCTGCTCATTGCCGTAGTCGGGGTCGCCGGCGTGCTGGCCTTCTCTGTCAGCGGACGCACTCGCGAATTTGGCATACGGCTTGCCGTTGGATCGCAGCCGCGGAATCTGCTGCTGCGCGTCATCACGGAGGGCACTGCCATCGCCATCGCCGGACTCGCTGTCGGTTTAGCCTGCGGGTTTGGCCTCGCGCAATTGGCCGGCACTTTCCTGGCAGACCTGAAAACCCCGGGGATGCTGCCGGTAGCCGGCTCGGCGCTCGTCCTGTTAATTGCGGCCGTGACAGCTTCGGTCATACCCGCCGCGCGCGCCGCCCGCATCGACGTGATTCAGGCGCTGCGCATGGAGTAATCCCGCAGGTGAAGACAGAAGCGCGCTCCTTCTCGCCGCAAAATAGCAATGCCCAAACCACTGCTCTGAAAGTCTGAGTTGTGGTCGGCGAAGGCGGGCGAAAAATCCAGAGTTGTTTTGGGACCTTCGCGTTCACCCCGGAGCAGAGCAGCGCTACGGTGACAGGCGAAAACGCCTGTTCCACGAGAGGCACACTGGCATTTTGCGATTAGGGGCGAGATTCAAAACGGCGAGTGACTTTCATTTGATTCCGCGGCCCCTGGGGACATTGTTACTCCCTCATAGTTTGGAAGAGACCAGCAACCTTCACGAGATTTCCACAGCAGTGGAAGAAGAGCTCGCAGCGCCGCTGTCCGGAGCCGCGCGCCGGCAAGCGTTTTTTGAATTTACGACGAGCAGCAGCTAGGGAGCGAAGAGGCGGGTCAGGAGATACAAGGTCGCGATCAATAAGGCGAGATAGACGAGAACGGCGGCGTAAACACGTCCCCAGGTGCCCAGAAATGGGGGCGGGCTCTCGGGAAGCGTCTTATCTTGGCTGCTAGGCATCGTCCGTAAGGGGCGCTTAGTAGGAAAACTCGGTAGTGGCAGTCACTCTGTTACTCGTACTAAGATAAAGGTTCCGCAAGTTACACATTTGATAATGCTGATGTGCCCGGTCGAGTTGCGCGCCGACCGGGCCTGTTTTTTTGATCGGATAGACTGAACACCGTGGGAAACCAAGCCACATCACGCCAGGCGACCAATGTACTCATCGTTGACGACGAGGAGTCGCAGCGCGTGCCCCTGGCGGCGATGATTTCAGCGTGGGGTTTTAACGTCGAAACAGCAGGCGACGGGCAGGAAGCGATCGAGAAGCTGGCCGTCTTCAACGCCGGTGTGATCGTGACGGATTTGATGATGCCGCGAATGGACGGCTTCGAGTTGATGAAGCGCCTGGGCAGCGATGGGAACATGCCGCCGGCGATCGTACTGACGGCTTTCGGCAATATCGAAACGGCTATTCAGACGATTCATGATCTGGGTGCGTTCTGGTTTTTGGAAAAGCCGATTCAGCCGGCGGCACTCCGTGTCTTGCTCGAACGCGCGGCCTCGCAAAGCCAATTAGCCGAAGAAACAGAGCGACTGCAGCGGCAATTGGCGAATACGGGAGTGCTGGTCGATATGGTGGGCACGTCGCCGCAGATGCAGCAGGTGTTTAACGTGATCCAGCAGGTGGCACCGAGCAAAGCAGCAGTATTGGTGGTAGGTGAAAGCGGTACCGGCAAGGAATTGGTGGCGCGCGCGATTCATCAACTCAGCAACCGCCGGGCCGGGCCGTTTGTCGCGATCAACTGCGCCGCGATGCCTGAGACCCTGATGGAAAGCGAGTTGTTCGGACACGAAAAAGGGGCGTTTACGGGGGCTTTAGAGAGACGGGCCGGATGCTTCGAACTGGCGCAGCATGGCACGCTGCTGCTCGACGAACTCGCTGAGATGCCTTCGAACACGCAGGCCAAGCTGTTGCGTGTTTTGGAAGACTCGCGCGTGCGGCGACTCGGCGGCAAGAGTGAAATTTCGGTGGACGTGCGCGTAATAGCGGCCACCAATCGAAACCTGGATGATGCGCTGAAGAAAGGCGATCTACGGGAAGACCTGTACTACCGCTTGAACGTGTTTCAAATCTCGCTGCCTCCGCTGCGGCAGCGCCTGGCGGACATTCCGGTTTTGACCGAAACACTAATCACGTATTTAAACCGAAAGCATACCTGCAACGTGACGCACGTAACGCCCGATGTAATGGAAGCGTTTCGCAAGCATCACTGGCCCGGGAATGTGCGCGAACTCAGAAATGTGTTGGAGCGGGCGGTGATTATGACCGGTGAAGGCGTGATTCAAATGGCTCACCTTCCGTACGATTTTGGCGCATCGATCGGCGCGCGTCCGCTGGCGCAAGTTTTCGAACCCGAGAGCGTCCGATTAGCGGTGGGCACGACCGTAAGCGAAGCGGAAAAAGCGCTGATTCAAGTGACGTTGCAGCACACCAAGAACAATAAAACCCGGGCTGCCGAGATCCTGGGCATCAGTCTGAAAACCCTGTTCAATAAACTAAAAGAGTACGGCGCGTCCGATCCGGGCGAAGCCATCGCTTAAGACCTTAGTTTTGAACTGGTGATGACGACAACTAGCGAGCTGAAGAGGACGCCTCTTTTCGATTCCCACGTATCGGCAAAAGCGCGGCTGGTCGATTTTGGCGGCTGGCATATGCCAGTGCAGTATTCGAGTATTCTCGAAGAGCACAACGCGGTGCGCCACGGCGCGGGCTTGTTCGATGTGAGCCACATGGGCGAGATCGATGTGCGCGGCCCGGAAGCAGCGAAGCTGGTCGATCATGTTTCTACCAACAACGGGGCGAAGCTCAAAATCGGACAGGCGCATTACTCGGCTCTGCTGTATGAGCATGGCGGATTCGTGGACGACATTTTAGTCCACAAAGTGGCGGACGATCACTTTTTCCTCTGTGTAAATGCTTCGAATCAGGAGAAAGATTTCGAGCACATCGTGGCTCACAATTCGTTCGACGCGGAAGCGACCTTTAGCAGCGAGCAATATTCCCAATTGGCCATACAGGGGCCGCAAGCGCGGGCGACACTGCAGAAGCTGACTCACGTCGATCTCGGGGCCATCAAGTATTACTGGTTTGAAGACGGCACAGTGGCGGGCGAAGCGGCGCGGATCGCGCACACCGGCTACACGGGTGAAGACGGATTCGAGATCTATATCTCGCCGCTGCAAGCGTCGCGCATCTGGCAGGAAGTGTTGCAAGCAGGCGAAGAGTTCGACATCCGGCCGTGCGGATTAGGCGCGCGGAATACGCTTCGCCTGGAGGCCAAGATGGCGCTCTACGGCCATGAGCTGACAGCCTCGACCAATCCCTTTGAAGCGGACCTGGGATGGATCGTCAAGATGGACAAAGGTGACTTTGTGGGACGGGCGGCGCTTGAGAAATTGCAGCAGGCCGGATTGACGCGCAAGCTCGCGGGGTTCGCCATGCGCGAGCGCGGCATTGGGCGAGACGGCTATGAGATTTGGATCGATGGCAAACCCGCGGGCTGGGTAACCAGCGGCGGTCCATCGCCGAGCTTGAACGAGAACATCGGTCTCGGGTATTTGCCGTTGGACAAAACAGAGCCGGGGACACCGATTCAGATCCTGATCAGGAATGCGCCGGTGGCTGCTGAAGTTGTGACGACTCCCTTCTACAAACGAGCCAAGTAAATGAGCTATCCAGAAACGTACAAATACACAAAAGAGCATGAGTGGGTACACGTAGAGGGTGACCACGGGACAATCGGCATTACCGACCATGCCCAGCATGAATTGGGCGACATCGTATTCGTCGATCTGCCGAAAGTGGGCGCAGCGGTGACGAAGGGGCAGACATTCGGATCAGTGGAATCGGTGAAAGCCGTTTCGGACATCTACTCGCCGGTGACTGGAGAGGTGCTCGAAGCGAACGAGCTGCTGGGTAAGACGCCGGAGCGTTTGAATGAAGATCCGCACGGCGATGCCTGGCTGATCAAGATTAAGCTGGCGGGCGCGGCTGCCGACGAAATTAATGGACTAATGTCGTCGGCCGATTATCAAAAATACGTAGGCGCGGAGTAGGGACACACTTAGTTGCGATACTTACCAAAATCAGATTCAGAACGACGGGAAATGCTGTCTTCGATCGGACTGAAATCTGAAGAAGAGCTGGTTTCTTATCTGCCGGACAGTGTCCGTTTCGACGGGCGGCTGGCGATCGAGGATGGCAAGAGCGAATACGAGATCGTCGATTATTTCAAAGAGCAGGCTGCTCGAAATGCGAATGGGTATGCAAGCTTCTTAGGTGCAGGCGTGTATCACCATTACCGGCCGGTGCTGGTGGATGCGGTGGTGTCGCGCGGCGAGTTTCTGACGTCGTACACGCCGTATCAGGCCGAGATTTCGCAAGGCACGTTGACGAGCATTTTTGAATTTCAGACGATGGTGTGCCAGCTGACCGGAATGGATGTGGCGAATGCGTCGATGTACGACGGTTCGTCGGCGGTGCCGGAAGCGGCTATGATGGCGGTGCGAGTGACGCGGCGGGACAAGGTATTGATCGCACGCACCGTGCACCCGGAGTACCGCGAAGTGTTGCGGACAGCGACGCAGCACCAAGGCATTCCGGTGGAAGAATTGGGCTACGCCAAGAACGGACGCCTGGATCTCGATGATCTTAAGAAGAAACTGGATGACAAGACAGCGGCGGTGATTGTGCAGACTCCGAACTTCTTCGGACTGCTGGAACAGGTCGGCGAATTGTCTTCGATCGTGTCGGCGAAAGGCGCGCTGCTGGTGGTGGTGTTTACCGAAGCAGTGGCGCTGGGGTTGATCGAGCCGCCGAAGGAAGCGGATATCGTGGTGGGCGAGTTGCAGAGTTTTGCCATCTCGCCGAGCTATGGTGGACCGTACGCCGGAATCATTGCGGCGCGCGAGCAGTATATCCGGCAGCTGCCGGGGCGGCTGGTGGGCGAGACAACGGACGCGGACGGGAAGCGGGCGTTCTGCCTGACGCTGGCGACGCGGGAACAGCATATCCGGCGGGAAAAGGCGACGTCGAATATTTGCACGAACCAGGCGCTGCTGGCGTTGATGGCGACGGTGTTTATGTCGGTGTACGGGAAGCAGGGATTGCGCGAACTGGCGGAGCAGAATCTGGCCAAGGCGCACTACCTGGCGGAGCAACTGGATCTGAAGTTTGAAGGGCCGTTCTTCAATGAGTTTGTAGCGCGCACGAATGGCAAAGGGCCGGGGGAGATCAACCGCGCATTGCTCGAACAAAAAATCGTGGGTGGGCTGGAGCTGGGGCGTTTCTATCCTGAATTGAAAGACTGCATGCTGCTGTGCGCGACGGAAATGAACCGGCGTCCGCATATGGATACGGTGGCCCGGACTTTTGCAGGAGCAAAGAATTGATTAAGAAAGTTTCGAAACACATTGTTCAAAATGAGCCGCTGCTGTTTGAGTTGAGTTCACCGGGAAAGATCGGATACCAGTTACCAGAACTCGATGTTCCGGCGGTGGATGCGGCGGCGGTGCTGGGCCGCAGGAACACGCGCGACGAGATTGAAGACTTTCCAGAAGTCAGCGAGTTTGAGGCGCTGCGGCATTTTACGCGGCTCTCCACCTGGAATTACGCGATTGATCTGGGGATGTATCCGCTGGGTTCGTGCACCATGAAATACAATCCCCGCGTGAACGAAGCAGTGGCGCGCACGGAGGGTCTGGCCTGGGCGCATCCTTACCAGCCGGAGTCGCTGGCGCAGGGCTGTATGGAAGTGATCGGTGTGCTCGAACGCGCACTGGCGGAGATTACCGGGATGGATGCGGTGACGCTGCAACCCGCAGCCGGCGCGCATGGGGAATTTACGGGCATTCTGATGATCCGCGCGCTGCTCGAATCGCGCGGCAATCCGCGGAAGAAGATTCTCGTGCCGGATTCAGCGCATGGCACGAATCCCGCGACGGCGATGGCGGTCGGCTACAGCGTTGAGAACATCAAATCGAACGATCGAGGCGTGGTCGATTTGGCCGTACTGGAGCGTGCCGTAACCGAAGACGTAGCGGGGCTGATGATTACCAATCCGAACACGGTGGGTGTGTTCGAAGAGAACATTCAACAGATCTGCGACATTCTCCACGATCGGGGCGGGCTGGTTTACATGGACGGTGCGAACATGAATGCGCTGGTCGGTGTGGCGCGGCCGGGTGACTTCGGTGTGGACGTGATGCACCTGAACCTGCACAAGACGTTTTCGACGCCGCACGGTGGCGGTGGTCCGGGAGCAGGCGCGGTGGCGGTCGCGAAGGTGCTGACGCCGTTCCTCCCCTCGCCGCGTTTGAAACGGGCGGATGGGCAGTGGACGTGGAATTACGATCTGCCGCAATCGATCGGGCGGGTGAAAGCATTCTACGGAAACTTCGGCGTGCTGGTGCGAGCGCTGGCGTATATCATGGCGCATGGCGGCAATGGATTGCGGCAGGCGACCCTCGACGCGCTGTTGAATTCGAATTACATTCGGACACTGCTCGAACCCTATTACGAGTTGGCTTACAAGGCGCGCAGCATGCACGAGTGCGTGTTCAGCGACGACCGCCAATCAAAGAAGGGCGTGCGCACGGGCGATATTGCCAAGCGGCTGATCGATTATGGCTTTCATCCGTATACGGTGAGTTTTCCACTGATTGTGCGCGGGGCCATGATGATCGAACCGACCGAAACGGAGAGCAAACGCGAGCTCGATTTGTTCGTGGATGCGATGATTTCGATTGCCAAGGAAGTAGACGAAGATCCGGAGTTGGTGTTGAAAGCGCCGCATTCGACTCGCACGCCGCGGGTGGATGAAGTAACCGCGGCGCGCAAACCGATTGTGCGGTGGAAGCCGCAAGCGACGGCTAGTTTGGCAGCCGATTAGCGGTTTCATCGCGTTGATTGCTGCGATGGTTTGAAATGGCAGCGAGCAAGTAGGAACTGGCCGCAAAGGTAAATACGGAGTAGTTCAGTGGTTCGTGCACTCCGAGCGTGAACGACATAGCGACCGCGAACAAGGCCGTGAGCGCAGCGGTAAGCAGCGCTATGAGCCGCAATCTGTACCCAATCGCCAGTCCGACCCCGAGAGCAAACTCGAGGGTCGTAGCACTCCAGCCAAGAACCGGGACCATGGACGTGGGACACCACGGATTCAGCTTTGCTGTGTAGATGAGGAAGTTGGAGAAATTCCCCCAAGCGACCATCGGAGCACCCGGCGGACCCCACAACCCAAACCTGTCGGCAACGGCCGACAGAAGCCCTGCGGCAAGAGTGAACCGAAGAACCACCGCTGCTATTCGAATTGGGCCTGGAAGCCTGTCGTGAGAAAGATCCCTCACGCGGAGAGCCACTCGAGATGACGGGGAGCAAACCCAAAGGTACGCTTTGCTTTTGCATTTGTCGCTCCAACGAGCCTGGTGGCGTAGAATACCGCATCTTCGCCGGCCGTCTCCCGTGCAGCCGCTTCGGTCATTTCCGGGGGCTCGGGAGCGCCGACCGATTCCGCGAAAGCCGGTAACCACACACGGACCGGCAGAGGATCATCGTCGACGATGTTGTACACGCCAGGAGGGATCGTCAGTGCAGCAACCGTGGCGTCCGCTGCATCATCAATGTGGATCCAGGACCAGACGGCGGCGCCACCGCCAATGATAGGCAGTTTCTGCTGCCGCGCCATATCGGCATAACCGCCCTTCGGTTCGTACCATGTTCCCGGACCATAGAAAAACCCATAACGCAACACCACCGGCTCAATAGCTGAGGAAAGCACTCGCTTTTCTAATTGGGCATAACTCTGGGCGCTGCTGGCCACGCTTGGGCTGGCATCTGTTGCGAGCGGGGCATTCTCATCCGCCAGACCACTACTTGCTTTCAGAAAGAAGCCACTTGCCTGCTGTATATAGCGGCGAACTCCACAAGCTTGGGCCGCCTGAAGCAGATTGCCACCTCCCTCGATCCGGAGCTTGCGATCCTTCGCTTGAGCCGAAGCGAATTCGGCGGGATTTTTGGGAAGCGACGTCAGCTGATCGATCACCGTCTCTGATTCTGAAGAGCGGAGTGCCCCGCTCACCGCCGCAGCATCGAAGGCACTTGCAATGACTGCCTTAGCGCCTTGGCTGCGAATCCTTTTCGCTCCCTCATCGGATTGCGTCATGCCGGTCACCAAGTGCCCTTGCTGAATCAATTTGCCGATTAGAGGTTTACCAATGGCGCCACTTGCTCCCGCGACAAAGATCTTCATGGTCTAACTCCTTGTTAAAGCCGCATCGGGCAGAAAGGCCTACTTTACAGGAAGGACCAGTGGCTCACCTTTATTCTCCACGAAGAACGCGAGAAACCTGGCTGGCTGCGTTGCGCTCGCGTTGCGGCCCACCGTGTGAATGTCGTGCGGATCCTCATAGAAGGTCTGACCAGGACCGAGCGTCACCGGCGGACCGCCCTTCACCCGCATCATAATCGAACCCTGGAGCACATATACGAACACGTACGCGTCATGACGATGAATCGCGCCTACCTCGCCCGGCGGTAGGTCTACCGTCACCATCTGAGCTTCCTTACCCGGCATTTCGGGCAGGTCTTTCGAGAGCAGGCTTGTGACAGAGGCGTTCTGAGCGGACGCAATACAGGTTGACAGGAAAAGCAACGCGGCGACAAAACTCTTCATCATTAGTTCCAGCATAGTTCGTGGTGGACTGCCTGAACGGGACAAAATAGAGATCTGCACTTGGCGTATGACTTTTGAAAACCCGAGACTAAGGGTGAGGCTGGTTTAACAAGTGGTTCGCAGTTTCCAGGACTTCGTCGACCGTTAGATTTTTTAACGGATCGGAATGAAGGACCGTTACGTTCGGGCCGCGAGGCGCCCATTTCGCGGGATCGGTGGGGCCGAAGAGCGCGAGAGTGGGGATAGCGATGGCCGCAGCCAGGTGCGTGATGCCGGAATCGTTGCCGACGAAGAGGCGTGCGCCATTGAGATGGCTGGCGAGAGAGCCGAGATTTTCCAAGAGATAGACGCCGCTGACAGCGGCTGCCCATTCGACAGGTTCGGGGAGCCGGGTCGCGAGTTCCTGGTACCTCTCGAGTGGCCAGTTCTTGCGTTTGCTGCCGGAAAAGGGGTGGAGGAAGATCGATGGTTTTGGCTCGGTGGCGGACAGCTCAATACGTGGAATTAAACCTCTACTTGCCCCGACTTGTCCGGCAAAGAAGTCAGTGGCGTGACCAGGATAATCATTTGGCGGCAAGGCGGCGAGGAATTCGCAGTCGACACCCAGACGGCTGATCGCCTCCCGGAACTCTGGGCGGTTTGCGCCATACCAGCTGATAATGGAGTCGAAGCTCGCGACCTTTTTCTGAAGTTCTGGTGGGATCGGAAGATCGCCGACACCGACAAGGTCAATGCCAGTAGATGAAAGCGACTGGACGCGGTCCGCAAAGTGGATCAGCGGAACAATGGCCGAGGAAATCCAGAGTTCGGTGTAGTTTCCGCCGGCGAGGTGTTCAAGAGCGGGCAGAGCGAGCAGGCAATCGCCGATCGCTCCGGGGCGCAGGATGAGGCGTCGCAATTACTGAACGGAAACGGGTACGTGGATATCGACGGTGGTGGGACGGAAACACATCTGGTTGTTGCAGGCCTGGTAGCGGAGTTTGCCGACCATGGCGGCGGAACCTTTAGGAGCGTTGCCGGGAGCCTGGAATTTCGTCGAGATGTGAAAATTTCCGGTAAACACGAGAACGGATTGGCCGCCCACCTTGGTTTCTTCGGGTTTGGGGTACGTAATGTCCTGTGCCTGGAGCGGACCGCTCGTCCAGTTGAGTTTCAAAGGAATAAGATATTCGTCCTTTGGCTTGTCGCTATTGACGTGAAAGCCGGGAAGAACGGCCAGATCGAGAACTTGGGACACAGACGCACCGCGCTTCACCGAGAGGGGGTCGGCGGGATGGACGATCAGCTTACTTTGCTGCGCCGAGCAGCAGAGCGACAGGAAGAGCAGGAGTGCGCCGGGAAGCGTTGAGCGGCTTCTCCTCAAGGAGGCTTTCAATTTCATTGACGTATTCATTCTTGGAGATGAGGCCGATGTGCGGGGGGAAAGCAAACCTGCCTTCACGATCAATGATAAACGTTGTAGGGAGCGAGTCGAGTCCGCCATAGAGTTGGCTGACGGAGTCGTTGCCGAGAAGAATTCGGTAATTTACCTTGTGCTCGGCGATAAAGGGCTTGATGGCAGACCAGCCATCTTCGTCCATGGAAACGCCTACGACTTCGAAGCCTTTGGACTTATACTGCTGCTCGAACTCCTGGAACCAGGGGATTTCGATAACGCAGGGACCGCACCAGGTGGCCCAGTAATTGAGGAGAACTACTTTGCCACGCAGGTCTGATAGTGCCACTTTGCTGCCGGCAGCATCGGTCAAGGTGAAATCGGGGGCGGGCTTCCGGTTTTGAGCCGCTTTGGTTTTGGCAACGCTCCTTTGGGTGGACGCGGAGGTCGATTTAGACACCGAAAAGGCGGCGATTCCGGCCAGCAGTATCAGCAAGATGAAAAATTTGGGATTGCGGAGATAGGGCGGAAGCATCCTGGTTCCAGTTTAGCGCTGAAATAGAGCTTCCTTAACGAATTAGCAGCGGCGCGGCTGGGAGAAGAGCGATTCGATCCAGTTGTGACGCTTTTTGCGCCAGCGGTGGGCGAGCCGGTACTCGAGGTTCGGCGGAGCTCCGGCGTAAAGGCAGGCGGCGGTGTCGCAGAAGCTTTCGCAGACGTAATTGCGCCATAGGGTCTCGGTGGGGCCGCATTTGTGGACGGCGGCAGATTCTCCGAGCTCGCCGCGTGCGTGGGACTGGCATTCAGTTTCGAGGAGAGCAGCAAATTCGCTCCGCAAAGTTTTATTCAGGCGGACCCAGACGAAGTGAAATACTTCATGTTGCAAAATCAGTCGCAAGAGGAGAGGCTTGCGGAGGAGGGCGGTTTCCAGAACAATCCGGCGCTGGCGGATGAAAGTGGCGGCATGGACGGCGATCCCGCAGGTTTGCCCTGACAGAAGTTGGCCACGGTGCGCGGTTAGATCTGGCTGGAGGGTGACTGAAATGAAAGCGCCTTCCAGGAAAGGAAGGCGCGCTGCGACTGAGGAGATTAGACGTTGCGTCCGGGGAGCTACGTCAGGGTTTGGCCGGAGAACCAGCCGGGGAACCGGGCCGGGCCAGTGAGGGGACGCGGGCACCCGTGGTTCCTGTTCCATTGAAAAAGGCAGGGTCTTGCACCTGGATCTTGTATTTGTCTGTTTCCTGCTTAACAGCAGCCTGATTCTGCTCCTGTTGCAGTTTCTGAGTAATTTCAGGCTTGGCCTGGTCGAAGGTCAATTTGTTGCGACTGTCGAGCTTTACGATAAGCAAGGCGTTCGGGATGCGGATAGGATCGGTAGATTGCCCGGTCTGCAGCTTTTCAACCGCAGTCTTAATGGGGGCCGGCAGCTGCGGATCGCCCACGCTATAGGTGCCAAGATCGCCGCCCTTGGCCGCGGCCTGCTGGTTATCGGAATCGGTACGGGCGAGAGTAGAAAAATCGCCGCCGGCTTTCAGCTTCTTCTCGAGATCATCAGCTTTAGCGCGGGCCTGTTCCTCAGTACGTCCGCTGGCGGCTCCACTTGCCGGCGTACCAGGAGGATTGAAGGCAACGAAAATGCCGCTTAGTTTGACCTTGTCAAATTCGGATAAGTGGCTATTGTAATAAGCCTGGGCATCCGGCGCAGCGCCAGACGAGGTAGATGCCTTTTTGTTCAGGTAGGCCTGAGCCAGAATCTGATCGTGGGTGAGCTGGAGCTGTTCCTTCCAGGGCGACTGCTGATCGAGGTTCATCTTGGCAGCCTCCTGAGCAAGTTCTTTGCTCATATAAATCTGCTGAACGACGGTCGGCAGATTCGCCTCGTAGCGCTTGAGTTGCTCGGGCGGGATGGCCTTGAGGAAGCCGTCTGCTTCTTTGGCAGTAATTTGTTTCCCGTTGATGGTAGCTACGATCCGGTTCGGGTCCTTTTGGGCAACAGCATCGGGTCCGCGGACCTGGAGTTGGCTGCTGGCCGAAGGGGACGTAGAGGGGGGCGTCTTGGAAGAACTGCCGGAGGTTTGCGCCTGTCCCACGGTCACGGCCGCGCAGAGTGAGGCTGATAGTAAGAGACTGCTTTTCATCAAGAAAATGGGCTTAGGTCTTACTTTAGCATGTGGCGGGCGGCCGAAAAACGGCAGGAAGGCAGGCTGAAGCCTACCCTACGAGACACAAAGATTCCTGGTGGTTACTGTACGACGCTGGCTTTTTTGAGATTGGCGGCGGCTTTGGCTTTTGCGCTGGCGCTGATCTGGATGTTGTTGACGACCTGGGTTGCGCCCGAGGTGCGGGCCATACGGGTGGCGGAGCCTTTGTGCTGGATGACGTTGGTACTGCCTTCCCAGGTGACGACGCCGTGCTGGACGCGAAATTTGAAGCCATCTTTACCGATCTTGGACTTGGCCAATTTCGCGCGAATGGTCGCGTCAATCTGAGCATCCGTTAGATGGGCAGCAGCTACCGAGGGAGTAATGGTGCGGGTACTCGCAGCGGCACTGGTGGGAAGCGAAAGCAACAGGCCGAACAGGGGCAAAAGGAGAAGAGCAGTTAAACGTTGCATGATTATTCCGGATATCCGAAGAAGTAGTGGCCGGGAGCGGCATTTTTCGCAGATTGTTCCTGCGATACAGGGCGAAGTACCATGTGGCGTGGCTGTGAAAGGAAAAACCGGCCGCAGGGTTGCCCTGCAAATCGTGGTACTGCTTACGCTGGTTTACCCGTTCGTGTCGTCGACCTTCCGGGACAATGACCAGGCCACGATTCTGAGTAGCAGCTGGCAGCTGGCACGAGGGCAAGCGCCGTTTTTCCACGCTTCGTTTTATAACTTCGATAAGCAATGGGGCGCTTTTCTGGCGGTGAGCTGGTTGTTTCGGCTCATGCCCCGAGCAGATCCGGTTTTGGCGGCCAATGTTCTGCTGACGGCGCTGGTGACGGTGGCTTGGATATGTCTGGGCCTAAGAACGCGACGCGTTCCGCTACCATTGCTGCTGCCGGTGCTGCTTGCGCCTGTGCTAATCCTTTACATGCCGTTCCTGGGCACAGGCTGGTTCTCGCTGGCATTCCTATTGCTGGCGTTTTGCAGTCTGGGGAGGCGTACTTCGGCAATGGGCCGAGTCGCGGGCCTGGTTTTGGTAGCGATAGCGGCCGCTTGCCGGGGAGACGTGTTGCTGGCGGTTCCGGCGCTCGGGCTTTCGCTGGTCGCACGGGAACACGTCAGGAATTTGTGGAAACGAAGCCAGCTCTGGGAATTGGCGGCGGCTGCGGTGCTGCCGGTTTTAGTGGGTAAGTGGATGGCGGGGGCAGGCGCTCCGGATTCGAATCCGTATTCGTTTGACCTGCGGGCGTTCGCCGGTTTTTTGTTTTTCGGCCTGTCGCCGGCGATGCTGGTGCTGCTAGCCGCGGTCTTTCTGGCGTTCATGAAGGTGGCAAGGCAGAAGCGCCGGTTTTGGGTGTTCTATTTGGCGCTTGCGGTGTCGCTGCTGGTGCCGCTCGGATTCTATTTGCCGCAGTTATATACGTTGCGGTATTTCTTTTTGACGATCGCGGTCGTGTTGTTTGTAAGCACGAGCCGCAGAGGAGTTTGTTTATACCGGGCAACTGGCCGCCGGTGGCGCTGGATGCCGGCGGGACTTGTGGCGGTGACGATAGCGCCCTGGCTAGTGGGCTGGCGGCTGCCGGTGCTGCGGCATCCCAGTCTGACATTGACGAACCCTACGCGGTTTCCGAGTGGAGACGGGCAGTTTCCGATGGGCGCTTACCTGGGATTCGCATGGCAGACGCGGACGCGAGACCGCCTCGAGATCGATCACAATCAGAAGATGTGGCTGGCGGCCGAGAGTGTCCAGTACGAGGCCTGCGCCGATGGCCGGGTGCCCTTCCTGATCACGCCGATGTCGAACTACTTAGAACTCGCCATACGACTGCAGGGCAAAGCGCCGCGGGCGATCGATTACATGGCGGAATCGGCATGCGGGATGGCCTATGTGGATGCTCGATCGATTCTGCGGGGTTACCGGCCGGATGTTCGGGACGGCGCGTTTTTTGCAAACGAGATGACGGAAGCCTCGCGGGTAGACAACGGACAAATGATTGTTCAGGTAAATGCACTGGGCCGGCGTTCGGCGCTCAGCAGGGTGTTAGAAGAGTTGCCTCGGGCGCTCGATAAAAGACAGGCGGAGATTTTTACCTGGGGTGGGAGCTCTAGTGAGCGCTCTGTGCCGATTGAGGAGGGTATTCGCTATGCCGTCTTTGGAGAGGGGCCTTGCACGGTGCAGAAGGAAAAAGTACAGAGGCCGGTAGGATTGGCTGTAATCTGGGCGGCGTGGACGGGTTCGGGGCGTGAACAAACAGTGCGGGTAAATTGCAGCAGTGGATTTGCGGGTTGGGCGCGCAGTGAATTACCTGCGTATTTAGGGATGTGAGTTGTGAGGCGATCACAGGGCAAGTGACCACCTCACGCAAGAATTGGGGAACCCGCTTACGAGCCGAGGATAAGTTTCAGGAGGTGGTTGACGAAGTCGATGATAACCGGTGTGTGCATGTGCGATGAAGTTCCTTTCGCACACGAAGCTACCGACGGTGAACGCGGGATGGGGTTCGTTACTGCCCGCAAGTCAATGACTCTAAACGCTTAACTTTTTTTCGACTTTTTGTCACTCGCAAATTCCTTGGCAACGGTGCTCACGAACGGACGCGCACTGACTAGTGCGGGTTGATTGCCTTCCAGCACCCGAGCGAACGGCACATCAGAGCCGTACATGGTTTTCGTGTCGGCATCATTCTGTGCGAGCACCGTGCCATCGAGATCGATGCCGGCGAATAGCCCCCGGCTGCGAGAGTATGTCATCTGGGGAATCTCCTTTTCCACTTTTTTGAAACTCGCGCGCAGAACGGACTCGCGACCCCCGTCCAAGTCCGCCGAAGCTCCTCTTTCGTTTGATGGCGCGGGGTCGCGGCCTGTGCTTGCTTTTAAGTGCGCGGGATTCAGACTGGTGTGCATGTCTGGATTTGTTCGGCTTTGTCTGGGTCTGTATGTCAATTGGCCGGCTTCGCAGAGTGGCGTGCGAGTTCGTAGAGAGCTAGTTCGTGGTTGGCTCCGGCTTTGTCGTTTGCCTGAGAGTATAAACGGCCCAACGCGTAATGATACTCGGCTTTCGAGGGGTTGAGGGCAATGGCGCGCTTCAGGCTATCGATGGCAAGGGCGTTTTGGCCTAGGCCCCGGAAGGCTTTGAATAATTCGCTGAACGCTTGGTCCCAGTGATCGTCGATGACTATAGATTGCTGAAGCATGTCACGTGCCTGGGAGAACTCGCCTTGTAAGTTGAAGTAAGTAGCGTAGTCAATCAGCGGCCAGGCGGAGGGCTTGCTCTGTTGACTATTGCGGCGCAAGCCTTCTTCGAAATTCTCTACCGCTTTCGGGTTCTCGCCTGCGGCGGAATAAGCGAGTCCGAGGTTGTGATAGACCTTGACAGCGGCGGGATCAAGCAGTTTTGCCTGACTCAGTTCGTGGACGGCCTGGAGATAGGAGCCGCGATCGTAGTAGATACGGCCCAGTTCGTAATGGCTCTCGAAGGATTTAGGTTCGAGAGCAATGGCTCGGTTTAATTCCTGAATCGCGAGATCGTTGCGTCCGAGGATGTTCAGGTCAAAGGCCAGAATTTTATGAGACTCGGCAAAATTCTGGTTGAGGGCGAGGCTGCGAGACAGCAGGGTCAAAGACTCGCCGAGGCGATGCAGGCGAAAGTCGACATAGCCCAGTTGATAGAGCGCGCGCCAGGATTGAGGATGAGCGTCCAAGTAACTCGCGAGAGCAGCTGCGGCGTCCTGATATCTGCCTTGTTTGATCAGGGATTCAAAGTCGCGAACGGACTGCTCGTCGGCGCTTCGAGCGAATAGCGAGACGCAGCACAAAAAACTAATGGCTGGTTTCCGCCAAGTCATGTTTGGAATCCGTTTCGCCGGGGGCAAGCTCCCAATTTACTTTGTCGTCTGAGGCGGCACGCAGGCGTCCAGCCGCAGCAAACTCAGCTTTTGCCCGGACCGGTTCTTGTAACGCGGTGAGCACCAAGCCGAGCTGATAGTGAGCTTTCTGCGATTTTGGGGACAATTCAATGGCCCGCTCTAGTTCGTGCCGCGCGCTGGTCAGCTGGCCGGACGAGCGTTCCGCCAAACCAAGAGCTAAATGGGCGCGGGCATGATCGGGACTACGAAGAAGGACGGTGTGGAGTAAGTCGATACTTTTGGGATAGTCGCCATCCTGCTGGGCAAGTAATGCGAGATAGTAATAAGACTCCACCTGATCAGGCGCTGACTTGATGCTCGCCTGCAAAAGAGACTTGGCCTGTTCTCCATTGCCTGACAAGAAGTAAGTAGTGCCAAGCGCATAACTGATTTGCGCATTCGAAGGATCGGCATTGAACAACTTCTGATAAATCGCTATCGCTCCAGGAAGATCATGATTTGCGATGCGCGCCGACCCTAAAGCATATAAAGCGCGGACATCAGTAGACCGAATCTTGGCCACTCGTTCGAGATAGCTGTTGGCGTCTTTGATAAGGTCCATTTGCAAGCAGAGAACGCCTAAATCGTAGAGTGTGGCGGGGTCGTCGGGTGCGGTTTGGTTTGCGCCGATAAGAAGGGCGAGTGCGCCCTCGTTATTGCCGGACAAGTTTCTGGCGCGCGCCAAGGCGAGAGTAACAGCCAGCTGCGCGGGGACAAGTTTATGGGCTTCTTCAAGCAACCCCAGTGCCTCAGGCAACTGACGCCGGGCCAGAAGTACGTTGGCTAGCGTAAGGCGGGTACCGGGGAGTCCGGGGGTTAACTGGAGAGCTTTGCGCAGATGGAGTTCGGCTTCGGGAAGGCGTCCCTGCTGAAAATCGATACTGCCTAAGAGGCTGTAGTCGAGCCCTGTCGGTCGATGAGCTAATGCCGCAAGAAGAACGTGCCGAGCTTGATCGACAGAGCCCGCTTGAAACAGCTCAAGAGCGCTTTTGAAGGCGGCGTCCTGGGAACGCACCGGGACGGCCAGGAGCAAGTAGCAACAAGCGACGAGGCAAGGGCATCTGGGAGGACGCACGTATCAGAAAGTGATTTTAGTATAGACCTGAATCGCGCGGGGCAAATTACTCTGTCCGCCGACTGATCCAAAGTTAGGGCCGTCGCTCAGATTTGTGTCGGGGTCGGCCCATTGGTGGCGGTTGAACAGGTTGGCGGCGTTTCCTCCGAGCCGCAAGGTGACGCGCTCTTTGTAGATCGGGAAATCTTTGAACAGGGAAACGCTTTCGTTGTAGTTGGCCCAGCCGCGCAGCACGGAATCGATACGTCCTTCGTTGCCGAGACTGCCTGCAGCGGGAGTGGTGAACACGTTGGAGGACATGTAGCGGCTATTGACGATATCGAAATTGTTGTTATTGGTGTTTAGATAGCCGTTGACATTGGGAACACGATCAGGAAGCGCACCGGTATTGAAGAGAACGCCGGCATATGGATTTGCGCCGTAGTAAATGCCGAGCGGGCGGCCATTTTCGTAGCGAAGATTGCCTGCAACCTGCCAGCCGCCGAGTATCCAATTCGTAATACCGCCGCGGTTCAAAAACTGACGGCCGGGGCCGAAAGGTAAGGAGTAGTAGAACGTCACAGTAACGACGTTTGGCACGTTATCGGCCGAAACGGCCTTAGTGGGGAGATAGGTGCTGATGGGACTAGCGCCGCCAAAGCCGCTGTTGAGTCCGGACTCCGCGCCATTGTTGAAAAGCTTGGAATAGACCCAGCCAGCAGTTAACTGGAGGCCGTCGCTAAAACGCTTGTTGGCCGTTAATTGAAAAGAATTGTAAGTGCTCCAGCCGTTAGCCCCGTTAAATTGCGGAACGGATAGAAACTGCGGATAGGGCCGCAGCGCTTGGGCGACAGTGCCGGTAAACCCCGGGTAAGGCGCAGGAAAGCCGTTGGCTGCGGGAGTGCCAATCGTGGCGGAAAGCTGGCTCAAAGGATACTGCTGCAGAATACCGGGATTGTTTTGATTGAGATCGCTCATTTGGGGGGGCGAGATAAGGCGGGTGCCATGGTTGGCGACGTACGCGGCGTCGATGAGCAAGCTACTTGTCACTTGTTGCTGGATGGAGAAAGTCCAATTCTGGAAGCGCGGCAGCGTGACGCCTTTGGGATTCAGGTATAAAACGTTGGTTCCATTCGTGAGCGTGGGGCTGATCTGAGGCGGCAGCTGAACGGCGGATTGCGGGAAGCCGCTATCCAGTGAGAAGACGGCCGTTTTGCCATTGGTCTGATCGGTCACCGAGGGATTAGTGCTGAAGCCGTAATTTGAGTTGGCTTGGAAGCCGTTCATGGTCACAGGCGCGTAGTATATGCCGTAGCCGCCGCGCAAGACCGTTTTGTCGGTGGCACGGTAAGCGAATCCGAAGCGCGGTCCATAGGTATCGGCTTGGAGATCCTCGAACGTGTTGTCATGGCCATTCAAGCCGGCAAAGGCGAGCGCACCGAGGCGGCCGCCTGCGCCGGGATTCGGCAGATTGGGATCGAACGAGGAGAACTGGTTATGACGCTCGGTGCGAGGGAATTGCAGATCGAAGCGGAAGCCGAAGCTTAAGGTGAGCTTGTCGGTGACTTTCCAATCGTCGTTAATCCAAGGGGCGAAGTAAGGGCGGCGGTAATCGGAAAACGAAGGAATGGAGAAGCCCGCAGAATTGACTTGGCCGAGCAGGAACGAGGCGTACGGGTCGCCAGTATTCGCGATCTGGCCGCCACTTGGGTTGAAAGCGCCGGTATTGGCAGCGTGGAACGTAAAGGAACCTGCATCGCCTATGAAATTGCCGGTGAACCATCGCTCCCAGCGATATTCAAAGCCGACTTTGACGGTATGCTTGCCGATGATCTTGGTGGTGTCGTCGAGGAACTGCCAGCGGTCGGTACCCTGCAGGTCGCCGGTTCCGTTGACGCCGAAATTGGTGTAGAGTTTATCGAAATTGATGTTCGGGAACCCGCCCAGATCCGCGTAGGGAATACCGGTGATGCCGACTTTCGAAGCCCAGCCCTTATCGACTATGGTCGGGTAGGTGTCGGGCAGCACCCAGCGATCGTACGAAGCGACGAAGTGAGTGAAGAAGGTGGGACTTATAACATCCGTTAGCTGGGCGTGGGCGGTGTGGGTCGAAATGTCCTGCATGCGGGGATGACCGATGGGGCCGCCACAGCCGCCGATGTTGTTGCAATCGAGTTCTCTGGGGCGGTCGTCGTAGTTGTAGGTAAGAGTAAAGCGGATGTTATCGGTGATGTTGTGATCGATGCGGGTCAGGATCGTTTCGGCATTCAGAAAGCTTTGGGAAGGGCCGAGCAGGTAATTATTGAATGCCCCGGAAGTGAAAGGGGCGGGCAGATAGGACTGAATGTTTTGCGCCACATGGCTCTGTTGCGCGATAGGGATTCTGTTACCGGGAAATGGGTCTCGGACGGTAACACCGCTAGGGCCTCCGCACGTTGAGGCATCGCGGCCAGTGGCAGGATTAAAGATTTCGCCGCTCAGAACCGGACGACCACAGCCGTCAACGCCGAGCGACTGATTGGTGAGGGATTGTGAGAAGTCGCCAGCGCGCACCTGGCTATCGGCGACGGTGCCGAGACCGCTGCCCGCTCCCGCGTTCGTGTATTTGAACTGGTCGTAGTTGAAGAAGAAGAAAGTTTTCTTGCGGCCGTTGTAGACCTTCGGAATGATGATTGGCCCCCCTAACGTGAAGCCGTACTGATTTTGCCGGACAGGCGGACGGATGGGAGCAATTTCGCCGCGCGCCTGCAGTTTGTCGTTATCGAAGTACTCGTAGACTTCGCCGTGATAGTCGGACGTGCCGCTTTTGGTTGTATATTCCACAAAGCCACCACTGGTATGGCCGTATTGGGCGCTGAACGTGTTATCGATAATGCGGGCTTCCTGGATGGATTCATAAGGAGCGGAGCGTTCCTGGGTGCCGTTGTGGCCGCTGACTTCGCCGTAAGAAGCGCCGTCGAGGAAGTTTTCAAAATCGCTGCGCTGGCCGCCGTTGATGCGCGCACCGAACGCGCTATTGGGATAAATGTTGCCCTGGGTAGGCGCGACAAACGTGGGGAAGGTTAAAAGCTGGGCCTCAGGGACGCGGTTTTCGCCCGCCATGACAGCGGGCAAGGACGCGTAAAAGCGCTGGTCGACGGAGGCCGACATTTGCGGATTGTCGGTATTTAGCTGCTGCGCTTCGGCATTGACCTCAACCGATTGCTGGACCTCGCCGACCTGTAACGCAACATCTTCGCGGAAGGTTTGACCGGACGCGAGATTGATGCCAGTAGCCCGGAACGCTTTGAATCCCTGGAGCGAGACAGCAACCCCATAGGTTCCGATGATCAAGGGAGGCGTGCTGTAGTTGCCATCAGACGAGGTCTTCATGTTGGTGACTACACCCGTGTTGCTGTCGGTAATTTGGACTGCTGCGCCTGAGACCGGCGCACCTTGCGGGTCGGTTACCAGCCCGGTGATGATGCCGCGATCGGCCTGGCCGAACGAGTTCGCAGCGAAAATGAACACAGCAACGACTACCAGATTTCGGATCTTCATGGATCGAGCAGACGGCTCCCTTTCGATAGCTTTTGAGCGAGATAATACTTTCGATTGACTTTGCGCCTAGTCTGTTTTGTTTAGCGAGATAAAACAAGCCTGTTGACCGTTACCTAACGGTTACGAGTGCGGCTAAGTTACTGCAGAAATTGAACGTACTAGGTGTCTGAACGCGACGACTGCATCGTTCTCCGTCAGATATAATCTGCATCAAATGCAGGGGATCGAGAGTTGGACGCCTGAGGAAAAGCGCGAAGCATTAGAGCGGGCACTCGGCAGCCGGACATTTGCCAGGTCGGACCAGCTGAGGTCGTTTCTGCGGTATGTGTGTGAGGCCGAATTTGACGGAAAGAATTCGCAGCTCACGGAATATGTCATCGGTGTAGAGGTTCTCCGCCGGCCGGCAAATTACTCGCCGAGCGAAGATTCTTCGGTACGCACGCGTGCTTACGAGTTGCGGCAAAAGCTGGAGAGGCTGTATGCGAGCGAGTTACCGAACGAACCAGTACAAATCGTAATTCCAAAGGGAGCGTATGCGCCGCATTTCACGCGGACGCCGTTGCTGCCCCCGCCACAGGCAAAGCCTTTGGAGCGGAGTGATCCTGAGATAGTTCGACCAAGCGGTTCGGAGGTGCGCGGGAGAATCTCGTGGCGCGGTGGCGCGTTGCTGCTGGCAACAGCGGTGGTGGCCGCGAGTGTGGGAGCAGTTTTGGCACTGGCGTTTAGCCATAGCGGGTTGAGCCGGGTTGATCCCGTAGTGGCGGAGGCCTGGAGTCCTTTTGCGAAGCGGAATGACACGGTTTTGCTGATCCCGGCTACGCCGCTTTATCTCGTGTTGGGGCCGGCAACGCACCGGGCATTCCATACAGCGACTTATCCGGCGCCTGCGGAAGCTTATGCGCTCTTCCGGGAGCACAGGCCGCTGGAACCGGATGCCCGACTGGGCATGATCTTCACTAACGATGCCTTGGGGGTGGGCAGCATGAATGCCGTGTTGCTCGCGTCCGATGCGATTAAAGCGATGGGCGCGTCACCCCAAATTCTACCGGAGCGTCAAGCCATCATGTCGGTTCTGCATGGCCGTGACGCAATTTTATTTGGGGCTCCAGTAGATAGCCAGGCGATCACGGAGATCCTGGACAAGACTCCGTTGAGCGTGGCGTACGACGAAGGCGAACACGAATTCGTGATCAAGGATCGCGTTTCGGGACGGAGCATAACGCCCGAGAAGGATTCGAATGGCGATTTTCATTCCGTTTACGGATTGGTGACGGTGTTGAACACTCGCGAGTCGGACCGCGGACGATTGGGCATGGTGGTCTTCTCGGGAATTACGTCAGTCGGGACCCATGGCGCAGCCGAGTATTTCACATCGCCGCGGTCGTTGCACGCGCTGCGAGGAATATTTGCCCGGGAGGGGATTCGTGGATTTCCAGCCGCGTATCAGGTGGTGGTGAAATGCCGGTTTGAAAATATGTTGCTGGTGTCGGCAGAGTACAGCTTCCACCGGGTGTTACGGCGGGAATAAACAAGTGAATGCAAAATTGAATGAGGCGATCACAAGGGCAAGCGAACGCCTCACTTAATAATTCAGAGGCCGTCTACGAACCGAGGATAAGGCGGATGACCTGGTGGATGAAGTCGATGATAACCGGTGTGTGCATGTGCGATGAAGTTCCTTTCGCACACGAAGGTACTGGCGGGGGAGGACTGGCTGATATGATTTTCGGCTGTAAATGCTTCGTTCTATTGAGTTAACTTTTTTTACATTTTTTGTCACCCGCCGGCGCGGCGATCGATATCTGCTAAGGGTCGATGCGGATGCTGGCCTGAGCGCGGCGCGTTGGTGCGGGCGGGAAAGCCGGCAGAGGCAGTCGGAGAAACCGTTAAGAGTGCCGCTGCAGTCGGTATAAGCGAGTGCGACGGGCAAACCAGCCTTCCATTGTAGAGAGTAGTGGGGCTTTTTGCCGAATAAGAGTTGTATCCGCGGCACCAAGGTTGTCGTCGATGGCGTGAGACCAGATGTAGGAAAGGCTGCCTTTGAGGCCGTATGAGACTAACCTACCCTCGGCTTGAAGCCGAGGGGTTTAGGTTGTCGATTGGAAATCGACTGTCGTCGACAATCTGCTCACCCTCTTGTTCCTCGATATACTCGCGGGATCATCTCGTCGGTAATCGTCCCGGAGCTGACCGCCAGATAGCCGCGCGCCCATAGATGCCTGCCCCAGAACTTCTTTCGCCAGTGCGGAAACTCCTGTAGCAACACCCGCGAGCTGATCCCCTTCAGCCATTGCACCATCTGACTCACGCCCTGATTCGGTCGGTAAGACAGGAGCAGGTGAACGTGGTCGCGTGCGACCTTCCCGGACACGATCTCCAACTCGTGTTCTGCGGCGATTTGCCGCAGTAGGTCACGCACACGAAGAGCTACTTCGCCGGCCAACACCGCTTTCCGATATTTTGGGATCCACACTAGATGAACCTTTAGGTCGCTCTTCGTGTGCGCTCCCAGCCGGTAATGCCGCACGCGACCACGTTACACCAAACCGTACTTCGCCTAAAGGCGAGGGGTTTCCACCATCCCCGATGGGGACACTAAGTGGCATTGCCTTCGCCCTGCGTCGGCCCCGCAGGCCGACTTCCTCATCCCCCAGGTGGCTGCAAGGCCATCAGAAACTGATCCGCGCCCGCATAGCATTTCCATCAGTCTCCGCGGGCGGCTCTGAACAGGATGTGACTCCTGATTGCGATTACACGCCCGCAAATGGTTTAATAGAGTGGTGCGGTTGTGAAAAAGTGGGCGTAAGCCCACTTTTTTATTTGCGGGGCTCTCCAATGGCGATCTTAGGAAATCACGAACTTGTCGACCGGATCAACGGGTTGGCTGAACGCGCGGTCGCAAGTACGCCTTTGGAAATCGTGGAAGTGCAATTGAAAGGGGCCGGGAAAGCCAGGCTGCTGCGCGTCTATATCGATCAGCCCGGCGGTGTGACTCATGGCGATTGCCAACTGGCCTCAGAACGGCTGGGCGCCCTGCTTGACGATGACGATATCTTCCCGGACAGCGAGAGCTACACACTCGAAGTCAGTTCGCCCGGGGTGGATCGCAAGTTGACCAAACCGCGTGATTTCGAACGGGTGGTAGGCCAGAAAATCAAGCTGGCGCTTTCCGCTCCGGTCGAAGGCCAGTTGCGTTGGGAAGGCCAGCTGAAAGAGTTCGCCAATGGCGTGCTGGGGGTGGAAGCGCCGAACGGTGAACTGCTGCATATTCCGCTTGAACAGGTACAGAAAGCAAACCTGAAGTTCGAGTGGTAATCCGGCGCTAAACGCAAGCGCACCTGAATTTAGTTTTGAGTGGGAGAGGTTTTTGACGTGGCTTCGATCTATCAGTCCATTGAAATTTTGAGTAAAGAGAAAGGTATCGACCCGCAGATCGTGCTGGATGCGGTGAAAGACGCTATGCTGGCGGCCGCCCGCAAGCATTTTCGAACGACCGAAGATCTGGTAGCCGACCTCGATGAAGATACCGGGAATATTCAGATTTTCGGCACGCGCCAGGTAGTGGACGCGGTCGAAGACCCGTCCACCCAAATCAGTGTTTCCGCGGCGCACAAGTATGACGAGCAGGCCGTAGTGGGATCGGTGGTTCGCATCCCAAAGCCGACAGATGCGCTCGGCCGTATTTCCGCGCAGACCGCCAAGCAGGTCATTTTGCAAAAGGTGCGCGAAGCCGAACGCGATAGTGTTTTCTCGGAGTTTCAGGGCCGAACCGGGGAACTGGTGAACACTACCATCAAGCGCCTGGAAGGCCAGGACCTGGTGGTCGACATTGGAAAAACGGAAGCGCGCCTGCCGAAGAAGGAGCAGTCTCGGGTCGAGAACTTCAGCATCGGCGATCGCGTGCGCTGCGTAATCAAAGGCGTCGAGCGCGGCGGCAAGAACTCGGGCGTGATCGTCTCACGCGCTGCGCCCGAACTCGTGATGCGCCTGTTCGAACAGGAAGTGCCCGAAATCTACGACAACACGGTAGCCATCAAGGCGTGCTCGCGCGAAGCCGGCGAGCGCACCAAAATTGCCGTCTTCAGCCGCGACCGGGACGTGGATAGCGTGGGTGCCTGCGTTGGCATGAAGGGCATGCGTGTCCAGTCGATCATCCGCGAACTGCGCGGCGAGAAGATCGACATCATCGAGTTCTCAGACGATCCGATTCAATATGTCACCAAGGCATTGAGTCCGGCGAAGATCTCGCGTGTGACCATTGTCGACTCGGCGGATAAACACATGGAGGTCGTGGTTGACGACCTGCAACTCTCGCTGGCCATTGGCAAGCGCGGCCAGAACGTGCGGCTGGCGGCCAAACTGATCGGCTGGAAGATCGACATCAAGAGCGAGGAAGAGAAACGGCGCGAACTCGAGTCCCGCATGGACGACATGGTGATTTCCGGCGCGCCGGTATCGATCCTGATCGATCATGGCTTGTCGGAGAATATTGTAGAAATGTTGGTCGGCGCCGGAATCGGGACAGTGGAACGCCTCGGTTCCATGACGCCGGAAGAACTGGAAGCGATCCCCGGCATCAACGAAGAGATCGTAAGCCAGATCCAGACGATAGTCGTTGGCTTTTACAGCCAGTATGACCAAGAGCAGCAAAGCCCGGACCAGCAAAGCGAAGACCAGCAAAACGAAGAAGCGCCGGTGACGGCTGAGGCGATTGAAGGCGCCATCGACTCGGAAACAAACAGCGTGGAACCGAATACGGGGGACGAACAGGCTATGGCGGCGGATAAACCAGAAGCATTTGAAAATATCGAGACGGGCGCGTTGGAGCAGGATATTGCGCGGCACGAAGCGGCGTCGGTTGAGGAAACCGAAGAAGGCGAAGTTCTCGATTTAGGCCGGGTAGAAGGTCTGTCGGGTGCGCCTTCCAGCCTGCGCGGAATGACGTCGGAGGGTGAAACAGGTGAGGCCGATGAATCTGATACCATTAAAAACGCGGATTAAACTAGTAAAAATCGTGGTGTTTGAAGGAGTTATATAGTCCGTTTGCCTGGTTTTTCACACCTGGCAAACGGGGACCAACCGACATCGCCCACTGCGGTGGAGCTTGGCCGTGTAAGAAACTGTCCCATCTATGAAGAAGATCAGAATCAATGAGCTGGCTCGGGAGCTTGAAGTGAAACCCGGCGTAATCATCGATATGCTGCCCGAATTGGGTGTGCAAGAGAAGAAAACGCATTCCAGCTCGGTGGATGAGGACGTAGCTATTGAACTCCGGAATAAGCTACTTGGTCCAGACGCGCCGCCACGGAGTTATGTTGCAGGCACTTCGGATGGCGAAAATGGGCATTACGATTCCGGTGAATCGGAGACTCGATCGCAGGAAGATGCAAAGCACACAGAGACGGCCGCCGCAGTGGGTTCGACCGCTGCCGCCGGCGAATCCGCCCCGGCGAGTCCCTCGATAACCGCACACTCACCATCAAATCAAACATCACGGGCCAATCGCCCGACGCTTCAGCCCCCTATCCGTCCTACCGGTCGGGAGGCCGCGCCATCGTTACCGTTCGTGCGATCCAGTCCGCGCCCGGCAGCGCCCCCGCCCGCTGCACCGGCCGGCTCGCCAAACGCAGCCGCAGGATCAGAGGACGCGGTTGCTCCGGCAGGCCAACTTCCTACATCACCAGCGCCCATGCATCCGGCCCCAGGCGCTCCCGCGCATGCGGCGCCTGGCACACCAGCCCCAGAAACACCGGCTGAAACAGAGAGACCCATTCCTTCTTTCCGGCCTCTCCGTCCGCCCATTGGAAGCGGAGCGGGCGCTCTTCACCCGCCCTTGTCGCCCTCGCAGACTCGCTCTTCGCCGGGCTTGGTGAACCGGAACGTTTCGGTTCCAGCACGGCCGCTTCCGCCACCCTCTCCGAGGCAAGGGCCCGCAAACCCGCTTGGGGCAAATTCGGGATTGACGCCCTCGGTCCCACGGAAAGGTACGCCGCCGGTGCCTGCTCGTCCGTTACCCGCTGCGGATGCTCCGACGAATGCTGTTGAGCCGGGGGCTCGACTATCTGGAACTCCTGCCGCTCCTGTTTCAGCTTCACCTGGTTTAGTTTCACCTGGTTCAGTTTCTCCCGGTAGCGCCGCGCCTCCGGCGCAGACGCGCGTATCAGTCCCTCCGCCGCGCATGACGCCGCCCACACATCTGGTTGCGCCCGGTGCGCCGTCAGCCGGATTGGCGCCCGGCACACCCCAAGCCCCGCCCATTCCTTCGGCTGTTCCCGGAGCGCCGATTCCCCCACGGGCAGCGCCCCGGCCATCGAGCCCCGGGCTGACCCCGGGTGCGCCGATTGCTCCACGACCACCGCAATCCCGACAAACCCTGGCCGGACAACCGCAAGCGCGTCCCATCGTGCCGCCGCGGCAGGACATTCTGCAGCGTTTGAACAAGCAACAGGCGGCGCGTCCGATGCCGACCGCTCCGGTGATGCCGCGACCGGGCGCACCCGCGCGCCCATCGCCCGCGCCCGGCCAGGCGCTGTACCGTGGCCCGATTCGTCCCGGCCAGCCGCTTATGGGCGCTCCCGGTCGCCCGACTGCCCCGACAGCGCCGAACTTACGGCGTCCCGGCGGTCTGCGGCCCATGCATCCCACTGCGTTGCGGCCCGAAGTAGCCACTGTTCCCACCGAACAGCAACGGCGGCATCAGGCCAAACCCGGCAGCCGGCAGGGTCCGCGGAAACGCGAGGAAATAGAAGGCAAACTCACCGAGCGCGTCTCCAAGCGCTCCGCTTATGTCGAGCCGCCACCCATTGATCGCGAGATCACCGTGGCGGAAGGCGTCACAGTCAAAGAACTCTCAGAAAAGCTGGGCGTGAAGGCCAATCTGGTGATCAAGAAGCTGGTGGAGAAGAAGGTATTCGCCACCATCAACCAGACCCTCGACACGAAACTGGCCGAAGAACTGGCGCGCGAATTTGGCGCGTCGACAAACAAGGTCAGTTACGAACAAGAGTCCACTCAGGATGTGGAACAGGCCGAGGATACCGCCGACCTGGTGCGCCGTGCGCCGGTGGTCACCATCATGGGCCACGTCGATCATGGCAAAACCTCGCTCCTCGATGCGGTGCGCCAGACCAATGTCGCAGGCCGCGAAGCGGGCGGGATTACGCAGCATATCGGCGCTTATCACGTCGAGAAAAACGGCCGCAAGATCGTTTTCATCGACACTCCTGGTCACCAGGCCTTTACCCGTATGCGTGCGCGCGGCGCCAAGGTCACCGACATTGTGGTGCTGGTAGTTTCCGCAGACGATGGCGTGATGCCACAGACGCTCGAAGCGATCGATCACGCCAAGGCCGCCGGGGTACCAATCCTGGTGGCGATTAACAAGATAGACAAGCCGGATGCGCAACCCGATCGCGTGAAGCAACAGCTTTCGGATCGCGGCTTGCTGGCAGAAGACTGGGGCGGCGATGTCGTCATGGTACCGGTTTCAGCTAAGGCCGGCACCAACCTGGAACTGCTGCTGGAGATGATCCTGCTCGTGGCGGACATTCAAGACCTCAAAGCAAATCCCGGTCGTCCGGGACTCGGTACCGTGCTCGAAGCGAAGCTCGATAAGGGGCGCGGACCGGTGGCAACGATGCTGGTTCGCAACGGCACCTTACGGGTGGGCGATTACTTTATCTGCGGCGCGTTGTTCAGCAAGGTACGCGCCATGTTCGACGACCGCGGCAATCCGGCCAAGGAAGCCGAGCCATCCATGCCGGTCGAGGTGATCGGATTGGACAGCCTGCCCGAAGTGGGCGACAGCTTCCAGGTGGTCTCCGATACGTCGAAGGCCAAGCAGATCGTGATCTATCGTGAGGCGAAAGCCCGCGATGCGGCCATGGCCAAAGGTGCTCGCGTGGCCACCCTGGCCTCGCTCAACCAGAAGTTTGCCGAAGGCCAGTTGAAGGACCTGAACCTCATCATCAAAGCCGACGTAGGCGGTACGGCCGAAGTTCTTTCGGATACGCTGACCCAGCTTTCGAACGAGAAGGTACGGGTGCGGGTTCTCCGGGCAGGTGTGGGCGCCATCACGGAAGACGATGTGCTGCTGGCATCGGCCTCGGAAGCTTTAATCATCGGCTTCAACGTTCGTCTGGAACGCAATGCCCAGTCCACCGCCGACCAGCAAAAGGTCGATATTCGGCTGCACACCATCATCTATGAGCTCATCGACGAAGTACAGCGGTCGATGACGGGTCTGCTGGAGCCGGTTTACCGCGAAACAGTGCTGGGCCATGCCGAGGTGCGCGAAACGTTCCGCATCAGTAAGATCGGTACCGTTGCGGGTTGCTACGTGGCTGACGGCGCGATCCGCCGCGATAGTCAGGTGCGCGTTATGCGTGAGCGCGAAGTGGTACATACCGGCCGTATCGAAGCCTTGAAACGGTTTAAGAACGACGCCAGCGAAGTGAAGAATGGGTTGGAATGCGGCATTTCACTCGCAAACTTCAACAACATTCACGTGGGCGACACGCTGGAAGCTTTCATGATGGAGCGGATAGCCGTGGAGATGCCTGCGCCGCAGTAAAACGTGCCCGTTATCGGAGTATTGACTCTCGACATCCATGTCGAGGACTCTCATTCGTTGAAAGAGAAGCGACACGTAGTCAAAAGTCTGAAAGATCGTCTACGCGAGCGCTTTAATGTGTCGATAGCCGAAATCGACGGTCTCGATTCATGGCAGCGGGCGGTGGTAGCCGCCGTCACAGTGTCGAGCGACCGGGTCCGGGCGGAACAGGTACTCCAGGCCGTCGAATCTCAGGCCGCTGACCTATTAGGCGGGGCTCTGGTCGCCACTGGAATCGAGTGGTTGTAACACCGCTTGCAAAAAAGCTGCTCCAGCCGGGCTGAACGCGTACACTCAAAAAAGGGAGAGGAGAAGTTCCATGGATAGTCATCGTTCGCAACGTGTTTCGGAAGCCCTGCGCGAAGAGCTTGGTGAAATGATTGCCTATGAGCTTTCCGATCCTCGTGTTTCAGACGCTGTCGTAACAGAGGTATTGGTTTCTCCGGACAGAAAACGGGCGCAGGTGCGGCTGCATTTGAGCGACGATCCCAAACGGCAGCGCGAGACCATCGCGGCTCTCGACGGCGCGCGTCATTTTCTACGGCGGCAGCTGGCCGAGAGGCTGAATCTGTTCCGCGTGCCGGAACTTCATTTCGAATCGGATGTAACGCTGGCGACGAATGTGCGGCTCGAACACCTGATGAAACGCGTTCGCCGCGGACGTCCCCGCGATGACGCCCCCGCTGAAGATTAGAAGAATCATTGACGATTGCACCGGAAGTGTACACTCGTCTAGTCGGGAAAATTGATCGGAGGCGTTATTCGCGCTGCGCTTGCAGGTGGAGGTAGATTTCTAGACGCTTGTCGTCGACGGCCGACAGACGTTCGTCCTGTCTGGTTCATGCGACAGGCAGGCCGGTATCTGAAGCCGTACCGTGACATCCGCGCCCGCCATGGCATTCTCGAAATCTGCAAACGGGCCGATCTAGCGGCCGAGGTGACCTTACAGCCCATCGAGATACTCGACGTGGACGCGGCAATTATCTTCGCGGATCTGCTGCTGCCGATCGAACCGATGGGATTGAAGCTCGAGTTCATCTCGGGCGAAGGACCTCATATTGCCAACGCCATCACGGAACCGGAAGATATTGACGAGCTTTCCACCAGCAGGACCGACGATCTTGGGTATGTAGGTGACGCGATCAAGAAGGTCACTGAGGCGCTAGCCGGTAAAGTCCCGGTGGTGGGATTTGTAGGAGCGCCGTTTACGCTCGCGAGCTACATGATCGAAGGCGGCCCGTCGAAAACGTTTTTGAAAACGAAGAAGCTCATGTTCGGCAACGAAACCATGTGGCGTCGTCTGATGGGCAAGCTGGTCGACGTGCTCGGTGACTTTGCGCGTATGCAGGTCGGGTCCGGCGCAAGGGCCATTCAGGTATTCGATAGCTGGGTAGGAGCACTGAGTCCGGAAGATTACGTGCATTATGTCCAGCCGTATTCACGGGCGCTGATTGAAAGGATTCGTTCGGCGGGCGTGCCGGTGATTCACTTCGGCACCGGCGCGGGCGGCTTTTTTCGGGAGCTGCACGCGGCCGGGGGAGACGTGCTTGGCGTAGACTGGCGCATCAACATCGACCATGCCTGGTCCGAGATCGGCTATCGTTCTGCTATCCAAGGAAACTTGGACCCCGTGGCGCTGTTTGCCCCTTTGCCGGAGCTTCGGAGGAAAGTGCTGGATCTGCTGCACAGGACCGGGAATCGCCCGGGGCACATCGTCAACCTGGGCCACGGCATTCTGCCGGAAACACCAGTCGAAAATGTAAAAGCGGTGGTTTCAATAGTCCGGGAGTTTTCAACCGTCCGGTGATTTCCGAGCGGGTGGCGATTATAGGGGGCGGAATCTCCGGGCTGGTCACTGCCTATTATCTGGGGCGGGCAGGTATTCGATCGGTCTTACTGGAAAAGTCAGAGCGTCTAGGCGGCTTGATTCAAACTGACGTACTGCAAGGATGCCGTCTGGAAGCCGGTCCTGACAGTTATCTGGCGGCTAAACCGGCCGTCGCCGAACTGGCTGCCGAACTCGACGAGTTGAAGGATGCCGTCATTGATTCCAATGATGCGAAGCGGCGCGTCTTTATCGTGCGTGGAGGGAAACTGGTTACGTTCCCAGCCGGCATGAGCATGATGGTGCCCGGGCAGTGGGGGCCGGCGCTGCGCTCCGATCTATTCAGCTGGCGGACCAAGATGCGCTTTCTGGCGGAGACCCGTGTCCGTCCCCGGCTCCGGGAGACGGATATTTCGGTTGGTGAACTGGTTTCCGACCACTTCGGCGGCGAAGTGCTCGAGTATGTGGCGGATCCGTTACTGGCCGGAGTGTACGGGGGCGACGCGGCCAGCCTGAGCGCAGCTAGTGTATTGCCGCGATTTCTCGACTACGAAACGCGTTACGGAAGCCTGATTCGCGGCGTGCGGAACGAAATGAACAACGGTCCGAAGACAAGCGTGTTTCGATCGTTTCGGAATGGCATGCAGTCGTTGACCGACGTGCTGGCGCACGCGATCCGCGAGTCAACCCGAGTGATTCACGCCGAGGCCACTACTGTAACGGGACTGGCTGATGGTTGGGAAGTTCGCCTGGGAGTTGCTGAGCGGCTTACTGCGAAGGAATTAGTGCTGGCGTGTCCTGCGCACGTCTCAGCCAGATTACTTGAGCGAGATTCACCGGAGCTGGCGAGGGATCTGGCGGCCATTCCCTATGCGTCGTCGATCCTGGTAACCCTCCTCTATGACGCCGCCACGTTTCGCCATCCGCTCGATGGATTCGGCTTCCTGGTGCCCCGAAACGAGCGGAAAACAATCGCGGCGGCAACCTGGATTAACACTAAATTCCCGACGCGAGTGGCTCCCGGAGTGGTAGCGATTCGAGCCTTTATCGTGGCCGCGAACGCGGAGGAACTGCTCGGCAGTAAGGATGATGAACTCGCAGCGCTGGTGAGTGCGGATCTGGGCCGTTTCATGCAGCTGGCGAGCCTCCCGCGAACGGCGATCGTGCGGCGCTGGCCACGGTCGATGCCGCAGTATGTAGTCGGTCATGCAGCGTGGCAGCAAGTTATCGGTCGGCTGCTTCAAGCACAGCCTTCGCTTCATCTAGTAGGGAATGCCTATCAGGGAGTAGGTATTCCGGACTGCGTTCGCCTAGCGAAGACAACGGCGGCGGCTTTAGCAGGGATTAAAAGCACTCAACAAAGTTCAATTTGATGATCTACAACGGCGCGGGCTCGCGTCTTGTTAAACGTAGCGGGACAGCGCTGCGAAGAGATAGGTAATACAAGGGGGATGTATGAAGGCAGGTTTATGGGCAGTGTTGGCCATGGTGCTGACCGTGGTTCCGGTGGCGGCACAAAAGACAGCAGCCGAGAGGCTGGACGCCGCGACACAAGATTTGCATGAAATGATGAACGCCTCGGACAAGGGCGTCCCGCTCGACCTGATTAACAAGGCATCATGTGTTGTGGTGATACCGAATCTGAAAAAAGCCGGGTTCATCGTGGGAGGGCAGTACGGAAAAGGCTTTTTCACATGCCGTAAGGAGTCTGGAATCGGCTGGAGCGCTCCTGGCTCGTTACGCATTTCGGGTGGCAAATTCGGCCTGTTAATTGGCGGATCGGAAACCGACTTGATCATGCTGGTGATGAACAAGCACGGTATGGAACGTATGCTGAGCGATAAAACACAGTTGGGCGGTGAGTTGTCGGCGGCCGCAGGTCCGGTGGGCCGCGATTCTTCGGCGATGACCGATGCGGTGATGAAAGCCGAGATTCTTACTTACTCGCGGCAGCGCGGGATTTATGGCGGTATCGATGTGTCTGGATCGGCGGTGACGCAGGATACGGAGGCCAATAAAGAAATGTATGGCAAACCCATTACTAACAAGGAGATTATCGAAGGCGGCATTACCGCTCCCGCGGACGCCGAAAAATTTCTTCATGAGCTCGACCGGGTTTCGTCGCGCAAGTAACCGGCAAATTCATCAGTCCTACTGCGGCCATCTCTTCCCACAAAGGGAGATGGCCGTTTGTTTTCCTACAATAAAGGTTTGCCAGAAATATTAAAGAAGATCCGCGTCGCGCTCCTGTTTGGAGGCCGCTCGGGTGAACATGAAATTTCAGTGCGCTCCGCTGAATCGGTGAGGAAGGCGCTTGACCCGGCGAGGTACGAAGTAGCGGAGATCTATATCACCAAAGAGGGCAAGTGGGAGCCGCGCGCGATCGTGCCGGAGCCGAACGCCAATGCAGACATCGACGTGGTGTTTCCGGTGCTCCATGGCACTTTTGGAGAAGACGGTACCGTACAGGGATTGCTTGAATTAGCGGGCCTTCCTTACGTAGGGGCCGGAGTTTTGGCGTCGGCGGCCTCGATGGATAAGGCGTTTACCAAGCGCCTTTGTCGCGATGCCGGTCTTCCCGTTGTGCCCTACCTGGTCTTGCGGCGCGGAGAATTCGATGCAAAAGCGCTCGAGCTGCCCTTCGGCTTTCCCGTGTTTGTGAAACCCGCCAACCTAGGCTCGTCGGTCGGCATTACCAGAGTGAAGTGCGCCTGCGATTTACCGGAAGCTCTGATGACCGCCTGCCAGTTCGACCGCAAAATTCTGGTAGAGCGAGGAATCACAGGCCGCGAGTTCGAATGCGCCGTGTTGGGTGGCGACTCCCCGCAGGCGTCGATGCCATGTGAGGTTCTTCCTTCTCAAGATTTCTACACCTATGAAGACAAATATCTGCTAAACGAGGCCCGCATCGATCTGCCTCCCCGGTTGAGTGACTCACAGATTGCCCAGATACAGCGACTGGCTGTCGCTGGTTTCCAAGCGGTGGACTGCGAAGGCATGGCGCGTGTTGACTTTCTCATGGACGGCCAAACCGGCGAATTTTTCATCAACGAGATCAACACAATTCCGGGCTTTACGTCCATCAGTATGTACCCCAAGATGTGGGAGTATTCAGGCCTCCCGTATACGCAGCTTCTCGACAAATTGATCGACATGGCATTGAATCGCGCAGAATCACGGCGGCAGACGCAGTATTCGCGATGAGGGTTGGCCGTTTTCTTTGGGTTCTTGCGCTGGTGAGTGGCTTGGCTGCCCAGCAGGTGCCTTCTGATGCCGCCAAACCAGCTAATCCGGCTGAGGATCTCGACCCGGCTTTGCGGCGGTTTGTCGATGTGTTGTCCACCGTGCAAACCGAGGCTGCGGAGCCGCCGCCCGTGGACAAGCTCGTCTACGAGGGAGCGATTCCTTCCATGCTGCGCCAATTAGATCCGCATACTCAATTCTTCGATCCGGCGCAGTTTCAGCAATTAAAGCAAATGGAGGATTCGGAGCAGAAGGGTTTTGGGAGTATCGTCTCTGTTTTGCCGGGACAAGTCATTTTCTTGCAGACGCTGCCTGGCACCCCATCTAACAAAGCGGGTATTCAGGCAGGTGATGAACTCGTTGCAGTGAATAACATCGCAATCCGATCGCTCGAACCGCAGGATATTATTCAGTTGCTGACGCAAGCGCGGCAGCAGCGGGTGGCGGTGTATGTGCGCAGACAAGGCTCGCCTCGCCCACTCGAATTTCGCCTGACTCCCGAGTTAGTGGATGCGCCGAGTGTGGATCGTGCGTATCTATTGGAGCCGCACGTCGGTTACATTCGCCTGGCCAGTTGGGATTTACAGACGGCCAGGCAACTCACTGACGCGATTGCCAAGTTAGGCGGACCGTCGCTCAGTGGATTAGTAGTGGATTTACGCAACAATCCCGGTGGAGTGGTAAAGGCGTCGCTGGATGCGGCAGCTATGTTTTTGATGCCCGGCCAGCGGATCCTCACGGCCAAAGGACGGACGAGCGGTCCGCAAAATGCCGATGTTCCGAAAGACGCAAAGCCGTTCCGGTTTGCCGTCAGTATCCTGATTAATGCCAAGACAGCCAGCGCTTCCGAGATCTTTTCCGGTGCCTTGCAGGACCACGACCGGGCCACAATTGTGGGTGAAACGAGTTATGGAAAAGGCTTGGTGCAAAGCGTCGTGCCGCTCTCCGATGGTGCGGGCCTGGCGATTACGACAGCTTTTTACTATACGCCGAGCGGCCGGTCGATTCAGCATCCGCTGAAAGATTCCGCGCTTTCTGAAACATTCAACGACCGGCCGAACCCGAGTGCCCCGACTTATAAGACCGACAAAGGGCGGGTAGTTACTGGCGGAGGCGGCATTCAGCCCGATATCAGGGTAGGTCCCGCCCCTCTCAGCCGTCTGGAAACGGTCTTAGACGCCAGCGGCGTACTAACTTCTTACGCGACAAACTATCTGGCAAGCCATTCATCGGTTCCGGATAACTTTGAAGTTACAGCCGAAATGCTGGATGAGCTGAAGGTGTTTCTGTCCACGCGATCCATCCAGCCGGGAGTCGGGGAGTGGAGTTCGGAGCGCGCCTGGGTGAGCCAGCGGCTCAAAGAAGAAATCGTCACGCAGGCGCGGGGCGTTGCAGCCGGGGAGGAAGTCCAGGCGCGGCACGATCCGCAAGTGCAGGCGGCGCTGCGGGCAGTGAAAGAAAAGACAGTCCTTGCCAGTAACTAATGCTGTAAGCACTCGACCCTGTTTCTGAGCCGCGCGCGTTAGCAAGGGCCTTGTGAGTTTTGCGACCCTGAACTTACTGTTGAGAGCGCAGACGGTTCAGATTAGCTCGCGCGGCGCTGTGATTTGGATCGAGGCGAAGCGCATCTTCGAAAGCTTCCGCCGCAGCCGTGCGGTCGCCCGTAATGGCAAGCAGCGTTCCCAGATTGGTTTGAATATCCGCGTCGTGCGGATTGAGTCTGGCGGCCTCACGGAAGCAGGCGAGGGCTTCCGTGATGGCTCGTTTTTTGAAGTAGATCGTGCCGAGCGCAGCTTGCGCGGGCGCATCGTCGGGTTTGGCGGAGAGGAAAGTTTTGTACTCCGTTTCGGCTTCGTCAAAATCACCCATGGCAGCTAGAGAACGGGCCAGATTGTAACGGGCATTCGCATATCCTGGGTCGGATGCGAGCGCGGTGCGCAGTTCGGCGATGGCTTCCGGAACGTGTTCCTGAGCGAGGAGAACGGCCGCGACGCTATTCCGGGCTGTTGCATTCTTAGGCTCGATGCGCAGAGCATCGCGGTAACTCCCAAGGGCGGCACCCAGTTGCCCGCGGGTTTGTTCGAGTGCGCCCAGGTTGTAATGCGCGACGAAATCGGCCGGATACTTCGCGAGCCGGCGGCGCATGATGGCTTCTTGGAGATCGAAGCGCGCGTCAGGGTTTTTGGGAAGAACTTGCAGCCAGACGTGTCCCATCTCGTCGCGGCTTCGATTGCCCGTTTCCACCAGGACCGGCGGCCGGTTTGGGTTGCGAGGGTTCCCCTCCGAGTTATCGTAGGAAATCCGCATTTCGACTTTCGTGCCCTTCGGGAGTGGGATGGGATGCACGTATTCGTAGGCGGCTTGCCAGTTGATGTCCCAATCGGGGATGTGAATGAGCGAGCGGCGCGCCCCTCCAGGCAGTACGGCCCACGCATCTATAGTCTTTCCCAGATAGTGGGCGTGCGGGTAAATGGCTAGTAAGTCAACCGCGACGGGCAGAGTAAGTGAATCAGTAACTACGAAATCACGATGGCCGGGCGGAATGTGGATAGCGCCATCGTGCTCGAGTTGCAGGAGCATAGGAAAGAGCGTGGGCGGCTTGGAGGAAAAGTAGAGGCCAATTTCGACTTCGACCGATTCCGGTTTACCGGTGGGTTGCAGGTGCAGATTGAGCACCAGGTCGGTCGAGCGATCGAGACGCCAACTCATCGCTTCCGGATCCAAACGTAGAACGGTGGCCGGTTTCCAAAAAAGGAAATGTGAATCCGGGTCGAAGTCGTCCGAGGCCGCTTCAGTTATCACGTCCATACCGGGGAAACCAGGCTGGCCGTCGATGCCGTCGCGGCTGCGCATAGATTGCGTACGATCAAGGACCACGTTCGCGTGATGCACAACGCGCAGGTTCGAGAGGCGCAGTTCGAGGCCGCGCACAAAACGAGTTCCCGTAAGTCCGGTGGGCACGATGAAGTTACGGAAAACGTCTTCGCCTTCGGCCGGCATCAGATAGGGCTTGGGCATTTTAAGAATTAGATCGGGCGTACCCATCTGCCATTCACTGGTGAAGTGAGGAGCCGCCGGGAGTATGGAGGGATCGCCGCGCATTTTGCCCTGCTGCAGCCAGTCGGAAAATAGGCGGATCTGACTATCGGAGAGGCTGCGATCGCCCACGAACACGCCAGCACTATCGCCTCCCTGTTCGTTGCGGGGCGGCCACGGCGGCATATAACGGCGTTTTGTAACGTCGACAATTTGCGAAGCGTGCCGGCTGACGTCTTCAAACGTAATGAGCGAAAACGGGCCGACGCCCCCTGCGTGATGGCAAGGCGCGCACCGCTGGTAAACAAGCGGAGCAATGTCTTTGGTAAACGTGACTGGAGCGGCTGCAGCGACGACAGTCAGCGTAAGAAAGAGAAGACAGCGCATAGGGCTTCTACTTCGGACACAGCGCAGAACGCAGCAGGTTTTCCAGATCCTCCTTGGCAAGAACAGTGCTGATAAAGAGTTCCTGGCGCGCGCCGGCGCTCAGAGCGATAGCTTTCCAACCATTGGTGGTAGGCACCGTGATGTGAATAGTGGGCTCGCCGCGCGCATTGCGCACCGGGCGGATGACGCCGGGAATGATGGAGCGAAGTTCGGCGTTGTCTCGCAGCAGGCGCTCGAGAATAGGGCGCAGACCATCGATAATGCTGTGCTCTATCTTGAGCTTGTTTTGAGCGGCCCGCAGTTTCATGACTTATTTGAAGCGGCGTTTGAATTGAATATCGATGCCGAATTCTCCATTGTCGTCGCGCACGGCGACGATCGAGTACTGGCGGTTGAGCGACCATTCGAGGCGAAAAATCTGTTCCGAAGTTTGGGACAAGTTGGTGACGTAAGTGACCGTTATGGCGCGCGAGACCTGCTGTTCCAGTGTAAGGCGCGCTTGTGGCGTGTTCGTGATGCCTTGCACAAGCGGGTCAATCTTGATATTAGTAATGCCGAAAAGTTTTGACAGGCGGTTTGTAGAGGGAGCGACGGCCTGGCCGAGGACGCTGTTTGTTCCGGAGTGAAACGCAGTCGTGTCGTTGACTATTTGTGTGTTCTGCGTGTTAGACGCTTCCTGTGGCGTCCGGCCGACGGTTAAAAGGGCGATGATATCGCGCGGCTGCAAAGGCGGGTCGGAGCGATAAGTGATGTTGAGGTGATTGAGCGTGCCGGCAATAGTAATATCGACCGTGATGCCGCGGGCCTGGGTTTGTAGATCGAGATCCAGAACAGGGTCGATTTTGCTTGTGTTGCTGAAGCGGACCTCACCGCGATTGATCGTATAACGTGAACCGAAGACGCGGATATCGCCCTGGTTCGCGGAGAGTGAGCCTAAAAGGAGCGGACGGTCTGGTGTGCCGCGTAGTCGTAAATCGATTTCCGCTTCCACATCCCGGCTGAGAGCCGTACTGAGTTGAAAATTCGGCGTGCTTTCGACAGCAATGTCGAGATGCAGATTACTGAGAAAGTCCCGGCGATTGGCAGGCACAGGCAGCGGGACGGCGAAGTTGGTGAGGATGTTGCCAACGTCAGTACTCGGATTAAAGACCACTCGCGAGATGGTGGCGCTCCCGGAGAGAAGGCTGCTCGCTGCGGTGCCGGAGAGATGGAGATCGGTGGTGGCGGTAAGGCTGACGTTGCTAGCGCTGCGAACACGCACGTTTTCGGCATGAGCATCCAGGTGGTAAGCGATTGCAGCAGTGGGACCAAAGCTGACAAAACCACCCAGACGGACAAGGCCGCCGCCCGCATTGCCCGTGAGTTGCTCGACGGTGGCGCGATTGTTGTCGAATGTGATGACGCCGTTGACAGCGCTAATGCCGGAGGGCAGGTCCGCTGTCGCGAGCGCAGCGCTTTGCAGTTCCATGCGTCCCTGGATGGCTGGTGTTCGCAGCGGGCCCTTAAGAGATGCCCGGAAGATGGTCTGCCCGCTTACATCGAGATTCGGATTGACGACCCGAAGCACTTGCAGGTTTAGCAAACCATCTAAATTCAGATCAGCGTTCCAAGGCTGAGAGTCGCTGACGGAGCCGGCTATTTTGAGATGACTATTAGGGCCAATGAGCTCGAAGCGTTCCGCGTTTAAACGTCCCTTTACAAGATGTAAAAGGATGGGGCCGCTGTTGTGGAGGTCGAAGGCAAGCACAGGCCGCGATGCCGCGCCTCCAGACGAAAGAGGAACTTCAGCGGACTTGGGCCGAGCGCACAGCCGGTTTGGGGCGTCGTGCGCGATCTCACGAGAGGGCGAGTCCGTTGTGCCGCGAAGTTCCTCGAGAGATGACGGCAAAGCGGGCTCGTGCAGGGTGAGCTCTGAAAGCGCCGCCGAGGCGTTCATTCGCGAGAGATGATCTAGAGAACCGTCGAAATCGACTGTTCCCGAGAGCTTCCCGCTGGGGAGTTGCTGGACGATAGGAGTCAGCATTTCAAGGCTGGCGTGTTCGACTGTGAAGTGACCGCGTACTGGCGACCCCGGAACGAGATCTACTTCGGCGCTGCCGGCAAGCTTGCTTTGTGCAAGATCGCCCGAGAGGGACAGGTTGAGGCGATCTCCGCGCGTGACGAATGTGCTGGTGACGTCTCCCAAATTAGTTCCCATCGCCGCCAGATGGCGGAACAAGAGATGGCCGTTGGCCCCCAAAGGACGGACGGCAGAATCTTTGACCGCAAAGACCGCCTCGGCGTGGCCATCGAGCTGCCCGTTAAGACGGCTATCGAGCGCAGAAGCGGGCAGGGAAGTGGTGTCTAGAGCAAGAGACAGCCGCCCGTTCTGCCAGGAGCTTTCGCGCTGATAAGTGGCGGAAAAAAATCCGCTACCGCCGTCCAGTCCGCTCAGCGTGCCGTGTTCCAGATGGAGGGCGTCCGGTGCGAGCACAGCATCCGCGGCGATGCGGTGAAACGAACGGCCATAAATCAATGAATCTTCCAACAGTAGATGGCCGCGCCCGGCCGGGGATCGCAGCGTACCCGAGGCGTCCAGGGTTGCGCTCAGGCGTCCGACTGGCAGGGCGAATTGCCGGAGATTGGCGTGCAGCGAAAGAGGGCTGTTTTCGGTCAAGTACCACTTGTCAAGTTCGGCTCGGCCGCGAGCGGTGGCATAGCCCGAACGGTTCGTCAAGCTAAGGGAAGCGAGATCTACTGATCGCGAGTCGATTGCTCCCTTTATGTGAAGCTTGTCCCAGACTTGGCCGCCGAATCGGAACCGCGCCAATGTGAGGTCCCCGGCGAAAGTCGGGTTTGCGGGTGAACCCGCCAGGGAGCCTTTGAAATTGCCCACGCCTCCTGGCAGGATCTGTGGCACTTGAGCGGGTGGAACGGTGCGGATCAGCGGTTCCACATCGCGTAAGTCGGTGCTGGCCAACTCCAGCTGAATTCCTCCTCTCCAAGAGCCCGCAAAGGTCAGAGAAGTATTGACGAGATGCAGATGAGAATCACCAAACTCGACGACGCCTGCCGGGCGCTTCGAGAGGAGAAGGTCGCCGGAGAAGGCCGGGCTGTCGCGAACGGGAACGAGGTGCAGGTTTGTATGAAACGCGATAGTAGCTAGTAAACTCGCGAGATCAGCGTTTAGTGAAACCGGGCCGGAAAGAATGGCGTTCCACGGAATGCGCGGCGCCTGGAATGCAATGAGCGCCCGCTGGAGAGGAACGTTTTCCAGACGTCCCTGCACAGCGAGGTAACGGCCGCTTGTGAGGATCGCCTGCCCGGCAAAATGCCCGCGAGGCGATGTTAGTGAAAGATTCTGCAGGTTGAGCCGATCTTGCGCAAAGGTGAATTCTGAGGCGGCTTGCGTTCTATTACTGAGTCCCTGAGCGGCGGCGTGTCCGGTCAGAAATACACCTCTTTTTACGCTATAAGTAGCATTGCCAAAAAGCGTGATGTTGCCTGACTGAGGGGCTGTTACTTTCAGCCATCGCAAAGCTGTGGCCGCGGAAAGACTGCTTTGGAAATGGAGCGCGAGTTCGGGTTGGGCGAAATGTGCGAGGGTCCCCTGCGCTGCGAAATGAAGGTCGCTCGAAACAAGGACGAGATTCGTTATTTCAGCGGAGTCTTTGTGCAAAATGGCTTCGGACGAGAAATCCCCGGCGAAGTCGCCGCAACAATCCAATGCCAGATGTACTTGACGCGACGAAAACTGGAGATGCCAGACAGCCTGTTTCGCTGAGTAGCTCAGTAATGATCCAAACTGGCTTGCTTCGAGATTGAAGGAGTGGCGATGATCGTTGACCTGAAACGTACCGCTGCGAATCTCGAGGTCATCGATTGCAACCGGGAGAGGGTTCTCAGTCAGCACCGGCAATTTAGGGAGCGTGGTGCTGCCATCGGAATGGACGAGCCCATAAGCGAAAGGCTGATCGATGCGCAAGCGACTGATTTTCAGACGACGTTGTAAAAGGGCCAAAGGATTAAGCGTCACGTCGATAGAAGGAATGCTCAGCAAGGGGGGCGCGTCGGCCGGTTCGGAGCCGTGTACCGTCAGGCCATTCAAATGTATCGTCCAGGTAGGGAGGTCCAGCGCGAAGTGTGTGAGTGCAACGCTGCCGCCAGTTTCCTTCTCCAGCGTGGAAACGATTTGCCGGCGCACGCGCTCTTGAAAAACGCTGCTGTGAAGCAGGATTATTAACAGGCCAGCAATTACGGCCGCAAGGACCGCGAACGAAGAAGCAATGAGCAGTGCGGAGCGAAGAATTTGCTTCATACTACTGAAGAGCCCGGTCAAAGTAAACGATGTTAAAGCGTTTACGAGCTTCTTCCAACCAACTGTTGAGAGCGGCGTCGGTACGTTCTGCGATGATGAGCCTGGTAATGGCCGCTTTGTCGGGTTGACTGCTTGCATCGCTGGCCGCACGGCGTTGGAGATACGACTGAACGTCAGCGTCGGTGACCGAGAGATCGGGCCGGAAACGGAATCCGACGAAGCGCAGAGTCATTAGTTGAATGGTCAGGTGTTCGCGCAGCACGGCTTCGCTTACGCCGTAACGCTTCAGAACGGCAGCCACACTGCCCGAGGCAGCTAGGTCTTTTTCAACTCCGCCCAGATACGTGCCTATATCGGCGGCATTAGGCGGTGTGTACCCGCTCAACTCCATTTCGCGCCGGATGAGAAACTGCTGCACCAGGCGATCGGCAGCATCGCGCCGCGCGGCGGCATCGTGCTCGACTGGCTCGTGATTTAGCAGCGAACTTACGCGGAGCTCTTCATCGATTTGTGACTCCGTAATGGTCTGGTACTCAATGGCAATGGCAATCATATCGATGATCTCTGCGGATAAGGGCATGACCAGGAGCAGACATACCCCGAGAAGCCGCATCAAAACGCCTGCCCCAGAGAAAAGTGAAATTGGAAGGAGTTGATTTTCTGGACGGTGGAAATGGCCGTGTTGTTGACCAGGTCCTGCAGAGTGCCTTTCAGGCCGAAAAAACGCGGAGCATTCGGGCTAAAGGAAAAATCCAGACGAACGGGTCCGATAGGCGTCTGGTAGCGAATGCCAATGCCGGCAGATTGAACCATGTAATTGAAATCCTGCAGATTGGGCTGACGAAAGCGAAAACTGATGTCGCCCAGCGAGCTATAGACGTTGCCGGCGTCTTCAAACAGTACGCCACCGACATTATCTCCATATAGTGGGAAGCGCAGTTCAAGATTGTTGACAATCGAAGCGTTTCCGCCCAGCACAAATCCGGTGACAGAATCGCGCGGGCCGGCCTGAAAGTCGGGAAAGGACCGTAAAGAAGTGGAGCCGCCCGAGTAGAGGCGTTCGGCCAGCGGAATGGAACTGCCGCCGCCGAGACGGCTGATGAAGCCAAACTGCGTGCTGCGGGCGAACACCAGATCGCCGTGGAACGGACGATAGGTGGAATTGCGAAACAGCCCGCGCACAAAGCTGGTTTGCGAGCCGAGGAAGCCCGGAGCGTAACTAATATCCGCCGTCGAGTAGATGCCACGATGGGCGTCGGCCGGATCATCCCGCTTGTCCTGAATGATGGAGAACTCGCCTAAACCGAGACGCTCCGGTTGGGACAGTAGCGGCACCAGGAGATTTTCAATTTTTAAGTTGGAAAGTGTCACATCCCGAAAAACCAGCCGGTACTGCACAGTGTAAGCACGCGAGAGACGCTGGCCTAGTTGAATCGAGGCTTCGCGGCGGAAAGCAGTATAGGTGCGAATGTCGTTCGAATTCTCTACCAGCCCGGTGATTGTCAGATTGAGCTTGCTGTGCGCGTTGAATTGGGGAATGAAGTAAGTGAGGGCGCCACGCTGCTCAATGGTTGACACGGCGGTTTGCAAGCCCAGTGTCTGGCCGCGGCCGAGAAAGTTGATCCGGCTGATGCCAACCGCCAGACGAGGGGCAAAGCCGGTGGAACCAGCGGGATTGTCGAGACTGGTCGCGCCGCCGCCAATGCGCGCCAGCTGTGCACCGACGCCTACATTCAGCGAATAATGACGCGCTTCATCGATGTCGTACAGAACGTATTTGTCGGTCTCGTCACCGCCCGGATTTTGTAGAGCAGTGTTGACGCGCGCGAAGATTCCTAAGTCATACAGCCGGCGCTGGCTGTCGGTCTCCTCAGTCAGCGAGAGCGGCTGTCCGCGCGCGAGACCGATTCGATCGAGAACCACGTTCGGGCGGGTGGTTTCGAGTCCTGTAACGACGACTTGGCGGACAAATTCGCGAACGCCTGGCTGTATGACGTAACGCAAATCCACTTGATGGTTCTGCAAGGTGGCTTCTTCGTAATACTCGAATGTGGCATTAGCAAAACCCAGGCCGTAATAGTAGTTGAGGATTGCTTCGCGATCCTCGGCGATACTGACTGGACTGAACGGCTGGCCTGCGGAAGAAGTAATCCGCTGGCGCAATGCTAGCAAATTGGAAGGCCCGGACCCCTCGATAGCCAGGTGAGAGACAAGCCATTGAGCGCCCTCATTGATTGCTACGAAAACTGCAAGGTGATTCTTCTTCCCGTGGAAGTTATCGACCACCCTGGAACTTACCGTAACGTCACGAAAGCCATTGGACACATAGAGGCTTTGCACGGATTGAAGATCCTGTTTCAGATAGGCAGCGCTGAACCGGCCGAAAGGAAATCGCGGGAATCCGGCCGGTTGAATATAGAAGCGCTCACGAATAAGATTGAGCGGGAAGTAATGATTGCCGGAAATGGCGAGCGCGACGAACTTATGATGACGCCCCGGTTCGATCTTGTAAGTGATGGTTCGTTCGCCTGAAGCAGATCCTTTGCTGACTCGATAGGACACACCCGCTTCGAAATAACCTTCCGCCTGCAGGTATTCGGCAATGTTTCGTTTCCCTTCATCGAGGAGATCAGCGTCGACCGACTTCTCCTGAAAGACGGGAACGAGTTGATTCAAACGGCTGCGGCTCAGGCTCGCGCCTTCCACAACCAGCACAATGCGCGGGCCCGCTTCCAGTTGGAGAGCTGGCTGAACGGTGTTGGTGGAGTCGTGATAGTCAAGTCCCGCCAGATTAACGCTCGATTGCGGACGGTCTCGCTTGTCGTAATACTCGCGGAGGTTGTCGAGACCCTGACGGACACGGGATTCGGTCACTTCCTGCCAGCCCAGCAATCCGTATAGGCGCTTCCAGTGAGTCGAGCGAATAATGCTCTTGGTAGAACGTTCTGGGTGTCCATTGATCAAGGGCTGCTCAAAGCGAGCACGCTTTCCGGAGTCTAGATGGAATGTCAGGTCGGCGCGTTGCGTCTCGGAATCGTACGTCACATCGGAGTCGACACGGGCGTGATAGAACCCGTTCTGGCGCAGCAGATCAACCAGCGATTCCGTGGCTTGGGCCCTCCCCGATTCGCGATACGGCACGCCTAAAGGCAACTTGGCCGCACCGAACAACTGACCGCTATTCGGCGGTTGCTTGATTCCGGTGAGAACCACTCGTCCCACAAAGTAGGCGCGTTTCGTCAGAAAGCGAAGAGCGATTTTCGAACCCGACCTATGAGCGTCCACCGCGAGATCCGCGTAACGGCCCGTGGCAAACAGATTCTGGATCGATTGGCGTAGAAGCTGGTCACTGAAGACCGAGCCGGCGTGCAGGGTCACCCGGCGGCCCAGTTCCGATTTGGGGAGAGGCTGGTCAGCCGGGTCGAAATCGATCGAGGAGACCGTGAGGCCGTTGTACTGGCTGGCTTCATTAAGCGGAGCAGCGAACGAGTGCAAGGCGAGGCAGACGAGTAGCGCGAAGAAATGCCGAAACGCTGTTACGATCGGTTTAGATGACACCCGAAGAGAACGAGCGCTACTCCCGACAGATTCGATTCTCGCCAATCGGGGAAGCGGGGCAGGAAAAGATCTGCCGGGCGCGTGTCTGCGTGGTCGGCTGCGGCGCACTAGGAAGCTTCCAGGCCGAAGCACTGGTACGGGCCGGCGTAGGCTCTATACGGCTGATCGATCGCGATTACGTGGACTATACCAATCTCCAGAGACAGTGGCTATACGAAGAGCGCGATGCGCAAGAAGAGACTCCAAAGGCCATGGCGGCGGCAGACAGATTGCGGCGGCTGAACAGGCACGTGACCGTAGACGCAAGGGTAGGCGACGTAACGCCGTCTAATGCAGAAGAGTTAGTGGCGGATTGCGATCTAATCTTGGATGGAACCGACAACTTTGAAACGCGCTATCTTCTCAACGATCTTAGCGTTAAGAACGATACGCCGTGGGTTTATGGTGCGGCGTTAGGGAGCTACGGGGTGGTTATGCCGGTGTGGCCGCAAGCGGGGCCATGCCTGGCGTGTGTTTATCCTGAGCCACCGGCGGGTTTGCAGCTCACCTGCGATGTCAATGGAGTGCTGGCTTCAGTGACGGCGTCAGTGGCGGCGCTGCAAGTTTCGCTGGGACTGCGGATGCTGGTGGGATGGGAGAATTTCCAGGCGAAGCTGCACACCATGGATGTGTGGGAGGGTACTAGCAAGCAGGTGCACGCGGGCGGACAAGACCCGGAATGCCGGGTGTGCGTACGACGGGAATTTCGTTATTTGGACGGCGGCCAGCGAAGGCCGGTGAGTTTGTGCGGTCGGAATGCCGTGCAACTGCACGAACGCGCGCGCCCTCTGGATTTGAAGGAACTGGCCGCTAGGCTGCGGCCGATGGGCGAAGTGCGGGTGAATGAATTTGCCCTGCGGCTGGCGTTGCCGAAATACGATCTGACGTTTTTTCCGGACGGGCGCGCGATTGTAAAAGGAACGACCGATGTCGGCGTGGCGCGCAGCATGTATGCAAGCCTGGTGGGAAATTGACTAGTCAACACGAAGCAGCAGCCGCTTTCCCAGCGCACCGGCGGAACGACTAATTCAGCAGCCCTTTGATCTTCGTTTCCAAAGCCGCTTTCGCCTGGCGCGTGGGGAGCAGCTTTTCGAGGAACCCGAAATCGGCATCCACCGTGACGTTTTTTTCAGCGACTTCGACAAACCCTTTTATGGGCGTGCTCAGAAGACCCGCTTTGGCATCGAATGAAAATGTCAGCGTGTTGCCTTGCCAGTTCCGACGCTGATTGACGATTTGAATCGGAGCGAATCCCGGTCCCTGAAAGAAACTGTCGAAGGACCGATCCACCGATCGCTTGATCTCTTCCACCGGCCGGTTATGAGAAATGGTGACACGCATGTTGGGCCTGCTTAGCGGCGTCTTTTCTCGACGCGCTTTTCGGCGCCGCGTACTGCGAGCGAACTGATCTCAATCACCGGCACCAATGACTGATTCGGCTCGACAGGCCGGTTGGCCGCCCGTTCGGACAGTTCCTCGTTCAGAGTCCGCACGAAACCTTCCATCTGGCGCTGCATCGCTTCCATCTTTTCGCGCATGTTGAGGATGATCTCGACCCCGGCCAGATTGACGCCCAGTTCGCGCGTCAGCTTCAAGATGATTTCGAGCCGCTCGAGATCGTCATCCGTATAGAGCCGCGTATTGCCTTCGCTTCTCGATGGAGCGAGCAATCCTTCGCGTTCATACAGACGCAGTGTTTGCGGATGGATCTCGTACTGCTCGGCCACGGCCGAGATCATGTAAGCTGCCTTGCTCCTGCTTCTCGTCATCTTTCATTCCCGGCTTAAGCCGGTACCTGTACCTTATTCCAAATCTCCTGCCGAACGTCGTTGGTTTGCACCTGCGCCAGCTCGCGCAACAGCTCGCGCGTGCGCTCGTCGTGAATATCCGGCGCGCGCAATATCACTTCCACGATCTCGTCCCCGCGTGTATTCTTCCGACTATTGAAAACACCCTTATCGCGCAACCGGAACTTCTGTCCATTCTGCGTCCCCTGCGGAATCTTGAGCAGCGCGCGCCCATCTATAGTCGGCACTTCGATCTTGGCGCCGAGACCCGCTTCGCTCACGGTCAACGGCACTTGAATCGCGATGTTGTCTCCGTTCCGTTTGAAAAATGCATGCTCTTCCACCCGGATCGTAATGTACAAATCGCCCGCCGGACCACCGGCCGCACCCGCATTACCCTTACCGGCCACACGCAGCCTCGACCCGGAAGTCACGCCCTGCGGTATGCGCACTTCCACCGTATCCGGATGCGCAATTCTGCCCTCTCCGCGGCAGGTCGGACAGGCGTTCTTCAAGCGGCCCGTTCCGCCACAGCGCGGACACGTCAAATTGAACTTCATGGCGCCCGCCATCTGGGTTACTGTCCCGCTGCCGTCGCACTCCGGGCAAACCGCCACATTGTTGCCCGATGCTCCCGACCCGTGGCAGGTCGAACACGTTTCCTGGCGCGAAATATTCAGCTTGACTTGCGTCCCCCGGATCGCCTGCCAGAAGTCGACATTCAATCCGTACTCGAGATCGGCCCCGCGTTCCGCCTGCTGAGCCTGGCGGGCCTTACCGCCGCCCCCAAAAAAGCTACCAAAAATATCGCGGAATGAACCGCCGCCTAAATCTTCGGGATCGGCCGTGCTGGTGCGCCCGCCGGCTTGCTGCTGTTGCCGCACGTATTCTGAAAAATCGAAGCCACCAAAACCAGGACCGCCGCCCGCAGCCGCGCCGCCCCCACCGTTCGGCGGGATATTGGGCGAATAGAACCCGTACTGGTCGTACGTCTTGCGCTTTTCGTCATCGCTCAGAATGTCATATGCTTCCTGAACATTTTTGAACCGGTCTTCTGCCGCTTTGTCGCCGGGATTCAGGTCCGGATGATATTTACGGGCGAGTTTCCGGTAGGCTTTACGGACCTCATCCGCATCCGCGCCCTTGGCTACGCCCAGCGTCTCGTAATAATCCTTTTTGCTTGCAGAAGGCATTTATGAACCCCTAACAGAACAGAGGCGCGGTCAAAATTCTCCGCGCCCCTATCAGAATGTGCGGTTTGATTTACTTCTTCTCGTCTACGTCGACGAACTCCGCATCTACTACGTCGTCTTTCGCGTGGCCTTCGGTCTGCGTGCCATTCGCGCCCGCACCTGCGCCCGCGCCCGCGCCCGGCGTTGCCCCGTCGGTACCGCCCGTGCTCTGCGTCTTGTACATTGCCTCAGCCAGCTTGTGGCTCGCCGTCGTCAGCTTGTCGGTCGCCGAGTTGATGGCATCGAGTCCACCATCTGTCATGGCTTTCTTGAGGTCCTCGACCGCCGTTTCCACCTGCTTGGCGTCTGCGTCGGAGATCTTGTCGCGATGCTCCTTCAACATCTTTTCGACGTTGTAGACCATCGCGTCGCCGCGATTACGGGCTTCGATCTCTTCTTTCTTCTTACGGTCGTCGGCCGAATTCGACTCGGCGTCGCGCGCCATCTTCTCCACCTCGTCCTTGCTCAGGCCCGATGACGAAGTGATGGTGATCTTCTGCTCGTTGTTGGTCGCCCGATCCTTCGCCATAACATTCAGAATGCCGTTAGCATCGATATCGAACGTGACTTCCACTTGCGGAACGCCGCGCGGAGCGTTCGGAATGCCGACCAACTGGAAGACGCCCAACATGCGGTTGTCCCGCGCCATCGAACGCTCCCCCTGGTAGACCTTAATTTCGACCGAAGTCTGATTATCCGCCGCCGTCGAGAAGGTCTCGCTCTTCCGTGTCGGAATGGTGGTGTTGCGCTCGATCAGCTTGGTGAATACTCCGCCCAGCGTTTCGATGCCGAGCGACAGCGGTGTCACGTCGAGCAGCAGGATATCCTTCACCTCGCCACCTAACACGCCACCCTGCACGGCCGCGCCAATTGCCACCACTTCGTCCGGATTCACGCTCTTATTCGGTTCCTTACCGAACAAGTCGCGCACCATCTGCAGCACCTTCGGGATACGCGTCGAACCACCGACCAGCACCACTTCATCGATTTGCTGCGGCGTGACTCCCGCATCCTGCAAAGCCTGTTTACAAGGCCCGACCGAACGCTGCAAAATGTCATCCACCATCTGCTCGAAGCGCGCCCGAGTCAGCTTGATGTTCATGTGCTTCGGACCGCTCGCATCCGCCGTCAAAAACGGCAGGTTGATCTCCGTCTCGAGCAGCGTCGAGAGCTCGATTTTAGCTTTCTCGGCCGCTTCCTTCAGGCGTTGCAGCGCCATCTGGTCCTTCGAAACGTCAACGCCCTGGTCTTTCTTGAACTCCTGAATTAGCCAGTCGATAATACGCTGGTCGATGTTGTCGCCGCCCAGGTGCGTGTCGCCGTTGGTCGATTTCACCTCGACTACGCCATCGCCCACTTCGAGGATCGAAATATCGAACGTGCCGCCGCCGAAATCGTAGACCGCAATCGTCTCGTCCTTCTTCTTGTCGAGACCATAAGCCAAAGCAGCCGCGGTAGGCTCGTTGATGATACGCATCACTTCGAGTCCGGCAATCTGACCGGCGTCTTTGGTCGCCTGACGCTGGGCGTCGTTGAAGTATGCCGGTACCGTAATCACGGCTTTCGACACTTTCTCGCCCAGATAGGCCTCCGCCGCTTCCTTGAGCTTGGTGAGAATCATCGCCGAAATCTCGGGCGGCGAATATTTCTTACCCTGAATTTCGACCCGCGCATCGCCGTTTTCGCCGGCGACCACCTTGTACGGAACCAGCTTCATCTCTTCGCTCACTTCATTGAAGCGGCGTCCCATGAAGCGCTTGATCGAATAGATCGTGTTTTCGGGATTGGTCACCGACTGCCGCTTCGCCACCTGCCCGGCGAGCTTTTCCCCATTCTTGGTAAAGGCGACGACGGACGGCGTCGTCCGGCCACCTTCCTGGTTGGGAATGACCGCCGGCTGGCCCCCTTCCATCACGGCCACGACGGAATTCGTGGTACCTAAATCAATGCCGATAATCTTACTCATGTATGTTGATTCCTCCGCCAACCGCTTTGCGGCGATCGACCATGTTTAGCACAATCTCAGTATCTAATATGAGTGGGTGGTTGTCAAGTTGTTTACTGCTGATTATTTTTGCCGGCAGCTCGATTCTTTCTGCCCAAGCCACAAACACTCTCACCGTCGCCGCCGCTGCCGATCTTGCTCCGCTGGAAGCTCCTCTTAGTGCTTCTTTCGGCAAAAGTCATCCCAACTTACAGGTGAAGTACGTCACCGAATCCAGTGCCTCCTTGGCGCAGCAAATCGACAATGGCGCGCCGTTCGATGTCTTCTTGTCCGCTAACGCACAGTTTATCGACCAGCTCGCACTGTCCAAACACCTCCACCCCGATTCCGTACGGGCCTATGCCGAGGGGCGCTTAGGCCTGCTCTGGCGTGATGGCAAACCTCATGATCTAAGAGACTTAGCCGGGAAAAACGTGCGCTTTCTAGCCCTGCCCAACCCGAAACTGGCCCCCTACGGCGTCGCCGCCCAACAATCCCTCGAACACGCGCGACTCTGGTCCGCCGTCCAGCCGAAAGTGGTTTATGGCGAAAACGTCCGTCAAGCCCTCGAACTCTTCACCAGCGGCAACGCCGACGCCGTCATTACCGCCGCCTCTCTGCTGACCGGCAAAAACCCGCAACTGCTGCCTACCGCTAGCCACGCCCCGATTCTCCAGAAGGCCGGTGTCGTCGCAACCTCCCAGAACCTCGAATCCGCCGACGCCTTCCTGAATTACCTGACCGGCCCGGCGGGGCAAGCCGTATTCGCCCGCTTTGGCTTCACTTCCCCCCGTCTTAGCGATGAACGATAATGTAACCACATTTGTAGTCCACCCTGTGCTATGCTGACCTCATGGAAATCGGCGTTAGAGAAGCGAAGAGCGGTTTTTCAAAGCTCATCAAAGCCGCGCTTAAAGGAGAAGAGGTCGTGATTACCAACCATGGTCGTGCACTGGTAAGAGTCGTGGCGGAAGTGCCCAGTCAGGTCGACCGCAGCCGCGCCTTCGGCTCGCTGAAGCATCTGCTCGCCGATTTGCCTGCTGATTGGGATTCAGCCGAGCACCAGAACGAGCTGTCCAGGAGGTTTGAGCACGTTCAGGAATTGATGGAAAAGGGCCTGTATCGCGACGGCACGAGTAATACACAAGACTAAATACCCAAGTGCTGTTGCTCGACACCAACATCCTAGTCAAAATTGCCAACGATTCCCTCCCCGTCAGAGTCCGCCGCTTTATCGAGAAGCGGCAGGAACTTCTGGTGAGCATCGTCACGCCGTGGGAGATAGCGATCCATCCGGAACTCCAGAGACGCGGATTCAGCAACGATCACGTCGAGAAACTAATCCTCCAACTCGGAGCAAAGCTCCTGCCGGTCACCATGGACCACACTGGCCTTCTTGCCACCCTGCCTCCACATCACAGCGATCCGTTCGATCGTATGATCATCGCGCAAGCGATCCAGGCGCGCTGCCCGGTCGTTTCCAGCGATCAGCGCTTTCCCCTTTACGAAAGAGCTGGATTACAGGTTGTTTGGGATTAGTTTCCCTTCGCCCGGCAGACAAACTCGCGGGTCTGGCGTCACCGCATCCAAGCACGATATAATTGCTTCCCAGGGACATTAAGACTAGTAGGTTGCCCAGGGGCTGACCTGACAACCAAGCCACTCGCTTGCGAGGAGAAGGCCTTATTATCGAACCACCTATCAGGACTCTCCTGATCTGTCATGAGGATGAGCCGCTAAACAGGCACGGCATGGCGCGCTGGCTCGCCTCTTTCTCTGATTTTTCAGGATCGATAGTAATTCGCGAAGAATCCAGCCGCATGCGCGCCCGCATCCGCCGCGAAATCAAACGAATTGGTTTGGTCCGTTTCCTGGACGTCCTCGCCTTCCGGCTCTATTACCAGCGAAAATTGGCTGCCCATGACTCCGCTGTCGAAAAAGAGCTGTTAAACAAGCTGGAAAAACGCTTTCCGGAAACGAGTGCTCCGGAGCTCATTACTCCAAGTCCAAATTCGCCCGAGAGCCAGAAGTTTATACAAGACGCCGCGCCGGACATCATGATCGCTCGTTGTAAAACTCTGTTGGCCGAGCGCATCTTCAGCATTCCGCAGGTCGGCACATTCGTCATGCATCCCGGCGTTTGCCCGGAATACCGCAACTCGCACGGCTGCTTCTGGGCGCTCGCGCGGCGCGATCTCGACCGGGTCGGAATGACTCTCCTGCGTATCGATAAGGGCGTCGACACCGGCCCCGTTTTCGGCTATTTCACTTACCCGTATGACGAGCGCTCCGAATCCCACATCGTCATCCAAAATCGCGTTGTCTTCGACAATCTCGAAGCCATTCAAGCCACGCTCGAACAGATCTTTCGCGGAGAGGCCGTCGCCATCCCCACTGCCGGGCGCGAATCAGCCGCCTGGGGTCAGCCCTGGTTAACCCGCTATCTCTCCTGGAAACGTAGCGCTGCCAAGGACGGCGCACATCGATGAAATCCGTCACCTTGCTCTATCATGATGTCGTCAAGCCGGGTGCATCCGGCAGCAGCGGCTTCTGCAGCGCCGACGCCTCTATCTATAAGCTCTCCACCGAGCAGTTTTCGCAACACCTGGATGCCATCAACACCACCGGAAATCTCCCGCGCTCAACGATTACCGATGTCCTGCAGCAGCCCTCCGCTCCTCACCATGTGCCCGTCTTCCTGAGCTTCGACGATGGCGGGGCGAGCGCTGCCGAAACCGCCGATCTGCTCGACCGCCGCGCCTGGAAGGGACACTTCTTCATCCCCACCGACTTCATCGGTTCAGCCGGCTTTGTCACGGCGACTGCTATTCGAGACCTGCATGCTCGCGGCCATGTCATCGGTTCGCACTCGTGCTCGCATCCCAGCCGCATTTCTGCTCTCGCCAACTACGAACTGCAGCGCGAGTGGCGGCAAAGCGTGCAACTTTTGCAAGACATTGTAGGGGCTACTGTCCAAGTCGCCTCGGTCCCGGGAGGATTCTATTCCGCCCGGGTCGCCGAATTTGCTTATCAGGCCGGTATCCGGGTGCTCTTCAACTCAGAACCCGTGGTGCGCTCCCTGCGCGTCTCCGATTGCCTGGTGCTGGGACGTTTCGGCTTGCAACAGGCCTCTCCTCCCGAACTGGCCAGGAAATTCGCCGTAGCGGATCGACAGACCCTGTTGCGCCAGGAAGCGTTTTGGAACGCCAAAAAAATCGCAAAGGTGGCGGGTGGCGAGCAGTGGCTGGCTTTTCGAAAATGGTGGCTCGGTCGCCATGCTCCGCCGTCCGAAGCGCAAGCGCCGCCCGCTGCTGCCGCAAACGAAAGAGGAGCTTCGGCGGACTCGGCCGCTGCCGGCGCGGCCGCTGGGCGCGGTTCGTCGAAAGGACCCTACTCGAAGACCTAAGTCGGAATTCACCTTTTGATGCCAGCATCCGCGGCGAGGCCGTTCGAGCGCCTCACACCAGCGAACGGTCAAACAAAATAACAGATGGGCCGAACTCCTTTATAGCGGCTTCCCTTACATGATCTTTCGTCATGCCCAGCTCGATCACATCGTTGCCGTATTCTGCCTGTACGTCTTCGTCTTTGGCAGTCGGGTTAATGCAATGCCACTTGGCTTCTAATTCCTGCAAGCCTTCAAGGATGTGCCGCGCTTGCCACTCTGTTAGATCAATATTCATTGCTTCCTCACTCTTTCACAGACAACGCAATTTCGTCTAGCAGCGCTCTGTAGGTGTCGAGCAGCATGCTTGTTATCGGGCACAGCATGAAATGGCCATCATAATCATTGTGCAATCCCAGTCCATCCGGCAACACGGTTCCTGCCGGAAGCTTCCACACCCATCCGGCGAAACGCCTTTTGGCTAGTTCCTCTTCGCTGAACGGTGAAATGCCCTTGCCGTTGGCTTGCACCATCCGAAGCCCGTTTAAGTTGTAAGCATCCACATCTGCAGCCCGGATATGATCGAGTTTCGGAGATTCGGCGTTACCGACCCTGAACAGGTCGGCTTCGGATAAACACAACAATTGGTCCGATCCTCCTGTCATCTCCGATGGCTCGCGACTCAAGCCTTCGGATGCGCCCGGTCGTACACCGCTTGCAAGTCCTGCAAAGAAACCTGTGTGTATTTCTGCGTGGTCGACAGTTTGGCATGGCCGAGCAGTTCCTGGATCGATCGCAAATCTGCCCCATCCGTGAGTAAATGCGTCGCATATGCGTGGCGGAAACTATGCGGATGCACCGTCGCGTCTCCCGTCACCGCGATCGCATACATTTTTACCAGCCGACGCACTTGCCGGTCACTCAAACGGCCCCCGCGCCCGTTCAGGAAGAGCGCGCGCTCGGCCGCCATTGGAGCAACGCGCTTCGACAGGTATCGTTGCACTGCCGTAACCGCTCGATCACCCACCGGAACCTCGCGTTCTTTATCGCCCTTCCCCCGCACCCGCAGCCAGCCGGCGCCCAGATCCACGTGCTCCAAATCAATCCCGACCAGCTCGCTCACGCGAATGCCACACCCATACAGCAGTTCGAGTAATGCCAGATCGCGCTCGCGCGATGGTTTCTCGATGGGCTCGCCCGCTGCCACCGAATCGATCAGCCGGTTTGTTTTCTCTTCGCTCATCACATCCGGCAATCGCTGTTTGATCTTCGGTGTCCGTAGCCGCTTCGCCGGGTTTACCGCCAATACTCCCTCCCGCAGCAGAAACTGATACAGCGCCCGCACCGCCGCCAGTTTGCGGCGCACCGTAACCGTACTTAGTTTGTGTTCGTAGAGACTGCCCAGCCACTCCCGCAGCGCTGCCAAATCGATGGCGTGTACAGCCGGCGAGTCAACCGCGTCAGCCAGCGTGAAGTAAGCCGCGAACTGTTCCAAATCCGAAGCATAATTTCGCCACGTGTGCTTCGACGCCCCACGCCGCTCCAGTTCAGCCAGATACTTCGCAACACACTCGCGTATTTGCGTCATGTAGAAACTCTTCGAACGCCTCCGCCGCGCGGCGACACACCTCGGCATGACGGGCTTTCTTGTCATGCCGGAACTTTTTCTTCGTCGCCTCGTCGAGCGATGGCAGTAAGTCGAACGTGATGTTCGCCGGTTGAAATTGCTTTGCGTCGGCACGCGTGATGTAGTGGCACAAACTGCCGAGCGCCGTCTCGCGCGGGAACAACAGCGGCGGGTCGCCTTGCGCTGCCAGCGCGGCATTGCGCCCCGCCAGCAGGCCTGTTGCAATCGACTCCGCATATCCTTCGACGCCCGAAATCTGCCCCGCGAAAAAGATGCGCCGCTCCATTCTTAATTGCAGTGTCGCTTCGAGCAGCGCCGGCGAATTGATGTACGTATTACGATGCATCTGCCCGAACCGCACAAACTCCGCGTGCTCCAGGCCCGGAATGAGCCGAAACACGCGCGCCTGATCGCCAAACCGCATGTGATTTTGAAAACCCACCAGGTTATAGCTGTCCGCCCGCTGGTTCTCCTGGCGCAACTGCACCGCCGCATAAGGCCAGCAGCCTGTACGGGGATCGGTCAAGCCCGCCGCCTTCATCGGTCCGAAGCGCAGTGTTTCTTTGCCGCGCCCGGCGATCTCTTCAATCGGCAGACAACCTTCAAAAAACGGCGTTTTGTCCTCCGCTATGTGCGGCTCATAATGCTCGGCCTCGATCAAGGCATCGACGAATGCGTAATATTGCGTTTTGTCGAACGGGCAGTTGATGTAATCATCGGTTCCATCGAGCGACTTGTCCCAACGCGATGCGCGGAACGCCACCGACATATCCACCGAATCGGCCGCCACGATCGGACTGATACTGTCGTAAAAGAATAGCCGGTCAGCTCCGGTGATACGTCCTATCTCGCCGGCAAGCGCATCGCTGGTCAACGGGCCCGTTGCGATCACGACTATGCCGTCAAGTGGAATCGCAGTCACTTCGCCCCGCCGCACTTCAATCAGCGGGTGAGCCTCGATCGCGCGGGTAATCGCGGCTGAAAAGACCTCGCGATCCACCGTAAGAGCATGGCCGCCCGGCACGCGCGCTGCTTGCGCCGCCGTCATCAGCAGTGAGCCCAGTGCCCGCATCTCCTGCTTCAACAGCCACGGAGCCGAATGTATCTGCTCCGTCTTCAGTGAGTTACTGCAGACTAACTCGCCAAAATTGTCGGTGGCGTGCGCGGCCGTTTTCCGCAGCGGGCGCATTTCGTACAGCACCACGCGAACGCCCGCCGAGGCAGCCTGAAATGCCGCTTCGCATCCGGCGAGTCCGGCCCCGATCACGTGAATCGTCTGCAACTCTTAGTGTAAGTCGTTCTTCAATACCATCCGGTAACGCGCCTTGCCCGCTTCCAGATGCTCAATCGCTTCGTTGGCTTTGCCCATCTGGAACTCTTCGGTAATCGGCGAGATGCCATGACGCGCGCAGAAGTCGAGCATCTTGATCGCTGTTGCCGGCGCGCCCACCGGACTGCCGGAAATTTCTTTCTGCCCGAGAATTACCGGCGCCGGACTCGTCCGCAATTCGGGAGTGAAACCAACCGTGTGAAAGCGTCCCTTTGGAGCCAGCGCGGCTAGATACCCGCCCAAGTCAATCTTCGCCATGATCGTCGAAAGAATAAAGTCGAAGGAGCCCGCGGCTTTCTTGAGGTCGTCTTTGGAATTGGTGTCGAGGATTTTGTGCGCGCCCAACTTTTTCGCCTCATCCGCCTTTGAACTCGAGGAAGTGAAGGCTGTGACTTCGCAGCCCCACTTGTTGGCAAACTGCAACGCCAGGTGTCCCAAGCCGCCGATGCCGATCACTCCCACCCGATCGGTCGGCCGAACGTCGAATTGAACGAGCGGATTGAAGACCGTACTGCCGGCGCAGAGCAGCGGCCCCGCTTTAGCCAGATCGATGCCTTCCGGAATTGGGGTCGCCCAGATCCAATGACAGCGCACACGAGTAGCAAACGCCCCATGATGCCCAACAATGGTCGGTTTTCCACGGACGCACAAGTTGTGATCGCCCGCCAGGCACTGCCGGCAATATAGACAGCTTTCGGCGAACCACCCCACGCCGACCGTCTCCCCTTCTTTCACCAGCTTGGCGTCAGACCCGAGCGCGACTACCTTGCCGATCGCTTCATGCCCTGGTACGAGCGGGTACTTCGTTATGCCAAATTCGTTGTTGATGATCGACAGATCCGAGTGGCAGATCCCGCAGTACTCGACTTCGATCTCGACCTCTTCATCGCCGAGCGGCCCCGGATCAAAAGAAAAGGGCTCCAACTTGCCTTTGGCCTGCGTTACCGCCAGCGCGTGAATGTCACTCATGCGAGTGAGATGCGCTACTAACATGAACCGACTCTCAGAAACTTTCCCGTATTCGCTGAATACGTTGCGAAGTGTACTGGTGATCTCGCTTACCGTGACCATTTGCGGCAACTGCGGAGCATCGAGCGCGGTGCAGGTCTTCGACCCGGAATTACACGAATTCGTTCGAAAGTGCGTTTCAAATAGGGCAGTTGCTCTAACTGCTTTCGCACGACCTCCGTAGCTTTAGGCGGCTTGCTTCGTGTGCCCGGTAATCGACCACGCTACGACAGCTACTTGCCAGTGCTCTGGTAACGATTCCCGCAGCACCCAAAGATGGCTGCCCGTCACTGACTCATCGCTGGCTTTTCCGGCCTCTTCAAACCAAGTAGTGAAGTCAGCCAGCTTGTAGGCGAGAAGGCCGCTGCCGTGAATCTGAACGTTTGTGATTTCGAGCCGCCGAATCCGATGTTCCGGCAGTACAGCCAGCCAAGCGGCCACTGCGTCCTTGCCGCGCAAGGCCGGTTGATTCGGAGGCAACCAGACGACGTCGTCGACGCACAGAGAAACGACACCTGTCATGTTGCCAGCAAGCTCATATTCGAGCCATTGTTGATGGACGGCCATGATTCCTTGTTCTGCGCCACCACGTTGGGGAATCATGGATAAGTCTACCCTGAATTCGCACTGAGATCTGCGCATTGAAGAGTGTCGAGTGCGGGTTAATGCCGAGTTGCTTCCGGGAATCCTACGCTAATTAGCGCCGAAGCTTACTCTTGAAGGCGAAGACCCCTGCGGACGGAGTTTTGGGAGGGGAGGGGGCGCTGCTCAGAGTTGGATGATGTTCAGTCCGAGAATGCGTGTTAAAGTCACGGACTCTCCAACTGTCTTCTGTACGTTCTCGATGGCTTGATCCGCCGTCATCTTCCGGCGTTCTGCCGCGATCAGGATACTGGAGTCGAGGACTATTTCCAGGAGGGCGGATTCCATGGCTGCCGCTGCGCCTTGATGCCTTCCTCGATATCACGGGCAAAGCCGTCATCCATTGTGGCATCCGATCCGCGCGCCTTGAGATCCGCGATTACTTCCGAGATCATGCGGGCTGCGGGTCTGGACGGTTTGATGACAGCCATGGGCCGGTTGCCCTGTTCGATGATGATCTCGCTGCCCTGCCGGACCTCTGCCAGCACGGCGGCAATGTCCTTCCCCACATCGGCCTCTGACATGGGGGCAACAGCCATACCTCCGATCATAGCGGCTCCTGGTCGTCTTCATCCGCGGCGGCTAAACCCTAGGTTTTCAGAAACTTTCCCGGTATTCGCCGAACACTTTGCGCAGTTGGTCAGAAATCTCGCCCACCGTTACCCATGCGCGACAGCTTTCGAGTATCCGCGGCATGAGGTTCTCCTGGCTGCGGGCAGCTGAGTCCAGTCTCGCGAGCGAGGTCTCCGCATCGCTCGCCGAACGTGAGGCGCGCACCGACCGCAAACGTTCCACCTGTTGACGCTCCAACGCTTGATCGATTCGGAACGAGTGCGGCGCATCGCTCTCCTCGGTTTGAAATTTATTGACACCCACTACGATCTGCCGCCCTTCCTCGACCGACCGCTGTTGCGCGTATGCCGCATTCTGAATCTCGCCCTGAATGTAGCCTCTCTCGATCGCTGCCAGCGTCCCGCCCAGCGCGTCGATCTTCGTGATGTACTCGCGCGCGCCCGCTTCGATCTCGTCTGTCAATCCTTCGATATATTCGCTTCCGCCAAACGGATCGGGCACCCCCGTCACCCCGCTCTCATAACCAATCACCTGCTGCGTTCTCAGCGCCACACGTGCCGACCGTTCCGACGGCAGCGACAGCGCCTCATCCTGACCATTGGTATGCAACGATTGCGTCCCACCCAACACCGCCGCCATCGCTTGCAAAGCTACTCGCACCACGTTCACCTCCGGTTGCTGCGCCGTCAAGGTCGAGCCGCCTGTCTGCGCATGGAAGCGCAACATACACGACCGGTCTAACTTCGCCCCGAAGCGCTCCCGCATGATTCGCGCATACAATCGCCGCGCCGCGCGGTACTTGGCGATCTCTTCCAGAAAATTATTGTGCGCATTGAAAAAGAAGCTCAGGCGCGGCGCGAACTGATCCACCTCCAGCCCCGCGCTAACCGCCGCTTCGATATAAGCGATCGCGTCCGCCAGCGTGAACGCCACTTCCTGAACCGCCGTCGAACCGGCCTCCCGAATGTGATATCCGCTAATCGAAATCGTGTTCCACTCCGGCATCTCCTGCCCGGCCCAGGCAAACAGATCCGTGATGATACGCATCGCCGGGCGTGGCGGATAAATGTAGGTGCCGCGCGCCACGTACTCTTTCAAAATATCGTTCTGAATCGTTCCCGCAAGTTTCTTGCGATCGGCCCCCTGGCCGTCCGCCACCAGCGCGTACAGGCACAGCAGGATGGCAGCCGTCGAATTGATCGTCATCGAGGTGCTCACGTCTTTGAGCTGAATGCCCTCGAACAGCACCTGCATGTCGGCCAGCGAATCGATCGCGACACCCACCCGCCCCACTTCGCCTGCCGCCATCGGGTCATCCGAATCCATGCCCATCTGGGTCGGCAAATCGAACGCCACCGAGAGCCCGGTTATGCCTTGCGCCAGCAGGTATTTATAGCGCTGATTGCTCTCTTCCGCCGATCCGAAACCGGCATACTGGCGCATGGTCCAGTGCCGGCGCTGGTACATGTCGCGGTAAATGCCCCGCGTGAACGGATATTCGCCAGGTTGCTCAGAGTGACGTTCAGCAGGTTGATCAAAGTGGGGCAAACGTTCAGTCTATCGCCGGCCGGCGCTATTGGCCTTGCGAAAGGAACTGATGCCGAAGAACAACATGACGGCCCCCAGGAATGCCGAAAACGCCAGCGCAATCGGATTCGCCGCACTACTCTCTAGTGTCCGAAAATACTTCACCGCGTAGCTGAAGAACAGCAGCGCAAACAGGAGAAAAACCGCCCCGATGGCCTGGTTCCAGAGTATGCGCGCCGGGCGCATTACCTCCGGCACTACATGCGTGGCGAATTTGCGCGCGTGCTCGATCTTTAGGCCTTTGGCAACTCTGATGGCATCCGCGAGTTTCATTGCCTAACTTAGATCCTTGTCTAGCTCATTGAATAATTCGCGCATCGAAATCTCGGCGGCGTCCTCGCCCGAACCGGCCGTCAAAGAATCCGCCAACCCAATTTCTACCGGCTTTGGATGTTCCAAGGTCATGATAAATGCTCTGCGGTATTCGCCATCGACAATCCAGACCGTGCCAATGCCCCAGTCCAAATAATGCGCCCCTTTAGTAAACAACTTTCTTAGACTATCGTCCGGTGAGACGACTTCCACACAAAGATCGACAGCTTCGGTCGGGTAAGGCCCTCCCAGCGGGCGATTCCTGTTTGCCGACAAATCCGGCAAAGGAAAAGCCCAATGCGAAATTTTCAGCCTTACCCCTATACCGACCCGCCACCCACGCTGCCTTAAAAGCAGTCCTATAATGCCCTGCAGAAGCGAATGAATCTCATCTCCAAACGGTTTCTTGACGGCCTCGCCGTACCAATACTCGAAGAACGGCTTCTTGTCGCCATACTTTTGTTCGAACCGCTCCGCCGTTAAGAATCCCAGAGGGGCCATGATCAGGTCTTGCCTAGGTCCTTATCCAGTTCGTCAAATAGTTCGCGCATCGGAATGGCCACCGCATTCTCGCCCGATCCCGCAGTCAAGGAATCCGCCAAACCGATTGCTACGGGTTCTGGATGATCGAGCGTCAGAATGAACGCCCTGCGTTTCTCTCCATCCACTATCCACACTGCGCCAATACCCCAGCTCAGATAGTGCGCCGCCTTGCGGAACACCGCCTTCAACCGGTCCTTCGGCGAGAGAATCTCGACACACAGATCGACGGCTTCGGTCGGATAATCCCCTTCGAGCGGTTGGCTGCTGGCCGTCAAATCCGGGATGGGGAACGCCTGCTTCGAGATCTTCAAGCGAAGCTCCGTTCCCGGTTTCCACCCGCGCTGCCGAAGGAGACCAAAGATAAGCCCTTGCAGAATGCAGTGGATTTTATAGGGCACTTCTTTTTGAATGGCTTCACCAAACCAGAACTCGTAATACGGCTTCTCCTCGCCGTAGCGTTCCTCGAACTGCTCAGCCGTCAAGAAATTCGGGGCCGTTGCCATTGCCTGCTCCTAGCCTAGTATCGCGGATTCCACAATCCTCCGCCTCCGGCTCAGTGCCCGTCCGCTTCCAAATACCGTTCTACTTCAATCGCCGCCATGCAGCCCGCGCCCGAAGCCGTGATCGCTTGCCGGTAAATCCGATCCTGCACATCGCCCGCAAAAAACACGCCCGGCAAATTCGTCCGCGCGCCGCCATGCGAAAGAATGTATCCGTCTGAATCGAGATCGAGTTGCGTCCCGAACGGCTTGGTATTCGGAATGTGTCCGATCGCGACGAAAAATCCGTCCACCTCCCGATCGCACACATGCCCGGTCTTGAGATTCCGCAACTTAACACCCGTCACCTCGCCTTTGCTCACGTCGTACACATCCTCCACCACCGTGTTCATCAGGAAAACGATTTTCGAATTGGCCTGTGCCCGCGCCAGCATAATCCGCGAAGCGCGAAACGTCTCGCTCCGGTGCACCACCGCGACCTCACTGCCGAAACGCGTCAGAAAGTTCGCCTCTTCCATCGCGGAATCGCCGCCGCCGATCACCATGATCTTCTTGTTGCGGTAAAAAAAACCGTCGCAGGTGGCGCACGAACTCACCCCATGCCCTATGAGTTTCTGCTCATTCGGCAGATTCAGCCAGCGCGCCGAGGCGCCCGTCGCAACAATCAAAGTTCGCGTCTGAACCTTTTCACCGTCTTCCAGCTCGAGCGTGAAAGGATGCTCCATCAAGTGCGCTTTGGTCACGCGGCCATGATGGTACACCGCCCCGAAGCGCTGCGCCTGCTGCTTCATGTTCTCGACTAAAGCCGGACCCATCACACCTTCCGGAAAACCTGGAAAGTTCTCGACTTCGGTCGTAATCGAGAGTTGTCCCCCGGCCTCGTGGCCTTCGAACACCATGGGTTGCAGGCTGGCTCTGGCCGCATAAATCGCCGCCGTATTCCCGGCGCAACCTGATCCGAGAATCACCACGTTCTGTAAGTCGCTCATTGAAGAAAATAGTTGGTTATGTGAAACGCCAACCAGGAACCAGCGTACGCCAGCGCCAGCATGTAGGAGAACTGAAACACCGGCCACTTCCACCCGCCGGTTTCTCGCTTCACCACGGCCAGCGTCGAGAAGCACTGTAGCGCAAAGGCAAAAAACACCAGTAAAGCAACCGCGCCCGCCGGACTCAAATCATGATGAATGGCAGCTTGCAGCCCCTGGGATGGCTCGTCTCCTTCGATGCCATAGATAGTCCCCAGGGTTCCGACGATCACTTCGCGCGCCGCCAGCGACGTGATCAGACCGATACCGATCTTCCAGTTGAAGCCGAGCGGCTTGATCACCGGTTCAATCGTCTTGCCGATCGTGCCGGCAAAGCTGTTCTCGAGCGTGGGCGCGTGCCCGTCGTGAAGCGGGACGTGCGCCAGAATCCAGATCGAAATCGCCACCAGCAGAATCACTGTCCCGGCGCGGTGCAAAAACACTTTACTGCGATCCACCAGCCGTAAGCTCAGCGAGCGCATAGTGGGCCAGCGGTATGGCGGCATCTCCAAAATGAAATTCGTGCCGCGGCTCTTGAGAATGCTCGATTTCAGAAGACGCGCAATCACCACTGCCGTCACAAACCCCAATATATACAAACCCAGCATGGTGGCCGCTGGCAAAGACAGGAAATGACCCAGGATCGGGATGTTCGGCACAAACGCCGCAATGATCAACGTGTAAACCGGCAACCGTGCCGAGCATGTCATCAGCGGCGCGATCATGATTGTTGCCATGCGGTCCCGCTTATCTTCAATCACGCGCGTGGCCATGATGGCCGGCACCGCGCACGCATAGGCCGATAGCAGTGGAATAAATGACTTGCCCTGCAAGCCGAACTTGGCCATCGTCCGGTCGGCTATTAAAGCAGCCCTGGCCAAATAACCGGAATCCTCCAGAATCCCGATAAACAGAAACAGCAGCAGAATCTGCGGCAGAAACACCACCACTGATCCAACGCCTTTCCAAACGCCATCCACCAGCAGCGAGCGCCACGGCGAATCGGGCATCACATGATTGAACCAAACGCCAGAAGCTGCCACGGCATGTTGCAGCCCATCCATCACGGGTTGAGCCCACGAAAAAATGCTCTGGAATACTGCTATCACGACGGCCAGGAAAATCAGCGGGCCACCTACCGGATGCAGAAAGATGCTGTCCAGACGCCGCGTCCAGATCGGCGGCGCAGGGGCTCGATAGGAAGCGCGTTTACCCAGGTTCGCCGCCCATTGCCGGCATTTCGGCACATCCTGCAGGATGGGCAGCTCGATGCGGGCGGGAGGCGCATTCAGCCGCACCGCGGTACCGAGCAGGAATTGTTGAATGCGGTCAATGCCCGTCCCTTTAGAGGCGCTAATCAGAGCCACTGTCGTATTCAACTCGGCCGAGAGTGCCGCGATATCGACTTTGCCGCCGCGCAAAGCCAAATCATCGGCCATGTTCAGGAGAATCAAGGTAGGCAGGCCCAGATCCAGGATCGGCGCGGCCAACACCAGATGGCGTCCTAAATTGGTCGCATCCAGAATCAGAATGACCGCGTCCGGCTTCGGAAAGTCGGCCCGCTCGCCCTTTAGAACATCGTGTGTAACCTTCTCGTCCTCCGCGCGCGGATGCAGACTGTAAACGCCCGGCAGATCGACCAGAAAGACTTCATGGTGGTCTTTCAGCTTGGCGCGGCCCATCCGATGTTCAACGGTTACGCCCGGAAAATTCGCCACCTTTTGACGCAGACCGGTGAGCCGGTTGAAGAGAGTCGACTTGCCCGAATTGGGTGGTCCGACAATCGCGACAATGATGTCCCGCTCACCAGCCGGACTGGGCGGAGCGATCGAAGGATTGGGGAGAAGCCCGGTCCGCGTTGCGTCGCTATGACAGCTGCTCATGAAAGAACCATAAGATCCGACTCTGGATGACGGCGCACAAATAAGCGGCCGGCCGTCTCCTCGCGCAAAGCGACTTCCGATCCATCCACACGAAAAACCCGAGGACCGCCACCCGGCGCGCGTCTCGCCAGCGTAATTTCATTGCCCGGCAAAAAGCCTAATTCCATCAACCGCCGCCCAATATCCTCCGGCAGGTCGATGCGGTCCAGAACGCAGCGCTGGCCGATCGGCAGGTCAGCTAAAGTATGGGCCGTGCGGCTCGTTTTCGCGCCTGTTTTCCGGAACCATTTGCGGGCAAACATAATATACGACCCTTTTAGTATGAATTTAACACGCAGGTCCGCCAACCGATTGCTTTCGAACGGCTAAAACCAGCTTTTGACAGTTTGTTTTCCGTCTTGAACAGCTTGTTGCAGGCCGATGCTATGATCGGTGCGTGCTGCTGCGGGAAGGCTCGCAATATCCCCCGCCTGGCGAAACGGGTGGTGCTTACACTCGAAAAGAAGTCTGTCGCCTTTTGAAGATTGACCATCGCCAGTTGAAGAGCTGGGAGCGGCAACGGCTGATTCCTGAATTGGCCCACTATTCCTTTTCCCATCTGCTAACCCTTAAACGGCTGGTCCGTCTGCGGGAAGAAAATGCCCATCCCGGCCGCGTACGGCAGGCGCTCCATTCCCTGCAGGCTTATCTGAAAGATGCGCCGCATCTGGGCGAAGATGTGCATGTCTATAAAGACGGGCGCCGGATTCGGATTCAAATCGGCAAACAGAAGCTCGAGCCGGTTTCGGGCCAGCTCCTCTTCGACTTCGCCGAGGAAGAGTTAAACAAGCTGCTTCAGCTTCCGGCTGCCGCTAAGAGTGGCGCTGCCATCGCCGAGCGTTTACGCCATAAGCTCGAGGCGGATCACTGGTTTGAACGAGGTCTGACATTAGAACAAACCGGTGCACCTTACGACCAGATCATCGACGCCTATCAAAAAGCCGCCGAGCTCGACCCCTATTCCGCCGGAGCGCGTGTGAACCTGGGAACCGTCTTCTTCAACGGGCATGCCTGGGCCGATGCCGAGCAGCAATACCAGGCAGCGCTTGCCATCGATCCTGATTATGCCTTGCCCCATTTCAACCTGGGAAATTTGTACGACGAGCGCGGCGATTCTGAAAATGCCTTGCATCACTACGGCGAGGCCATCCGCATTTATCCCGCATATGCCGATGCTCACTACAACTTGGCGTTGTTAAACCAGACCCTGGGTGATGTCATGAATGCGGTAAAACACTGGCGCTGCTATCTGAAGCTCGATGGCAGCAGTACCTGGGCCCAAATCGCCCGCCGGGAACTGCTGAAGCTGGAGAGCACGACCGTCGTACGCGGCGGCTTGCAACTGGTCAAAAGCGGGAAGGCTTGAGCGATCTGCCGGTAGCCGCAATTCTGTTGGCGGCAGGATCGGCCAGTCGTATGGGTCAACTCAAACAGCTCCTGCCCTTTCATGGCGGAACGCTGGTGGAACACGCCATTCATCAGGCACGCGAGGCAGGCTTCGACCCCATCGTGGTTGTACTCGGCGCGCAGGCCGAGACGGTACGCCGGAAGATCGCCGTCCAAACGGTCGCCATCATCGAAAACAAAAACTGGGAGCAAGGCATGGGTTCATCCATCGCCGCCGGAGCGCGTTGCTTGCGAGAATTGCAGACCGACGTCGCTGCCATTGCCGTTCTGCTAGCCGATCAGCCGCTCGTCACCTGCCACCACCTCCGCGCTCTCCGCACGGCCTTCGTACAGGCAAATTCCCAAATTGTGGCTGCCCGCTATAACCAGACACTGGGAGTGCCAGCACTATTCCCTCGCTCGATGCTCTCGGCGTTGGAGTCACTCGCGCCGGAACTGGGAGCAAGAGCCCTCTTGCGCGATCCCGCCCGGACCGTCACCCCCTTCGATTTGCCGGAAGCAGCGGCAGACGTCGACACGCCGGCCGATTTCGAGACCTTAAGCCAAGTCGATCAGCTTTAAGTCAGGCACCCGCCCAAAGTGCCTACGATTCCGCGTCAACAGCGGAAGCCGTTTGGCCAGCGCCACACCGGCAATCAGACTATCGCCCATCCCAATATCGAGGCCCTGAACCTGCAAGTCGCGACGCACATTCGAGGCCATCGCAGCACCATCCGAATCCAGCGCAACTATATCCAACAAGCGAAGCAGCTGTTCGATAGTGCCGCGTTGATCGGGTCGCCGCGCCCCTGCCAGCAACTCGAATTGATTGATTACCGTGGTTTGTAGCCGCCGGACGGGAAACTCCGCCAGCAGACGGCTGCGGCTCGGCTCGCGCCCACGGAGATAGTCAATTAAGACGTCGCTATCGACCAGCATCAGCGCCAGTGAGCGCGGATATCTTCCACTTCGCTTTCTAATTCGTTGGCCGATTCTTCACTCAGCGCCCCCGCCAAAGCGATAAAATCGTTTCGGTGAGCGTTGCGCTCGGCTTCGCCTTCCAGATACCTGTCGATCGCATCTTCAAGCACTGAAGAGAAGCCTTTTTCTCCGCGGTTCGAGGCAACCGTCATTAAGGCGCTGCGATGTTCCGGCTTAATCTCGATTGTCGTTCTCATGCACCGAATTTAACATGCACATGCATGAAAGTCAAACCGATCAAGCGCTCCAGTTCTCAATTAGTAACCCCGGCACCCGCCTGAACTCCCGCTCATTATTGGTTACCAGCGTAAGGCCGGCCGTGAGTGCATGAGCAGCTATCCACAAGTCGTTGTTCCCGATAGGCTGTCCCAAGCTCTCCAGGTTCGCGCAGAGTTGGCCGTAGTTCCGGCCAGCGTGCTCAAGCATCGGTAAGACGGGAATAATAGCGCCAAATTCGTCCAAAACCTTCAAAACCCTGCTAGTCTGACTGCTCTTTCCAGCGCCATACATGAGTTCGCCCCAGGTGATGACTGAGACCACGGCCTCTCCGGGTTCAAGAGCCTCCAGGCGCGCCAGCACCTGCAAGGGCTTCTGACGCTGAATATAGATGCAGATGTCTGTATCGAGCAAAAACCGAGCCGCTTTCAAAGCCCTTCACGCGACTGTGGCAACGAGTCCTCGCGAACCTCTGGAAAGAAGTCGTCCGGCAACTCGGCCAGTATTTCGAAAGCACGTGCCAAACCTTTCGCTTTTTCACGCAGTATGATTTCGTCTCCCCGCCGGGAGATCTCCAACTCGTCGCTGGCTACTCGAAATTCCTTCGGTAAACGAACAGCCTGACTGTTTCCAGACTGAAAAACGCGCGCGATTGCCATGAATACATCCTCGCACATACGTATATACGTAACAACATATACGAAACCGCTTGCTTCGCACCCTCAATGTGGCGGGTTAGCAGGCGGCGGAACCGTTCCAGTCCCAGGCGGCACCGGCGCACCCGGTTGCCCCTGCCCGCTCCCAAACGTGACCGTCGATTCCGCCCCAAACCGTTTGTAATTCAGATACCGAATCTCAATCCGAATGCGCTGCGGCCAATCCCGAAAATAAAGCGTATCGTCCGCATACGTCTCCGACGGAAAAAACCACTTATCATCAATCGTCTTGCGAATCGTCGTGAAATGCGGCGTCAAGTTTTGCTCTTTCAACGTCTCGATCTGCGGCACCGCCTGTCCCTCGCTCTTTAGGAGCGCAAAGTCGCTCTGCCGCACCCATAGCAGCCCGTCGAAAAATCTCTGCCCGGACAAAATCTGCCGCGGCCGCACATGTTCCACAAAACACGGCACGCCATTGAAGGTTTCTTCGCCCTTGTACTCTCCTTCGTACAGCGAAACTTTGTCGCTGGTCAGCAAGAACGGCTCGATGTCCCGAATATCGGCAAAATCCACCGGGGTCAGCTTGATATGCGCCAGCGTATTATGCGGCGCTTCGGCTGGCTGTTCGTAGCGACCCCGGTCCGGCGAAAAAATGATGTCCCGCACCTCGCGGTACTCCCCTTCCACCGCATTGTGATTGTTATATTCCTGAATCGTCACCGACTGCCGGTAGGTGTAATTGCTCATCGCCTGCGCGTTTTCGCTCTCCCGCTGGGCAATCTTTCGCAGCAACCCCGGAGGCGCTCCAACATCAAAGGCAAACGCCCAGGAAGCGACGATTCCCGATGCTACGATTAGGGCGATGTTAAGGACAACACGACCATTTTTCATGGCTTTAGCCTGCACTTGGATCGCGTTGTTCGTGACGGCACTGGTCTATGCAAAGCAGCATCCTTCCTCTTATTGGATTATGAACGCTGCTCTTCCGGCGTTCCTGCTTGAGTCCGTTTTTTACCTGGCCTCCGTGTTCGAAAGCACGCGCGCCCGCTTTGCTTCCCTTCGCTCCCCTTCCCGCAAAGGATTGCTGCTGTGGGGGAGCGCGCTCCTGCCCTATCTCGTTTTCACCTTCCTCGCCGGAACCTTCCACCGAAACGCCTTTACCCTCATCGCACTCCTGACTGGCCTTCTTTCCTTTTGGTACATCCTGCTGCCGCGCCGCCCCGCTTACGATATCGGCTTCCTGGTCATCGTCGCCGCCCCCGTCGTCCTCCGCGCCTTCCCGCGCATCTACCTCTCGCCCGACCCGCATCTTCGCATCGATATTCTCGGACACCTGATGTGGATCCGCCTCGCCATTGCCGTTTTGCTGATCCTGCGAAAGTGGGATCCGGGCGCATTCGGTTTCTGGCCCAACGCGCAGGAGTGGCGTATCGGCCTTCTGTGCTATATCGCCGCGATCGTGCCAATCGTGCTGCTCGCGCTCGCCACACACGACGTTCACTATGCTCCGGCGCGCGGAGCGTGGTGGCAGATTGCCGCGCTCGGCAGCGGCGTCTTCTTCGGAGCCCTGTGGGTGATCGCCATCGGCGAAGAGCTGTTTTTTCGCGGTGTTATCACCCGGGCTCTGCTCAATGGATGGGGTTCCAAAGTGGCCGCCATCCTGATTTCTGCCCTCCTATATGGAAGCGCTCATCTCTGGTTTGGACACTATCCCAACTGGCAACGCGCCCTAACCGCTAGCGCCCTGGGCCTCATCTTCGGATGGATTTACACCCAAACCAACAGCGTGCGTGCCCCCATGGTCACGCACGCTCTGGTAGTCATGACCTGGCGCATGTTCTTCAAATAATCGCCCTTAGCCTTCCCGGCCTCCTGATGCGAAGAGTTCCTCGACCGTATAGGGACAAATCACGGGAAAAACCGATCGGTCCAATTCTGTCTCGCGCGCCGCCTGCAGCACACCACGCTGGTACGCTTCGCCGAGAATTTCTTCCAATTTCGGCTTGAGACTCGGATTGTCGGCCAGAGTGTCTTCAGCTTCAGCGATGTGCTTGTTAATCGACCGCCTCCAACTCGGCGAGCGTTTCGCCCGCTGATAATCCCACTTCAAACGGTGTACGATCAGCTCGCGCAAAGCGCTCCGTAAAGACTTGTATTCAGCCTTCCCCAGATCTTCAATCTCCTGGACGACATTCTGCAAATCGCTTGACCCAAGCGCCTCACCCCTGCGAAGTTTCTCAGCCGTTTCCCGCGTCCACGAATAAATCGCTGTCGTAGCTGCTCTGCATTTCTTGTGTTCGATCTCACGCCGTTTCCAGTGCCTGCTCGAAATCCGCCAGCAAGTCCTCCCAGTGCTCTATGCCGCACGAGAGCCGGATCAATCCGTCCCCAATACTCGATGCGTCCAGATCCCGCGCCGACCACGCCGAGTGCGTCGTACTCCGCGGATGACAAGCCAGCGTTTCCACTCCACCGAGCGACACCGCATTCCGTGCCAGCCGCAAATGCCGCAACACATTAAACGCCGCCGCCTTTCCGCCCTTCACGTCAAACGACACCAGTCCGCCCGGATGCTCGCATTGCTCCTGATAGATGCGCGTTTGCTCCGGATTGTCGAACAGCGTCGGATAATACACCTTCTCGACCTTCGGATGATCCGCCAAGTTCTCCGCGATACGCTGCGCATTCTTGCTTTGCCGGTTCATCCGCAACGTAACCGTCGGCAGCCGCGTATTCAGCAGCCAGCATTCATCCGGCTGCAGGATGTTCCCGAACAGGCTGCGCTTACTGCGAATGCGGCTCATCAGCGAAAGGTCTTTCACCAACACCACGCCGCCGATCAGGTCGCTAAACCCACCGAGATACTTGGTGGCCGAATAAATCGACACGTCGGCACCCAACGCGAGCGGGTGCTGAAACGCCGGGCCCAGGAACGTATTGTCAATCATCACCACTGGCCGCTGCAGATGCCCTGCGCCATTTGGAGCCGAACTCCCACGTCCGGCGGCTTCGCAGGCTTTCCGAATATCAGTCATAATCACCGTCGGATTCGCTGGTGTTTCGATCAGCACGACACGCAAGTTTTTGGTCCCACGGATCGCACGGTCAATGGCCTCGGTCTGCCCGGCCGGTACCGGAATGCCCTCGATGCCAAACGGCTGTAGGAAACTCTGGATGAGCGTCTGCGTACCCCCATAAATCGGCACCGTGTACACGATCGCATCGCCAGGCTTCAATACCGCCAGCAGCACCGTCATGATAGCCGCCATCCCGGAATTGAACGACGCCGCCGCTACTGCCCCCGGTTCGAGCGGCAGGATCTGGTCTTCCAGGATCTGCGCGTTCGGATGATTGAAACGCGAATAGACCAGATCCACGTTTTCTTCCACCGTCCGCTCGGCTCGGCCGCCCAATATGTCGAAGGCGCGCTCGGCCGCCTCCGGGCTCGAAAACACGTACGTGGAACTGCGAAACACGGCGGGACGCGCCGATCCGACTGACAGACTCGGATCAAAGCCACGGGTCATCACGTCGGTTTCGGGACGGAGGGGTTGAGAATCGGTTGATTTAGACACTGGGTGTAACTCTAAGAGTCTATCGGCAACCGAAGAAGAAAAGAAATATGATGGAATCTGCGAACAGCGGAAACTCTTGAAGCAAACCATAAGCCCTTTCGGGCGCCAGGGAGGTGTTGCTTCAGGGGTCTTTCTATGAGGTTAGTCTCGCTTTGGTGGGAGTTGCCTCCCTGGCTTGATTCCAATATTAGAATATGAATTTATGGAATGCAAGCTTTTTCTATACCGAATTCCAAATTTTTTTTCGCGCGCCTTCCAACTCTCCCTTCTCCGCCCATGCCTCGCTCCTTCTAAATGAACTTAACCCTACTCGGCTCAACAGGTTCTATCGGAACCAGCACGCTTGATGTCGTGCGCCAAAACCCCGCCCGCTTCCAAATACATGCTTTAGTAGCTGGCCGCAACATCGAACTACTTAGCTCCCAAATTCAGGAGTTCAAACCTCGCGTCGTTGTTGTGGCCGATTCCACCGCCCTTGCCGGCTTGACCGCCCTCTTAACCGCGAGCGGACTCTCGCGCAGCCAGTGGCCGCAACTGGGCCACGGAACCGCCGACATGATAGCCGCTGCCGTCGCGCCTGAAACCCAATTCGTCATGTCGGCGATTGTGGGCGTGGCCGGCCTGCCGGCGACCTACCAGGCCGTCTGTCAAAACAAGCGCGTAGGCTTGGCCAATAAAGAAGTGCTGGTCGCCGGCGGCAGGCTGGTTATGGAAGCCGCTCGCCGCCTGAGTACCGAACTCATTCCTGTCGACAGCGAGCACAATGGCGCACACCAGTGCTTTCGCGCCGGAACCCGTGAAGAAGTCACTCGCCTCCTCTTAACTGCGTCAGGCGGCCCGTTCCGCGACACCCCGGCCGCCGCGCTCTGGCAGGTCACCCCGGAACAGGCACTCAATCACCCCACCTGGAAAATGGGCCGCCGCATCAGCATCGATTCCGCCACCATGATGAATAAAGGCTTTGAGGTCATCGAAGCCTGCTGGCTCTTCGATTTACCGCCGTCGCAAGTGGACGTGGTTGTCCACCCCCAATCCTCAGTCCACGCCATGGTCGAATACAACGACGGCAGCATCATCGCCCAAATCTCCGCCACCGACATGCGCATGCCCATTCAATACGCTCTCACCTATCCCGAACGGCAGAGCGCTCCTGTCCCTCGCCTCGATTGGACCGCCCCTCGCACCTGGCAGTTCTCCGCGCCCGACCTCAAGAAATTTCGCCTGCTCGATTTGGCCTATCAGGCCCAAAACACCGGCGGTTCGGCTACCTGTACCCTGAATGCTGCCGATGAGATAGCTGTGGAGGCTTTCTTGAATGGCCAAATCCCCTTCCCAGGCATCTCCGAGGTGGTTGAGGAGACTCTGGCTCGCCTGCCGGGGCGCGAACCGGAGACAATAGAGGAAGTGCTGGCTATCGATGCCGAGTCGCGCCATATCGCCAGCAGGATCATTGCCGGGTCCCGCTGGACGGCGGAACCAGGTGGACCGGTACGGACGCCTGGCGAAACATCGTTCTGACGCATCGGCGATTTTGCCGCGTCCAATCCATTAGCATCGAAAGACGAAGGATAATGAGCGAGTGAGCTTTTTGCAGCCATTTTTTTGGGTCGTGATCCTCTTAGGAGTCATGATCCTCATCCATGAGCTGGGGCACTTCTGGGCGGCCCTGGCGGTGGGCGTTAAGGTAGAGACCTTTAGTATCGGCTTCGGGCCCCGGCTCTTTGGCTTCAAACGCGGCGATACCGATTTCCGTGTTTCCGCCATACTGTTCGGCGGTTACGTCCGCATGCTAGGCGAACAGCCAGGCGATACCCAGTCGGCCGACCCGCGCTCTTTTCAAGCCAAAACCCGCTGGCAGCGCGCCATCGTCATCGTCGCCGGGCCCCTGATGAACGTGCTGCTGGCGATAGCCCTGGTCACCGGTCTCTATATGTACGCCTTCCCTAAGGAAGCGGACACCACCGATCCCACGCTCACCGCCGTCACCCCGAATTCCCCTGCCGCCGCCGCCGGACTGCAAGCCGGCGACAAAATCGTCGAAATCAACGGCAAGCACGACCCAAACTGGGAAAGCGTGCTGATGCAGGAAGCGCTCAATGCAAATCACTCCATTCCGGTGACAGTAATTCGCCACGGCAAACGAATTACTGCCAGCGTCACCCCCCAAATGGACCCGAAGCAGGGTGTGGGCGATGCCGGCTGGAGCGGGGAACTCGACATTCAAGTGGGGACCGTCCAGAGCGGATCACCCGCCCAGCTCGCCGGCCTCAAAACAGGCGATGTCTTTGTGAAAGTGAACGGCCAGCCCGTCGGCTCATTGGTCACTGTCCGCCAAGCGGTTTTCCACTCCAATGGCAAGCCGGTCCAGTTTGAAGTCATGCGCCACGGCGAAGCCAAACAAATTACCGTCGCCGCCAAGCCCACCGGCGATCCCAAAACCCCCTGGCTGATCGGCATCACCTTCAAGATGCCCGTGCAGTTCGTAAAACTCGGGCTCGTTCCCGCGCTAGGGGAGTCTTTACGCTTCAATCGCCAGAATGCGCTCATGCTCTTTCAGGTGCTCGGCAGTCTCATCGAGCGCCGCGTCTCCACCAAATCCGTCTCCGGACCCATCGGCATCGCGCAAATGTCCAACGAAGCCGCCCAACAGGGTGCCTACAGCTATCTCATCCTGATGGCCATCGTCAGTCTGCAGCTCGCCATCTTCAATCTGCTGCCCATCCCGATTCTCGATGGCGGCACGCTGCTGATGCTGGTGATCGAAATGCTCATGCAGCGCGAAATGAGCCTCCAGCTCAAAGAAAACATCTTCAAACTGGGCTTCGTCTTCCTGATGATGGTAGTAGTGTTCGTGATCTACAACGACATCAGCCGCATCCTGACCAAAGGCTGACGCTCATCAGCGCCAAAACTAAATATGGACATCAGACGAGTCGCTTCCCAGCCTTCCGCGCCAGGACCAGCCGAATGGTTCACCGGAACAGTACGCATCGATCCGCTTTTCCCCGATCCGGCGCATGTGCAAGGCGCTAGCGTGACCTTCGAACCCGGCGCACGAACCGCCTGGCATACCCATCCTCTCGGGCAGATCCTCATCGTGATCGCGGGCGTCGGCTGGGCCCAGCGCGCCGGCGGACCGGTCGAGGAGATACGCCCCGGTGATGTGGTCTGGTTCCCACCCGGCGAGCAGCACTGGCATGGCGCAACTCCCACCATCGCCATGACCCGTCGCGCCATTCAAGAAAATCTCGACGGCAAAGTCGTCGACTGGCTAGAACACGTCACTGCCGGGCAATACCGCAAGTAATCTATCGTCCCAGCTAAACTCCGTGTAGTGTCCTCTGCAACAGGTCGCCAACCTCTAACTTCGCCGCGCTTTGTTGCAAATATATCCGGTCAAGAGTTGCCCCGCATCCCCGCACCAGGCCTTCGATGTCGCGCAACTGCACTTCGGACACTTCGCCGCCCAACCCATACCAATGCAGTTTGGCCAACAGGATGTCTTCCGGCGTGACAAATGGCGTAGCTGCTTTCGAGAGGCTCGTACCGGCCAAGTAAATGGCTCGATCGAGTTCTTCTGTGCCAAGTGCGAACGAGCCTGCAGTAAAGAGATCGAACTTGAATGCCGTCGGCATATAAATCAGGTTGAACGGTCTGCCCCGTCGAATCGCTTCTTAAAGCTTCCTCCGCATCCGCATAGAACGTGTCCGGCAGGTTGTCGACGAACCCTCTAACGTTCTCTCGCGTGAACTCAGCCAGAATGTCAACGTTGTTAGTAAATCTCGGCTCGCCATAGGCCGTACTGGCCCAGGAACCGCCGACCGCATGGCGAATTCCTGCCCTCTCAAGCGCGGCGCGGAAAGGTTCAAAAACCTCTGCCAGAGACATTACGGCCTTCGGTAGGCCTTGCGCGCAAGTTCCATCCCAAACCTGCTAACCGCAATCCGGAACAGGATTTCGGCCTCGCCGGCGCCAGGATCCTGCCGCCTCATCCCGGCGCGTTGCACCGAATCTCCTGCCTCCCAAAGTGCCACGCCCAGGTTGACCCGTTCGGCAGGTGTCATTTCTCGTAAGCGCCGAACATACACCTCGAACGCCTTCGAAGATGTGTCACTAAATCCCACGACCCTCTGAGTATCGCTCGACCCGCGCTAGCCGCGGCAGCAATTCGTGGAGTTCTTTCCTGGCCGCCGCCCGGGCATTCTGAACGCGTTCAAAATAAGTGTTGACAGCCGCGTTCGCTCTCCTGCCAACTGTTATTGAACACGTTCAAGAATGACAAAAGCAGATGTACTGCCCAAAGCCGAAGCCACCCGCGCCCGGATTCTCGAAGCTGCCCTTGCGCTCTTTCAGCAGGAAGGATTCGACAACACGACGATGCGCGGTATCGCGGCGAACGCGCAGGTTGCCACCGGAGCCGCCTATTATTACTACCCATCCAAAGACGCCATAGTAATGGACTTTTATCAACGCTCGTGCGACGAGATGCAGGAGAAGCTGCAGCACGCGATCAAAGATGTCAGCGGACTTGAGGCTGGCTTGTCCCGGTTAATTCGTGTCAAGCTCTCGCATTTTGCACCCACTCGCGGCGTTCTTCGTGCCTTGCTGCGGAACGGCGCCGATCCGAAGTACCCCCTATCACCCTTCAGTGTTGAGACCAGACAAATTCGAGATATCGATATCTCCTGGTTTCGCAAGATCGTTGACAAATCCGGCCTACGCATTCCAAAAGACCTGTCGCGGCATCTGCCGGGAGTGCTGTGGTTCTTCCAAATGGGCGTGATTTTCTTCTGGCTTACCGACGACTCTCCTCTGCAGGCCCGGACCGAAAAGCTGCTGTCACTCGCCTGCAAAACGGTCGCTACCCTGGTCCGCCTTTCCGCGCTGCCACTCATGCGCCCCTTGCGGAAGCCGGTATTAGAGCTGATCGAGATCGCCGCCGGGGAATAGTCATGAATAAACAAACGCGAGGCTGGGTCGCGATTGCCTGCTTTGCATGCCTGCTCTTCGCCGGCATCGCCCTGCTCCGCCACGGTGTTTATGGCTGGACGATATTCATTGCGCTTCCGCTTTGCGCAGGCGGACTCATGTCGTGGAGCATCCGCCCGGCAAGTCAACTGCATGCACTCGGCGCTGGTGCACTCATAGGCGCTATCAGCTGTTGCTGCTTCCTCGGGCTCGGCCTGGAAGGAATCATCTGCGTTGCCATGGCGGTCCCGCCGGTTGCTCTGCTGAGTGCCCTCGGCAGCTGGTTGGTTTACCGCTTCCTCGATCCCCACGACAGCCAAACCGCGGCTATGGCGCTCCTTCTACCCGTCGCCTTCTGGTTCGACGTTCACGCTAAACCTCCCGTCTATTCTGTCCATACGAGCATTGTCGTGAACGCTCCCCCTGAGCGCGTCTGGAAGTATGCGGTCGCCTTCCCCGACATTACAGATTCGAGGGACTGGGTCTCCCGCACTGGTCTTGCTTATCCGAAGCGAACACGAATTGTAGGGAGAGGGGTGGGCGCAGCACGTTACTGCGATCTTTCAACCGGCCCCGTTGTCGAACGCATAACCATCTGGGACGAGCCGCACAAGCTCCAGTTCCTGGTCTTGGCTACTCCGCCCTCGATGGAAGAGACCGGATTGTATGGTCCCATCTACCCGAAGCATGTCACAGGGTACTTCATTTCCAAACAAGGACAATTCACTCTATCTCCGCTGCCGGGCGGCCGCACTCTGCTTGCATGAACCTCCTGGTATCAGCACGGCTTATGGCCAGCCGCGTATTGGCGCTGCTGGTCCGACGCCATCGTTCATCACATCCACGCACGAGTGTTAGAACACATCCGCACATTATCGGAAAGGGAGCCTTCAAATCGACTCATAAGCCGTCCCGGTCATTTGTAAACCACTGCCTGTTCGGCTCCGGTAGCCGCGACAGCCCACCTGTTGACATTCAACAAGAGCCTTGCCATACTCTTGTTGAGCATCGACATGAGCAGTCCCTCCACCGGCAAATCCGATATTCTGCAAGGCACGCTCGATCTGATCGTGCTCAAGACGCTCGAAACTCTCGGCGCTACCCACGGCTATGGCCTTGCCGTTCGCATTCAGCAGGTGTCGGCCAACATTCTTCAGTTGAACCAGGGAACGCTTTACCCCGCTCTGCTCCGCCTGGAACAAAAGGGCTGGATCGCCTCGGAATGGGGCGAATCGGAGAACAAGCGTCGCGCGCGCTTCTACTCGTTGACCAAAACCGGCAAAAAGCAACTGCGCCAAGAGACGGCCGATTGGGAACGCTTCGCCGGCGTCATGCAGCGCGTACTGGCGCCTGCGGAGTAGTCGATGTTCAAATCATTTTGGCGGCGGCTGTTGGCAACCCTCCACCCCGAAAAAACCGAGCGCCGGTTGCAGGAGGAATTTCAAGAACATCTCGCTGCCCTGGCGGCGGCCCGACAGTCGGAACAGGACCTCAGCCCCGATGACGCGCGGCAGGCAGCACGCCGGGAATTCGGACCCGTTGAACTCGCCAAAGAACGGTACCGCGACCAGGCTCGCTTTCGCAGCCTTGAAAATATCGGACGCGACCTCCGCTTCGCACTCCGGCAGTGCCGCAAAAATCCAGCCTTTACCGCATCGGCAGTGCTTTCGCTCGCACTCGGCATCGGTGCCAATGCCGCCCTCTTCTCGTTTGTCAACGCTGTTTTGCTGAAGCGACTGCCGGTGCCGGAGCCCATGCGGTTGGCGATACTGAAGAACGCCGGTGAACCGCTCACGCTCAGCTACCGTCAACTGAACGAGCTCGACCGGCAGGCAACGCACACCGATGGCTTATTGGGAACGCACCCGCTCGACGTCAGCCTGATGATCGGTGATCATCCGCAATGGGTCTCCGCCGAGCTCGTTGCCGGAGACTACTTCCGCACCCTGCAAATAAAGCCGGAGCGCGGCAGAATGCTTACGCAGCGCGACCTCGACGACTCCGAAGCCAATCCCGTGTGCGTGATCAGTTACAGGCTGTGGAAGAGCCAGTTTCGCGGTGCTGCGGACGTTGTCGGACGCACCATTCGTCTGAATACGCGCTCCTATAAGATCGTAGGCGTCAGCGAGCGCGGCTTTACCGGCCCGGACTTACAGCGGCCGGTCGATTTGCAAATCCCCGCTACCCGCCTCATCGATTACATGCCGGCTTTCGTTGGCATCCCCCATTTCGATTGGACATCGCGGCTGTCCCTTTTTTCTGCCATCGCGCGGCTGAAACCAGGGGCAACACGAGCCGCCGCGGCCGGGCAACTGACTCGCCTCAACCGCACCTATCTCACCTCCACGAAGCTTCACAATCATGCCGCTGATGTTCAACTCGCAGATGGCAGCGCGGGGTTTGTGTCTTCTTCAAAGCTCGCCAAACCCGCATCGATTCTGCTGGCAGTATCGCTAGTCGTCCTGCTCATCGCGTGTGCCAACCTCGCCACACTGCTGCTTTCTCGTACCTCCGCGCGCTCTTCCGAGTTTGCCTTACGCCTCGCCATAGGCGGCTCACGGAGGCGCATACTGGCACAGGTGTTGGTCGAGAGTGCGCTGCTTGCGGTCTTCGGCACAGCAGCCGGCATCGCTGTCGCCTATGCCATCGAACGAATCCTGCTTTCGTTCCTGAATCGCACAACTCCTCAGATCCACCAGCTGCATATCGCGCTTGACGGCACCGTCCTGCTGTTCGTCGCCGTCACCTCCACCGTTTGCGTGCTGCTGTTTGGAGCTTCGCCTGCTCTTCAAGCCGCGCGCACCGTGCCGCTCGGCTCATCCGCCGGAAACACCCGCACCGGAGTGGCCCTGCGTAAGACTTTCGTCGTTGTACAGATCGCGCTATCGTTCATCGTCGTCCTTTCCGCCGGACTGCTGGCCGGAACGCTGCGCAACCTGCAAACACAGAATCTCGGTTTTCGCCCCGATGAGATTGCCGCTATCGAAATCAGGCCCGCCACCGGTGGTTACGCCGCCGCTCGGGCCGATCGATTCTACTCGCGGGTTGTTGACCGCCTTCGCACTCTCCCGGGCGTGAAAGCCGCCGCCACGGCGTTCGGGATCGATTTCGCGGACCCTGTCAAGATGAAGCTCGACGCTCTCCTCCAGGCCGGCGCAGCGCACGAGGTGAACTTGGTCGGCGTCAATTCCGGTTATTTCAATACTTTCGGCGCTCACATTCTGGCAGGCCGCGATTTCAATGCCGCCGACATGCCTGACAAGCAGCAGGTCTACATCATTAGCGAGCATCTGGCAAAAACATATTTCCATGGTGAAAATCCCATCGGCCGCTACCTGCGGAGCGAGGGCGGAAAATTTCCGGTAATCGGGGTCGTATCGAACATTCGCGATCAGGGCCCAAGCGAAACAACCTTGGACACTGTCTATCAGGACGCCGGGCAATTACTGGCATCGAGCCTCACGGTGTTTGTCCGCTGCGATGGCGCCTGCGCGCCGCTGCTGCCCACTCTGCGCACGGCCATTCGGGATCTTGACCCCCATACGCCGATACTTGCCATACAGACCTTGCAGACTCAAATCGAAGGCGCCTTCTCTACCCAGGAAGTGCTCGGGTTTCTGTCCACACTGTTTGCGGCACTCGCGATGCTGCTTGTTGCAGCAGGAATTTATGGAGTACTTTCCTACACGCTTACGAGGCGTACCCGTGAAATGGGAATCCGGTTGGCGCTGGGAGCTTCGGCGAAAGATATCGTCCGCTTATTTGTCTCGGAAGCAGCCGCCATGATCGCGCTCGGTACCCTCATCGGCGTACCGGGCGCGCTGGCTGCCGTCACCTTGCTCCGGTCGCAACTCTTCGGTGTCGCGCCACACGATCCCGGAACACTGGCCGCCTGCGTGTTATGCATAGTGTTCACGATTATTCTGGCGTCAATCCAGCCTATCCGGCGGGCATTGCGCATTGCCCCACAACAAGCGTTGCGAATCGAGTAGGCGGCTCGCCCCTCCAGCCGGTGCAGGTCTCGCACATGCTCAAAGCTCGAAAGCGGGATCGTTGAACGGGCGATGTTTTTGTAAAGGTAAGCGGCAGCCCGTCGGCTCGCTGGTCGCGGTCCGGCACGCAGTGTTGCATTCCGGCAAGCCGGTCGAGTTTACGGTCATGCGCCGACGCGAAGCCCAAACAAATTAACGTCGCCAAGCCCGCCGGCGATCCCAAAACCCCTGGCTCTTCGGCGTCACCTTCAAAATGCCGTGCAATTATTTGATCCTGAAAGCGATCGTCAGCTTACAGCTCGCTATCTTCAATCTGCTGCCCATCCCGATTCTGGACGGCGGTACGCTGCTAATACTCGTGATCGAAATGCTCATGCAGCGCGAACGGGCGACCGCCTACCTATGTAAATTAAACCTGCAAAGTAGAAATATCCACGGTCGATTGATGCCCCTCAATCACCACGATTCCGCTTTCCGTGACGAAATACCGCTTCCGGTCTTCGTCGAGGTCGTACCCAATCTGCGTTCCTGGAGGAATCTTCACATTCTTATCCAGAATCGCCCGGCGGATCTTCGAATGTCGTCCGATATCGCAGTTATCGAAGATCACCGATTCCTGCACATCGGCTCCGGTATGAATGCGCACGCCGCGGCCCAGCACGGAGCACTTCACAAAGCCGCCCGACACAATCGAGCTTCCGGCCACGATTGAATCCACCGCCATGCCGCGCCGCCCTTCTTCATCGAACACGAATTTCGCGGGCGCGTCGAAGTAACCGGCCGTGCGCAAAGGCCACTGCCGGTTGTACAGGTTGAGCTCCGGCGAAACCGCGCGCAGGTCCATGCTCGCCTCGTAATATGCATCGAGCGTACCCACATCGCGCCAATACTGCGGCAGATCAATCGGGTCGCCCGGGATCACATTGGTGTTGAAGTCGTAGGCATACATATCCGCGCGCCCAATGAGCGAAGGGAGAATGTCTTTGCCGAAATCATGCGAGCTCTTTTCGTTCTTGCTGTCGGCATGCAGTTCGCGGAGCAGTACGTCGGTGGAAAAAATGTAATTGCCCATCGAGGCATACACCCGTCCCGGGTCATTCGGCATCGTCGGCGCATCCGCTTTCTTCTCATGGAAGCCGATGATGTTGTGTTCCGGCGTCGTCTCGATGACTCCGAACTCGGTCGCGTACGCTTTGTCCACAGGAATGGCCGCCACAGTAACACCCGCCCGCTTCTCCACATGAAATTCGATCATCTGGCGGATGTTCATCCGATAAATATGATCCGCGCCGAAAATCACCACCACATGCGGATCGGCTTGCTCGATCAGATTGATGTTCTGATTGATTGCATCGGCCGTCCCGCGATACCAGTCCTCGTGGGTTGAGCGCATCTGCGCCGGCACCGGGATAATGAAATTATTTTTCAGTAGCCCGCTCACTTCCCAACCTTCGCGCAGATGCTGCAGCAGAGACTGGCTCTTGAACTGAATCAGAACGTAGATCGAATAGATCCCGGAGTTCACCAGGTTGCTTAACACGAAATCGACGATGCGGTAGCGGCCGCCGAAAGGCACCGCCGGTTTGGCTCTTTCCTTAGTGAGAGGAAAGAGCCGGGTACCCTTGCCGCCGGCCAGTACAAACGCTAAAACGCGAAGCTGCATGGTTACGAATCCCTGGAAGAAAATTGCGACGCTTTCCGAGTATAGTCCGGCTACTATTCCCTTTAAGCTACTTGCCGTTCCAGTTCATCGCCAGTTCCACCATAGAGCGGACCACTACACCGGTGGGTCCCTTCGAAAGCCAGGCCTTGCCTTCATCCAGCCATGCCGTCGACGCAATATCCAGATGAACCCAGGGCGTGGGATCGGCAAACTCGCGCAAAAACCAGGCCGCCGTAATCGCACCGCCATAGCGCCCACCGATGTTCGGCAGATCGGCAAAGGCAGACTTCAAATACTCCTTGTACTCTTCGTCCATCGGCATCGGCCAGGCCTTTTCGCCCGCCACCCGCGAGGCCGCCAGAAAACGCCCCAGAAACTCTTCGTTGTTGGTAAACGCGCCCATGTTGTAGTGCCCGAGAGCCACGCCGATAGCGCCCGTTAAAGTGGCCGCATCCACCATGTGCGTTGCGCCGTTGCGATTGGCATAGGTCAAGGCATCCGCCAGAATCAAACGCCCTTCGGCATCGGTGTTGAGCACTTCGACGGTCTTGCCCGAAAGCGCGGTCACGATATCACCCGGTCGCTGCGCGATGCCACTGACCATGTTCTCGACCAGCGGTGCATAGGCCGTGACCGGAATGGATGGCTTCAGCTGGCCGATCGCCCGCATCGCTCCGATCACGCCCGCCGCCCCGGCCATGTCGTACTTCATCTTTTCCATGCCGTCGCTCGGTTTGATCGAAATGCCGCCCGTGTCGAAGGTCACGCCTTTGCCGACCAGCGCCAGGTGAGCGCGCGCTTCCGTGCGGGGCGGCCGGTAGGCGAGCTCGATCAGATAGGGCGGGTTCTCGCTGCCCATCGCTACACCCAGCAGCGCTCCCATCCCGAGTTTTTCCATGGCCGCGCGATCGAGCGCTTTGTATTCGAGCCCGAACTCGGCCGCCATACCGCTGGCCGCTTCTGCCAGCGCCGCGGGCGTCAGCCTATTAGCCGGCTCGTTCACCAGATCCCGCGTGAAGTTCTGCGCCTCGCCGATAATTTCCCCGCGCTGGGCCGCTGCCGTCAACTCACCTTTCGCGCCGCCTTCCACCGCCACGGTAAAGCTGTCTACCCGCTTCTGGTTCTTCTTCGGATCGGTCTTGTACTTGTCAGCCTCCCATCCGCCTAAAATCGCGCCCTCGACCGCCGCCGCCACATCGGCCTCCGAGGCATCATTCTCCAGCCGCAGCCCAATACTCCGCACGCCCTTCGTCTTTAAGGACCGGATGAGCACCCCGGCGATCCGGCGGATCTCGACCGTGGAAAATTTTTCCCGCGGGCCGCCGCCGATCAGTACCACCCGTTTGGCGGAAACTCCTTGCGGCCGGTGCAGTACCGCCATGTCGTAGAGCTTGCCGGTGAATTCGCCCGACGCGCGCAATTCCGCCAGCCAGCTGCCTTGCTCGGCTACCGCCGGATCGGTCGGAGTCAACGAAGGCGCACTCGGCGCATTGCCCACCTGCGCTTCGCGCTCGTCCTCGGCGCTCTCAAAACACACCACCGCCAGCGCATCTACGGTGAGCTTCTCCACTCGTGAAGTATCAATTGAAATCTGCATAGTTTAAAAGTGTTGGCCGTTGATAAACGCTGATCACGAAAACGTTTGATCTGCGTTGATCCGCGTCCTTCTGCGGCTAGCTCAAGTTTTTCATCGACCTCTTTTAGCCTGGCAATCCTCGCCTTACTGGCGTGCGCGCCGGGCCATTTCGGCCTTGGCCTCCGCCTGCATCTCCTTTGCTTTGGTCGCTTCCCGCTTATCGTGGAACTTCTTGCCTTTGCCTACCGCGATCTCCACCTTGATCCGGCCAGCCTTTATATAAAGTTTGGTGGGTACTAACGTCAGCCCTTTTTCGCGCGTCTCGGCGCGCAGTTTCTCGATCTCGGAACGGTGCAGCAACAGCTTTCGTTTTCGTACCGGCGCGTGATTCATCAGATTGCCATGCGAATACTCGCTGATATGCGCATTCACTAGCCACGCTTCGTCGTCGTTGACCTCCGCGTAGCTCTCTTTCAACTGCACTTTGCCGTTCTTGGCCGCTTTCACTTCCGTACCAGTGAGTACCAGCCCGGCTTCGTACCGGTCTGCCAGGTGATAGTTGTGCCCGGCCGAGCGATTATCGCTTAAAATCTTCAAATCGGTTTGCTGAGACAATTGTGGACGCCGTCTTCCACATCTAGTTTCCCGCACCTCTCGTATTCCTTATTTGCACGCCGCAGCGATGCGCAGCGTCTTTCATTCGAACCACGAGAGGAATATACTCCGGGAAAGACAGTTTTTCCTTGGATAGGCGTGTGTCCTGAGCGAATGGGCCGGCAGAATTGTCTGGATAAGTTTGTTTTTGAAGGTGATTTTCTAAGGTGAAGCAGATCAAGAAAATAGGATCGGTAGTTGCGATCGCAGGATTGGTGGCGATGCTCACCGGTTCGCTCGAGGCGCACACCCGCAAGGGCGACAAGCTCTTTAAAGAAGCCCAGAAGGCCGAAGCGGATAAAAACTGGGACGTTGCCCTCAAGCTGTATGACGGTGCCTTGGCGGCAGATCCCAGCGATGCCGGTTACCAGCTTTATAACCACCGCATTCATGACAAAGTCGCGCAAATCCACCTGGCCGAAGGGCGAAGCCTGCAGAAAGAGCAGAAGCTCGAGCCGGCCCTGGCCCAATTTCAAAAAGCCTTTCTGGCCGATCCCGGCAACCAGGCTTCGTTGCAGGAGATCCGCAACACCACAGCGATGCTGCGCGAGAGAACACGCAATCCGGGAGCGCCCGTCTACACACCGGCCGAACGCGCCCGCCAAGAAGTCGAAAAACGCATTAATTCGCTGGAAGGGCCGCCCACGCTGAAGCCCATCAATGCTGAGATCAGCAGCTTGAAAGTGAACAACCAGCCGGCACGCGTGCTCTACGAGAGCGTCTGCAAGCTGGCCGGGATAAACCTGCTGGTCGACCCCGCCGGTCTGGACACGCTGGGCGGGACACCGAAGAATTACAACCTGGATTTAACGAACGTTACGCTGGAAGAGGCGCTTAATTACACCGCGCTGACCACCCATACCTTCTGGAAACCGATCAGCCATAACGCCATTTTCGTCACCCAGGAAGGCGAGCAAAAACGTCAGGAATATCAGGATGAAGTGGTGAAGGTGTTCTATATACAGAATGCCAGCACGCCCAATGAGTTCACCGAAATTTTTAATGGTGTCCGCACGGGGGCAAAGCTGACTTCTAACGTCTTTCAGGTAGCCAGCCAGAACGCCATCATCGCGCGCGGCTCACCCGACACCATCTCGATTGTCGAAAAGCTGGTTCACGATTTGGATAAGTCGAAGGCCGAAGTCACACTGGACATCATCATCATGGAAGTGAATAAGACTTTGGCGTCGACTATCGGGGCATCCGCGCTTGGGCAGGGCGGGTTGTCGGTCCCGTTGAATTTTACGCCGCGCAGCCCCACCCCCGTCAACAATACCGGCACTGGCACCGGAACTGGCACCGGCACTGGTACCGGCACGGGAACAACTACCGGCACCGGAACCGCGACGACTACGCCCAACACCTTCACGCTGGCTCAGGCCGGCCATCTGTCGAGCGCCGATTTTTCGACTACCCTTCCGAGTACTGTCGTTTCGGCTCTGCTAAACGATTCGACAACCAAGGTATTGCAACGGCCCCAGCTTCGCGCGACCGACGGCGGAAAAGCCTCGCTCAAAATCGGGCAGAAGATTCCCTACGTTTCCGGTTCGTTGAATTCTGCCGTCGCAACACCCGGCTCGATTCCCTACGCCACGACGCAATTTCAGCAGGTTGAAATCGGTACGTTGATCGATCTTGAGCCGCACGTGAATGGTTCGGAAGATATCAGCATGCATGTCCGCGTTGAGATATCGAACGAACTGACACCCGTGACGATCGCCGGCATTCAGGAGCCGGTGATTGGACAGCAGATCGATGAAGCCAATGTGCGCATGCGAGATGGGGAAGTCAGTATTCTGGGAGGGCTATCCGACCAGGAGAACACCAGGGCTTTCTCCGGTTTGCCTGGTTTCACGAACATTCCTGGATTGAGCTATCTATTTGGAACAAAGACTCGCAGCAATACCGACAGCGAAGTTCTCATCGCCATCATTCCGCACATCGCCCGTGCTCCCGAATACGATTTGGCCGGTCAGGGCATCTACGCTGGCACCGAACGCGTACCGCGGGTCGGTCGGAGCGCCTCGATAGTGGCCGTGAATTTACCTTCGCCCACTACTCCGCCCGTCGTGACAACGCCGCGCGTACCTGGGCCCGTGCCTCAACCCAGCATCCTGACGCCGCCTGTGCCACAAGCTTTGACCGTTCCACAGAACCGTCCGGTGAGCCAGGCCCAACAGGCCTCAGCACCCCCGTTAACCGAACCTCATCAGTAATCTTGAATAAACCATGTTTTTCTGCAGTTCCCAGTTGTCTTGTTCGTCGCAATCCCGAGCGGCTATCGTCCGTCGCCGCAAAACGCAAGCTGGCCTTACTCTTGTCGAACTCATCGTGGCATTCACCATCCTGATGATTCTCACGACCATGGCTGTGCCCATGGCCCGCTATCAGGTCCGCCGCCAGCGTGAAAAACAGCTGCTCGAGAACCTGCGCGACATGCGGCACGCCATCGACAAATACAAGGACATGTGCGATGCCGGCAAAATCAAGGATGCCGGTCCCGACGCGTACTGCTATCCGCCCTCGCTCGAGACGCTGGTTGATGGCGTCAAACTGGCAAACACCGTTACCAGCGGCAAAGACAGCGGGAAAATGAAATTTCTACGGCGTATCGGCAAGGATCCAATGACCGGCGACGTCGACTGGGGCAGGCGCAGCATGCAGGATGAGCCTACTTCTAATTCCTGGGGCGGCCAGAATGTCTTCAACGTCTACTCCAAGACCAACGACAAGGCAAGCGACGGCACACCTTATTCGGAGTGGTAACCCAGCCATGAGCAGATTGAAAAAACTCCAGCGCGGCTTTACGCTGATCGAACTCATGGTCGTGATGGCGATCATCTCCGTGCTGTTGGCCATCGCGCTGCCGATCTACCAGAAGTCGATTCTGCGCGCCAAGGAATCGGTGCTGCGCAACAACCTGTTTACGCTGCGGACGATGATCGACGAGTACACCATCGACAAACAGAAAGCGCCGGAAGCGCTGCAGGACCTCGTTACTGACGGTTATTTGCGCCAGATTCCGCAGGACCCGATGACCAACTCCGACGAGACTTGGAAGACTATCATGGAGGACGCGCCAGTGGCCGGTGGCACCAATCCCCCCGGCATCTTCGACGTGCGCAGCGGCTCCGACAAAAACAGTCTCGAAGGCACGGCCTACGCCGACTGGTAAAATAACCTCGTTGCCTGCCCCATTCCCCGATCGTCTAATGGTAGGACAGCGGCCTTTGGAGCCGTTAATCGTGGTTCGAATCCATGTCGGGGAGCCACTAGTTAGGCAAGTCATGAGTGAGTGTTGTTGCCGCGATCAGGCTATCCATTATCGGCATCGCCTTCCCAGTGGCGCGAAGACGCGCCAATAATTCCCCCCCCCACTTCAGACCGGTATCAAGCTGGATCAGGTTGCGAAAGGCGTCTCTGGCGGCGGACTGAATACGTTCTACTGGAGCGCTCTCAAAGGGCATAAAACCCTTGGGCGGGTGCTACCGGACCAGATTTGTGTGAGTGATCCCAGCGAATCGACCGGCCAGCCTTGCGGATTGCGGATGGGATCCCCGAACATATCGTATCCGACGTAAGCGAGCCCAAGGTGTTAAACTCGCCGCTTACAAAGAACGCCTTGCTCGTACAGCAGCGCTTGCGGTGCAGCGACAGAGCCTGAAGAACTTCGGATCTCGCGCCCTTCAGCCTTTGCTGTTCCAATCTGACGAGTTAGCGCCTATAGGCCTCCTGCCCAAAATAGTTACAAAATCGTTGCACTCCAAAATCAGGATGATCTTCGCTCCTGGCTACAATAAAAACGTTCCAGCTTTGAACGCGCAATCGAAAACAGGAGAGTCATGTCCGGAAAAAAAATCGGCATTTTGACGGGTGGCGGTGATGTCCCCGGTCTGAATGCTGTCATCAAGAATGTGGTCTATCGCGCGACCTCGGATGGCCACGAAGTCACGGGAATCCGGCTCGGCTGGAAAGGTCTTACCGACCTGAACTTCGACGATCCGGCCAGTGTGTCGCGTTTCGTTCTTCCCTTAACTCGAGAAAACACGCGCCGCATCGATCGCACCGGCGGCACGTTTCTTCACACGAGCCGTACCAGCCCTTCGAGGATGAAGACATTGCCGCCGTTTTTGGATCCCGCGAATTTTCCTTCCGCGACTAATAAAGACGGCGACATTACTTACGACATTACGAAGCAGGTGCTGTCGAGTCTCGAAAAACTCGAGATTGATCATCTCGTCGCCATCGGTGGTGACGACACTCTCAGCTACGCCGCGATTCTCGATAAGGCCGGCTTCAAAGTGATCGGCATTCCGAAAACGATGGATAACGATGTGCGCAACACCGAGTACTGCATCGGATTTTCGACCGCCGTATCTCGCGCCATGGATAACATTCAGCGCCAGCGGACCACCGTCGGTTCGCATGAGCGCGTGGGCATCTTTCGCGTCTTCGGCCGCGATGCCGGCTACACCGCGCTCTACACCGCTTATGTGACGTCACTTCGTTGCGGTATTCCCGAATTCAAGTTCAATCTCGATCACATGATCGACATGCTCATGATTGATAAGAAAAACAATCCCAGCAATTACGCCCTGGTGATTCTTTCCGAAGGCGCGCAGTGGGAGGGCTACCAGACGAAAGAGTATGGTGATCCCGACGCCTTCGGGCATCGCAAAAAGTTTAGTGTGGCCGAAGCGTTCAGCGATGAGATCGTCAAGCGCACGGGCGCGGAAACCGTGGTCAGCGATTTAACCTACGATCTGCGCAGCGGCGCTCCTGATTTTCTCGACACCCTGGTGGCCACGACCTTCGGCACGATGGCGTACGATGCCATTACCTCCGATACGCACGGCCGCATGGCCTCTATTTCCGAAGGCAAGTTCGCCATGGTTCAAATTCCCGATCCGAAAGACGGCCCGCGCAAACTCGACGTCGAGCACATGTACAACAAGGATCGCTATCGCCCCAGCTATACGAGTAAAGTAGGCTTGCCGCTGCTCCTGTCCCACCCCTAGGAACATGGCAGACCTGGCACAAAAACCGGCACTTCTGTTCAGCGAAGTTGTCGAAGCGCAGGGCCATCTGGTCGATTCGCACATCATGGAGCAAATCTTCGATACGGTGGTCGAGTTTAACGGCCGCTTCGAGGTAGAAGAGTTCTCTATTGGCCGCACCAACAGCGATCCTTCGAAGCTGCGCCTGAAAGTTTTTTCCGATTCCGAAGCGAAGCTCGAAACGATGCTGACGCAATTAATCGGCCTCGGATGCGCCATCTCGGATTCCGGCGAAGCTGAACTGAGCGAAGCTGTGCGGGATCGTTGTGCGCCCGAAGAGTTCTACTCGACAACCAACCAACGCACCCAAGTTCGTCATCACGGCCAGTGGCTGGAAGCACAGAACCAACGCATGGACGCCATGATTGTGGTTCGTGACGGAGTGGCTGTGTGCCGTCGCCTGCGCGATATCGCGGCCGGCGATTCTGTGGTCGTGGGTGTGAAAGGCATCCGCGTCATCCCCGAAGCTAAAGAACGCGACCGGCAAGCCTTTGCCTTCATGAGCAATGAGATTTCCTCGGAACGTCAGGTGGAAACCGCCGTCGGCCAAACCGTCGCCATCATGCGGCAGGCGCGCAGCGAGGGAAGGAAAATTGTTGCGGTCGCGGGCCCAGTGGTCGTACATACGGGTGGCAATGGACCGTTCGGCCGCTTAATTCGAAACGGCTGGATCGACGTGCTGCTTGCCGGGAACGCTCTCGCCGTGCACGATATCGAATCGGCTCTTCTCGGCACCTCGCTTGGTGTACGCATCTCGGACGGCCGCCAGGAAGAGCACGGTCACCGCAATCACATGCGCGCCATCAACGCTATCAATCATGCCGGTGGCATCCAGGAAGCAGTCGCGTCCGGCCGGCTCACCAGGGGCATCATGTTCGAATGCGTGAAAGCAAACGTCCCCTTTGTGCTCGCCGGAAGTCTGCGCGACGATGGCCCGTTGCCTGGCGTGCTCACCGACATGAATGACGCGCAGGACGCCTATGCCGCTCATCTGCGCGAAGCCGGCGTGGTTCTCTGTCTCAGTTCCATGCTCCACTCCATAGCCGCCGGTAACATGCTACCGGCCTGGGTCAAAGTCGTGTGCGTCGATATTAATCCGGCCGTTCCCACCAAAGTCGCCGACCGCGGCACCGGGCACGCGCTGGGTGTAGTTACCGATGTCGGCCTGTTCCTCGACCTGCTCGCCACTAAACTGCAATCGAAATGAAGAAGAACCGCGAATACACCGACGAACACGCCGCTGCAGGCGTCCACGCCGAACTCCCTTTGATCGAGACTTGGCCGAATCAGTATCCTGGCTACGAAATCGAAATCGGCATGCCCGAGTTCACGTCGGTTTGCCCGAAAACAGGTTTGCCCGACCACGGTACCTTAACGTTGATTTATACGCCAGACCGATACTGTCTGGAACTTAAGTCGCTAAAGATGTACACTCTCGCTTATAGGAACCTGGGTATCTTCCAGGAGAACGTTGTTAATCGTTTCTTAGCGGATGTGGTCAAGGCCGTAGATCCCGTTGAGGCTACCGTGGTCGGTGATTTTGCCTCGCGTGGCGGTTTGACTACGCGGGTGACTGCTGAGTATCAGCAGACGAAAAAGAAACGGCTTCGCAAATAAGCGGGAAAGGTCGGGGAATGGCGCGCTGCTCGATAGCCTTGATATTTATTGCTGCTTCCACGCTGGGCGCCGATTTCCAAACCGGTCAGGCCGCTCGCGCCGTTCTCGGGCAGCCGTCGTTTTCTGCGCGCGATGCCGGCCCTGTAATTCAATCGCTGGCCATCAACGGCAGTCATCTCTATGCCGCCGATGCCGCCGATGCCGCCCATCAACTTTTTGCCTTCGACCTGTCGAAGATCCCGGACCGCCATGAAGAGTTCGCCAACCGCGATTCTGCCGGTTGCTCCCTGTGCGGATTTTCGCCGGCCACTGCCTCCACCGAATCGGTTATACCCGGCGTCGCCGCCGCCGCCCGCTGGGGCAAAAGCGTCGCTCTCGTGGACACCGCGAACCATCGTGTCCTCCTCTGGCGTGATTCTTCCTCTTTGAACGCGATTGGTGGACCCGACGTCATTCTCGGCCAATCCGCTGAATCTTCATCCTTGGGCCTATCCACTCTTGTGGCTCCCATCTCTGTGGCACTCGATGGCAAGCGTCTCTTCGTCGGCGATGCGGCCCTGCACCGGGTGCTGGTCTGGAATTCGCTGCCTTCTTCCAATGAGCAGGCAGCCGACGCGGTGCTCGGCCAGTCCGATTTTAACGCCGTCAGTAGTAGCGATTCCCCCAGCGCTGATTCCATCCAGCTTCCTGCCGCCCTGGTCTCCGACGGCGTCGATCTCTTTGTTGCGGATCCTGCAAACCGGCGTATCCTGGTTTTCTCCCCCGGGGATTCCCCTTTAGTCGCGGATGCAGTCGTTAACTCCGCCAGTCTCGCGTCCGGTCCACTCAGCCCCGGAACTCTGCTGACAGTTAATGCTGCTAACATCAGCGACCAGTCGGCTAGCGCGCCCACCGGCCATAGCGACGTGTTGCCCCGGCGTCTTGCCGGGACCGAACTCATTCTCGACGGTGAGGCTCTCCCGCTTCTCGCCGTTTCCCCGCAACAAGTGCAAGCGCAACTTCCCTTTGCTCTCGAAGGCCGCTCCGCTGCCAGCCTGTATCTCCGAACCGAACACGCCAACGGCGTCATCACGACCAGCAATCCCGTTGCCGTCAAGTTAGTGCCTGCCAATCCGGGACTCTTCGCCTTCAACGGCACCGAACCGCGCGGCGGCATTTTGCTGCACGCGAGCGAACTAGGCGGGCATACCGACGGCACTCCCATCACCGAAGAAAACCCGGCGCAACCCGAAGAGATCATCACTGTTTGGGCCACCGGGCTGGGCCCTATTGCTGACAGCAACGGCGGATTGACTGCCGTGGCCGGCGTTCCTTTCCCGGGTCCCGCCGCTTCCGTGTCGATACCCGTCGCCGCCCAGATCAACGGCCTAAGTGCGCAGGTTGTTTCCGCACGACTTTTGAAAGATGCGATCGGTGTTTATGAAGTCCAGGTGCTCGTCCCTTCCAATCTCGGCGGCTCCGCTGCTGCGCGTTTATCCTTGCTGCAAAACGGCTTGACGAGCAACACAGTGACCTTTTCGATCGCCGCGGCCCGTCCATAACTTAAAACATCTTGCCGTCTCGCCCGGCGTCGTATGGCCGGTAATCATTCGCCGTCAGCGTGGCGTGCACTTGCACTGTGTCCTCTGGCGCAACGTAGAAGAAAGCACCCGTCAAATCGCGCTTGATCAGGAAACCTGCGGTATATGTACCCGTTTCTACCAGATAATCCCAGCCTGCTTCGGTGAGAATGTTTTCTACTTTCAGAGCTTCGCGCAACGTACGCGCTACATAAACCAGGTTCAGCTCTTCGTCCCCAAAGTAATCCGTTTCCCGACGCATCGGCTCGCACCGTGATTCTAACCTGCGATAGTGAAGACGAAGGTTAAGCTGACCGCAACCGTCCAACGAACTGAACCATGCGTTCTCTACTCAAAATGCAACGTCGCTGGCGCGAAGCCCGCATGTTTGCGCGCGCCATGGTTTCTCCCCATCATCCGGTTCTCGCCCAGATCATTCCCATACGCCGCTGCAACCTCGCTTGTACTTACTGCAACGAGTACGACAAAGATTCCCGACCTGTCCCCACCGCAGAAATGCTGTGCCGCATCGACAAACTCGGTGAGCTAGGCACCAGCATCATTACATTCAGCGGCGGCGAGCCCACTCTCCATCCCGACCTCGATCTGCTGATCCGCCGCGTCCGTCAGCAAGGCGCAATTGCGACCTTAATTACAAACGGTTACTTTCTAGTGCCGGACCGTATCAAGCGCCTGAACGACGCTGGCCTCGACTATTTACAAATCAGCATCGATAATGTGCAGCCCGACGACGTCTCCAAAAAGAGCTTGAAGGTGCTCGACCAGAAACTGCAGTGGCTGGCTCAACACGCCGATTTCGACGTCACTATCAACTCCGTTCTCGGCAGCGACATCCGCCAACCGGAAGATGCCTATTCGATTGCCGCCCGTGCCCGCGAACTCGGTTTCAACAGCACGGTTGGCATCCTCCACGACGGCGGCGGTCAACTAGCGCCGCTTCAAACCACCCAGCGAAGCGTCTACGACCGCATACTTGGCCTCGGCACCGGGCTTTTTTCGTTTGCCCATCTGGACGCGTTCCAGCAAAACACTATCCGCGGACTGCCCAATCCCTGGCATTGCCCGGCGGGCGGGCGCTTTCTGTATATTTGTGAAGACGGGCTCGTCCATTACTGTTCGCAGCAGCGCGGGGCACCCGCCATTCCGCTTGCCGAATACGGGACGGCAGACCTCATTCGCGAAGCCGCCAAACCGAAAGGCTGCGCTCCCTTTTGCACCATTTCCTGCGTTCATCAAACCGCCATGCTCGATGGCTTTCGCACGAAGCCTCGCGAGACGCTGGCCGGCATCATCGATCGCCGTAAACAGCGCGACCCCGACTGGCGCACCCCACCCTCAATCCGTGTGTTGCAGGCCATGTTTCTCGAGAATTCACACGCCCGTGATTTCTTTGGAGCGATCGCCCTACGTCTGTTTCGCGCCAAACCTACCTCAAACCACTAGCCGCAAGTTACGATGTCTTGAGTGACCCGAATATCCTGCTTAGGCTTCCTCCTCCTTCTCGCCTCGTGCGGCGCTCCCAAATCCACCATTCCTTCTCTCAACCCGCAACAGGCCAACGAACTCCTTCACTACAACAACAAAGCGCAGGACTGGCTCAAATACGTCCGCAAGCAGAATGCCGCCTGCGACTATCGCATCGACCTGCCCGACCAAACCAATCACCCGCCACAGCTCGATCTGGATCACATCGTCATGTGCGGCGCCCGCCCCAGTCCCAAGGAGTTCGACGCCACCGTCACCTTCATCTACGACACCAATAAGAAAAGCTGGATCATTTCGCGCTTTTCCAGTTAAGCGGCCCGGCTTGGCAAGTAGAAGAACACCGCTATACTGAGAGGGTTACAAAACGTGAGTATTCGCCTCTTGACTCTCTTGCTGGCTGTTGTCGTGGCCTGTCCGGCTTTGCCGCCGACGATTGGCATAGCTTCGGCCTTCGGCAGTTTTGTAGTAAACAGTAACCGCGTCGATGGTAATGCCAATCTGTTCGAAGGCTCGGAATTGAAAACCGGTAAGGCTTCGAGCGAAGTGCTCCTCAGAAACGGGGCGGCCCTTACGCTCGGCATCGATTCGTCCGGCACCATCTATGCCGATCATTTACTGCTGCAGGAAGGCGCGACGAAGGTCGACAACATGAATGGGTACAGCGTTCATGCCGCGGATTACCGAATTGACCAGGGCCAGCCCGCTTCGCAAGCCGTCGTGCGCATCGAAGAAGACATGGTGGAAGTGGCGGCGCTCTCGGGTTCGCTAAACGTTTTCGACCGCCAGGGCGCATTGCTGACTCACATCGGTGCAGGCACGGCTTCGGCCTTCCAAACGGGCGCTTCGCCGCGTCCCAATCGCGGCGGCGGGGGGCTCACACCGAACAACAACAACCGCCTGAAATACCGCGCAGCGGGAACGCTGCTTTTAGCCGGTACACTCGCCGGACTCGGTCTGGCTGTGGCCACCTTCGTTCAGCCCGCCCCTACCAGCCAATAATCGCCGCCTGTTGCACGCTAAGAGAGGACTTACTGCCGCTATGATCATCAAACGAATCGGCCCGCTGTCGTGCGCCAAAATCGTGGGCCTGCTTTACGCTTTCCTCGGGTTTCTGGCCGGGCTCTTGTTAGCCTTGTTTTCGCTCGTCGGCGGTTTGGCCGCGAGCCACGCTTCGCATGCTGCCGCAGGACCGTTCGCCGCACTGTTCGGTGTTGCCGGCATCATCCTTTTTCCTTTGATCTACGGCGCGCTTGGTTTTGTCATTGCCTTGATCAGCGCGGCCATCTACAACTTGCTCGCCGGGATCGTGGGCGGTATCCAACTCGAAGTTGTGCCGGAACGAGAAACACCGTTGACGCCATCCGTAGGATAGGCTTCAGGCCTGTTTATGTCACCCAATCCCTCCTTCCCCTATGAAACGCGCCTGAACATCCTGCACGAACCGCTTGAAGTCATCGACGTGAATGCTCTCGCTGACGCCAATCAATTCAAATGGTTTAATCAAACACTGTGCCAGGTAAACGGCTCCGTTATCCGACTGGGTGTTATTGAGGGCGAGTATCACTGGCACAAACACGACCACGACGACGAATTCTTTTACGTCGTGGAGGGCCAACTATTGATCGATCTGAAAGTATCCGATACCAAAGAGCAAACCATCGCTCTTTCATCTCGCCAGGGATTTGTCGTTCCAAAAGGAACAGTGCATCGCACTCGTGCCCCGCAGCGCACTATCATCCTGATGGTCGAAAACGCCGGCATTATCCCGACGGGGAACTGATCTGTCGCTGATTAGGTCCATTAGCCGGCAAACCACTTTCATCAACCCTTGCGGCTCTTCACCTTTCCCGTTTTCGAAAACAACTCCATCGCGCCCGCAATCGCAAAGTCGAATCCCCTTTCGACATCGGCTCGTTTCACGATTTCATGCCGGACCATTAACCGCGTGAAAATCGTCCCGAATACTGTGTCCATCAGCAATTGCGGGTCGGTCTCAGGTGGGAGATCGCCCCGGTCGATCGCTTCCTGCACCACTGTGATCACTTTGTTCAATTGCGGAAGATATAGCTTTTCTATGAACGCTTTCCGCAATACTTCGTCATCCTGAATCGCAGCCAGCAACCTCGCGCAAACCCGCCCTTGTTTGCCTTCCATTAACCTGCCGACCTCGAGCACGTGTCCCCGTAACCGTTCGAGCGGCGATCCCTCTTCTCGCATTGGCCTTCGCTGTTCAATGTTGTGCACGACTGCGTCGAGTAACAGAGCTTCCTTCGTCGACCACCAGCGATAGACTGTCGCTGTACTGACACCGGCATTACTCGCAATCTGCTGCGTCGAAATCGCGTGTACGGGGTGCTCGATCATTAAGCTGTACGCTGTTTCGAGTAGCGCGATCCTCGATGCTTCGCTGCGCGGCCTCCCCGACGGTGTACACACTTCCTTCAGGATGCACTTGCCTCTTCCAGTGGGCTCCTTCTTGTTCATCTATCCCGCAATCTCCCGATTTGAATCACATCGCGCCAAATCCAGCATAATCTTCGACCGGCATATAAAAAAGTCACGGGAAGGCCACGATTATTGTGTCAATTATGAAACGAAACTAATCGTTTCATAATCAGAGGGATGGAGAGAGTCACCGCTTGACTGAGCAACCTTCTTCCCAAAATTGGGAACCCCAGTACAATCCCGAGCCTGTCGCCATCGTTATGGCCCCGCCCAGACGCGGGTATGTCGCCGAAAGCCGGGGTATCCGACCAAATTTAGGTGAGTCTTTTCATTCCTTGTTCTCTCAAAAGAGTAACGCTGTGCGAACTTACTTCTTTTTCGGTGTATTGACTCTTGCTCTGCTACCGTCTGGCCGCAGCGCTGAACTGAAGCCCGAAACCGTCGCGGGCTGGAATAATTACGTAAGAGCGCAAGAGCTGCACACCAAGCAGCTGGCCACTCGCACGCAGGACCCGCTTGGCTTTGATTGTGATGCCGAATTGCGCGAACAACTTCGTGACGGTGGCGTTGTGGTGTACCCCGCCGCGCGAAAGGGCAGCGTTTCCGTTCCCTCCGGTCTCATTCATCATTGGGTGGGACTTGCTTTCATCCCTCATGCCTCTCTGGAGCAAGTGATAGCGAATGCGCGAGCCTATCCTCGCTATTCGGAGTTTTACAAGCCGTCTCTCGTGGAAGCGAAACTCATCAGAACCGAAGGCGCGGTCGATACCTTTTCCATGCTCATGCGCCAGCAGGTTCTCTCGGTAAATAGTGGTTTGTATGGCGAGTATCAGTCTGAGTACCATCAGATCGACTCCAGCCATTGGTACGCCTTTACTCACTCCGAGAAGCTCCAGGAAGTCCGAAACAGCGGTAAGCCGAATGAAGAACGTCTTCCGTCCGATCAGGGTAGCGGCTTCATCTGGAGATTGCACAGCACCACGAAATATGAGCAGGCAGACGGTGGCGTTTACGTTGAGCTCGAAGCGCTTGCTCTGAGTCGCACTGTGCCCGCTTCGCTTGCCTGGATCGTGAATCCTGTCGTCTCTAAGATCTCGAAGGGCGCGCTTACCGTGACCCTGAAGCAAACACGTGAGGCCAACGCCCCGCAGCAGATCGCCTCGTATTAAGCGATTACTCGTTTTTTGAAGTTGCATCTTTGTAAACCATTGTGTAACTCGGCACGTCACTTACAACGTGATCGCTGCTAGAAGGTTATTCACTTACTTATTCCTATTACCTGTTGCCTTAGTAATCAGGCCGGACGTTGCCCATGCCCAGGCAGGAGTCGACGTCTTTTTCGGAGTTGGCACTGCACAGGCGCCTTCGAGTAATCAGCTGATAGACACGTTCGGCGACGGTACGCTCTACTCCACGCCGCATCTGGGCGGCACGTTTGGCAAGGCGGGCGCCGATCTTATGTTCACGCCGCATTTCGGAGTCGGCGGAGAAACTGATTTCCGCTTTTCGCAAGCACCCTATGCGGGCCTGAACTACCGGCCCACTTTTTATGACTTCAACGGCATCTGGGCTCCGACCTTCAGCCGCTTTCGCCGCATTGTCCCCGAACTGCAGGCCGGTCTCGGCGGCATGAACATCAAGTTCTACTACACAAACGCCTATTGCGATGCCTTCGCCGGCTGCTCTTCGAGCAACCAATACATTGAAAGCTCCAACCACTTCCAATTTCATCTGGCCGCCGGTATTCGCTTTTACGTTACTTCGCACCTCTTCATTCGTCCGCAGGTAGACGCCCACTGGGTGAACAATTTTTACCAATTTGGCAGCAGCTGGGTCCCGGAATACGGCGCTTCCATCGGCTGGAGCTTCGGTTCCCACTAAAGTTCCAGCCCCTTTTTTGAAGGCGCTATTTTCGGCAGCTTTTCCCGGGCCGCCTTGCAATCATCCGGAGTGGCCCCCTTAAAACCAATAATGTGAGTTAACATGACCTCACGATGGAGCCGCGGAAACCGCGTACAAGATTCCACCAGGCGGTCACGCGGGCCTTTCTGGAGGGACCGGCATGGCTTGAATCTGCGCTCAAAAATCGTCGCTCACTGAAACAAACGCCGAATCTCATTGAAGCCCCACAATCCGCACCTAAACTCCCGATGCACGAAGCGGGTAAAGAGGAGAACGAGCAGACTCTGCCCCAAGAGCGAGTTCCGCATTCTCAGTCAATAATCGGCTCGTACCGGCTGGTTCAGTTGCTCGGCGAGGGTGGCATGGGAGAGGTCTGGCGGGCGGAACAAACATATCCGCTCCAGCGTACCGTCGCTCTGAAGCTGATAAAGACCGGCATGGACACGCGCGCATTGGTGGGCCGCTTCGAATCGGAGCGGCAAGCACTGGCGCTCATGGAACATCCCAATATTGCGAAGGTGTTCGATGCAGGCGTGAGCGCGACGGGCCGTCCCTACATCGTCATGGAGTATGTGCCCGGTCTGCCGATCACGCTGTACTGCGATAAGCACCGCTTGACCATCAAAGAGCGAATTTTGCTCTTCGTGCAGATGTGCGAAGGCGTACAGCATGCTCATCAAAAGGGAATCATTCATCGCGACCTGAAGCCTTCCAACGTTCTCGTTTCGGAAGTTAACGACAAAGGCGTCCCAAAAGTGATCGACTTCGGTCTGGCGAAAGCCATGGGACAGCGCTTGACCGGGATGACGATGTTCACAGAAGTGGGTGACGTGCTCGGCACCCCCGCTTATATGAGCCCGGAGCAAGCCTCACGCAATGAATCGAGCATTGATACACGAACCGACGTCTACTCTCTCGGCGTGATGCTTTATGAACTGCTAGTTGGTTCCCTGCCTTTCGAATGGCCAGACCGGCAAAGCTCTGGAACGGCTTCCATGCTCCAGGCGCTTACCGAGCGAGAGCCGCCGCGACCTAGCACCAGATTCAAATTATTGGGACCGTCGTCTGACCGGGCTGCGGTAAACCGCCGTGAAGACTCGCAGTCTCTTTATAGGCATGTGCGCGGCGAACTGGATTGGATCACAATGAAATCCCTCGAAAAGGAACGCAGCCGAAGGTATGCCTCCTGTTCGGAACTCGCTGCTGATCTCCGGCGGTACCTGGAGGATCAACCCGTACTCGCGGGTCCCCCGAGCACCATTTATCGCCTCAGCAAATTTGCACGTCGTCACGCTTTCGGTGTCGGTGTGGCAGCCACGGGGATCATTTTGCTGCTCGCATTCGCCATCACAATGGCGATACAGGCTCACCGGATCTCCGCCGAGCGAGACCGGGCCAATCGAGAAGCGGAAACGTCAAGGCGCGTTTCGCAGTTTATGACCGATATGTTTAAGGTTTCTGCGCCCGAGCAGGCTCGCGGAAATAGCATTACCGCCCGCGAGATCCTCGATAAGGCTTCCCGAGACATCGAAACAGGACTTGCCGGGAATCCCGAGGTTCAGGCTCAAATGATGTACGTGATGGGCGGCGTCTACGAAAATCTGGGCCTGTATTCGGATGCCAAGGCTTTGCTTACCCATGCCGTCGCTATCCGCCGCCACGCTCTGGGGCTGGAAGATCCGGAAACGCTTCGTGCGGCAGTCCGGTTGTCATCGATTCTTCGCCGTAAGGGCGAGTATGCGGAAGCGGAGAAGTTACAACGCGACACTTTGCTGAAACTCCGTCGCGTTCTCGGTCCTGATCACCCCGACACGCTTGTTGGCATGAACAGCTTGTCAATCGTGCTTTATAACGAGGGGCGCACGAAGGAAGCGGAGCAGTTGGGAAAGCAGACATTGGATGCGGAGCTCCGTGTCCTGGGGCCGGAGAATCCCGGAACTCTCTGGACGATGATAACCTTGGCCAGCGCTTACTTCGACCAGGGTCGATTGCAGGATGCAGAGAAACTGTATCGCCAAGCACTCGGCACCCGGCGTCAGGTTCTCGGGCCGGAGCATCCTGACACGCTCGCCGCGATGGACGGCTACGCGACTACTCTAGCCGCGGAGAATCGGCTGAACGAGTCCGAGAAACTGCTTCGGAACGTGCTCGCTTCGCGTCAAAAAGTTCTTGGACCAGAGCATCGGGACACATTGATGTCGATGAACAATCTGGCCAATTTGTTATTTCTGCAGAGCCGGTATGCTGAAGCCGATAAGTTGGAGCGTCAAACCCTCGAGATTCAGGAAAGAGTGCTCGGGCCAAATCATCCCGACACGGCGATGTCAACTTACAATCTCGGTGGTATTGCGCTCAAAAGCAAGAAGCCGGGCGCAGCTCTGGCGCTTCTCCGAAGTGCGGTCGATCACGGACTGGCCCCAAACATCGCTCTTCACATGGCGAACGATCCCGACCTCGCCGCGCTACACGGTGACCCGCGGTTTACAGTATTGATCGAGCACGCGAAAGAAGTTGCCGCGACTGCCCGGAAACCAAACTAAGCTGCGGAGGAACTCGCTGCGAAACCAGGGTGACCGCACAGCGATGACGCAGTGGCTCCGCCACATAGCTATGTTTCAAAGCCTCGCGCTGTCTCTCATGGTGCTGGCGGTGGCGCTGTTCATCGTCTCCTCCGGCTAATGCGGAAAGAATGGGGGCTAAGAAGTAACCACCCCTCATTCCGCTCGTAACGCTTCTACGGGTTCGATGCCCGCTGCCCTTCTGGCGGGCACTAATGCGGCTAACAAACCGATAGCTGCCAGCAAAGCCGCACTGGCCGCATACGACCAGGCATCGGTCGGCTTCACCTCGAACAGAAAGCTTCTGATCGCACGTCCCGTGCCGAGTGCCAGCAGCGTTCCTACAACCAGCCCGGCAGCAATCAACACCGATCCCTGCCGCAGCACCATTCCCAAAATCGATCCGCCTGTGGCCCCCAGCGCCAGCCGCACGCCGATCTCCTGCCGCCGTTGACTTACCAGCTGCGAAAGGACACCGTAGAGACCCACCATGACCATCACGACCGCCACCCCCGCGAACCCGCCGATCAGGTAGAAGCTCAGTCGTTCATTGAAATTGGCGGCGTCGACGGTTTTCTGCATAGTCTGCAGATTGTCGATCGCAAAGCCCGGCGCAGCGCGCTGGAATACCCTGCGAATCGCGGCCGCCGGGTTGTTATTCGCCTTCGCCTGGACGACGAAGTTGGTAGCCGCATTCACCAGCAGCGGATAAAACAGCGACCGTTCCGGAATCTGGCGGTACGAGAGCACCAGTTCCGGCTTAGGCGGCTCTGCGATCGATTTCTGCACGGCGTCACGCATCACGCCGACCACGGTGTACGGCTTCACCATGCCTGTATCTTTTCCGCCTAGTTCAATGCGCTGCCCGAGCGGATCTTTGCCCTTCAAGAATTCCCGCGCAAACGCCTCGTTGATCAAGGCCCCAAACGGCCTGGTCTCTATGTCGTCATCCGAGATGCCGCGCCCGCGTTCGAGCGGCATCGCCATGGCCTGCAGGTAGCCTCCGCTCATCACGCGGATAGCAGTGTGCTGCGCCCTTCTCTCTTCGTCGGTCCTGGACGCCTGCCCGTTCAGCGTGAAGCTCGTGTTGAAATTTACATCATCAAAAGGAATCGAGGAGGCGAGCGCTACCTGTTCTATGCCTGGAATCGCGCGCAGCTTCTGGAGCAGCGGCTCATAGACTTCTCTCCCCATCGCACGCGGGCCGCCGGCGGAAGCTCCGCCCAGGTAACCGCCCGAAGTAGGCGGCGTCGCCTGAAAGGTGATTACCGAGTTCGTGCGAAATCCGAGCGCTTTATGCTCGAGATTGTAGAGCGTGTGAAACAGCAGCGAACAGCCGACCAGCAAAACCGTCGCAATCGCCACTTCGCTCACTACCAGCCAACCCGCCATCCGCGTGCTGCCCGCTTTCTGGCTGACTCCACGTCCCGCGCCGCGCAAAGCCGTTTGCGGCTCAATCCGCATGGCAAATAGCGCCGGAATCACTGAAGAGAGAACGGTGGCGAACAATGCGAAGGCAACCAGCACCGCCATGACGTCCCAGCGCAGTTGAATCTCGTTCGCGCGCGGAATCAGGTCTTCCGGCAGCAGCTTGAGCAACTGCAGAATCCCCAGCGCCAACTGCAATCCCACCAGCGCCCCGGCCAGGCTCAACAGTCCGCTCTCGACCATCAGGCCGCCCAGCAGTTTGGTTTTCGAAGCTCCGAGCGCCACTCGGACTGCGAATTCCTGCTGCCGGGCGAGACAGCGGCTTAACTGCAGATTCGCCACATTCGCGCAGGCAATCAGCAAGACCAAACCCAGGGCCGCCGCCAAGGCCCCGAACACAGATCCCACCGACCCGGTGATCCTTTCGCGATAAGGCTTGAGTGTGAAATGCACTCCCGACGCGCCTTGTGATTGCTGTTTTCGAATGTCGGCGGCGATGGTCGTGAGTTCCGCCTTCGCTTGCCCAAGCGTCGCGCTCGGACGCAATCGTCCGATCGCATCGTATAAAGTAAACCCGCGTCCCCGAATTTCGGGCGTCAAGCGCGAGGGCAGCAAGATTCCTTTCAACGCTTGCGCTCCGGCCTCTTCCGGAAAGGTAAATCGCGCCGGCATCACGCCGATTACCGTCTGCGGCACGTCGCCCACGCGCACCTGTTTACCGACGATCCGCGGATCTGCTCCAAAATCCTGTCGCCACAATCGCTCGCTCAACAAGACCACCGGCGCGGCTCCTTCGGCGCAGTCTTTTTCCGAAAAGCCGCGGCCCATCATGGGTTGTGCTCCGAGTAGCGTCAGCAGGTTGCAGGTGAGCTTCGCGCCTGACAATGTTTTCCCACCCTGCTTGCCCTGGAGAATGGCGATATCGGTGACGTAACCGGCTACATCACTCAGCGTTTTAGATTCGTGCCGGACGTCCTGCAGGTTCGGCCAGGATGTCGACTCCATGTCGCCGGCCTTTCGCCCCTGTCCCATGGCCACCAGCCGGTCCGCCTGCGGATACGGCAGCGGCCGGATCAACACGTTGTCGATCGCCGTGAACATCGCCGTATTCGCGCCAATCCCCAAAGCGAGCGTCGCCACCGCCGCGATCGCGAATCCCGGCGCTTTCCCCATCTGCCGCAGTGCAAATCGAATGTCTTGCATCATAGGACAGTCCACCGCCTCTTCTGCATCGTAACCTTAAGCGAATGGCCTTGACGTAAGAGTTCGCCAGTATGGAAGAGCCATCCTGCGAGGTCGCCGCAGCCCAAGGAGCCGATGTCACTTAGTTTTGATACTGGCCCAGTCAACGTAGGGAAAGATACCGCGGCTCGCGGTGGCTTGAGCCGAAGAAATGCCGCCACTAATAGCGGCACAGCAGGCCAAGAGGCCTAATGTCGCTTAGTTTTGTGGGGTGTGGAAGAAAAGATGGCGGGCTATCCGAGAAACCCAGAGCTGTCTTGGATCTTCTCGGTCACCCCGGGGCAGAACACCACTAAGGTGACAGGCGAAAACGCCTGTTCCACAAGAGGCACGCGCACCCGCCTGGAGCGAGTACCCGCTTCGTGTGTCCTTACTGCCTAGATCAGTTATTCCTGGGCCGCCAGTTGTTGATCGCTGTCGAGCCAGGCACTGATTTTGAGCCGTCGGCACACCCAGCACAAATTCTCGTCTGCTGCCTGCGGAAATGCGGACGCTGAACAAGCTGCCCCGCAGACGGCACACGGCTTGGTGACAGCCGGGCGCTCGCCTTCTACCGACTTCTGCGCCAGAGCTAGAATCTCAGGCGCAATCATGGGTTCGGAGAGCGTTTTCTTTTTCATTTCTGTTTTCACTATAAACCAGTTTCCTGGTCGTTCCTGCCCCGTAGGCTTACTATGAGGGATGTTTCGTAACGGCAAAGAGTTTGCCTGATGGAATAGAACTATTTTCAATCCGCATCATGACCGACATCGCTTTCCTCTTTCCGGGCCAGGGCTCACAATACTCCGGCATGGGAAAACTTCTCGCCGATCAATATCCGGTAGCGCGCCGCACCTTTGAAGAAGCCGACGAGGCGCTCGGCTTCTCGCTCTCCCAACTGTGCTTCTCCGGCTCGGAAGACGAGCTCAAGCAGACGGCGAATATGCAGCCCGCTCTGTTAGCGGTTTCGATTGCCGGCTTACGCGTACTGTCCGAACACCAATTTGCGCCTGCATCGTGCGCGGGTCACAGTCTGGGGGAATACTCGGCGCTGGTAGCGGCCGGCGCGCTCGACTTTGCCGATGCTCTCCGTCTGGTTCGAAAGCGGGGCCAGTATATGCAGGAAGCTGTTCCGGCGGGCGTAGGCGCGATGAGCGCTCTGCTCAAGCTACCGGACGGGCAATTGAGCGGCATCCTCGCGGAGGCGGCCTCGGGCGAGGTAGTCGAAGCGGCGAACTTCAACTCGCCTGAACAAATTGTCATTTCCGGTCAAACGGCGGCAGTGGAGCGGGCTGAAGTTCTTGCCAAAGCCGCAGGCGCCAAACGCAGTGTTCGTCTCCCGGTCAGCGCACCGTTCCATTGCTCCCTGATGCGTCCTGCACAAATGCGCTTGGCACCCGATCTGGCTGCGACTGCGTTTCGCGATCCCCACTTGCCTGTGGTCAATAACTGGCAGGCGCGCCCGGTCGTCGACGCCGCGCACGCCCGGCAAGGCCTCTTCGAGCAAATCCCGAATCCGGTTCGTTGGACTGAGACAATTCTGGAATTGACCCACTCCGGATGTAAGCGCTTCGTTGAGGTCGGGGCCGGTACTGTCCTGTTTGGACTACTCCGCAAAATCAGTCCCGACGCCCGCGGCGCGACATTCGGCGAACCCGCCGATATGGGATTGATCGAGACCCTGCTCGCTTGACACTCGGAATGGGCTTGGCGAGACTGAATGAGGCCGCTGCGGACCAGCGACCCAAGGTGAATGTTATGAATCTGTTAGCTCGAAAATTTTGCTCCGTCCTGGTAGCCGGAGGTTCTGTTTGAGGAAGTTTGCCGTCGTGTTTCTTGCCTGTGCCTGCCTTACCGTTTCGGCGCAGGAAGACAACGCCAACAATGCCCCGCCGCCGACGCCCATTGCCGACAGCTCACAACCGAATATGTTGACCAGCTTTGCCGGGGCGTTTCTCCAGGGAGATTTCATCAACTACTACGCTTTCGTGAACGGCGTTTATGACACGACGCAACAGACGCTGCAGAGTAACAACGTGGGCAGTGGCGGTTTCGGCATTGGCGGCGGCGTGACCGGGTCGAAACAGTTTTCAGACGCGATTTTGTCGCTGAACTATCGCGGAGACTATCGTAACTACTCGGGCGGCTTCGGCGGCAGTGGCACCGATCAATACCTGAGCCTGGTGTATTCCAAGCGCTTGAGCCGGCGCTTTACGCTGCTCTTCAACGAAGCCGCCGGCATTCTTTACTACAGCAGCGCCTACTTCCCAAACCTTCCCTCGGGCGGCGGCACGGTCGGCAATAATCCGTTCAGTCCTTCCACCCGCTTTCTTTCTAGCAGCGTGTATCTCTCGTACCGGCAGACCCAGCGCCTCACCTATACGCTCGGGGGAAGCTTCTTTCTGAGTCGCTATAGTTACGCCGGTTCCTTCGGCTCCACGGGCGGCATCCTTTCCGCTTCCGCCTCTTACGCGCTGACGGCGCGCACGAGCATCGGAGGCACCTATTCGCACGATAATTTCTACTACCAGCACGGGGCCGGAAACACTGCTCTCGACGGGGGCTATTTCAATGCTTCGCACATCTTCGCCGGCAGCTGGAATGTCCATGCTTCGGCCGGGATCACTTACGCAAACACGTCTGGATTCATTACTTTGCCCGTCAGCCTAATTCTCGCCGGGCAGCCTACTGACGTAGGCTACATTACCGGTCCGTACCACACGACTACGACGGTTCCGACGTTCGATGGCGGCGTGACGCGGCGGTTCCGAACGTTCAGCGTGACCGCCAGCGCCGGACGTGGCGTGAATCCCGGCAACGGTTCTTATCTCACCTCATCGCACACCTACGTCGGTGGCTCAGCCGCCAAGCCGTTCCACAACGCTTTATTGAGCGGCAATGCTTCCTATTCGCGGGTGAGCAGCATCGCGAACCAGGTGTCTCAATCCTATTCGCAGAACATTCTAAACATTACGTATTCGCGCATTTTGATCCCGCACCTCTCGACCTTTGCGACGTATTCGTATATCAGATACGGCTCGTTACTCGGTTTGAACGCCAGCACGGATAATCGCTTCATCTTCGGATTGTCATTCAGCAGCAAGAACATTCCGCTGGCGGTTTACTAGCCCGCCCGATCGTGGCGCGGACACTTTGTCCGCAGTGATGCTTGAGCGATCTGCGAGCCGGTGGCCAGATTCGCTACGAATGGACTGACGGCAAGGCAACGGGTTCTACCTGACGGGTGAATACGTGGCGCTCGATCCGTTCCCGCCGCATCGTTCACGTGGAGCGCATGCACCTCCCCGACCGCGCACCGGAGAACCACGTGGAAACGACCTTTGAGCCGGACGGCAACGGGCACGCTGATGACGTTGCGAATGACGTTGCCCGATGCCAAGACGCGCGACGTGATGCTCGCCACCGGAATGGAGCACGGCATGGAAGCCAGCTACGTGTTTACACCCCGAACTGCTGGAAGTGATGATCCAGATGCTTGTAGGCCAGCGTCGCCCATTCCTGCGGAGTCAACCTCCCGAAGAAAGTGTGCGGATGGTTGGTGCATTTCCCTGGGCCGCCCGCAGTGAAAAGATCCATGCATACCTTCAGGCGCTGTTGCTCGATCGCGAAGTCGCGCTGCTCGTTCACGATCAGGCTTTTGTCCGATGACATGTTACGACGAACCGGCGCGTCAGTACCCACAACGCTTCGCTTTGCCACCGGGCCGAAGATGTATCCCATCCAACTTCGTGATGGAGACGTTCTTCCCGATGCTAGATCCATCCATTCGGAGCAGTGCGCCAACATTTGCGCTGCGTTCATCTTGCCCCATTGGCGTTCGCTCTCCGGGATTAAGCGAGTCAGGCGGCCATTTAATTCATCCAAGGCCGCCTGTTCAAATAGATTTTTCATGATTGACATCTCCTTCGTTCGCACGTTGCTTTAGTTCTTTCGACTGATCCTGGGTAAGTCGAACAAACCGGTCTGGAATCGACAGCTGGCAACGCTTCGTATTCGCGGGTCAGCAGCATCGCAAGTACGAGTCGCTGCTCGGTTTAAACGCCAGCACGGATAATCGCTTCATCTTTGGATTGTCATTCAGCAGCAAGAGCATTCCTCTGGCGGTTTACTAGGGGCTCAGAAACAAGTGGAAAAATGGCAGGCTAAAGCCTACCCTACGGGAGGCGCACTGGTTGACGGATAATCCTAGATTTTATTTGTTTCCAGTTGCGCGAGAATAGTGTTTAGTGCCTGAAACAACTAAACCATTCCATCTGATGACCCCGGCTGAGCGGACGGCGGCGCGTATTGCGCAGAATCGCGCAATTGATGACAGGATCAAGGAGACGAAGCCCGAAATAAAGGCCAAAAAGCCACCTGCCAGCTCGACCGCCGATTTTGTGCGTGTGACGCCGGAAGAGCGTGCGGCGAACCGGGGACACCTGATTCGCAAGGTTCAATCGTAAAACGGCAGTCGCAAACAACGTTATAAGCTGTGAGCTAGCCATGTATCTGCTTGCCCGTGCTGCAAAACTATGTGCGCTTTCTGTAGTGCTGCTATGGGGAACTGCTGGCTATGCGCAGCAAACTACTTCGAAGCCTGCGTTGCAGACGCCGAGCGCGGTTCGTCAAGGAGGGAAAGCCACCGCACCCGCATTCGCGCCGGCATTAGTCGAGAGCGGGCAATCGCTTTTTTTGCAGAATTGCGCATTCTGTCATGGCCGGGACGCGGGCGGCGGTGAGACAGGGCCGGACCTGACGAGTTCGAAGTTGGTGGCAGACGATGTGAATGGCGACAAAATCGGTGCGGTAGTGCGGAATGGGCGGCCAGATAAGGGCATGCCGCGCTTCGCGTTCTCCGATCAGGAGATTGCTTCGCTGGTGGCCTTCGTTCACACGCGGAAAACACTGGCTGAATCGCAAGTGGGCGGCCGGCGCGGGGTCGATGTGGAAGATCTGCAAACCGGAAACGCAGAGGCGGGCAAACGATATTTCAACGGAGCGGGTGGGTGCGCTTCATGCCACTCTCCGGCAAAAGATCTGGCGGGCATAGCAACGCGTTTCCAAGGACTGAAGCTTGAAGAGAGAATGCTTTACCCGCATGGTTCGATCCCGGACGCTACGGTGACACTGCCGGATGGCAAGAGCTTTTCGGGCAAGCTCGTATATCACGACGAATTTACAGCGGGGTTAAAAACGGACACGGGCTGGTATCAATCCTGGCCGGTGAGCCAGATCAAATTGCAAATCAGAGCGCCCGCTGAAGCACATGCCGATTTGCTTGCTAAATACACAGACGATGACATTCACAATCTGATGGCGTATCTGCAGACGTTGCGGTAGGGAGATAAATATGAAGCCGATTCTGGGCGCAGCGATGGCTGGTCTAATGAGCCTTGCATTGCAGGGGCAGGGACTCGATCCGGCGTTGCTGTTACATCCGGCGGCCGATAGCTGGCCCCAGTACCACGGTGATTATTCCGCGAAACGGCATAGCGCTCTTACGCAGATCAATCCGCAAAATGTGGACGAGTTGTCCCTTTCGTGGATCTTTCAGACGGGGCAGCAGTCGGCTATCAAATCGTCTCCGCTACTAGTAAACGGCATTCTGTATTTCACGGTTCCGGACAATGTATGGGCGGTGGACGCTCGTTCGGGCCACAAGTTGTGGCAGTACACGTATCCAAAGAACAAGGGCTTCCACATCGGGCATCGCGGTGTTGCGATGTACAAGGACTGGCTCTACTTCACGACACCGGACGCGCACCTGTTGTGCCTGGATGCGAAGGACGGCAAGGTGCTTTGGAACGTGGTGATCGCGGATGCGCAAAAAGGGTATTGGATGACCATGGCGCCGCTGGTGGTGAAGAACCATGTGATTGTGGGCGTGTCGGGCGACTTTGACAATCTCGCGGGATTCTTGAAAGCGATCGATCCGGAGACGGGAAAGCTGCAGTGGGAGTGGGATAGCACGCCGCCGGTAGGAACGCCGAATGCCACGTCGGGCGGCATGACGTGGATGACGGGCACCTACGATCCCAACCTGAACCTGGTGTATTGGGGAACGGGCAATCCAACCCCGGTGTTGAATGGTCAGCCCCGGCCGGGCGACAATCTCTACACCTGCAGCATCGTCGCGCTCGATCCCGATTCGGGCAAGCTGAAATGGGCCTTTCAACCTTCGCCGCACGACACGCATGACTGGGACGCAGTGGAGACGCCGGTGCTGGTGGACGCGGACTTCGGCGGCAAGCCGCGCAAGATGCTGATGCAGACTTCGCGCAATGGCTATTTCTTCGTGCTCGACCGCACCAACGGGAAGAACTTACTTTCGAAACCATTTGGACCGGTGAACTGGGCGTTGCATGTGGATGAACGCGGGGAGCCGGTGCCGAATCCCGAGAAAGAGCCGGCGCGCGATGGACGGCTGATTGCGCCCGACGAAGGTGGCATGACGAACTACCGCTCCCCCAGCTTCGATCCGAAGACCGGCTTGTTCGTAGTGGATGCACGTCCGAGTTACGGCATCTATTTTGCGAAGCCGGCGGATGGCACGTTCGGATGGGCGGGCGCGGACTATGGCGTTTGGGGTAAAGCCGTTCTCGAAGCGATAGATTATCAGACCGGAGCGATTCGCTGGCGCCATGAACTGGGGCCGGGCGGTTCGGGCGCTGGTGTTCTCACCACGGATGCTGGATTGACGTTCACGGGTGATGCGTCGGGCAATGTACTCGCGCTGGATACGTCCGATGGAAAGACGCTGTGGCATGCGGGCGCCGGCGCAGGAATGGAAAGCTCGCCAATAACCTACGAACTGGACGGGCGTCAGGTGGTTATGACGAGCAGTGGCGGGGTGCTGTTTGCATGGGCGCTCCCGAAGTCGGCCGTCGACCGTACGCCGAGTGCGCGCTTGCAGCTGACCAAAGGGCGGTAGTGAATCTACTGCCCGGCTGTAACGTCGAGTAATTCGATTTCAAAAACGAGCGTTGCGCCGCCTGGAATCGACGGGCGTCCCTGATCTCCGTAAGCCAGATCGGACGGGCAAACAAGCGTTGCCTTGCCTCCGACTTTCATCTTCTGCATGCCCTCGGTCCAACATGGAATCACGCCGTTCAACGGAAACGTGGCGGGCGCATGGCGGGTATACGAGCTGTCGAATTCGGTGCCATCGACGAGGGTACCGCGATAGTTCACCTTCACCGTGTCAGTAGGTTTGGGTGAAGCGCCGGTGCCGGCGGTGATCTCGCGATAAATCAGACCTGATTCGGTTTTAACCGCGCCCGGTTCCGCAACAGCTTTGTCGAGGTATGCTTTCGAAGCTGCTTTTTGCTTCTCAGCAGCGCGCGCGGAACGGGCCTGCGTGAGCGGCTGGATTTTGGGTCCCCATTCTTCCAATTGAACGGCCGGTTTTCCGGCGGCTGAATCAGCGAGCGCGCGCTTAATCAAGTCCAGTTCGTGCGGGGAAAGATCGAGCGGCGAAAGCGATTTCGCTATCGAGAGACCGATCGCATAGATGGTCTTGTCTTCATCTGTCGTCATAGTTGCCGGGGGCGGGGCAGGCTTCGCTGCAGTCGCCGGGCGGCGAACAGCAGGTTTGTGCGAAGTGGTTGTCTGGCTGGCGAATGCTGAATGTGTCAGCCCAACAGTGAACAGAAAAGCCCATGCTGCGCGCATTTGTTCAGGCTAGCATTCGGAGGACAAACCAAAGCCAGTGACTCTGCCGAGCTGATTGTCACATCTTGACAGGCAAGATGGAAAGCTGATATTGTTCTGGCGTGGGCAAATTAAACGCCGATGTGATTCAGGGCACTCTCGACATGCTAATTGTCAAGACGCTAAAAAGCGGCGCGCTAAGTACGATTCGCTGACCCGGACGGGGAGAAAGCAGCTGGAGGTCGAGACAGCAAGCTGGACCAGAAGGACCTCGGCAATAGCTCGACTCTTGAATACGGAGGGTTAGTCGATGTCGCTCTGGCGTCAGATCAAGCACGGCCTGCGAGTACTCACGAAGCGCGCGGCTTCCAACCGCGAAGTCGACGAAGAAGCTCAGCAATTCTTTGAAGAGACGGTCGCTGCCTTGAAGTCTAAAGGGCTTTCGCCAGAAGAAGCCAGGCGAACTGCTCGCCTGGAGTTCGGCAGCGCGATCGCTATTCGGGAGCAAGTGCGAGAGGGAGGTTGGGAGAATGCCGTTGCAGGCGCGTTCGCTGATTGCCGGCACGCCGCTCGCCGGCTTTCACGAAATTTTGGCCTTGCGGCAACTGCGGTCATCACGCTGGCGCTCGGGATCGGCGCGACAACAACAGTCTTCACCGTGATCGATCACGTCTTATTGCGTCCTTTGCCATACCGGGATCCGGGCCGGTTGGTCGAGTTGTTGCATACAGCGCCCGGCATCAATTTGAAAGAGCTTTACATGTCGCCTGCGCTCTACTTCACACATATCGCGAAGAAAGCCACGTGTTCGACGGGGTCTCGATTTGGAATGGCGGACGGGCTACGGTGACCGGCGTTGCCGGTCCCGAAGAGGTCCCAACCCTGTTCGTTACTCACGAATTTCTCAAGATCTTGGAAGTCCAACCGGTAATCGGACGCGGGTTCACTGCGGCCGACGATGACTGGAGCGGAGTGCCCACGGTGCTGCTCTCAAATTCCTACTGGAAAAGTCGCTTCGGCGGATCCCGCGCCGTTCTGGGAAAGCGAATCCTCATCGACGGGAATGCCCATGAGGTGATTGGCGTTTTGCCCGCTTCCTTCGAGTTCCTGGACGAGAGGATATCGCTTGTAGTGCCAAAGCGGCTGCGGCGCGAGAATACAAAACTGATTGCGTTCAGTGAACGAGGCATCGCGCGATTGAAGCCGGGCGTCACGCTTGAGCAGGCGGGTGCTGATGTCGCCCGGTGCCTGCCGATGGCGGTATCAAAGTTTTCCTCGACCGAAGAGTCCTCGATCGGGTTCACCGCTGCGCGAATCGGCCCCAATCTGCGCTTTCTCAAGACTCAACTGATCGGCGACGTAGGCAAAACGCTTTGGGTTCTGATGGGCGCCGTCGGAATTCTCCTCTTGATTGCCTGCGCCAATGTCGCGAACCTGCTGTTAGTTCGTGCCGATGGGCGGCAGCGTGAGCTGGCGGTTCGCGCAGCACTCGGCGCCAGCTGGAGCCGCATCGCGCGGGAGCTGCTGATAGAGAGCCTGATGCTGAGTGTGGCGGGCGGAACAATTGGATTGGCGCTGTGCTTCGTGGCGCTGCGAGTGCTAGCTGCCTCTAGCCTAACCAGTTTGCCGCGCCTCGGGAGTGTCGCTGTCGATTCCGTAACTGTGGCATTCGCGCTGACTATTTCGATCGGCGCTGGGGTGCTATTCGGTTTCATCCCGGCTTGGAAATACTCCCGCCCTCGCATACTCGAAGTCACTCGCAGTGGAGCCGGAAGATCTGTTAGTGAAGGCCGGGAGCGCCGCCAGGCTCGCGCCGTACTCGTCGTCGTGCAGATCGCGCTCGCTGTGGTCTTGCTGGTGGGTTCGGGTCTAATGATACGGACCTTTCAAGTGCTGCGAAAGGTAAATCCAGGGTTTACAAACCCGGCTCAAGTGCAGGCCATCCGAGTCGCTATTCCCGAAACGGAGGTTGGGGGCCCGGCGCGGGTTATGGCCATGCTGGAAGCGATTCTGCGGCGGTTCGAGGCTGTACCCGGCGTATCTTCAGTTTCCATCACGACGGCTGCTCCCATGGACGGCGGCAGCAACAACCCTGTTTTCGCGGAAGGCCATGAGTATGGAAGGAGCACACTTCCTCCCGTCCGAGCTATGAGGTCTGTCTCTCCCGGCTTCACAGAGTCGATTGGCAGCCGATTGATCGCCGGGCGTGATTTGCGCTGGGATGAGCTGAATCGTGCTGCACCAGTAGCGCTGATATCGGAGAACATGGCGCGTGAACTCTGGCATTCTCCTCGCGCGGCGCTTGGTAAACGCATTCGGGAAGATCCTCGTGATGACTGGTATGAGGTGATCGGAGTCGTGGCGAATCTGCGCGACAACGGGATCAATCAACCCGCCCCCGCAATTGTTTACTGGCCGTTGATGCAAAAGCTCTCGGAAGGACGCTTGCACACTTCGCGCAATGTTGATTATCTGATTCGCAGTCCCAGAGCTGGATCGAATGCATTCATCTCAGAGCTACGGCAAGCGTTGGCGGCTGTCAACCCAAACGTGCCACTGGCTAATGTCCGAACACTCGAATCCATCTACAACCGCTCATTAGCGCGCAGCTCCTTCGCGCTAATCTTGTTGGGCATCGCCGGCGCAATGGCGCTGATACTAGGAATCGTTGGAATTTACGGTGTTATTGCCTACTCAGTTTCGCTGCGGACGCGCGATATCGGAATTCGAATCGCGTTAGGTTCTTCGGTACGCGGTGTTACGGGCATGTTCGTTCGCGAAGGACTGCTGCTTTCGTGCACCGGAACGGTGTGTGGATTGTTTCTAGCATTTACCGCCACGCGATTCATGAAGGCTCTGCTGTTTGGGGTAAGCCCGGCCGATCCGCTCACTTACGGGCTTGTATTCTCCGGCTTGGTTGTGGCCGCTCTTCTGGCGAGCTGGCTGCCGGCCCGGCGCGCGGCTTCGGTCGACCCAGTCGAGGCCTTACGCGCCGAGTAGAGCAGAGATAGTCCTTGATTCATGTGAGCTACTGCGCGGCGCTTGCTATATATGCGTTTACCTGCTCGCTCAGCAGATCCAGAGGAAGAGTTCCGTCGCGAATCACGGCATCGTTAAAATCGCGGACGTCGAACTTGGGGCCGAGGCGCTGTTCGGCTGTGATGCGCAGGGAGTTGATGCGCAGCTGACCCATTTTGTAAGCCAGAGCTTGCCCGGGCCAGGAAATGTAACGATCGATTTCGGCGAGAGACGCTTGCGGCGCGTGCTGCTGGAAATACTCGACGGCTTGCTCGTGTGTCCAGCCCAACTGATGAATGCCGGTGTCGACCACCAGGCGGGCAGCCCGGAAACGCTCGCTGACTAACTGGCCGAACCGGCTTTCCGCATCCTGATAGACGCCAAGTTGCGAACCGAGTGACTCCGCATAGAGCGCCCAGCCTTCGAGGTAGGCGCTGCTGAAATAGAATTTTCGAATGTCAGGAAGATCCTTTTGCCCTTGAGCCAAGGTGATCTGAAAAATGTGCCCTGGTACGGCTTCGTGCAAAACGAGTGCCTGCTTGTCGAACCTCGACTGCTTCTCCGGCAGATAGGTGTTGAGGTTGAACCAGCCGGGAATGGTGAAGTCGGGGGAAGGCGCCTGAGCGTTGGTGGCGGTGGCGGCTTCGCGATCGGGCGGGATGGGGCGCACGCCGTAGAGCAGCATCGGAAGGTGGTGAAACTGATTGGGGAGATTGGGCTCGATGATCTTCGCGATGTTGCGGCAATAGACGAGCATTTCTTCTTTCGATTTGAAGTGCTGTTCGGGCGACGCCGCGAGTTTCTGCTGATATTCAGCGAGTGACCCGGTGAAGCCGGATTGCGCGGCGATGGCTTGCATTGCAGTTTCGATACGCTTCACCTCTTCCTCACCGATGGCGTGAATTTGTTCCGGCGTCATGTTGGTGGTCGTCAGGTGCCGGACCAGGGTGGCGTAATCGGCGCGGCCGTTGGGTAGGCAGCTCAGGCTATCGCGTGGCCGTACATGTTGCGTGTAGGTGGTCGCCATGTAGTCGTGGAACTTGCGCCAGGCGGGAAGAAATTGAGTGTCGTAAGCAGTGGTGGCGGCGTTGAGCAGGCGCTGTTGTTCAGATTGCGGAATATTCGCGGGGAATTTTCGGAAAGGTTCGAGCAGCGCAGAGTGCTGCGCATCCTGATTCATCTGCGCGGCCAGCTGTTTGGTGACGAGGTCAGCCACCAGGCGGGGCTGCATCATTTTTTCGGCAATGGCTTCGTTCAGAATTTCGATGTTCTGATCGACGTAAGCAGGGATCGATTGCAGGCGCGCCAGGATGTTCTCGTAATCGTGGACGGTACGCGCGGGCATGCGGTCCATGAGGATGTAGACGCGGTTGTGCACGCCGAAGAGCTGGCCGACGGAGAGCAGATGCGTATCCAGGTCCCACACTTCGAGATTCGATTGGAAATCGTACTGAACCAGGCGGAGCGTGAGTTTGTCTTCGGCGGAGAGTCCGCGGGTGGGGAAGTTCTTGGCTTGCTGCCGACGCTGCTCAAAGAAATGCCGGCGACGGTCGCGGGCGGATTTCGACCAATCGGTCCAGCGATCATCGTAATCGTGGCGGCCGACTCCGGTAGCAAATTGCGGATCGTCGCGCAGCATCTGTTCGAAAGTGTCTTTGAAGAAACTGTCGACAGATTGGGCGGGCAGCAACGCCGCGCATATCAGCAAGTACAGGAGGCAAGGCCTGAGCATGTTACAGGGTAGCGCGGATTTGCTCGATTGCAACGTGAGGCGCGATGGCCCGCTTTCAGAAAGTTTTCAGGATAAGTTGCTGCAATGATGAGACAATGACGCGGAGCTTTACCCGTATTGGTTAGACAGTTCAACCGGTCCATTCTCATTCTGGTGTCTCTTGTTATGGCTCCAGCAATGCCAGGTCAAACAACACAAAGTGCCTCTCCTGCTACCGATCAGGAGGTGTTGACGATCAATTTGCAGGATGCGATAGCGCGGGCGTCTGCTTACGGAACGCAGATTCAGGCCGCAAATATTGCCTCACAACTGGCGCACGAAGATACGAAGCAGGCGCGAGCGGCCACCCTGCCGTCGGTGAGCGCCCTGAATCAATTTATTTACACCGAGGGCAATGGCACGCCTTCCGGGGTCTTCGTGGCGAACGACGGCGTACATGTTTACAACGAACAGGCGCAGGTACACGAAGAGGTGCTGTCATTCGTTCGCCGCGGCGAGATCCGGTTGGCGGCCGCGACGGAAGCAGTGGCCAAGGCCCGAACCGATGTGGCGAAACGCGGCCTTCGAGCCACGGTGGTTACTAACTATTACGCCATCGTAGCCGCGCTGCGAAGAATGGGAAACGCGCAGCGGAGTCAGGATGAAGCGCAGCATTTTTTCGAGATCACGCAGAAGCAAGAGCATGGCGGCGAAGCGGCTCATGCCGATGTCATCAAGGCCCAGATCCAGGTGCAACAACGGCAGCGCGACGTGGGTGATGCCCAGCTCGCATTGCAGAAGGCGAAGATTGCTCTCGCCGTTCTGATGTTTCCTGCTTTGCGTCTCGACTTTACGGTGGTCGACGACCTCGAGCAGATCGCCCTGCTCGCGCCGGTCGCGGAAGTCAATGCGCAGGCGAAGAACAGCAGTCCCGACCTGCGCGCCGCAAACTTCAGCTTGAATCAGGCGAAACTCGGTGTCAGCGTGGCGCGGTATGCTTACCTGCCGTCGTTCAGCCTCGATTTCTTCTATGGCATTAATGCCAACCAGTTTGCTGACCGGACCGATTACAGGACCCAATCGAGTGGTCACGAGGGTCTGCCTAACTTTCCAGTGAACGGCCGGCAGAACCTGGGGTATTCCGCTCAGGCCACGCTGCTCATTCCGGTGTGGAACTGGGGTGCGATTCACAGCAAAGTAAGGCAGGCCAGCCTGCGCGAGAAACAGGCTGAGCTCGATTTGAGCGTGACTCAGCGCCAAGTGCAAGCCGACGTTTCCTCCGCCTATGCCGAGGCGCAAACCGCGCTCTCGCAAGTCGCTTCGCTCCGCTCCTCGGCCGACCTATCTTCGGAGAGTCTGCGGCTTACACTGTTGCGCTATACGGCGGGTGAAGCGACCGCACTTGAGGTCGTCGATGCCCAAACCACTGCCACCGCAGCCCGCGCCGCGTACAACGATGGCTTGGCACGCTATCGCGTGGCCCGCGAACTCTTACAAACACTGACAGGAAACTTCTAAACCAAATGAAAGTCTTCGGCCCTTTTCTCCTGGCGGCGTTGTTGCTCGGGATTGCTTGCAGTAAGAAACCGGCGGCGGACACATCTGCCGCTGCTGACGCACCTGTGACGCCTGTGCAGGCCGCGGTGGCCAAACGCGGAACCATCCATTCCTTCGTTACATCGGAAGCAATTCTCTATCCGCTGAAACAAGCCAATATCACTCCGAAGATCAGCGCTCCGGTGGCTCGCTTTCTGGTGCAGCGCGGCGACCATGTGCGCCAGGGCCAGTTACTGGCCGTGCTGGAAAATCGCGATTTGACAGCCGCGGCGCAGGAGGGCAAACAACTTTACGAACAAGCTGAGGCGACCTATGAGAACACCGCCCGGGCTACCATGCCGGACGACCTGACCCGATCCAAAACGGATGTCGAAACCGCCCGGGGAGCGCTGGATGCCGCGAGCAAGGTGTATGAGAATCGCGTGTCGCTGTTCAAACAGGGGGCTCTGGCGCAGAAGCTGGTGGACGACGCGAAAGTAGCTCTGGTACAGGCGCAGAGCGCGTATGAGACTTCCAAGCAGCACCTGAATTCGCTGCAGGCGATCGGACAAACCGAACAGCTCAAGAGCGCGCAGGCGCAAGTGGCCGCTGCCAAAGCGCACTATGAAAGCGCGGCGGCGCAATTGTCCTATGCCGAGGTACGCAGCCCGATCAATGGCGTTGTATCCGACCGCCCGGTCAATATCGGCGAAATGGCTAATAGCGGTTCGGCGCTTATATCTGTCGTCGATGTATCGCGTGTTACGGCTCGCTCCACGATCTCGGTGGTAGAGGCGGCTTTGCTGCATGTCGGGAAGGCCGCCACGATTTCGAGTGGCACCGTTGAGTTAACAGGAAAAGTCACTGTTGTCAGTCCGGCCGTCGACCCGAACACCACCACCGTGCAGGTCTGGTGCGAAGCTGCCAATCCAGGGGAGCGTCTCAAACTGGGATCTACGGTGCAGGTTTCGATCGATGCCGGTGACGTGCCAAATGCCATTATCGTTCCAGCCACGGCTCTTCTATCGTCAGACGAAGGGGGCGAAAAAGTGATGATCGCCGGTTCCGACGGACTCGCTCACGAGCAAGCGGTCAAAGTGGGCATACGTTCCGGAGACGACGTGCAGATTCTCGATGGCGTGAAAGAAGGCGCTCAGGTGATTACGCAAGGCGGTCTTGGTTTGGACGATAAAGCCAAAATACAAGTGGGTCCTGCCGCGGGCGAGGCCGATAAAGGCGGAGACAACGCGAAGGGCGGAGACAGCGCGAAGAAAGATGAGGATGACAAGAAGTGAGCGAAGTTTCCTCCGTCGCCGCACCCGCGGAAGTTGAAGAACAGGCGGGCCACTGGACGGCGCGCTTCTCAAAATCCATCATCTTCATCATCATTGCGCTGGCGGTTTTTGGATCGTATCTCGCCTTCAATATTCCGATCGCCGTTTTCCCTTCGACTAACTTTCCGCGCATCGTAGTCGGCATCGATAACGGTGTGATGCCGATTGACCAAATGCAAGTTACGGTTACGCGGCCCATCGAGGAAGTCATGAATTCTATTCCCGGCCTGGATCGCGTTATGTCGATTACCAGCCGCGGCTCCGCCGAAATCGATCTCTTCTTCAGCTGGAACGTCGACATGTTCCAGACACTGCAGTATGTCAATGCCGCCGTTTCCCGCGTGCAAACTTCGCTTCCGAGTACCGCCGTCATTACCGCCAATCGTTTGACCTTTGCTGCTTTTCCCATCATGGGCTACAGCATGACTTCGGATACGATTCCGCAAACCACGCTCTGGCAGTTGGCGAATTACACCATAAAGCCGCAGTTGAATCGCCTTGTTGGCTTATCGACGATCGTTGTGCAAGGCGGTCAGGAGCCAGAGTTTCAAATTCAACCAGACCCTGAAAAGCTGGTCGAATCAGGCGTCACCGTGCCGAACATACTGGACGCCATCGCGAAAAGCAACCTGATCGATTCGCCAGGGCTGCTGGAGCAGAACCATCAGCTGGTGTTGGGACTGGTGAGCGGTCAAGCCACTAACGCGCAGCAAATCGGCGGCATCGTTGCGAAAACGACGCAATCGAATAATCCGATCCGGATCCGCGACGTTGCGACGGTTGGCCCTTCCGTTAAACCTGTCTACACTATCGTCACGGCCAATGGCAAACCGGCCGTCCTGCTCAATGTCTACCGGCAGCCGGATAGCAACACCGTTTCGGTAGCCGATCAGGTCCATCAAAAAATCGACGACCTGCGCCGCATCCTGCCGCCTGGGATCGTGCTCGAGCCGTTCTACGATCAATCGCAGCTGGTGCGAGACTCGATTACCAGTGTGCGCGACGCTATTCTCATCGGCATCATTCTAGCCGCGATTATCCTGGTGCTCTTCCTGCGCGATTGGAGAACATCCGTGATTGCGGGTTTGGTCATTCCGGTCACTGTCGCGATCACGCTCATCGCGCTGAAAGCCATGGGGCAGAGCTTTAACCTCATGACGCTCGGCGGCCTGGCTGCCGCCGTTGGCCTGGTCATCGACGATGCGATTGTGGTGGTGGAAAACATTGTGTTGCATCGTGACAACGGGCAATCCACCGCCCAGGCGATTCGCAGCGCCATTCGTGAGATCCGCATTCCCTTGGTCGGCTCGACCATTACGCCAATTGTGGTCCTCCTCCCACTGGTCACTGTAACGGGAGTTTACGGCACATTTTTCCGGGCCCTCGCCCTTACCGTAGCTGTGGCGTTGCTCACCTCGCTGCTGCTCGCACTTACCTGGACACCCACTCTCAGCCATCTGTTCCTTCGCTCACACCAAAATCATTTGGATAACGCGGTCGTTCAATCGACCCACAGCGAGATCGCAACCACCGGCTTTTTCGGCCGCATAACTCGTCTGTACGCGCGTGTCATCACTGCGGTACTGGTGCGTCCGTTGATTCTGGTGTTAGCGTGCGCACTACTCGTGATTGTTTCTTTTTTCTGTTATCAGTATCTTGGTTCCGATTTACTGCCCGCCATGGACGAGGGTGGTTTCGTGCTCGATTACCTGATGCCGGCAGGCGCTTCTCTTGCCGACACCGATCACGTTCTGCAGGGTGTTGAAAAAATTCTACACTCCATACCCGAGGTCCAGGGCACTTCGCGGCGCACCGGACTGCAACTTGGCTTGGCCACCGTGACAGAAGCTAATACCGGCGATTTCTCAGTGATTCTGAAGTCCAAGCGAAGTCGCGGTGTCGATGAGATCATTGCCGATATACGCGAGCAGATCAGTAAACAGTATCCGCAGCTCGATTGCGATTTCCATCAGGTTCTCGAAGATATGATCGGCGATCTCACCAGTTCACCGAATCCCATTGAGATCAAATTATTTTCCGAGAACCTGGATCTTATCAAGAACTGGGCGCCGAAAGTCGGCGATGCCATCAAAAGCATTTCAAGCGTGAAAGATGTCAAAAACGGTATTGAAGACACGATCAGCGGCCCGGCGCTGACCTTCCGCGTCGATGGCGGCGTTACCGCTCGTGCCGGCTTCACTCCGCAGGAAGTGGAATTGAACGCTAGCGCGATTTTCCAGGGCGAGCCGTCGCCGGTTCCGGTGATCGTCAACAATCGCCCGTACACGTTACGGGTCACCTTCCCGCCCTCCACACGTGCCTCTCTGGCGGCGATTCAAAACACTCTGCTAGTGAGCGCGACGGGCAAAGTAGCCACGCTAGGCACGCTCGCGCAAGTGGAAAACAATCCGGGTCAGCTCGAAATCCGCCGCGAGAATCTGCAGCGTAACGTGGCCGTTATCGGACGCCTGGAAGGTGTGAGTCTCGGCACCGGCATCGCGCTGGTGCAGAAAAAAGTGGCTAGCCTGCACGTTCCTTCAGCCATCCGGGTGGTCTATGGCGGTCTCTATCAACAACAGCAGCAGTCTTTTCATGATTTGCTGTTCGTGCTGGCGGCCGCTATTGTGCTGCTCTTCACCGTGTTGCTGCTAGAGTTCGGTGGATTTGCAGCGCCGCTCGCCATCATTTCTTCGGCCTTGCTGTCGGCGTCTGGTGTCTTCTTTGCGTTGCTGATTACCGGCACCACATTCAACATTTCGTCGTTCATGGGTTTGATCATGGTGGTCGGAATCGTGGCGAAGAATGGCATCCTGCTGCTCGATGCCGACGAGAAATTCCGCGCCGAAGGTTTTACGCCAAGGGAGGCCATGATCGAAGCGGGTGAACGCCGTTTGCGGCCTATTATGATGACGGCGCTCGCGACGATTGCGGGTATGATCCCGCTGTCACTGGCTTTTGGAGCCGGTTCGCAAATGCTCCAACCGCTGGCCATCGCGGTGATCGGTGGGATATTGGCTTCGATGGTGCTGTCGCTACTGGTGACCCCGACCGTCTACTACTTCCTCACCAGAAACTCGGCCAAAGCTCGCGCCTGACTTACTGCGAGATGCGCAAAATCTGCGAAGCGATCGTCTGAAAGGCGCTCGCGAGCTGCCCGCCGTCGGGGGAGTAGACGTACAGGCCGGTTTGCTGGCTCGGGTTGTAACTTGTCGAATCCAGCGTGTTCGCCACGCGCTTCAAAAACACCGAATCTACCGACTTGCTTTCGCCGATGCAATAAATCACGATCCCGTCCTGCCGGAGCCGACTCGCCGCATAGTCGGCGGCATTCCACGACGTAGCATCGGAGTTCGCGCTTGTGACGGGTATAGTCGCAGGATATATCGGCAGTTTTTTATAACCGGGTGAAATCACGTCCCCGTATTCGTCCTGCCAGGTACCTGGGATCAGAGCCGTCAGCGCATATGCAATCGAAGATTGATCCGGCGGAGGCTGCGGCGCGAGTTGTTGCGTTCCAATATACGCCACATCTTTAGCAACGTTGCCTGCTGAGTTTGGCTGGAAAGAGCAGCCCTTTGGAGTCTTGGTTAGCGCTTCCGAGGTGTCTGAAATCGGGGTAGGACTCGTGCTGTAAACCCCATTGCCCGAGCCTCCATCCGATATAAATCCCTCGATCGTTCCGGTATTCGGCGTGCACCTGCTCCCAGTTGCAATCGGAAAATAGGCGGCAACGCCATTCGGCTGTCCATCCGTAAAAAACAGAACTACGTTCAATGCACCCGGGTAAAGCAGATTACCGCTCGAATCTAAGAATTGTTGATGTGCCAGCGTAAGCGCCTGCGCCGAACCTGTATTGGCCGCGCACTGCAGCTGAGAGATCGTATTCACAATCGTAGGCTGAAAATACAAGCTGTCCTGACCCAGCGCCTTATTTGGAAAATCGACGTTGCCGCTTCCCTTGAAGGTAATCAAGCTCAGCCGGTCGCGCCCGTTCGAAAACATGTTCACAAAGTTCGTTGCTGACGACTTCATCGTCGTGCACACGCCACTTGCTGCCATTGAGCCGGATCTATCCAGCACCATCACCACATTCACGTCCCGCCGCGCCGCCTGCGCGCTGGCCGCTACCGTTAATTGCCTTTGTCCGAAGATCGACAGGAAGTACAACGGCGACTGTGCTGTTCCTTGTATCGAAACGGTGCGGACATGGGTGCTCGGCTCGCTGATCGGGTTCGGGTTCGGCATGATCGACGCCTGCGCATTGAGCAGTCCCGGCGGAAAATTCGCCGAGAAATAGGCTTGCATTGTGTTGACCACGGCCGTCTGCTGTTGATCAGCCGTTTCTCCGATACTGAGCGAACGAGCGCCCGCCAGCGCCGCCGCATCCACGGCCGCCGCCAGTTTCGTCTTGATCACATACGCAATCCCGGAGTCGATCGCCAGCCCGACTATCGGCAGCAATACAAAAACCAACACGACAGAAAACAGCACCATTGCCGAGCCGCGCTGTCGCGGCTTGTTGCTTAAAATACGGCCCATGCTGATTTCCATTGCGGAACGGTTCCGGTCCACATCAGGTCGGTATTCTGCACCGACGATTCCGCGAAATACGCAACACCTTGCGTCTGGCTTTGCGCCGTCCACAAATTCACAATTGATGTCGACATCCACGCTGTCTGCGCCTTCGTATTGTTTAAATAGTTCGCTTCTGCGACGTGCCCAGTGGAATCAGGGGCATAAGCATATCCGATAGAACTCGGCCCCGGCGCTCCAATCACCAATTGCCTCGTAATCACAAATGTGCCCTGGTTCGCGCAACCGTTCGGAAAGCCGCCGGCCTGGCACGCCCCCTGCGTCACGTACATCACCGTCGAAAGATAAATCCCCCCCGCCGGATGGGGCTGCACATAATTCAGTGCGCCTGCAATCCGAATCACCAGGTTCTGGTTTGCTGCCTGCGTAAAGTCGATGCCGTTCGCGTACATGTGTCCGGCATCGCGCGCCACCTGCGTTAATTCGATCTCGCGAATCATTGCCACGCCCCCGCCGCATAACCCGAGCAGCATCGGCATAATCACCAGGCAGCACAGCGCAAACTCGAGCATCGCGCTGCCCGCTTCCCGCCTTTTCTTTCCGCGTGCCATAGCTCACCGCCCCACAGGCGCTGGGCTGCCTTCCATCACATCCGATGATTCGGCAGAGAGGGTCACGATCGACAAGCCGAACGACCGCAGACCAAAGGGATCCACCGTAACGCCCGAAACCGAAATGTCCACCAGGTTGCCGCCCTGGTTGCTGGCAGTCGCTTGCATGCCCGGCGTAAAGTACTGCACGCTGATCTTCGCGAGCCCGCTGTTACCCGCCAAAAAGCCCAAGGCATGGTTCTGCACCACGGCTTGTATATCCGGGATGCTGTGATTCGTCACCGCGTACCGTACGCCTTCCCGCGCCGCATTCTGCAACGTCGCCTTGGCAAACAGCATCCAGCCCAGCGCCAGAATCACGAAGATAAAACCGAACAGCGGGAGGGCGATCAACGCCATCTCCACCGTCTCCGACCCCTCATCTCCGCTCGTGCAGTTTTTCATGAAAGTCACTTAAACAAAACGAGCCGGAAGCTGCCGCTCCCGGCTCGCGAATCGAATAATCGACGAGCGCTTACAGGCTCATCTTGCGCTTGCGTCTGCGTCCCAGATACGCCAGCAGAACACCGCCTGCGGCTACCCACAGTGCGCCATTGATCATCATGTTGTCCATAGTTGTTGCTCTCCTTTCGCTATTCGCGTTGCATTTTATTAGTGCTTTGACTGCACCAAAATTCGCTGCCTACTTTATCCCGCTCAAGGCCGGCAGGAAATTCTTCATCAACTGCAGCAGCCCCGGTCCGATTACCACGATTCCCAGCGACGGCATACAGAAAAAGAAAATCGGGAACACCAGCTTCACACCCACCTTGGCCGCTTTCTCTTCCGCCATCTGACGCCGCTTGATGCGCATAAAATCGGCCTGCGTCCGCAGCGCGTCCGCCACGCTCGTCCCGAAACGATCGGTCTGAATCAGGATCGCCACCAGCTTCTTCAGCTCTTCTTCGCCCGTCCGGGTCGCCAGGTTGCGCAGCGCCTCGATTCGGCTCGAACCCGCCAGCAACTCCATATTCACCATGCTTAGCTCTTCACTGAGCGCCGGATGCACATGCTTGAACTCTCGGCTCACGTTTAAAATTGCCTGGTCCAACGCGCATCCCGCCTCGCAGCAAACCACCATCATGTCGAGCGCATCCGGCATCGCCATCCGGATCTTCTTCTGCCGCCCCGAAACCAGACGCGCCAGAATAATGCCCGGCAGCTTGTAACCGAGAACACCGCAAAACACCGGCAGAAACAGCTTCAACAAAGGATTTTCCGGCAGCGAGCGCAGCGCCAGCCCGGCCATCAAGAGCCCCGCTGTCGATGCGATTTTCAAACCCGCAAACACCGCCAGCGACGAATCCGAGCGAAACCCCGCCATTACCAGTTCACGCTTCTGCATCGCCGCTTCTACCGGGGCGGCTGAGGGCATCAATTTGCCCAGGCTGATCAGCAGCGAAATGATCAGGCCCTGCTTTTCCGCCGATTCCGCAGTCTGGGTTGCCGTCGCACTAGAGTTCGACATCTCCTCCAGCCGTGCCAGCATCGGCGCCCGCCGCGCGTATCGCAGATAGCCAAAAACCGATATGCCCATCACCAGCAGAAAGAAGAGACCTACGCAAAAGTAAAGCGCCATCGTTTACACCTGAATATCGGTGATCTTCTTAATGCAGAAGAACCCGAGTAATTGCGCCACCACCGCGCCCACCACCAGCATTCGCCCATCGTGATCGGTAAACAGCATCAAGATATAAGCCGGCGACGAGACAAAAAGCAGACTCGCCACCACGATCGGCATCACCACCAAGATTCCCCCCGTTACTTTGCCGTGCGCTGCCGCCGCCTTTACCTGCCCCTTGATCCGAAACCGGTCCCGGATTACGTCCGACAGCTTCTGCAGGATCTCGCTCAAATTGCCGCCCGTCTCCTGCTGCAGCAGCACCGAAGACACGAAAAACCGCACATCCACCAGCGGCACCAGGTCCACCAGCTTGCGAAACGACGATTCGAGCGACGCTCCTAAATGCAAATCATGCAGTATGCGCTTGAAAATCGTCGCCAGCGGCTCCGGTGAATCGCCTACCAGCATCTCGAGCCCCACCGTGAACGCATGCCCCGCCCGCAGCGAACGCGACAGGAAATCCAGCGCCTCTGGAAACTGCTCTTCAAACTTCTTCAGCCGCTTCGCCCGCTTGCGTCGCACCAGCAGAATCGGAATTGAGCCGCCTACCGCCGCCAGCCCCATCACCACCGCAAACTTGTACTGGAACGCCGGCACCTGCAGCGCGAGCACCAGCCCGATCACCGCGCCCGTCATCGACATCATCACGAGTTTTGTGCTCGTCCATTCGGATCCCGCCTGCTCCAGGAGCTTTTCTAACCGTTCTGCGAGGCCAACATCCTCCAGCAGCCGGCTCAAGCTGTCGCTTAGCCGCTTTGGCCGCAGCAGTTCCACGCTGCGCTCCGCCGTCACGGGGTCCGCCGTCCGCAGCATCGCCCGAATTTGGTTGTTCTGCTTCGATTTGCCGATCGCAAACCAAAAGCCGAAAACCAACAGCACCACTACAAATAAAACGCCGAAGATCAGGACCGGCAGTAGCACGGGCATCAGCTTACTTCCACCACGCTCTGGAACAGCGCCGCCGGAAACTCAATCCCCGCCGTCTTGAGCTTCTCACAAAACTTCGGCCGCACGCCTGTCGCGCGAAATTTGCCCAGCACCTTGCCGCTCGCACTCAAACCGCTGCGCTCGAACAGAAAAATATCCTGCGTCGTCACCTGCTCGCCTTCCATCCCCACGCACTCGGTGATATGCGTCACCTTTCTCGTTCCATCGCTCATGCGCGAGATCTGCACAAACAAATCCACCGCCGACGCTACCTGCTGCCGGACAGCGCGTACGGAAATATTGGTGCTGGCCATCGAAATCATTACCTCTAAACGGCTGATCGCATCGCGCGGCGTGTTAGCGTGTACCGTCGTCAGCGATCCATCGTGGCCCGTATTCATCGCCTGCAGCATGTCGAGCGCTTCTTCGCCTCGCACCTCGCCCACCACGATGCGGTCTGGCCGCATTCGCAGCGCGTTGATCAGCAACTGCCGCTGCAAGACTACGCCCTTGCCCTCGATATTCGGCGGCCGCGTCTCCAGCCGCGCCACGTGCGGCTGCCGCAATTGCAACTCAGCCGCATCCTCAATCGTGATAATCCGCTCGTTCGCCGGAATAAACCCCGAGCACATGTTTAAAAAAGTCGTTTTGCCCGCGCCCGTGCCGCCCGAAATAATGATGTTCAAGCGCGCCTTCACGCACGCCTTCACTACTTCGAGCATGGGCTCGGTCAGCGACATATTGCGCGTTAAATCCACCGGCTGCAGCGGCGCTCCGCCAAATCGCCGGATCGAGAGCAGCGGCCCGTCCACCGCCAGCGGCGCAATCACTGCATTCACGCGCGATCCGTCCGGCAAGCGCGCATCCACCATCGGCGACGATTCATCGATCCGCCGTCCCACGCGCGACACGATCCGTTCGATGATCCGCAGCAGATGCGCGTCATCCTTAAATGTGATGTTCGTTCGTTCGAGTTTTCCGCGCCGCTCGACGTAAACCATCTTGGGCGTCGTCACCAGGATGTCCGAAACCGTCTTGTCCCGGATCAGCGGCTCCAGCGGCCCCAGCCCGAACACCTCGTCCACTACTTCTTCAATCAGCCGCTCTTTCTCCACCAGGCTCAGCGGCGTTTTCTCTTCATTCACCAGCGCCGATATCGCCGGCCGAATCTCCTGCCGCAAGCGATCGATCGAGAGCGTCGACATCGCCTCCAGGTTTAGGCGGTCCAGCAGCTTTTTGTGAATGGCAAATTTCAGGTCCTGAAATACGCTGCCCGCTTCATCCAGCTTCGCGCCGAGCGGATTCGGCTTGCCGTCTAGCGGCCGTCTTTCGATCTCGCCTGGTATAGTCTGCATCGCTTACCCGAACAGCTTGAACTTCTTCTTGGCGGCCTTCTTGGCCGACGCTGCCTGCTGGCCGCTAATCTTCGTGCTCAACACCGAAAAATGCTGCGCCAGCTTGTCTTGCGGCTGCAGCAGTGTTCCCGTCGAATATGCCTTGTACAAGCTCGGATAGTCGTTCGGCAGCATCGCGTACAGCGGCCGGCCCAAAATCTTCGCGAGGTCCTGCGTGCTCATGTCCATCATCTTCGGCGTCCGGTTAATTACCAACTGGAGCTTGTCGAGATTCTCACCGCGCTCCGTCAACTGCCGGACGATCGTTTTCAATCCATGCAGCGCCGTTACTTCCAGCACCGAGACCAGCAGCAACTGATCCAGTTCCTCGTAGATATCGGCCACTATCGAATTCAGGCTGCGGCCGAGATCGAGCACTACCCAGTCGTGCCGCGTGCGCATAAACCGGACCAATTGCCCGAGCTCTTCCTTCGGCAGATACGTCTCGTGTGTCACGTAAGCGGGCGCCGGCACAATTTCGAGACCCGGTTTGGCTTCCACCGTCAACGCCTTCCACAAGCTCTCATCGAGCCTCGACAAATTCTGAACCGCATCCACCACCGAATAAGAAGTTTGCACCTTCATGGCAAAACCCACCATGCCCGATGCCAGATCCATATCGGCCAGCAGCACCTTCTTCTTTGTCTGCCGGTGCAAATCCGCGGCCACGTGACAGGCGATCGTGGTCGCTCCGCAACCGCCCTTGGCGGAAAGAAACCCGATCACTTTACCGCGCCGGGGCGCGCCGCTGTTTCCCTCGGACGCAAATACGCGCGCCAGAGCCGGCGGCAGAGTTTCGTTCCACGGTGGATACACGAACTCGTTCACACCGCTGCGCAACGCCGTCAAAATGCTCTCCGAGTCCGACCCGGAATGGAGCGCCACCACCTTGGTGTTCGGCGTGCAACCGCGCACTTCGCGCAGAGCGTCGCCCAGCCGCGCCAACACTGGACCTAGTTCCAGCATCAGCACTTCCGGTTGCTCCGCGGTCAGCTTACCGATGATTTCACCCCAATGCTGTGAATCCTGCACGTCGAGGGCGCCCGAGCCATACTCCGATTCGAGCAGCTTGACAATATTTCCGCGCAGCGCAGAATCCGAGCATGCCAGCAACAGGTTGGGTTGTTTCATCTCTTGTTAGTCCTTCGCTGGGGGTGCCGTCGCGCCGAAGATCGACTTGTCCGCCGTTCCCGAGCTCTTGTCGTCTGTGCTGCCGCCGTTGTTAGAGCTCCCCGCGAAATTCGAGAGCAGATTCCTTAATTGCTCCACCGGCATCGTGTCGAGCATCGGCAACAAAGGCGCATCCGGCTTCGAGTTCAGGGCGGGATTCTGCGGCGCTGCCGCTGCCGTCCCCTTTAGAAACGGCTTATCCATCGCAATCGACGGCAGCTTGCCGCCAAACGGAATCGGCTGCACGATCTCTGGCGTCACCACCACCAGCAGCTCCGAATTGTTTTTGTTTAACGTGCGCGATTCGAATAACTTCCCAAGCAGCGGGATACTCGATAGACCCGGAATCTTGCTCAGCGACTCAGTGACCCGGTTGTCCAGCAAGCCCGCAATTACGAACGATTGCCCGTCACCCAGTTCCACTTCCGTCTGCACCTTGCGCGTATCTAACCCGGGCACGGTAAAACCGCTCACCGTCAGTCCGTTCGCCGCATCCAGCGAGCTCACCTCCGGCCGCACCTTTAACCGAATGGTTCCCCGCGGCGTCACCGTCGGCTCGAAATTCAGGCGAATTCCGAACTCTCGAAATTGAATCGTGATTTGTCCCACGCCGCCCCCGCCGCCCTGCAGCGTCGGATAGGGAAACTCACCGCCGGCGAGGAAACTCGCCGGATGGCCGCTCAGCGTCATCAGGTTCGGCTCGGCCAAAATCTGCGCCAGGTTCTTCGATTCGAGCGCCTTAATATATGCGCCGAAATTAATATCGGGCCGCCAGAAAAACAGGTTCAGTGGATCGGGTACTTTGAATTGAGACGGTTTCTGTGTAAAGTCGAACGCTGGAGGCCCGCCAAACTGCCCGGTCGAGATCGATCCCGGATTATTGCCCGCACCCGAGCTGAAGAAATTCGCGCCCAAATCCTGCGCTACGGTGCGATCAATATTCGCGAACTTAACCTTCAGCAGAATCTGCGGCTCGCTCGCGGGCACCGACACATGCAGCAGGTTCACCACTTTCCCCAATGTCGAAACGATCGCCACCGCCCGGTCCGCCATTGTCAAATCTTCTACCATTCCGCGCAGCAGAATATTGCCGCCGTTGAAATCGAACGTAATGTCCTGTCCCGGAAACTCCGCCTTCAGCGCTTCCCGCACATGCGCCAATCGCGAATCGTCCGGCGAGATATGCACGTCGTAAAGCGTGCGCTTCCCCGCGGCATCCCAAATCAAGACGCTCGTTTCGCCCGGCGCTTTGCCGTTCAGCACGAGTTCGGTCCGGCTGACCGCCACCGCCTCCGCCAGTTCGCCCACCGCTACCGACACACGCTTGATACCCGCAGGGTTGTCGATCACGATCGACTTGTTCACCGTCAATGCCAACTGCGGCGAAACGCCCTGTCCCAGCAGGACCGTCGCCGTCAGCGCGCAAAAAAAACCGAATTGCATGGGGCGCATTAGTTTGCCCCTCCCTGAATAGACTCTTCGCTTCTCTTCGCTCCGTGATAGACCTCGATGGTCGGAGCCACCAGCTTCGGCGCTGCCTCATGCACCACGCGCGGGGCCGGCGCGCTCATCGCCACGGGCTTCACCTGCGGCAGTCCGAACAGCTTCGCCATCGATGCGCCATGGCTCTCCGCTTCCTGCGTGTCGAGCGGATTCCGCAACACCAGTTGCACCCGCGTCTGACTGCTCACCAGACTCAACACCTCCGCTTGGTCGGGTGTCACAAGCAGGTTCACCACCTGCACATCGTCCGGCTTGCCTTCCACGCTGCGCGCAATATGCTGCCCTGCCGAAAGCACCTCGATATTCTGTAAAAGCGTTTTCGCCATGATGTCGTCTTGCGCCATCCGCCCGCTCGTGGCCGAAACCACCACATCCACATGCGTCCCCGGCACAACGAATCCGGCGAGACCCACCACTTCGTCCACCTTCAAAGCCACCGCGCGCTTGCCCACCGGAATCGTCGCCGCCAGACCCGCGCCCGCGCCTTTCGAAGCCAACCGCTTCGCCGAGATCGGCTCGCCCTGGTAGATGCTCGCCACTACACCGCGGCCCATCGCATCCTTCATGTTGAAGATTGCGTCTCCGGGTGCTGCCCCGTTCCAGGCGGCTAACTGCAGGTCGCCATCTTTGATCAGCGAACCGACCTCCAGGTTGTGGACCGCCACCAGCAGCTTGCCCGTTTGAACAGCGGGCCGCGCCTTCATTTGAGAGGCTAATAATCGGTACAACAGCAGGCTCGCAACACCGGCGACTACTATTGCAAAAAAGAAAACAGAGATGAGTCGGCGGTTCATGGAGCCTCGTCGAAAAGATGGAAAGTTAGGAGCGGCTCCTCACAGTGCGGGAGCCGCCCGGTTATTGTCACTAGCTGATAGCGGCGGCCGAAGCGTTCGCGGTGCTCAGCGTCGTGTTCACCTTGGTCCAAATACCCTTGATGCTGGTCTGCACTGCACCCAGAATCGAAACCCCAACCAGAGCCACAAACGCCAAAAGCAGCGAGTACTCAACCAGATCCTGTCCCTGCTCGTCTTGCAAGAACTGTTTAACAAACGTTTCCATGTTAGTTATCCTTTTTCCTTTATGTGATTTGAAACTTGCAAGCCTTCTTGAGATCACAAGTTTTTTCGTCCGGACATTTGCCCGGAAGAACTTTTGAAAACTGCTTTAAGCTGTGTAGTCGGCGCATCGCTCGACTTCTCTCGCTCGAACACGATCGCCACCCCGTCGTCGAAGACCACGCGCCAATCGCTCGACTGCTTCAGCACCGAGGCCAGCGCGTTTGTCGTCCGCAGCAGCACCGTATCGATCGCCCCATTTGAGAGCTCTGTGTTCCAGTCAAAGTCCGCGCGCACCGCGTTTACCCACTTCTTCACGAACTGCGTTCCATACATGTCGCTGCGCCCGTCCGCGAACACGCGCCGCTCAGGAAACCGGTAAATCAGGTAATCGCCCCACTGCTCGAACGTGAAAATCCTCGCCTGCGGCTTCTGCGCCAGCACCGTCGCCGCTGCTTTCACCGGAAAATCGCGCGCATCGAAATCGGCAATCTGCGCCAGACCCAGACCCGCCAGCACAATCACACCTGCCCCCATCAGCGGCAAGCGCTCCACTCGCTCCATCGATCGAAAATCCGCGCCGAGTTCCGTTAGTTTCGAAACCACCCGGCGCACCCGGCCCTTCAAAGCACCGCGCTGCATCTCCAAAAGGCACGCACTCAAAACGGCCGCCACTGCCGGCGCCGCCATGAACAAAAAGATCGGAACGTTGCGCGCCGATTTCAACCCGAGATGCGCCCCAAACAAAAGCGTCAGTGCGTGGCCCCATCGACCCTGCCGGAAACAATCGAACGCCGCCCAGGCGCCCAACACCACAAATGCCTCGAAGCACACCGACAACGGCGCTTGAAAGCTCAGCGACGCATACTCCCCGATCAACTGAAGCTGCTCCGAATCCAACAGATATTGCCACACGTGCTCATGCAAATGCCAGCCATACGGATTCACGAACGTCACCGCGCAGCACGCCAGCGCCGCTCCCCAATAGCCTCGCTGATGCTCCAAGGCTATGCGCAAACATCCGCCATTCTCCACCGCCATCGAACGCGCCACGTTCCCCAACGCATACGTAAACAGCAGCGCGATCCCCAGAAAAAACGACCCGTGCAGATTCACCCAGAACAGCGTCAACACCGGGCACAGCCACAAATACTGCCGCCGCCCCCCTTCCGCCCGGTCGATGATGTGCAGAAACGCGATCACGAACAACCACGAAACCAAATGCGGCCGCGCCAGCCAGTGCAAACTCGAACCCGCCACCGCTACAGCCGTCAAAGCAAAAGCCAAAAGATCGTTGCATGAGTTGCGGCGCACCAGCCGGTACAGCGAAACGCCCATCAGCCCCAGCACGATCACGTTCGCCAGCACCACACCGCCCAACCCGCCGTGCGCGTGAATTAGCGAGAACAGCACGTCCCATCCCCACTCCCACGCAAACCAGTTCGCATCCGGCATGCTGAACGAAAACAAGTCCTTGTAAGGCACCTGCCCGTGCTTCAGAATCCAGTCGCCAGCGCGAATATGCCATCCCGTATCGCCATCCGTCAGCAGCGTCCGCGGGCCCCGCAGTACAAAAAACAAAAACGCAATGGGCAGCAGAAATGCCAGATCGCTTAACGACGGCAGAAACCGCAGAACCCAGCTCGCTGTAACATCCTTCTGCGTGCTTTGAGTCCCGATCATCTCGGGCGTCATCACCTGCGAACTCAAGCCACAAACCTCATCAAGAGCCCCGGCGCCATCAAGACCAGCAAACATCCGAGCGCGATCGAGACCCCATGCGGCAAACGCAGCGCCTCCGGGTTTCTTACATCCAGTTCCGGTGCGGTCCCATGCGGCAGCCTGAAATGCGCCAACTCCGTCACCAGGTACTGCAAATTCAACAGCGTATGTCCTAGCTTGCCCTTTACCACGGCCAGGCCAATCCCAATCGCTGCGCCGATCAACGCCGTTCCTAAGAAAATATCCAGCCATTGCGCCGGTCCCGCGATTGCGCCCACGGCGAACATCAGCTTCACGTCGCCCGCGCCCATGCCGCGTAACAGGTAAAGCGGCATGTACACCAGCAGCGCCAGCCCCGCTCCCTCCAGCGACATAATGAACCCATGCCAGCCACCGAAGCCCGCATTCAACCCGACACCCAAAATCAGCGCCGCCAGATTCAGCCAGTTGGGGATCCGCCGGTATCTCAAATCGAATACGCCCGCCGTAACCGCGGCTATGACCAGGACGATCTTCAGCGTCAGCGGCATGTCGAATTCAGCGCAAACCGCAAGCGCTCTCCCAAGTTCAAGTCCATACGCCGCGCCGCGCCCGCTTCGACCTCAAGCACCGAGTGTGCGCGCAGGCAAAACGCGATGCGCCGTGGCGCTACACGTTCACTGATCTTGCATACCCGCGCTCCCTTATCGAGGAAAATCGCGTCGATTGGAAATTGCATCCCGAAGGTGTGAATCGCCTCGCAGGGCGTGATCCACAACCCCGCTCCGTCCACCAGACTGCTGTGCGCTAACAGACCCACGCGCCGTTCACGGCTGCTGCCTGCCAGAACAACTCGGCCGGCTAGCAAACGCTCGCTCGCAGTTACCGTGTAGGTCGCGCCAGATAGCGCAGGTTCAGGCATAGTTAATCCGCACCAACAGCTGCTTGGAGATTCAGCTTGTTAGTGGAAGACTTGTCCTAAACCTCTCAGGGCTGCCCTTTACCGCCCTCCGGATCGACCGCCAGCCAGGCCAGCGAACCCACCGCGCACAATGCGGCCGCAGTTAGAAACGAAGCATTCCATCCGAAGCGGTGGGCGATTAAGGGCGTGAGCGAAGCCGTCAACGCTCCACCGAACTGGCCGCCCATATTCATGAAGCCGGAGACAGAACCCGCCGAGCGGCCGCCGATATCGGCGCTGACCGACCAGAAAGAACTCTGCGATAAGTACAGCGCTCCTGCGCCGCCTGCCAGCATGACGCTCGCCAGTTGCGCGCTCTCCACACGGGTTCCGAGCGCCACGAAGATGGCCGCCAGTCCGATTCCGAACGCCGCCACCCCGCAACGTCCCACGCGCTTCCCGAACGCTTTGGTTAAACGGTCGCTGGCCCATCCGCCCAAAGGCGAGCCCGTCGCCATGGCTAAGAATGGCAGCATCGTGTAGAGCGAGCTCTGCTTCAAATCGAGCTTGCGCACTTCATTCAAGTAAATGAAAAACCAGCTGAAGAAGATGTACGCGACATAGCCGTACGCGAAGTAGCTGAAAGTGACGATGAGGATGTCGCGGTTTTCAATAATGTTGCGCCAGGGCAGCACGTTTCGTCCGCCGCCCGGCGTCGCGGCAATCCCTTGCTCAATCAACGATAGTTCGCCGTCTGTCACCCAGGGATGCTGCTTGGGAGTGTTACGCGCCAGCAAATACCACACCAGACCTGCCAGAAGACCGAGCAAAGCGCTCAACCAAAACGAAGCACGCCAGCCATAGTGCAGCATCACGTATGTGATGATTGGCGGCGTTACACCTGCGCCGAAACCGACACCGGAAAAAATCAACCCGTTCGCCATGCCGCGCTCGGCGGAGGGAATCCACGACGCCACAATGCAGTTCGACGCCGGATATACCACCGCTTCGCCTACTCCCAACAAGAAGCGCGAGGCCATCAGCAGGAACACCACGCCGCCGAACGCTGGCAGTACAGTGATCAGGCAAGTAAACACCGCCCACCAAACCACGCCCAGCAGTAAAACGATACGCGGCCCGAGACGGTCGGCCAGCCATCCGGCCGGCGCTTGCGCGAAGGCGTAACCCAGCACGAATGCGCTGAAGATCCAACCCAGTTGCACATCGCTCAATCCGAACTCGGTTCGAATAGCCCGCCCGGCTATCGAGATATTCACTCGATCGAGATACGCGATGGCGCTTACTACGAAGATCCAGCCGATCAATATCCAGCGGACGTGGCTTCGAAAAATCAATTCCCAATCATACAGATTCGTACAGTTTCGTGGCGAAATCGCCTCTGTGCCGGGCGCAAGGTTTAGGATGGACAAAGGAGCCACCATGAGCACCACCGCAATCCTGAACGAAACCAATCAATCCTGGGAAAGCTCTTCTCTTCCCGTAAAATTGCGAGTAAATGGCGAAGAGCGATCTCTTCGCATCGATCCCCGCACGACGCTTCTCGATGCACTGCGCGAGTATTTAGGTTTTCAGGGCAGCAAGAAAGGCTGCGACCAGGGCCAGTGCGGCGCGTGTACGGTTCACATTAATGGCCGGCGCACACTCTCTTGTTTGTCTCTCGCCGTGGCCCATCAACACGACGAAATCACGACCATTGAGGGGTTGGGCAGCGAAGAAGATCTTCATCCCATGCAGGCCGCCTTCCTCGAATGCGACGCATTCCAATGCGGCTATTGCACGCCCGGGCAGATCATGTCGGCCGTTGGCATGCTGGAGGAAGCGGCGCAAAGCGTTCCCAGCCATGCCACGGCTGATGTCGCGAACCCGCCCGCCTTCGGCCAGCTTTCCGCGGAAGAAATTCGCGAGCGCATGAGCGGCAACATATGCCGTTGCGGCGCGTATCCCAACATCGTAGAGGCAGTGCAGCACATCCAGAAATCGAAGCAGGGAGCGCGCTAACCCATGCAGCCTTTTTCCTTTCTGGAAAGCGAGTCCGCCGAGAGGGCGGCTTCTGCGGTAGCCGAAAAACCGCAGGCTATGTTCTTCGCGGGCGGCACAACGCTGATCGATTTGATGAAGCTCGACGTACTCGCGCCCACCCAGCTAGTCGACGTTAATCACCTGCCATTTTCCGAAATCTCAGTCGAACCGAACGGCGTAACGGTCGGCGCAAACGTTCGAAATAGCGATCTCGCCCATCACCGCACGATTTGTGCGGAGTACCCGGTGCTCTCCGAAGCGCTACTGGCTGGAGCTTCCGCCCAGTTGCGCAATATGGCGACCACAGCCGGCAATCTGCTGCAACGCACCCGTTGTAGCTACTTCCGCGATGTACATGCTCAATGCAACAAGCGCCAGCCGGGTTCCGGTTGCGATGCCCTCACCGGAGTCAATCGGTCGCACGCCATTCTGGGCGGGAGCGATCACTGCATCGCCACTAACCCATCCGACATGTGTGTCGCGCTCATGATTCTCGACACAACCATTCACACCGTAAAGCAGAACGGAGAGAAGCGGGCGATTCCGATCAGCGAGTTTTATCTGTTGCCCGGCGACACGCCCGAGCGCGAGACGGTTCTCGATCATGGCGAACTCATCACCCATGTTTATCTACCCAAGCCAGCTCAGTTGGGCCGGTCGCACTACCTCAAAGTTCGCGACCGCGCCAGCTATGAGTTCGCTCTGGCTTCGGCTGCCGTGTCTCTCGACATAGACGATGAGCGGATCAAGGCTGCCCGAGTTGCACTGGGCGGTATCGGTACTCGCCCCTGGCATTCGCCCGAAGCCGAAGCTGCGCTTCTCAACAAACCGGCTACCAGCAAAACCTTCCGCGCCGCCGCCGAAGCCGCCCTTGCCGGCGCAAGACCTCACGAACACAATGCATTTAAAGTCGAGCTCGCTAAACGCACGCTGGTGTTGGCTCTCGAAGAAGTTTCCGTCCTGCAATAAACGACACCAAGAGGAATTTATGGCGACCACCTTACTCGGAACTCCTGTCAATCGCGTCGATGGACGCAAGAAAGTAACCGGCACCGCGCAATACGCTGCCGAGATCACTCTGGCGGCGACCACGCACGGCGTCCTGATCGGCAGTTCGATCGCGGGCGGCCGCATCAAGCGCCTCGAAACCGCGCGAGCAGAAAAGGCGCCCGGTGTTCTGCTCGTGATGACCCAAAAGAATCGAGGCTCTTTAGGCGTGATGCCTGACGACATGATGGCGGGCGGCCTCACCGCCGAAAGCCGCCCGCCACTCGAGAACGATTCCATTTTTCACACCGGTCAGTATCTTGCCCTGGTGGTCGCTGAACGCTGGGAGCAGGCTCGCTTTGCCGCTTCTCTGATTGAAGTCGAATACGAGAATGGCCCCTTTACCGTTGACCTGGAAGAGGCCCGCTCCACCACCTTTCAGCCCGAGGCTTTTATGGGTGAACCGCTTCACTTCTCGCGCGGAGATGTAGACAAAGGGCTTGACGCCGCTGCTGTTCGTCTCGATCAGACGTACAGCACTCCGAATGAGCATCCCTGCGCGCTTGAGCCTCATGCGGTCATTGCCTCGTTTTCAAACGACTTCCTGACCGTCTATAACTCTTCGCAATGGGTCATGGGCGATCGTGTTGTACTGGCCGCCGCGTTGGGTATGGAACCGGAGAAAGTGCGCGTCGTTTGCCCCTTTGTAGGCGGCATGTTTGGCTCGAAAGGCGCCACCGGCGCTCATGTGATTCTCGCGGCAGTGGCGTCTCGTCAGTTAAATCGCCCGGTCAAGATTGTTCTTACGCGCGACCAGGTCCTTACCGATGTCGGCCATCGCACCGAAACCGTCCAGCATCTCGAGATCGGTGCCTCCCATGACGGCAAGATCACAGCCATGCGCCATCACGTGACCAGCCACACTGGGATTCTTGACGAGTTCCCCGAGCCCGCCAGTGTCAGCACGCGCATGCTCTACGACGTGCCGAACTACGCAACTTCCCACGACCTGGTCCGGTTGAACGTGATGAAGCCTTCCTGGATGCGCGCGCCCGGCGAGGCACCCGGCCAGTTTGCGCTTGAATCCGCCATGGATGAACTGGCTTATAAGCTGGAGATGGATCCGGTGGAGTTGCGTAGACGCAATCACGCAGCAGTCAACCAGCACAGCGGGAAACCGTTCTCGAGTAAGAATCTGTTGGCCTGCTACGACCGCGGCGTCGAACATTTTGGCTGGTCGTCACGCAGTCCTAAGCCGCGGTCGATGCGTGATGGAAAAACCTTGATCGGCTACGGCATGGGCACGGCCACGTACCCTGGCTATCTGATGGGGGCCACTGTTAAAGTTCGTCTGGAACAGGATGGGTCCGGCGTTAAGGCCGTGGCCTCCACCGCCGGAAGCGACGTCGGAACCGGTATGTACACCATGCTGAGCATGACGGTTGCAGACAGCTTGGGCCTGCCACTCGAACAAGTCAAGATTGAACTCGGCGACACGCAGTTTGTGCCGTGCTCGGTGGCCGGTGGTTCTAACCTCACCGCCAGCACCGCTCCCGCCGCGTCGGACGCTTGCCGCGAGATCCGCGCCGAACTCCTGAAGATCGCCGGAAAGACCGCGGATGGTTTTACCGGAGCCGAGGGGCACGAGGACGAGTTTCTCTTCTCAAACGGCCGGGTGGCTCATCGCTCCGATCCAGGCCGCAGTATCGGTCTGGGCGACCTGCTGCGCTCCGGCAGTAAACCTTTTTTAGAAGCGCAGGCTCAAACCACGCCTATTTTCGGCCAAAATGATAAATTTGCCTTTCAATCATTCGGAGCGCATTTCATCGAAGTGCGCGTGCAGGAAGAGATTGGCAAGATCAGAGTCGCCCGTATCGTGAGCGTCTTCGATTGCGGCCGCATTCTCAGCGCCAAAACTACTCGAAGCCAGTTCATGGGCGGGATAGTCTTTGGCATCGGCGCAGCGCTTCTCGAAGAGCTTACCTTTGATCGCGAACATGGCCAGCCTTCGAACGCTGATCTTGCCGGTTACCTGGTACCGGTAAATGCGGATGTTCCGAAAATGGATATCAGCTGGATCGACGAGCCCGACTACAACTTCAACTCAATCGGCTGCCGCGGAGTCGGGGAAATCGGCATCACGGGTGTGGCAGCGGCGATCGCCAACGCGGTTTTTCACGCTACGGGTGTGCGAATTCGCGACCTTCCTATCACGCCGGATAAGTTGATCGCCGGATAGGTTTCACAACATCCGCAAATCTAAACCGCCGTACTGCTGAAAAATTCGATCACTCGACAGAACCGTAAGTTTCTCAGTCATAGCTTGCGCAATCAAAAGGCGATCATACGGTTCGCCATGGTGGCGTGGTAGTTGGGTGGTCCTGACAATATGTTCTTTTTGGATAGAGAGCCACTGGGCACGTTGATCCACATATGCTTCAACCATGGATGTTGTGATGCCGTAAGCGGTAGCAAGCTTTGTCTTGATTGCGACCTCCCATAAGGTCACATGGCTGACGTATCGGATGTGCGCCTGACTCTCCATCATCCGTTTCGAACGCAGATTCAGTTTCCCCAGGAAATATCGAACAAGAGCGTTTGTGTCGAGCAAGAACTCCATTACCCCTCACCGAGCATCAGAGCCGCGTACTCCTCATTCACAGGGTCGTCGTGATCGTCCCATCTCTCCGCTAAACCGGGTGCATCGATGCAGCCAAATAGGCTAACGGGATGGGTGGCTTTTTGCTTCGCCTGTACAATACTCGCCACCGGATGGCCATGATTCGTAATCGTCACACTCTCGCCTTTTGCTACCAATTTGAGCAATTGGGACAAATGTGTTTGTGCCTGCTTGACCGTGACTGTGCTCATAGGAGAATTATACTTCTTTTTTGTAGTGCTTTTAGCTGCCACTAAGCGCAATCTCTAGCGGTCTATCGTCGCCATCATTCGCTCGTTATAGCGAGGACCTGAGATTGCCTCCGGCGGGAGGGCTCGATCCAGCTTAGTTACCTCGGCCTGGGTTAGGTGAATACTGGCAGCCTCGATGTTTTCTTCCAGAAAGGTTCTTCTTTTCGTGCCCGGAATTGGCACGATATCCTCACCCTTATTCAACAACCACGCCAAAGCCACCTGCCCTGGCTTCGCACCACGCGTTCCGGCAATCTCTTTGACCACACTTGCCGCTTTTACATTCGCATCGTAATTAGCTCCTTGCAAACGCGGTTCATTTTTCCGGTAATCGCCTTCCGGATATTCCTCCGCGCGTTTTGCCGTGCCCGTCAAGAATCCGCGACCCAGCGGGCTAAACGGCACCAGCCCGATCCCGAGTTCCCGCAGCACCGGAATAATTACCGGTTCCAGATTCCGCTCCCATAACGAATACTCACTTTGCAAAGCCGATACCGGATGCACAGCATGAGCCCGCCGGATTGTTTTCTCGCCAGCCTCGGACAAACCAAAAAATCTTACTTTGCCGGCTTTTACCAGGTCCGCCACCGCACCCACCACATCTTCAATCGGAACTTGCGGGTCTACCCGGTGCTGATACAGCAGATCGATGCGGTCAGTCTGCAATCGTTTAAGCGAACCCTCAACCGCCTCGCGTATATGTTCGGGCCGGCTGTCCGTGCCGCTCATTTTTCGATCTTCAATCCGAAACCCGAACTTAGTCGCGAGAACTACTTTATCCCGCCGCCCCTGCAACGCCCGACCCACTAGCTCCTCGTTAGTAAACGGCCCGTATACCTCCGCTGTATCGAAAAAATCAAGCCCCAGCTCAATCGCCCGGTGCATAGTGGCGGTTGATTCCGCATCGTCCGGAGTTCCATAGGACTGGCTCATACCCATGCATCCCAGCCCCAACTCCGAGACTTCTAACCCTTGCTTCCCTAATTTTCGTTTAGCGAGCATATTCCCTCGGATGCCTTTCAACCACTAACCGACTCGCCTACTTCTTCCCGCCCAGGACCACCGATACGTTCGACGGTTTCACAAATACCTGCGGCTGGATCGGTACGTTCTGCGTTACCTTGGAAACCCGCACGTCTAGTTCCTTTGCATCCGGTTCGTTTGAGGTGTGAGTGATCGTGAACGGAAATTTCACGCCGCCCGTGTCCTGGTAATCGCTGAAATCGATTGTATGCTTGAAGTAGGCCGAGGTATCTCCGGTCTCTTCGATGCGCGCCAGCAAATGCGTGCCGGCGTCAAAATAAAATTTGGTGGCGCCCCGGTCATTCGCCGCGACAATCACATTCATCTTCGTGCCATCCAACGTTTCCTGCGCTGCCGCGTCGGCTTCAGGATATAGTTGCTTCAGCTGTACATAGCGCAGCGGATTGGCGTCAATTTGCAAGGGACGTTGCGCCCCTTTGGGCAGCTTTGACACTTTCTTCTTGCTAGAAAGCATCCAGCCGCTGCCTCCATCCCAGCCCATCTTTTTCTTGCCCTCTATGAGCAGCACTTTGTCTGGTTTTTGCCAGTAATAGACCAGCTTTCCCCGTCCCCGTCCTTTCGCTTCCACTTCCCGTGTTTCGATACGGTTTACCGCGGCTTCGCCCCCAACCGCTTTTACGTATGCGCTTAAAATTTCATTCAGCGGTTTTGTACCAGGGGCGGTTGCCGGGAAGACAGCTGCCCTTATGACCGTCATAAGCACGAATAAAATCAATACCTTACCCATTTCTCCTGAAGATCCCTGCTTCCAGTCTCCCCTACTTGCCCTTTCTAATCGTCAAAAAATCTGCTACGTTCGAGGCACTAACATCCATCTCTTAAGATAGGAGTATCAGTCCCATGACAGTGCTCGAATCGCTCAAAAAATACACGACCGTTGTCGCCGATACGGGCGACTTTAAAGCCATCGAACGTCTGAAGCCCCAAGACGCCACCACCAACCCTTCTCTGCTGCTCGCCGCCGCTCAACGTCCCGAGTATCATCACCTGGTTGAAGAAGCCATTGAACATGCCGACAAAGAAGGAGGCGATAACAAGAAGCAATCCGAAGCTTTCATGGATGGCCTCTTCGTGAGTTTCGGCCGCGAGATTCTGAAGGTCATTCCGGGCCGCGTCTCAACCGAAGTAGATGCCTCGCTGAGCTTCGATACGCAAGGAACCCTCGACAAAGCGCGCCACCTGATCAGTCTCTACGAAAGCGGTAAAACCCCGCGTGAGCGCATCCTCATCAAGGTCGCCAGCACCTGGGAAGGTATCCGGGCGGCGGAACAGCTGGAAAAAGAAGGGATTCACTGCAATCTGACCCTCCTGTTCAGCTTTGCTCAGGCTGTGGCGTGCGCCGAAGCCGGCGTTACCCTGATCTCGCCGTTCGTCGGCCGTATTTACGACTATTACAAGAAAGAAAACGGCGGCAAAGACATCCCGATCGATCAGGATCAAGGCGTCGCGAGCGTCACCCGCATCTACAATTATTTCAAGAATTACGGCTACAAGACGCAAGTCATGGGGGCCAGTTTTCGCAAAGTAGACCAAATCACGCATCTGGCCGGATGCGACTTACTCACCATCAGCCCCGACCTACTCGAGGAGCTGCAAAAAACGCAAGGGGAAATTAGCCGAGCCCTTAGCCCCGAAAAGGCTGCCGCTAAAAAAGAAGAGAAGATTCATCTCGACGAGAAGAGTTTCCGCTGGCTGCATAATGAAGACGCGATGGGCACGGACAAGCTGGCCGAAGGCATCCGCAAATTCAACGCCGACGCCCGCAAGCTGGAAGAGTACGCCCGTACTCAGGTCCGCGAAAAAGCGCACGCCTGAAAACGACGGAAGAGCAGGGGCGATTTTAGGACGTCCCTGCTTTATACCGACTCCGAGAATCGGAGCCGGTAAACCCGCCCCTTGTTCAGCTTGAGTGAACCCACCCCGCCCGGTTCATAGTGTGCTTTGACAGCTCCTGAAACTTCCGCTAGTTTCTGCCCTTGCGGTGCACGGATTCGGTATTCGGCTGTGAAGTCGGGTCGCAAGACACATTCCGTCGCCTTGCCGCCCGACCAGCTCAAATTTACTCTTATTCCGCCCCGCGCTCTCAATCCGGCAACCCGGCCCTCGCTCCAGACAGCCGGCAAAGCCGGCAGTAAATCAAGCGACTCGCTATGGCTCTGCAGCAGCATTTCCGCTATTGCTGCGGTGGTCCCGAAGTTTCCATCGATTTGGAAAATTGCACCGTGCCTTGCTGGATGCGTATCGAACAAATTCTGATTGGTGCTGTGCAGCATAAGCATCGAGAGCGATTCCCAGGCTTTGTCTCCATCGGCCAGCCGTGCCCAGAAATTGATCGCCCACGCCCGGCTCCACCCTGTATACGCTCCGCCATTGGCCAGTCGCCGCTCTAACGACACACGTGCCGCTTTCGCCAGTGCCGGCGTGCCTCGCGGCGTAATCTGATTGCCTGGATACAGCGGATACATGTGCGACATGTGGCGCTGCCCCGGCGTGCTCTCTTCGAAATCGACCGACCACTCTTGCAGCTGCCCATACTTGCCGACCTGGTAAGGGATCAGCCGCTTGGTAGCCGCCTCCAGCCTCGCGGCAAAATCTTCGTCTATTCCCAATTCGCGCGCTGCCGCCCGGCAATTTCCGAACAACTCTCGGGCCAGCGCCATGTCCATCGTGCAGCCTGCGCTGGTCATCGCCTTCTTTCCATCGGGGGCCATGAAATCGTTCTCCGTTGAGAACGAAGGGCAGGTGGTTAAACGCCCCTGTTTATCCTCGATCAGCCAGGCCAGGTAAAACTCCGCCGCGCCCTTCATCACCGGATAGGCCCGCTCGCGCAGAAATGTTCGATCCCGCGTAAACAGGTAGTGCTCATAGAGGTGCTCGCACAACCACGGGCCGCTCATTCCCCAGTTGGCCCACGTCGGCGCGCCCACGCCCTCGCCTACCGGATTGGCTGCCCGCCACAAATCAATGTTATGGTGCGCTACCCAACCCGGTAGCCCGTAGGTCTCTTCCGCCGCTCTGCTGCCTGTTTTGCTCATGTCGCCGACAAACGCCAGCAGCGGCGCGGCGCAATCGCTGAGAGCGCACGTCTCCGCCGGCCAATAATTCATCTGCACGTTGATGTTCGAAGTCCAATTCGAACTCCACGGCGGCGTTACCTCCGCGTTCCAGATACCCTGCAGATTGGCCGGCTGCGTACCTGGCCGCGAACTGCTGATCAATAAGTAGCGTCCGTACTGAAAATACAGCGCCAGCAGCGAAACGTCGGGTGAGGCGGCAAAGCCGGCAAGACGTACATCGGTGGGTTTCTGCTGTGACTCGCCGGTAGCAGGTCCCAAACGCAACGAAACGCGCCGGAACAGGGGTTGATAGTCGGCAAGATGGGCCGAGCGCATCACGCTAAACGGCTTCCGGGCGCAGGCATCCAGCTTGCGCTGTGCCGCCGCAATCACAGCTTCCGCTGGAGTATCCGGCTTCTCGGCAAACCCGCGGAATCCGGTAGCGGCACTCAATACAATCGTCAACGTAGTCGCCTTTTCGAATGCGAGAGTATTGCCCTGCGCCGTCAAGCGGCCGCCTTCAGCCGTCGCTTCGAGCACTACCGCGCCGTACATCCCCTCACCCAAGACATCTGAGTATCGCACCGGCTTCTCGCTTCCCGGGTGCCCCGCGCCTGCAATATGCTCGGCCGCTTTACTCGTCAAAGCCAGCCGGTTATGGCCTACGACTTTCACATTCTTCTGCAACGGCCCATCCATTGAAATCGTGCCGCTCAAAAGGTGCGTTCCGCTCGCGCTCACTTGCAATACCAGCGCCTGGTCTGGCGCGGACACGAACGCTACACGCTCAAACCGCACCTGTCCGACGCGGTAGCTCACCCGTGCACAGGCTGTATCAAGATCCAACTCTCGACGGTAGTCACTCACCTCGCCTGCGTGCTCCAAATGCAGTCTTAAATTCCCCAGCGGCTGATAAGCCTCTGCAAACAAGCCTTGCATTTTCTTGCACAATTGGTCCGCGGCGTGATAATCCTGCTGGTCTAAAACAGCGTGGCGGATCTGACTTAAGTACTGCTTGGCATCCCGATTGTTCCCATCTTTCGGCTGGCCCGACCAGAACGTATCTTCGTTCAGCTGCAGCAGTTCGTCTGTCGCCGTTCCGTTTTCACCCCCGCCGAACATCATTGCCCCGAGACGTCCATTTCCGATCGGCAGTGCATCCACCCACCGCGTTGCCGGCTTTTGATACCAGAGCACTAAATCGTCTTGCGAGGTCGTGCCGCTTTCCGCCAAACCTTTCGTCGCTGCTCCCGCTGCCGACGCAGTCACCAGCCATTCCCGGCGCGTCCATCTCTTCATACCGGACAAGTCCCTCCAACAGAAGAATATAAGAAACTCTTCAGTAAACTGGCCGCATGTTCCAGACACTGCCCCGCGTCGTGCTTTCGCTCGTTCTCTTGTTTTCAAGCACCGCTGGCTTAGCCGCGCAGGAGAGGCCAAAATTCATCTCGACAGACGAACTGCCATTGAGCGCTCGCGAGGTCGCGCTAGCGGCAGGGCTGCAACCCCTTTTCGACTGGCTGGCCAAAGAGGCCGCCAACCCGGTTAGACCCAGCGAAGCCACCCTGATTCGTCAGGAGCTGCTGCAGGATGTCACTGCGGCTTCGCTCCAGGTGGATGCTACGTCTGGACAAATCGATGGCGAGATCGCCGAAATTCGCGAACTGCAAAACTATCTCGTGGCCCGCCGCGCACGCGAGATCAGCCTGCTGAATCTGGCCAGTTTGGCCATCGGCGGCAGTCTGGGCACCGCCAGCGCGAGCCTCGGTCTGATCGGGGAAGGGCACGCCTCGAATGTGACCGGCATTGTGGGTGGTGGAATCATAACTACGCTCTCAGTGGCCGGCCTGCGTCGCTCCAAAGGCGGTTCCCAGGCTCTCCAAATTCCGTCCAACATGCTCGCCGACCTCTTCGGACGTCCTGCTCACGAAAACAACGTCTACCCGGAAATCATACGTAAATTCATGAACAGCGCCGCCCCCAACGAACAGCGGGGACTCACCCGCAAGCAGCGCTTAATCGCAAGTTGGGTTCGAGTGGGCCGCATTCCCAACCCGGATTCCGCCAAAGGAAAAGATAAAATCCTTCGCATGACCAGCATGCCATCAGAAGCAAGCACAGGCCGCGATGCCGCGCCACCAGACGAAAGAGGAACTTCGGCGGACTTGGGCGCGGATCGCGAGTCCGTTGTGCGCGCGAGTTCCTCAGAAGATCGTAAACTCTCCATCGGCGACCTCGACGATCGCCAGGCCATGCTCTACGATTTCCGCGCCAAGCTGCTCAACATCAAGCGAGACCTGGCGATCCTCTTGACAAACGTGCCCACGCCAACATCTATCACTCATCTCGATCTTTCCCATCCGTAACGTGCCGCACCGCCTGTCCCTGCAGCCTTTCCAGAGAACCGCGCCATCGCTCCCCAGTGCGCGGATCCCGCTCGTCTGGCGAGAGGTCCAATAACGGCTGCAGTACGAAGCGGCGTTCACTCATGCGCGCATGCGGGATCGTCAACCGCGGCGTGTTCATTACTACGCGTGCAAACAATAGGATGTCGATATCGATAACACGCGGCCCGCGTCGCCCTTCCCCCATCCGCGTCCTTCCCATCTCCCGTTCTATCCGCTGTACGATCGCGAGTAACTGCACCGGGAAGCAGCTCGTCGCCACTTCCACCACCAGGTTCAAAAACCACGGCTGCTTCGTTACTTCCTGCGGCTCCGTCTCATACACGGGCGACTTCGCCACCACTCGTACGCCGGCCTCATTTAACGCCACCAGCGCCGCTTCTAAACGCGCCGCGCGGTCTCCCAGATTCGAGCCCAGCGACAAATACGCCTTTTTATCCAAGCGTCAGAACAATCCCTCCTGCGCTCCGAATCGCGCCTTCCGCGCAACACCGAAATACTCGAACGCCCGTTCTGTCGCTACCCGCCCGCGTGGCGTGCGGTCCAGGAATCCGAGCTGCATCAGGTAAGGCTCATACACCTCCTCGATCGTGTCCGTCTGCTCATCGATCGACGCCGCGATCGTGCTCAGCCCCACCGGGCCGCCGCCATACTTCACCATCACGGTCAACATGATTTTCTGGTCCACCATGTCCAACCCATAACGGTCGACCTTTAACAAATCCAAAGCAGCCGCGGCGACTGCCGAATCGATCCGTCCACTCGCCCGCACTTGCGCAAAATCCCGCACACGCCGTAGCAACCGGTTGGCAATGCGTGGCGTGCCCCGCCCGCGCCGCGCAATTTCGCGGGCCGCCTCCGTCACAATCGGCACGTCCAGCAAGCGCGCCGATCTTTCCACAATGCGCCCCAGCGTCTCTTCGTCGTACGGCTCCAGCCGCAGGACAATGCCAAAGCGCCCCAGCAGCGGCGCGCTCAACAATCCTTGTTTTGTTGTGGCGCCGACTGCCGTGAAGCGCGGCAATGGCAGCGAATGCGTCCGTGCGCCAGGCCCCGTTCCCACCAGAATGTCCAGCCGGAAATCCTCGAGCGCAGCATACAGTATCTCTTCGATATCCGGCATCAGCCGGTGAATTTCATCGATGAAAAAAACCTGCCGCTCCTGCACGCCGCTCAGAATGCCCGTCAAATCCAGCTTCTTTTGAATGATCGGACCCGCCGTCTGACTGATCGCAACACCCAACTCCTGTGCGATAATCCCCGCTAGCGTTGTCTTTCCCAGTCCTGGAGGCCCGCACAGCAGCACATGATCCATCGCCTCCCCGCGCTGCCGCGCTGCTTCAATAGCAATAGAAAGCAGTTCTCGCACATGCGGCTGTCCCGCGAAATCCGACAGCGTCGTCGGCCGCAGCGCCGCCTCGAACTCGCGTTCTTCTTCCTGCGATTTTCGCGATACTAACCCTGCATCACCCATCCACGTTCAACTTAACGTACCAGCGCCATCGCCGCGCGAAAATACGGCTCAAACTCTTGTGGCGCGCCTCGTTCGTTTACTTTTCGCACTGCCTGTTCTGCCGCCATTTGCGAACAACCCAGATTCTGCAGCGCCGATAAAACATCCTGCTCGAGTGCCGACCAGGCGTTAGCTGACTGCACCGCGACCGACGCTTTGCCGGGCAGGTGAATCGCCGCCAGCTTGTCTTTCAACTCCAATACCATCCGCTCCGCCGTCTTCTTTCCAACTCCGGGAATCCGCACCAGCTGCGCCACGTCCCCGCCGCGTACGGCTTGCACCAGGTCCGCTGTCGGCAATCCTGAGAGCACCGTCACAGCCAGCTTCGGCCCAATCCCGCTCACCGAAATCAGTCGCTCGAAAACTGTCTTCTCTTCGCCCGTCGCAAACCCGAACAGCACCAAGGCATCTTCCCGAACATACGTGTGGATCCGCAATGAAACGACCGCACCCACATCGGGCAGCGTCGTATAAGTCGAGATCGGGATCTGCACCTCGTACCCTACTCCACCGGCTTCTACAATTACCGCATTCGGATGCTTCTCGAAAACTGTCCCCCGCAAATGTCCGATCATGTTCCTTTATGTACGCTTTCACTGTACCGGGCCTTGTAACGTGCGGATAGGTCTGCTCTCCGATACCCACGGCTTCCTCGACGAAGCAATTTTCAGCTGGTTCGCCGAATGCGATGAACTCTGGCACTGCGGCGACTTCGGACCCGTCACAATACTTGACGACCTCAAACGCTTCAAACCCGTGCGCGGGGTTTTCGGCAACATCGACGGCCCCGAGATTCGCAGCGAACTACCGGCAGAACTTACCTGGACCTGCGAAGACCTGAAAATCTACATGACCCACATTGGCGGCCATCCTGGCCACTACGATCCCCGCGCGAAACAAGCTCTTCTCCGCGAACAGCCGGGGCTGTTCCTCTCCGGCCATTCCCACATTCTCAAAGTGGAGCGCGACCCGAAACTGAACCTGCTCCACATGAACCCGGGCGCATGCGGCCACACCGGCTGGCACAAGGTCCGCACGCTACTACGTTTTACGGTTGAGGGCAGCAAGATCTCGGCTGTAGAAGCAATCGAGCTCGGTCCGCGCGGCAGATCGCCGAAAATGCCCTTGCGCCCCATTTGAAGCCCTGTCGCGCCGTCGTGATCTCGCCGCTAGAATAAGAGGGAGACCATGCGTTTAGACAACATACAGGAAATTGAACGTGCAATAGATTCGCTTACGCCGCACCAGATAGAAGAACTGTATCTGTGGCTGGACCAACACCATCCACAGCCTATCGACGCCCAACTTAAGGCCGACCTCAACGCCGGGCGCATTGATGACCGGATCGATCGGGCCCTCGCCGATCACAAAGTCGGAAAAACACAACCCTTCTAGCGGCCCGCGTAATGGTTCACCGCGCGAACGCGGATTTCTGGCACGATTATCGCGCTTTGTCTCCCGGCATCCGCGCACGGGCTGATAAGCAATTCGCCTTGCTGAAAAACAATCTGCACCACCCTTCCTTGCAATTCAAGAAACTCGGCGACCGCAATGGGCAGGAAATCTGGTCAGCGCGCGTGACCCTGAAATACCGCGCTTTGGCTGTCAGGCTGGCCGACGAGTGCGTGTGGTTTTGGATTGGCGAGCATAACGTCTATGACATCCTTATCAAGTGACGCTAGGTCCTCGCAGTTGATTTTGCACCGGTCTGGAGGCGATATACGGACAACGGATCGAACGGGTAGTTTTGTAGGATTCTGCGGACTTGCTAACCACCCACTAACGCAAACGCAAACAACGTATCGCCTGCACCCACAACCACATACTGTTTGCTGTCGAGCAAGTAAGTCTCGGGGCCGTTACTTACTGTGGCCATTACCGGAAAGTGCCACAAAATCTTACCTGCGGCCGGGTCGAACGCCACAAAATTCCCGGCGCGATCGCCCGTGAATAGCAACTGACCCGCTGTCGTCAAAATACCCGGACCGCCCAGCCCTGCTCCGCCGCCCACCGACCGGAAGGCATGACTCCAGGCAATCTCACCGGTCTTCGCCTGAATCGCTTCCAGCACGTGCTCCGACCACAATGCGCGCCCCGATCCACCATAACCTTCCGGCCGCTCATCGGTATCGGTCAAATAGGTCAGGCTGTAACCGCGTGTCGCATTCACATAAAACAATCCTGTCTCCGGATCGAAACTCGGCGGCAGCCAGTTCGTCGCGCCACCCCCCGGTATCGTCAACAGCGATCCATCAGGAGTCGGCGCTTTCTTCGGATCCGGTATCGGCTGCCCGCTGCTATCCACGCCCTTCGACCAGTTCAATGGCACATACGGTTTCGAAACGACATTCTTTCCGGTGGCGCGGTCCAGCACAAAGAAATACCCATTGCGCGCCGCTTGCGCCAGCAGTTTGCGTGGACGTCCATCCACCACAGCATCGAACAACACCGGCGTCTCGACGTTGTCCCAATCATGCGTGTCGTGCGGCGAAGCCTGAAAATACCAGGCCAGTTTGCCTGTCTCCGGGTTCAGCGCCACGATCGAGCAGGTCCACAGATTGGTTCCTTTTCGCCCTTGCCCTGCATACACCGGATTCGGATTGCCGGTGCCCCAATATAAAAGCTTCAGCTCCGGGTCATACGTGCCGGGCAGCCAGGTCATGCCTCCGCCATGCTCCATCGCGGTTTCATTAGGCCACGTTTCGGCGCCCGCTTCGCCTGCCCGGGGCTCCGAATTCCAACGCCACTGCACTTCGCCCGTCTCCGGATCGCGTGCTTCCAGAAATCCCGGCACATCCATCGCATCCCCTCCTACGCCGGCGATAATGTGATTGCCCACCACCAGCGGGGCCGTAGTTGTAAAGTACTGCAGTTTTTCATCCGCGACTTTCTTTCGCCATCTCTCTTTACCCGATTTTGCGTTCAGCGAGATTAACCAGCCATCCGGCGCCATGAAGTACAGCCAGTCGCCATACATCCCCACGCCGCGATTCCCAATCAGATGCCCGCCGCGATCCTGCCAGTCGTAGTGCCAGATCTCCAGACCCGTTCGCGCATCTATGGCATACACATGATCCGGAATCGTAAAGTAGAGAACTCCCTTCACCATTAGCGGAGTCGACTTGATCTCCGGGCTCCCTACCCCGCGCAGCGCGCCTACATTCGAAACCCGAAACATCCAGCTCGGCGCAAGCCGTCTGATATTTCCCGAGTTGATCCGTTGCAGCGCACTGAAACGCTTTCCCGAATAGTCGCCGTTGTAAGTAGGCCAGGTATCTGTTGGCGCTTGCAATAACTTATCTGGCGTGAGTAACTGCCCAAGTAGAATGCCGCAGGCGAGCAGCGCCAGCAAGACAGTCTTCACTTCAAGCTCACCAGGTAAGCGGTCAGGTTGTGCATGTCCGTATCGGTGTACCGGTCCAGCAACTTCCGGTGGCCGGTCAACTTATCTTCTAGTTCCACTCTCGTCCCATCACTAAGCGCCATCGAGTGATATTCGCCTGTGGCATCCTCAAAAGCAACGTGGAAATCATCCAGATACTTCAAATGCCCGTGCATCTCTTCGCCACCGGGTAGCCTGACCTTGACGTTCTGTGGTTCCGCTGCGCCAAAACCCCGCGCCGCCGGATACAGAAACGCCTGTTGCAAATCGGCCGGACTCATCTGCGATCCGATATGCGCCAGATCGCCCGTCACTGAGTGACAACCCGTACAGCCGCCCGGTCCGCGAAAATAAGCCTCGCCGGCTTTGGCGTCGCCCGTCACGACATTTAATAACTTGTAAGTGCCGCGATTGGCTGTAAGTTCCACGCGTAAGTGCAGAAACTCGGCAATATCATAGAGCTCTGATTCGTTAAACGCCGCGAACGCCGGCATTCCCCGATCCGTTCGCCCCTTGTGTACCACCGGCCCGATCAGTTCGCCCTTCTCGTCATGCAGTACGAGCGCCGATCGCACCAGGTCGGGGCCAGTATCTCCACCCGTAGCCTTCGCGCCATGACAAAAGGCGCAGTTCGCCGAAAAGGTCTTTTCTCCGCGAGCCGCCGCAGCTGCATCGGGCGGCGCACCCAAACCCAAAAAATCATGCAGCCTCTCCGCCCCCTGTCTCTTGGGCTGCGAAGTCTGCGCCCACACACAACTCGCCGCAACAACCACCAGTAAAGCTCGACCCCACCAAAGCAAACCGCTAGGCCCTCTTCGCCGTCTCGAGCAGGTGATCGCAACCCCGCGCCGTCAGCGCCAGCATCGTCAGCGTGGGATGTTTATCACCGGTGGACGGAAACGCATTCCCGCCGAACACATATAGATTGGGCACATCGTGCGTCTGGCAAAACGAATTCAGCACACCATCTCTCGAATCCGCACTCATCCGGGCCGTCCCTACTTCATGAATCGCGCCACCCAAGGCATCTTTCCGCGGCGCATGATTCGGTCCACCTCCGGCCTTCGGCGATTCTCCTTCGCGCGCCGCACCCCGGCTAGTATCGGAATCAGCGGTCGCACGATTCGCGTCTGCATCCGGTGAACCAGGGGCGCCGGGAAATCCCACAGGGCCGCCATGCCCCATCCCATTCATCGGTTCGCCCCCCGCCCGCCGGAACAGTTCCTCGGCGCTCTGTTGAAAGTGCGCCATCAACTTGTGATCGTTGTCGCTATGCGTGAAATGGATTTTAAGAACCGGAATCCCCCAGTGATCCTTCACCTCCGGATCGAGTTCTACGAAATTCTCTTTGCGAGCGAGCATCTCGCCGCCCGCGATCCACACTCGCGCCTGCGCTACGTACCGGCTTTTTACTTCTTTCTTCCACGCCGACCCATAGCCCGGCAGCGCCGCCGCAAACATCGGAAATTCGCTCTGCCCGCCCGTGGCATTCATCACGTACCCGCGGATAAAATCCTTACGTGCCGTCCGCTGGTCGATATTCACCAGGTTCGGTATCGTGATCCCCGCCGACTTTCCGTCATCCAGCCGGCTCGGGCCGCCCTTCAGCCTCGGCAGGAAGCCTGTGACTCCGCCGCCGCCGATCTGGTCCATCATGTATTGCCCCAACGTGCCGCTCGAATTTGCCAGACCGCCCTTAGCCGAAAGCAATAGCAGCCGCGTGTTCTCGAGAGTCGATGCCGCCAGAATTATATGACTCGCCTTCACCTCGACGGACTTGTTGGTGAAACGCTCGATGTACCGCACGCCTTCCGCGCGGTTTTCTCCACTCATCTGAACTTCTGCCGCCACGCTGTCGGTCCGCACTTCGAGATTTCCCGTCTTCATAGCCGGCGGCAGTGTCGTCGAAATCGTGCTGAACATCGCCCCTACGTCACAGCCATTCACACAATTGCCGCAGTAGTGGCAAGGCGGGCGGTTGTTGTGCACTTGCGTTAGTTGCGCGAGTCGTCGGTGTGTCGTTGGCCAGCCCAGGCTCTTACAGGCCGCTGCAAAAATCGTTTCCGCACAATTGAGCGGCATCCCCGGCAGAAAATTGCCATCAGGAAATTGCGCAAGTCCCTCCCGCGTCCCGCTTACCCCGATGAAGCCCTCCACCCGGTCGTAATAAGGCGCGAGGTCGGCATAACTCACCGCCCAGTCTTTACCATAGCCGTCCCGGGAAGCCGCTTTAAACTCATAATCGGCCATGCGATCGCTCGCCCGCGCCCAATGCAGACTCCGTCCGCCCAGGCACCGCGACCGTCCCCACCGGTAACTCGTATCCGGAGCTGTGGTGTACGGATTCTCTTCGCTATCGATCATGATGCGGTAATTGCGCTCCGTCCCGCTATACCGCCGCAAAAGTCCCGGCTCGCCACGGCCCCGATACTTCAGCTCATAGAGAAAAATGTGATGAAAATCCTTGGCCGCGCTGATCGGGCTGCCCGCCTCCAGCATCAATACCTTCATCCCTGCCTGCGCGAGCGCCATCGCCGCCCAGCCGCCGCAGGCACCCGAGCCAACCACAATCGCATCGTATTTCTTATCCACGCTCCTCCGCCGTTAACACCCGATGTTCTGCATGCGTGCAACCCGGAAACGTCACGTTGTACGAATTGCCCCGGTAATCCAGACTATCGATCATTCCCTCGCGCGCCGTATAAAACGCAAAGGCATTCTCCCGTTTAATCAGCCGGTAGGCAAAATATGCGGGATGCTTCATCCCTGGTTCGCGTTCCGGCCGAGAAATCTCATCGACAATCGCCAACTGCCGCTCCGCCGCTGCCTGGTGAAATCCCGCATCATCGAGCGCCTGCAGCGCTTTCCGCCATTGCCCCTGCGTTTCCGGCGCATGTCCCGTCATGGCCTGCAGCACAAAGTCTATGAAACACGCGCAGTAGGCCTCTCGCGCGCCCGGCGTCTCATCGCTCGGAATCAGGATCTCGGTAAACTGCTGCAGCGCAGAAAAATCGTTCGTAGAAAAAAACTGCGGCTGATACTCGCTAAACCGTTTCGTTTCAGGGGGCGCCTCGCTCGCGTGCCCATGTCCCTGCGCTGTTGCCTTTCCCCACTCGGCCAGGAATGCACTTCCCGCTGGCAGCAGCACCGCCCACCCCAGCAAACTTCGGCGCGTCATTTCATCCTTCTCTTAAAACTCTTAAAAAACATACTTCAAACCAAACTGCAGTTCGCGCATCGCAACCGCCGTACTACTTATCACACCAAAACTCGATGAGGGCTTCACGTTCTGCCCCCACAGCGTCCCCGGATTGCCCCAGTTCGGATGATTGGCAAAGTTGAATCCTTCGAATCGAAACTGCAGTACATCCCGCTCGGTAATCCGGAAATCCTTGATCGCCGAGAAGTCCCATTCATTCCGACCCGGAAACGTGATTGTGTTCCGCCCGGCATTGCCAAACGTCCCAAATGGCTCGAGCGAAAACGCATTCGCGTTGAACCATCCGTTTGGATTTGGATTCGCCACACTCTGCGAGAGACCCGTCGCATTCAGTCGATCTCTATTATTTCCCACCCCGGTGTTCGATTGATCCGGCCCCGGCGATGGATATCCCGGCAATCCCGACTGCACCGTGTAAATCGATCCAATCTGCCAGCCTCCCAATAGCTCGTTAACCACGCCACCGCGATTCATGAAGGTCTTGCCTGCGCCAAAGGGCAGTTCGTACAATGCCGACAGCACAAACCGCTGTCCCACATTGAACGCCGATAATCCGCGGTCACACGCCAGGCACCGGCTGTTCTGCGGAAAAATCGTATCGCTCTGTCCGCGGATCGCGCTTACGTCGTCAATGCTCTTCGACCAGGTATACGCACCCAGCAACGTCAGCCCCGAAGACAAGCGGCGCGTCAGCTTTAGTCCCAGGCTGTTGTAACTCGAATTGCCGCCGCCCTGTACCGTCTGCATAATCCCGATGTTCGAAAACGGCAACCGGCTTGGCAGCGAACTTGTACCCGGGGTGGCTTCATTCGCGTTGTACAAACCCCTCAAATGCCGTCCCGTCGAACCCAGATAACCCGTTTCAAATAACATCGATTTCGACAGTTCATGTTCCACGTTAAACAGATACTGGAAGACCCGCGGCGTCTGCACGTCGTACAACACGCCGAATAGCGTCGGATTCGGAATGTTGATGATTGCTCCCGGCGTCACAAAGTTTGTCCAGGTCAAGCTGGGCAACGCCGATGGCTGATTATTATTCACGTTGTTGCTCTTGCCGCCCAACGTTCGGGCCAGGTCGAACAGCGAATTGCCGCTGTCCTGCGCATAAAACAAACCCGCTCCAGTTCGTATCGACCACGTCGGTGTCGGCGTGTACGCGATGCCCAGCCGCGGCGCAATATTGGTGTAATCGGTTTGATATAGCCTGCTTCCCAAGCGTCCGTCCCGCGCTACCTGCACGCCCGGAAAGAAAAACGGCAGTCCTGCGTAATAGTTCCCGCTACCCGCGCGCACATCGGTCGGCTGCAGATTCGGCGCTGTTACTCCCGCCGCTCCCACAAACAGCGGCAGATCGATATTCGTCTCGTGCCCGCTGCGGTCCACATAGGGAGGCGTCAACTCATAGCGCAGCCCCATCGAGATGGTCAGGTTCGACCTTGCCCGCCACGTATCGTCGAAATAATACGCTTGGCTCGTGGCCCGCAGCTGCTCAAAAGCGATGCCATATGCGCCATCCACTTCCGTCGGCGCACCTAGCAGGTAACTCGCGAAGCCATATCCGCCGCTGTTGGTGTTCGGATTGGAGGTCGACGAAGAACCCCAGCTGAACGCTCCGCGCGGGAACTCGTTTCCCAACTGGTTGTAACGGTCGCGCCGCACTTCTCCGCCAAACCGCAGCGCGTGCTTGCCCCGTATCCAGGAGAAATTGTCGATCACCTGTCCGATCGCATCGTTCAAAATGTACGGCCCATTTGTATCATCACCCCAGCCGCTGATCTCGCCCAGGTTTCGCATTTGAGGAATGCCCCAGGTCTGGCAATTACTCGTGTCCAGTCCGGGCAATCCGAGTTGCTGCACCACGTTCTGCTTGCACGCCAGAAACGGCGCAACGGCGTTATGGAAACTGTTAATCCCAAACCGGAACTCATTTACCGTAGTCGGCGTAAAAATACGTGTATTGGCAATCATGTACTGTTTGCCATTCGTGGCCAGTGTGTTTCCCGACAGGCTTAGCGTGGGAGTAAATGAAGTTTCATCCGTCCAGCTATACCGCCCAAACCACGTCGATTTCGCGCTCTCCACCCAGTCGATCCGCACATTGAACTGGTCCTTGTCCGTCGGATTGTTCGCATTCAACAGATAATCATTCAACGGCGATTGGTTCGCCGGAATCGGCTGGTTCGGCGTCGGCAGATAGTTCAATTCCTGCAAGCTTTGTGGAGCAATAGAACTCGGCTGAATGATGTTGCCCGGAATCGCCGCTACGTTATACGTTCCGTTCGCATTCCGCGTCCGCCCGTTTGGAGAGTACAGCTGCGCTCCCAAGCGCGACAGTACGGAGGAAAAGTCTCCATTCCGCATTGCGAGCGTCGGCACGCTGTACAAGCTGTTACTCGTCTGGCGCTCGTTGAATCCTTCAAAATTCGTGAGGAAGAACAACCGGTCTTTGGCATTGAAGAGTTTCGGAATCGACAATGGTCCACCCAGTGTGAAGCCATATTGATTCCACTTGAACGGCTGGTTCGCCGAGTGCTTGCTGGTAAACGCATATGGGGCGGCATCCAGCTTCGAGTTGCGCAAAAACTCGAACAGCGTTGCGTGATACTCATTCGCCCCACTCTTAGTTGACACATTTACCTGCGCCACCTCGCGCCCAAACTCGGCCGGGTAAACGCCCGTCTGCACTTTGAACTCTTGAATGGCATCGATCGATGGCTGGAACAAATACAAATTAAAATTCACATCGGTGTTTTCGATGCCATCGAGGGTGTAGTGATTGAAAGTGGAGCGCTGGCCGCCGATCGACAGATTTTCATTGGCCCGCGTGCCGCCCTGCCGGTTCGAACTCTGCGCCGAACCGAAACTCGCCGACACGTTGGGACTCAATTGAACCAGTTGCAGATAGTCCCGCCCATTCAACGGCAATTCCACAATGCGCTTGTTCTCGATCACCGTGCCTACCGTTGCGTTGTCCGTATTCAACTGTTCCGCCGACGCGCTCACCACAATCGATTCGTTCACCTGCCCCGGCTGCAGTGTGAAATCTGAGCGCACTGTCTGCTGCACCTGCAGATCGATATCAGGCTGCGATTCAACTTGAATCCGCTCATCTTCACTTGCAGCGAGTACTTGCCCGGCACGAGGGTCGGAAAGACGAACAGCCCGTCCGTATTCGTAGTCGCCACGCGCGTTGCGTTCGTCGCCTGATCCGTTAGCGTGACCGTCGCACCGGTCACCATCGCGCCCGAAGAATCTTTAACTTCTCCGGTGATCGTCCCGGCCGTCTGCCCGAAACTTTCTCTCTGGCCTAGCAAAACAAGACCCGCCAGCATCAACAGCTTTACCTTATGCAGCATGAACGCCTCCCACGTGGAAGTTCACTGGGACACTATCATATGCCCGGGGCATATGATCAATGCAGCCGCCCGTGCCTTCTAACATTCACTTCGATAAGAACTTCGAAAAATCCGTCTACGCCAAAGTCACCTGGCGCTTGATTCCGTTCCTCTTCCTCTGCTACGTTTTTGCCTACGTCGATCGCGTCAACGTGGGCTTTGCCAAGCTCCAGATGCAAAGCGATTTAGGCCTCAGCGATGCTGTCTATGGCATGGGCGCAGGCATCTTTTTCCTAGGTTACTTCCTCTTCGAAATTCCCTGCAACATGGCTCTCCAGAAGATCGGCGCGAAGTTCTGGCTCGGTCCCATCATGGTGGTCTGGGGATTCGTTTCCGCCTGCCAGATGTTCGTCACCGGCGCAACATCGCTCTTCGTGATTCGCTTTCTCCTCGGCGTCGTCGAGTCCGGTTTCTTCCCCGGCGTTATTCTCTATCTCACCTTCTGGTATCCCCGCCGCTATCGTGCCAAAATGCTTGCTGCTTTCATGACCGCCATTCCCCTTTCCGGCGTCATCGGCGGTCCTATTTCCGGCTGGATTCTCGAGACCACCTCCCACTCCGCTGTTATGCGCGGTTGGCAATGGCTCTTCTTCTTCGAAGCTGTTCCGTCTCTGCTGGCAGGTGTCGCCACAATCTTCTTCCTTCAGGACTCTCCGCGCAAAGCCCGCTGGCTTAACGAAGAGGAGAAGCAACTCGTCGAGCGAAATCTCGAGCAGGAGGAGTCGCTCAAACGCCTCGAAACGCCCGGTCACCACACCCTCGTCGATGCTTTTCGCAGTGTGAAAGTCTGGCTTCTCTGCTTTGTCTATTTCGGCCAGGTGATGGTGAATTATGGTGTCAGCTTCTGGCTTCCGCAGATCGTGAAGGAGACGCTGACTAAAGATGCCTTTCGCATCGGCCTCCTGACGGCCATCCCCTGGGCCCTCGCGGCCATCGTCATGGTCGCCGTCGGCCACCATTCCGACAAAACGGGCGAACGCCGCTGGCACATCGCTCTGACCAGCATCATCTGTTCGGTAGGTATGGCGTTGTCCGCCATCCCCGGCATTTCAGGCGTGACCAGTTTCGTCGCCATCTCCGTCGCCACCGCGAGTATCGCCGCTTCTTACTCCACCTTCTGGGCGCTTCCGACGACTCTGCTATCGGGAACCGCCGCCTCGGCCGGCATCGCGTGGATTAATTCCGTCGGCAACCTCGCCGGCTATCTCAGCCCATTCCTGGTAGGCAAGATCCGCGACACCACCCACAGCACCGTCCCGGCACTTCTCATGTTCTCTTTTTGCTGCCTTGTGTCTGCATTAATTACTCTGTTCGCGTTTAAGCAGGGAGTTCCTAGTCGGGTAGCCGCTCGCGTTTGAACCTGGAGGTTAGTCACACCGTTAGCCGCCAAGCGAGGCGCAACCTTTAAAGTCAATTCTTATATGTGATTTTGGAATTAAACACAACGTCATAAGTAATTGCGCATCATGAGTGAAACGTGGTCTGCTGACATTATGAGACCACTGAGGATATCGGACGCGATGTCGGTGCTTGGTTTGCAGCAAGAGATCCAGCGTTCTGAGGAGTCGCGCTACGATCACCGGTTGCATGGCGTTTTGCTGGTCGCCCAGGGTATGACCTGCCCTGAAGTAGCACGGCTTTTGGGAGATGCACCGCGTTCCGTCGAGTATTGGGTTCACCGTTTCGAGCAGCAGGGATTGGGGGGTCTGGCCGAGGGAGAACGGTCCGGACGCCCCAGCCGGCTGAGTGAGAAGCAGATCAAAGAGATCAATCGAGTGTTGCGAGAGAGGCCGAGCGACGCGGGGATGCGCGTCAACCTGTGGGATGGCAAGACGCTGTCGGCCTGGCTGGCGAAGACCTACGGCATCCACTTGGGGGTCCGTCAATGCCAGCGTTTGTTCCGGCAGTTCGAGTTCCGGCTCCGCAAGCCCCGGCCCGTTTTGGCGCGAGCCGACCCGACGCGCCAGAAAGCGCATAAAAAAAACTCCGCAAGTTAATGCGGGACAATGCCGTGGACCTCTGGGCGCTGGACGAAGTGCATTTTCAGCAACAGGGATCCCGTTGCCGTATGTGGGTTCCACCGGAAACCAGAGATCCGATCGTGTACCATCATCCGACCCGGAAGAGCGTAGGCTACTTCGCCGCAGTCCGTTTGCGGGATGGCGAATTTTTGTTTCGCCGCGAGACCGGCCGATTCAACGGCGAGTCCTTCTGGGAGTTCCTCAAAATCTTCCGCGAGGCCAGCGCTGTTTCCGGACGTCGCGTCCTCGCCATCAGTGACAACGCGCAGTATCATCGCTCCAAACTCCAGCTGCCTTGGCGTGATCAACAGGCTCCACAATTTCGCTTGGACTTCCTGCCTCCTTACAGCCCGGAACTCAACCCTATCGAACGGGTCTGGAAACTCACGCGCCGGTTGCGTCTGCACAATCGTTATTTCGGATTCCTCGATGGAGTCGCCTCCGCCGTCGAAGGCCAGTTCGCCGAATGGACAAAGCCCAACGATACCCTGCGACGATTATGCGCAATTACTTAAGACGCTGTGTTTAACTGAGGTAAAGACAGACTGCGGTTCAAACTTCCTGTACTTCACAAACGAAATCTCGTTTCGATTCTGCTACCCTTGGGTGACTTCCAGCACGTCGATGCTTTGCGGTCGATCCTTGCTCCCGGAATCTGTGAAGAAAACTAACGATGTGGGTATGGGGAGTTGCCGCCCTTTGTTCGCAGAAACTTTGCTATCTGGGACTTGGCGTACGCTATGTTCGCCGGCGAGTCATTGACCTCGTCGACTAACATTACGATCTCCACCTGGAGATCCGGCGTTGCGCCCTCTACCGCATGGAAAGAAAGAAGTGTCCGCGGTTATTTATTGTCTAAGAGCGTGAAATCCTGCGCTCTCAGGCCGGAGAGCGATTGTCCTGACTTATCGTTCGCCGCTACATAAAGCGTAATGAGGTGGGAATCCAGGCCATCCGCTTGCTGTGCGACGCCGCCGGTCGAGGCCGGCACAACGAGTGAAAACAAGCAGAAGAACGGGATCCAGGTTCGCCATTGTTGATACATGGCCTGTCCAGCCTCCTTACCTCGATTCAGGTATCTAAGATTCAGATATCTAAACCTTCCCAAATCGGCCGCAAATCCATCGTAAAAGAAGGCCAGTGGCGGCTTGTCACACTTTCCGCGTCGCGGAGTTCGATCACGCTGCCGTCGGCCAGAAAGAGATCGACCGACCGCTTCTTCGGATCGATCAGCCAAGCCTCCAGCGTTCCGTTCGCGACATATTCCAGGCACTTTTTCCGCTGCTGTTTCCGCCGGTCGCTGGGAGACTGAACTTCGATTGCAAACTCCGGCGCGAAGGGCAGGAATTCCTTTCGCGTCTCGCGCGGCAAAGCACGGATGCGCTCTTTGCTGACCCAGGCCGCATCGGGCGAACGCTTAGCTCCATTCGGCAGTCGGAAGGTGGTGCTCGAGTCGAAGACTTTGCCGGTACCATCATGCGTGGCCCATGCCCGTAGCTGCCCAAAGGCTTCCCCACTCTGGTTTCCGCTCTCTCCGCCAGTTGGCGGCATGATCAGGATGTCTCCCTCTGCTGTCTGCTCGATCTCGGCATCGGGATTCATCTCCCACACGCGCTCGAAAGCGGCATCGGCATCCGCCGGATCGTTCGGCCGGAACACCTGCACATCGCCCCATTCCAACTCCGTCGTGATCGTCATCGCGGTTACTCCTTTGGCAAGTCCTTCTTAGTTTATCGCTGTAAAAGCCTTCAGACCATTACTCAAACTGCCGACGATTCACTTGCTTGTAATCTCGGTTCCCTATGCTAACGGACTGAGCCTTATCAGTCGCTCACCCTTGAGGAGACTCCTTGCACCTATTCGGCGAGACCCTACCTGTTAGCAGCGCCATCTTCCTGTTATTAGCTCTGGCCCTGGCCTTTGGCTTCGAGATGGTAAACGGTTTTCACGACACCGCGAATGCGGTTGCCACCGTTATCTATACGCATACGCTAAAACCCACTGTAGCCGTGGTCTGGTCGGGCATCTGGAATTTACTGGGAGTTCTGTCTTCGAATGGCGCAGTAGCGTTCAGCATCGTCGCGCTGCTGCCAGTGGAACTCGTTTTAAACGTCGGGTCAGGCGCGGGCTTCGCTATGGTCTTCTCTTTGCTGATCTCAGCCATGATCTGGAATCTGGGCACGTGGTATCTGGGACTGCCTGCCTCCAGTTCCCATACCCTGATCGGCGCCATCATGGGCGTCGGGCTGGCCAACTCGCTGATGACCCCGGGGCATGTTTTCGGCGATGGCGTGAACTGGGGCAAGGTGCAGGAAGTGTTCGCGTCGCTTTTGATTTCGCCCATCATCGGCTTTGTTGGAGCAGGTCTCTTACTGCTGATTTTCAAAGCACTCATCAAGCGTCCGGAGCTGTACCAGCCGCCCGAGGGCAATAAACCGCCGCCACCCTGGGTGCGCGGTCTGCTGATGCTGACTTGCACGGGCGTGAGCTTCTTCCACGGTTCAAACGATGGGCAGAAAGGTATGGGCTTAGTCGTTCTTATTCTGGTTGGAATTCTCCCGGCACAATTTGCCCTCAATCCCGCCGCGAAAGCGTCCGACATTCAGGCCATTGTGCAGGATTCCCATAAGGTGGCTCCGGCGCTCGACAAACTGGCGCCCAATCCGCTGCATGGCAAGGAAGCCACCGACGAACTCTCGGACTTCCTGAAGTCCAAGAGCGTCGCCACTCCTCAAACCTTCAATGCCGCTGCCGGACTCAATCATCAGATCGAGACCGACCTGCAGGGCAAAACCAGCTACACCGATCTGTCCACAGACGCGCGCCGCGAGTTTCGCAGCAAGATCTACCTGATGAGCGCCACCAGCGCCAAGCTGCTGAAGACTAAAAAGATTAGCGACCCCACGCTGGTCAAAGATCTGGGCGAATATGACAAGAAGCTCGACAAAGAAACGAAGTACATTCCCGGCTGGGTGAAGGTGGAGGTGGCGTGTTTTCTCGGTTTTGGCACCATGATCGGCTGGAAACGGATTGTGGTTACGGTGGGCGAAAAGATCGGCAAAGAACACCTGAATTACGGGCAAGGCGCTTCGGCCGAACTGGTGGCGATGGGGACGATCGGACTCGCCGACTGGTTCGGATTACCGGTCAGCACCACCCACGTTCTCTCGTCTGGCGTAGCGGGTACGATGTTTGCCAATCGCTCGGGCCTGCAGGCGGATACGCTGCGTAATATCGTCCTGGCCTGGGTTCTTACGTTGCCAGTATGCGTGCTGCTGGGCGCCGCGATTTTTTCAGGCTCGCTGTTTATCTTGTTACATCTGTTCGGCGTTCACTAAATTACAAGTGGGGTGTCGCAACCATTTCGTTTGATACTGAGGTAAAGAACTCCAACCGCTTCGCTCATGGTTTCCGTGCTTCCGGTTGGAGAGCCACTGACGTGGCTCATGGCTCCGAAGCGACCGGAGTTGCATCGCGTGGTAACGTTTTCATCGCGACACTCCACTAGTGGCGAAAGTGTCGCATACCAGTAAATACCACCGCTAGGTTCAAACGGTCGGCGGCGGCGATGACTTCGTCATCTTTCACCGAGCCACCGGGCTCGATCACAGCGGTAATGCCGTGTTGAGCGGCTTGCTCCACCCCATCTGGAAATGGAAAAAAGGCATCGGAAGCGAGGACGGTTCCAGCAAGCGGCAACACAGCTTTCATCGCTCCCACTTTCACGCTGTCGACACGGCTCATCTGGCCCGCGCCCACCGAAATAGTTTGGCCGGGACGCGCATAAACGATCGCATTCGACTTCACGTGTTTCGCCACTTTCCAGCCGAATAAAAGAGCCTTCATTTCATCTGGAGTAGGCTCTCGTTTGCTGCGGATCTGGAGTTCCGCGGGATTGAGCTGTACGCGGTCGGCCGTTTGGGCGAGCAGACCGCCCGAAATGGACTTAATTACGAATTCGGGCTTCCTGGTGGGGGCCACTTTGACCAAGCGCAGGTTTTTCTTCCGGGTCAAAATCGCGAGCGCGGATGGAGAGAAAGCAGGCGCGGCAATCGCCTCCACAAACAGCCTGGCTACTTCAGATGCAGCCCCCTCGTCGAGTTCGCGATTGAAGGCGACTACTCCACCGAAGGCCGAAATGGGATCGGCTTCGAGCGCCTTCAGATAGGCTTCGACCTGAGAGGATTGTTCGGCGCAGCCGCAGGGATTGGTGTGCTTGATAATGGCCGCTGCAGAGCCATCGAACTCCTGCACGAGCTGCCAGGCGGCATCGAGATCGACGAGGTTGTTGTAGGAGAGCTCTTTGCCGTGTAGCTGCTCAGCGCCGGCTATGCCGGTGTGTCCGCTGCGATAGAGGGCAGCCTGCTGGTGTGGATTTTCTCCATAGCGGAGCACCGCGGTGCGCTCGGCTGAGAACTGCAGGCGCGCCGGCAGATCCACGCCATCGGCGGTTGCTCCCACGGCATCGATCTGCAGGAGCCGATTGGATACCGCGGTGTCGTAGGCAGCCGTGTGTGAAAACGCCTGCTGGGCTAGTTTCCAATGGGTGGCCGGACCGAGAAGGCCGCCGAGTTCGGCCATCTCGCGCAACACCGCTTCGTACTGATCGGGTGCAACCACTACCGCGACATCCTGGAAATTCTTGGCTGCCGCCCGGATCATGGTCGGTCCGCCGATGTCGATATTCTCGATGAGCATTTCGCGCGTGATACCAGGCTGCTCGGAATACTTTTCGAAAGCATACAGATTGACTACTACCAACTGAATCGGTGGAATGCCGTGCGTTTCGAGCGCCTTCATGTGCTCCGCATTCGCGCGAATGGCCAGGATGCCGCCGGCAATGCGCGGATGAATGGTCTTGACGCGCCCATCAAGCATTTCGGGGAATCCGGTAATCTCGGACACTTCGCGCACAGGAATATGATTCTCGCGCAGCAGTTTTGCGGTGCCGCCGGTCGAGATCAGCTCAACACCAAGTTCGTGCAAGCGCGAAGCGAAGGGAAGCAGACCTGTTTTGTCGGTGACGCTCAACAGCGCCCGTTCGATGCGAGGCATAACTTTCATTCTTGCGCGACCGCCTAGAATCGGAACTGTGCCCCATATTTGTACCCTGATTCCCGGTGACGGGATCGGTCCTGAAGTCGTACAGAAAACGATTCGCGTTGTCGAGGCAACGGGAGTCGACATTCGCTGGCGGCGCGTGGAACTGAATGAAGCCATTATTCAGGAGTCCGGCAAAACGCTGCCGCAGTACGTGTTGGATTCGCTCAATGAAACGAAAGTGGGACTGAAGGGCCCGGTGACGACGCCCATCGCGGGTGGCTTTCAAAGTGTGAACGTGGCGTTGCGCAAGACACTCGATCTGTTTGCGAACGTGCGCCCGGTGCGCACTCTGCCGGGCATTCAATCGCGCTTCAGCGAAACCGTTATCGATATGGTGATTTTCCGTGAAAATACGGAGGATCTCTATTCTGGACTCGAGCACGAGATTGTGAAAGATGTGGTCACCAGTCTGAAGGTGATCACGCGGACGGCTTCGGAGCGCATTGCGCGCTACGCCTTCAATTACGCGCGAAAGAACAAGCGCAAAGAGGTAGTGGCGATTCACAAGGCAAACATCATGAAACTGGCGGATGGCTTGTTTCTGAGATGCTGCCGCGAGACGGCTGCCCACTTCCCGGAAATTCTGTACAAAGAATTGATCGTCGACAACGCTTCCATGCAACTGGTCATGCGGCCTGAGACTTTTGATGTGCTGCTGCTGCCCAATCTCTATGGCGACATCGTTTCCGATCTTGCGGCCGGTTTAGTCGGAGGGCTCGGCATTGTGCCGGGCGCCAACATGGGTGAACGCCATGCAGTTTTTGAGGCAGTGCATGGCAGCGCGCCCGACATCGCGGGACAGGGCAAGGCGAACCCGACGGCACTCATGCTTTCGGCCGTGATGATGCTGATTCACCTGGGAGAAACGGAGGGGGCAAATAAGTTGCAGAGCGCGATCGAGAACGTATATCGGGAGGGCAAGAGCCTGACGGGAGACGTGGGCGGGACCGCGTCCGCGGAAGAATTTACGGACGCGGTGATTCGGATTTTGAAGGGCTAGGCGTCAAAGCCCTTTGCTTCCGATAAAGGCGACCAGGTCGACGATGCGGCTGGAATAGCCCCACTCGTTGTCGTACCAGGAAACCACTTTCGCCAGGTTGCCGCCGAGCACTTTCGTGAGTTCGAGATCGACAATCGAACTGTGCGGATTACGCAGCATGTCGGTCGATACGACGGGGTCGCCGGTATAGGAAAGAATGCCTTTCAAAGGCCCGTCGGCGGCGGTCTTAAGCGCAGTATTCACTTCTTCGTTCGTCGTGTCCCGCTTGAGCACAGCCACGAAATCTACCACCGAAACATCGGGTGTGGGCACGCGCATGGAATAGCCATCGAGCTTGCCTTTGAGCTCCGGAACCACCAGTCCGATGGCTTTGGCCGCGCCGGTGGTGGTCGGAATCATGTTCAACGCAGCGGCACGTGCGCGACGCAGATCTTTATGGGGAAAATCGAGGATGCTCTGGTCGTTGGTGTAGCTGTGGATCGTCGTCATGGAACCCTTCTCGATGCCGAACGAATCGTGCAGCACTTTGACGAGCGGGGCCAGGCAGTTTGTGGTGCAGGACGCGTTCGAGAGGATGGTGTGTTTGGCCGGATCGTACATGTTGTCGTTCACGCCGAGCACAATGGTCACATCTTCGCCCTTGGCAGGCGCCGAAATGATGACTTTTTTGACGGACCCGCGCAGGTGTTTCTTCGCATCGGCGGCATCGGTAAAACGCCCGGTGGATTCCACCACGACTTGCGCGCCCAGACTCGACCAGTCAATCTCGGCCGGGTCTTTAATGGCGAAAATTTTGATCTTCTTGCCGCCTACCACTACGCTATCGCCATCGGCTTTTACCTCTTCGTCGAGCTGGCCGAGAATCGAATCGTACTTTAGAAGATGAGCAAGCGTTTTGGTATCGGTGAGATCGTTCGCGGCGACAAATTCGACTTGCGGATTATGCAGTCCCGCTCGAACAACATTTCGCCCGATACGGCCGAAGCCGTTGATAGCAACCTTGATTGGCATATTTTCTATTCTACGGAGCGAGGCAAACATGGTCCGAATCAACGCGCTGCGCCAGTAGTTGATTAGAGTTTTTACCGTCCATAAAAGGAGTCGGCGGGAATAACTGGAACCGGCAGGAGGAATGCGCGGAACAGGCGATCACAGCTGAGTGACAAGAAATTTATTGCTTTATTGTCAATAGTTTAGAACGGTTTCAAGAGGCGGTCAGAGGGGACGGTTCGGGTATTCTCCCGATGCCGGGAAGTGGGTGGCCGATTGAGACACGGGAATGAGCTGGGAGAGGCGAAAGGAATGACAGACGGTAATTATGACCATGCGCGGAGAGGGCTGAACGTTGTAGTGTGAAGTATGGACAAGCGACTGGAAAAGCGGCACAAGCGGCAGGTAGCGCGAGCGAAGATGAAGGTGAAAGTGTCGGAGCCGGACTTGCGCACCGAGGAACAAATACAGGCGGCGCGAGAAGCTAGCCGGCCGGACGATAGCAATGCGCGCGGGAGCAAGCCGAAGGTGGCGGCATCGGGTAGAGGGTTCCGCAACACGGCAGCAGCGTCGACCGGGAGTGCGGCTCGAACGGCGAGTTAATTTTGAATTATTCTTTGACGCCGGCAGCCGCGTCAAAGGATGGTTCGGCGCGAGGCTTGACAGTGGTTGGCGTAGAAACCTTGCGAAGCAGGCGCATTTGACTGCGTCGAACCCGGCGTTTCTTGGAATGTTTATCGGCGCGAGCTCGATCGCCGCTCTTGAATGACATGCTTTGCTCCAATTCTGTGAATGCCAGGTGTGGGGTGAGGGAGCAAGCAATCGAACCTAGATACGACAGCCAGACAGCCGAAAGCAAAATTGCTTCGACCTGTCCCAGTATACGTGCTAGACGCTCGTCGCAAAATTAGAAACCGGCTTGCTGACGCGCGCGGCTCAGAAACGGGAGAGCGACAATTGCTATTTTGCGGCTGACTTTTCGAGTGCGGATTTTTCAGCCGCAGCCTCTTCCGGAAATTGCGGATGCGAGAGCGGGTGGGCATGGCCTTCGTGGCAGGTAAAGCACCGGACCTCCGGCTTATTATCGAAGTTGTTCTGATCGATAGCTGCCACCATATCGATCATTTTGCGCGCGGTGCGTTTTTCTTTTTTGTCATCGGCATCGAATTTGTGAGCGACGTGGCAGAATTCGCAGTCGCGATTGAGTGACCAGGCAATGTAACGCATCTGGTTGATGAACTCGGACTCCGGCAGAATTTTCAGCGAGGCTGTTTTCACGTTCTTGAAATGTGTTTGGGCCAGTTCTTCGGGTTGATGCAGAGGGGCGGCGGCGGACTCCGGCTGTTTTAACAGAACCACTGTTGAGGTCGTTTCCTTGCCGGCATTGGTGTTGAGAATCTCAACCGTGAGGGTTTGTTTATCGGCAGAAAGCGAGTAGACGCGCTTGAAGGTGTTGGGGCGACCGGAGACTTCGCCCGTGATGGTAAGGGTGTCACCTTGAGCTGAGGCAGTGAGGCGCGTGGGAACGCCTTGATATGGCCGGACGATTGGTTTGCCGTTGTTGAAGACGGTGAGAACAGAGCGCTGTTCTCCGCGCTGGCCCCAGATGGCAGTGGTTTCCACGATCTGCGGAGCTTCTTCTTTGGTGCGCTGGTTGAAGACAGCCGTTTTCTGTTCGATGAGAACGAGATAGTTTGAGGGCGGCGGCGCTCCGGGCGGGCCGCCCAGCTTGCTTTTCTGTAAATCCGCTTTCCAGATGCCGCTAAGAGCGGGAGTCTGCGCACACGCAATGCAGGCGCAGAGCATGGCGAGGGCCAGTAGTTTCCGCATGGTTGGGGAAAAGTATAGCAGCTAAAGGCGGGTGACTTTGCGCCCGGCGAGCAGGAAGTAAATGGCGAGAAGGACAGCGAGCACGCCATTGCCGAGCATGATGATGGGAGCGGAGGCTTGTTTGATGAGCAGGCCGGAGAGTAGGCTGCCGAGAGGGATGCCGCCGCGAAAAGCGACGTTGTAGACACTCATGACCCGGCCGCGCATATCGTCGGTGGTGTAGAGCTGGACGAGCGAGGAATTGATGGCAAAGACGATCATCATGGCTGCGCCAGCGGCGAAGACCAGGATGGCGCTAAGCGCAAGATTTCGCGAAAGCCCGAAGCCGACCATCAAGAGGCCGAGCAGCAGCATGACGGTGACGGATCGTTTAGCCTGATTGGCTTTAGATCCACCGGCGGCTACGCTCAAGGCGCCCAGAATGGAACCGGCGCCAGAGACGCAGAGGAACAGGGTGAAGACGTTGGGACCGCCGTGGAAGACATCGCGCGCCATGACGGGCAGGAATGTGATCAGCGGAAACGACAGCAGGGTTCCGAAAAAGGCGAGGGCGACCAGGCTGATCATGCCGTCGCGTTTGAGCAGGAAGTGGATGCCTTCGCGCATGCTTTTGATGACGGATTGCTCGGTTTTGACGGGCACGAAGCTGGTGTGGATCATCAGCAGCGAACCGATCACGGCGAGGAAAGAAACACCGTTCAGGAGGAAGCACCAGGTGGCGCCCACTTTGACGAGAGCGAGTCCGCCGAGCGCGGGGCCGACGACGCGGGCCAGATTGAACTGTATGGAGTTAAGGGCAATGGCATTTTGCAGGTCTTCTTTATCGACCAGCGTAGGGATGAGCGCGGAATAGGCAGGTCCGCCGAAGGATTGGGCGATGCCGGTGACGAAGGAGAGGGAGAGGATATGCCAGATGCGAACAACGTGTGTGCCAACCAGGGCGGCCAGCACAAGGGCGCTCGTGAGCTGGATGACCTGGGAGGCGAGCAGTAGTCCACGGCGGCTTTTTCTATCGGCGAAGACACCGCCGAAGAGGGACAAGAAGAAGATTGGGATCTGGGCGAAGAAGGTGTCGAGACCAAGATAGACGGAGGATTTCGAGAGCTGGTAAACCAGCCAGCTCTGGGCCAGAATCTGCATCCAGGTGCCGATGCTCGAGGCGCAGGCGCCAAACCACATCAAGCGGAAGTCCGGGTAGCGGAAGGCGCGAAAGACTCGTCTCAGCAAGCGTTGTGTTCCAGAGCGGGCCGGGGCAGGCACGCCGGCGGCGAGCGTCTGGCGGCCTTCTTCATCAGCCGGCGGAGGGAGTGCGAGCGGAAGGCATGGGTTTTTCGCGTTGGATGAGGTGAAGAAGATTGCCGTCCGGGTCTTTGAAAAATAGGAGTCGATTGCCCTGGTTCAAGTAGGGCTGGCCCTCGAACTGGACGCCTTGGGCGGCCAACTGGCGCTGCGCTCTATCAAAATCGTGGACCAGGATGGCGATATGTCTCATGCCGGGTGAGCGCATGGCGGATTCGGCGCGCTCGCCTTCGGCGGGTATGATCTCGATCAGGACGCCGTTGGCGGCTTCGATGAAGTAGTTGCCGGCATACTCGTAGCTGATTTCAAATTCCAGATTGGCGGCGTACCAGTCGGCGAGTTGCTTGGGGTTGGGGGAGGCGATGGCGAAGTGTTCGATACCAAGGAACATCAAGGGGGATTGTAGCAACGTCGGCTTTACTGGAAACCAGTTCGATTAGCGATAGTGCAAATGCAGTTTGGGCTTTGGCGGCAGGGAGTGCATGAAACGGACTTAAGAGGGATTGGGATCGGGCGCTCACGCTTCCGGCTCGGTTTTGATGTTTCGTTGACAGAGCTTGACCGTCAGGCGCATTGTTTTCAGAACACGGCCTGAACGCAACATTCGTGCAACCAGGGCACTGGACCACAAGTCCGGGGCATATGGAGTTGCGCAAACGAAGGTTTGGGCAACTCGCCTTTTTGAGCTTTGTGGTTGCAAATATTCAACTCTACACATCGCCGTTAGGGAAGATCTATCTAAAGCGCGCGGCGCTCGGGCCGCTTATCAGATCGAAACTTCATGTTTTGGAGTTCTTCCAAAACGGTTTGTTAAGCGGTCGACAACCCAGACAGGGCGTCGGCAATACGCTGTACTTGACGGGCATGCCGCTCCGTATGTAGTGGGATGTAAAGAAGCCAAAGATGCATACTGAGCTCCCCAAAAAAGCGATTGGCCCAAGCAATTGTTTTGACAGGGCGCGCTTGCGAGAGCGCGAGCGTGCGTTCGTATGACCGTCTGCAGTTCTCGAGTAGCGCCGCTACGTCCGCGATTCGCATCCCTTTGAAAGACATGAGCGGACCGGTCGTCACCGCCTTACCAGCACGCGGCAGGATAAGCTCCAGCTTGACGCGCTGGCTTTGCATGTGGGGGAATAAGTCTGGCCTAGGATCGTCTGGCATGTGTTGCAGGATCTGGCCCTGGATGGCTTGCTCAGCGAGAAGCACGTGCTCTACGATCTCACTCGCACTCCAGTCAGAAACTCCAGGCAGCTTCCTCACCCAATCGCACTCGTGTACTCGCGCGATCTGTGAAAGAAGACCAGCATGAGCCATGTCGACCTTCTGCCGTAATTCATCCGTCTCACCGTCCGTCAGGAACCAATCTCCTTGCACGTTATTGCTCACCGATTCTCAAGCCTCAAGGTTTAGCCTGTCCCGATGAGACCGCTTCATTCAGCAGAACGCGCAGCGGAGATAACGGACCAATTGGAATAAGATCAAAATCCATCAACTTGGCTTTGCCAAGCGGCAGCGATTCGAGAAGCTGCCTGGCCTCTTCTATTGTTGTGACGTTCATGACGAAGACAACTCCATTCTGGTCCTTTCGCGCATACCACTGGTCGATCTTTCCATTGAGGTACAACTTCACCGTGGACCGCACTTCATCACCCATGACTGGTGGAAATTTATCAGGCGTAGCCGAGGCGGTGAGACGCCCGATCGCCAGTACCTTTGTCGTTGGTGTGTTTGACAGATTCGTCGTCACAGAAAGGCTCTGAGCCGCGATCACTCCGGTGCCAAGCAGTAGAAAAGCCAGCAGTAGGTTCAATTTCATAAGTTGTCTCCGATGAAGAGGGTGAATCATTTTTCAGCAATGATCTGAATAATGCGAACGCGCCCGTCCAGAACATTTTGGGCGAAGTTGGCGATCGCTGGCGCCATTTCCGGGCCAAGGATGAAAAGCGGGCTGAGCGGGTGAGGAGTTTGAGGCGAGGTCTGCTGAGCGCGCTGCCGCCGCATCTCTTGGAACCACTGCGCTGCCAGCTCTGTTTTGTCGACAAATGATCGTATCTGGAATCCCGCATCGTCGAGCGCTTCCTTCAGGTCAGATTCCGTCGCAACAAAACTGATGCTCTCTTCACGTGCCCAGGGTGTGGGATAAAGCACCGGCTGATCATTGCCCCGAATCGCATCATAGATAGCCAACTGCCCTGCTGTCTTAAGAACCCTGTGGATGCCCCGGTACATTCTTGGCTTGTCCTCAATATTCATCGCGACGTGCTGCGTCCAGCAGACATCGAACGCCTCATCGGTAAATGGCAAATCGGCTGCATCGCCTTGTCTGAAAGTTGTCTCGTCCTGCAGGCCGGCACGCTCCGAAAGGTATTCCGAAATCCGGATAAAGGTGGGCGTCAGGTCAATGCCGGTCACATGGACCCGGTGAACTGCGGCAAGATAGCGGGCCGGGCCACCCAAGCCACTTCCGATATCCAGCAAAGATTGGCCCACATTGAGCTTCAACGCTTCGGCCAATTCTTTGGTGGCCTCCAGTCCGCGTACATGGAACTGGTCGAAGGGCACCAGATCGCTCCAGCGTAGCGGGCCCTCACCTAGACCGACCTTTTCCAAAGCCTCTTTGATTCGGTCAAGCATTGCACCGACGGTGTAGTTCTCTTGAATGAGTTGGGTGTTCGCTCCAGATGTCATAGTTCCTCCTCTATCGGCCATCACGAGCGAACCGTCGCAACCGCTGCGTTCGCCTCGATGGGGCTTCTTGGGGTATGCCCAGCGGGGAGTATCAATGGCATAGTTCCCTGCAGTGCCATCTGCGCAGCGTGCTCTCTCTTCCAACGCTCATCCTCCATACAGTGCAGAGGCTTCGCTGGGACCGGTAATCGAAGCGAGCGTTCGTACGCGTCGGTGTTGTAGCCCGGATAGAAGGGAGTGATGTTGAAGTTTAGGAATGCCCTTACACGGTTGCCGAAAGTCTGGCGCGCGAACGGCATGGCAGCATAGCGCCGTGCCGTCACTTCAAAAGGCTCCGCGGGACTGCCGGTGAGGTCCTCCATCACGTGCGTGACACCTCCCTCATAAGAGAAGGCGCCCTGCTTGTTGTCTTCCGCGTATCGAATCAGCAGAGCGATTTGGTACTGGTCAATCTTTTGCATGCGTGCTACTTTGCGAAACATCCACATTGGCAGCTTCACGGGCAGCACTCGGTGTCCCACCACATTGCCGATGATTCGCGCCATTTCTTCACCCGATAGCAACGCTGGCCCGGTCGGATGATAGCTCTTGCCGGCATGCTTGGCTGGATCACCCGTAAGAAAAGCAGCAGCGCATTTGGCCATGTCCTCGTTCGAAATGGGAGGGCATTTACTATCTCCCATCAACACGGGAAAGATTCCGAGCAAGGCAGCAAAATCAATCGCGCGCAAGAAGTTATCAGCAAACATTCCCGGGTTGAAAATGATGTGCGCTACGCCGGGGATCATGGAGAAGACTCGGTCGATCAACCATGTCTGTCGTGTCATGGCCGTAGGATGAGAAGCGCTCGAAGTCCACTGACTCATCTGGACTATCGAATCAATCTTGGCTTCGCGGGCGGCAACGGCGAATGCGTTCGCTGCCTGGATCATGTAAGGACGCATCGGCGGCAGATAGTAAGCCCGTTGGGTCCCTTTAGCGGCAACATAGAGCTGTTCGGGATCGTAGAGATCTGCAATGACAACGTCTGCGCCTAAACTGCGAAGTCGGGCGCTCCGCTCGTCTTCCCGGCTCGCGAGTGCCCGCACGGGCCATTCGTGCCGGCGTAGTTCAGCGACCAGCGCTGCGCCGGTCTTACCGGTTGCTCCTGTCACAAGAATTGTCGGCTTCATCATGTTTTCCGTTATGCTCGATTCACGATGGGTAAGTCCGGCTCAAATGAAAATGTGCCGGTGTTGGTTTCATGTTGCTGACGCCAGATGACAGAGTGACCTGCGAGTGTCGGGTTCGGCGGCATCGGATACTTCATCGCTTGATCGTGTCGCTTGGTATTAAGCGGTGGGGTGAGCAGTAGCTTCGCGAAATTCGCAATCGCCTTCAGCTGATTGGCAATCGTCGGCTGAGCGAATGGCAGAGCGGCATAGCGGCGGGTGATAGTCTCAAAGCTCTCTGCCTCACGGCCGGTGAGTTGCAGAACGTCGTTTGTTGGTCCGTGTGTATCGAAGACATGCAAATCGGATTCCTGGATGTAATGCTGCACGTTGGTGATTTCGAAGTCGCTTGCACCGGCGGCGCGTGCAGCTTTCAGAAACATCTTGGCCGGCAGATTTTGGACCTTCACCTTCCGTCCGATGACCTTGCCTATAATGCCGGCCATCTCCGTCATGCTGAGCGCTTCCGAACTCGTGGGACGATACCGTTTTCCGGCATGCCTTTCCGGCGCCATTAGGGCTGCTGCCACACAACGCCCCATGTCTTCATTCGAAGCAGAAGGTGTCCGCAGGCCACTAAACAAGTTTGGGAGCACGCCCATATTCACAGCAGAGGGCAGCATTTGCAGGATTGGGTCGGCGAAAATACCGGGATTGATCAGGGTAAACGTGACACCAGGGATCATTGCTAACAACTGCTCCGTCAGCCACAACTGGCGTGTATGAAGAGAGGGATGCGACGGGTGCGGGAGCCACTGGCTGAGTTGCACCACGTGTTGAACGCCAGCTTCCTGAGCGGCCACTGCAAAAACATTCCCAGCTTGAATCATGTACGGCTGCACCGGTGGTAAGAAAGAGGCACGATGAGTACCTCTCATCGCCGCCAGCATCTGTTCGTAGTCGTACATGTCGGCGACGACGACTTCGGCGCCGAACGTCTTGAGCTTGTCACTCCTGAAGTCTTGCCTATGCACCACCGCGCGCACCGGCCAACCTTGGCTGCATAGTTCTTCGACAGTAGCCATTCCGGTCTTTCCAGTGGCGCCAGTTACTAAGATCTTGGGTCGTGTCATTTCTTGTTCCCTCTCAGTTGGCCTGTGCGTAATTGGCATCCAAGTAGTCAGACAAAGTCATCAAGGGAGCGAGCTTGAAGATTTGGATGGCATGTTCGGGAGTCCATCTAGGCTGGTAGTCGGCGACGAAGCTCATCAGCGCGAACGTGTTGGCCACTGAGGCGGAGAATGGTCGCGCCAGTATTTGGTTGAGCCTTGGAATCCAGGCCGGCAAAGGAATGATTCGAATCTTTTCTTTTCCGGTTTTCTGCGCGATGATCCCGGAGATCTGCCGCCAGGTCAGCCACTGCGGACCACCGGCTTCAACGAGCAGATCTTCCGCGCCCTCGTAGAGCGAGCCTCCTACCAACATTTGGCTAACGTCTCGCGTTGCGATCATCGGCGAACCATGGTCAGGGCCGCCGGGAGCGATCATCAGACCGTATTTCTCAACCAAATCACCGACCATCCCGAGCCACATCTTGCCGAACCCATACTGCCGTTTCGTTGTCGCATGCAACGAATGTTCTTCTGCCTGTAGGAATCCGGCAAACACAATGAAGACATCCATAAATGCGGGATTCCGGATAATGATGGATTGCATGGAAGACGCAGCAAGCCTCTTCTCAATCAGCCGTTTGCCACGCAGTTCGGGAACGTGATCCTCTCCTTGGTAGGTGGGTACTGAGGATTGAACGAAGCGCCTTACCCCTGATTCTTCACAGATTCTGATCAGGCCTAAGGCAGCTTGATTGACGCTCCCGGCATCGCCTCCATTGCGCTGCGGAACGACGCCGTTGGCTGTTGATACGACAACATCGATGCCCACAAGAGCTTGTCTGAGGGATCCTTCGTCCGATAGATTGCCTGTGACGTATTTGACCCGTCCTCGATGGGGATCTCGAATGACCTGGTTCTGCTGTCTCACCAGGGCCGTTACGTCGTAACCAAGGTCGGCGAGCCGTATGGCTACCTGTGAGCCTACGTGTCCTGTTGCGCCAACGATGAGAAATCTCGGCTGATCCATTTCCTTACCTCGCTTCGTTTCCGAACAGTGCTCGCCCAACCAGGTCTTCATTTCCAGGCCTAATTCTTGTCCCATAAAAGTCTTTCGGCCTTACATGAATGCCGCACGGTGCTCAGTTATGAACTGCTCTACGCTCATGGGCGGAGTACCGGTGATTTGCTCGACATCGTCGTTGATGCCGCTAAAGAGCCCGTTCTCAAAGTCCTGCTGCGCTGCTTGCAGGTGCTGAAAGATGTGAGGCTCACCCCCGCCGTTTGGCTGGTTCGATTCGGCATAGCCGCTGAGCGCATTGTTCTGCCCGGTTTTTATGCTGGTCGCAATGATGTTCTCGCGCATGGCGACAAAAGGAACGACCTGGTAACTAATGTGTTTGCCCAGCGCATGATTGGCCTTCTCGATGGCTTGCTGGAAAGTTAGTTCTTCGGGGCCACAGATCGCGTAAGTCTTGCCAGCGTGTGGTTGCGGGTTCTCCAGGATCGTAGCAATCACGCGACCCTGATCTTCGGAAGCGATAAAAGCGGTTTTCCCTTTAGCGAAAGGCGCATAAACTTGGCCCTGCCGTATCATCGGCGAAAACATAAGCATCCACTCTGTAAAGAAGGGCGGCCGCAAATGAGTCATCGCAAGGCCGGTCCAATCGAACACACGCTCCGAAAGCCAATGTTCAAAAGAAGCGTGGCTAGCCGCAGACTCGCGGGCAATCTTCTGCGACATATTGACGATGCACTCGACACCGCTCTCCTTCGCCGCCTGCCCGAATTGCGCGGTAGCTTGCACTAGGCCTTTGGTGATCGGATAGCAAAAATAGGCCCGCTTAATTCCTCTGAGTGCCGCTTTCACGGCTGAAAAATGGTCGAGGTCGCCAAAGACGACCTCGGCGCCCAGATTCTGCAGGGCACGAGAGCGATCATCTTCGCGGTGAGCGAGAGCCCTCACTCGATGACCCTTCTTGATGAGACTGCTGACCGCTGCGCTGCCGGTTAATCCGGTAGCGGCGGTGATGAGAATGCTCGCACTGGACATAAGGCTGCCCTCCTTTAGAGGATGGTTGACATCTATATAGATGACATGTATCCTCTAAAGAGTCAAGCGAAATGTTTGACAAGATTTTTCGTAGGAGCAAAAAATGCGTGTTTCGCAAGCGGAAATGGACCAAAGCCATCGACGGATCGTCAAGAGCGCTTCACGCCTGATGAGGAAACGTGGTATCGAGACGACAAGCGTGAATGACGTGATGAAGAAGGCCGGCCTCACCCATGGTGGGTTCTATCGCCATTTCGATTCAAAGGAATCGCTGGTCAGCGCGGCTCTGCAGGATGCTTTCGACGAAGCTCTGGATGTGATTGGAAAATGCTATCGGGATCTCGGACTAGAAAACGGTGCGCAGGAGTACTACAACCATTACCTTTCTGAAGGACACCTCAAGCATCCTGACTTAGGCTGCCCCATTGCCGCCCTTAGCCTGGATGTCTCCCGTTCGGCTTCCTCTGTGAAACAAACCTTTTCGGAAGGTTTCAATAGTGCTGTTGAAAAGCTTGCTCTCGCAGAGTCTGGAAGGGCTGAAGAGAATCGCACAGCAGCCTTAAGAAAGCTGTGCATGTTGGCGGGGGCAGTTATGATCGCTCGGGCTGTCGATCCTGAGACGGCACGCACTGTTGTTGAAGCGTGTAAGGCCGCCTAGTGCAGATGGGCCGTCTAGGAATTCAAATCCAATGTAGTCGCCAAGGGTTTACGAATCAGATCAGATGACCGGGGCCGTTGCCTAAACAAGGGTTTGCGCAAGAAAATTCACCGTGTTGCAGAACGCTGTTGCAAAACCAAATTGATTGGCGAAACGATTGTGCAACGTGCCAAGTGACGGGACGAAGGGCAGGAGTGGGGTCTCCGCCCGTTCGTTGCCCCCTGGTTGCGAATGTTGGGTTCAGGCCGGCAACGCGAGTTCCTTGCGCGAAGCACTTCCGGTTCGTGGGATGGGAACACGAAGGGGGTCGGCGTTGGGATGCGAATGAACTGTGCGGAGGGGGCCTTCCTGGAAGCACCGGCTTGCGCCGAGGTTGCGGAGGCATCAGGGCTCTTTGCTTCTCAGTCTTTGAAAATAGGAGTCGATTGCCCCGGTTGAAGTAGGGCTGGCCTTCAAACTGGACGCCGTGGGCGGCCAACTGGCGCTGAGCTCCATCAAAATCGTGGACCAGGATGGCGATATGTCTCATGCCGGGTGAGCGCACGGCAGACTCAGCGCGCTCGCCTTCGGCGGGTATGATCTCGATCAGAACGCCATCGGCGACCTGGCTGCAAAATGCAGCCACCCCCTGGCTGCATGCGACATGCTTAGCGCTAAGCTGAAAAGAAGAAAACAAATGACCCCAGAGCAGCGCATCGAATTCCTCCTGCAGTCCCAGGAGTCGCTCGGCAAAAACATCGAGAAACTCTATGAAAGCGTGACGCAACAAGCCGAACAATCACGTCGGCACGAGCGCGAAATCCAGCGCTTCCGCGGCGCCATGAAAGCCGCGCTTACAGCCTGGCTGGCAGAAGACAACGGCGCGGGAGAGCAAGCATGACCATCACGGACAGTGCTCAGGAACTCGGCAAGAAAGGCGGCCGCGCCCGCGCGGCTTCCCTCACACCAGCCCGCCGCTCGCAAATTGCCCGACTCGCAGCACGCGCCCGCTGGGGCAGCAAGCCCAAAACGAAACGCAAGACAATGGCCGCATAAAGAAGCGCCCCAGCCCGGAGAAGCTCAAGCACGCGCAAAAGATCACGCACCGCAACGCCAGCGGGCAGTTTAAGCCAGCGCCGCCAAAGGTGACCGACAAAAAGCTCAAAGCCGCCGAACTCGATCAGATCCCGGAGCCAGCTTCGACTCCAGCCAGCGCGACTTCCGCAAGAGTGAAGCCTATAGCCCGCTGCTATAGCCAGGGGGGTAGAAAAATTTTCCCCAACCCAAAAAGGTACGCCGGCACTGGTCCGTTGAAAGTCATACTTACGGTCGCCGTAGGAGGGCATCGGGCCGGACTGGGGGCGCTTACGCTTCCGGCTCGGATTCGGGTGTTCTGGTAGGGCCGCGCTGGGACGCGTACCCTCAGAAATCGAAACGGCGAGTGACTTTCATCGGATTCTGCGGCCCAGCGGGCCATCGTTACTCCTGCGCGGTGGCTGCCCGGGGCCTCGACTCGCCCGGACAATGTCCCTGGTACAGAGATCGAGAAAGGAACTAACATCGAAGAGGCGGCAGCATTCCAGCGCTCACCGCTTCGACACAACTACAACTATGAACGACGATACACCGCCTACGAGGGCCGTACTCAAAGCCGTACTCAAAGAAGAACTCGCCACCACCGAAACACGAATCCGCGAGTACATCGACGAACGCACGCGCGACCTGCAAACCGAATTGCTGCGCGCCTTCAGCGACTACAACGCCTCCGCCGCCATCCGCTTCCGCAAGCTCGAAGCCGACTAAACACCCAAAAAGGCGGCGGCGTAAGCTGGCCGCCTGAAGAAGCCACTCACCAAAGAACAGCGCGCCCACGCGCAACAAGGTCATGCACCGCAAGGCGGCCGGGCAGTTCAAGCCCCGCCGGTGGCTGAACATTGGGCTGCGCATTGACAATCCGTTCCACAGATCAGGTTCATGCCCCTGTTACACTGACAATTTGAGCCTTGCTTCGGTTTAAGCTGCTTTGCCGTGTTCGTGTGCGGCCCCTTCAGTGGTTTCCGTAAGCCCAAATTTCCCCAATTAAGGAGTGCGCAATCATCCTATGAAATTCATATTTACGTCTGAATCCGTCACTGAGGGACATCCGGACAAAATTGCCGATCAGGTATCCGATGCGGTGCTGGACGCCGTTTTGAAAGATGATCCCAACGGGCGGGTGGCCTGCGAGACCCTGGTCACCACCGGCATCTGCGTGGTGGCGGGAGAGATCACGACCACAACCTACGTGGACGTGCCGCGCCTGGTGCGCGGTGTTATTAACGACATTGGGTATAACAACGCGGACTTTGGATTCGATTGCAAGACCTGCGCCGTGGTCAATATGATCCAGGCGCAATCGCCCGATATTGCAATGGGCGTCGATACGGGGGGCGCGGGCGACCAGGGTTTGATGTTTGGCTATGCCTGCGACGAGACTGAGGAACTGATGCCGCTGCCGATTATGCTGGCGCACAAATTGACACGGCAGTTAAGCGAAGTAAGACGGTCCGGCCAGGTGCCATATCTCCGGCCGGATGGCAAAACGCAGGTATCGGTGGAATACGCCGATGGCAAACCCAAGCGTATTGAAGCAGTGGTAGTTTCGAGCCAGCACGACGACGATGCGACGAATAAACAAATCGAAAGCGACATCCGCAAATTCGTGATCAATCCGGTGGTGCCTTCGGACATGATCGATTCGCAGACCAAGTTTCACATCAATCCCACGGGTCGGTTCGTAATCGGCGGACCGCACGGCGATACCGGTTTGACCGGCCGCAAGATCATCGTGGATACTTACGGCGGCATGGGCCGTCATGGCGGCGGCGCTTTCTCCGGCAAGGACCCGACAAAGGTCGATCGTTCGGCCTGCTATATGGCGCGTTACGTGGCGAAAAACCTGGTGGCTGCCGGGCTGGCCTCGAAAGCGGAAGTGCAACTGGCCTATGCCATCGGTGTGGCCGAACCGGTATCTATCAACGTGAACACGTTCGGCACGGGCAAGGTGGACGATGCGCGGCTGGCGGAAGTGGTGCGGGAGAATTTTGTTCTCACGCCGGCCGGGATGATCAAGCACTTGAATCTACGGCGGCCCATTTATCAGAAGACGGCGGCTTTCGGGCACTTCGGCCGCACGGAAGACACGTTCACCTGGGAAGCGACCGATAAAGCGGGCGCGCTGCGCGAAGCGGCTCAGCTGACGGCAGCGGCAGTCTAATCGAAAGCAGAGAGACGGATTCGAGGCTTTGTCATGTCCGCATCCGGCTCAGCAGTACCCTGCGACATCAAAGATCTGGCGCTGGCGGAAGGCGGCAAACGGCGCATCGAGTGGGCCTTCCAATCGATGCCGGCGCTGGCGAGCGTTCGCAAGCAGTTTATTAAGACGCAGGTTTTTTCGGGAGTGCGTTTGGCTGCGTGTGTACCTATCACGGCCGAGACGGCGAACCTGATCATCACGCTGCGGGACGGCGGAGCGAAGATCGCTGTCTGCGCGTCGCATGAACCCTCAGTGCAAGACGATGTGGCGGCGAGCTTGGTGAAGGATTACCTGGTGCCGGTATTTGGCAAACAGGGAGCGGGGGACGAACCTGGGCCGGCACTGCTGGATCGAGTGCTCTCGCCCGAGCCGCGGCTGATTGTGGATCAAACGGGTGTGCTGGCGCTGCGCGTGGCGGGGAATGAGGAAATCAAGACGACTGCGGATTTCGCGGGCGCCACGGTCCAGGCCAATGAAGGAGGAAAGAAATTACGGGTGCTGGCGCGGGAAGGCCGGCTCGGGTTTCCGGTACTCTCCGGCAGCGGATCGCTGACACGGCGGATTTTTCATTCGCGTATTGGGGCGGGCCAGAGCACGCTGGATGTGCTGGTGAATTCGCTCAATCTGCTGCTGGCCGGGCTGAACGTAGTGGTAGTTGGGTTTGGTGGTGTGGGACGCGGGATTGCGGCTCGGGCGAAAGGCGCGGGCGCGATGGTGATTGTGACCGAAGTGGATCCTATCCGCGCACTGGAAGCGGTGATGGAAGGACATCGCGTTCTCTCGATGTCGGACGCCGCTTCTGCGGGCGACGTGTTTATCACGGCTACAGGCAATCGAGATGTGATCGGGCGAGAGCACTTCGATAAGTTGCGCAATGGCGCGATTCTCGCGAACGCAGGTTATTCGGATGCCGAGATCGACCTGGGGACGCTCGAGCATATCGTTAGCAGCCGGCGTAAAGTGCGCGGCCAGGTGGAAGAGATGGCGATGCGCGATGGGCGGCGTATTTATCTGCTGGCTGGAGGGCATTCGCTGCACAGCGGCTTTGGGGAGGGCTATCCTTCTTCGGTGCTCGATCTCTCCTTTGCGAATCAGGCTTTGAGTGCGGAATACTTAGTGAAGAACCGCGAAACGCTGCGCGCCGAGGTGTACGCGGTGCCGGTTGAGATCGACCGGCAGGTGGCGCGGCTAAAATTAGAAGCGGCAGGCATAAAGATCGACCGGTTAACGGTTGAACAGGAACAGTATCTGGCGAGTTTGATGGCAGGCTAAAGCCTAGTCTGGAGTGGCAGGCAAAAGCCTACCCCACGGCGGCATTTTGAAAAACAGGAAACGAAAGCATTGTCAACAGTAGAAGCAGACTGCAAGCGGTCGGTCGAGATCGAGATTCCGGTGGAGGAAGTGGAACAGGCCCGGCAGCGCGTGACCATCTCCATCAAGCAGCGGGTGCGTTTGCCGGGATTCCGTCCGGGTAAGGCACCGATGAGCATGATTCAGTCGCGCTTTGAGAGCGATATACGGAATGAAGTGCTGGAGATGCTCCTGCCGCAGGCGTTTCGAGAGCGGGTGCAGCAGGATGAGTTGAAAGTGGTAGGCACGCCGGATATCAGCGATCTGCAGTTTGAAGCCGGCCAGCCGATTCGCTTCAAGGCGGAGTTCGAAGTGGCGCCCGAATTTGAGCTCGGGGAGTATAACGGGTTGCCGGCCAAGTACGAGGAACCATCGGTGAGCGAGGAGGAGGTAGCCAAACGGATAGAATCGATGCGCGAAAGCAAAGCCGAATATCCGAACCTGGACCCGCGCCCGATTGAAAGCGGCGACTACGTTCTGGTACATCTGAAATCGCTCGAAGGCTTGGCCGAAGCGATCGATCAAGATGTGCAGATTCAGGTAGGCGGCGAGGAAACGCTGCCCGAGTTTACGGCGAGCTTGACCGGTGTGAGTCCGGAAGAAGCGAAGGAAGTGAGTGTAACCTACCCCGAAAATTACGGCCAGCAGACGTTGGCGGGCAAGACGGTGAAGTTCGAAATCACGCCAAAATTTGTACGCAAAAGGGAACTGCCGGAGCTGGATGACGAGTTTGCGCGCGACCTGGGTGATTACCAGACGCTGGACGAATTGAAAGAGGCGGTGCGGAAAGCGATTTTCCACGAGAAGCAATACGTGGCGCAGCAGGCCGCTAAAGAGGAGTTGATCGACCGTCTGGTGGAAACGAACAGCTTCGCGGTGCCGGAGGCGTATATCGACCGGCAGATCGAGAACCAGGTGCGTATGCAGTTGCGGAATCTGGCAGGCGAGGGTGTCGACCCGAGCGAGCTGAAGCTGGACTGGCAGAAGGTGAAAGAGACGCAGCGGGACAAGGCGTTGCGGAACGTGCGCGCTTCCTTGCTGCTGGAGAAGATCGCGGAGAAACAAGGGATTGGGGCGAACAAGGACGAAGTGGACCGCGAAGTGCAGCGGATAGCCCGGCAGGAGCGCGAAGCCGTGGCAGTGACGCGGGCACGTTTAGAGAAAGACGGTACGGTGGGGCGAATTGCGGGCCATATCCAGACGGAAAAGACGCTCCAGTACTTGTTTGACCAAGCGCAAAAACAGGCCTGACCCTTGGATTGTTATGCTACGAGTTGGTCGGGGGCCTGGTTTGAAGTTTGACCAGGTTTTACCCGATAGTTCCTCGAAAATTGACGTAATGTTGATATACTGGGCAAAGAAATTCTTCCGATCGGGGCATAGGGATCTCTTGATCTTTTCTACTTTTAGGAGACCAGTTTGAAGCGCGCCGGTTCTGACGACTCCCTTCGCTGCTCGTTTTGCCATAAAAGCCAAGATGTCGTCGGCAAGCTGATTTCATCTCCGAGCGAATATCCCAGAGCGTATATTTGCGACGAATGCATAGCCGTTTGTAACTCGATTATTGAGGACGACCGGCACGAGCAGAGTTATGGAACTCCCGGCAAGCTGCCTCGACCGCTCGAGTTGAAGGAATATCTGGATCAGTATGTAATCGGGCAGGAAGCTACCAAGAAGAAACTGGCGGTAGCTGTCTACAACCATTACAAGCGCATTCAGATGAACAAGCAGCGGGGCGGGGAAGTCGAGCTTTCTAAGTCGAACATCCTGCTGATTGGTCCGACAGGAACCGGTAAAACGCTGCTGGCGCAAACGCTGGCTCGGATTCTGGACGTGCCGTTCGCGATTGTGGATGCGACCACGCTCACCGAGGCTGGCTATGTGGGCGAAGACGTGGAGAACATCATCCTGCGGTTGTTGCAAAATGCCGACTGGGATGTGCCGCGTGCGCAGACCGGGATCATTTATATCGATGAGATCGACAAGATCGGGCGGAAAGATGAAAATCCGTCGATCACACGGGATGTGTCGGGCGAGGGCGTCCAGCAGGCGCTTTTAAAGATCCTGGAAGGCACAGTAGCGAACGTGCCTCCGCAGGGAGGCCGCAAGCATCCGCATCAGGAATTCACGCCCGTCGATACTACGAACATCTTGTTCATTTGCGGCGGCGCGTTTGTCGGGTTGGAGAAAGTGATCGCGCGCCGGGTAGGTACTAAATCGATTGGCTTCGTCGCCCCGGAAGAGAAGGAAGTGGGGGGCCGTCGTCTGGCTCCGATGCGGCGTGATGTCGATTTGCTGCAGCAGTGCCAACCGGTTGACTTAATCAAGTACGGGTTTATTCCTGAGTTTATCGGTCGTATGCCGGTATCCGCAGTACTAGAGGATCTCTCGAAAGACGCCTTGGTGCAGATTCTGACTAAGCCGAAGAATGCGATCATTCGTCAGTATCAGAAGCTATTTGAGTTTGAGAATGTTAAGCTCAAGTTTAGCGATGAGGCCCTGGAAGCCGTTGCGCAACTCGCTATGGAGCGCAAAGTCGGGGCACGCGGTTTACGCATGATTTTGGAAGATCTCATGCTGGACCTGATGTATTATCTCCCCACGTTCAAGAAAGTGCGCGAGTTTGTAGTTACCAAGGAGATGGTACTCACGCAGAAGATCAACATGGCAGTGCTGGAGAAAGCGGGCTAGCCGCTGACCGGTTATCTGTTCAAAGCCTGACCGGATCTTTTATTTCCTTCTGAGTAGTCCGAGGACAGTCTCTTCAAGTCCCCAAGCCGCGGGAGAAAACGCTCTAGAAAGTCACAATGGTTACGACAAAAGATAAAACGGACACCAAAAGATTACCGATGATGCCCATAAGGGATGTGGTGATCTTCCCGTTTATGATGACGCCCTTTGTAGTGGGGCGCGAGTCGAGTGTGCGCGCTTTGGAAGAGGCGCTCCTTGGCGATAAGAAGATATTCCTGGCCACGCAGCATGACGCCTCGGTCGATGAACCGAGGCCGGATGAAATCTATGCGGTGGGCACGGTGGCGAACATCGTGCAGAGCCTCAAGCAACCCGATGGCAACATCAAGGTGCTGGTGGAAGGGGTAGAGCGCGGGAAGGTCATTTCGGTCAGCGAAGAAGAAGGCTATTTCCGCGCGGTCGTGAAGACAACCTCTTTTAAGATCGAGCAGGGTTCGCAACTGGAAGCCCTGACCGGGCGCGTCACGAACCTATTCGAGCAATACGTCAAGCTGAGCCAGAACCTGAACTACGAGACCATGATCGCGGCCATCCGGGTGGACGATCCGGGCAAGCTGGCCGACACCGTGGGTGCGAATCTGCAACTCACGATCGAAGAGAAACAGGAATTACTCGAAATTTTCGATCCGATCGACCGGCTGACGCGCGTTGCAGACCTGCTGGATATCGAGATCGAGAAGCTGAATGTAGACCGCACCATACAAGGACGCGTGAAGCGGCAGATGGAGCGGGCGCAGAAAGAGTACTATCTCAACGAGAAGATCAAGGCGATCCAGAAGGAACTGGGGCGCGGCGAAAAGAGCGAGATTGACGAGTTAAAGAAGAAGATCGACACTGCCGGCATGACGAAGGACGCTCATGAAAAGGCAATGGCGGAGTTGCGGCGGTTGGAAGGCATGCCACCGATGTCGGCCGAATCGACCGTCTCGCGAAACTATCTCGACTGGTTGCTAGCTGTGCCGTGGAAGAAGAAGACTAAGGAAATTCGCGATCTTCGGTATGCGCGGCAGGTCCTCGAGAGCGATCATTACGGGCTCGAAAAGATTAAAGAACGCATCCTGGAATTTCTTTCGGTGAGACGGCTGGTGCAGAATCCGAAGGGTTCGATCCTGTGTTTCGTGGGGCCTCCCGGTGTGGGAAAAACCTCGCTTGGCATGTCGATCGCGAAAGCGACTGGACGCAAATTTGTTCGGCTGTCGTTGGGCGGCGTGCGCGATGAAGCGGAAATCCGCGGCCATCGCCGGACGTACATTGGCGCACTGCCGGGCCAGCTGATTCAGATGATGAAGAAGGCTGGTACCAAGAATCCGGTGGTGATGCTGGATGAAGTCGACAAGATGTCGATGGATTTCCGCGGCGATCCCTCGGCTGCTTTGCTCGAAGTACTTGATCCCGAACAGAATTACATGTTCATGGATCACTATCTGGATGTTGAGTACGACTTGAGCCAGGTGTTCTTCATTGCAACGGCCAACGTACTGCATACCATTCCGCCTGCTTTACAGGACCGGATGGAAGTAATCCGGCTGTCGGGGTACACCGAACTCGAGAAGCTCGAGATTGCGAAGCGTTTTCTGGTGGCCAAGCAGCTCAAAGATAACGGCGTGGGCGAGGAACAGTTGCAGTTTACCGACGAGGGTCTGCAGACGCTGATTACCGCTTATACGCGCGAAGCAGGTGTTCGCAACTTAGAGCGTGAAGTGGGCAATCTGTGCCGCAAGGTAGCGCGTAAGCTGGTCGAAGCGCAGGTTGAGCCGGATAGCGAGATCGCAGCGGCACCGGCGGACGGTGTGGAACTGGTCGAGGATGAAGCACCCGTAGTTGATGAGGCAGCGGAAGTTTCGGCGGCTCCGACCGGTAAGAAGTCCAAAAAGAAGGCGAAGAAAGAAGAGGCTCCGCTGATACCGATCGAAAAGGTCGTGATCAATCAGCCAACGGTAGCGTCGATGCTTGGACCGGCCAAGTTCCGGGACATGGATCTCGACAAGCAGAACGAAGTGGGCGCTACGACCGGTCTGGCCTGGACCGAAGTGGGCGGCTCGATACTGACTACCGAGGCGACTGTTATGGAAGGTCGCGGCAAGCTCACCACCACCGGCAAACTCGGTGACGTGATGCAGGAATCAGCGCAAGCGGCTATGAGTTATGTCCGGTCGCGGGCGCAATATCTAGGACTGCCGAAAGACTTTTACCGGCATTTGGACATCCACGTACACGTACCGGAAGGGGCTATTCCGAAGGACGGCCCTTCGGCTGGTATTACGATTGCGACGAGTATTTGCAGTGCGCTCACCGGCATTCCGGTACGCTGCGATATTGCAATGACGGGAGAGATCACAGTACGCGGACGCGTGCTGCCGATCGGTGGGTTGAAAGAGAAAATTCTTGCCGCTCACCGGCAGGGAATTCGCGAGATTGTGCTGCCTCGCGAGAATGAGCGGGACCTGATCGATATCCCGGAGAACGTTCGTCAGGAGATGAAGTTTCATTTGACCTTCTCGATGGACGAAGTGTTGAAGTTTGCGTTGGAGCGCGAGATTGTAGCGCTGCCGCTGGCGCCCGCCGCTACGGCGACGGAATTGTCGGGGCGGCCCGAAGAAAACTTCACGCACTGAGGTTGAACACCCGGCACGCAATCACGCTCCAGGTATGGACGGTATGTAAGTGGGAACTGTAACGGCGGCAAAGCTCCTGGTGAGCGCGGCGCACGCGGATCATTTCCCACCCGAAAAGCGATCGGGAGGTCCGATTGAGATCTCCTTCCTTGGTAGAAGCAATGTTGGCAAATCCAGCCTGTTAAACCGGCTGGCCCGGCAACCGGAACTGGCCTTTACCAGTTCCCGTCCGGGTTGTACGCAGCTGATCAATTTCTTTGAAATTGAGGAAGAAGCGATTCATTTCGTCGATTTGCCGGGTTATGGTTATGCCCGGGTTTCGCTGGATGAGCGGGCGAATTGGAAAAAGCTGATCGAAAGTTATCTAACCGCGCGGCAGAGTCTAGCTTTATCATTTTTGCTGATCGATGCCAGGCGCGGCTGGATGGATATGGACTTGGAACTCAAAGCCTGGCTGGAGTTCCACAACCGTCGATACCAAGTGATTGTCACGAAGATCGACAAACTGAAGAGTAGTAATCAATTGAAAGCGGGATTAGCGGCTATCCAAAAGCATTTGGCGGATGAGCAGCTGATTCCATTCTCGGCCATAGACGGCCGGGGAGTGAGGGAAATTTGGCAAACAATCTCGAAGATCAAGAACCAGCAGTAACTCCCGCGGCTACCACCGAAGGTCAGCCCACCGAGAAGCCAGCAGAAGAGAACGGCCATGTACGAGTGGCTGCGGAAGTAGAGGGCGAGAAGCCGGCTGAAGGTACGGAAGCGAAAGCGCCCGAACCGCGAGCAGAGAAGATGACAGCGTCGAGGGCACGCGCCCACGCGGCGGAAGGAAAGGTAAATGGCCGTGCGCCGGGCGAAAGTGTGCGACGCGCGGCGGCTGAGCCGAAAGAATCCCGGCCCGCAGTGGAGGTGAAAGCACCTGCCGCAGAGGAGAAAGCTCCTACTACTGAACCAACGCAGCCGTCGTTGATGCCGGCGTCGATAGAGGTACCGGTGCGGTCTGCAAACCCGCAGAACGGGGCGATAACGCCTCTGACAACAAACCCCCAGACGGCGGTTCAACCGAATGTGCAGCCGCCCGCCACTGCGGGACAGCCCACTAATGCGCAGCCTCCTGCAGCGGCGCAACAGCCCGCCGGCTTTCCTCGCCGCGGTCGCCATTCCATCGGCAATACCGGCGCGCAGGGACAGCGCAACGGCACTACTACGCTCGACCTAGTCGAGTTGAAAGACATGAGTATCCAGGCGCTGAACCAGATCGCGAAAGATCTCGGCGTACCGGGAGCGGCCGGGCTGCGCAAACAGGAACTCATTTTCAAAATTCTGCAGACCCAGGCTGAAAAGAGCGGGCTGATTTTTTCCGAAGGCGTGCTTGAATGCCTGCCCGATGGTTTCGGCTTTCTGCGCGCACCCGAATACAACTATTTGCCGGGACCGGACGACGTATACGTTTCGCCGTCGCAGATTCGGCGCTTCGATTTGCGCACGGGAGACACTGTCTCCGGGCAGATCCGTCCGCCGAAAGAAGGCGAACGTTATTTCGCGCTGATCAAAGTGGACGCGATCAATTTCGAACCGCCGGAAGAATCGCGCAACAAAATTTTCTTTGACAATCTGACGCCGCTGTATCCGGATGCACGTCTCAAGCTCGAGACCAGCCGCGATAATTTTTCCGGCCGCGTCATGGACCTGTTAACGCCAATTGGTAAAGGGCAGCGCGGGTTGATTGTCGCGCCGCCACGTACCGGTAAGACGATGCTGTTGCAGAGCATCGCAAACTCGGTGACGACGAATCATCCCGAGATCAACCTGATCGTGCTGCTGATCGACGAGCGGCCTGAAGAAGTCACCGACATGCAACGCTCGGTACGCGGCGAAGTAATCAGCTCGACCTTCGATGAACCCGCCGCGCGTCACGTGCAGGTGGCCGAGATGGTGATCGAAAAGGCCAAGCGCCTGATCGAACACAAACGGGATGTAGTTATTCTGCTCGATTCGATTACGCGACTCGCCCGCGCCTACAACACCGTCGTGCCGCCTTCGGGTAAGGTGCTTTCCGGTGGCGTCGATTCTAATGCGCTGCAGCGTCCGAAGCGGTTTTTCGGGGCGGCGCGCAACATCGAAGAAGGCGGATCGCTGACTATTGTGGCCACCGCTTTGATCGATACCGGCAGTCGCATGGACGATGTCATTTTCGAAGAGTTCAAGGGAACGGGCAACATGGAAATTCACCTGGATCGCAAACTGGTCGACAAGCGCGTGTTCCCGGCGATCGATATTAACCGCAGCGGTACCCGCAAGGAAGAATTGCTTATGCCGCGTGAAGAGTTAAATCGCGTTTGGATTTTGCGCAAGGTGCTGAACCCGCTTTCGCCGGTTGAATCGATGGAACTGCTGATCGACAAACTCGGCAAGACGCGTAGCAACGCCGAGTTCCTCGCCGCCATGAGCGGCTGATTTGGCTCGCCGTGATTCTTCAGTAAATGGGCCGGATACGGATTCTCTCCGATAACGTCGCGAATAAAATCGCGGCGGGAGAGGTGGTGGAACGGCCAGCTTCTGTGGCGAAAGAACTGCTGGAGAATGCACTCGATGCGGGCGCTACCGAGATCCGTATTGATCTGGAAAACGCCGGCCGCCGCTTGCTGCGCATTCAGGATGACGGGTGCGGCATGTTGCGCGACGATGCGCTGCTAGCGTTTGAGCGGCACGCAACCAGCAAGTTGAGCGACGTAAAGGATCTGCTCGCGATCTCTACACTTGGTTTTCGCGGCGAAGCGCTACCGTCCATCGCCTCCGTCAGCCGCCTGCTGCTTGAGACTCGTTCTATGGATGAACAGACCGGTACGGCGGTCGAGTTCGCCGGAGGCAAGCTGCTTCGCTGCGACGAGATCGCGCGCACCATAGGCACTACCATTACAGTGCGCGATTTGTTCTACAATGTACCGGCGCGCAAAAAGTTTCTGCGTTCCGATCAGACCGAACTCGCGCATATCGGATCGCTCGTTACGCACTACAGTCTCGGCCATGCCGACAAGCGCTTTGAGTTGCATCATGAAGGCCGCTCGCTGCTCTCTGTCGCGCCGGTAGCCAATTTGCGCGACCGCGCCTTTCAGGTTTTTGGCTCGGAGATGATCGACGGGCTGATCGAAATCCCGCCTCAGGTGCTCGAAATCCGATTGCCCCCGCCTTACGTTCCACCCCATTCGCGCCAGACCGGTACGGAAATGGGCGAGCCTGAAGTGGCGCAGTTCGCGATCGAAGGACTCATCTCCGGACCCGATGTACAAAAGCTAAATCGCAATTCGGTGTTTCTCTTCGTGAACGGCCGCCTCATCAGGGACAAAGTTGTACTACACGCCATATCGGCCGCGTATCACAACCTGATGCCGGCCGGTTGCTACCCCTTCGCTCTGTTGTTTCTCAACTGCGATGCGAGTGAAGTCGATGTCAATGTGCATCCTTCTAAGACCGAGGTGCGCTTCCGGCACGGCTCGGCGGTACACGATTTTGTGCGAGACACCATGCGCGAGAAGCTCATGGCCAGCCGCCCCGTCTCGAACATTCCGCTGCCAGTCTCGCCGCGCACGATAGCCGCTCCGCAGCGTGAGTGGGAACCGGCGGCACGCTTGCCCTTGTCTGAATTTTCGGCAATGGCCGAAATGGCGGCCCACTATCCGGCGCCCAGCGAAGTGATCTCGGTCGAAGAAGAAGCCGCTTTACCCGAAATCACTATCGTGTCGCCCGTCCGGCAGCAACCTCCTGCAACTTCGTCAACGCTCTCGCCGTCATCTTCGCCAACGCTCTCGCGTCCAGCCACGCCGCCGCCTTCTTCCATGCTGCGACACGTGCCCGACACTCATCGCGGCCTCGATACGCTTCCGGTGGACTGGGATCGTATGGACACGCTGGCCGCACTTCCCGAGCTGCGGCCCATCGGCCAGCTGCACGATAGCTTTATCGTGGCCGCCGGACGCGACGGGCTTTGGATTATCGATCAGCACGTTGCGCACGAACGAGTTCTCTTTGAACAGGTCTTGCGCCAGCGCGCCTCGGGCACGATAGAGATACAGCAGCTGTTGATGCCGCTCGTATTGCAATTGACTCCATCGCAGCATTTCGAATACGCGCGGATCGCCGGCGAACTTCAGCTATACGGTTTTGAGACCGAGCCCTTCGGCCAGCGCACCATCGCGATCAAAGCGTCACCAGCCGCCGTAAGTCCGAGCGATATAGAAAAGATCGTTTTTGAAATTCTAGAAGAATCTGAAAAGGAACTGCGTTCTGCCTCACTCGAAGAGATCCGGCGGAATGTGTGCGCCACGATTGCCTGCCGTGCGGCCATCAAGATCAATATGCGTCTTGAGCCGAAGAAGATGGAATGGCTGCTGAAGGCATTGTCGGAGTGCGAGTATCCGATGACTTGCCCGCACGGACGGCCGATTGCGTTGCGCTACAGCACGAAGGACATTTTAAAAAGCTTCCACCGTATCTAGGCGAGGGTTCGTCCTTACTGCCGCTTCCGCTTGCTCCGATCCAGGCGCTCCCATATCCTAGTTACAGGTATGGAAGTCAGCATCTCCGAAACCTCCAGGGCTGAACCGGTCCAGCGAAACACTTGGCGGCTATCGGGATTGACAACGTAGACATGTTCAAAACCCCAGGTTCTATAGGCTTCGCATTTCTCGAGAACATACAGCATGGGATCCTCTGTCGAGAGAATTTCGACCACTACATCGACCGCTTTGGACGGGTACGATTCGTTAATCTTGCCGCTGGTGGCAATGATGTCAGGTTTGGGATGAGCATCGGGAATAATTCTCAGCTCAACCGAGGCGCCAGCTGTATAGCCAGCTTCGTTCAGCAATTCGCCGACAATGCCCTGCAACAAGCCATGTATCCAGGTGTGTGCTGCTTTCGGAATAGCATTGCCCATCCAATATTCGTACGCCAAGTCAGCACGTTCATACCTGACCTGAAACTCCGCATAAGTGAGCTTTTCCTCAATGGCCCGCATCGGCGTCCTGTGCTCCGCCTATTCCCACTCGATAGTGCCCGGCGGTTTATGCGTCAAATCATAAAACACCGCCGCCACCGAATCAAGGCCAAGCAGGTTGGTTGTCAACTGGTCCAACCACTCCGGCGGCATCAAAACCGCATCGGCCGTCATGCCGTCGACCGAATTGATGGGACGCAGAACTACCGACTCGGGCGCGCTCTCCGTGCCCACCGGCAGCAGCACCACCGGAAATTGCCAGACATCTTCCTCGAATCCGGTATCGAGGCAAAACTCACGCACAATCCAATCGGCATCGCGCAGAATATCGAGGCGCGATTTGGTGATGCTGCTCTGAAACACTTGCAACGATGCGAGCGATGCTTTTGCTCCGCACAGTCCCACGACGCGATTGATATCGGCCCGGCTGTTGATCAGATCGGGGGCGATGGTCTCAACATCCGCTGGCGTAGGCGTGCGGTCCAAAGCCAGCACATACCGGTAGCTCCGCGCATCCCCCTGCACGCCTACCGAACGGACCGGCAACAGATAGCCGCCTTCCGATGCCGTCACCGAAGCGTTTTCCGCGGCGCACAGGCAGCGAATCGCCAGGCCGGGACCCGGAAAGGGATGCCGCGAGAGGAACTTCGCCGGGACGCCCAACTCACGTCCGATCTCGCGCACTTCGTCTTTGTAGAACGACGTAAGCGGTTCAATGATACGATCCGCTTCGATCAACGCCTGAATGCCCGCCACGCGATTATGATGAGTTTTGATCAAGTCGGCCTTGGCCGTACCACCTGATTCAATCGTGTCGGGATAAATCGTGCCCTGTCCCAGAATCCATTGGCTATCCAGAAAATGCTCGCTCAAGAGAACGCGTTCCTGCACCTTGACGAACTGCTCGCCGATCGCCAGGCGTTTAGCTTCCGGGTCGACGAGTCCTTCGAGCGCCGCCAGGAACTCGGGTTCGGCGGAATCGACCAGAAACTTTTCGGCTCCTAATTCCGCAAAAACGGAGGCCACGAATTCGGTTTCGTTCTTGCGCATCAAGCCGGTATCGACATAGATGCCAAAAACCCTGTCGGGACCAAGTGCTCGCAGGCAAAGTGTATAGGCAACGGTCGAATCGACGCCGCCGCTGACAAAGAAAAACACCTTTCGGTCTCCCACTGCGGCGTGGATTTCCTCCTCGACCAGCGGCACTCGTTGCGAAACATTCCAGTCCTTTTTCGCGCCGCAGATGCGGAACACAAAATTCTCCAGGATCTGCCGCCCTGCCTGGGTATGCACGACTTCGGGATGAAACTGAATGCCGAATAATTTGCGGTTTATATCCGACATCGCCGCTACGCCCGGAACCCCGGACGAGGCAGTCACGCGAAAACCTTCAGGAACTGACGCCACCGAATCGAAGTGGCTCATCCAGATTTGTGAATCAGCGACGTTGTCCCACAGCGGATCTTCCAGCATCACGCTCAGGTGAGCGGCTCCGTATTCCCCGCGCGTACCCTTCTGCACGCTGCCGCCGAGGTGATGAGCGAGTAACTGATGCCCGTAGCAGATGCCCAAAACCGGAATGTTGACGTGCAGGGTGAGCGGATCGATGTCCGGACACCCCGGTTCATGAACACTCGAAGGGCCGCCCGATATAATCAGGCCTTGGCGAGAGCGAAGTTGCGAAGCCGGAGTTTCACTGGGCTGGACATCGGCGTATACGCCCAATTCGCGGATGCGGCGCGCGATCAGATGCGTGTACTGACCGCCGGTATCGAGTACAGTTATCTGGGGCGAAGCAACGGCGGACTTATGAATCGTCGCGGGGTGAGAATCGATTTTTACCGTCAAACTTTGCTGTCAAATCAGCGGAGGCTGGCCCGCTGTTTTTCAAAACGCGCCTTGGATTGCGCCAACAACGTAGTCGCCTTCGGCAGCGACTCGATGGCTTTCTGCACTTCCGGATCCTGTTCAACCCCGACCCGCTGCGAGTCTTCAAAGCTGAAGGCCGTCACGTACATCTGAGCTCGCAACTGGTCACGCATCCAACTGTGATCCCGCGTCCAGTCTGCTTCCGAGAACTGCACACCATTCTTCATCAAGTAGTCATGCAAGTCGTTCAAAACGGCCTCGTCGGGACTCCAGCCCGCAGGTAGCTTGGTCGGGTGATTGGCGAAGTAAGAAGCCGTAAAATTAAAGAACGCGTCTTTGCGGAGCGCCGCCACTTCGAGCGAATCGGGCTTTGGCAACTCGAATTTCTCATCCGGCGTAATGCCGCCGCCGCCATACACAGTGCGGCCCAGATCGGTTTGTTTCACGTCGGTAGGATCTTTCGCTTCGGTGCGCTTGCCGTAATAGTAATCAAGAAACGAGATGTGCGAATAGTCGCGCTGAATGAGCCGTCCGCTCGGCGTGTAGTAATGCTGCGTGGTGAGCGCTAGTCCGGTGTTGTCGCTCAGCGTATAGACGGTTTGCACGAGGCCTTTACCGAACGTGGTGTCACCTAAGACCCAGGCCCGATCATGATCCTGCAGAGCACCCGCCACAATTTCGGCCGCCGATGCGGAGTACCGGTTAACAAGCACCACAATGGGGTAATTCTCCCCATACTCACTGCCCCGGGCCAGATACGGCTTCTCGGAATAGGCGCGGCCTTTATGCGAAACGACGACCTGGCCGTGATCCAGCCAGTGTCCCGCCACCGCCACTCCTTCCGACAGTAAACCGCCTGGATTTTCACGTAAGTCGAGTATCAAGCCTTTGATGTTCTTTTCGCCTAAGGCCTTCAGATTGTCTTCGACTTCCTTGCTGGTGGTTTCGGTGAACTGCTCTACCCGCATATAAGCGATGCCGGGCTTCACAAAGAATGCCTGCCAGACACTGTTGCGGGGAATTTCATCGCGGACCAGGTTGAACGTAAGCGGCTGCGTAGTTCCTTCGCGAGACACTTTCACTTGCACCTTTGTCCCGCGCGGACCCTTCAACATCTCCGCAATCTCGGTCGTACTCATCGTATCCACGCGCTTGTCGTTGACTTCGACCAGCATGTCGCCCGGTCGAATGCCGGCCCGATACGCCGGTGTGTTGCCAAATGGATGGACGACCATCGGTTTGCCGGTGCGGGGCTGCGCACCGATTAACATGCCGATTCCGTAATACATTCCGTGCTGCTCTTCGCGCAACCCGGCAAATTCTTTTGGATCGAAAAAGTTGGAGTGAGGATCGAGCGTCCGCAGCATTCCCGGGATTGCGCCGCGGTAGATGCTCTTATCCGGAGTGAGCTTATCCGCGTAATTCTGATCCACCAGGTCGTAAACCTTGGTAAACGATTCGATGCTCGCCTTCAGATCCTCATCGGACGTGGGGCTGACGTTGGAGGAAGAAGATTGCTGGGCAGCCAGAACAGGCCGCGTGCCCGGTCCAAAAAAGCCGCCCGCGACTGCGCACAGCCCGATAAACAAGGGAACAAACAGGAAATAACGCCGCTGGGACGACAAATAAACCTCCCGGGTCTGACTCCAGTATAGACGGCGGAGGCAAGCTTTTGAATCGAGGAAACCCGGAAAAGAAGTCTAGACCGCGGCACGGGCGCGCTTGGCGACAGCCGCCTCACTCCGGCTTGTTTTTTTTGGAATCTCGTCGAGACGTCTCACCTGGTCGCTTACCGACACCAGGAACATGGGCTGCCGAGCATTCTTGAGCAGGTCAATGATGCGGTCCTGCTGGTCTTCGAGGAAAATCGATTTCCCATCGGTCAGCAAATGAAGTTTGGATTCGTTGGCCAGAACGTCCGCCAGCCGCCGCCCCATCTCACGCTGCAGAAACCGCAGCACGCGCCGGATCTTCTGCAGTGAAAAACCCTTGCGCCGAAGCTCCGCAATCACGGTAATCTCGATCACTTCTTCAGCCAGATAAATCCGTTTATGGCCTTCGTGGCGCGGCGATACGACCTTGCGCTCGTCCCACCACTGCAACTGGCGCAAGCTGACCTGGGCGATGCGAGCGACATCGGTACTTGTGTACGTGCGCTCGGAGGAAGGTAAATCAAGACGCACTTTTCGTGTTTTGAACATGACGCCCCGTTTGCGTTCGGAGTTTCTGTGGCTCCAAAGATTGTACTAGAGTCTAGCGAGGTGTCAAGTGGGGTGCGCTCTCGAAATCTACTTACTTTCCCCCAGTGAATCAATTTGATTGGCTGCATGACATCAAGTTCTGGTCCTCCGCTCCGGATCCTCGAGCCTGCACAAACAAAAGCGGCCAAAGTGAACATACCGCGGCGCCGAAAAATCTCGTTGGAGACATTCCCCCGGCGATCATAGGCGCCAAACTTCGTAGCAACAAGAAGTTCGAATGGAGTATGAGCGGGCTCCCGGTATTTCTCCGTTTCTCGCGGCGCACCCATTAGAAGCACAAACCCGTCGGCTAGTTCAAATATTCTGAAAAAGGCTCAAGCCCCATCTGCTTTCAACTCCCGATTCGGGGATCTTCAATTGCACAGCGTCACGCGTCGTCAAGCAATGGGACCGGCTGCATTCCGATCTCGATCTTTAACTGCTTCACGGGCTGCTGGGGTAGAACATTGGTAGGTGCTAGCAGATGCCAATATGCAACGGCAAACCGTAGTCTTCATCCTTTCGTGTGATTGGAGCGGCTCCACATGGGTAGGCTATGTACTCGGGAGTAACCCGGACTCAGCTTTCCTCGGAGAGTTCTATCGTGCCTGGAACGACGATCTGCGGCAGCCCTGCGCTTGGTGCGCGGCGCACCAGATTTCCAACTGCGACATTTTAGGTGACATCGAACGCGTACCGCTTGAGAGTGGCTTTGATGTAGCATTTGCTCGGACCGGCAGTCAGACGCTAGTCGATACTTCGAAGCGCGTCCATTGGGCCGAGCGCTTTCTTCCGCCTGGCGACCTCCGCTTCGATACATTCCTCGTCCACTTGATACGTGATCCGCGCGGATGGTGTGCGTCAGCACGTCGGAGGCTACCGGAAGATCTCAGTAACTTGTGTGCGCTGTGGCTTCGTGAAAATTTGGAAATCCGGAATTTTATTCAGTTAAGAAATGCACCCTCTGTTGCCATCTTCTATGACGAGTTGGCGACGTCACCGGAGACGGGCTTTGCCGAACTCTTTTCAGCTATCGGCGGTGAATTTGATCCTTCTTCGCTGAAGTATTGGTTGAAGGCTCATCACGCGTTTGCTGCGAACGGAGCAAGCAGCGTGGTGCTTCGGTCCGCACCGTCGAAACCCAATTGGCTGATCACCGGTGACGATGACTTTTACCGTCAGAACGCGACACAATCTCTCACTGATCGCCGATGGCAAGAGAATCTCTCCGAACAAGGTGCGCGCGCTATTCGTGAGGACCCCCAGATAGCTGGGTTTTTGAAACTCTATGACAGAGTCCTTTTGAGCGATAGGGTCTATCATCTGACACCAGAAGATTTGCGTTTTGTGGACCAACTTGAAGGAAAGTTTGTACGAACAGAAGGAGCGACTCCCGCCTTAAAGAAGATCTACTTCATCCAAGCGGGCCGGAAGCATTGGGTTACGAACATGAAAACTATTGAGCGGGTAATCAGAGATGAGTGCGGCGAGTTAATCACGCTTGATCTCGAGGCGCTCGAGAAGGTGCCAGTCGCGCGCCTCGTGCAGCCTCTGGCTGAAACAGCTGGTGAATTAGTTGTTGATCGTTAGGCCGCTCAGCGGCTAAAACTCTGGATGGTTCGAATCTCTCCAGGCGGAAACCAGCCCGACAATCTCTCGATCGGCCGGTAGTCGAACCTAACGGCTCGGGTGACGAAACCAAGGTCCAAAATCCAGTCGCGCCGGGAGCAGCGTACTGTCACAAGCGCGCATGGTAGTTCCGCACTTTGCGTGCTCCCATGCGCACTCCCGACACTTTTGCGTGTAGGTTAGATGCGAAAGTGGGCGTTAACGCCTCTCCAGAACGTTTGGGCTGCAAGGATCAACCGCCACCAACAAACTCCACAATTTCGATGTGGCTACCCGCATCCACCGCTTCCTCAGGCCAGTGGCGCTTTCGCACGATGGCTTTGTTCAGTTCCACCGCCACACGATCGCCGGCAACTCCCAGCCATTCGAGCAGTGAGGCCACCGACGAGCTACTGTGGCACGTCCCGGGCTTCTCCGTTTATCCAAACTGGAATCAATGTCTCGACTGAATTTTTCACTGTGCGGCCGCCATCTTGCTTCTGCTTGGCCGTCCAGCGATCGCTCTACGTAGAGTTCGAAGAACGCCGCGCGAGATTATTACCAACAACAAACTTGTCACAATCCTGTTTCGACTGGTGCTACTTGTGTTGCTGACGTTCGGAATAGTTCAGGAGATTCGAGCGAGCATCATTTTTTCAACTACAGCTCTTGGGCCGTGTCAATCAACGGTGGTGAATGGCCCGAGCTACTGTTCTGCCTCTGCATATTGCAGTCCGACGGACTTCTATGGTTCTCTCTACGCGCAAGCGGGGTCGTACCTAAGTTGTTCGAATCAGTCGGTCCAAAACTATTCCATGATCCAAGGCGGTATCGGCGGCGCTGGCCTCGCTACCTACAACAGCGCGCTTGCGCTTCGGAGTCTCGTTCAGATCGGAACGCAAAGTGGGTTTGTCGGTTGTAACTCGGGTGGCACGCAGACTCAAACATTGAATCTGAACGGCTGCTATGCCCCATTTTTGAACTAACGAAGGAATTCATATGCATTACTTGCGTCTCATGTTAGGCCTAATAAGTGTTGGAACGAGTGTTATGGCAATGCCCAGTGTACGTATCGTCTACCCTGCGATTCCAGGTATTGACGTGTTTTCTGCGAATGATGAAGCCGTCGCAAAGCTACGTCAGACCGTGTTGAACAACCGGGTCAGTTCCGTTGCGGATCAGCTGTCTCCTTGGAGTCTTATGATTCGGAATGGTTCAAATCGAGACATTGTGGGGTACGCAATCAAGTGGACAATTACCCTCCCAGACGGAAGGAGTACGGACCGAGTAGTCAGCCAGCGCCAGTCCGAATTGCTGGATAGCGCTTATCCTGGTCTCAAAAAACAGATTCGAAGCCAGCCCGGTATAGCGGTTAAGCGCGGGCAGGGCGCGCTGGTAACGCCCACGTTAGCTGTGACGGGAGAGTCGTTTAGTATCCCGGATTCCGTTCTCAACGCGGATGTTGCCACCGAAGCGTCTTCCTACAATCGAGCCCAATCGATCGTAATCTCAGTAGATGTAATTGTTCTGTCGGACGGACAAATATTTGGTCCGGATAAATCGAAATTGGGGCAAAGGGTACAGCAAGAAGCTACATCCTTATATTCCTTGTTCTCACAAATCCTGGACAATCAGGCAAAGGGCGTCGTCGCAGACGATATGTTTGCACCGGCAGCAAAGCTGGCCGGCGATACTGCTGCTTCTCCTGAAAATATTGCCGCGCTACAATCAGTGACACAAGAAGCGACCGCCAAAGGTGCAGCCGACGCTACGGAAAAAGCACGTTACATATTGCTTGTTCGACAGCGCCTTGGTAATGACAGAGCAATTCAGCTAGTTCGGGAACAGCAGTTTACAACAAGGCCTGTTTTCACCAGACCTCAGTACACGAGCGAGACCAAGATCGTAACAGAGTAGCTGAAGATGGCTCACGAAGAAAGTCGATCAAAAAGCGCGTACATTTCTAACATGTTGGGTTGGCTGGTCGTCACGGCTGTGGCGGTATATGCTGCGTTGGTTGGTTACTCTCGTCTCGCGCAGCCTGCAACAACATCAGCAAGCATTGCAATGAATTCGTGGTCAAGATATGCGTCCCCCGGGAAACGGTCAGTGTTGCTGCTGGTGTATTCCCAATGCCCGTTCTGCCAGGCAGAGAAACCATTCTATAAAGCACTAGTAAATTCCAGCCGCAGCACATCTCTTTTCGATGTTCACTTGCTGACAGCTAACGTTGACGCTGGCACGAAACAGTTTTCGAAAGATGTTGGAATTATTCCCAACATCTTGTCAGTAGATGAGATCAAGGAGCTGAAGGTAACCGGCACTCCCACGCTTGTCCTCATATCTACGAACAAGAAAGTGGAGGTCATCCATGTGGGCCGCTTAGATCCAGGAGTTGAGAGACATTTAGGATTCTGTTTGGCCGTGAATAAGCAATGCTGAATTGCTAGTTGAACAATGGTGATGTGGATGTAGGCTCTTTCTGAATTCGAGGGGAGCTCAACCCTTTGGCACGCCGGTCGCCTCAAAGGTGAGTTCGACCTGCTGGTCTGCACCGAGCGTCATCTTCGTGATCCATTACCCGCGCATGACTTCTACTGCGCATTGGCAGTGGGGCGATTTATCAGCAACGTGATTAGAAGACGAACCTCTAGCTTCGTCGATCAACCGCCACCTACAAATTCTACAATCTCAATTTGCGCTCCCGCACCCACCGCTGCCTCCGGCCAGTCGCGCTTGCGCACAATCGCTTTGTTCAGCTCCACCGCGACGCGATCGCCGGCAATCCCCAGCCATTCGAGCACTGAGGCCACCGACGAGCTACTTGGCACGTCCCGGGCTTCTCCGTTTATCCAAACTGGAATTAAGGTCTCGACTGAATTTTTCACGGCTGATCCTGTCCCGATTATAGGAATTTTTGCGATTCGTCTCCTGTGGCTGCCGGCGCGGCTGCGACTGGTACTCTGATAGTTACCGAGCCGAGATTTACAAACCATGCCCACCACTTATGCCGAAACCTGGTTTCCGGTTCTGGTTCAGATCCTGATTGCCATCTCAGTCGCGGGCGCTATGATCGGGCTTTCCGCCCTGATTGGGCGGCGCGTCAAAGATACCGTAAAATCGTCACCCTACGAATCCGGTATGAAGGCGGTCGGCAACGCCCGGGAACGCTTTTCAGTTAAGTTCTACCTGGTCGCGATGGTTTTCATCTTATTTGATATAGAGGCGATTTTTCTCTATCCGTGGGCGGTGGTCTACCGCCAGTTCAAACTGTTTGCTTTCTTTGAAATGCTCTTGTTTATTGTGTTGGTTTTTTGTGGCTACTTTTACATTCTCAAGAAGGGTGTGCTCGACTGGTCGGTGGATCAGGAGCGCGCGGCAGAAGCGAGAATTGATCGTGCAGCCTGAGCTTTTAGCCGGTAACCCGGCCGCCGTCGAGCTCCACTCCAGGTTTGCCGATGCCATCGTGGACGTGAAGACAGAACCCGACGGTCCGGTGCTCTATCTTGATCCGGACCGGCTGGTAGAAGTGTGTAGTTACCTGAAGGAAAGCGCTAATTTCGAACAGTTGGCGGGCGTCACGGCAGTCGACTGGTGGCCGCGATCGCCGCGTTTCGAACTCGTGTATTTTCTCCATTCGTACCAGGACAATACGCGCCTGCGGCTGGTCGTCCGTCTTGCTGAAAACGCCACGGTCGAATCGCTGGTCTCAGTTTGGCGCGGCGCTAACTGGTATGAACGCGAGGTGTTTGATTTGTTTGGTATCTCGTTCCGCAATCATCCAAACATGGAGCGAATCATGATGCCCGCCGACTGGGAGGGTCACCCTCTGCGGAAAGATTATCCGGTTCACGGTTACAAATACTCTTATCCGGACGAGTAACTATTTCGTTGGGACTCGATACTGAAAAGATGGTCTGACAGGAAAAATCTATGAAGGAAGATAATGCCAGGGTTGCGTCGCTTGACCCGGAACACGAGCTGGAAGTAGAAGATCCTTCGCGCACTGAATACATCGGGGACAAGCCCGGGCGAGCGCGGCGCATGACGCTGAACATGGGTCCGCAACATCCTTCGACCCATGGTGTGCTTCGGGTAGTTTTAGAGTTAGATGGCGAAACCATTTTGGGCGCGCGGCCTGAGATTGGATATCTTCATACCGGCATCGAGAAAGAATTCGAAGTCAAGAAGTACGCACAGGGCACCCCGCTCACCGATCGCGTCGACTATCTTTCGAATCTCAATAACAATCTCTGTTATGCACTGGCGGTGGAGCGCTTGCTAGGGCTCGAGATTCCCCCCAAAGCGCAATGGATGCGCGTGATGCTTTGCGAACTCACCCGAATCCAAAGCCACTTGGTGTGGCTTGGCACGCACGCGCTCGACATCGGCGCGATGAGCGTCTACTTTTATTGTTTCCGCGAACGCGAAGAAGTAATGAAACTGTTCGAGATGTTCTCCGGACAGCGCATGATGACGAGCTACATACGCATCGGGGGACTGGCGCTCGAGCCGCCGCGCGGTTGGGAGAAAGTTACTGCTGCATTGATTGAACGGCTGGCGCGCGGCATCGATGAATATTACAGCCTGCTGGCCGCTAATCCGATTTGGGTGAATCGCACCAAGGGTGTGGGTGGTTTGCCGCTCGATCTGATGATCGAACTGGGCGTCACCGGCCCGCTGTTGCGCGGCGCTGGACTCAAGCGCGACGCCCGCAAAGATTGTCCGCATACCAGCTACGAAAAATTCGACTTTGAAATTCCCACTCGCACCGCGAACGATGTCTACGCTCGCTTTGAAGTGCGGGTAGAAGAGATGCGGCAAAGCGTGCGCATTGTCCGCCAGGCGCTGGCCGGCATGCCGGAAGGTCGATGGGTGGCGGACGCACCGCATGTTGTCCTGCCGGACCGCGAGAAGATGAAGACTCAGATGGAGTCACTCATTTACCATTTCAAAATTGTGACGGAAGGCTTTCGCGTGCCGGAAGGCTCTGTGTATCAGGTGGTCGAATCTCCACGCGGCGAGCTCGGTTATTACATCGTCAGTGACGGCACGGCTAATCCCCATCGGGTTTTCATGCGCACTCCGTCCTTCGGCAATTTGCAAGCATTGGGCGCAATGCTTGAAGGGGAGTTGATCGCGGATTCCATCGCGGCCATGGGCAGCATGGACTTTGTGCTGGGAGATGTCGACCGCTAAATCATGACTTTTTCGCCGGAGCTCGAAGCTAAATTCAGCAAGCTGCTGACCAGCTATCCCGCCGGACGGCAGCGTTCCGCTGTCGTTCCCATGTTGCTTTATGGACAGGATGAGATCGGCAGCGTGACCCAGGACCTAGTGGAAGAAGTGGCCCGCCGGTGTGGCGTCACGCCGCTGCAAGTCGATGAAGTAATCGGCTACTACTCGATGCTGCACCGGAAACCGCTCGGTAAATTCCATGTTCAGGTTTGCACTAACATTGCCTGCCAAGCCGTTGGCGCTGAGCAGTTGATGGAGCACGCAACGGAGAGGTTGGCGCTCGGCAACAAACAGGTTTCGCCCGACGGTTTGATTTCGCTCGAAGAAGTAGAGTGCATGGGTGCCTGTTCGTGGGCGCCCGCAATCCAAATTAACTACGATTTTCATCATTTTGTGACTGAGGAGCGCTTTGATCAACTGATAGAAGCGTTGCGCGACGGCTCTTACCAGCAGAAAGCCTTCTGAAGGAAACCAGCAATGCGTTATAACGAACCCAGCCCTTTAGAAACGCGAGTGATCTCGCAGCGGTTTGATTTGCCCAACTCGGCTTCGATCGATACGTATCTTTCGAGCGAAGGCTACGTGGCCATCAAAAAGGTCCTTGAACTCACGCCCGAAGCGATCATTGAGGAGCTAAAGGTATCGTCGCTGCGCGGTCGTGGCGGCGCAGGTTTCCCTACTGGTATGAAGTGGAGCTTTGTTCCACGCACCACCGGCAAGCCCACGTATGTCATCTGCAACTCGGACGAGAGCGAACCCGGTACCTGCAAGGATCGCCTCCTGATGGAAAACGACCCGCATCAGATGCTCGAAGGCATGATGATTGCGGGTTGGACGATTAAATCGAACAAAGGCTACATCTTCATTCGGGGTGAATATCGCTATTTAATCAGCATCGTCGAGAAGGCGATTGCGGAAGCTTACGAACGTGGTTACCTGGGCAAAAACATTCTTGGTTCCGGCTGGGACTTCGATCTCTACACGCACACGGGTGCGGGCGCTTACGAATGTGGCGAAGAATCGGCGCTGCTCGAATCGCTCGAAGGGAAGCGCGGCGTCCCTCGCTTAAAGCCTCCTTTCCCGGCTGTCGTCGGGGCCTTTCAATCGCCGACGATTTTGAATAATTGCGAGACGTTCTCGGCGGTTCCGGTGATTTTCCGCAACGGGGGCGCCTGGTATGCCGAATTAGGTACGCCCAAAAACGGGGGCACCCGTTTGACTTGTGTTTCCGGTCACGTGAACAAGCCTGGTGTTTATGAACTGCCGATGGGCTTCCCCATGATGAAGCTCATCAACGAAGTATGCGGTGGCATGCGCAATGGCAAGAAGCTCAAAGCCGTGATCCCGGGCGGTTCCTCGTCTCCTGTGCTGCGCGCCGACGAATGCGACATTCCGCTCGACTTCGATTCGCTGGCGAAAGCCAAGACTATGGCCGGATCCGGCGGTCTCGTTATCCTTGATGAGGATACCGATATCGTGGCGGTGGCGCTGCGGACCATTAAATTTTACGCGCACGAAAGTTGCGGCTGGTGCATTCCGTGCCGCGAAGGCACGACTTGGCTCAAAAAAGTGTTGACCCGCTTCCACGACGGCGCTGGTGTGGCATCGGATATCGATTTGATCGGCGAACTCTCGGCCAACATGCTGGGCCGGACCTTTTGCGCTCTCGGCGATGCGGCCGCCATGCCCACCACTGGTTTTATTACAAAATTTCGCGGTGAGTTCGAAGACTATCTGAAGAACTCGCAAGTCGCGGCTGAAGCTCCTGAACTAGTGGCTATCCAGTGAGCCTGCCCGCTTGTTTAGCAAGTCCCACGAAAAACAATATTTATGGCTGACCCAATCAACTTTACGATCGACGGCCAACAACTGCAGGCCCCCGCCGGCACGCTCTTAATCAACGCGGCCAAAACTGCCGGTATATCGATCCCGGCCTTCTGTTATTACGACGACCTCTCCTTGCAGGCGGCTTGCCGGATGTGTTTGGTGGAAGTGGAAAAAACGCCGAAGCTGCAGGTAGCGTGTACGCTGCCCGTTGCCGAGGGAATGATCGTTCATACCGATTCTCCGCAAGTGCAGCAGGCGCGAAAAGGCACACTCGAATTTCTTTTGACCAATCATCCGCTCGACTGCCCGGTGTGCGACAAGGGCGGTGAGTGTGAACTGCAGGACATGGTGTTCCGATATGGCGCGGGCGAGAGCCGCTTTCGCGAAGCCAAGATCCATGTGGACGAGAAGCAGTGGTCTCCGATCGTTTTCTACGATGCGCCCCGCTGTATCCTTTGCTATCGCTGTGTGCGGATTTGCGGCGAAGGCCTCGGCGTTAATGCACTAGGCATCGGCAATCGTGGCTCGGCCTCCGAGATCGTGCCCAACGGAGGTGACCATTTAGAGTGCGACGAATGCGGCGCTTGCATTGATATCTGTCCGGTTGGCGCTCTCACTTCGGGGCCCTACCGGTACAAGACCCGTCCGTGGGAAATGGAGCATGTGGGTACTGTTTGTACACACTGCTCGAACGGCTGCAAAACCACCCTGGGCGTTCGCAACAACGAAATCATCCGCGCCAATAATCGTGATCGGTCCGGCCTTAACGGCGAATTTTTGTGCGTCAAAGGCCGCTATGCGTTCGACTTCAATCAGAACCCTGAACGCCTGACTACGCCGCTCGTTAAAACCGACGGCGAGTTGAAGCCGGCGTCGTGGGCCATCGCGCTGGCCACTGTGGCGCGCAAATTTTCCGAACTGCGCGCGCGCAACGGCAAATTCGGTGTGATCGGTTCGAATCACACGACCAATGAAGAGAATTTCTTGTTGCAGAAACTGGCGCGCGAAGTCTTGGGCACGTCTAACATCGATCATCACCGGACCGGCGATATAGCCACTCTTATAGACAGCCTGCATGGCCGCACCGGTTCGCTCGCGACCACCCTGGATTTGTTGACGGCCAAAGCCGCGCTTGTTATCGACAGCGATCTGGCTCAAGAACATCCATTCCTCGCTTTCCAACTACGCTCAAACTGGCGTCTGCATAAAGGACACGTGTACGCCATCACGCCCGGACCGGTTCGCGAAGACAATTACGCCACTACCGCCCGCGCCCAACTGGGCCAGGAATTCGACTCGCTCGAAGCGTGGCGTGAGCAGCTTGCTAAAGAGACGGATCTTGTTATTCTCTTCGGCGCGTCCATCAAAGGCGATTCCATTCGCCGGCTGGTCGAGTACGGCGATTCATTGGGCATCCCAGTCAAATACGTGTGCCTGGTTGATTACTCCAATTCACGCGGCGCATCCGATATGGGCCTGCTGCCTGACCTCTTGCCGGGCTATCTGCCTGTTACGAACTCGGGTATCGAACCGGGTCTCAACTACGACCAAATTCTGGCTGATCCCAACCTCGAAGCCCTCTGGGTAGTGGGAGCGAACCCGCTGTCGCGTCAGCCGCTAGCCGCTTCGGATGCCTTTGTGGTGGTGCAGGATCTCTTCTTAACCGAAACCGCCCGGCGCGCCGATGTGGTTTTCCCAGCGGCGTCCGTTTACGAAAAAATCGGCACGGTTACGAATGTTTGCGGAGACGTGCAGAAGCTGACGCGCGGTCCTAAGACCATGGGCGCCAAGTCGGACTTCGAGATTTTTGCTCTTCTCGCCAAGGAGATGCGCGCCGGACTGGGGACGCTCAAACCAGACAGCATTTTTGCCCAAATTCGCGAATCCGTTCATGGCTACAATGTTCCTTTTGGTGTTGTCGAAACCGGTGGCGCCGCTCCTACTGCTCCGGTGAACGGGCGCGTCACGTTTCGCTCGCAACCGGAACTGATTCGGCCCGCCGGCAACACCCTCTATACTTCAGGAACATTGGGACGCTTCTCGACCATGCTGAATTCGGTTCTCGAAGCGCCCGGCGCTCTTTATCATGATCCGCATCTTGAACCCGTGACCAAGCCCGGTAGCGTGCAGACCGAAGCCGTGGTAAGACCCGACTGATGAACTTCTTCCTGGTCAGTTTGATTAAAATTGCGCTGGTCTTTGCGGTATTCATGACCACGCTCGCGTATCTGCAGTGGGTTGAGCGTAAAGTACTCGGTCACATTCAGGCTCGCACCGGTCCGCTACGTGTGGGTCCGCACGGTCTGCTGCAGCCGATGGCCGATGTCTTTAAGCTCTTGACTAAAGAGGACCTGATGCCGCCTCACGCGAATCAGTTTTTCTATATTCTCGCGCCGTTCATCGCCGTGTGCCTGGCGCTGATTTCGATTTCTATCATTCCGTTCGGACCTGAGGTTAGCGTCTTTGGTGTGCACACCTTTATGCAGATCACGGACGTGAATGTCGGCATTCTCTTTGTGCTTGCGATCAGTTCGGTTAGTGTTTATGGCATTGCTCTCGCGGGCTGGTCGTCGAACAATAAGTACTCTCTAATCGGGGGTCTGCGTAGCAGCGCGCAAATGATCAGCTACGAACTACCATTAACGCTTGCTATCGTCGCGCCGCTGCTGTTGGCCAATCATGTCAGCTTCCGGGCGATCTCCGAAAGCCAAGCCGGTTACTATCTCGGTTTTATCCCACGCTGGAGCATCTTCCAGATGCCCTTCCCACAAATCTTCGGCTTCCTCATCTTCATGGTCGCCGGGTTCGCCGAAACTAATCGCGTCCCATTCGACTTGCCCGAGGCCGAGAACGAACTCGTCGCCGGTTTCCACACCGAATACAGCAGTATGAAATTCGCGTGCTTTTTCATGTCGGAATACGCCAACATGATTACCATTGCCTGCGTCGCGACTCTGCTGTTCCTGGGCGGCTGGCATCCTTTGTTCCCGGCACCCTATTCCAATTGGATTCCGACTCTCTTCCTGATCGCAGCCTCTTTCACGTTTTTCTTTCAAGCGCTGCGCCCGGCGCGCCGCAATGACAGATTCACCATGCCCTTCTTTGGCGTCGCGGCTCTGGTACTGGCTGCGATTTTCGCTGTTCCCCTTCTGCAAACGATACTCGTTCCGATTTTCTGGTTCGCGGCCAAAGCAGGTTTCATTCTCTTCGTCTACATCTGGGTGCGCGGCACACTGCCGCGTTTCCGCTACGATCAACTGATGCACTTCGCCTGGACCTTTCTGTTTCCCGTGGCGCTGCTCAATCTGCTCGCTACCGCCTTCTGTGTAGCGGTGTTCTAGCGCCGCTGCCATGGACACTATCCTTTTCATCATCTTCGCGGTCGTTGCGATCGTCTGCGCCTTCAATCTGGTGCTGCAAAAGCACCCTATATCCAGCGCGCTCTCGCTGATCGGCGTCATGGGTTCGCTCGCTGTCCTCTACCTCTTATTAGGTGCGGAATTTATCGCGATGGCGCAAATGATTGTTTACGGGGGCGCCGTGATGGTGCTTTTCATCTTCGTCATCATGCTGCTGAATGCGGGCGCCGAAAAAACCAGCGGCAAATCCTGGTTCGCCCAGATCGCCGGCCTTCCGCTCTTGCTTGCCTTCGTGGCTGTCGTGGGCTTTCTGATTCGCGCCGCTCTGCCTGTGATGCGCACCGTTTCGTTTGGCAGCTGGGTGGGAGGCACGGCCGAGAATATCGGTCTCCTCCTCTTCACCCGCTATCTGCTGCCCTTTGAAGTCATCTCAATTCTCATTCTGATTGCCATCCTGGGCGCGGTTGTCCTGGCGCGCAAGGAGATTGAATAGCATGGGTCACGTTTCTCTCACCTGGTACCTGGTCCTGAGCGCCATTTTGTTCACGCTCGGCACCGCCGGTTTCGTCTACCGCAAAAGTATCATCACGGTTTTCATGTCGATTGAATTGATGCTCAATGCTGTGAACCTCAGCTTCGTTGCCTTTTCCTACCAGATGCATCGCATTGACGGCCACATCTATTCATTCTTCGTGATGGTGGTGGCCGCTGCTGAAGCCGCTGTCGGCCTGGCCATCATCCTCACCATCTTCAAAAATCGCGGCACTCTGCAAATCGATGAAGTCGACTCGATGAAAAATTAATTTCTCCCGACCATGACTCTTTGGCTCATTCCTCTGTTTCCGCTGCTGGGTTTTCTCTTCACCGGCTTACTCGGCCGGCGTTTCGCGAAACCGCTCGTAAACTTGATTGCGGTCGGCTCCGTAACGCTCTCGTTCCTCTACGTTCTGCTTGTTCTCTCCCGGCTCTGGCCCCTCGATACGCCCTTGAGCGAGCACTACTTTACCTGGATTCAAAGCGGTTTCCTGCAGGTAGGCTTCGACATGACGGTCGACCGCCTCACCGCCGTCATGTTGCTAATCGTCACCGGCGTCGGATTGTTGATTCACATTTACTCGATCGGCTACATGGCCCATGAAGAAGGTTGTTTTCGCTTCTTCAGCTATCTAAATCTCTTCATGTTCTTCATGCTGACGCTGGTTCTGGCCTCGAACCTGCTGCTGCTGTTCGTTGGCTGGGAAGGTGTGGGGTTGTGTAGTTATCTGCTGGTCGGCTTCTACTTTCGCGAGACCTGGGCGACCAACGCCGCGAACAAAGCTTTCATCGTGAATCGCATCGGCGATTTCGGGTTCATGCTCGGCATTCTGCTCACCGTTGTCGCCTTCCATACGCTGGATTTCGGCAAGCTCTCCGCTGCCATCTCGAGCGCACCCACCGCCGTTGCCAGCGGCACGATTACAGCCATCGCTCTTCTCTTGTTCGTCGGGGCCACCGGCAAGTCGGCGCAGATCCCGCTCTATGTCTGGCTCCCGGACGCCATGGCCGGTCCCACGCCCGTTTCCGCGCTCATCCACGCCGCCACCATGGTCACCGCCGGCGTTTATATGGTGGCTCGCGTGTCGTTTCTCTATAACCTTGCGCCGTCCGCGATGCACGTCGTGGCTGTCATCGGCCTCTTGACCGCCGTTTTTGCCGCTACCATCGGCGTCACTCAGAACGACATTAAGAAAGTCTTCGCTTATTCGACCGTGTCGCAACTCGGCTACATGTTTCTCGGCCTTGGAGTCGGCGCGTATTCGGCTAGTATCTTCCACGTGGTGACCCACGCCTTCTTCAAGGCGCTTCTTTTCCTAGGGGCAGGAAGCGTGATTCATGGGCTGAGCGGCGAGCAGGATCTGCGACACATGGGCGGCCTGCGCAAGTACATGCCGGTCACCTGCATCACTCTGTTGGTTGCTAGTTTAGCCATCTCGGGCGTGCCCGGTTTCTCGGGATTCTTCAGCAAAGACGCCATTCTGTCGGCCGCCTATCAAGTTTCACCCTGGATGTTCTGGGTGGGCGCGCTCACGGCAGGCCTTACTGCTTTTTACGTCTTCCGCGCCTTCTTTCTGGCTTTTGCGGGCGACTATCGCGGCCATCATCATCCCCACGAATCGCCTGGCTCCATGACGATGCCGCTTATCGTGCTGGCCATTCTCTCGGCGGCCGGCGGCTTCATCAATATTCCAAAGTGGCTTGCGCCTATGTACCCGCTGGCGGAACACGAGAGCTCGACCGCCATGATTATTTCGGCGTCACTCGGCATCCTCGGTATCCTGGCCGCCTTCTTCCTCTATGTGCTCCAGCCACGTCTCGCCGAATCGTTTAAAACCGCTGCTGGACCTGTTTACACGCTGGTCTCGAACAAATACTACGTCGATGAAACCTACTCGGCTGTGATCGTGAAGCCGGTCGAGACCATCTCGCGCGTCATTCTATGGCGCGGAGTGGATGAAGCATTGATCGATGCCGGTCTGGTCAACGGATTAGGCCGCATCGTCCGTGGCTGGGGCTCGTTATTCCGTCGCCTCCAATCCGGCAGCATTCGCAATTACGCCACCTGGGTGCTGGCCGGCTCCCTCATCGTCATCTTTGTGATGGGAATCTTCGGGGGAACTCGATGAATCTTCTCGCGCTCGTCCTGCTGCTCCCTCTTCTTGGTTTCCTGTTCATTCTGTTTTCGCCTCGCGAGTCGAAGTCGCCGTTCTATATCTCGCTCTTCGCGAGCGTCCTCACCTTTTTCGCTTCGCTCGGCCTCATCTCACCCGCGGTCGCCGATGGCTCGCATTTCAGTTCCGTCGTCAATACCATGTGGACCGATACGCCCGGCCTGCAGATCCGACTGCATCTCGGCATCGATGGCATCAGCCTGTGGCTCGTATTGCTTACTACGTTTCTGCTGCCTGTCGGAGTCTGGATTTCCAGCAGCATGATCAAGGAACGCCAGAAAAATTTCTTTGCGCTGCTGCTGCTCTTTGAATTCGGGATCATCGGCGTCTTCTCCGCTCTCGATCTTTTCGTCTTTTACGTCTTCTGGGAAGTGGCGTTGGTACCCATGTACCTGATGGTAGGTAGCTGGGGCTCCGGGCTACGCGGCCCTGCTGCCGTCAAGTTCTTCGTGTACACCATGCTGGGCTCAGTGCTGATGCTCGGCTCGATCATCTATCTCCACAGCTTCACCGGCACGTTTGATTACGTCGAGATCATGAACCGGATCAATACCGGCGTCGTCCTGCTCTCGCCTTCGCAGCAGTTGCTTCTCTTCCTCGGCTTCTTCGCCGCCTTCGCGGTAAAGGTGCCGATCTTCCCACTGCACACCTGGCTGCCCAACACTTACACGCAAGCTCCAACGCCGGCTACCTTTTTACTGGCCGCTGTGATGTCGAAGATGGGCGCATACGGCCTGATCCGTTACTGCTTGACAATCACGTCGAGCGGCGCACACGCCTGCGCCCGCTGGGTGATCGTTCTCGCCATCATCGGCATCATCTATGGCGCGCTGCTCGCGCTGGTACAAACCAACATCAAACGCCTGATCGCTTACTCGTCACTGAGCCATCTAGGGTTCATCGTTCTAGGCATCTTTTCGTTCCGCCAGCAGGGCGCCGACGGCGCTGTGTACCAGATGATTGCTCACGGCATCTCGACCGGGGCACTTTTTTTGCTTGCCGGCTATCTCGAACAGCGGCGCGGGTCGCTCGAAATCTCGGACTTCGGCGGAGTGGCCAATGTTGCGCCTGGCTTGGCCACCGCGTTTATGATCGCTTTGCTGGCCAGCATCGGATTGCCCACGCTTTCGAACTTCATCGGTGAGTTTCTGGTGCTGCAGGGCGCTGCCTTAGCGCACTTTTCGTGGGCCGTGTGGGCCGCTGTTGGGGTGATTCTGTCGGCCGCTTACATGCTCTGGATGTATCAGCGGACATTTTTCGGGAAACCGCCCGAAGCGGCCGGCAAACGTCCGGAAGAAGCGCGCCCGTTTCTCGATTTGAGTGGGCGAGACTGGGTGCCTCTTATTCCAATGATTTTGCTGATGGTTTGGCTCGGCAGCTACACCCAATCGTTCCTGCCATCTATTTCGGCGGCTACTTCGCACTTGCTCGAACAGACGAACATGAACAATCAGTACCGGGTGTCCCTACCAAAGGGCGAGCTTCAGAGGAACGCCGATGAATCGGTGATGGCCTATCGGCCGCCCTGGGGGCTGAAAACTCGTGTTGCGCAGAATTGGGCACGGGGCGCTTACGCTTCCCGCTCAGATTTGGGATTGCGGGTGTTTTCAGAACAGCGCGGACCAGGCCCACGGCCAGCAGTGGGTTCCCCGGCCCTCTCTGTAAGTGCTTCCGAGGTTGTGAATGCCCGCTAGTTTTCTGCCGCATTCGATCGATTATCTACGGTTCCTACCCGAAATCGTCCTCAGCATCTTTGGTATTGCCATCATGCTGCTCGAAGCAATGATGCGGCCGGAAGCCAAGCGCACCTCACTCGGCGCATTGGCGCTGGTGGGCCTCTCTGTCGCATTCTTTGCAAACATCTGGGCGGGCCAAAACCCCGGCGCTGCTTTCTCCCAAATGATTACGGTTGATGATTACGGCACTTTCTTCCGCGGCCTGGTGCTGGTGGTCGGCTTTCTTTGCATTCTCACCTCGTTCAGCTATCTCGAACGGGAACATGCGCAAACCGGTGAATACTATTCGCTGATTCTTTTCTCGATCGTCGGCCAGTGCGTACTCGCTACCGCGAGCGACCTCATCATGGTCTTCATCGGCCTGGAAATTTCGTCGATCGCCACGTATATCCTGGCCGGTTTCCTGCGCGACGATCGCCGCAACAACGAATCGGCTCTCAAATACTTTCTGCTCGGTTCCTTCGCGACGGCTTTCCTGCTCTATGGCATCGCCTGGATCTATGGCCTCACGGGATCGACCAATCTTTATCAAATCCGCAGCGTGCTCGATCAGGGATCGAAATCTGTGTTGATCGCGAGCCTCGCGGCCGCCTTGATGTTCGTCGGTTTTGCTTTTAAAGTTTCCGTTGTACCGTTCCAGATGTGGGCGCCCGACGTGTACCAGGGAGCTTCAGCGCCGGTGAGCGCCTTCATGTCCGCCGGCCCGAAGGCCGCTGCCTTCGCCATCTTTTTCCGCGTTTTCATGACCTCGTTCCGGCCGATTAACGCGCGCTGGCTCTGGCTTGTCTGGGGTTGCGCGCTAGCGACCATGCTCGTCGGCAATTTCGCCGCCCTGCTGCAGACCAACGTCAAGCGTCTGCTTGGTTATAGCTCCATTGCCCACGCCGGTTACGTGCTCGTGGCATTAACGGCCAGTTCGCAAATCGGAATGGCCGCCGCCATGTTCTACCTGGCTTCTTACGCGTTGATGAACATCGGCGCGTTTGCCGTCGTCAGTCACATTGCCGCGCGTCATGAGAGCCATGTCAAAATTGACGATCTGGCGGGCCTGGGGCGACGTGAACCGGTGACGGCTGCCCTGCTGGCCATCTTCGTTTTCTCACTCATCGGCGTACCCTTGACAGGCGGTTTCTTCGGCAAGTTCTACGTCTTCCAGGCCGCGCTCGACTCGCATCTTGTCTGGCTGACGGCTATCGGGCTCTTGAACAGCGGCATCGCCGCGTATTATTACTTGAAGATCATCGTAGCCATTTATATGCGCGAGCCGAACGGGGCCATGGAAGAGCTGCCTCCACCTGCGATGAGCCTGCGCGTCGCCATTTGGGCCAGCGCTATAGGCGTTCTGATCCTAGGTATTTTCCCGGGCACGTTGCTTTCCTTCGCCTGGTCTTCGACCGCCATCTTTCGATAAAAAATACAGGAACCGCGGCAGCAATAAAACTATTGCAATCGTTTGCGTCCTGTTCTACCATCTAGAACAACTCTGTTAGTTTCTCAGTAACCGGCGAATCGTTTCCGGGGCTTACCGTCCCTGTGCGCGACCAGCCAAATAGCTGTTGCTGTCAAAATCTTTCGAAGTAAGGGCGGGGTCATGAATCGTTTTAAGACGGCTGGATATCCGTGCGTCCATTTTCTCCGTACGCTGAGCCTCGTGCTCGCGTGTGGTCTCTTAGCTGGCCTTCCCTCAGGCGCTTACGCGCAGGTTCTCTCCGGCTCCATTGTCGGGACAGTCACTGATCCCAGCGGCGCCATCGTTCCCAATTCCGCCATCACTGTCACCAATACCGGTACTTCACAAACCCGTGCCGACAAGACGGATGCTAACGGCCGTTACAACATCACCAACCTGCCGCCCGCCACCTACACTGTCACGGCCATCACAACGGGTTTCCGTGAGGTTGACCAGAGCAATGTTACGGTTACGCCTGGCGTAGTCACCCGCATCGATCTCCAGCTGCAGGTCGGACAAGCCAGCGAGAAAGTCGATGTTTCGGCGCAGGCCGTCCAACTGCAAACCGACAAAGCCGATACTCACACCGAGATTAATTCGAAATCGGTAACCGAGATGCCCCTCGGCGGTAATCGTAATTACCAGACGCTGATCAATCTTGCGCCGGGCACCACACCTGCCACATTCTATAATTCCAATCTCGATGTGCCCGGCCAAAACTTGAACACGCACGTAAACGGCGGCAACGGGCAGACCAATGTGACTAAGATCGATGGCGCCGAGAGCGTCAATGTCTGGCTTCCGCAGTACACCGGTTACACCGCGCCCGCGGAGACTATCGACGTAGTCAACGTCACTACCAGTTCCGCCGATGCCGACCAGGGTTTAGCCGGCTCCTCCTCCATTACCGTTGTTACCAAATCCGGCACGAACCAGATACACGGAAGCGCTTTCATCTTCCACAACGATCAGCATCTGAACGCCCGCAATTTTTTCCTGCAGCCCGGTACCGACAAGCCGGTCGGTAACTACAACAATTACGGCGGCACCATCGGCGGACCGATCAAGAAAGACAAGCTTTTTTATTTCGTCAGCTTCGACGGCACCACGCAGAAAACCAGCGCCAACGGCCTTTACACGCTCCCGACGGCGGATCAACGCGCCGGCGATTTTTCGGCGTATGGCACAGCTATCTATAACCCCTTCACCGGCACCTCTAATGGCATCGGACGGCAGCAATTTAACGATGGCGGTGTGGCAAACAAGATACCGGTATCGCTGCTCAGTCCAGCGGCGTTGAAGATCGAGAGTTATCTGCCGATGCCGAATCTGCCCGGCTCGGTCAACAATTACACCGCTTCTTCTAGCCCGTACATCAACCGCTTTCAATACGATGCGAAGGTTAACTATAACCGGACCGACAAGCATTCCATCTGGATCAAGTACGACAACATGTTCGCGACTTCCGCCGGCCAGGGAATTTTCGGCGATGCGGGCGGTCCGGCGCCGGGCTCTTCACCGGGCTCGGGACGCACCAGTGTGCAGGTGGCCTCCATTGGCCACACGTACGTGTTCTCGCCTACTCTGGTGCTCGACGGCAACGTGGGCTATCAACGCATGAATCAAACGGTGCTCGGTAACGACTACGGCAAGAATTACTCCACCCCTCTTGGTGTTCCGGGATTGAACGGCTCGGACATCCGGGATAGCGGCTTTCCCAACATCGAATTCAGCGGCAGCGATTACTATCCGGAGACCGGCGTTCCTAACTGGATGCCTGCCTTCCGTACCGACGAAACCTACACCACCAGCCAGTCGCTAGCCTGGACAAAAGGTTCACACGAACTTCGCTTCGGCTTCGATCTGGTTCGTCACCATTTAAATCACTGGCAGCCGGAACTTAGCAACGGCGGGGCACGCGGTTATTTCGACTTCAACGGCTCGATCACCACTCTCAACGACGGTTCGGGTAATGCGACAGCCGCTCCTAACCAGTTCAACGCCTACGCGCAATTCCTGCTCGGTCTCTCCGACAACACGCAAAAAGGGGAACAGTACATTCTCATGACTGGCCGCGAGTGGCAGTTTGGGTGGTATGTGCAGGATCGCTGGCAGGTCTCGAAGAAACTGACGGTATCGCTCGGCCTGCGCTACGAACTCTATCCGCTCATGACTCGCGCCGCGGGCAAAGGCATCGAAAGCTACGATCCCACCACCAACGATGTCCTGTTGGGCGGCCGCGGCAACACTCCCGAAAACGCCGACGTTACGGTGAGTCACAAACTCTTCGCACCTCGCGTGGGCTTGGCCTACCGGCTGAATGACAAAACAGTGATCCGGGCCGGCTACGGCTTGAATTACGATCCGATTCCGTTCTCACGGCCTCTGCGCGGCTTCTATCCGCTTACGATCAACAACAACTACAACCAAATCAATAGCTTTTCCGTCGCCAACATTGGAACCTCGGCGAGCGTTGTACCCAGCACTCTAGCTAACGGAATCCCGCCTGTGGTCGGCCCCGATCTGTCTACCGGTGTCGTCCCACTCGATCCTACAGCCAGCGAACGCGCCCCGCTGGCCGGCAGTGAAATTCATCGCGGGTACGTGCAGTCTTACAACTTCACCATCGAGCGCCAGCTTCCCGGGGCTGTTGTCATGTCCGCCGCATACGTCGGGCAACATTCGGTACATCTTTTGGCAGACCGCGATATTAATTCCGGCTTTCCCAACTCGGGAACAGCTCTTCTTCCGCAGGCATCTATCGGACGCACAACCGCCACTAACCTGTGGGATGGTTATCTGAGTTCCGAATACAGTTCTCTGCAGATTGCGGCAAACCGCCAGTTCTCGAACGGCCTCATGCTCAAAGGCGCCTATACCTGGTCGCATGCCATTGACTACACGGATGACGATGGCTGGGCCAGTACGAATTGGAACTGGGGCCCGGTCTTTCAGCGCAATCGCGCGTCCGCCGGCTTTGATCGCCGCCACGTCTTCCAACTCGGCTGGGTCTACGAGCTTCCTTTTGGCCCCGGTAAGAAGTTCATCAATAGCGGCATCGCCTCCAAAATCGCGGGTGGCTGGCAATTCAGCGGTATTGAATCCTGCTACACCGGCAATCCTTTCACCATCACGGCCGACGGAACTTCTTTGAACGCACCGAACAACTTGCAGACCGCCAATCAAACAACGGCTACTGTCCCGTTACTCGGCGGTGTAGGGCCGGGCGCTTACTACTACAATCCGAGTTCCTTTGCGCCAGTGACGGCCGTGGGTCAATTCGGCAACACGGGTCGGAACACGCTCGTCGGACCTGGCACGTGGAACACCGATGTGAGTATCAGCCGCGTCTTCGCAATTCGTGAGAGTCTGAAGTTCGAGTTCCGCACGGAGTTCTACAATCTGCCGAATACATCGCACTTCAACCAACCGGACACTTCCGTAACGGACTCGGCCTTCATGCAAATCACCAGCTCCTATGGAGAGCGCAACATTCGCTTTGCCGGTCGCTTCAGCTGGTAAAACAGTAGGGTAGGCATCAGCCTGCCATGCTCTTTCTGCTCTTTCTATCCGCGCTTGCGGCGGCCCAAACCGACTTGGCCGCCGCGTCACACCAGGCCAAAGAACTCATGGCCGCCGGCCGCTACGACGAAGCGGTTCCTATCTATCAAAAGCTAGTGGCCGCTGTACCTGACAATCCGGGGCTCATACTCAATCTTGGCCTAGCGGAAGAGATGGGCGGCCATCCCGCTCAAGCCATTCCACACTTCCAGACCGTTCTCCGCGCGCAACCTGATAATGTCCCCGCGCTCACGTCGCTTGGCACGTCGGCCCTGCAAACCAATCAACCCCGCCTGGCCATCCCGCCGCTCGAAAAGCTTCTTACACTGCAGCCGGAGGATGCGAACGCGCGCGGCATGCTCGCGGGCGCGTATCTTACGTTGGACCGGCCCGAGGAAGCGGCTAACCAATACCGCAAAATCACGGATGTCGATGCCACTGATCCGAAAGCCTGGTATGGTCTCGGCAAGGCCTACGAAGCTTCGGCCGCGCGCGCTTTCGACCAGCTTGCCAAAGCCGCGCCGCAATCGGCTTACGTTGCCGCCCTGCTTGCCGACTCGCGTTATCAGCGCAAACAGTATCGCAGCGCCTTCTTCTTCTATCACCAGGCGCAAAGCAAGCTGCCCGATTTGCCGGGTCTGCATATTGGTCTCTCCCATGTCTACGGAAGCACCGGGCACGCAGATTGGGCTGCGACTGAACGCGCCGCCGAACAGAAACTTCCGCCTTCGAACTGCTCCGTCCCAACCGCCGAATGCCATTTCTTAAAAGGTGACTTCCTGGCCGCCGCCAAGTCTCCCGGCGCGAAACCCGAAACGCTTTTCTGGACCACGCGCGCCTATAATCAACTCGCGGTGAATGCCTTCGATCGTCTTGGTCATCTCCCCGAATCCGTCGAGATTCATGCTCTCAAAGCGCAAATCCTGCACGGTCACGCGCAGGACGCAGAGGCCGTTGCGGAATGGCGCAAAGCCCTCGCGCTTGCGCCTGACAACCCGCGTCTTGAAACCGAACTGGCCAGCTCGCTGGTTCAAGCGCGCAACTACGACCAAGCCATTCCTTTATTAACTAAGCTGCACTCACACGAGCCCAATGCACCCGACTTGAACTTCCTGCTCGGCGAAAGTTACTGGCGCACTCAGCAGCCGGAAAAAGCGGTACCCTTTCTCACTGCCGCTTTACAAGCCGACCCACAACTCCTGCCGGCTCATGCCGCCTTGGGGATGGTCTATGCCACGCTGAATCAGAACGCACAAGCCGTCCCGCATCTCGTCAAAGCCGTTACCCTAGACGACGATGGAAGCCTGCATTATAGCCTCGCCCGGGCTTATCAGGCCAGCGGCAATACCGCCCAAGCTACGAAAGCGATGGCCGAATACCAGCAGATAAAAAAGAAAAATCAGCAGGTCGATGACGAACTGGCCCAGCAGTCCGCCATCGTCCCACCGCCTGTCCGCTGATCTTGCGTTATCTGATAATCACCGGCGTGCACGCTCCGCCCCGGCCGAAGACCACGTAACGCGCGTCCGTCTGGGTACCGCTTCCAGGAGCCGGGATCGCATTGAGCCCGTATCCGAAAGCATCGAAAAACGCTCCGTACAGATTCGGTGTCGGGTCCTGCCGGATCGTCACGTAATCTCCATAACGAGTCGTGCCCACGCTGCTATTGGTCGTCGTGTAGACCGTGTAGTCTCCCCAGAATCCCACCACGTGATTTTCATAGTTCCCGTTGCCGCCATACTCCAGCGACAATCCGACTTCCCCGGTGCAAGCGTTCGTTGCCAGCGCCGGATACACAAAAGCGTAACCGTTATTCCAGATCTGCACCTGCTGGTTCACATTGAAGTTGTTGTTCCGATCGAGCGTCACCATCTCCACATGCGGCTGCTGGAAATTACCGTCGGTACCCGCGCTCCACGCAAACCAGAGCTGGTTGGCCGAGCGGGTCGCGCCAATCACCGAGTTCGCCGGAAAGCCGCTCAGCTTGTTCATCCAGTCCTGACCATCGGGACTCAGCGAAGTCAGCGTCGCATTCGACCAGCTCGACACTGTAACATCCCGCCAGTAATACGTGTTGCTGCCTTCCGCCCAGGAAAATACCCGCAGGTCGCTGTTGCCGTTGTGGCCTGCCCAGAAAATCTCGTCCTGCGTATTCTGGCTGAGATGGCTGCCCCAGGCTACATTGCTGTCCGATTGGTTCGTGTAGTCGATGCTGATCGTGCCGCCCGCTTGAATGCCGGTTAACGCAATACGCGCCACCTGCAGTCCGCCACTACAACTCGGCGAGCATGCTGCATCCCAGCTGATGTAAAGCGAGTTGTTGCCTACCGACAAATCCGGATAATCGAAAGCCGAGCCGGTTGTGCCAAAGACCGAGGGTGTCAGATTCCAGTAGGTCCACGAAGTGCCGCCGCTGTTTACAATATCCGCCGGACTGGCCATGGCGAGCCGGTAGCCGGTGCCTTGCAGCAGCCATATGAAACGGTCGATACTCGGCACATACTGCACCACCTGGTCGCAGCAATAGCCAACCGCATCATTCGGAAAGACAGTCGTTGGATCGATCTGATTAAACGTGGTTCCGCCGTCGGTTGAATAAGCAGCGGTCCAATTGGTTGTGACGAAAATGACGCTGCCGCTGTTCGCTCCACTGGGTTCGGCACAGGACGCCGACGCCACGCCGCTGCACGAAAGACCGGCAGAGTTGATACCCAATCCGTTATTCGCGTTGAACGTAATCGCAGGCGGCTGCTGCTGCGGTTGCGCAAGTCGCAGCTGTGCTGTGGCGGCGAGTGCCGCCGGGATTGACGCCGTGCCCGACGGAGTCGGTGTTCCCGGGACAAACGGCCCGGTCGGAACCGTCGGTCCCGTCTCGTTCGCATCGATGGCCAAATTGATGGGTTGCGCTGGATACGGTGCGCCGGTCACGAAGTTTGGACCAACCGCGGTCGTCTGGCTGAAACCCACACCGGGACTGGCCACGGGAATAATCACGAAGCGGTTCAGCGAAAGGCCGGCCGTGACGCCGCCCACCTGGTAGGTGCCGGTAACGGTCATCAGGTAAGGAGTGCTTTGACTCAATCCGGTAGCATCGAAATTGGCCTGGAAAATTGCCCGGCCGCCTGCTGCCACGGTCCCGAGTAAAACGGGGAATGTAGTCGGGCTCGCGAGTATGCCGGATTGCAGCGTCACGCTGTTTACGGTTACGTTCGTCGCGTCCAGGCTGCCGCCGTTTCTGATGGGAAGAGAAACCATCAGGTTGGAGCCCAGGGCTGCTATCCCTGGTTGATCGGTCACAAACTGGACAGCCGAAACCTGTGCCTTCACGAGTGAAGGGGCAGTCACGGCGACCGCCAAAAGCGGAAGCAGCACTTTCGTTCTCTTTCGCCTGAGCATGAACCCGAGAATCGATGCGCCGGCCAGCAGCAAGGTGATGGAACCTGGTTCGGGCGTCGGCACTGTCACGCTGACGGTTTGCGGCGCGCTGATATCCCCTGTCGCCGCCTGCAGAATCACGCCCGCTGCATACGTGCCCGGTGGCGTGCCGGCGGACAGACTAAAGGTAAACAGATCGACGAAGGATGAAGTTGACCCATCGGGAATGCTGAATGCCGTCAAGCCAAGAAGCTGGCTTACCGTTACGTTCGTCGCATCATAACCGGAGAAGCTCAGAAACAGATCGGTCGCGCCGAGCGGAGATCCGACATTGTTGGTGATGTCCCCGCCAAACGTGACCACCGAGCCAGGGCGGGCGATTCGGTTCGGGGTAGCGACCGAGAAATCCAGCGTGTCCGCATTTGACAACACCGGGAAGAGTGGCAATGCTACCGCGAGTATCAGCGGATAGCTGAAAGCAAGAGACAGTTTCATATAAGCTCCTTGAGTTCAGAGACGGCCAAGATGACCGGTTTTCATACAGGAGGGGTCTGCGGACGCGTAGTCGTTGGGACTGGACTACGCTGTTCGCAAAGAATTGCAGAGGCGAGCGTTCGCGGAGTTAGCGCGTTCGCCTGGTCGTTCTCGTTTAGTGGGGCTCTGAAGGCTGCCCATTCGCCGTTTTTGGTGACTTGGTAAAAGACTCTTATAGCACTGCAACTCTGCGACCATTAAGAGATCTGCCCGCATCTCATTCACGCAAATGGAGCAGCCAGGATCCGGTTGTTATCTCTCCGAGTCCAAATTCCGTTAGACAGAAACTTTTGGATAGCCCGAATCTGCTTATTTGCGCGCCGCGTTTTCTTCCGTAACCGAAATCACTCGATCGACGGCTACATTCCGCACGGTCTGCACGCCACCGGAAGGCCAGAAGATCTTCATCTCCGCAATGCGGTCGGTCTTGCCCAAGCCAAAATGCACAGCATCCAAAGTGGACGAAGCATAACTCACCGCGCTCGTCATCTCGTTCCGCTGATTGCCAATCTGTATGCGCGCTCCGATCCCATCGCGGTTCGACCGCACGCCCTGGAGTTTGACTTGCAGCCAGTGATTTCCATCTGCGCTCACGTTGTGCCACAACTCGACCGCCCCTTCAAGCGACGACACTACCACGTCTATCTTTCCATCGCCATCGAAGTCGGCATACGCGCTGCCGCGATGCGCCTTGGCTTCCGTCAATCCCGCGGCTTGGGACACATCCTCAAATTTCCCGTTGGCTGTATTGACGAGCACGCTGTCCGGCTCCTTGTACACCGCCGATTCGAACAGTTCCACGCGGTCGTTCACGTGCGAGTTCGCCGTGAATAAGTCCTTCCAACCGTCGTTATTGAAATCGAAGAGTCCCGTGCCCCAGCCGCTGTGCCGTACGGTCAGTCCGCCCACGTGGCTCGCATAGGTCGCGTCGCTGAAGTTGCCCTTGCCGAGATTTCGGAACAGCGGAAATGTTTCTCCGGCGAGCGCTGTGACCGCGATATCGGGTAGTCCATCGTTGTCGTAATCCCGAAAATCCGCGCCCATGCTCGCCACTGCTTTCCCGTCTTCGCGCAGTGCTACTCCGGCCAGTAAGCCCACTTCTTCAAACGTGCCATCGCCGCGATTGTGGAACAGAAAATTCGGCATGTTGTCGTTCGTAACGAATACGTCGGGATGCCCGTCGCCATCGTAATCGGCAAAAGCCACGCTCATGCCGCGCCCGGCAAATTGCGCAATGCCGGCTTTCACGGAGACGTCTTCAAACGTGCCGTCTCCGCGATTACGGTATAGCGTACTCGCGAGCCCCTGAAAATACTTCGGATGGCAGTAGATCCGAACGTCCTTCGAGCGGTCGCCACAATAGCGCGGATCGTTTACCGACCATTTCGCGTAGTGCACGACCCAGAGATCCAACTTTCCATCGCCATCGTAATCAAACCATCCCGCCGCTACCGCCCATTCGCCGCTTTTGATGCCGGCGCGGGCCGTGACATCTGCAAATTTCCCGTTCCCAAGATTGCGATAAAGAATGTTGCGGTCGACTCCAGCGACGAACAGATCCGGCTTGCCGTCATTATCGAAATCTGCGACGGCAGCACCCATGGAGTAGCCCTGGCCCGCTACCCCAGCCATCTCGGTGACATCGCGGAAGTGCATCCCTCCTTCGTTGTGATACAAGCGGTTCCAGTACTTCGGTGCGGTTTTCGAAAACGATGGCAGGTCCGCGCCGTTGGTGAAGAAAATATCGGGCCGTCCGTCGCCGTCATAGTCAAATACAGCGAGTCCGCCGGCCATTGTTTCGATCATCCGTTTTTCTGGCGTCGGGCAATTGTGCAGCACAAAATCGATGCCGCTTTGCGGCGCGACATCCACAAAACGGATGGGTGCAAGCGCCAGCAGGATCGAAACAAACGAAAGTGTCACTTCGACTCGATGACTCGTTCTTGCCCATTTACTTCGGCCACGATGAGGACCGAAGCGTCCCGGTGCTTTTCGATAAATTCTATGCCGCGCTGCACGCCCAGCAAGCTGACCGCAGTCGAGAAACTATCGGCATCGATTCCGTGCCGAGCCGTTACGCTGGCGGTAATTTCGCGGGTTAAGCCGAACCCGCTCAATGGATTGATGATGTGGGAATAGCGTACGCCGCCGGCATCGAGATGCTGTTCTGAGGGACCGGATGTCGAGACAGCCTTGTTCGCCAGCAGGAGGACTTTCGTGAAAGGCGCCCGCGCCTGATCCAGCGAATCGATGCCCACCCTCCAACCTGTCTCGCCAGGAGGCGCATCGCTGAACGCCAGGTCGCCGCTGGCCGCCACCAGCGCGCTCTTGATGCCGCACTGCGCCAGGGTGAGCAAGGCTTGGTCCGCGGCATCCCCTTTAGCAATCGCGCCTACATCCAGTTGCATGCCAGACCGTTCGAACTCCAGCGTATGTTTCGCCGTATCGAGATGTAATTTCCGATACCCGCAACGCGCACGGGCTGCCTGCAGTATTTCGGCGTCGGGAATGCGCTGGTTCTTGCGCGCCTCGCGCCAGAGATGAGTTAACGGGCCGACTGTGATATCGAAGGCACCCTGCGTCTCTTCTGCCAGCGCCTGCGCCCGTGCGACTACCCGGAACAAATCGTCGCTCACGGGAACCGGGCGGTGCACGGCCATTTGCGAAATCCGGTCCAATTCGCTCTGCGGTTTGTAGTCGGAAAGCGTGTTATCCAAGGCCGTAATGCGGGCAAATGCAGACCGGAAAGCGCTCTGCGCTTGAGCCTCGTCACTCGCATAGAGCTTGATTCGAAACAGCGTGCCCATATGCGGCTCGACAGCTTCGAAAGGATGGAGCGATTGCGCCCCCAGAGGAGCGGCGACGACAAGGAGGACCAAGTAGTAAAAGCGGAAAGAGGAAATAAATGACCTACTGCTCGTCATGCTCTACGCCGTTATTCCAGTATCGGAACATTTCGTCAGCGCTCGGCACTTTCGCGGGACGAACCAGCCGGAAGCCGAGCCACTGCGCATCGGTTTCGTACCAGATGCTCTTCGGCAACTGCGGGTCCTGCTGCTTCCAGGAGGCATCGGACGCCACGCGCGCCGCGCACGTTACAGAAGCCGCCGGATCGTTCCACGAACCGCCGCGCACCGCAATAGGATACGGCGCGGTAGGTTTCACCCAAGGGTCCGCGGCCTCACCGGCTTTATACGGGGCATAGGCGTCGAGCGTCCACTCCATCACGTTCCCCAGCATGTCGTACAACCCCCAGGAATTGGCTTTTTTCGAAGCGACCTTCTGATACTTGCCGCTGCTGTCGGCGGCAAACCAGGCGTAATCGGTGAGCGGCGTAGGATCGCCGGCGGTTCCGGCGCGACAGGCATATTCCCACTCGGCTTCGGTCGGCAAGCGGTAGAACTCACCGGTTCTGGCGCTCAGCCACTCGGCGTATTTATTGGCCGCATGCTGGGTCATGCTGATCGCCGGAAATCCATTGATTCCCATGCCGAAACTCATTTCCATATAGGGCCGCGTTGGACGGCTTACCGCATCCACCAACGCATCCTTGTGCGCGACCTCGCCGCCCTGGTTGGCGAACATGAACAGGCGGTACTCGTCCCAGGTCACTTCGTGCCCCTGCATCCAAAAGGCCGGGACGGTTACTTTTCGAATCGGCTGTTCGTCTTTCTGCGCGGTCGAACCCATGGTGAATTCGCCGGCTGGGATCGCCACCATGTCATACGAAACGGTCGTGTTGGGAATGGTGACCTTATAAGCCTTTGTGCCCGCAGGGTGATCCCGATTGCTGTCGATCCGATTCCGGATCTGCGCCACATCGTAGTGCTCGTTAATTTTGCCGGCCGGGGCGGCCGTCGCCGGCGCTGGGGGGCCGAGCGCCACCCCCGCCGGCCAAGGAGCGCCCGCCGATATCCAGCGCTTAATTACATCGATCTGTCCAGGCGCCAGCTTGCCGGAAGGCGGCATCGAACCCTGCTGCATGGTTGTATAGAGAGAACTTTTCGCCGCGTCGCCCGGGTTTACGACATGTTCATCGAGCAGCGCCTGACGTGACGTGAAAGCGAGATGGGAACCCGCGCCGTGGCATTTTAAACAGTTTTCCTGCAGCACGGGCGCCACGTCATGGGCAAAGTCGACCTGCGCGGACAGTACTGCAGCACCGGCCAACAACAAACATACAGCGGATAAGATGCTGGCCGCTGATGAACGCTGGTGAATCCTTGATGGCTTTTCGGCCACTCTAGGAGCTTGTTGAAAAATGCTAAAAACCGCTTGCTTACGCGCGCGGCTCCGAATCGGGGCTTTGTCTTTGCAATGACTTACCGAGCCGCGACCGTGAGGGGATGAAAACATTGGAATCGGGGCGCTCACACTTCCGGCTCGGACCGCATGTCAGACGAACTTGGTCACGCCAGGTTCGGCGCGCGGCGCTACCGCCAGCGTGCCATCCCAGCTAAGTGTTTCAGGGACCAGTCGCTCCTGCGAGTTCATCGCCTGGTCCCAGGTGATCTCCTGCCCCGTGTACGCCGCCATGCGGCCCATCATGGCCAGCATGGTGCTGGTCACGAGCCGCTTGCCATCGTTTACCGGTTGATGCTTGCGAATCGAAGCAAACAGCACGTCGTGCTCGCGCTGGTACATGTCGTATTTCTGCCCGGTCCAACTCCAGTTCGTCTTGCCCTCGATGCGGGGAGTGGGCGAACGGCCAATTGTGCATATGCCCTCCGAGCCAAGAATGTAATCGGAGTTTTCGTTATAGCAGCCTTCGCTCTGACGGTTTACTACAAACGCCCGCACCCCATTCGGATAAAGATAATTCACGTCGAAGTGATCGAAAATGTTGCCGCCCTCGGCCGGAATCGCACGGCCGCCCACTGCCACGCAGCTCACCGGCGGTTCGTCCTTCATTATCCAGGCGACTTTATCGACACTGTGGACCGCCTGCTCCACAATGCTGTCTCCGCACAGCCAGACAAAGTTATACCAATTGCGGATCTGCCATTGCGTGTCGCTGATTCCTGCCGGACGGGTGCTCGCCGCAGGCATAGGCTTCACGGGACTCGTATAGTACGTCGCATAGTAAGCGATCACTTTGCCGATCGCGCCATCTTGCACCTGTTTGAAGGTATCGACAATCATGTCGTTATAGCGCCAGCAGAAGCCCGCTACCAGCGAGAGATTTTTCGCTTTGGCTTTCTCAACCGAGGCCATCGCCGAACGAATGCCGAAAGCATCCGTAGCTACCGGCTTCTCGCAAAAGATGTGCTTATTCGCTTCGACACAGGCTGCCAGGTGGGTGGACCGAAAACCAGGCGGCGTCGCCAGCAGCACCACATCCACACCGGAAGCCAGCACCTTCTGATATGCATCCAGCCCGACGAACTGATTGGCCTTCTCTACTTTCACCCGCGGCGCAATCTTGCCGATCTTTTGCAGCGTCTCGAGCGATTGGTCGATCTGCGATTGAGCCACTTCCGCCACCGCCGTGAGCTCGGTGCCGTCATCGGCATGCAAGGCTTGGCTGGCCGCGCCCGTTCCCCGGCCGCCACATCCGACCAGTCCGACCTTGACAGCGTTTGTAACGGTCTGCGCGGAAATAATGGCCGGAAAGCCCACTGCTAGCGCGCCCGCGGCGGTCTTCATGAAATCGCGGCGGTCTGAAGGAGGTAACGGAGGGATTTCCATAATCTCCAACGATACTAAAACATGGTTAAAGGCTGAGGCTTCAATTCGCCATCTTCGCCTGTTGAAATCCTTTCACCGCAAACTCATACCGCCCGGCAGCAACCGCATACCTGATCCTCCCGTTTGCGTTCCCCTCCAGCCGCGCCAGGGATTTTCCCCGCAGCACCGCCACCTGAGCCTCTGAAGACGCAGGTAACGAAATCTCCGCTTCCATTCCAGGCGGCACGTTTACCGACAGCAGAAACGAACTATGTTCCACGCGCCAGTCCGAACGAACTAGTCCCCGCATCGTGTCCCAAGATGCCTTTACCCATTTCACATCCCCCACGGGCTCGGGCTGAATGAGCACACGCGTCATGCCGGTCATCCGTACATCGGGGCGAATGCCCGCCAGTCCCGCGTAAAACCACTGCTCCACATGACCCAGCATCAAATGGTTCTGCGAACTCGCCGGATTCGCGTCCCAGGCTTCGGTCAAGGCCGTCGCTCCCGCCGCGAGTTGGGCCGCATAACTCGGCGCCGTCTTTTCGGTCACCATGTCAAAAATCACATCGCTGCGTCCGGCATCAAGCAGACTTTCTATAACGTAGTGATAGCCAATATCTCCAGCGGTCGTGTGATTCCCGTGCCGGCGGATAGCGGCCACCAGCTTTTCTAACACGCCTGCACGTGCACCTTCGGGCGCCAGGCCAAGCGCCAGCGGCACGGCCAGCGATGTCTGGCTTCCCGTGCCGTAACTGTTTCGCTGAGCGTCGTAAAACGTCTTCTGAAACGCGTCTTTTACCCGGCCCGACCATTCCTCCCACGTCTTCGCATCGGCCTCTTTCCCCATCCGCCTCGCTACCTCAGCGAGCATCTGCAAGTCTGCGAAATAAGTCGCCGTTGCGGTCAATCCCAGCGGCGTCAGCTTCGACACACCCGGGCTTCCCGGCCCGATGTCATACCAGTCTCCCAGCCCATACTTGAGCACGCCGTTTTCGCTTTTGGACCACAGGTATTGCGCATACCTCGCCATCGTGGGATAAGCGGACTCGAGCAAGTCCTCATTCCCGTAATACTGCGCAACAAGCCATGGCAGGAACACAGCGGCGCTTCCCCATTCCGGCGAGTCGCGAAACCCTCCCGAAAATTCCACGTACTCCGGCGCGATGCTCGGAACCAGACCATCGATAGTCTGTGCATCGTGCATGTCTTCAACGACTTTCGGCAGAAATTTCCGCAGATCCCAGTCATAGAGCAGCGAAGGTCCCATCAGGTAAGACTGTTCAAGCCACCCCAGCTTCTCTCGATGCGGGCAATCCGTGAGCACATGCTGCAAATTGCTTTTCATGGCCGCCAGAATCAGCTCGTGGATGCGGTTGATCACTCCGTTTGAACACTCAAAATGCCCCGTCTGTTCTACGTCCAGGTAGAGGAATTGTCCTTCGAGCGCATGCAGTACGGGCACGCCGGCCGCGTGTGCAGACTCCGGCGCGGCGCCTTCCACCTGCACGTAGCGGAAGCCATAATAGGAGAACCGCGGGGTCCAACTCTCCACGCCCGCTCCCCGCAACGTGTAATCGAAGTACGTCGGACCTCCGCCCGACGATTTCTGGCTTACGAGGCCTGAGGAATCCAGCAGTTCCCCCGGAGTCAGCCGCACCCGCGCACCCGCTGGGCCGCTCACGCTGATCTTTGGCCAGCCCGAGAAGTTCTGCCCTAAGTCATACACGAAAACACCGTGCTTTGGCTGCGAAACGCCGATCGGTCGAAAGACTTCGCGCACTTTGACAGCCGGACTCGTATCGGCACGCAGTTCGCCACCCGGTGATCCCGTTGTATGCGCCTGCGGCCACGCCGCATCATCGAACCCCGGCTCGTCCCAGTCTGCCGGCTCCAGACGCGCGTCGTAATCTTCTCCTCCGTAGGTATCGGAAAACCTAATAGGACCCGCATGTACCCGCCAGGAGCGGTCCGTAACAATGTCCGCGCTCGTACCGTCCGTAAACTCCAGATGCAGCTGCGCCCACAGCCTCGGCGCCCCAAACGATCCCGTATACTTCGAGTAGCGGCCCCCGACGACGTTATAAAATCCGTTGCCCAGCATCACCCCTAAAGCATTTAGGCCGGGCTTCACCAGTGCAGTGACGTCTTGTGTCTCGTACAGAATAGTGTCCTTGTAATTCGTCCAGGCAGGGCTTAAGACGGCATCGCCCACCTTGACGCCATTAATCCGAGCCTCTGCAAATCCAACGCCCGAGATGAGAAGTGTCGCCCGCCGGAGTGTTCGCGGTACGGAAAAGCTCCGGCGAAATATCGGCATCGGCCCCGCCCGCAGCGATTCGTCGGATGTTGCGATCCAGCTCCCCTTGTGGGGCCATGTATCGACCAGTCCCCCGGTGCTCTCCGCTCCGAAAGCGATGCCTAGAGTGAGCAGCCAAAAAATAAAAGCACGTTTCAACAGCGACCAGTCTACTTCGCGTCCTCTGCCGCCGGCTGCTACCGCGCACCTGTTCGCATATCATCAACCTATGACGCGCCGCACGTTCCTCGAATCTTCCGCCACATTCGCCCTTGCCGCCGTACCCGAAGCTGGAGCGTTACCCATTCACAAGGCCGTCGAATACAGCATGCTTCCCGAAACGGCGAGCATCCCGGAACGTTTCCAAATGGCCCGCGATGCCGGCTTCGAGCGCATCGAGTGTCCCACCACGCCCGACCAGCACGAAGCCGAAGCCATGAAACTCGCGGCCGAAAAAGCCGGTATCAAAATTCACTCCGTGATGAACATGGCGCACTGGAAGTATCCGTTGTCTTCGCCCGATCCGGCCGTTGTAAAAACGAGTCTCGATGGCGCGCGTACTTCGCTGCGCAACGCGCATTTTTGGGACGCCGATACGGTATTGATCGTTCCCGCAGTGGTCGATGCCAAGACATCTTACAAAGACGCCTATACTCGTTCTCAAAGCAACATCCGCCAACTCATCCCGCTTGCCGAAGAACTGCGCGTCATCATCGCGCTCGAAGAAGTCTGGAACAAATTTTTGCTCAGTCCCATCGAGTTCGCTCACTATATCGACCAGTTCCAAACCCCCTGGGTGCGAGCGTACTTCGATGTCGGCAACGTCAAGCTGTATGGCTACCCCGAAGACTGGATTCGCACGCTGGGCAAACGCATCGTTAAGCTCCACATCAAAGACTTCACGTTTCGCAAGGGCAGCGATGGCAATTTGACCGCGAAGTGGGTCCCGCTGCTCGAAGGCGATTTAGATTGGCCGGCCATCTATTCTGCTCTGAAGGAAATCGACTTTCATGGGACGGCGACGGTCGAACTGGAGGGCGGCGACGAAGCCTACCTGAAGGAAGTCTACAAGCGCCTGACCGCGATTCTGAGCGGGACGACCGCTTCCGCCCGCGCGCAAGCCTGACCGTGAAGTCTCGTTAATGCCCGCTCACTGCGATTGGCAACAACCCCGCTTTCTCTGCAGGCGTCCATAGATCAGGAAGCAAAAAGAGCTTCCAAAAAAGGGGAAGTTGCCATGTTAAAGAGAGTCGGAATTTGCACTTTGCTGCTTTCGGCCATGGGAGCAGCAATCCTACCTAAAACCGCGCAAGCGCAGGACGGTTATTACGGCCAGCGAAACTACTACTATCAAGGCGATCACGACCGGCATGAATGGCGTGAAGACGAACGACAAGAACGGCGCGAACGAGAGTGGCGCGATCGGGAATGGCGCGAGCAGGCACGCCGTCAGGAGTGGCGCGAGCAGGCACGCCGTCAGGAGTGGCGCGAACACGAGCGCTGGGAGAATCGGCGCTACTACCGCGACGACCGCCCAGCAGCCTCGTTCTATTTCGGCTACGATCGCTAGTGCCAAGTTGCGGAAAAAGGCGTATGCTGACCGCTCCTGTGAAAGACGCGAGGATAGTATGGGGCCGAGAACTCCAATCGCTTCGCTCATGGTTTCCGTGCTTCCGGTTGGAGACCCACTGACGTGGCTCATGGCTCTGAGTCTGGGTTGGTTCGTTAGGTCGGCCTGTGACTTTCATCCAATTCTGCGGCCCAGAGGCCATTGTTACTCCCTTACGGTCACGGCTCTGTATCGGTACGGACGTATAGGCCGATTTAGCGCTTCGACAGATCGCGCACCCAGATGTCTTTGAACTGCATGTTGCCCTGACCGCCGGAATGCAACTGCAGCGCGATCGTACCATCCGGAGCCCCCGGTTTCGGATCTGTAAAGTCGACCATCTGGACGCCATTCAGGCGTGAGCGATAACGATTGCCGTCTACCTCCACGAGGTAGTCGTTCCAATCACCCATCCGTACCACTCCCTCATTTTCAGGCGCCGGCCACACCACCCAATGGCCGCCCTCTTCGGCATAGACGCCGCCGGTGTGATGCATCATGGTGCAGTCGATTTCAAACTGCATTCCCTGCGTCACATCGGCGGTACCGGGCTTAAATGCGGAATGAAAGAACACGCCGCTGTTTCCATCCGCGACGCATTTGAAGCGGAGCGATAGCTGAAAGTCTTTGTACGGTTTGTCGGTCTCGAGATAGCCGTAGTCTTCCGTCAGGCCCTTGCCGTGAATTAGGCCATCTTCCACCGTCCAGCTTTCCTTGCCGACTTTCTGCCAACCTGCGAGATCCTTCCCGTTGAAAAGCGAAATCCAGTCCTCGCCCGGACGTTTGTGTTTCTCCTGAGCGCGACCAAAGACGCTGAGCAGGCAAACTGCGCTGAGTAGCAGGAAAGCAAAGCCGGTTATTTTCATATTTTTGTTGAGGCTGAAAGTACTCACAGCTTACAAAATCACAGCACGTAAACTTTCCTGCTGCAAGGTGTGTTGTCTTTCATAACATTGTGCATCATATGACAGGGACTCATCCCTCAAACCTATGGCGCGCAAATCTCTTCTGGGCCGCTGGCCCGTCTTCCGGCAATTGCAATCTGGTGATCCACAGGCAGTAGCCGCAAACTCGCAGTCGGCTCGCACCGAGCAGCTCAAACCCCGGACCAGAGACGCTGACCGGGTAGTAGCCTCGATCTGTCCGTATTGCGCGGTCGGCTGCGGCCAGTCCGTTTACGTAAAGGACGAAAAAATCATCGATATCGAGGGCGATCCGAACTCTCCGATTTCCGCGGGCTGCCTTTGTCCGAAGGGTTCCGCCACTTTCCAGTTAGTAACCGGGAGCAATCGCACAAAGGAGGTCCTTTACCGACACCCGTATGGCACCCGTTGGGAGACCTTGCCGCTCGCCGAAGCCTCCGAGATGATTGCTCAGCGTGTGAAAAAAGCCCGCGACGAAAACTGGCAGGCGGAAACAACCGACGGCAAAGTAGTCAATCGCACGCTCAGCATGGCCCATCTTGGGGGCGCTACACTCGACAACGAAGAGAATTACCTCATCAAGAAGCTCTTCAATTCACTCGGCATTCTGCAGATTGAAAATCAAGCTCGCATTTGACACTCGGCTACAGTCCCCGGTCTGGGGGCTTCATTTGGAAGAGGCGGCGCCACCACGTCGCTGCAGGATCTGGCGAACTCTGATTGCATTGTCATTCAGGGATCGAACATGGCGGAAAACCATCCGGTCGGATTCCGCTGGCCGATGCTCGCCAAGCAGCGAGGGGCCAAGATTATTCATGTGGATCCGCGGTTCACCCGAACGAGCGCGGTCTCGGACATTCATGCGACCATTCGCGCTGGAACCGATATCGCTTTTCTGGGGGGCCTGATTCGCTACGTCATCGCACACGAGCGTTATTTCAAAGACTACGTACAGACATTTACCAACGCGGCCGTGATCCTATCCGACGAGTATCAGGACACCGAAGAACTGGACGGATTATTTAGTGGCTGGCAGAAGAATGAAGGTCAGTACGAGAGCGAAAGCTGGTCGTACAAGAGTCATTCGAGCGGCACGAAAGACACCCATCAGGTAGCCGAATCGCACGCGGAGAAGGCCAAACATTTCCAAGCCGAAAATCCCAAGCAGCATGAGCGCGATGAGACTCTGCAAAATCCGAAATGTGTGTTCCAAACCGTCAAACGTCATTTTGAGCGCTATACGCCTGAGATGGTGGAAGAGGTCTGCGGCACTCCGCCGGTGCTTTTTGAGAAGATTGCTCAAACGATTTGCGACAACTCGAATCGCGACCGCACTACCGCGTTCTGCTACGCCGTAGGGTGGACTCATCACTCGATAGGCGCGCAGATTATCCGGGCTTGTTCGGTGCTGCAGTTGCTTTTGGGCAATATCGGCCGGCCCGGTGGCGGCATTCTCGCCCTTCGCGGACATGCCACCATTCAGGGATCGACCGATATTCCCACGCTCTACAACCTGCTGCCTGGCTATCTGCCCCAGCCCAAAGCAGGGGCGGATCACTCACTACAGAAGTACATCGAGAACTACACGCCCGCAGCAGGTTGGTGGACTCAGTTCCCCAAATACATTGTTTCCATGTTGAAGGCGTGGTACGGCAATGCCGCCACGCCCGAGAACGATTATTGCTTCAGTCACATTCCGCGCATGACCGGCGACCACTCGCACATGACGACAGTGGCGGAAATGGCGGACGGCAAGATCAAGGGTTATTTCGTGATGGGCGAGAATGCGGCGGTCGGCTCGCCGAATTCCGCCCTGCAGCGCAAGGGCCTGCGCAATCTGGAGTGGCTCGTGGTGCGTGATTTTGCGCCGATCGAGACGTCGGAATTCTGGCACTCTTCGCCCGAACATGAACGAGGCGAAACGCGCGCCGAAGACATCGCGACTGAAGTGTTCTTCTTCCCAGCCGCCACCCACGTTGAGAAGAGCGGCAGTTTTACTCAGACCCAGCGCATCGCGCAGTGGCATCACGCGGCAGTCGAACCGCCCGGAGATGCGCGTAGTGAACTGCACTTCATCTATCATCTCGGCAAGCGTCTGAAGCAACTGTATGCCGGATCGACGGACCCGAAAGACAAACCCATCGAGGATTTGCAATGGGATTATCGAGTACACGGCCGAATCGAAGAACCGGAAGCGGAAGATGTGGTGGCTGAAATCAACGGCTATACAGTAGCCGATAAGAAGCCGGTGAGCGGCTACACCAAACTAGAGGCGGACGGCTCGACGGCCTGCGGTTGCTGGATCTATTCCGGTATTTTCGCGGAGGGAAAAAATCACGCCGCTAGTCGGGAGCCGGCTAAATATCCGGGGGACTATGGCCATGGTTGGGGTTTTGCCTGGCCGGCGAACCGGCGTATTTTGTATAACCGCGCGTCGGCCGATGCCGAAGGGCGTCCCTGGTCGGATCGCAAGAAGCTGGTCTGGTGGGACGAAGGCCAGAAGAAGTGGACCGGCGGCGATGTGCCTGATTTCATTGCGGACCGCGCGCCGGGTTTTCGCGCGCCCGAGAACGCGAAGGGAATCGATACTATTTCCGGCGACGATCCATTCATCATGCAGCCCGATGGAAAGGGTTGGCTTTTTTCGCCGACTGGTTTGCTCGATGGCCCATTGCCCACGCATTACGAGCCGTGGGAATCGCCCGTGCAGAATTCTCTCTATGGCCAGCAATGCAATCCCGCGCGCATCGAGTATCCGCGAAGGGATAATCGCATGGCGCGCCCTTACAACGACCCCGATTTCCCGTACGTTCTCACCACCTATCGCCTGACCGAGCACCATACCTCCGGCGCTATGTCGCGCGGGCTTTCCTGGTTGTGCGAACTACAGCCGGAGATGTTCTGCGAAGTGTCGCCGGAATTGGCGAGCGACCATGGACTGAAGAACGGCTCCTGGGCCACCATCCTGAGCGCCCGGGGTGAAATCGAAGCACGCGTGCTCGTTACCGAGCGGATGCGTCCACTCAAGATGGGCCGCCGCTTCGTACATCAAATCGGCTTGCCCTATCACTGGGGCAACACTGGGCTCGTTACAGGCGACTCCACCAACGAGCTATTGGCGATGGGCGCTGACGCCAATGTGAGCATCATGGAATCGAAGGCCATCACCGGCAACATTCGTGCCGGACGGCGCAACCGCCGTTTCTCGGCCATTCGACCTGCTAACGGGAATTTTATGCCGGGCGAAGAGTTGCGCGACTTGGCGACTGTGGGAACACTGCCCGAGGGCGTACACCATGTACGTGCGCCGAAGGCTAAACAAGGGGATCAGACTTAATCTATGGCAACCGGCTTCTTTACCGACACCACGTTATGTATCGGCTGTAAAGCGTGCGAAGTGGCCTGCAAGCAATGGAACCAGTTGCCTGACGACGGGTATCATTTCTCGGGCATGTCGTACGACAACACGATCGCCCTGGGCGCTTCCACCTGGCGGCACGTGAGCTTTATTGAGCGTCCCGTGCCGGTTAGTGGAACGGCGACTGATCTGTCGTGGCTGATGTCTTCCGACGTCTGCAAGCATTGCGCCCGCGCCGGCTGCCTGGAAAACTGTCCAACCGGCGCGATTATCCGCAACGAGTTCGATAGCGTCTATGTTCAGCCGGATATCTGTAACGGCTGCGGCTACTGTGTCTCCGGATGCCCGTTTGGAGTGATCGATAAATCGCCCGAAGACGGCCGTGCCTGGAAATGCACCTTGTGTTACGACCGGCAGAAAGACGGTATGGAACCCGCCTGCGCGAAGGCTTGCCCAACAGATTCGATTCAGTTCGGCGAGATTGATGAGTTGCGGAAGACCGCGCACGCCCGTGTGGAAACGCTACACGAAATCGGGATCAAAGAAGCATACCTCTACGGCGAAGATGCCAAGAGCCAGCCGGGTACGGGTGGCCTGAATGCCTTCTTTTTGTTGATCGACAAACCGGAAGTGTATAATCTTCCGCCTAATCCCGAAGTGCCCACGCATAAAGGCAAGAAGAGCTGGATCGCCACGGCTTGGGCGGCGGCGGGCGTTGCTCTGGTCGCGGCTGGAGCCGTCATGCTGGGCAATGGATCTGATGCATGAGCGGGGGATCTCTGCCGGATGACGGCCGCAATATCGATAGATCTTTAGGCACGCTCTCAGGCGAGGGCTCGCAGCAGCGCGTGATGACAACGAAACAAGAAGTAGCGCTGCAGGTGCAGGCGTTTCCATACGTACCCAGTCACCAGTCGACGAACAGTCCGAGCTACTACGATCACGCCATGCTGAAGCAGCCGACCTGGATCTGGTCGATTCCGACCTACTTCTATGTGGGCGGAGTTGCCGGCGTGAGCGCAACCTTTGGCGCAGCAGCCCAAATATGGGCACCTGCTGCCATGAGTTCACTAGTCAAGCGCACCCGTTGGACAGCTACTATCGGCGGAGCGTTGAGCGCAGCACTGCTGATCCACGACCTTGGGCGGCCTGAACGTTTCTTGAACATGCTGCGTGTGTTCCGGGTTAGCTCGCCGATGAGTATGGGCTCGTGGATTCTTACCGCTTTCTCCACTTGCGTCGGAGGAGCGGCCGTTCTTCCGTTCGGTCCAAAGTTCTTTCGGCCAATTGGATATCCGCTGGGGTTGCTGGGCGGAGTGCTGGGTTTAGGTTTGTCGGGCTATACAGGCGTCTTGATTTCGCAAACGGCTGTCCCGCTCTGGCAGATTTCATACCGGACGACGCCCTTGTTGTTCCTAGCATCGGGCACTGCTGCGGCGGCGGCATTCCTGGAATTTTTCAGTCTGAACAAGGCCGAGACCAAAGCCGTGGAACGGTTTGGGTTGATGGGAAAGATCACGGAGCTGATGGCCGCGCTGGCGCTCGAAGCCGATGCGAATCGTCACGAACGAGTGGGGCGGCCCCTAAAAACGGGTTTCAGTGGTTTCCTCTGGCAGTCGGCGAAAGTGCTGACTGTTGCGGGTATTATCCTGTCGGTGACGCCCGGCAAGAGTCGTGGAAAGCGCATTACTTCGGCGGTCATTGGAACGGCTGCCAGTCTTTGCCTGCGCTTCGGCATTTTTTATGCGGGCAAAGCTTCAGCTCGCGACCCGCGAGCGAGTTTCGAACCGCAGCGCGAGCTACTGGATGCCTAAGCGAGCGATTTAGCCGGCACAACCGAGCGCAGCCAGCCATGCTTATCGGTCGCTCGCCCGTATTTCACCGCGACTAGTTGCTCATACAGCCTGGTCGTGGAAGGACCAGGAGCAGGAAGCTTGAACTCTTTGCCTTGCTCTGTTTTAAGGGACTTGATGCCCGTGATGGTGGCGGCTGTGCCGCAGGCGAACGCTTCCTCGATCGCCCCGCTCTCCAGTTTGCTGATTAGATCCTTCAGCGGATAAGCTTCTTCGCGGGTCGGGATGCCGAGATCGCGAGCCAGCACCAGGATGCTCTCGCGAACCACTCCTGGCAGAATCGTCTCGTTTAAAGGGGGCGTGACCAGAGTGCCTTTTTCCAGGAACATGATGTTCATGCCGCCCATCTCTTCGACGCGCTGTTCCGGCGACGAGTCGAGAAACAAAACCTGGGCGCAGCCATGCTGTTTCGCATCGGCAATGATTTTGAGGGTCACTGCGTAATTAGCTGCCGATTTCACCGCGCCTGTGCCGCCGCGACCGGCTCGAACCACGGATGTAGCCAGTAGCACCGGGATTGCGCCGGGTCCACCGTGCGACTCGGCAAAGTACGCGCCACTGGGCAAGGCCATCACATAAAACAAATATTCGCCAGATGCGCGCACGCCGATACAGGCTTCTGTACCCATCATTACCGGTCGCAAATAGAGGCTGCCCGGTTCGGCCAGAACGTATTCTTCCTCCACGCGAGTCAGTTCCGAGACAGCGCTCAGAAACAGGTCTTCATCCACTGCCGGCATGCACATTCGTTCCGCGGACCGTTTGAAGCGGCGTGCGTTCTGGTCCGGCCGAAAGATGGCGACGCTGCTATCGGGCTGGCGATACGCTTTCAGTCCTTCAAAAATCGACTGCGCGTAATGAAGGACCAGTGCTGCCGGGTGAAGCGAGAAAGAGTGTAGCGGCTCAATTCTGGCATTCTGCCAGCGGCCATCCTTGTACTCGCACAAGAACATGTTGGGAGCAAACATCTTGCCGAAAGGAATGTGCTTCGGATCAAGAGTGCCCTGTGGCGAACGCCGTACCGAACGATCTTCGATGTTCACCTTTTTATTTTTACACCCGGGCTAAGCCGTTGCGAGACGGCGCGACCCGCGGAAGCCGTAATAGGCGATATAGATGTAGCAGAGAGCGGGGAGAACGAAGGCGTGGTGAATACCGATACTATCGGCCAGCAGACCTGCGAGTACCGGAAGAACTGCGCCGCCGACGATGGCCGCGACGAGCAAACCCGAACCGCGGCCGGTGAGAGGCCCGAGCCCGGCGATCCCAAGCGTAAAGATACTCGGGAACATCACTGAATTGAAGAGACCGACGAGAATGATAGTCCACACGGCGAAATGGCCGAAGGTGAGCATCGATGTAACCACCAACAGAAAAGCGGCGATCGCCACCAGGCCCAGTACCCGCCCGGCGCGAACTTTCTGTAGTACAGCCGCCCCGATAAAGCGGCCGATCATGGCAAATCCCCAGTAAAACGACACGTATCTGGCGGCTGTCTGTTCGGACATTGCGCCGATATTGGGTTGGCTGAAATAGCTCACCAGGAAGCTGCCGATGGCGACCTCCGCGCCGACATAGACGAAAATGCCAACCACCCCGAGTATCAGATGGCGCTGATGCCAGATGCTGGCGGTGACGTGGCTGTGCAGGCCGGTTTCCGCCGTGCCGTCCGCTTCCTCAGCCGTGATCTTCGGTAAGTGAACGAGCGCAATAATAACTGCCAGCGCCACTAGTGCAACCGCGATAAACAAGTACGGCATCTTTACACTCGACGCCTGCTGAACTCGATAGGCATGGAGCACGGCCGCAGGCATCGCCTGAATCTCGCGCGGCGACTTCACGGCGGCTCCGAGGATGAACATGGCGCCAAAGTAAGGAGCTACCGTGGTACCGAGCGAGTTGAACGCCTGCGTGAGATTTAACCGGCTGGACGCGGTCTTCGGCGGCCCCAGAACCGCAACATAAGGGTTGGCGGAAACCTGCAGCGAGGTGATCCCGGCAAACAGAACGATGAGCGCCGCCAGGAAAAAGGCAAATGCCGGTACACTGGCCGCGGGCAAAAACAGGACTGAGCCCGCTGCCATGGTAAGCAGGCCGATCACCATAGTAGGCTTGAAACCAATCCACTCCACCACTTTGCCGGCGGGCACCGCGAAAACGGCATAACTTGAGAAGGAGACAAACTGCACCAACATCACCTGCGCATAATTGAGATCAAAAATCGCCTTTAGATGAGGGATCAGGATATCGTTCAGACAAGTGAGGAAACCCCAGACGAAGAACAGCGACGTGACGATCGCCATCGCGCCGGTTTTGCTGGTAGCGCCTGGGTCGGAAACGGAGACCGCGGATTTAGTAACGCCGGTGATGGCCATAGCTTGAGGTCGTCCAGTAGATTACAACACGGAATCGCAGCCTGCCGGGTTCTCTACCGGTGGCGGCTCCGAGCGCGCGCACTGACCTGGGCCGAGTGATCGGACTCTTTCCAGTAGCCGGATACCGAATCCTTGCCGATCGTGTCGACTACCAGTTCGATAGAACCGGAACCCCGGCTGGTGGCGATCCAGAGAGGCTGAGTGACTTTCAAGCGGCGATGGGCATAGTTACGTCCAGCGCTGATGACATTCACGTCATAGAGACCTTTGGCCATGTCGGTTTTTAACAGTCTCAGCCGGATGGATCCCATAGCAATCGGCCTGTCAATTCTAGTGAGACTGAAATCGTTTTTGCCCGGGCTGGTCGTAACGGCTGTGTGACTGGCTGGAGTTGGTGCTATCGGCGCAGGGTTGACTGGAGCAGCTTTCGGGGTTGGAGGCGGTATGCCTGGCTGGTCGTGAACCATGATATTGGCATGGCCGCGATCATGCAACACCAACATCACGAAAGCCGAAAGCGCAAACAGGATGCCCAGCAGACTGGCGACGATGCCGAGCCGGCTCCAGCGGGGTACTTTTAACACGAAATTGATGGGTCGAACTGTTTCTCTGGCAGAAGCCATATACTGTTGCTGTCGTATGAAGACATCAGCAAAATGGAAGCTTTTGCTGTGTTTCGCGTCTAACCAAATACCATGCGGATCCGATACATCATCATACCTGTCGTCCTCGTAGTAGTCATTGTGGGGATAGTTTTCGCGGTACTAGCCGGCAGTGTCGACAAGTATCGTCCCAGGGTGCAAGCCGAGTTGCAGAAGAAGCTGGATCGTCAAGTGACTATTGGCCATCTCGGTCTCCGTCTTATTCCTTTATCTTTGCGTGCCGAAGGCGTGACGATAGGTGACTCACCAGCTTTTTCCTCGGGCCACCCATTCGCTACTGCGAAACAGTTATTCGTGAGCGTTGGGTTCTTCTCTCTTCTCAGCGGCAGTCCTGAAGTGAAAAATCTGGTTCTCGATCAGCCGCAAATCGAACTGATCAAGAACAAAGCGGGCGTCTGGAATTTCTCCACCATCGGCGGAAACAGCACCAGTTCCAGCAGTGGCGGCGGATCGGGCGGCAATATCTCTCTTAATGAGTTCAAGATCAGCGATGGTCAGGTGGCGCTGACCGACCAGGCAGCCAATCAGCCGCGGTCCGTGTACGACCACATCGACCTAACAATCTCTGACTTTGGACCAGGCAAGAAGTTCGGAGTCGATGCCGGTATTCACCTGCCGGGCCAGGGCAAGCAGTTGGTGGATTTCAAAGGCAAAGTAGGTCCTATGCAGCCTGGCAACTCAGCCGCCACCCCGGTCGACGGCCATTTATCCCTGCAGGAAGTCTCGCTAGCAGCAGTGAATAAATTTGCCGCCGGCACGCTACCGCCGCAAACCGATACCACTGCGTCCGGCGATGCTGACATCAAATCACAGAGCTCAATGCTGTCGGCGAAGGGCGACTTGAAATTGCAAAACAGCACCCTGCGCGGCTCAAAACTGGACTTCCCGATTAACGCTACGTACGACCTCAGCGCAGACCGCGCGCAAAACAAGATTGAAATCCGGTCGGGCAAAGTGGATCTCGGCTCCACGTCGTTTACGTTGTCCGGCAATGTTGATGCGCATGCCACACCGGCGAATTTGAACGTGCACTTAACTACGAATCATTCTTCAATCACGGAGATGGCTAAGTTGGCCGGCGCCTTTGGAGTAGCCTTCAACCCGGCTTATCAAGTCAAAGGCTTCTTGAGCGCTGATGTTACGGCTAAGGGGCCTTCCAATGCTCCGCAATTGAACGGATCGATTAAAGGCGCACAACTCGAGGCGAGCGGAGGCGAAATCAAGCAACCCGTGTCGGTTCCCGAAATCGATCTGACCATGTCTCCCGATGCGGTGCATTCGAATACTTTCACCGCTAAGAGCGGAAGCACTTCCCTGACGGGCAACTTCGCACTGGCGCATTACACGACGCCAAACAGCACCGTGGATGCAACGATGAAAACCGAGGGTGCGAACATCGCTGAGCTACTGAACATGGCGAAGGCGTACGGCATGGATGCGGCGAATGGCATGTCAGCGACTGGTAAGCTTTCGGCCAACATTCATGTCCAAGGGCCGCTTGCGAAGTCCTCCCAGCTCAACTACTCGGGCACTGCAAACATTGCCGGGGCAACTATTAACACTCCCATGTTGACGAAGCCGGTTTCGATCAGCACCGCCAATGCTCAGTTTTCACAGAACTCGATCGCGATTTCTGATCTGGCCGGTAGTGTGGGCTCGACTAATCTGAAAGGGAATCTGTCGGCCAAGAATTTCGCCGCTCCCGTGTTGCAGTTTGCGTTAGGGGCGGACAAGATCGATACAACCGAGTTGCAGAACCTGGTGGCGCAACATCCGGCAAGCAGCAAAGCGGCGGCGACAAAGGCGCCGGCCACTGCCTCAAATCAACCCAGTCTCTTGAATACGATCACGGGTGGAGGGACGCTGGCTGCAGGTACCGTCAAGGCTCAGGATATTGTCCTCAATAATCTGCACGCAACTGCCAAACTCGATCACGGTTTAATCACGCTGTCCCCATTGAGTACTGATATTTTCGGGGGCAAGGAGAACGGCACAATAGCGCTCGATATGCGTCCAGCGACTCCCCAATGCGCGGTTAACGCCAAGTTCGCAGGCGTGGATACAAACGCGCTGCTGTCGGCTATCAGCTCGGCGAAGAACACGCTCTATGGCAGTCTGGCGGCAACCACTAATTTGCGTTTTGCTCTTGCTTCGAGCACGGAACTGCCCAAGACGTTGAATGGCACGGTGGTGTTCGACGTTACCAATGGTCAACTTAAGAATGTGAATATTTTGAATGAACTGTCCAAAGTCGGCAAGTTTCTGGGCAGCGCGCCCGCACAGGCAGGCTCCGGGACGGCCCTGAAAACCTTCGCGGGTACTTTGAACATCGTCAACGGTGTTGCTTCCACGAATAATTTAGTGGCGGCGCTGGCGACCGGGTCGCTCTCGGCAAGCGGCAATATGAACCTGGTTAATCAGGGTCTCGATATGCACATGACGGCGGCGCTCGCCAGCGGAGCGAGTCAGGCAGTTGGAGGCACAAAAGTGGGCGGATACCTGAATACCGCTCTGTCTAACAGCAAGGGGGAGTTAGTGATTCCAGTGCTCGTCACAGGCACCATGAATCACCCGGTTTTTGCACCCGACGCTCAGGCGATGGCCAAGATGAAGCTGAAGAACCTGATGCCCTCTGTGAGCGACCCCGGAAAACTAACTAAAGCTTTGACCGGAGGCGGCGGGACATCGGGCATTGTAAATGGTCTGCTCGGAGGCAAGGCTCCCGCCCCGCAACCGGGTGCGCAACAGAATCAGCAGCAACCTAATGCGCAAGATGCCGTCAAAGGTTTGTTGAATTCGTTTGGAAAGAAAAAGAAGCCTCAGTGATCTCCGCTATTTGACCCTCTCGATCTCTACTTGAGCGAGACCCTGGTGCAGAAAACCTAGCTTACGGGCTGCGCGGCGCGTAACACTGATCTCGCGCCCTTTTACAAAAGGTCCGCGATCGTTTACACGTACTACTACACTTTTGTGATTCTTAATATTAGTCAGCCGAAGTTTAGTTCCGAAAGGATAGGTGCGATGCGCGGCTGTCATCGCATTGTTGTTAAAGCGCTCGCCGCTCGCTGTTCGCCGGTGGTTGTAATTCTCGGCATAGTAAGACGCAGTGCCCGAAGTTTCGGCAGCCATTGCCTGGGAAAAGCGCGGAGCGTTGGCGAACATCGCCCCGACGGCAGCCAGCAAGACGAAACGTCGCATAATTTGCTTTCCTTTGTTCGTTGCCGAAGCAAGGATTATTTCGACTCCATGTATGTGTCTCAATTGCAAGCCATGAAAGCTTAACATGTATTCGGTACTTTGCAACGGCAGCCAGGACCAGTACTGAGACAGGGCTGTCCTCTATGATGTAAGTTCACACTTGAATGGCCTGGGTTGCCGTGCCTTCGGCTGTTTTCTCACGTTTCAGCCAATTCACATGAAAGTTTCCGTCATTATTCCTGCCGCTGGACTCGGAACGCGCATGGGTCGGAGCGCCCCTGAAAAGGAAGGCATTAGCCGCAAGCAGTTTATGCTTTTGAACGGTTCACCGATCCTGGTGCACACGATTCGCAAATTCGTCAGCTCACCTTCTGTGAGCGAGATCGTAGTAGCTCTCAGAAGTGAGGACCTGTCCTGGGCTGATGAACTGTTCAAAAGCCAGTACTTCGGGAAGACCGTTCGGACGGTAGAAGGTGGCGAATCGCGGCAGTCGTCGGTCGAGAACGCGCTGAATACTGTGAGTGACGATACCGAGTTGGTCGCGGTACATGATGCCGTGAGGCCGTTTATTGAGAGGCAAGCGATTGAACTGGTGATCCGCGAGGCAGCGGAAACCGGCGCAGCGATTGTGGGGATCGTTCCGGTGGATACAGTCAAACAGGTACACAGGAATAAGGTGCGAGCCACGCTGCCTCGCGAGCGGCTGATACTCACGCAGACGCCGCAGGTGTTCCGCTTAGCGCTTTTGCGGCAAGCTTTCGACAAGGCGCGCGAAGATCTATTCATCGGTACCGATGAATCCTCGCTGGTGGAACGACTCGAGCAGGTGGAGGTCTCGGTCGTGTTAGGCACAGACCGGAACATCAAAATCACCAGGCCCACCGATATGGAGCTTGCCAGATTGTATTTAACACTGGAGAGTTCTTCGCTGGAGTTGCCGGCCGCTCATGACTGAGACCGCCGCACGCCTGCGGATTGGACAGGGTTGGGATACGCACCGTATTGAGGTGGGCAGGCCACTCATCTTAGGCGGCATCGCAATTCCAGCCGCGTTTGGACTGGCCGGGCATTCCGATGCTGACGTCCTGTTCCATGCCGTAACCGACGCTCTGCTGGGCGCGCTGGCGGCCGGTGATATCGGGATGCATTTCCCGGATACAGCCCCGGAATGGAAGGGCGCGAATAGTCTGCAATTCCTGCAGCATGCCGTTATAATGGCGCGGGATCAGGGCTACGGAATCGTGAACGTGGACTCGACCATCATCCTGGAACGTCCTAAATTAAAGGATTTTCGCGGGGCGATTCGCGATAGTCTGGCAGCGGCGCTCGACATTTCCGCCTCCAGTGTGGGAGTGAAATTCAAAACCGCCGAGAAGGTCGGTCCCGTGGGCGAGGGACAATCCTGTGAAGCGCAGGCGGTGGTCTTGCTGGCCTCAAACGGAAGCTGAACCCTTGCGCTCCGCGGTTCAGTTTTGGTTGAAAAACCTGTTGATCGCAGCAGCGATTCTGGCGGCCTTCTACTCATTCTTGCTGGCTCGTGCCGCCTGGTTGTTTGAGCGGGACACATCCAGCTCAGTCTCAAAGGCGGCGGGATTGTTGCCTTACAACGGTGCTTACCTGGCGCGGCTGGCGGCTTGGGCGCCCGCACAGAAGTTCTTCCTTCTCCGCCGGGCAGTCGAACTGAACCCATTCGATTTCGAATCGCTGATTCAGCTCGGCATATTCAGCGAGTTTCAGAAGCACAAAGATGCGCAGGCCGAACGCTACTACTTGCAGGCAGAGGAAGTGAATAAGATGTTCCTGCCGAAATGGACATTAACGAACTACTATTTCCGGCATGGCAGAACCGCCGAATTCTTTCGTTGGGCCACCGCCAGCCTCGCGATCACACCGTATTCGCCGGAACCGATCTTTCTGCAAATGTGGCTGATGAGCCAGGATGGGACGAAGATTGCGCGCGCCATGCCGGACCGGCCGCGTATCCTTCTGCCCTATGCCTGGTTTCTTTCCAATAACCAGCGCACCGCAACAATCGCTCCTGTAGTGCAGCGCTTGATCGGCGACACCGCCAAGATGGATCCGCGAGCCTGGGGGCGCGATGATCTGGTGGCTATGATCGAAGACCGCCTGGTTGCGCAAGGAGATGGCAATTCAGCCCTGGCGATCTGGAGCAGCATGGCGAAGGCTGGCTGGATACAAGATGGAGTCCCCTCAACCAGCCACCCTGTGACCAATGGAGATTTCCGGCGTACTCTTTATCAGCATGGCTTCGACTGGATCCCGCTCAGTCCACGGGGTGTTCGAGTCGATCAAATCGCGTCGGAAAGCTTGATCCGCCTGCAGTTTTCAGGCGACGAGCCGGAGCAATGCTCCATTCTGGAGCAATACATTCCACTTGAGGCAAATCGAACGTACGATCTGCGCTGGCGGGTCCAAGCAGCTTTAGCTGAGGAACCAAGTGGGCTGAGCTGGCATCTTGTGCCAGTGAAGCAGGGCGGGACGCCTGAGATCCTGTCGGGAGATCTGGGGACGACGGGATCAGGCGAATGGAGATTCCGAACACCCGCTGCTGCTGGACTCAGCCGCTTAACACTGGAGTACGCTCGACCTTTGGGACATGTACGTACGCGAGGCACGGTGCTGCTCAAGTCAGTCTCGTCAAACCCGGAATAGCTTACTTTGTGGGGTCGCTATTTGGCGACGGCCGCCGAATAATCTTCGTATGCGCCTGCAAAATCTTCGATTTTTCCGTGATCGAAGTTCCAGATGCGAGTGGCCACTTCCGAGACCAGATCTTCGTCGTGAGTGACCAGCAGGACCGTGCCCTCAAATTTCTGCAACGCAAAGTTTAGCGCGTTGATTGATTCGAGATCCAGGTGATTTGTAGGCTCGTCAAAGACCAGGACGTTCGGCTTTTGCAGCATCAATTTGCAAAACATTAAACGCGCTGCTTCGCCACCCGAAAGCGCATCCGTCTTCTTGAGACCTTCTTCGCCGCTAAAGAGCATCTGTCCGAGCAGCCCGCGAATTTCTTCCTTAGAGGCCTGCGGGTCCCAATCGTGCAGCCATTCTGAAACGGTGGTTCCGTTGCGAATGCTATTGCGATGGTCTTGTGCGAAGTAACCGATTTGCGCCTCGTGGCCCCAGGTCACGGTTCCGGAATCCAAGCCAACGTCGGGATCATCATTACCCGGCGCATTTGCCAGCAGCGCTTTCAGCAGCGTAGTTTTGCCCGCGCCATTACGACCCATCAACGCTACCTTTTCGCCGCGCTGCAACGATGCCGAGAAGTCTTTTATCACTTCGAGATTGTCATACCCGCGGGTCACGCCTTTACATTCCAGAATGTGTCTGCCGGAAGGCCGCTTCGATTCAAAGCGGATGAACGGCCTTGAGATGTTTGAGCGTGCCAGATCGGTTGTTTGCAGCCGCTCTACTTCTTTTTTGCGCGATGTCACCTGGCTGGCGCGAGTACCAGCAGAGAAGCGCGCGATAAATTCATTGAGTTGCGAAATCTTCTTTTCGCGCTGCGCATTTTCCGACTCGATGCGCGAACGGATCTGCGTTTTCTGCAGAACCATGTCATCATAGCCGCCCGGGTATCCAATGATGGTCTGATAATCGATGTCCGCCGTGTGGGTGCAGACGCTATTCAGAAAATGGCGATCGTGCGAGATCACGATCAGCGACCCATCATACCGGTTCAGGAAGGTCTGCAGCCAGTGAATCGATTCGAGATCAAGGTAGTTGGTCGGCTCATCAAGCAGCAGCGCCTCCGGATTGCCAAACAGCGCTTGTGCCAGCAAAACACGAACCTTCTGGCCGCCCTGCAACTCGCCCATCCGGCGATCGTGCAAGGGTTCCGGGATATCCAGGCCATCCAACAGAACTGCGGCATCGCTTTCAGCCGAATAGCCGTCTTCTTCCGCGACAACACCTTCTAACTCGCCCAGGCGCATGCCGTCTTCATCGGTCAGGTCAGCCTTCGCATAGAGACGTTCGCGTTCTTCGAGAGCCTTCCAGAGAGGAAGATTGCCCATAATTACCGTATCGATGACACGATGTGCGTCGAAAGTGGATTGATCCTGCCGGAGGATGCCGAGCTTCTTAGGCCGAACTACGGTCCCTTTCTTCGGCTCGAGCTCTCCCGAGAGCAGCTTCATGAACGTGGATTTGCCGGCCCCGTTCGGACCCGTCAGACCATAACGGCGGCCGTTTAAAAACGCAGTGGTGACATCTTCGAACAGAATCTTGCCGCCATAGCGCATACTTACATTGCTAGCTGAAATCATGGGAAAAACAGGTGGGAGACTCTATTCTAGCGTATTTCGAGGTATTATGCCGAGGCGCTACGGGGTGTTACCGGAAGCACGGGTTTCGGCTTGTTTGAACGCGTTTTGGTTTCTCGCGAGTGGGAGCCATAGCTTCTGGCGTAAACCTGGGTAAATACAGCTCCGAAGAAGAAAATCTGAGCCGAGTAGTATACCCAGACGACGAAGGCCACCAGGGAACCGGCGGCGCCGTAGGTGGATCCGACACCGGCGGTCGCTAAATAGAGAGCCAGAAGCGTCTTGCCCACTTGAAACAGCAGGGCGGTAGCCACTGCGCCGATACCAACGTCACGCCAGCTGATGGGCACGTCCGGCACAAACTTGAAGATGAGTGCGAAGAGGATGGAGAGAGCTACGAGTGGCAAAACAAAATTGGCGATTTCGCCCCAGAGCGCCGCACGAAGAGGAAGATAACCTTCAAAGAATTTCGTCACCAGGGCCAGGCCGGCGCTTAACAGTAGCGAGGCGAGTAACAGAAAGCCAAGTGCCAGCACCATGGCAAACGAAACAACCCGCTGCCAGACCATCGTTCGAAGAGCCGAGGAGGTTGATGCGGGGGCGTCCCAGATGGTATTGAGAGAGTCTCTCAGTTCCGCGAAGACGCCCGAAGCTCCGAAGAGCAATGTGACGATTGCTATAGCGCTGGCCACCAGGCCGCTGCTTGGGTGGTGAGCATTGTCCAGCACACTCTGAAGCGCTTTGGCGGCGGGTGCTCCGCCCATTTCCTGAACCTGTCCTAGCAGCTGGTGTTGGGCGGTTGACTTATCGAAAACCAAGCCTAAGATTGCCACGATTAAGATGAGCAATGGCGCCATCGACAGAAGCGCGTAGTAGGCAAGGGCTGCGCCCAACCGCGGCGCGCTGTGTTCGACCCACTGAGACGCTGTTGTTTTTATCAGGTTCCAGATCCGCAGCGACCTGTTTTCGGGCATAGTGGCTCCCCTAAGGATATTAGAACGTAAGTGGTGAGACACTTGAAACAATGTTGTGTGACAGGGCGTCGAGAATCGTGCAAGCACCGATTGAATCGCGGAGGAAAGCTGTTGCCATGAAGGACTTTAAGCGGAGCCGATGAAGCAGTTGTCCGGGCGCGTGTTGCGCTCCTTCGCTTTCCTGTTATGGATTTTGTTGGTCGCCATGCTCGCAAACGGACAGGAGTTTGCCGGCAAGACCGTTTCCGCGATTCGCTACCAGCCTGCCACGCAGCCGCTGGACTCGAGAGATCTCGATCGGATGCTCATGGTCCAAATAGGGCAACCGCTGGTGACCAATCAGCTGTCGGCAACCATCGACCGGCTCTACCGCAGTGGCGTTTTTGATGATATTCAGGTTGACGCCGAGCCAAGCGGATCAGGGGTGAGTCTTACCTTCATCACGCAAGCGCGCCGGTTCGTCGGGCACGTGGGCGCTCGAGGCGATATCAAGGACCCCCCGAGCCGGGCTGTGCTGATTGGCGACGCTCAACTCTATCTGGGACAGCCTTATGACGAGGAGGCGGTTGTTCTGGCGCGCAAGAGTCTGGAACAGCAACTCCGGGACAACGGTCTGTTTAAGGGGCACGTGGACGTAGCAACCATTGAGGACCCGGCGACGCACCAGATGACCATTCGTTTTCTGGTCGAAGCGGGCAAACGGTCTCGCTATGAAACGCCTGTTATTCGGGGAGATACGAAACTATCGGATCTAACTATAGTGCGGGCTACCGGCTGGCGCTGGCCGTTAATTCGCAAATGGCGCAAAGTCACCGCCGTGCTGACGGATAAAGGCGTCCAGGGCGTCGAGAAGAAATATGGGAAAAAAGGGCGGCTTACCGCGTCCGTAAATCTGTCATCACTCGAGTACGATCCAGCCACCGGAAATGCCAAACCAACGTTCGATATCAATGCCGGACCGAAAATAACCGTGAAGGCCCTGGAAGCGAAAGTCTCTCAAAGTAAGCTCCGCCAGTATGTTCCTATTTACGAGGAAGGGTCTGTGGATAACGATCTGCTGGCGGAAGGCGCCGGCAATCTGCACGACTATTTCCAATCCAAGGGCTATCCGGACGTCGATGTAACGTTCAAACGCGAAGCCACTAAGAATGACGAAGAAGTTATCAACTACTACATAGCCACCGGACCACGTCGCAAGTTAGTGAAGGTGGATATTTTGGGAAACCGCTATTTTCTCAATGAAACTCTGACTGAGCGCATGTTCTTGCGGCCGAGTTCTTTAGTGCTGCGCTATGGCCGCTACAGCGAGAGTTTTCGAAAGAAAGACGAAGAGGCAATCGCCAATCTGTATGTAGCGAATGGGTTTCAGGACGTAAAGGTGACATCTTCAGTCCAGAATAATTTTAATGGCAAACCGACGGATCTGGAGGTCGCTTACAACATCGATGAAGGGAAACAATGGAAGGTTGAGAAGTTAGCAATTGAAGGGGCCAATCGCGTCGATCTGGGATTGATCAAGAGCGACTTCGCATCAATTGAGGGTCAGCCGTTTGCGGAAGTAAACCTTGCTACCGACCGTAACAGGGTTCTCGAATACTATTATTCGCAGGGCTATCCTTCCGCCTCCTTCAGTGTTGTAAAAACCCCGGGCACACAGCCGGCGACTGTTGACTTGACCTATCGCATCCGGGAAGGACGCGCCGAGTTCGTGCGAAAGGTCATTCTTTCGGGAATCGACAATACTAAGCCGTCACTGGTGGAAAAGTACATTCATGCTCGCCCGAACGAGCCGATCTCGCTGACCAGAGTCAACGAAGATGCGCGCCTTCTGACTGGCTTAGGAGTATTCGCCGGAGTCAATACGGCTCTGCAGGATTCAGATGGCACCACACTCTATAAAGATGTACTGTACGACTTTGATGAGGCAGCGCGCTATAACTTCTCCTTAGGATTTGGTCTGATCGTCGGCCAGTTTGGCGGGACGACGACCAATTACTCCAACTCGGGCGGCGCGAAAGGAGTCTCGCCGATCGTTTCGTTCAATGTGAACCGGCTGAATATGTTCGGGATTGGCCAGACCCTCTCGCTGCAGACGAGTTATTCCACTCTCCAGCAGAGAGAATCTCTGAATTACATCGTTCCGCGTTTTTTTGGTTCGGCTAACCGGACTGTGACATTCTCCGCACTCTACGATACAACCCAGGACGTACAAACCTTTTCTTCTAAACGGCTGGAAGCCGCCGTGCAGACGTCGCAGCGGTTCAATCGCGCCTCCACCCTCCTCTTGCGTTTCGCCTACAGACGGGTAAGCACCGGTAACATCAACATCCCTTCGTTGCTTATTCCGCAGTTTTCGCAGCCTGTGAGAATTGGAATGTTATCGGCGAGTTACATCCAGGATCATCGCGATAACCCGGCTGACGCGCACCACGGATTCTGGAATACGCTCGATGCCGGTCTGGCTGGAAACTTCTTTGGTTCGCAGCGTAGTTTTCTTCGGGTTCTTGGGCGAAACGCAACTTACACATCCCTCGGCAGGAACTTGATTCTGGCACGTCAGACGCAGTTTGGCGCAATTGTCCCATTCAATCTGCAGCCAGGGATATCGCATTTCGAATCCATTCCACTGCCCGAGCGATTCTACGGCGGCGGCGGCGTGTCGATGCGCGGCTTCGGTGATAATCAGGCTGGTCCACGCGACATCGGAACGGCGAACGAACTGCCCGGTCCTGTTACCAGCCCGCCCACCGGTTTTCCGATCGGCGGCAACGCATTGTTTTTTAATAACGTGGAGTTGCGCTTCCCCTTACTCGGCCCTAACATCAGCGGCGTGGTTTTCGAGGATATGGGAAATATTTACACTACCTTCAGCGACATCTCGTTCCGGTACAGCCAGAAAAACAACCAGGACTTCAATTACGCAGTGCAGGCGGCGGGTTTCGGAATTCGCTACAAGACCCCGCTTGGGCCTGTGCGATTGGACCTTGCCTACACGTTGAATCCATCCCGCTATCTTGGATTCAGCACGAATGAGAGCTTCCAGGATCTTCTAAACTGCTCGCCGAAGGACATTGCAGACATGAAGCCAGGCTGTACTTCTGGCCCGCAGCGCCTCAGCCACTTCCAATTTTTCTTTTCCATCGGACAGGCTTTCTAGTGTGCTTACGTTTGGCTATTGTGCTATCGATGACGCCCGGGCTGCTGTCGGGAGTGATCATCGACCGCATCGCTGTTGTGATTGGGAAATCCATCGTGAAAGATAGTGATATCAGTCGCGACCTTCGCGTTACCGATCTCTTAAACGGCGAGCCTTTGGATCTGAGCGAAAAAGCCCGCAAGACGACGGCGAGCCGGTTGATTGACCAAGTCTTTATTCGCCGGGAAATCGAGCTGGGTGACTATCCCGTAGCTACCATGGAAGAAGCGGATCGCGAACTTGACCGTTTGGTCAGTCAGCGATTCCGAAGCGAAGTGGCTCTGCAGAGTGATTTGCGCCGTTATGGTATCACCGCGCCGGATCTGCGCAGTCATTTCCTCTGGCAGTTGACGGTGCTGCGATTTATCGACACTCGCTTTAAGCCGGCGGTATTAGTCACCGATCAGGAAGTAGAAAATTACTATAAAGCTCACGCCTCGGCGTTACAGCGCGAACATCCCGGGAAGTCGTCCCTGGGCGAAGTTCGGAGCGAGATCACGGATACTCTAGCAGCAGCGCGTGTAGATAAGCTCTTTTTTGCTTGGCTTGATGAGCAGAGGAAACAGGCAAAGATCATTTACTTGGAGGCGAGTTTGCAGTGACCCGACGCAAAAAAGCACTCCTGATAACGGCTGCCTCAATAGTGGGGTTGCTTGTCGTTATCGTAATAGGTACTGTCGCTGTTTTGCGAACTCAGTGGTTCGCCGATTTCGCTCGCGCCAAGATAGTGGCCGCCGCGAACGATGCGACTGGCGGAACAGCGGAAATGCAGGCGTTCGAGCTAGACCTTCGACACCTGACTGTCAAAATTCACAACTTTGTTTTGCATGGGAAGGAAGCCAGGAATGCCGACCCGCTGTTTCGGGTCAAGTTGCTCGAACTACGCTTGAAGTTGCTGACAGCCTGGGCGAAGCCGTTCGACATTCGCTATTTGGGGGCGGACGAGCCGCGAGTCAACGTAATCGTGTTGCCGGACGGCACGACAAACATTCCCGAGCCAAAAACTCCTAGTAAGCCCAGCCAGACCTCGGGTTTGCAAACCGTGGTGGACCTGGCCGTCAATGAGTTTCGGCTGACCGGGGGGTTCGCATCCGTACTGCAGGAGAGGACTGCCTTCAGCGGCCGAGGCAACAGCCTGCGAGTGGTTCTGAACTACAACTCACTCAAGCCGAGTTACACCGGAGTTCTGAGTGTCAGTCCGTTACTCCTGCAATCGGGAAACAGGGCGCCTCTTCGACTCAACGTAAATGTACCAGTCACCATCGAGCGCGACGCTATCAGAATTGCGAATGCCAGGATGACCACGGAACAATCACAGATCGTTCTCAGCGCTGATGTTATTCACATGCAGTCCCCACTGATTTCCTGGCGCTTAAGTGCGGCAGTGTCCCTTCCTGAAATCGAACGGACGGTCGATCTTCCGATTCATTCACAAAATAAGGGAGCACCCCGACAACTGACCGCCGATGTTGTCGCGAACTTGAGCCAGTCGACGAATGTAATGCAGATTGAACATGCAAATCTTGCCCTCGGAAGAACCACCTTTGACGCTTCCGGCAAGCTGGACCCCAATCGGCCTGAAAACGTTCAGTTCAAGGCTAACTTCGCACTGCCTGAACTGGCTCAACTCCTGGCGATTTCGGGAGTGAGACTGCAAGGAGATCTGCAGGCTAATGGGCGAGCCACGTTGGACCAACACAAGAACTACGCCGTGGATGGTGTCTTGCAATCGAGGAACTTGGCTGTGCAAAGTAGCGATGTCACTTTGCAGGAGGTGAATCTTTCGTCCCCATTTCATGCGGATCCATTCCTGATTAGTCTGGACGGCCTGAGACTAAGTGCTCTGGGAGGTTCGCTCGTCGCCAAGATATTCCTGGACAAACTTCAGAATCTAAGTGTCGAAGGGCAGCTCCGAAATTTCTCGATTCCCACACTTGTTACTGTCGCTTCCGGCAAGCATCTGGGTTACGACGGAGCTTTAAATGGCTCTATCCTGGCGCGGGCCGACTTGAAAGCGAAGGGCACTACGGGCTATACGGCGAATGCCGACTTGAACATAGTTCCCGGACGGCACGAGATTCCTCTTAGTGGACGTGTGAAGGCCTCTTACATCGGTAAAAGCGGGGCGCTTGATCTGGCAAACTCCTATATCCTACTGCCTAACTCGCGTCTCACCTTGGCAGGATCTTTGAACCGGCGAATCACGCTGGATTTGATGACTCAGAATCTGAATGATTTCCTACCCGCTGCTAACTTCGGATCGGCACATCCGCAAACATCCCTTCCGGTTGTTCTAAATGGCGGCACAGCGAACGTGCACGCTGAGATCACTGGGAAAACGTCCGCTCCGACCCTTACGGCGCATGCCGAAATCTCGGACTTTAGTGTGGAGCAACGTCCGTTCTCACGGTTAGCGTTGGATGCGAACGGCTCGCCGGCTGGAGCGGCTGTGCGGAATGGATTGCTGGTCGGAAGAGGCTTAGAAACTGAATTCGATGCGTCCATAGGTCTACGGCAGTGGGCGCCCGAGCCTTCCTCGCCTGTATCCGCTAATCTTGTTTTGCAAAACGGTGATCTGGCCGACCTGGTTCGCCTCGCCGGACAGGCCGGAACAGAGGCATCCGGCAAAGCTACTGCTGATGTTCATGTTCGTGGGACGTATGGGAACCCTTTGGGCGCAGCTACATTTCAGGTGCTTGATGGTTCGCTGTCGGACCAGGCATTTCAAAAGCTCTTTGTAAATGTCGCGCTAGAGGACCAGCTTGCCACACTTACGAGAGCGGAATTGGACGTGGGAGGCGGTCGCATTGCAGCGCACGGCCGTTTCCAGCATCCGCGCGATAGCTTTACAGCAGGTCGTGCGCAACTTCAACTTGCCGCCGACAACGTGCAGCTTTCACAAATCCAAGCCCTCGCTAAACAAAACGCCGGCATCAAAGGTGTGCTCCAGTTGACTGCCAGTACGGACGACAATCTGCGACAATCGGCCAACCAGACTAAGCTGGACATCTTGAACGTTACTGCTGACTTTTCGGCACGGGCTCTTGAAATTCAGAACCGGGATGCTGGCGAATTAACAGCCAGCGCACGGACCAGCAATGGAAGCGTCAACTACAAAGTCGACTCGAATTTTGCGGGATCGGATATAAAAGTGAGGGGTAACACGGCCTTGAGTGCCACTTATGCGACTGTGGCGGATGCTTCTATTAAGCACTTATCGATCTCGAAAGCTTTGCAAATTGTCGGGCCAGCTTCTGTGCCGGCCAGTGGTGACTTTTCAGCCGATGCACACGTAAATGGAACGACTAGCGCGCCCCATGCCGACCTCACGTTCGCTCTCCTGGATGGAAATGTGTACCAGGAGCCTGTGAATAGCTTGCGCGGAAGCGTTAATTACTCCCCTCAGCTGATTCATGTTTCTTCGATCAAGTTAGATGCTCCGGCCGGGAATGTAAGCGTAAGTGGCTCTTACACTCATCCCCTCAACACTTTCGATACCGGTTCATTAAAGCTAAATGTGAATAGTTCGGATATTCAGCTTGCCCGGATTCGGAATATCCAGTTACAGAAACCCGGGTTGGCCGGAACGCTGCACATCGCTACCGATTTGGCTGCCGATCTGCGAACCGAGCGTGGAAAACCGGCACTCCTCATTTCAAACTTGAACGGGGAAACGGTTCTAGCGGGACTGCGTCTCAATAGCCTGCAGCTTGGAGGGGCCAGTCTGAGAGCGCGAACCAACGCATCCAAGTTGGACTTAACCCTAGACTCGGATTTGATGAAAAGTAACATCCGGGGAGGCGGTCAAGCGCAACTCAGCGGCGACTTTCCCCTGCGTGGCAGTCTCTCGTTTACCGGCATCCGGTATTCCAATATAGCCCCGTTCCTCGCCTCAAACCAGAGCACATCGGCACCCCCGTTTGAAGCTTTGGTGGAGGGGGGCGTCACTTTCAGCGGTCCAATGGCCGATCCGGAGAACATGGCGGCTCACCTGCAGCTGGATCATTTTGATTTCAGGACGAATGGCACTAACTCGCCGACTGGCTCTCCGGCATTGAGAAAAGTGGAGTTGCAGAACGATGGCCCAGTCGTCGTCGCGTTGAACCAGGATGTTGTTCGGATCGAGCAGTTGCGTATCGGAGCGAGAAATACGGCACTCAGCGCTTCCGGTTCGGTGAATTTAAAAGACGCGTTGGAGCCGCTGGCATTAAATCTCGACGCGCATGTGGACCTTGCCTTGTTGCAGGATGCGGATCGCGATTTCTATTCGTCCGGATCGCTTACCATGAACACGAGCATTCGAGGAAGCTTTGCGCAGCCCCGTGCCAATGGCCGTGTTGAGCTAAAGAATGCCAACATCAATTACGCTGGCGCACCTAACGGCCTGTCGAATGCGAGTGGTTTAATCCTGCTTAATGGAACGAACGCCTCCATTCAAAAACTCACAGGAGAAAGTGGTGGCGGTCAGATCGCACTTTCGGGCTTTGTCGGTCTTGGTAGCCGTGTGCCGAGCTTCAACTTGAAAGCGGCAGTCGCCAGAGTCCGTGTTCGCTATTCGGGTATCAGCACGACTTCAAACGCCAACCTTTCGCTTACGGGTAACCTCAGGCGGTCGTTAGTTTCGGGAACAGTCAGCGTGGAGCGAATCGCATACGCCAGTTCTAGCGATGCCGGGTCGCTTCTCTCCGCTGCGTCAATACCGCCCAGCACGCCTGCCTCACCGAATCCCCTCCTGGCGGGAATGCGGTTGGATGTTCACATCCTGACAGCTCCCGACTTACAGGTTGTTTCTACCTACGCAAATCGCCTCTCAGTCTTAGCGAATCTGAGCTTGCGAGGCACTGCTGAAAATCCGGGGATGCTTGGACGCATGACTGTCACGGATGGCCAACTCGTCTTTTTCGGGAATACGTATACCGTCACAACCGGAACAATCAATTTCTACGATCCGAACTCTATCTCGCCGAACCTGAACGTTTCACTACAGACGGTCGCGCAAGGCGTGGACGTGACGATTGGAGTGAGTGGCCTGATGGACGATCTGAAACTGACCTATCGATCCGATCCCCCGTTAAGCTTCGAGCAGATCGTCCAGTTACTTGCCACTAACACCACTCCGGCTAATCCTGTAATAGCCGCCCATCAGCCAAGTCCGCCTCAACAATCAGTCAGTCAAATGGGCGAGTCGGCAGTCTTGGGCCAGGCAGTTGCGAACCCGCTTGCCAGCCGCGTGCAAAGAGTCTTCGGATTAACCCAATTCAAAATAGACCCCTCGTTTGCTGGAAATGGAGGGCAACCGTCCGCTCGTGTAACCCTGCAGCAAAAAGTCGCCAGCAATATTACGTTTACCTATATCACCGATGTGACCCAAACTAACGGACAAATTGTTCGTGTACAGTGGGATCTTTCAAATAACTTATCCGCTGTGGGTTTGCGCGATTACAACGGAAACGTTAGTATCGAATTCTTTTATAAATTTACACGCCGATGACAAGAGTCGGGGAGACACGGCAGTGAAGATTGTGGTATTCGGGCTTTCTATTAGCTCCGCCTGGGGCAATGGCCACGCAACTTTGTTGCGGGGACTGTTTCGGGCCCTGCACGCTGGCGGACATGAGTTACATTTCTTTGAACGTGATACGGAGTACTATTCCGCCCATCGCGATGTCACAAAACTATCTTACGTCACTCTTCATCTTTACAATAATTGGGAGGAGGCCTCGGCCATCGGTAGACATTTGCTAAGTGAGGCAGACGTCGCCATGGTAACGTCCTATTGTCCTGACGGCGCCGCAGCGTGTCGCCTGATTCTAGGTTTCAACCCGCGACTGCGTACGGTATTTTACGACATGGATACCCCGATAACATTGGACCGTTTAGCGAGAAACGAGATCATTCCTTATTTGCCGAGCGAAGGACTGAGTGAGTTCGATCTTGTACTCAGTTACACAGGCGGAGCCGCGATTGAAGCGCTGCGGCGTCGGTTGGGAGCAAAGCGGATTGCAACTCTCTATGGCTGGGTAGATCCCGAACTATATTTTACTGTTCCGAGCTGTCCAGAATTTGCGGCAGATTTATCGTATCTGGGCACTTATGCTATTGACCGGCAACCGGCGTTAGACACTCTCTTGTTAGAACCGGCACGACAACTCACCAGGCATAGATTCTTAATTGGAGGCGCCATGTACCCAAATCCCGAAAGCTGGCCAGCGAACGTTCGCCATTATGAACATGTCGCGCCTCCGAAGCATACCGCTTTTTATTCTTCGGCGCCGTTAACTCTGAGTGTGACTAGAAGTACGATGGCTGCCATGGGGTATTGTCCGTCCGGTCGGCTGTTCGAAGCCGCAGCTTGCGGAACTGCAGTACTCAGCGATTGGTGGGAAGGTTTGGATACGTTTTTTCTACCGGGAGAAGAGATCCTCTTAGCGGGATCGAGCCCTGAGGTCGTTCATCAAGTCACTCGCGACCACCACGAGTTAACGAAGGTCGGAAAACGCGCTAGAGAACGCGCACTCGATTGCCATACGGCGGCCGTGCGTGCCAATCGCTTCGTTGATCTGATCGAGAATCCCGATCTCGAATGCGAATCAGACGAACTAAGCGTTTCTGCAACGGAGCGTTAGAAAAACTATCATGTGGGGAATCATTCCTGCTGCTGGTATGGGTAGCAGGATTCAGCCGCTGGCGTTTTCTAAGGAACTGCTTCCTGTCGGGACTTTTAATTCCGGCCCGGAGGAGCGTCCTCGGGCCGTCAGCGAATACTTGATCGAGCGAATGGTGTTGGCTGGCGCAGAGAAAATCTGCTTCGTCATATCGCCTGGCAAATCGGATATTCTCAACTACTTTGGTGGACACGCCTTTTCGGCGACAATTTTTTACGCAGTACAGCCCAAGCCTGCGGGACTCTGCGACGCGATCTTCCGAGCCTTGCCTCTGATCTCGCCGCTGGAGCAGGTGTGCATAGGACTACCCGACACCATCTGGTTTCCACAAGATGGACTTCGCTCGCTGCCTGATGACAGATTGTCCCTCCTCTTATTTCCTGTTGAGCAGCCGGAACACTTCGACGCAGTACTTACATCGGATACCGACGAAGTGCTGGAAATTCAGGTAAAAAGTAAGTGCCCCCTATCTAAATGGATATGGGGGGCCCTAAAAATGCCCGGCTCCATTTTGTCCTCTCTGCAGGAGATCTGGCTTGAGAGTAAAGATGAATATTTAGGTACGCTAATCAACTCTTACCTGGAACGTGGCGGCCGCGCGACGGGGTTTAAAATCGGCAAATCCTATGTCGATGTCGGAACACTGAACGGCTATCGCGAGGCGCTCCGCGTGCTTGAACAAAGCTCCGTGATTGATCGGATTTAAGCGGCTGGTTCATGATCAGCCTTGAGGTCGTAACTAGCCTGCCCCAACTTCTTGCCATACGAGATGACTGGTCCTTGCTGCACGCCCACTTGCCCGCTTCGACGCCCTTTCAATCCCCTGACTGGCTGCTTACCTGGTGGAAGCATTTTGGAAGCGGAGAACTCCGCGTATTTACTTTTCGCAACACTGCCGGCGAACTGTCTGGAATCATCCCCTGTTTTCTGCATGACTGGATGGGGAAACGGCAACTTACGCTGCTCGGGTCAGGCGTTTCTGACTATTTGGAGCCACTTATAGAACAGGAAGGCTTCAAAGAGATCATAAGTGAAGTGCGCCGAGAGCTTATGAACCGTTGTGACTGGGATGTATGTAGTTGGCAGGATCTCTCGGCCGGCTCGCCTTTGATGGCCTTAGGAGTTGCGGAACCCGACACTCCGTGCTCAGAGATTTTACTTACGGACAACTTCGAGGAGTTCTGGGCCGAGCGTTCAAGCGGAATTCGCCGCAACGTGAAACGCTATCGTTTGAAGGCGGAACAAATAGCCTCGGTTGAATTCGCCGTGTCCGAGACGTTCGATGAGGAGTGTTTCGACGCCTTACTTCGCCTTCACGGAATACGATGGCGGGAGCAGGGCGAATCAGGCATGATCGACAGGAATCGGTCTGCCGAATTTCTCCATGAAATGTCCAGAATGTTCGCACAGAAAGAGATGTTGCATTTGTTTTCGCTGCGCTTTCAATCAGAGATTGTCGCGGTGATTTTGGCTTTTCCGTTCAAGAACGTGATCTACGCTTATCTAAGTGCTTTTGATCCTGCTTACAGCGCTTTGGGATTTGGCCGGATTCTGCTCCACCAGGCTTTGCAGTATGTTTCTAATCACAGGTTTGTCACGTGGAACTTTCTGCGAGGAGAGGAGCCCTACAAAGCTGACTGGGGCGCCCAGCTTGTTGCGAAGACGCGTTTACTAGTCACGCGAGATATCGCCGGGACCTAACCAGCGAGTAATAAAGAGAAAGGTAGTCGCGAAACATGCGATCCGATGAAAATCTCTTCTCAGCCACTTCGCGGCAAACGAACGGGGATATTCGTTTTATCCGTTCAACCTGCTGGGCCATCTCTTCTTCCGAGCTGGACAAGAACCCGGTTATTTGATCCTCGACAATTTCAGGCAGAGCACCCGATCGAAATGCCACGACCGGAGTACCGGAACAGGCTGCTTCCATGGCCACAAGCGAACTGGTCTCTGCGGCCAAGGCAGGAATTAAGAGACAACTGGCATTGCTGAGCAGCGAGGCCCGTTGGTTTTTGTCGACCGCCCCAACATAGCGCCGCTTACTATCCAGCAAAGGCTCTACCTGCTGGGCAAAGTAATTCAGATGAGCTTCGAACAAATGAACCGGCCCCGCAAGTATCAACGGAAGATCGAGGCAGTGGGCGACCCGAAGCGCAATATCGGGGCCCTTTTCCGGACAGATGCGTCCGAGCCAGAGTAGGAAGTCCTGCTTCGTATCGGTAAAAAGAAAGCTATTCAAGTCAATTCCATTGCAAACAACGGCGAGCGCGTGACCCGCCGGATGCGTGCGGGACTGGCTACGCGAAACGCAGTTGAAAGCTACGCCACTCGCATCGAACAGATCCGCAGGATACCAGTCTATCGGCAGGTGAAGCGTAACGAGTTGAGGCACTTCGCTCTGTAGCGGCTGATACTCCAGGAAGTCCAGCCCATGAAAATGAATCAGGTCGGGGGGACAACCCCGAAGCACTTCTGCAATGCATGCGCGGTGTACTTGTTGCGCCGCTTGCCGGGTTGTTTCCGTTAGTTGCTGACCTGCTCCCGGCGTTTCGACCAGGTGCCCTTCGACGCAGGACCCAGCGGCAGCGATCACGGTCGAACGATGCCCCGCGCGCATCAAAGCACGGTCCATAATTCCTAAGATCTGCTCGGCGCCACCACCGGAACCTTCACGAACGGGGAACAAAGGATAGCCAACGCTCAGAATGTTCAGGGATCGCCAACTTGCGCTTTCAGGCATCATCCCTGCCTGCGGCCAGCGGGGGGAAAGTCCTGTTTTCGATACAATGAGGGGACATCACTTCAAGCTAGAATGATCGAATTATTTCGTGACACGTTTCGTTATCGCCAGCTGATTTGGGCTCTTGCGCTTAAAGAACTCAAGATTCGTTACAAACGCTCGGTGCTTGGTTTTCTATGGGCGTTGTTAAATCCAATGCTGTTGATGCTCGTTCTCACCGTTGTGTTTTCAACGGTCATGGCCCAGAACATACCGCACTATGCAATCTTCCTTCTTAGCGTCCTACTTCCCTGGACGTTCTTTTCGCAATCCCTCTCTTACGCGGCTGAATCCATTGTGGGCAACGGAGACCTCATCAAGAAAGTACGTGTAGCGAAGCTGGTCTTCCCGGTGGCAGCCGTCGTTTCCAACATGATCAATTTTCTGTTGTCGCTCCTGCCTCTTATTCTGATCATGATCGCGATGCGCCATCCTTTCTATTGGACGTGGATTTATCTGCCGGTTCCGCTGTTTACATTGACTATCTTCACGCTAGGCGCAACTTTCTTCTTTGCGGCGGCCAACGTCTACTATCGCGATGTGGCGCACATCCTCCAAGTTTTGCTGAACGTTTTGTTCTACATCACGCCGATCATTTATTCCATTGATCTCATTCCAGCGCAGTACCGCTGGGTCATGAAGCTCAATCCACTTGAATACATACTGAACGGCTTCCGTCTCAGCGTCTATTGGGGCAAATTACCGACCATGGGATCTTTTCTGGCATGCATAGTCTTATCGTTTATCATGCTTTCCTTTGGCTTCTGGCTTTTTAGAAAGCACCAGGACGAATTTGTTTTTTATGTTTAGCTCAAAGCCTGTTATCAAAGTGGAAAACATTGTCCAGCGTTTTCGGGTCATCCATGAGCGGCCCGACACTTTGCGCGAATTGTTCGCCAGGTTTTTGCGGCAACAGGTCAACTATCACGACTTTGAAGCGGTTAGCAATGTGTCATTCGATGTATATGCCGGCGAGATGGTCGGCATCATCGGAAGGAATGGCTGTGGTAAGAGCACTCTCCTAAAAGTGATTGCGGGGATCTATCGGCCCACCAGCGGGCATGTGGAAGTGCATGGCTCCATCGCTCCGTTGATCGAACTCGGCGCCGGGATGCACACCGAATTGACAGGCCGCGAGAATATTATCCTAAATGGATTGCTGATGGGTTACTCCAAGCGCCAGATGCTCGAACGGGAGCAGCGCATCATCGACTTTGCTGAGATCGGAGACTTCATTGATGTGCCTCTGAAGCAGTATTCCTCCGGTATGTACATGCGGCTCGCATTTTCCGTCGCGACGGAAGTGGATCCGGACATTCTCGTGATCGACGAAATCCTGGCAGTAGGCGATCTATCGTTTCAGCAGAAGTGTTTTAAGCGGCTCAAGCGTTTTCGAGAATCAGGAAAGACAATTCTGCTGGTCAGTCACACCATGGATTCTATTGAGGAACACTGTGACCGGGTCGTATTCCTGGATCGGGGCAAGGTCGTCTTTACCGGTGCTCCGGAGGAAGCAGTTGCCTTATATAGGAACGATGTTGCAACCGTAGCCGAACCCGCTGAGATGGCCCGAGTAGCCAATTAGCGGATCGCATGAGCAATCGGGTGGGAACCGACTAAGCAAGCTTTCGATTCAGGCAGGAGCAGGTACGCATTCACATTGCTGTGCTGCAATCCGCTGACATATCCGATCCAGCCTGCGTAAAGAGCGCGCTTATCGCGCAGAGCCTTTGAGACGTCCGCACGTGGAAAGCCACTGATAGCGCCGCCGATGACGTCCCCATCCCCGTCCGTCAAGACCAGGTTGTGTCCAACACTTTGGTTTTGGGTAGCCCAAGCCCAGCCCTCGATCTTATAGCCGGGCCTGTCGCGCGTTGACGCAGAATTTACAAGATCGATGTATCCCACGCATTGGTTCGGCGCACTGATAAATACATGTCTGTTGAGCGGATCGCCGATCCACAATCGCCACGGCTTGTGAAAGACAGACAGATTGTGGCTTCGCAGAAAGTCTGCCGTCGTAAGCACGGAATTCATCTCATGGTTCACGCGCTTCCACTCTGGCTCATCGAAGACGTTATCGGCCATCGCGATCTCCGCCTCGCTGAGATACTGCTGGTAACCACGTGCATAGCTGACCTTTGCCGGCCGATCGCAATACACAAAGAGCAGTAACACGATACAACTTGCAACCTGAAGACACTTGCCGCTCACGCGTATATTGCGCGAGGAGGCGCGCGCGGCGCGAATCACCAGAAATGTAACGAGCAAAAGCCAGAACAGCAGCCCCGGTGTGGTGTAACGCGACGTGAGCGCCTCGCTCACCGGGAAGGTATAACGGCCAGATGCAATCAAAGAAATACTGAGCAGGACGAATGACAACAGATGCCAGTAAACGAGTTCGGCACGCGAAAAGCGGGGCCCGCTCCTATCAGCGCGGAAATGGGAAAAAAACTCTGCCAACGCGATCAGCAGGCCAAAAGCTCCGATGAGCGCCGCCGTATCCTCCACGAAGCCGGCAGCCGCACCTGCGCTGAATTTCGAGATCACGTCTGAAAACGGCGAACCAAGTACCGTGATTCCAAAGCGGAAGAAGGCCGGAAGGTGAAGCAGCGCGCCAAGAGGTGAGGGGTGATCCGCCGGGCGGATATATCCGGTGAAATATGCAAGCCAGTTGCAGACACCAAAACCGGCAAGGGTCAGCCAGTGCCGCCGAGGCAATCCAAAACAGACAGCAAGCGAAACGAGAATGGGCCAAATTAATAACCCGTTTGCCATCGAGTAGGTCGTGGCAACGGCGAGCAGGATGGTTATGCCAAGACCCACAAATTGGGAGCGCATCGCCGAGTTTGCGGTAGACGTCTTCATCAAAGCCAGAGAGCTGATCGTGGCTCCGAAGTAGACCGCCACGAATTGGATCTGGAAGTACCAGGTGAAATTGGCAAATTGCTGCGACGAAAACATGGCCGCCAGTGAGATGGCTCCTAAGAACCAGGTGATCGACTTGTCCAATCCTGGAACGCGAAGACTTAGCCGCCAGAGCGCAATCGCATGTAGAAGTTGGATGGTTGGAATGAAAATCGCAACGGAACTGTCTGTGCCCGAACAGCAAAACTGATCGAAAAGGAAAAATAGCCGGGCTACAACCAACCTGTGCTCATTATGCTGGGCCGCGAGATGAAACAGCCAATCGCTCTGATAATGGTGATACCAAGCCCAGTAATCCCACATGTCGCCCCACGGCACCGGGCTGTAGCAGATAACCAGGATTACAGCCGTTACCGAGCAAGTGATGACGGCGACAACAACCGCCAAGATTGCTATCCACTTCGAAGCCAAGCTTTCTTCTGAAGAGGTCAGGCTGGAGAGTCCTTCTGCTTGCATGAATCGAAACTGCGGGTTACGAGGCGGCGTCAACAAAGAGGCCATCGCGCCTTTCGGGTATGACCACCTTGTCCACTTCACGCTCTGCGAGTTGGCTACGCCAGGAGGTGCTCCAATCAATCTCATCTACCGGCCGAGTCTTCAATTGTGTTGCCAGCCAGGTTGTATCAATCAGTTTTGTACTTTGGGCCCTCATACGGATGGCAAGCAGATGCTCGTTGAAAATGGCAGTCGCCTTTGCCTGGAAAAATGCCAGTGACTCTTCGTTTACCGTAAAGCCCGAGTGCCAGGTGGAGCCTTGTCCAATATCGCCGCCCGTAAGCCAATCGAAAACATATTTTTGATAATTGGATGACAGGGGCGCCAGTGGAGCAAACGGTTCCGGCGAATTCGCGCTGAAGAAATCTCCTGGATTCGACACCGATACCAAGCTCTTCAGCATCTTCAATTCCGCGGGAGGAGTAAACAAAAAGGAACTGCGCATCCAATGTTGCGATCGAAATGACAGGATGCTCACCGGATCGTTATAGCAATCGATGTGTCCTAAGCAGACCGGCATTCCAACAATCGACTGAAACATGCCGCGATCAAAACGATCGAGATAGGCGGTGTACAGAGTGTGGAAAGCGCTCGTCACCAGATGAACGAGATCGTAGCTCCAGATCGTTTTCCCAAGGAACCTTATCGCCTGATCCCATGCCGAGAACTCCCAGGCAGAGTTGTCGCCGCCTATCAGCGTTGTTGACGAATTTAAGCGCTCAAGATAGTCGACCGGCAACATATTGTCGACGATAATGAGCGATCGATCGATTCCAGGACCAAACCTGTCGAGACTTTCTTGGAGTTGTTGTTCGGCGTCTTGATACTTATCGGTGCCATACCGCGCCAAGATACATACGATTCGCATGAATGATAAAAAGAAATTCAGCTGCCGGCTGCGTCGATCTGCCGGATCACGCTCTCACGCTGCAGCCATCTGTGACTATTTGTGTCTGCCAATTGCGCTTCCATGAAATCTAGAACGCCGCGTGCAACTCCGCTCCAGTTAATCACTGGCTGGTCGGACCTTAGTGCCGTCCCAAGAGCAACCGTCTCGACCTTTTGACCATGAAGGTAGCGACCCAGTAAGTCCACCAGTTCTGCTGGGGTCGAGAAGGCGAGAACTGTGCCCGGCCCGCGATAATAGCTGACGACCTCTCTTAGTAACTCTGACTCGCGCGCAACTACAGTTCGCCCGTAGCTCAAGCCCTTTAGCACCGGCAGCCCAAATCCTTCATACAGCGAAGGAAAGACTATTAACTTCGCCCTCGCAAACAGGCTTTCGATTTCTGCTGCCGCGATGGGACCGCTTTCGAGCCCTTGCACCATCGGATTCGGGTGATCCGTCATTCCCAAAACTTTAAAGGACTGGAAGGGGAAGGCGGAACTCAGCAGATCGACGGTAGGGTGGAGATGCTTATGATCATAGGAATTGCCGATGACGAAAACGTACCCAGCGTCTTGTTCAAAGGGCTGCGGTGTTTGCACGACATAGTCTCTCGGATCAAAAGAGTGGTGAAATACGTGAGCAGGCGTATTTTGCGCGAAAGGAAACCGCCGCATCACGTGATTTCGCGTTTCGCAGGAGTTATAGAGCAATCCGTCTGCCTGCTGGCACATAAAATCCCAGGATGCCGCCAAGGCGCGCGGCGCTTCGAACAGAATGTCCCAGGCGATTGTGTCGAGCATTGCATAGAAGTTCAACAAGGCCATACCATGCAACTCAATCAGCGTTTTGATATGCCACGGCTGCGATGTGCGAAACGCCACCGTAAAATGGTGTCCACTCTCATGCGGTGTGAGCAAGCGCGACCCAGGATATCGATCTCGCAGCGAGTGATAATCGGCGGCTGTTTCTTCGGCTAGCAACGAAAGTGTCCAATCGTGGCCTAACTTTTGCAATCCATCACAGAGCCCGAGGATCGCTTCCGCAGTTCCGTTCATATGACTTGGTACGCCCCTGATGTCCAGCAGTAACGATCTGCTGATTTGCCTTCGAGGCGAAAACAATCTTCCGAGCAGACTTTCATGCTGGTGTAGCAGATGATCCGCTAATTCCGCTTTCGCCTTGCCCGCGTCAGGATACATGTAGTGTAACTTGTGCACATCGGATTTAGAAACTAGCAGCTTGCGGGAATCGTTTTCTGAAGCGCTCGCCAGGATGGCGCGATTTAACACTGCAGTTCTGAAACCCGCTCTCCGTATGCGCAACAGGTAAAGTAGGAGCGCTCCGTTGAGCGTCTTAAAACTCTGGTCAAGGAAAGGCAGAGTGGAGACGACGGTATCACGAACGAGGAAGCAAGAAGTGAGAATTTCGGGAATTATGTAATAGTCGGGGAGTTCGGTAAGGACGCGACGTGGAAATGACTCGAGTTCCGGATCGCCTAACTCCGACGAGAGTTTTAATAACTGCCCGGTTCGGCTGTCGCATTGACGCGGCACACTGACCCCGAAATGTGGATCCTCTGCGAAGGCCTCAAATAACATGCTGACGGTTTCACCGCTAACCGGGACAGGACCGAGCACGACCAGCAGAAATCGGTTCGCGTCAGCCGCTAATTCGATGGCCGAGTTTGCGTCCTGGGCTGGATTGCTAGTCGCAGTTATCGACCACCCGCCAGGCACCCTGATCTCTTCAGACGTAAGCTGCAACGCCGGCACCAGCACCGTAGCGCTAACAACTAGACCGCCAAGCATGTCGACCGAAGCCAGACTCTCGATACTGTTTCGGATCGTCTCTGCCGTTATTCCTCCGCTCGAAAGATCCAACAGAAGATGGATGTCTTGGCGTTTCAAGCCGTCGCTACTCTCATGGGCTGAAAGGCTTCTAGTGCGTGCTTCAAAGAAGAATACGCGTGCTCCGGTGAGAGAAGTTTCTGAATCGCCCTAACCTGCTCGCTATTAAAACGATGATTCTCCGGATCTCTCAGTATGTCGATTAAGCGCTCCTGGAATTCAAACCAATCGGTGGCCACTCGACATAGAGCAGCTAACTCGGGATCAAGACCATCGATGCCGGTCGGCCAGGTCACTAAAGGGCGAAGGAAGCTCAGCGCTTCGAGTGTTTTCACTTTGAGTCCCGTGCCCGCCAGTACGGGATTGATTACGACCATCGCTTCCCGGTACAACTCGGAGAGATTCTCAACGGGACCCAAAAGCGTCACATTGCGAGGGTTGAGCTTCACCGAGCCACACACTTTGCCTGCCACGAATAGCTTCGCCTCCGGCACCGCATCCAGGACCTGCGGCCACGCGAAGCGCAGAAAATCTCGCAGTCCCTTAGCATTCATTGCGTTGTCGGAACCGACAAACGTGATGATCGGTTTCTGCGCTGGTGTCAAATCGCTCGTAACAGGAAAGTCGACTCCCGCCGTAATCACTTTTCTCGCCCCGCCAAGCACATCCCCTAACTCGGCTTGTTCCTCTGGTTGGATCGCCAGAATCAAATCAGCGCGGCACAGTCTTTCTCGCTCTTCCCCGGCCGATAGGCACAATCCATCTGAAACTCCATACGCCACCACTTTGCGTTGCTTAGTGGAAAAAACATCGTGAGTGTCGATGACTTTTAAAACCTTCGAATGCAGTACCGGGAGGAGTCGTGACATAAAGACGTATTCCGCTACCACAATGCAGGATTTCCTGGTTTCTACAAGTGCCCTGGTCACCGCCATCAGGGCGTCATGACAAAACGTTCGCTCTGTGCCTAGCAGATCGAGCTCCCGTGCCCCAAATAGCTGATCTTCGCCCAGAACCTCGGCGTAAGAAGGGGCGATTTTCGAGTCGAGAGCGGCCACTGTTGTCCGGTCCAGCTCGTTCAAAATACCGGTAGTCTCACCATTCCGAAGGCAGAGCAGAGCGCTCCCATATTGCTCTGCCAAGCCTGCCACATCCGTGTCCGAGAATTTGTCGTGCGGCAGCGGCGAAATGATCGGAATTATTTCGAAATCCTCGGTTTGCAGCCATTGCAGTAAGCGGCTGATGCGATACTCGTTGCCCGCGCGCGGCGCATGTGGAGAAACATGGCTTACGCAAAAAACAGTTGGCAGGTCATCCCGGGCAACACGCGTCTCCGCGGCATTACTCTCCAAAAAACGAAACTGGAATCGTACTTCGCTAGGCTCAGCGGCTGCTGGAACCTCGTGAGTTGCGCGATCGGAAGACTTGGCAGCCATCCCGGTGAAGTGAACGAGCGGATTGATGCCGAGTTCCTCTAATTCCGGGTGGTCACGCAGATAGCTCACCGTGCTAAAGAAAGCATTGGGATCTCTGCCTTCTGCCGCTCCGCCCCTCACCAGGTAATGCGCCAGAGGGTTGATACCCAAGGCGCGTAATTTGGGATTCTTGCGCAGATAGAAGAGTGAATCGAAGAAGGGACTGGGATTTCGTCCTTCGAGTGCGCCGGCATCGATGTAGTGAATCAGCGGGTTCTGCCGGGTGGCCCGCACATCTGGATACTGCTTCAGGTAATACGAGGTATCGAACAGCGGGTTCGGGTTGAAACCGTTGGCGCCTTTCCTGAGAAAATGCTCCAGCGGTGTTTGACTCGCCGGGATCACTGCACCATATTGATGCTGGTAGAACGATGTATCAAACAAGTCGCAAGGGGCCAGGCCAAGCTTTGCGCCTTCTCGTAAGTAATGCGCAATCGGATCTTCGCCACTCGTCAATAGCAGCGGACACTGCTCGAGATAGAAATCAATGTCGAACAGGATGTGGGGACTTGTTCGCTGAGCAATATCCGATTCCAGATAATGGATCAGCGGATTGCAATCGTTGGCTTTGCCCTTTGCTTTCCAGCGATAGTAGGGGGAATCGAAAAGAAGATGCGGCGTTCTCATCTCGATCCCACCTGCTTCCAGGTAATGGATCAGCGGATTGGTGTCTCCCGAGATGTCCGGATATACGGCACAGTAGTAAGCGCAATCGAACAAATGGTGTGGGTTTCCGCTTCGAAATCCGCCCGTCACAAAACTCAGTAAGGGGTTGGCATTGCGGCCGATTAGCTCCGGGTTTTGCTCGAGGTAGTAACTGTTGTCGAAAAGCACATGTGGATCGCGATCTTCGAGCCAGCCGTGATACAGATAGTGGACGAGTGGGTTCTGACCCAGCGCCGCGACATCCGGGTTGAGCGCGAGATAACGGCCATTATTAAAGAGAACGTGAGGATTGCGCGCTTCCCGCGATCCAATTTGCAAATAGTGAAGCAGGGGATTAACGTCTGATTCGCGCACGTCCGGATTCTCATCCAGGTACTTGCCGGTATTGAAGAGCGGATGAGGATTACGCCGCTCGCGCCAACCTTCGTGTATGAAGTGGATGAATGGATTAGCACCGCTCTCAGCCACATCTCGATTTTGTGCGAGATACCAGCGGCTGTCGAAAAGCGGATTGGGATCGAACCCTTTCGCAGCGCCGCGCGAAAGGTAATGCCCAACCGGATCGTGCCTCGCCTCTTCTGACAAGTTGTGATGCGTCAAATAAAAGGCCGTATCAAACAGTCCCGATTCCGTGATCAGGTCCCGTTCCGGGGAAGCGCTCGGCTGGCTGGCGTGAGTGGAATCAAATAAATGGTCAGGATCCTCGTTGTCGCGGAATCCATTCGCCGCAAAATGCAGCAGAGGATTCGTATCCTGCCCGGCAAGCTCCGGGTGCTGTTCGAGATAGTAGCTGTTATCGAATAGCGAATGTGGATCGCGGTCTTCCCGCCAGCCGTGAGACAGGTAATGGGCAAGCGGGTTTTGCCCGTGCGCTGCCACATCCGGGTTGAGCGCTAGATAACGGCCATTATCAAAAATTACATGAGGATTGCGTGCTTCCTTTGATCCGGTTTGTAAATAGTGAAGCAGCGGGTTGACTCCCAATTCGCGCACATCTGGATTTTCGTCCAGGTACTTGCCGATATCGAAAAGCGGATGAGGATTGCGCCGCTCGCTCCAGCCCCGGTCGATGAAATGAACGAACGGATTGGCATGGCTCTGAGCCACGTCCGGATTCTGCTCGAGATACCAGGAGCCGTCGAAAAGCGGGTTGGGAACAAACCCTTGCGCCGCGCCGTAACGCAAATAGTGTCTGATCGGATCCCGGCCGGCTGCCTCCGAAAGTTTGTTGTGCAATAAGTAAAAGGCAGTATCGAAGAGCCCGGATTGGGCGATCCGGTCATATTCACTCGGAGCGCTCATCCGCTGATGGCGCTCTCCCTTGACCGCGCCGATAATAATTCGGGGGGAACGCCTGACGTACTGCTTCCAATTGCTCCATTTCATCTCGAAACACTTACTATAAACCGCGCGCGGTCCTGCTACGCGGTCGCCAATTCCCTGGCCGCCAACATCCGCTGACTTCGCGTCGTAATTTGAATTTCGATGATGTTAGCAATTGGACCTACAATAGCCAGTGCGTAATAAGGAGCGTGCACGTTCTCGAAGAGCCGGAGAATCATCTCGACCACTGCTACCAGGAAGGCCACCAGGCATTGCGCCCAGCGCGGCCTCACCGTTGTTCGCGGATCGGTAATCATGAAAAAGATAAATAGCTGATACATCGGCCCGGTGATGGGAGCGACTTCTGCCAAAAAGGGATGACCCGTAAAGAACGTGCGGATATAAGAAAGCACAACGAAGGAAACCACATAAGTTGCTGTAATGTGGAAACGCCTCACCCGTATCACAATCAGCACGCCGAGCACCCACACAATGAGCATTGGCCAGATCGTGTTGCCCCACTGAATGCTGAGCGTGGCCACATATTCGGGCACAAGCAGCAGCATTGCCGAGATCGCAAAATTCGAAGGATTCCAGAGATGACGCCCGCGCCAGCGGATCACGTACTTCGACATGATCGCAAGTACACTGCACAGCGCATAAGGCCAGAATGCCGGTGAGCGAAGCAGGATCCCCACACTGATGCCCGAAATGTAAGCGCTGGCCAAGTGTGGAAATTTGCGATACATAATCCATGCGAGGGCCACTTCGCAAAGCACGCTGGCTCCAATAGCAAGTAATGTCCGCGAAAGACTTTCGAGCAAGCCAAACGAGATTTGGCTTACCAGCAAGATCAATGTAATGAAGATCGGCGGCAGATAGCGGTTTTCCGCGCTGAAGAACCACACGATAGGCGGTTTGGATTTCGTGGTTGCTATCGTCGCGGTGCTCATTCCGGCTCTTTCACTTTATGCAGCGTATTCAAACGGGGTGCATTAATAATCTCTGAACGCCCGGACGGCCAGCGAACCTCCGCACGGTCGATATTCACGCTCTTACCCAGGCCGAAGTGCAGGCGTCGCGGGTTTTGTGCACAGAATCCACTCCCGCCCGAGACTTCCTGCACTTGTTGCTGTCCATTCCAAAAAACCCGCACTTCGGCGCCGATAGCGCTGCGATTGCTTTCACGGCCTTCGAGCAGAAATTCGACCCACTGATTTTCGGGAGTAACCTCGTTCTTGTACACCAGCAGGGGGCCACGCTGATTGGCCACCACTGCGTCGAGCGAGCCGTTGTTATTGAGATCCGCCAAGACAACTGATCGTCCATCATAGCGATCTCTCACTCCAACCAGCTGCGACACCTCCTTGAACTGTCCGGCGCCGTCATTGATCCAGACACGCTTCTGCTGGTAACCGGAAAGGCTGCGTCCGCGCAACGAAGGCCAGTTTGCCGCATCCGAGATGATTGTCTTATTTCCGCCCGCCACTTTCGAATAGTCATACCAGTAGCTCTGATCCTGATCAAGCGATACATTCCCGTTCACTTCATACAGATCCAGATAGCCATCGTTATTCAGGTCGCCGAACTGCGTACCGAAGCTCCAGCCCCCCAGCTCGACACCCAGCGCATTGGCCATATTCTCGTATTTGATGCTATCGCCGGATGTGCCCGGCCGGGGCATCCAGAGATTATTGCCCTGCACCAGCACCCCTTCTTCGGAAATGTTGGAAACGAAGATGGAGTAGCGTCCCTGATTCAAAACATCGCCCACCGCTGCTGTCATTCCGCTCTTCGGCGCATAGCCCACGCCTGTCTCTTTACCAACCTCGCGGAAGCCGTGGCCGCCTTCGTTGAAGTACAACTCCGAGACGCCATAATCATTCGCTACAAACAAATCCGGGTAACCCGTTCCACGCAGATCGGCCGCTACCGCGGCGAGAGCCCAGCGCCGCGAATGAATGCCCATCTTCTCTGAAACTTCCTCAAAACGGCCATTGCCCAGATTGTGGAACAGATACTTGCGCCCGCCGTTTTGGGCGTATTCGAAGCTGTCAGGCATTATCTTCGTGTTTGATAACTTCCAGAGGTTCACGTCTTCGGGATAGTAACCTCCGAGGAAAAGATCGAGCTTGCCATCGCGATCGTAATCGAACCAGATGGCGGTATTGGCGTTCACCCACGGGGGCAGACCGGCTTGCTCCGTCACCCGTGTGAAGTGTTTCCCGCCGTCATTGTGAAAGAGTTCTGGCTTGCCCCACTTGTACACCAGCACGTCTTCATAGCCGTCGTTATCGTAGTCGCCCCAAATGGCGCCCATACTTACGCCGGTTCCTGCTTTATTGATATCTCCGAGCCCGACCTGGTCCGCCACATCTTCAAATGTTCCGTTTCCAAGGTTGCGGTAAAGCGCGTTATGGCTGCCTTCGCCGCTATTGACGACATAGAGGTCATCCCAACCATCATGGTCAAAATCGACCACCGAAACCGCGGCCCCCATGGAAGCCACCTGCTCCATGATGTGTTTCAATTTCGGATCCAGCGTGGGCGCTTTGTGTACGAAGTTGATCCCGATCTGCCGTGAGACTTCCTGCATGTCGAATCCGTAGTGGCTAAGCGCCGCGGCGCGAGTCTGCGCCATCCCGGCTGACTGCCGCCTCTGCACAACGTACTTGTAAACTAGCGGAATCGCCAGAAGACAAGCGAAAACAATGCCGATCCACGCGCGGGCGGTTTTGCGCTGGGTGACTACTTCCATAACTCGCTCGACAGACTCTCGGCAGGAATGTAACGCGTGTGAAATTGTTCCCAATCCGATTTATGACGCTGGTACACCGGATCATCTTCTAGATTCCGAACAGATCCTCGGTACTGTTTCATAGCGTGATCGGGCAACGGCAACACGGTCGAAGAAAACTGGAAGCTGGTATCGCCTTCCTTCATCCAGCCGTCGCCTATAAGAATGTAGTCCCGTACCCAACCTGCTGGGGGCGCCGCTGCCGGACGGAAGCGAAGCCGTAGTTCATCTCCACTGCCCGCTATTACATAACGATCATCCACACCGGCGAGCAGCGCCCGTACGTCGCCAAAACGTGTGTAGTAGCCCTCCATGGCGTGCCATTTGTTTCCAGTATTTGAAAGATGATCGTAATTCGGAATCTCCGGTGCACGGCTGTTTGCCTGAGTGATTTGCGAGAATCCGCGATGGCAAAGATCCGCGCTTTCAAGCCGCAGCGGCTCTTCCCGGAGAGTGCTTTTCGGTAGACCGGCAGCCCACTGCAATCGATCCCAATAGATTTCCAGATTTGTGCGCAGCCTGAGTTTGCGCGGCGCACCGGGTTGAAAGATGCCGGTCAAGTCGAGCATCACCGTCTTTTCTCGGCCGGCCGGTACGCCCAGATTTTTTCTCACCGTTACCCAGCGGCCATCGCGTGTAGGCACTTCGAGACTCAGATCTTGTAACTTCGCCTGGCGACCTTGATTGACGGCCACCAGAATCCCATCGTCCCAGGGATGGAGCCAGCCATCGCCCACCAGATACAAAGTTCCTTTGCGGGGCGCCGTTTCGGGCAGTTCCAGTTCTACCCAATGATCGTGTGCAACGCCCTGATAATTCCCAAGCTTGAACGTATCGAGATACCGCCGGTCCAGATTCCGAACGGCGGCGCTCACGTCCTCACCTTGATCGTCTTTGGCGCTGGCGAACGACTGCAGATCTCCGGTGACGTACGCTTTCAGAGGCGCTGCAGGAACGGCCACGCGTTCATCGGCAAACACATTTGTGCCTGCCGGATGATCCATCGCCAGTAAGCCGTAATGATCGATGTAATACGTCTCCCAATACTCGTCAGTGATCCGCAGATCCAGTGTTCCATCGTGCGGCTGCAACTGATCGGCCGCAATCTTGAACCACTCTTGCGTCTGCTCAATGCGCGCGAACTGTCCTGTGCCATTGTGCGCACCCAAAGCGCCCGACATGGGCGCGACATCTTTCACGAACTGCATGCGGCAGCCGTTCCAGGTATAGAGCAGGGGACAGGAACCCTTCAGCCTTTGATCTGCTAACAGAGTTTGTTTCGCGGTGGGCTCAAACTCGGTTTGAATCAGGCCATTGGGCCAGACAATCCGCGCGAACTCCGCTTTCCGATGCTCACCTAAACCGAAATGCAACACCGGTGACGTGATGATTTGTTTTTGGGTGAGCAGTTCCGAACGGATCTCGATTTCGCCCCCTATGCCGAATGAATTGATCCGCTGATCGCCGCTAGTGGTAGCGGCTCGCGGACGAACATCTTGCCAGGAATACTGCTTGCCGCCACCATTCACTGTTTCAATAGCGTGCTGATTCCTTGAAAGACCGATCACGTTCAAACGACCGCTACTCGTCTCGAGAAAGCCGCCAAAATCGCCTGGCAATTCCATGTTCAGCGCGGTAAAGCTATGTCCGTCACCTAGGAAAACTTGGTTATTTACCAGCAAATCCAAAGCGCCATTGTTGTCGAGATCGCCTACCGCCAAACTTGGTTCACCAGCAAACGGTTTGACCTTGGCCAACTGCTCCACCGAGCGATCGGATACTCGCATCACCCGGCAATCCGCTTCGAGCACCACAAAATCCGGCAAGCCGTCGCCATTGACATCGGCCGCGGCCAATTGCAATGCCCGGCCGTTTAGTTCAGCCGGAGTACTGCGCAACCGGTAATCGCCCAGCCGTTCGTTCGCGAAAAGTTTGAGGTTGCCGTCTTTGTCGAGCAGCGCCACATCCGGGTCGCCATCCCCATCGATATCTGCGCTGGCAAAACGTGCGAGTCCTTCTACGCCGTGGAACGGATGAATTGCCGCGTAGCTACCATCGCCGTTATTGCGCAGCACCAGCGGTGCGCCCGATTGAGCGCCGAGTACCACGTCCAGATCGCCATCCAAATCTACGTCAAAAGCCCAGGCGCCCGTATACGCTCCAGTCAGAATCGCCGCCGGTAGCTTCATCTTGGCTGTTACATCGGTAAAGTGCTCCGGCGATTCCTGCTGATAAAGCCGGATACCATGCGGCGTCGCCATCAGCAGGTCGGTTTTGAAATCGTAATTCAAATCAGCGGCAAGAATGGTTTCGTGGCTCAGATCGGTTTCGGCTCTTGGAAATGGCAGAACAGCGCTCCCAACATGCAGCGCGTGCGAGTCAGCCCAGATTACTTGCGCATGCTGCTTTTCGTCGGGCACAAATGTCCCGACCCACGCCACATTGTCGCCGGCCACTCCGGGCAAAGGCCGCGCTTCGAAGCGAAGGCTGGTATCCGAAGGACTTGGCTCGGAAGTGGGCGAAGGCAACCGGAGGAATTTCAAAAAAGGCTCCCCAGCCGACGTAACCGGCGTCTTCACTTCGTTCAGGCTTTGCCGGTAAGCGGGCACCCGGACCAGTACGTTGCGCAAAAATTGTGCCTGAATCGCGGCCGGCCGCACGTTCGCGCTCTGCGCCGTCTCTTCCAGAGTTGCCAGTTGCTGCTGCGCTGTCATGGGCCATAGCGATTTTGTTTTCTGGAGACTGGCAATCGCCTGCCGCAGACTCGCCGCATCGTTGCGCTTGGCAGACAGTCTCACCACATCCATCAGAACGGCTAGATTATTCGGGCGTTTTTCGAGGATCTGCTCGAAAAGCTTCTGCGCCGCCGCATCGCTGCCGGCCGAATTCTGCCGCTCGGTTTCCTGGCCCAGACCATAGAGCGCTTTCAGATTGCCGCTGTCGAGCGAAACTGCTTTTTTCAGGTGAAGCAGCGTTTCCGGCACTTGCCCGCGCCGGCTTTCGATCACGCCCAATAGTGCTTCAATGCGGCTGTTATCGGGAACCAGCGCCTGTGCTTTGTGAACACTCGCAAAAGCTCCTTCGTAGTCTTGTTGGCGAAATTGCAGCAGCCCCAGATCAGCCCAGCCGGCGGGCTCGCCAGGCGCGATAGTGGTCGCACGAGTCAACCCTCGACGGGCATTTACATCCTCGCCGGATTGCAGAGCGGTTAACCCGAGATAGAACGCGCTACAGAGTTGCTGGTAACGTTCCGAGCCTACCGCAGGCAGGTCGGACGGGGGACGCGTACAGGCTGTCGCAAACAAAGCGACAGCCGATATGACTGCAAATTTGGACCTCACAACTCTCTCTTGAAGGGCTTGCGACTCAGAATATCAAGACCAAACGGAGGTGTCCTCCATCGAAAGATGTATGTCGCACAGATCTGCTACAGTGCTGTGTTTGCTCATGAAGATAGTTGCGGCGGTGATCGTCCTTTGTATAGCCGTGCTTGCCTTGGCAGCGGATTCGGGCGGCTCACTGCGGTTCACGAATGCCACCGCTAAAGCAGGAATTTACTTTGTTCACCACAGCGGCGCCCAGGGCAAGAAATACTTGCCGGAGTCGCTTGGATCCGGAGTCGCCTTCACGGATCTTGATGGCGATGGCTGGGCGGATATTCTGCTGATCAACGACCACGATTGGAACGCGGGGAGCAAGAAGTTTCTGCCAGCCCTCTATCACAACAATCACAACGGCAATTTCACCGACATAACAGCCGGCAGCGGTCTCGATGTTCAAATGTATGGCATGGGTGTTGCCGTTGCCGACTATGACAACGACGGTCTGCCGGATATTTACCTCACCGCGCTTGAAGGCGATCGCCTATTTCACAACGAAGGTCATGGCCATTTCCGCGATGTCACCGCTGCCAGTGGCATCCACAATGCCGACTTCGGAACCAGCGCGGCCTGGTTCGACTACGATCGCGATGGCAAAGCTGATCTGCTGGTCGCCAATTACGTTCAGTGGAGCCAGAAGGAAGACCAGGCCTGCTCGATGGATGGCAAAACCAAGTCGTATTGCACGCCGGAAAAGTACAAAGGCAGAAGCCTCAAGCTCTATCGCAACCTGGGCGGCGGAAAATTTGAGGACGTTACCAAGAAAGCCGGTCTGGGTGACCCTACGAGTAAGTCGCTCGGCATCACGATCTTCGATTTCAATGGCGATCACTGGCCGGACGTGTTCGTGGCTAATGACACGCAGCCAAACAAACTCTATCGCAACAATAAGGACGGCACGTTCGCCGAAGAAGCTGTACAGGCAGGCGTGGCGTATTCGGAAGACGGCACGGCTCGCGGCGGCATGGGTACGGACGCAGCGGATTTCGATCGGTCAGGCCGTCCGAACCTCTTGATCGGAAATTTTTCGAATCAGATGATGGCCGTTTATAGCAACAGCGGCAACGGCCTGTTCGTAGATACGGCCGCCGGAGGGCCGATTGGAAGATCAAGCCTGACGAGTCTCACGTTTGGCACATTCTTCTTTGACTACGATCTGGATGGATACCCGGATATCTTTGCGGCGAACGGTCACCTGGAACCCGAAATCCACCGCTTCCAACCGAATCTCCAATATGCCCAGCCGCCGCTGCTGTTTCATAACGAAGGCGGTAAGTTTATAGATGCCAGTCACTCCGTAGGACCTGACTTTATAAAGCCCATGGTAGGCCGAGGCGCAGCCTATGCGGATTTCGACCATGACGGCGATCTGGACATCATTGTCAATATCAATAATGGTCCGGCGGTCCTTTTGCGAAATGACGGTGGCAACAAGAATAACTGGATCAACGTGCGGCTGGTGGGGCGCAAATCGAATCGCAGCGGGTTGGGAGCCGTGGTGCGCGTCGAGAGTGCTTCCGGCAAGCAGTGGCAGACCGTCCACAGCGGGTCAAGTTACTGTTCGCAAAGCGATCTGGCGCTGACGTTCGGGCTCAAGCGAGATACGAAGATTGCGCGCTTATCCATCGAGTGGCCAAGTGGAAAAATGCAGCAATTTACCAACGTTCCAGTGAATCAGTTCGTAACGATCGATGAATCAGCCGGCATGGTGCGCTGAAGCTTTAGCTTGAGCCACGCGGCTGCCTTCTTCTATATTGGATGGGCGAGTTGGATTCAGGCCGTGGCTATATTGCCGCAGCGAACAGCCCGTCGCCCTCTAGGCTGTGCTGAAGGCAAAAGTCGATCGCGACATGGCGGCACGCTCCGCCAACTCCTGTATTGTCCAGCGATGCGCCGGGTCGTTGCTTACCCGTAAAGCCCAAAGGAGCCGCCTACACTAAAGCAGTCTTCGCCCCCGTTGGTCGAGCGGATGGCCCCATTTAGCGGGAGCCGAAAAAACGTGTAAGGTCGACAGGCGTCAAACTCAGATCACTCGCGAGGCGGAAAGACCGTCCACTCGGCAACAGGAAGCAGTCCCCCGACTTGAAACGCACCGGGTCGGGAACACTCTCTACGGAGAGCCAGCACTGACCGGAAACCAAAGCGTCGCACTTGATGCCTTCGTACTGGCCGAAGGTCGAGGTGCATCGAGGGGATCTGGAAGACTTGGAAAGTCTTCGCCGCGGAGCAGCATGTCGGATGGCGCGATCCACACCGCCTTCAACCACGATTTGTCCAGGTTCGTAGAGAGCTGCGAGATGGACCGGCACGTCATCGAGGCGCTGGGCGTCGCGCTCACCGGCTCTGAACGCCCGTTGGTCATCACCTCGGAACCGGCATGGGAACGCTGTGCCAGGTCAACTTGCGATCGAAAAAACATTCAATCCCAACCACCCGAATCCCGTAAAGCTTCGGAATTAGCAGGTGCTTCCGTACAGGAAGGGAGTGTCGGCGTACGTAGGTAACGGACTCAACCGCTGGCCGGCTGTGCACGTCCTCGATGCTGCCCGTCCCTATAAGCTGGCGTTGGAAAAGCAGGAAGCGGGTGGAGTTACCACGCAGTCTGAATGAAGTCAAGAAAGACCTATCCTGCGCACCAGGTCCGCAAATCGGGGGTCGCTGCGGATCGGGTCGAAATACGGATGGGTTTTGAGGAACTGCAAAATGTTCGATTTCTCCCGGTAGGCTTGCTCGAGCCAGTAGAAGGCCTGTTCGTTGTCGCCAAGACCCAGGTATGCGTTCACAAAGGCAGCTGCAGGAATGTAGCCTGACTCCCTGCGTCTTTTCAGTTCGCCGAGAAGCCGGATGGCGTCGCTGCGCCGCCCGGCGTGGGCATAGGCCCTGATCAAGATACCAATCGAAGCGGGACTACCAGGGGAAAGGGAAATGGCCTTCTCCAGCACGGGGATCGCCTCTGCCGGTCTGTTGCTCGCGATCAGTGCAAATCCCAGGCCCATGAAGTTCATCGCATTGTCCGGTTGAACGGCCAATGCGCTGCGTGACTCGCGGATCGCGTCGTCGTACCGGTGCGCATGGAACAGGATCCGCGATACGCTGTCACCGGAAACATCCATCGGGTCAATCGCCCGGGCGCGCTCGATCGAGGCCACAGCTTCGTCGATACGTCCCTGGCACACCAGCCACAGAGCAAACCATGAGAGAGCCTCAGCGTCGTTCGGATTCAAGTGGAGGGCGAGTCTATATTCCGCCTCTGCGTCAGTCCAGTGCCATTGTTGCTGCAGAACAATGGCTAGCGCAACGTGAGCTTTTACGAGATTCGGGTCGAGTGCCAGCGCTTTTCGGGCGAAGCTCGTGGCTTTCGGCCGAGTTGCTTCGGGAGTAACTCCGGCAAAGACCGTTCCGAGGTTAGTGTATGCCTCGGCCAGCCCTAAGTAAGATGGTGCAAACGTGGGATCTTTCTGAGAGGCATGCTCGAAATAACGAATGCTTTGCTCATCTCCGGCTCTGTTTCCCTGTTGTAAAGCAAACCTGCCCTTGAGATAGCTCTCGTAGACTTCAGGCGCAACGGGACGCACATCGCTAAGCCGCCGGTGTTCCTCCCCGGTAACCGTTACTTCCACTCTTTCGGCAATGGATTGCGCTAATTCACTCTCCAGCGTGAGGGCATCGCGCATCTCGCGGGTGTAAGTTTCGGACCAGAAATGTTCGTCGGTTGCGCCGCGTATCAACTGCGCCGTCACGCGAATGCGATCGCCCGCTTTCATGACAGAGCCTTCCACGACGGCGTCTACGCCTAGTGTTCTGGCTATTTCCGGTATGGCGAGCTGGGAGCTTTTGAAGCGGGTCACGGACGTGTGAGAAATCACGCGTAGATTATGGATGTTCGCAAGGCGTCCGATGAGGGCCTCAGTGATCCCGTCGGCCAGGTATTCCTGCGCCGGATCCCCCGACAAATTCCGCAAAGGCAGCACAGCCAGTGACCTCACCGTGGGAACAGCCGTAACGATTGCGCGATGCCGGAGTACCAGCCAACGTGCCGGCAGGCAGATGCAAAGAACAGCGGCCATGATCAACCACAGGCGCGTCTTCCGTTCAGCCGGTGCTCCGTGACCTTCCGGGGCTGCCGGTAGCATTTCGGGCTCGGCTTTCTCATCCGGCTCGTCCGCACGCAAACGTCGGCTCTGAACCCAATCGTCAAGCTCCTCGATCAGGGCATACACGGAGCCCCGTTTGTGGTGCACATGCCGGTGGACCGGCATTCCCTCCCGCTTCTCCCAGCGCTGGACAGTCGTGACGTCACGATTCAGATAAACCGCGATTTCCTTCCACGAATCGAGCCGCCCTTCGAGCGGTTTCTCGACGGGCGGTATTTGATATGTCGGCTCACCCATAAGCTTTCGGCGACGGCCCACCGTGTTGCTGCCGTCTGGAATGAGCCAATTGTAACCCCGCACGTAGAAGCAGTAATAGGCGGCATTTGGCGGTATCTACTTGTTTTTAAGTTGCTTCGTGAGTTGCCGCTTGACCCGGCTGCGCAGAGTCCACGATAGTGTCGTTAGTTCAGGCGCGAAGTCGCTGAAGTTCAGTTCACTTCTACAGATTCCGAAGGAAACTTAGCCTTTGGCAATTTGTGGATCTTCGGTAACTTAGGCGTCAATTCAAAAATTGGAGATCTCTCATGAAAAGCAAAAAACAGAATGCGGTAGGCGCGCTCTCATTGCTGTTGCTGGTTTCAGGTAACTGCGCTTTGGCCCAGGGGCAAAAGCCCGCTCATTTCAGTGGTCTTATCAACGACTATACGCCCGCGAATGTGAAGGGCGGCCCATGGGAAATGCATGGTCAATGGACATTAGACCTTCGCCGGGAGTGGCATGGCGAATGGACCATCTCCGCCGATTTTCTGGCTGATATGACGATGTCCGATTATGGGACGACGGCGGGTGTCGCAGATGCGACGAAGGGCGGTCAAAGTCCTCACACGCACCACATCAGACTAACCACCCCAACGATCACCCAGAACATGGAGGGCTGCCCTACATTTAGTCCTCCGACTGCAATGGGCTTTCAATTCAGCGGCCCGGTAAGCCTGATTACCGGGAATGGGAGCAACGCCACGTTCGAGGTGGGTCCCTCTCCAACGCAACTACAAGTCTGCATCACCGGTGGAGACGAGGTTTCGAATTCAAACATTACACTTGTGTTCGACGGACCCGCAACGATGCATTTCGGAACGCAGGCGATCCATGGCGTCGTGCGTAAAGCGTCAGCCGACCCGATCGGTAAAGATCGCTAAACCTCAAGATGAGCGACGGGCCGCAGATTGCGGATTGAAACCTGCGGCCACATTAACCCTGCTCCCGCCCGCCGTGCGGAGGAGTCCATTGAAAAACTATGGCCTGCTGATAGCCGGTATTCTTGCAAGCTGCAGCATGTTCGCTGCCAGCGATCCATTCGTGGGCACATGGGTATACAACGCTAAAAAGAGCCCGCACCCAACCATAAAATACACCATCAAAGATCTTGGTGATAACCGCTACTCTTTAACTGGAAGCACGGGTGTAACGGTCAAGATCAAAGCTGATGGCGTTCCAATTGAATCGCCTTCCGGAACTACCGTCTCTTTCAAAAAGCTCGACGAGCATGATTGGAAAATGATCAGGAACGACGAGCAGAAAATGGTGCGTACTTACAATATTCCGACAGACGAGAAGACACTTACGCTCCATGACGTATTCTCGGGCGACGCTGGCAACAACGATGAAACGACCGTAAAATACGCGCGGCTTGCCCCGGGCAGGGGCATTTACGGGGAATGGCAGTCAGTCTCGTTGGAAGAGAAGACGTCCGGCGAAGCGCTAAAGCTCATTATTACGCCTTTTGAGAGCCACGGGCTGAGCTTCAGCATGCCAGCCGAAAAGCATCTGAGTGAAATGAAATTTGACGGTAAAGCGTATGTTGACCGCGGCGCTGGTGACACGAAGGGCCGTTCGTCATCGGGCAAGCGTATCAACGATCATTTCCTCGAAATCCACAGGCAAGTCAAGGGCAAGCCCGAAGACAGTGGAGAACTCAAAGTGTCGGACGATGGCAAAACGCTGACGATTGTTAGCAGGGAGGCGAATTCGTCCGCAGTGTTTACGGTGGTATGGGATAAGCAGTGAAAAGACTCAGTTGCTTCTCACGATTTTACTTTTCATTGTCGTCTTCAGCCTTCCGCACAAACTGAAACGTTTGGATCTGGAGATTAGTCCCGCGAAACGTCTTAGGCTCCTGCCTACAAATCTCCCGACGTGACGCTGGCAGTTACTGCTTCACTTAAGAGGCATGAGGACGGAAGATCTCGCGCAATGCTTGTCGAAGCCAGACATGGAGCAAATCGTTATCGAGGCGTGGATGCCAGCCATCGAGTGGCGTACCGGCGGAATCCCTGTTGACGCTTTCAGGCGCTGCAAGTCCAGTAGAGTTGTCACGGGCTCCGCAATCCGGGTGGGCTTCGTCAGCACCAGGTCTTGTCAATTCTTACTCCCACACAAGTAGACGATCAGCAGTACGCGCAAGAGCACCTCGGTCTCGCGAACGAATGCGAAATCAATGAGCCGTGACGGATGATCTTCGGGAATGCGACCTTCAGGCCGAAAGTAAGCGAACAGCGACTCCGAGCGAGTATTGTGGCCCATCATATGAGCGGCGCACCTTCACCGCATTCTTCGAATCGATTTCTCGCGCCTTGAAGTGGATAACGATTACACTGAGAGTCGCCCATGTTCACGCGGGAATACCGATCGCAGCTGCGTTCGGAGCTTTTGGAATACGCCGCGAACGACAAACGCATAATCGGAGCTGCCATTACGGGGTCTGCCGCACTTGACCGGGAAGACCAATGGTCAGATATCGACCTTGCCTTTGGAGTCGCTGATCCCGACCAAGTCACCGCTGTGCTGTCTGACTTGACGGCGCTCATGCACCATCGTTATGCAGCACTTCACCACCATGACGTGAGGGCCGGCGCGTGGGTTTATCGTGTATTCTTCCTTCCCGACACTCTGCAAGTCGATCTGGCATTTGTTCCGCGCGCTGAGTTTCGTCCGCTTGGCCCCACGTTCAGATTAGTTTCGGGAGAAGCGAACTCTGTAAAACCGTTCCCGCTGCCAGTACCCAAAGACCTAATTGGACTTGCTTGGCTGCACGCACTCCATGCTCGAAGCTGCATCCTTCGTGGAAAGTTCTGGCAAGCCGAATACATGATAAGCGCGGTCCGCGATCATGTCATGGGATTAGCGTGCATACGGCATGAACTCCCCTCGGCTCAAGGTCGAGGAATGGATCTCTTGCCCGAGCCGGTTACGGCACAATTACTCGAATCATTTGTTCGGACACTTGATCTAAGTGAACTTTGGCGCGCGCTCGGCGTCGTAGTTCGTGGTCTCATTGTCGAGGTGAACCATTCGGACGCAGAATTTAGTGCGCGAATTGCGGCTAACCTTATCGAAATTTCAAGGCCCCTGCCACCCGGTGCAGCCTAAAGCGACGAAACCGGTTTACTTAGCGTATGATTTTTGACGTTTGGCGTAGGGACATCTAGAAGGTGAAGCGCGCGGTGAGCTGTATAGAACGGGGACCCGAGGCTTCGGTGGTTTGGAGACTGGTGATGGAGCCGAAACCGGATGAGTTCAGGGTCAGGTTGATAGGTGGCGCGTAATTGGCGTGGTTGAAGAGGTTGGCGGCCTCGGCGCCGATTTGGAAACGGATGGATTCGGTAAAGTTAATCGATTTGGTCAGCGAGAGCGAAATCGATTGAGTGCCAGGGCCGACGACGTTGCCGACGGAGGAATCGCCGAATCGGCCAATGTTCTGGGCGGGTTGGGCGAAGGCGGCGGGGTTGATCCATTGCGCGATGGATTGGTTGGCGTAGGGTGAAACGCCACTGACGGTATCGGCGCGCGAGTTGCCGACTAACTGATCGAATCCGGTACCGGAGGGATCGCCGGGAGATAGGACCGTCATGAAGGGGCCGGTTTGGAATAATAGGACGCCACTGACCTGCCAGCCATTTATCACGTGATCGACTAAGCTGTTTGCGCCGCTCAGGAACGTTCTGCCTTTGCCAAACGGTAGCTCATAGAGAAAAGTAGTCAGGAAACGATGGCGTCGCGTGTAGTTGACGTTGCCGTAGTCGAGGCCTGGATTGAACGGGTCCGAAATGGTGCCCCCGCCTTCTCCGGCAAAGCTGGTAGTGGGATTGTAACCACCTACGTTCGATAAGTTACGGGCAAAGATATAACTTGTTTGAAACTGTACGCCGTGTGAAAATCTTTTTTGGGCCGTCACAGTAAGTGCATTGTAATTGCTGTAGCCTTTGTTGGCCTGATGATAGATATAGCCGAAGACCGGGTACGGCGTTGCCTGGCTGGCGACAGAGAAGCCGGAAGTATTGGCGGGAACCTGATTTAAGTTTTCGATGATACCGAGATCAGAACCGTGATTGCCGTCGTAGGAGACACGGAGGGCCACCCCGGAACCGAGTTCGCGCTCCACCGTGATGTCCCATTCCTGTACATAGGGATCTTTGTAGTGGAGGTCAGTGGCGAGATCGAAATCCTGGCTGCCGGGTTGGGCGATGTTTGAGGGATAGGGATTGGGAAACGAGTAAGTAGGCGTGCCGTTGACAAGATGGTTGCGGAACAGTCCGACATCGCTCGATTCGACAGCCCAGGCGTTCAGGATGGCGGAGCCGAGAAGTGTTTCAATAAAGCGGCCGTATCCTCCGCGGATCACCGTTTTGTCGTTGTGAAAAGGACGCCAGGCAAAGCCAACGCGCGGAGCGAAGTCGGTCTTTTGCGAATAGCGAAGGCTTTCGGGGATGCCGGCCTGGGCGGCGGTCAAAATGGGGGTGGGGACAATGGACTGAGCGAAACCGGGATTGACGATGTTGAATACCTGCTGGTTGGGAATGACGACAGCGCCGCGCACTACCGAGCCACTGACGACGGAAGAATAGTCGGGCAGAAAGTTGGCAAGGTTGTTGTAATGGTCGCGGAACATCGGGTGGTACTCGTAACGGAGGCCATAGTTAAGAGTTAGAGAGCGGGTCACTTTCCAATCGTCCTGCAGGAAGAAGCCGTAGTGCGAGGCGTAGGATTTAGTGTCGGCCTGAAGGACAGTGGAGATGGTAGTGCTGTCGGGATAGCCGAGGAGAAACGAGGCGAAGGGCGTGGCGGCGCTGTTGCCGAGCAGGCCGGAGAGCACGCTGCCATTGAATGAATAGGAGCCGAGACGGCTGGTTGCGAAAACGTTGGTGTAGAGACCGGTGAGATAGCGATAGTCGGCGCCGATTTTCAAAGTGTGGGATTGTTTGGTCCAGGTGAGGGCGTCGAGAATCTGGAACGTGCCGTTGCGCGACAGGGAGGACGCTTGCCCTCCTGTCGATTGCAGGCCGGTAATACGAAAGTTGGGAACCGCGTTGCCTTCAGGAAGGGGGCCGGGTAAGTTAGTGAGCCCCAGGTTACTGGCGGCATCGGCGGCGGTGATGCCGTAGCTGGTGGCGGAGTGGTTGCCGCTATAGCCGACACGAACCTCATTGATAAGAGCGGGAGTTGCGGCGTAGTTATGGGCGACGGTGAGAGCGTCGTCGATTTCAGGCTGGGAAACTCCGCCGATGAGCGGAGAGGCGGTAGGTGCAGTGGTAACACGGCGATTTTTGTAAGTGAAGCGGGCGTAAATCTGCTGTTTTTGCGTGAGTGTCTGGTCGATACGTAAGTCGGCTTGATTGCTTTTGATAGGGACGCTGAAGGTGGCTAGATAGTTATTCGAAGTAAGTCCCGGGATCCCATAATTAGGCACAGGGAACAGATATTGCATGGCTTTCTGGGCGAGCGGTGAGATATGGCTTTGGGGAATGATGTTGCCGGGATACCCGTTGAGTTGACCTTTGAAAGCGGAGAGATCGCCACTGCGCATGGCGAGCGAGGGAACGCTTTCAATCTGGACGGATTGGCGGGGGAGGCGCAGCCCTTCGTAGCTCAGAAAGAAGAAAGTCTTGTCGCGGCCGTTGTAGAGCTTAGGGAAGAGGACGGGACCGCCGACATAGAAGCCGAAGTCATTCATTTTGAGGGTGGGCGTAGTGTGACTAAAAGTGTTGCCGGCGTTCAGGACGTTATTTTGCAAGTTTTCAAAGAGGCCGCCGTGGAATCTATTGGTCCCGCTTTTGGAGATGGTCGTGATGTCGGCGATACCGCTGAATTCGGCGGGATTGATAACCTGGCCGACGCGAATTTCTTCAATGGCGTTGAAAGAGGGAAAGAGTTCGGTGAGGGGACCGTTGGTGCGCGGGCCCATGGTGCTGATGCCGTCGACAGTCACGGAGAGCATGGTAGGTAGCGCTCCGGCGACGGAGATGCCGCCCGTAGAATCGGTTTGCACGCCGGGTTGAGTAGTGAGCGTGGACATGGGGCTGGTGGAGCCACTGGCGCGGGAACCAATGGCGACCGGGAGGTCGACGAGTTCGCGGCCGGATTTAGTTTCGGAAATGCTCGATGTGTCGGTCTGGATGACGGCGGTGTCGGTGGATTCGACGTTGACGGTTGTGGCTTGGCTAGCGACCTGAAGGTCCGAATCGAGGCGCTTGGTTTCGCGCGAGGCGAGAGGGAAAGGAGTGAACTCGACTTTCTGGAAGCCAGCGGCGGTGACGTTGACGCGATACGAGCCGACCTCCACGTTGGAGAATTCGTAGGCGCCGGCGGAATCGGTGAGCACGGATCGAGTGGCGTTGGTGCCGGTGTTGATCAGTTGCACGACAGCGCCAGAGACGGCTCCGGCGGAGGAATCCTTGATGCTGCCGAGGATGGTTCCGGACGTCGATTGACCGGGAGCTCGCGAGACGGTCAGGATGGCTAGCGACAGATAGAGAAATGATCTGGAAAAAAATTTCTGCACGATACACCTCGATTTGGAAAAGCTTGACGGGGCGCACGCAGGCTTGGTGTGCGGAGGGTACCTGGCTAGCGAGGAAGATCTGCGCTAGCTGAAATGATTTACGGACAGTAAATTGAAATTCAGGTTAGGGGAGTGTGTCGGGGATGTCAAGCGCCACGCATGAGTGGTGTTACGAATATTTACATTTCTCTGAATGGCGCTTGACATAAGGGCCAGACCGCGGGACACTCAATTTCGATTCTCCCTCCTTGTTGAGGCCTCTCAACACCGTTGTTGTCTTTTCCAACTTTGATCAATATGAAGCGGCTGCAATGGGTAGTGATGGCGACGGCGCTCGGGCTGACGATGAGCGCGGCAGAAACGAATCAGGTTCCTCCAGAGACTGAGCCGGGCATTCCGGTAACGGACAAAGTGACGGCGGAGAAGTGCGGCGGCTGTCACAAGGCGGATGATAAAGGGAATCTGACGCGGATCTCTTGGGTGCGAACGACGCCCGAGGGTTGGGAAGAGGCGATCAAGCGGATGGTGCGTTTGAACGGGCTCTCGCTGACTCCGGACGAGGGGCGGCACATTCTGAGTTATCTGACGACGGATCATGGGCTGGCGCCGGAGGAGACCGCGGGGCACCGTTGGTATCTCGAAATGCGGACGTTAGAAAGCGAGGGAACGCCGAGTCCGCAGGTGCGGATGGCGTGCGCGTCGTGTCATCCGCTGGCAAGACCGCAAACGTGGCGGCGAAGCGCGACGGAGTGGCGGCTGCTGGTGAACATGCACATCGGCTATTTCCCGGTTTCGGAGTACAACAGTTTTCATGCCCATCCGCGGCCGGATGGCTATGGCGTGCTGCCGGCATCGTTGCGGGCGCCGGGTAGTGGCGGGGCGGCGGAGAAAGATCCGGTAGATGATGCGATGGAGTATCTGCAGAAGAATTTCGATTTGCATGCGGCGGCTTGGTCGAACTGGCGGGCGTCGATGCGGGATGGAAACTTGCGCGGCAAGTGGATCGTGTCTGCGTCTGCGCCGGGCAAAGGACGGTATTACGGCGTGATGACGATTACGCCGGGAACCGCGCCTAATACGTTCAAGACAGAGACTACATTGACGAGTGTGATGGACGGCTCGAAGGTTTCCCTCGCCGGGCAAAGCGTGGTCTATACGGGATACGAATGGCGCGGCCGCGGGGAGGCCCATCCGATGGGCGCAGTGCGGGAAGTGATGGCGATTGCACCGGATCAATCGAAGATGGAAGGCCGCTGGTTCTGGGGCGGCTATCAGGAATTCGGTTTGGATGTAACGGCGTACCGGGCGTTGAACGATGTGACGGTAGTGGGTACGGATCTTTCGTCGATTAAGGCAGGATCGAAGAATGTGGCGGTGAAGATTCTGGGCGATGGATTTACCCGAGGAATTACAGCCGCGGATATCGACCTGGGAACAGGCGTGCATGTGACCAAGGTGACTTCGGTGAAGCCGGGTGAGATTGCCATGATGGTGGATGTAGACCCGGTGGTGATTTCGGGGCTGCGCAGCGTGACGGTCAAGATGCGGACTGCGCCGAATGCCTTTGCGGTCTACGACAAGATTGACTACATCAAGATCTCGAATCCATCGTCGATTGCGCATCTGGGTGGGACGACTCATCCGAAGGGCTACGTGCAATTTGAAGCTGTGGCGTTCAATCGCGGCTTGGATGGCGTGGCGAATACAGCGGATGATATCGACCTCGGGCCGGTGCCGGTGAAGTGGTCGATGGATGAATTCATCGCACGATATAACGACGACGATAAAGAATTCGTGGGCTCGATCAGCGCGGAGGGATTGTTTACGCCGGCGGGCGAGGGGCCGAATCCGCAGCGGCGATTCACCACTAATAATACGGGCGATGTATGGGTGGTGGCGAAGTATGGGGACGGCAAGGGCGCGCCGTTGACGGCGAAGAGTTACTTAGTGGTAACGGTGCCGGTCTACATGAAGTGGGATGAAGCGGAAGTGGCGCAGTAATCAGGAGGAGCGAATGAAGCATTTAAGGGCAGTGAATAAGAAAGCGCACCGGGTAGAAGCGGCGGCGGCGCGAGAGCGTGAAGACGTGTTTGCACTGCAGCAAGGGCCGAATAATGCGAAGCCGCAAACTGCGCCCCATTATCCGGTGGGCTGCACGATTGTGTTTTCGCCAGGTTGGGAAGTGGACTCGTCGGGGGGAACGGCGGGACTGTGCCAGCCGGCGGAGCGCGATTTGTACGACTGCTATGCAACTTGTTTCTGGCCCGCGCAGGTGCCGGACCATTTAAACAATTATCCCGACTGGACGAAGAAGTGCGCGGCGGCTACCAAGGACTGGCGGAACATCGATCTGGTGTTTCCATAAGCGGCTAGGGTTAATTACGAATGAAAACTTTTTGGGTGCTGGCGTTACTAGCGGGGAACGCGTTTGCGGCGGACACGATGCTGTATATGGGCACATGGCCACAGACGATACTGCAGATCGATGAGAAGACCGATCAGATCGTCAAGCGGATCGAGTTGAAGACGGATGTGCCGCGCTCGATCGTGTTGACGAAGGACCGATCAAAATTAATCGTGATGACCATCAAGGATACGGGCATCGAGACGATCGATCTGGCGAAAAACGAAGTGGTGGATTCGTTCGAACTGGGCAATAAGAATTTACGCGTATCGATGGCGGGCATGGCGGTGGATCCGACCGGAAATTTCCTGTACAGCAATATCACGATCTCGAAGAAGCTAATCGACCGCTGGGAAATCGGGCTGCCGCAACTCTCCGTGGTGGATTTGAAGCAGCGCAAGATTGTGAAGGAAGTAGAGATTCCGGCGAGCGAACGGGCGCAGGCGGGCGGAGGGTATCGCGGAGGGAATTATCGTGTGTCGCCGGATGGAAAATTTTTGTACCAGTTTGCGAAGGCGATCAATGTGTACGATACGGCGACCTTAAAGAAGGTGCAGACGATTGACCTGGCAAAGCCCACGTTTCCGGGGATGGAAAATGTGACGTTTGCGCCGGAGGTGGATCCGAACGATGACGATAATACTCTGACCGGGATTTTCAACACGGAAGATCCGGAAGTACACCGGAAGGTGTTTGGCGTAGCCACGTTTCACCTGAACGAAAGGAAGTTTGAGTTTACGCCGATCGGGCCGGCGGTGGAGGGCGTGTCGAACATCCGGTACACGCCGGATCATAAGAAAGCGTATGCGGTAGCGATCACCGGGACGCATGGGGACCGGCATTGCGAGTTCTGGGGAATCAACGTAGCAACAACCAAACTTATGCAGAGGCAGGAGTTTGCATGCCGGCCGCGGTTTTCGTTTGCGACGTCTTCGACCGGGCAGGATTTGTATATTTACTCGGCCGGCTTTGAGCTGGAAGTGTATGATGCGGCGACGATGAAGTTGCAGAAGACGGTGAGTCTGGATGCGGATGTTACAACACCGATGGTAACCGTGCTGGGCGGAGATGCAGTGCGGGCTTCGCGGTAATTGACATATTGATGCGTAGGCGGTATGCTTTGATGCATGAGGACTACGGTTCGGCTGGATGATGCACTTTTAGCAGAAACCAAGAAGCTGGCGGCCGAGTCCGAACAAACTTTGACGGCAGTAATTGAAGATGCCCTTCGCGAGGTAATTAACCGTCGCACGAAGCCCGTCAGGGGATCTTTGAAGCTTCCTACATTCAAAGGGAGGGGATTGCGGCCGGGGGTTGATCTCGATAGCGCGGCGTCACTGCTTGACGTTATGGACGAGATTCGTTGATTCTGGTTGACGTCAATCTGCTGGTGTATGGATTTCGGGCGGATGCTCCAAGGCATGAACAGTATCGGGATTGGTGGAAAAATCAAATAGAATCGCAGCAGGCTTTTGGGGTGGCAGATCTGGTGTTGTCTGGCTTCCTGCGTATCGCGACACATCCGAGAGTTTTTGATCCGCCTAGCCCAATCGAGAATGCGTTAGTATTTACGGAATCACTAAGGCGTTTACCAAATTATGTAGAGATTCGTCCGGGTCCGCGCCATTGGGACATATTTGTGAAGCTATGCCGCAAGTCAAACGCCCGGGGAAATTTGTTGCCGGATGCCTATCTGGCGGCCCTCGCGATCGAATCGGGTAGCGAATGGATTACAGCCGATCGCGATTATGCCCGCTTCCCCGGCCTGCGCTGGCGACATCCATTTGAGTAAGGCGCGCGAGCCTAATCGATGTCAACGGGCGTTTTTGTAGATCAGGTCTAATAATTCGTCGTACATGGCGTGCTTTTCTTCGGCTGTTCCTTGGCGGATGGCGTGCGTGGCGCAATGGGTGAGATGGTTGCGCATGAGGGCGCGGGCCACACCGCGCAAAGCTTCCTGAACAGACGACATCTGAGTGAGGATGTCGGCGCAGTAGCGATCTTCTGCGACCATTTTCTGGAGTCCTCGAACTTGGCCTTCAATGCGGCGGAGACGCTTGATGTTGGAAGCTTTGATCTCTGGATCTACTGCAATGGCGGCTTTGGTTGAGGCGGATTTCATACTTTGAGTTTCGCGTGGCGGAGGCGCAGGCTGTTGAGGACGACACTGGTGGAGCTGAAGGCCATGGCGGCGCTGGCTAATACGGGGCTGAGGAGCAGTCCGAAGGCGGGATAGAGGACGCCGGCAGCGAGCGGAATTCCGATCAGGTTGTAGATAAAAGCCCAGAAGAGATTCTGGCGGATGACGCGCATGGCGGAGTGGGAGAGGTCGAGCGCAGAGAGAACGTGCAGCAGATCGCTGCGCATGAGCGTTATGGCGGCGGCTTCGATCGAGATATCGGAACCGGTGGCCATCGAAATGCCGATATCCGCCTGGGCCAGAGCAGGCGCATCGTTGAGACCATCTCCGGCCATGGCGACATTACGGCCTTGCGACTGGAGTTGTTGGATCGCGACTACTTTTCCGGCGGGGAGCACGGACGCGATGACCTCATCGATGCCGAGTTCGCGAGCAACGGCGCGGGCGGTGATTTCGTTATCCCCGGTCAGCATGACGGTTTGCAGATGACGCGCGTGGAATTGCTCGATGGCTTGGCGGGATGTTGGTTTGATGGTGTCGGCGACGGTTAGGAGACCCGCAAGTTGGCCGTTCATGGCGACCCAGAGAGGTGTTTTGCCTTGCATGGCGAATTCGGATGCAACATCTTCGAACGGGGTAGTTGAGACGCCATCCCGATGAAGTAAACCAGCGCTGCCAACTAGAACGGAGTGACCTTCCACGTTCGCGCTGGCGCCCTGTCCAGGGAAATTCTCGAAAGACACTGATGGAGGAATGTCGAGGCTGGACGCAGCGGCATGACGGAGGACTGCGCCGGCAAGTGGATGTTCACTCGATTGCTCAACTGCGGCGGCAAAGCGGAGAAGTTGTGATGCGTTGATCGATTCGTAAGGAAGGATGTCGATAACGGCAGGACGGCCGGCGGTGAGGGTGCCGGTTTTATCGAGAACAATAGTGTCGACAGCTTCGAGTTTTTGCAGGGCTTCGCCTTTGATCAGAATGCCCATCGAAGCGGCGCGGCCAGTGGCAACCATAACGGCGGTGGGCACGGCGAGTCCCATGGCGCAAGGGCAGGCGATGACTAGAACCGTGATGGCGGATGCAATGGCTTGCATCCAACCGGCGGCTGGAGCGAGAAGATGCCAGGCAAACAGAGTGGCGAGGGCGATGAGCAGAACGGCGGGTACGAAGAAAGCGCTGATGCGATCGGCTAGGCGTTGGACGGGCACGCTGCTGGCTTGCGCTTCGCGTAGCAGCCTGACGATTTGAGAGAGAGTGCTGGCTGCGCCGAGTGAGGTAGCGCGGTATTCGAGAGCGCCGTGCTGATTAATGGCGCCGCCGATAACGCGATCGCCGGCGGATTTCGCAACCGGCAGGAATTCACCGGTGAGCATCGATTCGTCGATGCTGCTCAAACCGGAGAGAACTTCGCCGTCAACCGGAAGGCGTTCGCCGGGACGGACCAGGATGTGATCTCCGGGAAGTAGGGATGCGACGGGCAGATCGACTGGTTCGCTATTTCGGAGAACCCTAGCTGTCTTAGGCTGGAGCTGGACCAGTTTGCGGAGTGCGCTAGCGGTTTGGCCTTTGGTTCGGGATTCAAGGGTGTTGCCGAGCAGAACCAGGCCGATGATCAAAATGACGGCTTCAAAATAGACGTCAGGTGCGAGGCCGTGAATGCGGAAAAAGCCCGGGGCGAGGGTGGCGGCAGCGGAATAGAGGAAAGCGCTACCGGTGCCAAGCGCGACGAGCGAATTCATGTCGGAGGTGCGGCGGCGGAGGGCGGCCCAGGCTTTGACGAAAAAGCGCCGTCCGGTCCAGAGCAGGATGGTGGTGGAAAGTAGGAGAAGAATCGAGCGGAGCGTGTTCGCAGGGACCGCGTAGAGCGCAGGCAAGATGCGGTGGAGCGTGGGATCGAGCGTGCGCATCGACCATGCCAGCAAGGGATCGCGAGCTCCGGTGTGGCTCATGAGCGGCATCGAGAGAAGCATGGCGGCGACTCCGGCGAGGAGTGTGACGGTTGCTTGCAAGCGGAGATGCCGGTATTCGTTCTGTTGGCCGGCGTCGAGCGCAGCTTGCTCTTCGAGGATCGAGAGGCCGCTTGCAGGCAAATGCGATTCGTAACCTGTCTGGTTGATGGCGTCGATGAGAGTCGCGGGCGAAGTGAGCGTGGCGTCGTACGAGACGGTGGCATTGTGTAGCAGCAGATTCACCTGGGCCTGCGAGACGCCTGTTTGTTCGCCGAGAGTTCGCTGGACAAAGGACTGGCAAGCGGCGCATGTCATACCGTCAACGGGGAGGGTGATGCTTTCCATGGTCAGGTGGCGCGGGCGGTGAAGCCGGTGCGCGCGATGGCGGCAAGTATCTGGTCCGGTTTGGTCTGGGCTGGATTGTAAGATAGGCGGGCGGAACCGACCTGGACCGATTCGATGCGGACGCCCGGGAGTTTTTGCAGCGTCAAATTAAGGCGGCGAACGCAGGCGTCACAGTGCATGCCGCCAATCTGGAGATCGAGAGATAATTGATCAGTCATGGATACGGATACCCCCTACCCCTACAGTATAGCGCGGCTTTTCCTGCTGATGATGTTATCTGCGATGCAATTGTTTGGACAGACAATGGCGATCCGCAATGTAACCGTAATCGATCCGGGCGAAGGGCTGGTGAAAACGGGGCGAACGGTGGTCGTGGAGGGCCGGCGCATCAGGCAAGTGACGAGCTCAAACGGGGATCTGCCGAAGAACGCGCGCGTCATCGACGGCACTGGCCAGTTTTTGATTCCGGGATTGTGGGATGCGCACGTGCATTTGACGAAAGCGGGTGCGCTTTCTCTGCCACTGTTCGTAGCAAATGGCGTGACGTCGGTGCGGGACATGGGCAGCGATTTTGCCGAAGTCGCCCAGTGGCGGCGCGAGATCGACGCTGGGACGCGGATCGGGCCCGCGATCAGAACGTCTGGGCAGATTCTAGAATCGCGCGCCAATGTCGAGCGGATGAAGCGGGAGCATACCGTTGAGCCGGTGGGCCGGATCCGAATCGGCGTGGCTAATCCCGAAGAGGGGCGACAGGCGGTGCGGAGGCTGGCGGCTCTGGGGGTCGACCACATCAAGATGCGGACGACGCCCGATCTGGCAACGTTTCAAGCGGTAGCGGACGAAGCGGTGCTCCATGACCTGCCGCTGGCGGCGCACCCGGTCGCCGCGCCGGAGCAGCTAATTGCAGCCAAATTACGCAGCGTGGAACATCTGCTCGCGTATCCGCCGCTTGACGGGATCAGCAGCGAGAAGAGGCAGCTGCTGTTTAAGGACGTGGCTCGTTCGGGTATGTTCCTGTCTGCTACGACAGTCAATCTGGAAGGTTCGGTGCTGCTGTCGTATGAAGAATCAAGGCAGCGGTTGAATGATGCCACGGGAGTGACAGACAGGCGGCGCAAATACGTATGCGGGTATCTGGCGAAGGACTGGAGCGAGCAGGTGGAGGAAAAGAAGGACGGACAAACGGAGGTTGACTCGTTCCGCAGTGAGTTGCCCGGGATCTATCGCGATATGCGCGGATTACGGGAGGCTGGCGTACCGTTTTTAGCGGGAACCGATTTGGCGGTGGTCTTTATGTACCCGGGTTTCAGTTTGCATGATGAACTGGCGAACTTGGTAAAGCAGGTGGGCTTCAGCCCGATGGAAGTGCTCCGCGTCGCCACCCGGAATCCGCATTCGTTTTATCGTGACAAAAATGAGCGAGGAGAGATTGAGCCGGGGCAGGTGGCGGATCTGGTGTTGTTGACGGCGAATCCACTGACGGCTATTCGGAATACCACTAAGATTGCGGGTGTGATGACCGGTGGCAAATGGTTCGATCGAGCGGCTCTCGATAACTTGCTGGCCGATGTGGAAAGACGCGCGACTGCTGGGTGTAAGTGAGTAAAACCCAACGACTGCTATATGCACTCGATCTGACGGGCACACTGATATTTGCCATGGAAGGAGCGATGGCTGCAATACGGGGACAACTGGATTTGCTGGGACTGGTGGTGCTGGCGTTTGCGACGGCGGTGGGCGGAGGCATTATTCGTGATGTACTGATTGGATCGACGCCACCCAACGCGATCCGCGACTGGCGCTATGCAGCGACGGCGTTTTTAGGGGCGGCCGTAGTGTTCTTTCTGTATGGCTTAGTGCAGGAGATTCCGGCAACGGTGATGATGCTGTTTGATGCGGGCGGCCTGGCACTGTTTGCGGTTGCGGGCGCGGGCAAAGCGCTGGAGTACGGCATACATCCGTTTGTAGCGATGCTGCTGGGGACAGTGACGGGTGTGGGCGGCGGCACTGTGCGTGATGTACTGCTGGCGCAGATTCCGAAGGTGCTTCAGGCCGATATCTACGCAATCGCGGCAATGGCGGGGGCGGGCGTGATGGTGATCGGTATGCGGTTCGGGAGATCGCCCGCGTGGATGGCGGTTTGCGGCGGAGTGGTTTGTTTCGTACTGCGCGTGGTAAGCGTACTGGAGCATTGGAATTTGCCTAGAGTCAGTGGATGAATTCAGATAAGCTTCATTGATGCGGACTGCGCGGTGGTTGAGCTTTGCCCTACTGATTGCAGTGGCGGCGCAGGCGCGACCACGGATTGCCTTGGTACTCGAGGGCGGCGGAGCGCTGGGGTTCGCGCATATCGGGGTGATTCAGTATTTGGAAGAACATCACATACCGGTAGATCTGGTGGTCGGTACAAGTATGGGCGGGCTGGTAGCCGGGCTGTATGCGATCGGCGATTCACCGCTCGAGATTCAGGAGCTGACTAACAACATCGATTGGGATGAGGTTTTAAGCGGCACAACACCATTTGAGGACCTGAATTTCCGGCGTAAGGAAGACCGGATCGCCTTTCCCAACCGGCTCCAACTGGGATTGAGAAAAGGCGTAGTGTTTCCGGGCGGATTGAATTCCGGACATGGCGTGGGGCTGGTGCTCGATCGGGCGACCCTGGCCTATGAGAACGACCTGAACTTCGACAACTTGCCTATACCATTCCGGTGCGTGTCGACGGATGTGACAACGGGCAAGGCCAAGGTTTTCGAGCGTGGCTCGATCGCGCAGTCAATGCGGGCGACGATGTCGATTCCAGCAGTATTCGCGCCGGTGACGATTGATGGACATGTTTACACGGATGGCGGTGCGGTAGACAACCTGCCGGTGGATGTGGCCAAGCAGGCGGGTGCGGACATTGTGATTGCGGTGTATCTCGACGTAGGTACCGGAGACTCGAGCGCCGCGAATTCGATGTTTGCGGTGGCGGCCAAAAACATCAGCATTATGATTTCGAGCAATGAACTGCGGAATATGCAGTCGGCGGATGTGTTGTTGAGCGCGGATTTGCGAGGGTTTTCGAGTTCATCGTTTAAAAAGGGCCGGCAGATTATTCCGAAGGGCTATGCGGCCGCCGAGAAGAAAAAGCACATGCTGGCCGGGCTGGCGTTAGACGAGCAGGACTGGGACGTCTACCGCTTGCAACGGGAGCGAAAAGTGAAGCGAACAGTGCCCGTACCGCAATTTGTGGAAGTTGCGGGGGACAAGCCAGCCTATGATCGAGCTCTGCAGGAGAGCCTGGCAAAGTTTGTTGGAAAGCCCGTAGACCCTCCGGCGGTGGAGAAAGCATTGACGCGGATCACAGGAACGGGTGTGATCGCTAGCGCGGGTTACACGATGACGACCAATCAGGCTGGGGCGCCGGGCCTGGCAGCGAGAACCTACGAAAAGACGTATGGGCCACCCTTTCTGGATTTAGGCATCACAATCGATGGATCTGATCCGGACAACGTGCTGTTTGGCATGGGGGCGCGGCTAACATTTATGGATCTGGGCGGTTACCGGGCAGAGTGGCGGACGGATGGATTTTTCGGAAGTACTTACGGAGCGCAGTCGGAGTATTACAAGCCATTTCGTAAGTCAAGTAAGTGGTTTTATGCGCCGCATATTTATGTCATCAGTTCTCCCTTTAATATCTATTCTGGGCAGGACAGGCTGGCGCAATACCGGATAGAACGGGATGGATTCGGTATGGATGTGGGTTATGCGCTTAATTCGCGATCCGAGGTGCGATTGGGCGAGGACCAGCTGTGGTTTAAACAGGTGAGAAAAATATCCGTGGATACGCTTCCGAATACTACGATTCGGGAGGCTTTATCATCATTGCGATACCGCTATTACGGAGTCGATAATGTAGAGCTGCCGCGGCAGGGGTTAAATTTGGAGACGGGTTTCAATTGGTATCACCGGGCGGATGGCTATACGAATTTCCCGGAAGCCGAGTTACGCGCCAGTTATTTTCAGCGCGTAAGCAAGGAGGGGTCAGTAATTTTGACGGCGAGCGGCGGGACTAGTTTTCACGCAAGTATAAACAACCTGGAGCTGCAGGCATTTTCGTTAGGTGGACCGTTACGGCTAGGGGCTTATGGACAGAACGAGTTATTGGGAGACCAATATTTTTTGTTTCAAGGAGGTTATGAGCACAAGATCCTGCCGTTAGAGCCGTTTTTTGGCGAAGGGGTTTACGCCTTGGGGTTGGTGGAGGCGGGAAAAGTATACGGTTCGCAGAATGGGGGGCGCGAGTTGCCGATTGACGGATCGGTAGGAGTGGTCGCCCGAACGATTCTGGGACCGATCTTCCTAGGCGCCAGTTTTGGAGATAACGGGCATAAGAAATGGTGGTTCGGGCTCGGGCGAGTGTTTTAGAAGGTTGTGCGAAGGCGGTATTACCCGCGTTGCCAGCTGGCCTGAAGAATGGCGAGAGCAGCGGCGGCGGCGGTTTCCGCACGGAGAATGGTTGGCCCGAGACTGCAGGATTGCCAACCCGCAGCCAAGGCCTGTTGACGTTCGGGCTCGGTCCACCCCCCTTCGGGGCCTAAGAGAACGGCAACTTGATCGGTTGCGTTACGGGTTGTTGGAAGCATCGAGAGGATTGGCTGGGCAGCAGGCAATTCGTCGAGGAGCAGCCGGATGGCGCCGGGAGCAGCGAGGGCACTCGTGAGAGCGATGGTCGGTTCGATACGGGGCAGGCGGGCGCGGCGGGACTGCTGACTGGCTTCGAGAGCAATCTTCTGCCAGCGGGCGAGGCGTTTGGGAGAGGCTTGCGCGAGGCCTGGCTCCGTGCGAACGGCTTCCCAGGGCTGAATGCTGTCGACGCCCAATTCAGTGGCTTTTTCGATGAGGTATTCGAAACGATCAAACTTGAAGAGCGCCGGAAGTAGGGTAATCGTGAGGGTTTGGGGCGGGGTGGGCAGTGGTTCGAGGATGCGGAAGGTAACGATCGATTTGCGCGCAGTTTCGATCTCGGCAAGGTAAAGATCTTGATTGTCGGAGAGTTCGTAGATCTGACCCCTTTGTGCGCGAAGCACCCGGACGAGGTGTTCGGCGTCGGGGCCGGTGAGTTCGGCGGTGTTGCGGTGGAATGCGGGGACAAAGAAGCGGCGGCGGGCCATGGTGTTAGTGTAGGGGCGGCCGCAGATGCCAAGAAAAAACCGGCGGTCGCGCCTCACTTGAGGCGCGTGGATTGAAACATGCGGGCGGTAGTGAGCCAATTACCCAGTCGGACGCCGATTCGGCGTACGCCTTTGACTTGGCGGATGCCCGCGGCAAGTTTTGGACTGAGCAAGCCGGTATCGGCCGCTTCATACGCCACACGCCTAACTGCGGCCAAGCGGAGGTTGATCAATATTCGAGCAAGTTGCCGTTGTCCCAAGTGAATTCGGTATCGAAGAACAACCGTGCGATTGAAAGCAAGTCGTGGTTCCGAGCAGTACCAGTCGACGAACTCGTTGATCGCATGGTCGTATGTTCGCTGGCCACTTTTCGAAGTCAGGTTGTTCAGCACGGCAGACTTAGTCTGTTCGAGATCGGGTAGGGCAAGAGATCGCTTTGGTGATCTCCTCTTTCTCCGGAGTTTAGGCATTCTGAGCGGCCTCCTGCGCCGCCTCTGTCAGAATTGCCCACAAACTCCATCCTTCGCCGTAAGGACGGATCTATTGTCGTACTCTTTAATCCCCGCACTTCCCGAGCTGACCGACACCGCACAAAGCGGCCCTGCGGAATCAGAATGCCTTGCAGGCAACCCGCACCGGTTGGGCGCGCCTTACCACCTCGGTCGCCTTCCCTTTATTCACCACCGCGAACAACTCATGCACCCCGCAGGTCGTCGGCCGATAGGACTTGGCTATCGAATAGGGATCTCCCTGCGCGATACGCGGGATCAGATCCATCGCGATAAGCCGGCCGTTTTTCGCGGGATTTCCGTCATAGTAGCGTACCTTGACGGAGGCCGCGGTACCGTTTTCCGCTACAAGCGTGCCCGAAAGATCGACCCTGCCGCCGGGCGCGATCTTGTGCTCCGACACATCGAGCTTGGAGAGGTTAACAGCAACGTTTGCGCGAGGCCGGCCAGTAAGCCCGGAGTCCTTCGCCTCAATCGCGAACACCTGCGGATAGAACCCGACATTGTTGCTATAGGAGTTCTTATCGGCCTGAATCGGCTCTAAGTTGGCTGCATCCGCAAACGAAGTCAGTGCCCCGGGAATGGAAGTCAGTCCGTGGCCCGGCATCTCCGCGACCATGTTTCCGCTCCCATCTTCCATCCAGACCACTACCCAGAAGACGACATCCGCATCGCCGTCCTTGGTCCAATCGTACGCGCTGGTGTCGAACGTGGTGGTCGCGAGCACCCAGTTAGGTGCTCCTTCGGAGAAGGGCGGGATGGGACCAAGTATTAGGTCCGTACCGGCAGGTTGATTAGGGGGACTGATTTGTACACTCGGTTGACCCTCAACCGCGTAAGCCCCTTTCCAAGGCGCGAAGTAGAATCGCACATGCACCTGCGTCCCGGCTGGCATAGCCGTCAAACTGTAGTTGTACACGCGCGCTGTCAGCGCAAGCGTATCGCCGGCTGTGGCCCTCATAATTTGCGGTCCTTGCCCAGGGAAGTTAGCGCTCGTGACGAACAAGCCACGCATCTGATGGAACTCGTCGAGCCAGGGATTGTCGGGAATCCTGGTGTTGAGCACGGCGCAATCCAGAGACGAACCGCCAGTGCCCCCCGCCAGACAATTGCTCGGGATCGGGTCGCCGGGACTCGGCACGCCTGGTTGTGTATTTCGCCAGCGTTGGGGATGATTCAGCGCCACATCCGGCTGGGGGTAAGCTTCCGCCCACCATCGTCCTGAACCGTTCGCCAGCGGATCGGCGGTGAACACCCCGCGTAACAATCCGAAAGTCTGCACCGACGGATTCGGACTGTTAGGGTTGTTTAGAGGCTGATTATCCACCACCGCATTGGTCACCGTCGTGCCGAAAATGTAAGGTGACACCAAATATTGATACGTGCTGTTGAACGCTTGCGCCACAGAAACCTCCAGCCCGCTCGAGGTCCCGAGCTGGGTGGATTCGTTGTTTAAATGGCTCAATCCGTAACTCCCGTTCACATCCAAGTTCAAGTTCAGGGAAGATCCCGCCACATTTTCTTCACCGATGGAATCGGTGATCGAAAGGTCATTTTCGAAACTGTAGTTTTGGTTGAAACTAGCATCCGTCTCAGTGTTCGTGCCTACGCTCCACGTTGTTTTTTGCTTGAGAGCCCCCCCACCCGTAAAGAACCCGTCGGCTTGGCCCACCACGCTCAACGACGACACTGGCGTTGACCCGGGGGTCGTCGGTTCGAGGTACATCTGCTGCAGTTGTTGCAGGGTCGCTGGATACGAAAGGATGTTGCCCGGCTCCCAAGGCGGTTGAAACCAAAGGAGCGAGCCGCCCGCGGCGAATTCCGATTCCGGAGCGCCGGTAGGCCCCGAGAATTGTATGGTCAGCGGGACCAGGTCGCCCGCTTGGCAAGGCGATTTATCCTTCGGGCAAACCATCTTCCCAATGACCGGATAGCTCCAGATCTTAATACCGCTATCCTTGTATGTCACCTCATCGTCGAAACTGGAGGACGAAGAGAGAGAAGACTGTTTTGCTGTATAGCTCCCATTGATGTCGTCGACGGAGCTTTTTATTTTCTGAGCGGCCGAAATGGAATCGGATACCTGAAAGCCAAAACTATCGACGTCCCCCACATAATACTTGGCGCTTAGCTGCTCCTTTGCGCCAAACGACCAACTGGTTTTTCGGCTGTCATCTATCTTGTTCGTGTCAGTTGTTTCGAAATCATATGTGCTTATGAATGTGTGTGGAGCTGCGGTGAGATTCAGCACCACTGGCGCAGTACTGCCCGGGAGGGGGCTGACGAAGTCAACATGCATCGGAGGGGCACCGATGATCACCGAAGGCTTTATGTTGGTCTCCACGTCGAAAACGGTGGGCTCGCCCAGAGTGAGAGAACGTCCCTGAAGATCCGCGGCCACAAAGGCCGCCGAATTCGAGCCAAGATCGCCTGCGTTAAGTTCGCCAGAATAGCCGAGGTCGAGTGCGCTGTCTGGAACTCCTTCGAGGGTCAAGGAGGCCGGGTCCACGCTGTAGATATTCATCCCAGTGGTAATACTGTCAGAAGTGGTGCTAGTGCAGTACAGAAAAGCGACCTGGTTATTTAAGTTAGGTTGAGTCTGGCCTGGTGTTGTGGGATCGGGTTGCCGGTGATCGAAATTACCGACTTCCACTCCATAAGCGCAGGGGACCTGGTCATAAGTCACCACGGCGGTGCCCCCGATGGCAAAGTTCGTCGAGTCGACTGTCAGGATCTCGAAGAATCGGCCGCCGGCCTGCGGGCTTGAACTGTGGTAGACAATCTGGTCATACTGATTGTTCGGCAAGCCAAACTGACCCGTCTTCACCTGGATGTATCCATAGGGAAACCCTATATTCCCCGCTGGACTTCCGAGCGTGGGGGAGGCCTCAAAGGGGTTCAGGGTGCCGGTGGCAAAGTCGATGACCTCCACGTAGGCCGGGCCCGCCGCCGTCGTGAACCCCACCGCGAGCTGATCGTGACCCGCGCCATTGAACCGGCCGCGGGCAATGGATGCGAGCGTGATCGGCGCGCCCGGGCTAGCGCCCGGGGTAGTCAGCGTCAGGGAACTGATCGTCGTGGCTGTCAGGGTTTGAGGGTCCACGGCATAGATTACGAGTTTGAGGCCGCCGTTCGAAATCGTGAGACCGGCGATCTCGCGTCCCCCGTCTCCCTTGAAGTCTCCGGCCGTCATGTCGCTCAGCACATCCAGGTTGGTGATCTGCTGTCGGACACTCTTAGATTGGTCATTCACATCGTTCGCCGTCGCTATTACCATCCTGCCGTCGGTAAAACCGAGCGCCATTTCGTCGAAGCCATCGGAATTGAAATCAGCGGCTGCACCGCCCGTAATATCAGGCTCGTCACCGCCTCCGAATGGCTGCCAGTAAAGGACTTGATTGGGTACGTTAGCGACAGACTGCATCAAAAACGTGAGTAGGGCCGAGTTGTTATAGTCGTACAGAGGTGTAAGCGTACTCACAGCCGCCTGATTGAACATCCGAGCCGGGAAGATCCGTGCCCTCTTCGAATTGTCGAAAGTTTGGGACAGAGTGAAGCTCGACGCGATCTTCTGGCTCGAATTCGAGGTCGTGACCACCGTCGGGATACCACGGCTGTTAAAAACTGCGATGTCGGTAACGTCTAGCACCGATCGCTTGCCGTTCAGGAAATCGCTCACGTTGCTGTAATCCGGACCGGTGGCTTGGGCATAGGCCGGTATGCTGACGAGCACGGCAATCACAGCGAGTTCCAACACCAGCACTTTTCTCGGCCTTCGACGGCGCGCTGCGAACAGCAAGGCCAGTCCGGCGCCTGCCAACACCAGGGCTGAGGGTTCGGGCGCAGGCGCGACGGGGGTCACGTTCGCCACATTCACGAAATCCACCGACCAATTTCCACTACGGCAACGGCCGGCAGTGCCTGAGATGTCCCGGAACATGTTGCCCGGACACGGGCCGCGCAAGGCGAAGGTGGGGTCGGCCGTGAAAATCGGATTGCCTGCCTCGACAAAGCCATCCGCCAGGTTACCGCTCGAGAAGTTATCGTATTGCGTGAGGGCCAGGATGTAATTGCCGCCCGCCAGGTTGGCAGTGATTCGCGCATCTCCTGTCAGCCCGGTTGTGGGGTCGGCAGCGACGCCCGCTCCATCATCGTTGTCGTCGATAAAGACTCCGGACGCGCTAAAGAGCGTAAGGATGCTGTCGAATCCGCCGCCGGGCACCGTCGTGCTGGTCGAGGTCGTCCCGCCCGCATAGCCGTAACTTCGGAAATCAACCGCGGCGGGAGTAAGTAGTGAGACAGAGAAGAGTTGAACGTTATCATCCGCGGTGAAGTTACCTGGAAGAGTGATGTTACTTGCTCTACCGATCACGGGCGACATAGTTAGAACAACGAGGAGCATCAGTTTGCGTGTCACAGGGTCTCCAGATATTGGGATTTTGTTGCAGATGTCTTCAATTTGTAAGCGAAAGCAGTTTACGCCGTTGATCTTGGTTTACACGCCGCATACATAAAACGAGACAGCAGGTGCTTGTCTGACAAAGTATGAACGCAGCACAAAAACTTCTGCAGGCCTTCGAAGGTTGACGTGCCTTCAATGCGCACCAGATCCTCACATCGGCGCGCCCGTGCTTCGTACCACCGTTGCGAGATCGCGGCCTCATTCGAGGTCAAATCGACGCTCGTTATCAGATCGAATCCAGCCTCACGAATCAGCCGCTCATTTTCTCCCGGCGGAAGGAAAACGTACAACCCGATAGAACTGCGTGTCATCAACAGCTCATTCGTAATCGGGCCAGTCACGATCATCGCGTCGGTGAAGAGCATTCGGCCGTTAACCTTCAAAACTCGACACCACTCTTTCAACGCACGGCTCCGATCGGGAATATGGCACATAGCATCGTTCGAGAACACTGCATCGAACGATGCATCTTCGAATGGAAGCCTCTCATTCGCATCGATCTGCTCGAAGCAGGCGCGCGTTTCCGGCATCGATTGAGCGGAGATGCGAGCTTCCTCGATCGCACTCGCGTTGACATCGATTCCTGTAACCTGGGCGTGAGTCAGCCGACTCAGATACAATCCGCCTCCGCCCGCGCCGCAACCCACCTCAAGAACATGGCTCTGACGCGTCAACTCTAGTAACGGCAGAAATCCACGTAATTCCGCGGCGTCCATCCACCCGGTCTGCCCAAGATCGACATCATAGGTGTCGGCACGGATCTGGCGATAGACTTCCTGCGCGTTTCCACGATAGGCATTGTCGTACAGGGGAATGGCAGCCATGATGTGGGTTTAATCCGACAATCCGCGGCTGGTCGGATTCGACTGACAAACACCCGTCCAGCACCGGAACGCTCTGGCGGGAGTCAGCGATCGTTGTTCCATATGATCTTTCATCACCTTTTTGCAGAAGCGCTACACCTTGTACAGGGCGAGCACCCGGTGAAAATGTGCAACCAAAAGAAAGATTTTTTACTGGACCACTATCTGTTTAGCGATTCTCCGCCAGCATGATGTTGCTGCCGGATCGATCTAACTCCGAGTAAAGGATCCACTTCTCATCCGGTGAGACAGAGAGCCCGATATCGCTTCGATCGGCAAACAGTTCACTCAGGGACAAAATGGAGCGAACTGCTTTGGTCGCCGGATTGAATGCACGAATCACCGGAGGGTGGTCTCGAGTGGCACGATCGATGAAGATAATTTCCTTTCGAGCCAGAGCCCAACCTCCGGGCTGCACCCGATAGGGCGGCCCGATGACTAACTGCGGTTCGGAAATGCTGTGACTCCCCGGCTCCGAAACAGGCTGTCGAAAAATGCCGTCGACTTCGGTTTTAGAAAGGTAGAGCCACTTCCCGTCGGGAGACTCCCTGGACATGTACCCTCCGCCGCGGGTCACCTGAACAACTCCCTGTCCGGGCAACGGCCGCTTCCAGATCTCCCATTGGCTGGTCCGCTGCGAGGAGAAATAGAGGGATTTCCCGTCCAAGGACCAGGAGGGCGCCGCGTCGGCTCTACCGTCAGGAGTCAACGGCTGCGGAGCCTCGCAACTCATTCCGGGTGGCCTGCACTGGATGGTGAAAATTCCGATATGGCCAAAAAGCCGGCTATCGAAGGCGAGTTGCCTGCTATTCGGACTCCACTGCAAATGATCGATGGGAGGGCCTTTCAGGTTGGTCACGCGGACCTGTCCGGAGCCATCCTGATTGGCGAGCCAGATTTCGCGGCTTCCCGAACGGTCACTGACAAACGCAATGCGACCGTCCGGGGAATAAGCGGCGCCCTGATCGCGCAACGTGGAAGCGATCACCTTTACCGGCACCCCCGCGCCCGACGTGGCGATCCGGTAGATATTGAGGTCCCAGAGCTGGTTTACCCAGGCGATCCGATTGGTGTGACGGCCGGTGGTGGGCGCGATGGCGTCGATGGCTCCGACACTAATGCGCTCCGGTTGCTCATTACGTCTCAGCGGAAAGCGCCAGATCCCGAAAATGCTTCCGGTTCGCTGGCACGAGACCAACAAGCTCCTGCCATCCGGCATCCAGGCGTGTCCCCAGATGCCGCGACCGGTTTGGGTCAAACGTCTGGGAGGGCCGCCTGCTCTGGATACGAGGTACAGGTCGTCGACCCAGAACCCACTGACTCGCTTGAATGCCAGTGTCGAACCATCCGGTGAGAACCTGGGATCCCAGTCACCCCAGTCGTTCTCCGTAGCCGATGTCAAACGCCGCGTTTTTCCAGTTCGCAAATTCAGCAGGTACAGCGCCAGGCGTTGTGTTCCAGCCGGCCACGCCTCCGAGAATGCCAACTCGTTTCCATCGGGAGACCAATCAATGCTTGAACTGAGATCGGAATTCTTCAGATTCAGCAGCTTGTGCTGTTTGCCGTCGCTGATCGAAACGGAGGAAATGCCTCCGGTAAATGTTGCGTTGGCTTTTCCGGAATGCTTGAAGGCGATTCTTTTGCCATCGGGCGACCACGCCAGATAGCCCACGAACCCTTCGGATATGTCAGTCAACTTGACGGGCTGATCTTGCGAGAGTTTTCTAACATAAATGTTCCTGGTTCCGTCCAGTTTGTCAGCCCAGGTGAAAGCGACGGACTGGCCGTCCGGCGAGAGTGCCGGACCCAATTCCCACCCGGCCTGTGAAGTAAGCGGCTCAATCTTCAGGTCGGAATAAGGCGTGTTGTCTGGAGTGGAAAAGACAAACCACCCAGCGGCCGCGGCACCCATTACAGCAAGCGCCAGCGCACCCACCCAGATTTTGCGCTTCAGAGCGCGGGCGGTGTTCGCTTCAATAGGAGGAACCACCGCGGGCATCAGCCGGATCTCTCCCAACTCTTGGGCAACTGCGGCGGCAGACGGGCGGTCCGCCGCATCCCTGGCCAGCATCGTGAAGATTAACCGGTGAAGGCGCGAGGTGCGGGTGCTGTTCCCTTCCGACAAGCATGCCGGTTGTTTTGTTGCGATCGAGTATGCCGTTTGAATGGAGGATTCCGCGTTGAACGGATGATGACCGGCAGCGAGTTCGTACAGCACTATACCGATTGAGAAGATGTCACTTGCCGGCGAGACGGAAGTTCCTTGCACCTGCTCGGGGGACATATATTGGAGCGTGCCGGCGGTAACACCGAACGTTGACGTCGAGCCGTCTGCCGCCATCTGGCGCGCCAACCCAAAATCCACAACCTTGACATAGCCGTCCGGCCGGACCAGAATGTTCTCCGGCTTGAGGTCGCGATGCACGATGCCATGGGCATGCGCCGCAGCCAGTGCCTGCGCGATTTGCTGGCCGATACGAATCACCTGATCTTCGCCGAGCGAGGTCCCGCACAGGCTTCTTAGCGCCCCTCCCTCGACCAATTCCATAACGATGGCAAGGCCGGATGCTGATTCGATCACCTCATACACCGTGACGATGTTGGGATGATTCAGACTCGATAGGGTCTTGGCTTCGCTCATCACCCGCTCAGTGGAGCAAACGCCGATCGTCCCGGGTAAGAGAAACTTGAGCGCCACAATCCGGCCAAGTTGCTGGTCTTGCGCGGAGTAAACTTCGCTGACGCCACCTTTGCCGAGATAATCGAGCATTTTGTAGCGACCGATTGCGAAGCTGGCCAGCCAAGCTTTATGCTCGGGCCCGACCTCAAGTGCCGGCTCCTCCGGTTCATCCAGCAGGAACAACACTTCTTGCAACACATCGGGTTCCGCCTGTATGGAATCGAGAAAAGGTTGGCGCTCTTCTGGCAACAAGTCACGCGCGCCGCTGTAGATCTCCCAGGCGGTCCGCCAATTTTCACCGGTCATGTCGCGTTCCCGACCCATTCCTTTTCCAGCCAGCGCCGGGCGAAATTCCAGTAGGACACGACACTCCGTCGTGAGCAGTCGAGTTTGCTCGCAATCTCATCATTAGTCAGACCTTCGAAGACGCGCATTTCAACCACGGACCGGAACTTAGGATCGATTGCCGCTAAACGTGATAGCACCTCGTCGACCTCTTGCAGTGCTTGACTAGATTCTCCGAAAGGCTCCGGCCCATCTTCGAGCGGCACTTTTTGCATCTGCCGGTAAAGGGGACGGGCATGGTGGATCAGCAATCGTTTCATAAGCTGACCCGCGAAGCCGAGGAAGGCGGCCCTATCCTCTTGTTTAAGCAAGTTAGACGGGGTGAGTTCCCGAACCTTCAGTAATTCGAGATATAGTTCGTTGACGAGAGCGGTGGTTTGCCACGTATGGTCCCCGCGTTCTCCCCTCATTCGCGCGGAGGCCAAACGCCGCAATTCGGAGTAGAACTGCTCAACCAGTTCGCCGGCCGGGTTTGAATCTAGGCGCCGGAAATCCGCAGTAAGCAAGGCCACACTATCCCGGGAAAAGGATTGCATGTGGGATTCATTGTAACTTTTAACGACAGCGAGACGACAGCGCGCACCATCAGCGCCGGTTTGCCGTTCGGTTCAGTATGCTTGTTGCCTACTCAGGGTGCGAATCATTTCTAAATTCGTCTGGGGCGCAATTCGTCGAATGAAGGGCCCTATGCTACGTGACCTAGCCCGCCGGACGCCATACTTTCACAACAGAAACCGAAAATCCTAAAGTGTCGCAAGCGGGCGTGGCGGCATCATCTTGTTGCTCCATCGCTTTTTGAAGGGTGTGATCGTTTTGACCTTACGCGATAAATCCGCGGTAGTCGCAAAGGGTTTATAAATTGCATTTGGTACCCGAATACGGCTCATAAGTCGGGAGGCTCATCGCCCTCGAAGCGGATCGTTGCCAGCGAAGAGCTGGCACTCCAGTCTGTCCGCCTCAAACAAGATATCTCCGGGTATTCGCTTTCGCTCCGCTTCGATTCGAGGAACTCCCGCAATCCGTTCACGGCCCGCACTACGCTCTTGTGAATCATCGGATCAACAGCAGTGATCTCGATGTATCGCCGCGCGCTTTGCACGAAAGCCTTGAACTCCGTCACCGGATACTTCCGTTTATTCTAAAGCGCCATGTCAAAGGTGACACGTACTTCAGCAGTCTGTCGCGCGATTCGATCCTTTTCCGATTTCGCCATCACGATCCTCACTTTATTGTGCGGACAACAAGACTGGTATGGTGCGGAGAGGGGGACTTGAACCCCCACGGTGTTACCCGCTAGCACCTCAAGCTAGTGCGTCTGCCAATTCCGCCATCTCCGCATTTTTTTGCTACTTCTTTGGCAGGTTCTTTTGTGCTGGGGGTGCGGTGTTTTTCTGGACTACCGGCGCGCGCCGGTGCTCGAGCACACTTCCCGAACTGGGCGCTCGATTATTGGCCAAAATAACCAGAATCAACGAAGTCACCATAAACAAACTAGCCGCAATGGTGGTTGCCTTCGACAGAACCGTAGCCGTTCCACGGGGTCCAAAGACTGTCTGTGAACCCATGCCGCCAAATGCCCCTGCCAGATCGGCCGCCTTCCCGCTTTGCAGCAGAACCACGATAATCAGGAAAAAACAAATAATGACGTGCAGAATGGCGAACAGGTACAGCATGACCAGTGATGAGTATACCAAGTGAGTGCCACACTAGAGGTATGGCCAATTCCGCAGATCGAAGCCACGTTTCCCTGGCGGACGTGCGCGAGGATTACCGGCTCGGCGAGTTCAGCGAGGAGAACTGCGATCCAGATGCCATCCGGCAGTTTCAAAGCTGGCTGAACGAAGCCAAAGATGCTGATTTAAAAGAGCCAAACGCCATGTCGCTGGCCACCGCTACAGTGGATGGGAGACCCTCGAATCGCATTGTCTTATTAAAAGACGTGAGCGAGAGTGGGTTCGTTTTTTACACCAGCTACCAAAGCCGCAAGGGTGAGGAACTGTGGGCTAATCCTCAGTGCGCGCTGACATTTCTCTGGGCCGAGCTGGAGCGGCAGGTGAGGGTCGAGGGAAAGGCGGAGCGGGTCAGCCGGGAGCAGACCGAATCATACTTCAAACGCCGGCCTAAAGGGAGCCGTTTAGGAGCTCTGGTCTCGAATCAGAGCCAGATCCTCCCGGATCGCCAGCCGTTAATCGATCGCTTATCGAAATTAGAAGCGAAATACGCCGGTACCGATGATGTGCCCACGCCCGAGTACTGGGGGGGCTATTGCGTGCAGCCCGAAACAATCGAATTCTGGCAGGGCCGCACCAACCGGCTGCACGACCGTTTGCAATACACCAATACCGGCCTTGGCTGGCGAATCGAGCGCCTGTCTCCTTGATTGAACTAAAGTACATTGAACCGCCGGGGATTCAACGAACGGTGACAGCTGTGCGTCAGTTCTTCGTGTTCCGGTACTTAGTAGCTCTAGCGGTATGTGTCTCCATTTATGCGGGCACGCCGGAAGATGCCTTGATCCGGCGGGTACAGGATCGCTATAACGGAGTCCGCACGCTCTCCCTGCAATTTACCGAAAACTTTGAGTACCAAGGCCACCGCCGTCCGCCCGAAACTGGTCTTCTGACGCTCCGTAAACAGGGCAAAATGCGTTGGGAGTACTCGCAACCGGCCGGCAAGCTGTTCGTATCCGACGGCAAATCCGTATATCTGTATACAGCGCGAGATAATCGGGTAGAGAAAATCCCGATCCGGGACACTGCTGATATACGAGCGCCGCTCGCCTTCCTGTTGGGCCATCTGGACCTCAAAAAAGAGTTTCGCGACTTTAACAGCCATCCGGCAGAAGACGGTGCATGGCTCGCCGCTTCGGCTAAGAACGACCGTGCGCCCTATGAAAGGGTAGAGATGTTGCTGGCAAACGACGGCGAAGTGCGGCGTTTGCGGGTTTTGGGACGAGACGGTTCGGCCATGGCCTTTTCTTTTGCGAACGAGAAACTCAATCCGCCCGTGAATGAAAAGATGTTCGAATTCACTATTCCCCCCGGTGCCGAAGTGGTGAACTCGGTCGAATTTTCGGCGGAAGGAAGGTAGGGAATCTTTGGCAGAGTTTCTTCTCCGGTATGCCGATCCACGCGGGCAGATGCACGAGCAAGTGGCCGATGCGCCTACTGAGCGGGACGCGCGCGAACGGCTGCAGCGGCAGGGTTACCTGGTCTATTCGGTCAAAGCGAAAGACTTTGGGTCGCGGCTCTCGGGAGGCGCCCGGCGCACCAAGCCCGTTCATCTCGAAAAGTTCTTAATTTTCAACCAGCAATTCGTCACGTTGGTACGAGCTGGATTGCCGATTCTGCAGGGACTTGACCTCTTGGCCGACCGGCTGACGGACGAAACCCTGGGCCGCCACATCCGGGCTGTTCGGGATGACGTTAAGACCGGAACCGTTTTGTCCGACGCCTTCGGCCGCCAAGGCGTATTCCCGCCCATCTACGTCACTTCTGTAATGGCCGGTGAGAAAAGCGGTTCACTGGTCGAAGTACTGGAGCGATTCATCACGTATCAGCGTTTGGCCCTCACTTTGCGGAAGAAACTACTGGTTTCGTTGATGTACCCCACCGTGCTGATCTGTTTGGTAATTGCGCTGATCGTCTTTCTGGTGACGTATGTGGTTCCAAGCTTCGCGGAGCTGTATAACAACATGCAAGCCAAGTTGCCTTCCGCGACGCTCATCCTGATCGCGGTGGGGACCACGGCGCGCGCCTACGTCCTGGCCGGATTCGGAGCGCTGGTGCTGGCCGCACTCGGAGCTTATTTCTGGTCCAAACGGGAGGCCTCCCAGGAAACCTTAGACCGCTGGAAAATTCGCCTGCCCGTCGTGGGCGAAATCTGGACCAAGTACCAGGTCTCCCAGCTCTCGCGCGTTTTGGGTACGCTGCTGGTAGGTGGTATTCCGCTAGTCCAAGCGCTCGAAACGGCGGGACGCTCGCTCGGAACCGTGCTGATGAAGAAATCGCTAGACAAAACGGCCGTCATGGTGCGCGAGGGACGACCGCTCTCGAAATCGCTGCAATCGACCGGCATCTTTCCCACCCTGTCTATTGACATGATGGAGGTGGGCGAATCGACCGGGGCGCTGCCGCAAATGCTGGCCAGCGTGGCCGAGTTTTATGAAGAAGACGTGTCGACCAGAATGACCGCTTTGCTGGCGCTGATTGAACCGGTAATCATGCTATTCATGGGCGCGTTTGTCGCCTTTGTGCTGGTAGCCCTGTACTTACCCATTTTCTCCCTGGCGGACACGATTCGATAAATGGCAACCGACACCATCAAACTGAAAGATCCCTTGAACGAAGCCGAGCAGGCGCAGTCGGTCGCGCGGCGCTATCGCTGCGAATTTGTCGATTTGAAAGCCACCAAAATCGACCATGAGCTGTTCCGCACAGTGCCGGTCGACCTGATGTTCCGCTATCACTTTGTGCCGCTGCAGAACTACAACGGCACGCTCGAAATCGCGCTGGCGGATCCCAAGCAGATCGTCCTGATCGACGAACTGGCGGTGTTGCTCGCGAAGAAGCTGCGCGTGAAGGTGGCGACCTATTCGCAGATTTCGGATCTGCTGAAAAAGACCGAGCAGTCGCAGCGCGTCCTCGAAGAAGTCACAGAAGGCTTCACGCTCGATGTGGTCGACGACGAGAACGCGGAAGAAAATCTTTCCATCGACCGTTTGACCTCGGAGACCGGCAACATCGCTCCGGTTATCAAACTGGTGGATACCACCATCTTTAATGCACTCGAGCGGCGGGCGAGCGATGTCCACATTGAGACGCGTGATCAGGAACTGGCGATCAAGTACCGCATCGACGGTGTCTTGCAACAGGCTATGAGCCCGATTGCCAAGGAATGGTATTCGGCGGTGATCTCGCGCATCAAGGTAATGAGCGAACTGGATATCGCCGAGCGGCGAGTGCCGCAGGACGGCCGTTTTCGCGTGCGCTACAAGGGCCGGCTGATCGACTTCCGCGTGTCCATCATGCCGACCATCCATGGCGAGGACGCTGTGCTCCGCGTACTCGACAAAGAATCGATGAGCGAGAAGTTTTCCAAGCTCTCTCTGGATGTAGTGGGCTTCGCCGAGCATGACGTGATAAAGTTCCGGCGCTTCATCAAGGAGCCGTATGGGATGGTGCTCGTGACGGGGCCAACCGGCTCCGGCAAGACAACCACTCTCTACGCCGCGTTAAGCGAGATCAAGAACGACGAAGACAAGATCATCACGATCGAAGATCCGGTCGAATATCAGATCAAGGGCATTACGCAGATTCCCGTAAACGAGAAGAAGGGGCTCACCTTCGCTCGCGGTTTGCGATCCATTTTGCGACATGATCCGGACAAAATCCTGGTGGGAGAAATTCGCGACCAGGAAACCGCGCAGATTGCCATCAACGCGGCGCTGACCGGACACCTCGTCTTCACGACAGTACACGCTAATAATGTCTTCGACGTGCTGGGCCGCTTCCTCAATATGGGAGTGGAGCCATACAACTTCGTGTCGTCGCTGAACTGCATTCTGGCGCAGCGCCTGGTCCGGGTGATTTGTCCGCATTGCAAAATGCGGGTCACTTACGAAAGCGAATTCCTGGTGGACAGCGGATTGGATCCCGAGGAGTGGCGGGATCAAATTTTCTATGAAGGGCGCGGTTGTATGGAGTGCAGCGGCACCGGATTTCGGGGCCGTTCAGCCATTCATGAATTGCTCGACTTAAGCGAAGAGATCCGGGAGATGATTTTGGAGCGGCGTCCTGTATCGGAGATCAAGCGGTCGGCCAAGAAGGACGGCATGACGTTTCTGCGGGATTCGGCGATCGACCGGGTGCGCGAGGGGATCACGACGTTGAAAGAAGCCAACAAGGTGACGTTCATTGAAAGATGAGGTTTAACGAATGTCGCTGAATGATTCCGTACAGCATTGGATCGCCGATCCGCCACCGGAGTATCTGTTCGAAATGACGGCGAATTCCATTGCCTGCGTTTCGCCGCGCACGCCCGCCGCCCAGCGCCGCGAACTGTTGCCCGAACTGGGACTTACTCCTTCGCCGAGTGCGCCCAATTTGCTGAACCCCGATTTATACCGCGCTGCACTCCCTCGCGTCTCGATGGGGGTTGCGACCAAGCGACCCACGACGGCTCTGGTGATTCCGGACTACGCGGCGCGCATTGCCATTCTCGATTTCGAAGGGTTCCCCGTGAAACCGGAAGATCGCATGACACTGCTGCGCTTTCGCTTGCGGAAAAGCGTTCCTTTTCCCATTGACGAAGCGCAGCTGGCGTACGCCATTCAACTGGAGAGTGCGGGGCGGGTGGAAGTGCTGGTGGTGGCTATTGCGCGCCCGATCTTAGCCGAGTACGAAGCGATTTTCGTCGAATCGGGATACCGCTTGGGGTTGGTGCTGCCGTCTTCGATTGCGGCTCTGCGCTTGTGCGATCGCGGAGAAAGCGGGCTGACCCTGCTGGCCAAAGCGGCCGGTTCAACCCTTTCGGTGATCCTGCTCGACCAGGGGCGCGTGCGGTTGGTCCGCTCGCTGGATTTAACAGGCGACGAAAGTGAATGGCAGCGCCCGGCGGCGGAGGCGGTGATGCCCCTGCTCCAGCAGACTTTCGCCTATTGCGAAGATCAGATTGGCCAGCCGGCGGCACGTTTGCTGCTCTGCGGGTTCGGACCGGAAACCGATTCACTGGGGCAACTGGCGGAAGAGGAATTCGGGCTGCCGGCAGCGCCGATCCGGTCTAAATTCGGGATCGCGTCCCAGGAAAATGCCGGGTTGCTGGGATTATTGGAGCAATACGCCGCATGATGGCCTTTTCCCCGTCCGACATCAACATTGCCTCGCAGCCGTTCAAGCGCGAGCGGGCGCAGAATGCTCTTTTAGCCGGCGGTGCACTGGCGTTGATCGTCTCGCTGCTAGCGCTGGTCACGCTGATTTTGCATGCACGGGTGGAGGCGACCGGCCTGCGCACCCAGATCAACGCGCAGCGCGTGGAACTGACGCGTCTCCAGCAGTCGCAATCAGCCTATTCGACGGTATTATCCTTGCCGAAGAATGCGGATGTCTTCGCGCAGAGTGTCTTATTGAACGAGCTGATCGCGAAACGAGCGGTGAGCTGGACGCGCGTGTTTCAGGATCTGGGGACGGTCCTACCGGCCGACATGCGTCTGTTATCGATCCGCCTGCCGCAGGTGGCGGCGGAAAACGGAACGGGGCGAAACCGGGTGCAACTGGATATGTGGGTAGGGGCGGAGCGGCCGGCTTCGGTGGTGGTGTTCTTGAAAAAGTTGGAGAGTTCGAAATTGTTTGGGGACGCCTCGGTAATGACCGAAGCGCCTCCCACGCAGAATGATGCGCTGCATAAATACAGATTGACGGTGGCTTATGCCCAGCAGCTTTAAACTGCCTTCGGTAAACGTGAAGGGGCTGGAACGCGGGCCGCAGTTCTGGTTGCAGGCAGCGGTAGGAACGCTAGCTCTGCTGAACCTGGTGGCGTTGTACTTCTACATCGCTCCGCCCGGGGGAACGCGTGCGGAACTGACCGCACAGAGCCAGCATCTGCGAACCCAAGTAGCCGCGGCGCGATCGCAGGCGAAACGCTTGCAGAAGGTCTCGGCCAAAGTGCAGCTGGGCGGAGAGCAGTCGGTAAACTTCGAATCACGATACGTTTTCCCGAAGCGGCAGGCGTATGAAGCGGTGATCGCCGAGATCCAGCGCATGGCGCAAGGGGCGAATCTGAATCAGCGGGAAGGCACCTGGTCGGAAGAAGCGATTGAAGGCACACCCGATCTGACGGTATTGACCAATACGACGAACTTTGAAGGGTCGTATGCGAGTCTCATAAAGTTTTTGTATGAAGTGGACCGTTCCTCGAAGTTGTTAATGCTCGATACACTGACGGCGACACCGCAAAAGGCTGGGCAGGTGACGGCGCAGATGAAATTTCAGGCGATTATCCGGGATGCCGAAGTTCCGCAAGCGGCCGGAGGGCAACCATGAGTTCTGCCGCGCAAACAAAAATTTTCGGTATCCGTTTAGGCGTTGATCCCAAGATACTGGTGGGCGTGCTGGTGGCGCTGGCTGGATTGATGTTCTGGTATAACTCGCGCGGCGACGATGAACCGGCGGGCTCCAGTTCGGCTTCTCACGCGGCCACCCCAGCAGCGGTTCCAGCTACAGTGGAGACTGCGAAGAACCGGGTGCAGCGCCGCCGCAGCAGCCGGGACGATCGCAGCACGCTGCGTTTGCGTAACATCGATCCCTCCCATGGCGATATCGATCCGGAGTTGCGGCTGGATCTGCTGCAGCGGCTGGCCAATGTGAAGGCGCCTTCCGCGATGCGCAACCTCTTTGAAAGCGGGCCCGCGACACAGGCAGGCGGTCCCTTCGCCGGCATGCCGAATCGCGTGATTGCCACCACGAAACCCGTGGTGTTGCCCCCGGTCCAAGCGAGCTATCCGGTAATGCCGAAAATCGAAGCCAACATCCCGCTGAAATACTACGGCTTTGTGAAGCCGGTAAATTCGGGCGACGGGAATCGCGGGTTCTTCCTCGATGGCGACAACATTCTCGTCGCGACGGAAGGCCAGTTGGTGCAGCAGCGCTATATGGTCGTGCAGCTGAATCCGCTGAGCGCCAGGCTGGAGGACACGCAGATCAAAATGGGTCAGACGTTGCCCGTGGTGCCGGAAGCGATCGAAAGAGGCGGTAGCGGGTTTGGCGGACCCATTAACCAGCCCGGCTTCCAGCAGGAAACCAACGAAGAGAATCAGGAAGAGCAACCGCAGCAGGGCATTCCGCCGGGACAACCGCCTTTTATCCAGCAGCAACCTCAAGGGCAGCAGCCCGGCTTTCGGCCTGGATTCCAGCCGGGCGCGCGCGGCATCGGCCTTCCGCCGAGTCAGGGAGCGATTAACCAGTGATAAGTGGCAAACAAGCGCAGCGTGGTTCAGCCTTATTGATCGTGTTTGTCTTCGCTGCGATTGTGGCGATCAGTCTCTACATGGAAATGCCCGTAGCCGCCTTTGAAGCGCAACGCCAGAAGGAGCAATTGCTGGTGGACCGCGGCGAAGAGTACGCCCACGCCGTGAAGATTTTCAAGCGGAAAATAGGCCGTTACCCCAATTCGATCAAGGACCTGGTAGAAACCAATCGCATGCGTTTTTTGCGCAACGAGTACGTCGATCCGTTTACCGGAAAGAAGGACTGGCGTTTGCTTCATGCCGGGCCGAACGGGGCATTAATCGACTCGAAAGTGGCTCAGCAGTTCAATCCGTTTGCTCCTAATACGCCGGCGGGTACGAACAACGGAACGAACGGGTCTAACGGTCAGAGCACTGGTTTTGGCGGCGCCTCGAATACAACCTCATTTGCCGGCAATAACTCGGGCGGAGGATTTGGCGGTGGCAATTCGAGCAGCGGCTTCGGGAGTGGTGGATCAAGCGGCGGCGGCTTTGGCAGTGGCGGTTCAAGTGGTGGTTTTGGGAGCAATAGCAATTCGAGCAGCGGCTTTGGCGGGAATTCAGGAAACAATCAGCCTCCATCAGGTGGCAGCACGGGATTCGAGAGCAGCGCTAATTCTGCGCCCCCCGAAGTGATAGTGCAGCAGCCCAGGCAACGTGGACCGGCCGTGGCGGCGAACGGCAGCGGAACGCTCAGCGCCAGTGACGCAGCGGCGGACGGCAGTTTGCCATTGCCGAATCCGGATGGGACAACGGCTACGACAACTTCCGGCAACAACAACAACGGCCAGCCAAACAGCACGGTAAACGGGCAGACCGGGCAGGGGTCGAATGCAAAAAGCGCATTCTCGAACGGATCAGGTGCCGGGTCTGGCTTTGGCACCGGTTCATCCGGCTTTGGCGGAGCATCGTCGTCCGGCAACGGATCTTCTGGCAACGGATCGTTTGGCAATGGCTCTTCCTCCGGTTCGTCGCAACTAGGTGTGCTGAATAGCGGTGGCTTGGCGGGCGTCGCGAGCAAGGCCGGCGGCCACAGTATCAAAACAGTAAACGAACAATCGGATTATTCGAAGTGGGAGTTTTTCTACGACCCTACGAAAGATACGACACCCGGGGGAGCGCGCGACGGATCGTTCGCGCAGCAGCAGACTGCTAACGGTCAGCCGAACGGGTCGCCCGGACAGACCGGGCCAAGCTCATCGGGATTCGGACAAGGTTCTTCGTTTGGCCAGAACTCGTCCAATGGCCAGAGTTCAGGATTTGGGCAATCTTCGGGTTTCGGGCAGAGCACGAATGGTAATCAGTCTTCTGGTTTTGGGCAGTCTAATTCCGGACAATCGTCAGGTTTCGGCCAATCCTCTGGTTTCGGTCAATCGAATTCTGGACAGTCGTCGGGTTTCGGCCAATCCTCTGGTTTCGGTCAATCGAATTCTGGACAGTCGTCGGGTTTCGGCCAGAGTTCTTTAGGAAACAACTCGAACAACAATAACCAGAGTTCTTTCGGGCAGAGTAACCAAACTCAACCGGCGCCGCAACAGAATTCCAATCCTCAAAATCAGTGAAATTGGCGCTCAGAATGAGAGTTCCTTTGATAGACTGCAGGCGGCGAGACAAATGAAACGGTGGTTATCCGCGACGGTTTTTTTCGGTGCTTCGGCTTTGGCCGCAACAGCACAGCAGGTTCAACCCCAGATCACATTTGATAAGGACGTCGCGCCCATTCTTTATAAGAACTGCGCCGTCTGTCACCACCCGAACGATATCGCTCCGATGTCGCTGATGACTTATAAAGATGCCCGGCCGTGGGCGGCGGCGGTTCGCGAAGCGGTGGTGCGGCGTGTAATGCCGCCGTGGCACGCTGACCCACATGTCGGCGATTTCATGAACGATCCGCGGTTGTCGCAAGCAGACATTGCGACGATCGATGCCTGGGTCAAAGATGGCGCAAAAGAGGGCGATCCAAAAGATCTGCCGCCCGCGCCCGTCTTTAAAGACGGCTGGCATATCAATCCCGACGTGGTGCTTACCATTCCTGAGGAAACGGTGGCTGCCGGCAATCAGGACGACTACGAATACATTTACGTGCCGACGCATTTCACCGAAGACAAATGGGTGCAGGCAGCCGAAGTCGTGCCGGGAGACCGGCGTGTGGTCCATCACGCCACCGTGAGCGTAGTCAGCGCGGACGAGGCGGCGAAGTTGACGAAGCCGAATGCGCATGACGAGGTCGATAAATTTCATTTTCGAACCGGCAAGGTAAACCACACAAAGCCCGATGCGCCCGTGTCCGATGACGGATGTGCGCCGAGCACAAACCCGGATCTGAAAGACTACTCGACCGGCGGAATCAATCATGTGCCTGCGATTTACTTGCCGGGGCATCTGGCGGAAGTGAGACCAGCGGGCTATGCGCTGAAAATTCCGGCGGGATCTTATCTGCAGTTCCAGATTCACTACAGCAATCGTTTGGGCCAGGAGGTCAAGGACCGGACCAGTATCGGGCTGGTGTTTGCGAAAGAACCGGTGAAGCATGAGGTGGCGCAATACGAGATCTGGAACAACTGGTTTGAAATTCCGCCGGGCGATGGAGCGCACAAGGTGACCTCCTGCTACGTGCTGCCGAAAGACGTTACCGTGATCGCCTATACGGCTCACATGCATTTCCGCGGGAAGAGCATGACTACTACCGCTATTTATCCGGACGGCCGTCAGGAAGTGTTGTACAACGTGCCGAAGTACGATTTTCGCTGGCAGGAGACGTACTTTTTGAAGAAGCAGTTTCTAATGCCCAAAGGTACGAAGCTGGTCACCACCGCTTACTTCGATAACTCGGCGAACAACGGGCTGAATCCCGATCCCACCAAAACGATTCGCTGGGGCGAACCGAGCACCGAAGAGATGATGGGCTTCTGGCTGGCCTACGCAGACATCGCTCCGGTGAACGAACAGCAGAGCGCACAAGCGCGGCCCGCAGTTAGCGAGGAGAAAAATCGATGAATTCACGCCGTGGTTTTTTGCGAGGAATGGGGACTGGATTGAGCGCGCCGCTGATACTCGGAGCACAGGTGAAGTCGGGCAATAAAAAGCCAATTCTAGGAACGGGCGAGCACACCTATGAGGTAACGCACGACTGGGGCGAGTTGCCGGCTGACATTCAATACGGCAACACGCATGGCGTGGTGGAAGATTCGCAGGGACGAATTTATATCCATCACACGGTGGGCGCACACAGCGAAAAAGCCGACAGCATGGTGGTGTTCGACAGCCAGGGCAAGTTCGTCAAAAGCTGGGGCCGGGAGTTTAAAGGCGGCGCACACGGTCTAACCATCCGGCGCGAAGGCGCGACCGAGTATTTATATCTGTGCGACACACAGCGCGGCATTGTCGAGAAAGCGACCCTCGACGGGGAGTCCGTATTTGTATTGGAATATCCGAAGGAAGCGGAGCCATACTCCAAACCAGGCCTGGACGGCAAGCCCATCAAATACAGTCCGACGAATCTGGCGATTGCTCCGAACGGGGACTTTTACGTCGGCGACGGCTATGGCTCGAGCTACATCAATCAGTACAACTCGCAAGGGCATTACATCCGAACGTTTGGCGGACCCGGAAAAGACGCCGGGCAGCTGCTTTGTCCGCACGGGCTGATTGTGGATACGCGGCCTGCGGAACCGGTTTTGATGGTGGCGGATCGGACGAACAAGCGCGTTCAGCGATTTACCCTAGATGGCAAACACATCGATTTCATTTATGGAACGCCTGCGCCCTGTCACTTCAATGTCTTCCAGAATGGCGACGTAGTGCTACCCGATCTGTTCGCCCGCGTGACGCTGCTGGACAAGAATAACCAGATCATCACGCAGCTAGGCGACGACTCGGAGAGTGACTACATGAAGACGCGCAAGATGACGCGCGACCACTTCACTCCGGGAAAATTCGTCTGTCCGCACTCCGCGACATTCGATCACCTAGGCAATATCTATGTTGTCGAGTGGGTGGAAGTGGGACGCGTGAGCCGGCTGCAGAAGGTATGACGCGGCGGGTTTACCTGACGCTAATCGTGGGCGCGGCTTCTTCGCCCCTCCTGCTGGGGCAGCAAAAGCCCGTGGATACGGCCGTCCCTACGGCGGATAAAGACTGGGTATGCCCGATGGATCCGGATTACCGTTCCGACAAACCCGGAGTCTGTCCACGCTGCGGCATGAAACTCAGGCTCGGCGTGCCTGACCGGATTGAGTATCCGCTCGAAATCTCACAGGCGCCAGCCTTACTGAAGCCCAATGAGAAAGCGGTTTTGACGCTGCGTATTCTGAATCCTCAAACAAAAGAGGTCACGAAGCACTTCGACATTGTGCACGAGAAACTGATTCACTTCTTTGTGGTCAGCGAGAATCTGGAGTACTTCGCGCACATCCATCCGGTCTTGCAACCGGACGGAACGTTTACGCAAGAAGTAAGTCTGCCGTACGGAGGGATGTATCGGGTGTTAGCAGACTTTTATCCCTCGGGATCGGTTCCGCAACTGGCGGTGGGAACGTTGTTCGTTTCGGGGCCGGAACAACCGGCGCATCTGACGGCGGAAGTAGCGCCTTCGAAAGCGGCTAATCTAACAGCTACTTTGCAGACAGAGCCCCAGAAACCATTAGCCGGACTTGAAACAAAACTCGAATACACGCTCAATCCATGCGCCGGATTGCAGCTGTATCTGGGGGCTTGGGCGCACATGTTGGCGGCGAGCGAAGATCTGATTGACTTGATTCACGTGCACCCATTTCTGGCCGACGGCGGCCCGAAGATGCAGTTCAATATCATCTTCCCGCGCAGTGGACTGTACCGGATCTGGGCGCAATTTCAACGTGAAGGTCAGGTGAATACCACCGTGTTTACAGTGCCCGTGATCAGCCTGTAAGAAGTATTGGCCGCTGATAAACGCAGAGAAACGCCGATTAAAAACAACTTTTTTATCTGCGTTGATCTGTGTTCATCTGCGGCTTGACTTTGCTTTTCGCCAATATCTCTAGCCTGCCTGCTCCCCTAACTATTAAAATGCTGCGACAAGAACTCAAAACTCTTGCGTAAGCTGTCGATGGGATCCCCGGGAACCTGATCCTGTTCCACAAAGTAGTGCTGCACGCCTGCCTGATCCGCTGCTTTCAGCACTGCCGCGATATTGATCGAGCCGCTGCCCACTTCTTTGAAAGTATCTTTCGGCACGTTCTCGTCGTACTCGGTTTTCGTAAAGCTGCGAGACTTGTCTTTCAAGTGGAGCAGCGCCACGCGGCCTGAGTAAGTCTTTAATATTTCCACAGGATCGTGACCTGCGACGGAAGCCCAGAAGATATCCAACTCCAGCGACACCACGCCTTTCTGTGTGCCGTCCATCAGCATGGCGAGCCCGGTCTGACCGTCGATCGGCTTATATTCGAACGCGTGATTGTGATAGCAGAGCTGCAAACCGGCTGCCTGCGCCTTCTCGCCGGACTTATTCAGGCTGTCCGCCAAGCGCTTGAACATGTCTGCGCCGCCGCGCTCTTTCACGGGAATGTAAGGCACCACCACGTACTTGAATCCGCGCTGCTTCACGTCAGCCAGAGCCGCATCCAGATCGCTGCCGCCCTTCATGAAAATAGCTTCGTCGATATGAACGCTTACCGGCTGCAGGCTGGTCTCTTTCATCGCGGGCCAGATCTCATGCAGCGAGGCGTAGATCGCTTCCACCTCCGTGTAGCCGATCTTTTGGATCGCTTCGAGTGTTGCTTTGGGATCCTTGCCGATGACGTTGCGAACTGTGTAAAGTTGGACGCCCAGATTGCTGGCGCGAAGAGATTCATACCCGAAAGCAGCCCGAGTGGCTGACAACAGCGCCGCGGATTGGGCAACGAACACACGGCGCGAGGTGCGTGACATGAGTCCATACTATTACGGAGCGTTGGCGGGTTTCGCCACCGTTTGCCATTCGCCCTGATATTTGCGATCGAGGCGCAGGTAAAAGCCTTGAAAATAGATGGTCCCTTTCTGGATTTCGGTTCTGGCGGAATCCGGCAAATCTCCGTCAAAAAGGCCAGTTGCCAATCGCAGTTCTTTCGACGTCGGCTTATGAATCGCTCGTAAGGAATAATCGCGGCCAGCAAAACTCGCGTGGTTGAATTCGATGCGCAGCGCCTGATACCTGTCTGGCTGGTAGAACGTTTCGAGTTTCGTGATGATACCGCGCAGCCGTGTATCTCGCGGCAGAACAGTGCGGCCATGTGCATCGAGTGACGGCTCGGTGAGCACGGCTTCGACCGGATCTCCCGCATATGCTTTCTTTTCGTCTAACGTTTCGGCGAGCGCGACGCGCAAATCGAGACCAGCGGGCAGCCACTGTTCCGCGCGGCGCGTACTCCGCTGCTCTGCTGCTACAGCCGGATCATCGAAGCGCAACGTGGATTGTGCGCGGAATTCGTGGCATTGCGAATACTCACTGCGGCTCACCGTATAAAGATGCGCCTGATCCTGCGTATGCAACTCGAATGAGCGTGGAATAAGCGTTTGTGTTCCTGAAATATTCGCGAGCTGGTAGCGGACCTGGTTGTCCGTCGCGCATATGCCAAAGCCATAAGGGATCTTGTCGGCAATAATGCGCAGGCGAACGAGCTCGAAGGTCGCCCGATTAGCGGAAATCGAACCGTGAAAACCCACGATAGCCGAGCGTCCTGCTGTTCCAAAGACGCGAAACGCTGAGATCTCCTGCGGCACGCGATACGAAAACTGGAAGACTTCGACTCCATCCTGTTTCGCACGGCCTTTGTAAGTAAATTCGACGCCCCTCGCCGTGAAGATGTTGTTGATAAAACCGACGAAGCTGCCTGACGAGACGGGACCGCCCTGCACGATGGCGTCGATTTTTGAGGATGACAATTTATCGTCCCCGCGCCAGCCAAAAATCTCGCCGCCTCCCGAAACAGCGACATTCAGATGAAGGCGATCGTGCATAAATTCGCGCGTGTTCATGACGTCCTCAGCCTGGCAGGAGGAGAGCGGCAGACGAGCTGTACTTTCGAGATAGCTGCGGTCGATCGTCTCAGCGCACGTGTAATTGGCCGACTTCAAAAGCTGCTGGGATGCTTTCTCGCGTACCTTTTCGAGAAGCTCATGCGAGTTGGCAGGGGCTGCATGGGAAGGTATTACGAATATCAGTAGGGCGGCGGCGAAATTATTCGGGTTTACCCACCGCCGCCTTGTGCCCCTGATAAAGCCGCAAGCCCACCGCCACGAAAATAGCCAGACCGAGTGCAACCGTGCCAATTAAAACTCCATGCGCGAGCAGGTATTGAGCCGTGAAGTGACCATACTCTTTGCCCAGGTAGGCCAGCGCGAAGTATCGTATCACCCTGGCGGTGAGCACCACAAAAATGAAATAGGTAATCTTGACATCGAGCGCGCCGGCGCAGAACACCGGGATCTTCATAGGCAGCGGCAGCGGCGAGATCGCCGGCACAAACACTGTTACCAAGCCGTAGCGTTGAAACCACAGATGGAGCCGCGCGCCCATGCGTCCGGAAATGTGCCTGGCGAGCAACACTTCGCCCCCTTTGCGGGCGATACGAAATAGAATCACGCTTCCGGCCAGCGATCCGGCAATGGCGCATACTGCCGCGAAATAGGCTTGCGACGGCTTATTGGTCGCGACGGCGATCAGCAGCGCGTCCACTCCGCCCACCACTGGAAGACCGACCGAGTCGAGCGCCGAGAGCAGCAGCAATCCATATGGGCCCCAGGTAAGCAGAAGATCGACGATGTGACGCCAGAAGGACATAGGAGGGGGACGGACCAGCCATAGACGCGCTACTTCTCCGAGTCCAGAATAGCGAACAATCCCGCTTCATCCAGAATGGGCACTCCCAGCGTTTTGGCTTTGTCGAGTTTGGATCCCGCTTCTTCCCCGGCGACCACATAACTTGTCTTACTGCTCACCGAACCCGCCACCTTGCCGCCCGCTTCTTCGATTCTGGTTTTGGCTTCTTCGCGCTTCAGCGTGGGCAGCGTGCCGGTGATTACGAACGTCTTCCCGACCAGCGGACCGGCTGGAGCTCTCGTCTGTTTCGGGCCGGTGAACTGCAAGCCCGCTGCACGCAAGCGATCGAGCAATTCGCAATTTTGTTTTTCCGCAAAAAACTGGCGGATCGATTCGGCCACCTTCGGACCGACTTCACCTACCTCTTGCAGCATTTCTTCGCTTGCCGAAGCGATCTCGTCAAGATTCCCGAAGTGAGCGGCGAGCAGTTGGGCTGTGCGTTCGCCCACGAAGGGAATGCCCAGCCCGTTGATGACTCGCGGCAAGGGTTGCAAACGGCTGTGCTCCAGGTTCTGGATAATTTTGCTAGCTGATTTTTTGCCCATGCGCTCCAGTGTGAGCAGTTGATCGAGTGTCAAACTATACAGGTCGGCAACGTTGTGAACCAGGCCGCGTTCGAGCAGTTGATCGACGAGCGCATCACCCATTCCATCGATATCCATCACACCGCGCGAGGCAAAATGCAACAGAGATTCGCGCAGCCGGGCCGGGCAATTTGAGTTGACGCAGCGGCTGGCGCTTTCGCCTTCGACGCGCACTACGTGACCGCCGCAAATCGGGCAGTGCGCGGGCATTTGGAATGGCTTCCGATTCGCGCCTTGTTCCACCACGCGCACGATCTTGGGAATTACATCGCCGCTACGTTCCACCAGCACCGTATCGCCGATTGCGACACCTAGCCGTGCAATTTCGTCTTCGTTGTGCAGCGTGGCGCGGCCTACAGTGACGCCGCTCAAAGTGACCGGCCTCAGATGCGCGACTGGGGTCAGATTGCCCAGGCGGCCCACCTGCACTTCAATATTCTCCAGCACTGTGTTTGCCTGCCGGGCCGGATATTTAAAAGCGATCGCCCAGCGCGGCGCTTTGGCCGTCCAGCCTAGCTTCTCCTGTTGCTCGATCGAATCGACTTTGGCTACCACGCCGTCGATTTCATAGGGCAGCGAATCCCGTTTCTCGCTCCACTCGTGGATAAACGCGAGCAGTGCATCGAGATCAGGGCATTGACGGCGATGCGCGTTCACTTTGAAGCCCGCGTTCTTCATCGCTTCCAGGTTTTCCCAGTGCGAAGGCAGCAGCGGCCGGCCATCTCGCAACAGGAAATAGGTGAAGCAATCGAGCTGGCGCGCCGCCGTGACGCCCGGATCAAGGGCGCGCAAGGCGCCTGCCGCCGCATTGCGCGGATTGGCGAAACGAGGCAAGCCGGCCTGCTCGCGCTCTTCATTCAGTCTTTCGAACGACCGCCGCTGCATCACTACTTCGCCGCGCACTTCGAATGCACTTTCGCCGATCTGCAATTTGGCAGCTGGATGGCGAATGCGCATGGGCAGCGAGCGAATGGTGCGAGCGTTTTCGGTGACATCCTCGCCCACCCGCCCATCGCCTCGCGTGATGGCTCGCTGCAACTGGTCATTGCCGTACTGCGCGGCCATCGAGAGACCATCGAGTTTCAGCTCGGCGACATACGCGAAGGATTCCGGCTTTAGCAGGGAGCGCACGCGGGCGTCAAAATCGCGCAATTCGTCTTCGTTGAGCGCATTATCCAGGCTCAACATCGGCGAACTATGCGTTACTTTGACGAATCCTTCGCGTGGCTGGCCACCAACGCGTTGCGTGGGCGAATCGGCTGTCTTTAGGTCTGGATGTTTTTCTTCCAGATCGCGCAACTCGCGCAAAAGTTTGTCGAACTCGGCATCCGAAATCGCCGGTTCGTCCAGCACGTAATAAAGGTACTCGTGCTGTTCCAGTTCTTCTCTCAGTTCTTCGACTCGTTTGGCAGGAGACTCTTTCATTCCTAAAACCATAATGATGGATCGTTTGCCGCTTACAATGTAGGGTTGGACTCTTTCAGCGCCCGTCGCGCCGCCATTATCTATAATCCCGTCGCGCGGGCGATCTCACGCCACTTTCATCAGCTGGAACGGAGTGTCGCCACTCTTGCGGCACACGGCATCGATGCCACTCTGGTGGCTACTACGGCGCCTGCCACAGCCGGTACGTTGGCTCGCCGTCAAATTGAAGCCGGATGCGATCTCATCATCGCGGCGGGTGGCGACGGCACTATCAACGAAGTCATCTCCGGTATGCTTCATTCCACCGTCCCGCTGGCGATCATACCGGGCGGCACAGCGAATGTTCTGGCCCGCGAGATGCGCCTGCCGATAAATCTTGGGCGAGTGGTGGCCGGCATCTCCTCGTTGCAGCGCTGCCGTATCGGTGTCGGATCTTTGCAAAGCGAGGGCGAGCGCGCCCGATCGTTTGTATGCATGGCTGGCGCTGGCCTCGATGCGGAAATTGTCTATCACTTAAACCTCGATTTGAAGGCCATGGCGGGAAAGCTGGCGTATTATTTCGGAGGTTTCTCGCAGGTCTTCCGGCCTTTGCATGAATTTGAAATTCGGGTCGATGGCCAGAGTTACGAAGCAAGTTTTGCGCTGGTGAGCCGTGTGCGCAACTATGGCGGTGATCTCGAAATCGCCCGGCGCGCCTCGCTTCTGCGGGACGATTTTGAAATCGTGCTCTTCCGAGGCACTGTCAGCGTGCGTTATCTCGCTTATCTGCTCGGAGTTGCGACAGGCCAGGCGCACCGCATGGACGGGTGTACGTTTCTGCGGGGCCGCTCAGTCACCTGCCTCCGCCACCCCGATGCCGATGTCTACGTGCAGGTCGATGGCGAACTGGCCGGAAAACTGACCGCCTCGATTGAGCTTGTGCCCGATGCCCTCACCTTGCTGGTTCCCCCCGAATATCTGGCTCGTGAACGCTCCCTGGTGGCTGTTCCCGCTTACGCCTGATTCTGCGGGATGGACAATGTAACCCATTCGCTCACCGGCCTAGCCTTGTCGCGCGCCGGCTTGGATCGTTTTTGTTCCCGAGCCGTCTGGCTGCTAGTGCTTTCGGCCAATGCGCCCGATGCCGATATTATCGCCACCCGGCTGGGCGCCTTTCGCTATCTGCAGGTGCATCGCGGCTACACGCATTCGTTCATCGGCGTGCCCGTGATGGCCGCGCTGTGCGTGCTGGTGATCGCCGGGTTGTTTCGCGAGCGACTTCCTTGGCTGCGTGCCTTCCTGCTCTGCCTGCTCGGCGTGGCGAGTCATCTCCTGCTCGACTGGACGAACAGCTATGGCGTGCGTCCGCTGATTCCTTTTTCCTCACGCTGGTTTCATCTCGATATCAACGGACTCTTTGATGTCTGGATTTTACTGGCGTTAATGATCGCGGCAGTCTGGCCGCTTTTTTCCGGGTTGGTAAATCGCGAGATCGGCGAGCGGCGGGTCACGCCTGGGCGTACGCTCGCGATGCTTGCACTGCTATTCTTCCTGGCATTCGATGTGGGCCGCACTGTGCTGCACAATCGTGTCGTCGCGCAACTCGACACACGCCTCTATGAAGGCGTACCGCCTCTGCAAGTGGCTGCGTTGCCCGATGGATTTAATCCGCTGCATTGGACCGCGATTATCGAAACTCCTGCGACTTACCGGGAACTCGGCGCTAATGCGCTCGATCAGTTGAATCCCGAGGAGGCTGCCGTTTACTACAAGCCTCCCGTGTCGGCAAGTCTTACGCAGGCGCGGTCGCAAGACCCTTTTCGCTACTTTTTGTATTTTGCCCGCTTTCCAGTCTGGTCGATCCAGCCGGTATCGGGTGAGCATTCGCACGGCACAAGATTCGACCTGACTGACTTGCGTTTCGGCACACCCGGCGCGGGCGCGTTTCATTGCGTGGGTTACGAAGATCAAACGGGGCGCTTGATCGACCGCGCGTTTACCTACGGTTCAGGCATGGAACTGGGTTGGGGCGAGTCACCGCCCAGATAAATTTGCGCAGCGGTGCGAAAGGTTTGCGCGTTCGCCTCCACCGTTCGTTCGATGGGATCGGAGTAGCCGCCGCCGATGGTAATGACGAGCGGAATACGCTGTTCGCGTGCCGCGCCAATTACCAGGCGGTCGCGTTCTAACAGCCCTGGCATGGTTAATGCCAATCGTCCCAGCCGGTCAGTCACCAGCGCGTCAACGCCCGCTTGAAAGAAGACTATTTGGGGCGCGAAGTCCCACACTTGGGCGAGCGCCGGGCGCAGCAGCGAGAGGTAGTGTTCGTCATTCAGGCCGTCATCGAGTTCCACATCAAGAGTGCTCTTTTGCTTGCGGAACGGAAAGTTGCGTGCGCCATGCAGCGAGAGAGTAAACACCCCGGGGTCGTTGTGGAAGATCGAAGCCGTTCCATCGCCTTGATGTACGTCGAGATCCACCACCGCCGCTCGCTCGATACCTGCTTCCGCGCGCGCCCATTCGATCGACACGGCCAAATCGTTGAACACGCAGAACCCGGAGCCTTCGCTGCGAAAGGCATGATGGGTGCCGCCTGCCAGCGTGCCGCCAAAGCTATTTTCAAGCGCGGTTTGCGCGGAGAGCAACGTTGCGCCCGCGCTGGCGAGCGTGCGTGTCACAAGTTCCGGCGACCAGGGGAAGCCAATGCGGCGCATGACTTGCCGCTCGAGCGTGCCGGTCCAGAAGCCGTCAACGTATTCGGGAGCGTGTACCCGCAGGATGTCTCGCCGCGTCGCTAGCTGAGACGGCTCCAGCTGAAAATCGCGACTACTCTGCAGCGCTTCGCGCAACAGCCGGTATTTTGTGATCGGAAATTTGTGGCCATCGGGCAAAGGAAAGTGGTGCTGGTCGCAGTAGCGAATCGTGAGCCGGGCAGGCGAAGCACCACTATCATGGGAATGAGCCAAACTCAAGGATATTCATGTTTCTTTCACGTCGTTCCGTTTTCTTGCTAGCCGCCGCTCCGCTGGTCGCGTGGCCGCAGGCGCAGCGCGCGCCCGGCGCTCTTCCCCAGACAGATTTCTCCGGCCGCTGGCGTATGGAGAAAGAATTGAGTGATTTCCACGGCTTCAAAATGCCGGGCCTGGTCGTGCGTATCATCGACGATCATGAGCCTACGCTGAATGTTCACACCATCCAAACGAACGACGACAAGACGAACACAACAGACGCTACGTATTTCACCGATGGCTCCGTGACCAAGAACGTAATTAACGGGCGCGAAGCCGAAAGCAAATGCTTCTGGGATGGGCCGGTGCTGGTCATTCGCACCAGCATGAACAATGCGCAGGGCGACGCGGAGCAGATTTCCGACCGCTGGGAACTTTCGCCCGACAAAGCAACGCTGACCATCAGCAGCCATGTCGATACCGACAAGGGCGCGGTAGATATGAAACTCGTCTCGAAGCGCGAGAAGGTCGGCAGTTGATCAGGCTGTTCTGAGGGAGTTCAAAGCGCGTTTGGCGGCCCAGTATCCGCACATCCCGTGAACGGCAGCACCGGGCGGCGTGGACGAAGAGCAGAGATACACTCCGCGCAACGGCGTTCCATAGTTGCGCCATGTCGGACGGGTGATGAATTGCGTCATGCTCAGCGCGCCGCCGTTAATATCGCCGCCGATCAGGTTTTCGTTCCAGCGCTGCATGTCGGCTGAGTTTTGCACCGAGCGAGCTAAGACGCAATCGCGAAAGCCAGGCGCAAAGCGTTCGATCTGCCCTTCCATTTGCGCTAGTGCGGAACCGGTCCAGCCGTTTGGCACATGGCAGTAGGCCCAGGCGGTCTGTTGACCATTGGGCGCGCGCGAAGGATCGAAAAGACTCGGCTGGGTCAACAGGACAAATGGTTTCTCAGGGCAACACCCGTCCACGGCGGCTCGTTCAGAAGCAGCGATCTCTTCCGCGGACCCGCCAAGGTGAACGGTAATCGCGCGGCGGCAGGCGGCGGCTGTCCACGGAATCGGCTCACGGAGGGCCCAGTCGACTTTGAACACGCCGGGTCCGTATTTGAAGTGCTGCAGCAGTTTTTGAAACGACGGGCGAAGACGATGTGCAGCCAGAGTCAGAAACTGGCGCGGGGTCACATCGCAGAGCGTCAGGTCGGGACCGCCCAGGTCATCCAGCCGCGCCACACGAGAGCTGGTTCTTATGCGGCCGCCCAGAGATTTAAACAAGGCGGCGAGCGCATCGGCGAGTTGTTGCGATCCGCCCTCCGGGATCGGCCAGCCCACGGCATGACCGCTGCTGCCCAGCATCATGCCGAACGCGGCACTTAAGGGCGATTCCAGTTTCAGGCAGGAATGGGCGCACGAGCCGGCCACTAAAGCCTTGGCGCGCCGCTGCCGAAACAGCGAGTGCAGTAAAAGTGTAGCCGGCTGGATGGCCCGCAGCCCGAACTGCGCCATCAGTATCGGATGCCTGGTAAAAGGCGTAATCGGCCGCAGTGTTTCTCTCGCCAGCGTGGCCCAGTTTTTGACCAGCGGCTCATAGAGTTTTTTGTAGGCCTGTCCGTCGCTGCCAAGTTGCGGAGCCGTATCGTTGACATCGCGCTCCAGCGTAACCGCCGTGCCATCGTCGAAGGGATGCGCAAGTTCGGCTGGGGAAAAAATCCAGCGCAATCCGAATTCCTGCAGCGGCAGGGTAGAAAAAAAAGGCGAGGTCAATGCCATGGGATGCACGCACGAACCAAGATCGTGGATAAATCCGGGTAGCGTGAGTTCGGCGGAACGGGTCGCGCCACCGATTTCGGGGGCTGCCTCGTGAAGCTCTACGTCAAGTCCCGCCTGTGCGAGTACGATCGCCGCAGCCAGCCCGTTGGGGCCGCTTCCAATGACTGCCGCCGATCGCTTCATACTCATTCTCAGTATCGACTTTAGACTTCGAGGCCCACAGCGCGCATCAGCTCGATAGCGTTGCTGCGAGTGACGATACCTGGCTTCAATTTGTAGTCGAAGACCATCTGGCCGTCCTGCATTTGATCATCGAAATGAACATTTACCACGCCCGCATGCACATCGTTCTCGATATGGGCTAACGCCAGGTCGTGTGTTGTGATAAGCCCGATAGAATGCGTGCGCAGCAACTCGCGGACAATGCCGGATGCGCCGATGCGGCGATCGTGCGAATTGGTCCCGCTGAGCAGTTCATCGAGCAGAAAGAGCACCGGCTGGCCATCGCGGGTGAGATCTACGATCTGGCGGATGCGGCTGATCTCGGCAAAGAAACGCGAGCGATGGTCTTGCAGCGAGTCATTAATGCGAATGGATGCGCCGATCTGCAGGGCGGAAATAGATAGCGAGGCGGCGGCTACCGGAGCTCCGGCCCAGGCCAGAATCGAGTTCAAGCCAGCAGCGCGCAGCAGAGTGCTTTTGCCCGACATGTTGGAACCGCTCACAACCAGCAACCGGCGATTGGGGTCGAGCGAGAGATCGTTTGGCACACAGGCGGCTGCAGGGATCAGCGGGTGACACAGCGCCTTGGCTTCGAATTGAGCTTCATCTGTTTCGAGCAACTGAGGCATCGCCCAGGAAGGCCGTTCGAAGGCGAGCGCAGCGAGTGACGAGAGAGCCTCAAACTCGGCCACCGCTTCCACCCATTGACCAATGAAAGGCCCGGAGATGGCGCGCCATTTTTCGAACGAGATGGCGAGTTGTTCCTGCCAGAGAAGCAGTGGACGCAGAATACGGACGATGATGTGATCGCTCGAATCGAGCCAGTCCACTATACGTCCAAGCTGGCGAATGCGGCGTGAGGCGGGTGGCCCTGTGGTGCGCAGCGCGTTCAAGAGCTGACATAAGCGCGGCGATTGAAATTGTTCCCCTTCCAGCCGTTCTACTAACGCTGACAGAATCTTCAGGTCACGTCCGGAGGCTTCCACTTTTTCGAGTACCGATTTAACTCGCATGCGAAAGAAAAAAATCAGTGAGAAGTCGCAGGCGAGGATCAACAGTAAGGGCCAGACCGGCAGCAGCGTCGCAAAGAAGCCGATCACTGCGGCAACACCGGCCACGGCCAGCAGGATCGCGACCGGCCGCAGGAAGGCAGGAAAATGAACGTGCGGAGCGCTGCCCCAGTCACCCATGGCGTAGACTTCAACGTCCGGTTGGACATCTTCGGCCAGCAGAGCAATGTCTTCGCGCAATTGGAGTTCGGGTCGAAGTTCAGCGACGGCCTGCTGGCGATCGGCGATTTCAGTCCGGTCAGCGGGATAGAGCAGCCAGCCGGCGAGTTTGTTTTCACCCGCCGCGGTGCGTGTAGTCGCGACCAGTTCGAACAAGCTGCCTTTGCCGAACAAATCGAGGTCTTCCGAGTAGACATGCGCTGGATCGCGATGGCGCTCTCCGGCAATACCGGTGCCGGTCCACTGGTCTTTCAGGCGCAGCAGGCCGCGCTCGTAGTAATTGACAGTTCGTTGTGCGAGCGATCGTTCCCGGATCACTCGTCCATGCCAGATCGCCAGCGCGATAAAGGCGAACAGCGGAACCAGCAGCGAGGCGAGCGGAAGGAGTTTCGACGCGAAGACCAGCCAAGCTAAGACGGCGGCAGAGATGCCGATGACGAGACGCCAGTTCCCGAGCACGATGAAGCGCTTTTCCAGCAAAAAACCGGCGGCGCGAAATCGTTCGAGACGTGAGGAGTATTCGGCCAGCGGATCCATGCAGTCACAGCATAGCCCGGCTTAGGATGAGAAGAGATGAAACGCTCCGGCTTTGCTGACTTGCCGCTGCACAATGGCCGCGTGCCGCCCTGGCTCGCGCAACGCATGGAAAAGCTGGGCAGCGCAATCGTCGAAAGCGTGGTGCATGCCTATGGCACGAGCGCGTTCCTGTCGCGGTTGAGCGATCCTTTCTGGTTTCAGGCGCTCGGCTCGGTGATGGGTATGGACTGGCATTCCTCGGGCATCACGACTTCCGTAATGGCCGCTTTGAAGCGCGGATTGAATCCAAGATCACGAGAGCTCGGCATCTACATTTGCGGCGGCCGCGGCAAGCAATCGCGACGTACTCCGGATGAGCTGCGCGATCGGGCGGAACAGCACAGCTTGGATGGGAGCGCGCTGGTGCGAGCGAGCCGGCTGACGGCCAAGATTGACAACAACGCGATCAGCGACGGGTTTCAGATTTACCTGCACAACTTTGTTTTAACGGCCTCAGGTGAGTGGGCCGTTGTGCAGCAGGGTATGAACGCAGGTACGGGGCTCGCGCGGCGCTATCACTGGCATTCGGCGAACGTGCGTGATTTCATATGTGAACCGCATAGCGCCATTGTTGGCGAGAGTGCCGGCGAAATTCTGAACCTGGTTGACCGGCGCGCTACACCGGCGCAGGAAGCTTTGCTCGAGATTGCGCGTGAAAAGCCCGAGCGCACCTTGCAGGAACTGCGGCAGCTGACGATGCCTTCGAACCACGACGTACGCGCCAGAGATGTGGATTTGAAACGGCTGGGCGCGGTCCTGGCGGTCAGCTATGAACGGCAGTTACACGATTTCGCATCGCTGCTGCTGGTCGAGAATCTCGGGCCGCGCACTTTGCAGACGCTGGCGCTCGTAGCGGAGGTGGTGCATGGCGCACCCAGCCGCTTTTCCGATCCGGCGCGGTTCTCCTTCGCGCTGGGTGGCAAAGATGGGCATCCTTCCCCGGTGCCGCTTAAGACCTATGACGAATCGCTTGCAGTTTTGCGGCGGGCGCTCGATGCGGCTAAGATCGAGCGGTCGGAGAAGCTGGATGGCTTGCGTCGCTTGGATCAGTTAGTTCAAACCGTTGAGCAGCGAAGCGAGCCGGAAGCTGATTTTGCCAAGACAGTAGCTCATGAGCGGGCGATTTCGCCATCGCTCGGCGGACGCATCGCCGCGGGCGGAAGCAAGCGGCAGCTGTCTCTCTTCTAAACGCTTCTCTTCGCAAAATTGAAACTTCCGCTTGCTAGCGCGCGCGGCTCAGAAACAGGGTCCAGTGCCTACAGCAGCTTGCAGAGCCACGACCGTAAGGGGCTGTGAAAAAATATCCGGAACATTTAGGGAACAAAATGTTCGAACTAGATTTACGCTAAAAGGGTGAGTAGCGACAAGCCGCTGGTCGGCAAGATCAAGTACAAACCGATCGACCGCTCGCAAACCAGTTTTCACGTATTGGATTACGAGCTTCTGATCGAGGTGAACCATCCGGCGCGAGTGATCTGGGAACTGTCCGGGAAGCTCGATCTGGAACAGTTTGCCAAAGACTGCAAAACACGGGAGGGCGAAGCGGGTCGGCCCTGTTGGTCGCCACGCCTGCTGGTGAGCATCTGGGTGTATTGCTACACACTGGGCGTGGCCTCGGCACGGTCGATTGAACGGATGATGTCGCATGAACCGGGCCTGCGCTGGCTAGCGGCAGACCAAGAGGTGAACTATCACACGCTGGCGGATTTTCGGGTGGGGCGCCGGGAGGCGCTGGAGAAGCTATTCATTGAGTTTCTGGCGATGCTGGAGAAAGCCGGAGTGGTAGATCTGGAGACCCTGCTGCAAGATGGAACCAAGATGAAGGCGCAAGCGGCGAAGAGTTCTTTGCACCGGCGCCGGACATTAGAAAAACGCCTGAGGGCGGCACGCAAAGTGGTCCAGAAGTTGGACCGCGAAGCCGCCCAGGAACACGAGAAGATGGACGAGCGGCGGCAAGCGGCGCAGCAGCGTGCGGCGCGCGAAGCGGTGGCCCGCGGCGAAGCGGCGCTGAAAGAACTGGAAAACCGGGAGGCACGCGCAACCCCGAAAAATCGAGCGGATTTGCGCGTCAGCGATAGTGAACCGGAAGTGCGCAAGATGAAAGACAACGACGGTGGCTTCCATCCCGGCTACAACCTGCAGGTCACCAGCGAAGCGCAATCGCGCATGATCGTAGCGGTTGGATTGACGGGCGATCACAACGATCTGCATCAACTGATACCGGCGCTGGAGCAGATCGGGCAGAGTGGCTTGGCGACTCCGCATACGATCATCGCCGACAACGGTTATGCCACGCGCGACAACGTGGAGCAAACGGCCGAGCGGAATGTGGAACTGATTGCGCCGTGGAAAGACGATGCCTCGCGGCAAGCCGGGGCGTGCGCTCGCGCCGGGATTGCGAAACAGTTTGCAGCCCCTGCCTTTCAGCGGCAGGGGCGTGGCCAAGAGTTGTTGTGCCCGGATGGCAAGACCTTGGTGGTGATCGGACAAAAGAAACATCACGGCGTAGTCAAAACGATCTTCCAAGCCCAGGCTAAGGATTGCAAGAGTTGCCAGTTCCTCAAACAGTGTTGCGGCTATCGCGGTGGGCCGCGGCGTGTGGAGTTACCACTAGAAAGTAAAGCGATGAGCGACTATCTGGCACGTATGAAACGTCGAGCGGTGAAGACGCTTTATCAGAAACGTTCTGAGATTGCCGAGTTTCCGCATCTATGGATCAAGGGAGTGCAAAAGCTGCGGCAATTTTCGGTACGTGGGATGGTGAAGGCGGGTACGGAAGCGTTGTGGATGGCCTTGGCTTACAACGTCAAGCAGTGGATCCGGGTCCGACCGGCGGTCGCGCAGTAGCTTCCCCCTCAGAAAGGCCTTTTCCCTCGTTCTCGTGCCTCGCGGAGACGAATGGCGGGCGGTGGCGGCCATTTCTAAAGAAAACTTGGGCATGCGTGGCATCCCGAACCATACTTTGCATAACCATATACTCTGTAGTGCCAAGCTCGTCACTTCCAGCTTTTATCGTCAATTTTCCAGTGTTGGATTTCTTCACACTCCCGTCAGGGAGTTGCCATGGCCCTTCGAGCCGCTGAATCGAATGAAGACGCAGCACTCCGAGCCATGAGCCACGCCAGTGGCTCTCAAACCGGAAGCACGGAAACCATGAGCGAAGCGATTGGAGTCTATGGAACCTCCACCGGACCACGTCTTCAACGGAGTGATTTGGGATTGCAATTTTGCGACGAGAAGAAACTAGCCTTCCGGCACGCCGGCTTTTTGAAACACTTTCAGTGATGCTTCGTAACCCATCTGGGCGGCTTGTGCGATGGGCACGTCTTTCAGACGGCCGAAAACTTCGACGCTGAGCGCATCGTTATAGCCGATCTTCTGCAGAGCCTGCAAGAAGCCAGTGAGATTGATCACGCCTTCGCCCGGGAGCAGCCGCTGATTGTCGCGAATCTGGTCTGGCGGCAAATTTGGCGCGTCATCAAAATGAATGTGGACAATCCGGTCTCGCCCCGCTGCCACGATGTCGTCGGTAGTGGCTCCGGCGTGATGCCAGTGCCAGGCATCGAGCAGCAGTCCCACATTGGGTCCGCATTCTTTCGCGAATTCGAGCATCTCGTTCATGTGCCAGATGAACTCATGTTTGAACATTTTCCTTAAATGTAGCGGTCCGAGAAACTCGAGCCCAAGCCGCACATTCGATTCGGCAAGAAAGCGGGCGCATTGTGTGAAGCGTTGTTTGTACAGCTTGCGCAGTTCGTCCTTGGGCGTATCGCTCGACGACATGATGTAAGTCACCATGCGCGGGCAGTGAATCGCCGCGGCAAAGGCAGCCTGTTGGGGAAGGGCTGCCAGCCCAGCTTCGAAGGTGACTTCATCTTTGCGGAACTCGACTGGAAAATCGATCGCGGCAGGGCGCAGTTTCAATTGTGAAAGCAAGGCATTGGTAGCCGGCGCGCCCGCTGCAAAGGCGTCTTTCAGCATAATGTCCGTTCCTGGAAATCCGGCTTGCGCCGCTATATGCGGGAACTCCGGCCATCCAACCCGGTTACTGAGCAGAACACTATTGAGCGCCAGAAACATATGGCGATTGACGCCGCTCTTGCTACCGAATGAATCTGGATGCTGAGCTAAAACCCGTGGATCATGAGTACCCTGCGCGCCCAAAAGCTGGAGGCCGGCGGTGCTGGCGAGGGTCTGGCAGAGACGTCGTCGAGTCAGGGAGGGAGCATTCACGTCGCTTTCGATCATATCGGAACTATTAAAAACGCAAGAACCGGATAGCAAGCTTTTGCAATTGCGTTCTAGTATCGGATTGTGAACGCCAAACAAAACACGCCGGAGCAAAGCTGGGTAGCTGATCTGTGCACGTTCATCCGCGGCGCAAGCAACTCGGGCGAACGCCTCACGTTAGACAAGCTCGCTCAACGGGCGGGTTTTAGCCCGTTCCATTTGCAGCGGAAGTTTAAGGCGGCCGTAGGGCTCACACCGAAACAATACATCGAGGCATGCCGCATGGAAACTTTGAAAGAGCAATTACGAAATCGCAAGTCAGTAACAGACGCAACTTACGAATCCGGCTTCGGATCGAGCCGCGGCGTCTATGAGCGCGTGGATTCGAGACTTGGAATGACGCCCGGGGCGTACCGCCAGGGCGCAGCGAAGGTTTCGATTTCATGGGCCTCTGAGCCGACGCCGTTCGGCTGGCTGGCGCTCGCGGCAACGGATCGCGGACTGTGTTTCGTCCAGTTTGGTGAACGGGAAGTCCAGCTTGCCGGGCAGCTGCGCAATGAGTTCCCACAGGGACAGCTGACGAAACTGGCGAAGCCATACCCGGAGCAGTTTCATTTGTGGATCAATGCGCTCACACGCTTTCTAAATGGCGAAGCAGTTAGTCTCGATCTGCCGCTTGATGTGCGCGGGACGGCCTTTCAGTGGCGGGTGTGGAACTTCTTGCAAAGCATTCCGTCCGGGCAGGTCCACTCGTATGCGGAAGTGGCAGCGGCGATTGGCCAGCCGGAAGCGGCGCGCGCCGTAGGACACGCCTGTGCGACAAATCCCGTGGCGCTGGTGATCCCTTGTCACCGCGTGCTCAGAGGAGATGGGCAGCTAGGTGGCTATCGCTGGGGCTTAGAGCGCAAGCAACGGCTGCTCGAACGTGAGAGAGTAGGAGAGAGGAGCGTGTGATGGGAAACACCGGCACATCTACTTTGACTCGACGTGACTTATTAGCTGCGGGAACGGCGGCTGCGGCTGTTGTGGCGCTGCCCAGGTTGGGACAGGCGGTCCCCGCTCCGGCGAGCAGCGTCGCGATCGTGCGCTGCCGCGATTACGGCAACTTCCAGACGCAGCTCGCCAGCGCCTTCCAACAGATTGGCGGGATCGACAAGCTGGTGCGCGGCAAGACGGTCGCGATCAAATTGAATCTTACTGGGAATCCAAAAAACTTTCCTTTGACACCCGAGCTGCCCTACCGCACAAACGGTCAGACAGTAGCGGACGTCGTTTACCTGATGGCAAAAGCTGGTGCTAAACGCGTGCGGCTGATCGAGAGCTTCTTCCCCGCGACGCAGGATCCTGCGCTGTGGGCGCGTTATGGACTCGATGTAAACGCGATCAACAATCTCGGCACGAAGGTCGAGTGGGAGAACGTGCAGAACCTCGGGAACTACAAGCAGTACGTGCGCTTGCGCGTGCCCTGGGGCGGTTACATGTATCCTGCGTACACGATCAACAAAGCGTACACCGAGTGCGACACGTATGTGTCTCTGGCCAAGCTGAAGAATCACTGGATCGCCGGCGTGACGATGTCGATGAAGAATAATTTCGGTAACACGCCATGTGCGCTTTACGGCAGTGATTGCGGGCCAAGCGGCAACGAGTCGCCAACAAAGGAACGGGGCGACGTACTGCATGCCGGCACGACGAAAGCTCCGTCCGGAGTCGATGCGGAACTCCATCCTGACTCGCCGCGCGATCCAGGTTATCGTGTGCCGCGCGTGGCAGTGGACCAAGTGGGCATTCGGCCGATCGATCTTGCCATTGTGGATGGTGTAGAGACTGTCCGGGGCGGGGAAGGGCCTTGGCTAAAGGGTTTGGAGAAGATGTCGCCGGGTGTAATAATCGCAGGCCGCAATCCGGTTTGCGTAGATGCGGTTGGCATGGCCGTTATGAGCTACGACCCCAAAGCCGATCATGGCAGTTCCCCCTTCATCCGAGGAGACAACTCTCTGAAGCTGGCCGAAGCAGCGGGGCTGGGTACGGCGGATCTGAAGCGCGTCGAAGTAGTCGGCTTGCCGATCGCTCAAGCAAAGATCGATTTCGGCCCGGGAGCCGTGGGTAAAACTTTGCGCGAGATGAAAGCTTAGGACTGTCGCCTCGCGATGGAACGAGACGGAATTACCACTCTCCCCTGTCGCCACTCAGTCGAAGAGGCAGTGAAGCGAGTGACTGGCTTGCTCGAAAAAAGGGGCATCCACTTGTTCGCCCTGATCGACCATAGCGGCGAGGCCGCGAAAGCCGGCTTGCAGATGCCGAACACTAAGCTCATGATCTTTGGCGATCCGAAAACCGGTACACCTCTCATGCTGCGTGCGCCAACGCTGGCCATTGATCTTCCTTTAAAGCTTCTGATATGGGAAGACCCGCGCGAGAGCGTTTGGGTGAGTTTCAACAATCCGGAGTATCTGGGCTTGCGGCACGATCTGCCCGGCGAACTCAGCGCGGCGCTCGGAGGCGTTCGATCCATCGCGGAGTTCGCAGCAAATTAGGACTTCCTGAAAAAGTCGTTTAACTCCGCAAACGGCACGTTGGCGTCGAATCCGGAAAAACTCCCTTGCTCCGCGATCAAGTCTGCCGCTCGTATAAACCCAGTCCAGGCCGCCCGCGCAAGCGATGACCCGACGCTGATGCGCCGCACTCCCATAGCTGCCAAATCATCCACCTTCAAGCCGGTGTTCGCACTCATCAGAATATTCACCGGTTTCGGGCGCATTGCTTCGACCAACGTTTTGATGTCCTCAGGGTCGCTGACGCCGGGAGCATACAGCACATCCGCACCCGCGTTCGCATACGCTTCCAAACGCCGCAACGCCTCAGGAAATGGATCAGGATAACCAACCAAAAAGCATTCCGCGCGCCCCGTCAACAGTACGCCACTTTTCGTTTCGTCAATTGCCCGGCGAGCGGCTTTGATCCGTTCCACCCCGAGCCCGAGATCATAAAGTGGATGCGACTCGTCTCCCGTGGCATCTTCAATCGAAAGCCCGGCCACACCGGTCTGTACGCATAGCCGCACGTTCTCGGCCACCTGCTCCGGTTCATGCGCATAGCCCGACTCAAAATCCGCATTGACGGGCAGATCGACGGCCTCGACGATCTCTGCGATATGAGACAGCACCGCGTCTCGCGGGACCGCCCAAGCCGCATCGGGCAGCCCGCGCGAGAAAGCGAAGCCGGAACTGGTAGTGGCTAGCGCCTGAAATCCTAAGTGCCGCAGGTAACGTGCGGTGCCGATGTCCCATGGGTTTGGAACGATGAAACAACCACTCTCATGTAACTCTCGAAACCTGGCGCGCGCCACCCCAAAATCAGACTTGGCCATGGGCTAACTCTTAGAACTCGCCAATCCGGCATGCCGCGCCGCTACGAGCGCCACGCTCGACCAGTCTATTTTCTCCTGCCCATGCGCCAACGCATCGATCAAATGGTCGCGGATCACACTTGCCAGCGGCAGCGGGGCCTCTAACGCTTCCGCTGCCTCCATCGCGAGCTTCACATCCTTCAGTCCCAGCTTCAAAGCAAATCCGGCCGGCTCAAATTTCTGATCCGCAATATTCGTTCCATAATTTTTGTAGATTGGCGAACCGAACAGTTCGACCATCACCTCCAGAAACGTGTGGCTCTCAATGCCGGCTTTGCCCATCACCGCAAACGCTTCCCCAAAACTTTCGAGCATGCTTGCAATCATAAAGTTCCCCGAAAGTTTCACTGCATTCGCCTGCCATGGCTCCGAACCCACTACAAACGTCTGCCGCCCGATCGCTTCTCCCAATGCACGGCAGCGCTCGACCGTCTTCTCTTCCCCCGCCATCACCACGATTAACTTTTTTGCCTCCGCCGCGTCGGGTCGACCAAACACCGGAGCGCTGAGGAATTCCTGCCCTCGCTTCGCATGTTCTTCCGCCAGCCGCCTCGCGAGGGCCAGGCTGATCGTACTCGAAGAGACATGCACCGCGCCCTTTTCCAGACTGGCTGCGAGCCCCTCCGCACCAAACACCACGTCGTTCAGCGCCGCATCATCCGCCAGCATAGTAAAGATCGCCTCCACCCCGCGAGCCGCCTCAGCCGGTGAGTCCACTACCCGCACCCGTTCTCGCCCCAGCGCCTCGGTCTTCTCCCGCGAGCGATTGTAGGCCACCACTTCGTGTCCTGCCGCAAGCAGATTATGCGCCATCCCCGTGCCCATCTTTCCCAATCCAACAAAGCCGATCTTCATATCACCTCTCTTGGCTGACCCGCGCGAGCTTTAAGTGTTTCAACATACGCGTGACCAGGCGGAGCAAGCTGTAAGACGCCGCTGAAGCGTTAGTCGACCCACTAGCAAGAAAGATCTGAGTTAAAGCTCCAATGTCGGTTATACGGGTTGCCAGCAGGGCTCCCCCGCCTCCGCAGAGGCCCCCGCACGAGTTACTCACTGCAAATAGCGCTTGCGTCTTATTTCGGTTGAACGCCACTCGCGAGAACGTGATCAGACGGAAAGGGTGAACCGGATTAACTGCCACGCCTTCAGCAGGTAAGGGCTCAGGTGTCTCTGAGATTTCAAGAGTTCGGTCTTGATCTCTCCGGAGATCATGGGTCGGAATATCTGTAGCGCGATCCCTAGAAGCTAAGCTCAACAGTGACATTGCCAGGAATGACCACTGGAGAATTCGAATTCTGACCGGCAGAACCAGCGATCTCTGCATGCTGGAAAAAGTCTTCGACTACACTCAATTTTACTTACTAACGGATTTTATGCGATTACGGATCTTGCTTTCTCTACTCTCGCTGACTGGTTTGTCTTGGGGTACGGCTCCGGTCTCTCCTCCACTGCTGAAAGCTGCATCCTTGATTACTCCGGAAGGCCTGCTCGCGCCGATTAAAGAATTATCGTCGGACGCTTACGCGGGCCGACTGCCGGGCACCCCGGGCGAAGAGAAGAGTGTCGCGTATATCGTCGCGCAATGCAAACAGATCGGACTCGAACCGGGCGCGCCGGATGGTAAATGGATCCAGCGAGTGCCGCTTTGGGGCACGCATTCGAAGGGTGTTCTCCGCGTGATGGCAGGCGGCAAAGAAGTCGCCATTACGGCCGGTCAGGATTATGTAGCTTGGTCTGTTTTGCCTGACCCGAGTGTCGCAGTGCAGGACTCAGCCCTGGTGTTTGTGGGTCATGGCGTGATCGCGCCCGAGTATCACTGGGACGATTATGCCGGCATGGACGTGCACGGAAAAACCGTCGTTATGTTGAGCGGCGATCCGCCTGTGGCAGACCCGCGCGACCCTTCTAAGCTCGACGAGAAGATGTTTGCGGGACGAGCGTTAAGTTACTACGGACGTACAGGTACGAAACTCGACACGGCTTACGCGCACGGTGCGGTCGCGGTGATTCTTCTTTACTCCACCCAAAAGGCGGGAGCAAATCTATTTCAGAACTACAGTCGCGAGAACATGATTTTGCGGGACGCGCACGATCGCCAGAGAGTCAAGGCGCAAGCGTTGCTCAGTATGGACCGGGCGAAAGAAATGTTCACCGCTATGGGGCAGAATCTTGAAAGTCTGCGTGCTGCGGCGGCCAAGCCGGGCTTTCATGCGGTGCCGTTGCCGGGGCAAGCGTCCTTCGACATTAAGAATCAGGTACGCCAGATCGATTCTGCCAACGTGCTCGCGAAGCTCTCCGGCAGCGATGCGCAGTTGAAAAACGAGTACGTCATCTACAGCGGCCATTGGGATCATCACGGACAGGTTGGGAATCAGATCTTTCACGGCGCCAGCGATAATGCTGCCGGTACCGCCGGCGTCCTCCAACTGGCGCGCGCTTTCCGCAGTCTCAAACCCTCGCCGCGCCGCACTATTCTGTTCCTGTGGCCGACGGCGGAAGAGAAGGGCCTGCTGGGAGCGAAGTATTATGTCGAGCACCCGCTCTACCCGTTACGCCAAACTTTGGCCGACATAAACCTGGATTATTTCAGCAATTGGGGATGGGGCCGCACGCGTGATTTCAGCATTGTCGGGCTGGGAAATTCGACCCTGGACGATTTGACCGCAAAGGCGGTTGCGCAACAGGGACGCGTGTTGACCGGCGATACGGCGCCTGAGCAGGGGTTTTACTTTCGGTCCGACCACTATGAGTTCGCGCGGGTGGGTGTCCCGTCACTCGAGACCAGTCCAGGCATCGACTATCGCGGGCAACCGGCTGGTTACGGAGTGGAAAAGCGGAACCAGTACATCCATCATGATTACCATCAGCCATCGGATGTAGTAAAACCCGATTGGGATCTGAGCGGGGCGGTGGAGGATTTGCAAGTGTTGCTGCAGGTTGGCTATGAGGTGGCTCAGGCGGACGGGCGTCCGAGTTGGAAGGCGGATGCGGTTTGGCGGCCGAGAAGCCGGTAGCTATTTACCAATTGTGACGACGTTTCGAGCCGCGGTGCTAGTGAGCGTTTTGACAGTCTGACGGAAGCGCGAGACGAGAAGCGAATCGTTGCTTTTGAGGCGAATGAGCGAGAGTTCGGTGGCCGGCCCGGCGGGGCGCATGGGTCGGTAAACAACGTCGGAGCGGCGCAGCTTTTGAAGCGCGGCAGGAACTATCGCGATGCCCAGGCCTGAGGCGATGAAACCCAGCACCAGCTGCATTTCGGCGGGTTGGTGAACGATCTTGGGATTAAAACCGGCACTGTGACACATGCTCACCAAGTGATCGTACATGGCTGGATTGTGATGGCGCGGGCACATGAGAATGGGCTCGCCGGCCAGCGCCCGCAAAGGAACGACTTTGTGCCTGGATAAGAGATGCGTGGCTGGAAGCGCCAGCGTGACAGGTTCACTTAACACGATCTCGTTCGCGATTTTAGAATCTTTCACTTTTCCGGCGACAAAACCGATCGCTATGCGGGACTGATGCAGAGCGGCGGTTTGCTCGGCGCTGCTCATGTCATGCAGCGTCACGTTGACGGCAGGATATTTATCCTGAAAGGCCTTGACGGAGCGCGGGATCACATCGTAGAGTGCTACTCCTTCAAACCCGATGCTGAGATGACCACCTTCTCCGCGAGCCGCCTGCTGCACGTTTTCAATGGACGATGCGATGAGTTGCAGGACGGCTCGCGTGTCGCGCAGGAATACCTGCCCGGCATCGGTAAGCTCGACGTGCCGCCGGTTGCGGCGGAACAGAACGATACCAAGGGCTGATTCGAGGGACTGAATTTGGCGGGTTAAAGGCGGCTGCGAAATATGGAGGCGTCGGGCAGCACGGCCGAAATTGAGATCTTCCGCCACCGCGACAAAGCTCTCCATTTGGCGGACAGAAACAGAAGCTGTCATTTAAAGCTGTCTGCCAAAAATGCTATCACTGAGCCTTCAGTTATAGCATTGGACAGCGCGGGCACCCTGCCGATAGAATCACGTATGATTCCCGAAGCTCATAGCGAGAACTCCGACTCGTTAACCACGCAGCGCCTGGAGGCCTTCAGCGACGGTGTATTTTCGATTGCGATCACGCTGCTGGTCCTCGAACTCGCGATTCCGGAGTCGCGTTCCGCCGCCCCGCCGCCGCTCGCAGATGCATTACGCGGACTGTGGCCTTCCTACATGGCCTACCTGATGAGCTTCGTCATTGTTGGCATCTACTGGGCGAATCATCATTACATTTTTCGCTTTTATAAACATACGAATCATACGTTTAATCTGTTGAACCTGGCATTCCTGCTCTCGATATCGTTTCTACCGTTTCCGACGGCCGTGCTGAGCCGCTACGTTGGCATCGCAAGCGACGCCAGCACGGCGGTCATGTTCTATGCGTTCGGGCTGCTTCTGCCGGCGGTTACCTTTCTAGCAATGTGGTTATATGCGAGCCAGGGACACAGATTGATCGACAGGAATCTCACTCGCGATTTCATCAGACATTTACGGCGGCAGTATGCAGGATCGAGCCTCATCTATACCGGTGCGCTGGTTGTGGCGCACTGGAATTATCGGATTGGCCTGGGAATTTGCATCGTCTTGACGATGATGTATCTCTTGCCTTCGCAGAAACCACGAATGATGGATGCAGAGTAGGGGGAATGTGAACGAATTGCAAGCGGCTGCAAACAGCTGGCCTGATCTGAAATGGAGTAAATGGCAAAAGACCGCCGAGACGGTGCACATGTGGACCCAGATTGTGGGTAAGACGCGGCTGGCACTCAGCCCGATCCAGGCGCATTGGTGGAACGTCCCGCTGTATGTGAGCGCCCGAGGACTGAGTACGTCGGCTATGCCTTACCAAGGCGAACTTCTCGAGATCGAATTCGATTTTGTGAGCCACGATCTTCTTTTTCGGCTGAGCACGGGCGCGAGTTTGTGCATACCGCTGCGAGCGCAGTCAGTCGCGGATTTTTTTGCTGAATACGAGCGGAGTCTGGGGGCGCTGGGCGTAACCGTTCCAATCCATCCGGTGCCGGTCGAATTGCCTGCTCCGATCCCTTTCGCGGATGACCATCAGCACGCTTCCTATGATGCCGAGTACGCGCACCGTTTTTGGCGGATTCTAGTGCAGGTCGAACAGGTATTCGCGCAATTTTCTTCCCGATTTATTGGCAAGATCAGTCCTGTGCATTTCTTTTGGGGGAGCTTTGATCTGGCAGTGACGCGGTTCTCGGGACGCGTAGCCCCGCCGAAAGAAGGCGTCGACAAAATTACGCGAGAGGCCTATTCTCACGAAGTGATCAGCGCCGGTTTCTGGCCCGGGAATGGCGGCTTTGGCGAGGCCGCTTTCTATTGTTATGCAGCGCCTGTGCCGGGTGGACTCGCCAATGAAGTCATTAAGCCCGGGACGGCTGGGTTTGACAACAAGCTGGGAGAATTCATCTTGCGTTACGAAGATCTGCGCGGAGAGAAATCACCCGAAGAGGCGCTGATCCAGTTTTTGCAGAGTTCTTATGAGGCGGCCGCAAAGCTGGCGAAATGGGATCGTGGTGCGTTAGAGCGACATTCTTTGCCGGCAAGTTGATGGACAAGTGCCGGCTGTTAAAGCCAGTCGCCCTATGAAAGAATATCGTCATGACGCGACCGTTTGCTGCGACCGTTTGGCGGGAAGGGAATTGGTTCGTCTCGCAGTGCCTGGAGGTGGATATTGCCAGTCAAGGCGCGACCGAGGAAGAGGCGCTCGCCAATTTGGGCGAGGCTCTGGAACTTCACTTCGAGCCTCCCCAGGCCACTCGCTTACCGCAAATTCGCACCATTGAGGTTAAGGTTGGGGCGGCTTAGTTCGTGAGGCATCTGGATGACGTGGTTGATACCGCGATTGTGCCTAGAAATCCGAGGTTTCGGTCGGTACGCTGCGCATCATTCTACGTCAAGCGCACATCGATCTGGAGGACTGGGATCAGCTGGGATGATGAACTGACCAACTCTTGACGTTCCCACCCGGATCACTCGCTTACTTACCGACTTCGAGAATGCTAAACGGCCCAGCGGGCCTCGGCGGGGGTGGCTGCTCGGGATCTGAGCGGGGCGGTGGAGGATTTGCAAGTGTTGCTGCAGGTTGGCTATGAGGTGGCTCAGGCGGACGGGCGTCCGAGTTGGAAGGCGGATGCCGTTTGGCGGCCGAGAAGCCACTAGTGGTCTGCCGTAGTGATTTCTTTAACATGAGACCCACACGGGTCTGTTAATTGCGAGCTGACCGGGCGAGTTCGCCGCCGCGCACCCGACCTTCATGCGACGTTCCGGCGCGACAGAGAAAAGATGAGTCACATTTTTTCGGGCGCGCCACTTCTTTCGACGAAACCAAAATCGTGATGCCGGCGTAAAGCAACCATGACGCTCCGTTTGCGACATCTGCACCCCGTTGCGGGTCTATTTCTATTTGCGGCCGCTTGCTGTCTTTCCGGCCAGACCCAAGAGAATGCTGATCGATCTTCGACCGTGGCCCCCACCGCCGCGCAAAGCTACCGCTGGAAGAACGTCCGTATAGTAGGTGGCGGTTTCGTGGATGGTGTGTATTTCCATCCCACGCATCCCGGGCTCAAATATGCCAAGACGGATGTGGGCGGCGCCTATCGCTGGAGCGCGGATATGCAGGATAAGCATTGGGTTCCGCTGCTAGACTTCGTCGGCAGCTTCTATTCTGGTTTCGACATAGGCGTCGAGAGCCTGGCGCTTGACCCGAATAACCCGAATCGCCTGATTCTGGCGGTCGGTACGTATGTCGATTCCTATGGCGATAACGGCGCTATTCTTATCTCAGACGACCAGGGGAACCATTTCACGCCTGTTCCGCTGCCTTTCAAACTGGGCAGCAACGACATCGGGCGTAATATCGGGGAACGTCTGGTGATTGATCCCCTTAACGGCCGGCATTTGTATCTCGGCACTCGTCTGAATGGTCTGCAGGAATCGCAAGACGGGGGACATACCTGGAAGCCGGTGTCCGGCTTTCCTGTCAAAGGACCAACCAGCAACCCGGAGGATCCCGAGGTGGGCGTGGTCTTTGAGGACTTCCTTCCCGCAGGCGGCGCGGCGTCCAACGGGAATGCAAAAATTGTTTATATCGGCGTCTCGAGCCCCGGCACCGGCTTATTTTCCAGCCTTTATGTCTCGAGCGATGGCGGCGTGACCTTCGCGCCCGTTCCCGGACAGCCCACCGGTTATTACCCGAACGCTACGGCCATTGATTTTGTAAACGGCATTCTCTATGTCACGTATGGTGTGAACACCACAGCCGGCTGCGCGCCGTCCTGCGACCATTCTGGTCCCTATGGCCCGAATGCCGGTCGGGTCTGGGCGTACTCTCTGCCGACGGCGAGCAATCCCCAGGGAACTTGGAGAAACATTACGCCGCCGCAAACTAATCCGGCGGGCGGAGCGTATGGCTTCGGTTCCGTCGCCGTCGATCCGCGTCATCCCAACGCGGTAATGGTTACCACCTTGAACAAGTATTATCCCTCGCCCTACGACGATGTTTTCCGCTCCCTCGATTCCGGCATCACGTGGTTCAACCTGGGGACGAACGCGCTGCGAAGCAACAAGAAGTCGCCCTGGATCAATTTCGGCCAATCGTACGCGGATGGCGGGAATTGGCTGAATCACCTGGCGGTGGATCCATTCGACTCGAATCACGTCCTGTATGGCGATGGGCAAACGATTTGGGAAATTCTTGATGTGCAACATGCCGATGGCGTGCCCACCACAACCGGCGAAACCGTGCATGGCAACGCCACGCGTTGGACGATCGGCGCGTCGGGAATTGAGGAAACGGTTCTGACCGCGCTGGCCAGTCCGCCCTCCGGCCCGGCGCATTTGTTGAGCCAGATGGGAGATCTGGGCGGGTTCACTCACCTCGATCTGAATCAAAGCCCGAAGGCCGGCCAGCAGGCAAATCCGCGTTTCACCACCGGCACCAGCATCGATTTTGCCGAGCGGCAACCACTCATCATGGCCCGCGTGGGAACGCCCGCCTATGGCCAGACGCAGGCGGGAGGGTACTCGTCCGATGGCGGCGTCACCTGGCAGCCTTTTGCCACTCAACCGGCCGGCGTGAAGCTGGGAGGCGGCTCTGTTGCCGTTTCTGCCGACGGATCAACGCTTCTGTGGATTTCCTCGGATGTGGGTATGCAGCCGGCTTTTTCGATCAACCACGGCGCTACCTGGACTCCTGCCGTCGGCGCGCCGGCGCAGATCAATAACTACTCGCAACTGTCCGTTTACTCCGATCGCATCAATCCGAAAAAGCTTTATATATACGACCCTCAGTACGGGCCGCAAGGCCAGACGCCGATTTACGTGAGCGTCGATGGCGGCCATAACTTCGTTCAAGCGTCGGCACCGACAGATTATGCGATTTCGCTGTCAGTCTCATCGGCGGCGGAGGGCGATCTTTGGCTCACATCCTATAACGGATTGTTCCACTCTACCGATTCGGGAATGACCTTCCAGCAGGTCAGCGGAGTTCAACCTTCTTATCAGCTCGGTTTTGGCGCGCACGCTCCTGGATACCAGTATCCGGCGATTTACATGGTCGGGCAGGTGACCGGTGATTCGAGTTGTTCGCAGCAGTCGCCTAGCGACGACAGCGACGTGATCACCTATCTCACCAGCCTTTCGAGCCAATGTGTTTACCGTTCCATCGATGCCGGGAAGACCTTCGTTCGCATCAATGATTTTTCGCATCAGTATGGTTCTTCCCGCGTGATTTCCGGGGACGCTCGCGTATTCGGGCGTGTGTACATCGGCACGTCCGGGCGCGGTATCGTGCAGGGTGACATCGACCGCTAAGGGTGGATCTGGTTCTATCCTGAGCGCGCTCTGTGCGAGATTGACTTACTTCCCGACTTCGAGAATGCTAAACGACCCGGGTACCAGCGGCCCTCGGCGCGGACGGCCACCCGGCGTTTCGGGGACAGGGGCAGGGCCGAATTCTGCGCCGATAAGCAGGATCTTATTCGTCTTGCTGTCGATCGTCATGGTCTTGGCAGACTTCATTGTCTGAACGTTTTGTTCTACTGCGAATGCCGTCGGGCTGCTCTCTTTGATCACGGTGAGAGTGCCGTCGCCCTGTGAACTGAAGGCCTCCATAGTTTTAGGATTGAAGCCGGCGCCATCGACCCCGGTTCCGATGGGCAGAGTCGTGAGGATCTTGCCGTCACGGGCGTTCATGATGACGCTGACTGCCGGGTTGCGACAGGCCACAAACAAAATTTGATTCTTCACATCGAACGCCATACCGGCTGGTGTCTTGTTGTCGCCCAACGGGTAGTGAGCTGTGACCTGCATGGTTTTTGCGTCGACAACAGCAACGTTGTCCTTATTTTCGATGTCGACGTAGATGTGTCCCTTGCCGTCACTAGCAGCTTGTTCGGGTGCGCCACCTAAATCGATCGTTCCTACAATTGATCCGTCTTTGGCATCGATCACCGTGGCATTCGGAGCGGCATGGCTGAGAATGTAGACGCGTTGGTTAAACGGGTCGAAGAGAATCCCGTCGGGGTTCCCCTGGACGTCTATGGTTTTGATCTGCTTGAGCGTTTTTGCATCCCACATGGCGACGGGTTTGCTGGTGGCGAAGGCGTGATGCGACTTCGGGTCAACCGCTACGCCATGGGCGCTGAAATCGGGAATCTCCTGTACGGGCTTGAGCGTATCCAGATTGAAGACGGAGATGCGCTTCGTGGGGCCGGAGCGCGGCACGTAGAGTCGGCGATTTCCCGAGTCGGCATAGACGTAGTCAAAACCGCCATCGCCGCCAACTTTGGCTGTTTGCAGTAGATGGTAGGGTCCGTCAGCGGCCGATAACGCAAACGCCAGCAAACAGAGCACGCTTATATTTCGCAGGTGTTTTCTCCTCGCTTGAGTATAGGCCGGGCGCGATATAATCCCGGCGTTGAGGCATTTCACTCCACGATGAGACTACTAAATACCACCCGTCGCCAGTTTCTCAACGCCAGTGTGACTGGCCTGGGCGCAGTGACGCTCGGGTCACGATTCATGGCGGCTGACGATCCCGAATTATTTTCCGGCCATGCTCTCCCACACTTCCCTGAGCCTTACCACTTGGATGTCGGTGCTATCCAATCCTTGAGTGGCGATCAACAGGCATTGTTGACAACGCTGCAGGGCGTGGTGAATCGCAGGCAGCCTCGGCTGTATTGGATTCCGGGCAGCGATCCGACCGACCAGGACTGGCTCGATACGATTGACATTCCAAATACCAAAGCAGCCGATCCCTGGAGCTTGATTGGTAAATACCGGCGCGAAATTAGGGGCGCGATTTTGTATGACGTCAACGTGCCAGACACCATCAACGTTGCCACCAGTCTGGCAGGGCTTCAAGACGCGGTTATTGCCACGCCGGAACTTGCAGGCGAACTGCGACTGCCGGTAATAGAGGATCTGCGGGGCAAGTTCACAGATAAGTTTGCCGCGTATAATTGGCTGCTCGATCAGTATTGGCCGCGCCTGAACCATCGCCATGTAGCCGCTATCGGTCCCAGCAGCACCATCTCTGTGCCTGGCGTGCAATGGAAAACTCTGCTGCAGGTCAGTGAACACGTTCATGATGCATCGAACAAGGCGGTCTATACAGCGGATCTTTCGGGTCTGCTTGGCGGCAAAGCGGTGTACGTGCGATTTCAGGACGCTTACTCGTCAGAAGGCTGGGGCCCATCGGTGCAGCAGGTGGCCGTGATAGCCGACGGAAAAACCATTGCCTCGTTCCAACCGAGCAGCGACGCCGAAAAGCCCTTTCTATACGACGCGGATGGCTCTCAGCTTGCCTCTGCGTGGCGCTTCGCCGATAACTCCTCGGACTTCATCTATTCGTTTACGCCTCCTACCGGAACCAGAACGCTTACGCTCGAAACATTGATGTGGAATCAATATCTGGTGACCGGTACGAACACCGCACCGGAGGCTCAGGTAGCCAATCCCAATTTCCGCGACTACATCGTGGCTACCAGATCGATGGTGTTCTGGCTCGATCCGCTGATTCCTGCGGAAGCGTCTCTGTTTGCGGCAATTCTGCAAAAACTTCCGCCCGATTCGCTTTATCTCGGCTGGTTTCCGCAAGGTCATGAGAGCGAGGGTGTCACGCTCTGCGCCCAGCATTCGGTCGTAATCGGAGCAACCGACTACTTCCAAAACGGAACCGTATTCGGAGGCGTGCGGGCGGACGTCGAATCCACTCAGCCGGCAGCCCCCTCGACAACACTCCAGAACAAGATCTACGTCACCTTTACCATGAGCGAAGGCGACAACCTGCAGTATGATCAGCACCGGATGCGCCAGATTTGGGATGATCCAACGCGCGGCCAGGTACCGATCAACTGGAGCATCGATCCTCTTCTGCTCGACGCTGCGCCTAGCATCCTCAGCTACTATCAGCGCACGCAAACCAGTAACGATCTGCTGGTGGTGGGTCCATCTGGCGCAGGGTACACCTTCCCCGGCGAGTGGCCGGCCGCGGACTTGGCTCGCTTCACGGAGCGTAGCGGGCGCTACATGCGGCGTACGGGAATGAACGTAATCTATGCGCTCAATCGCGACAACACGAATAACATCCCGCTAAGCGAGGCGGTGGCGGCGCGGTACATCCAGGATGTCAATCCTCTTGGCATTCTCTATAACTGGGAATCGACCAGCCAGTTAAGCTTGCCGGCCAATCTGCCGGTGTTTACCCAGATTGGAATCAGTTCTCTCAGCGACGGGCAAACCGCCATTGCCAACGCCCAGGCTGCCTGGGACGGTAAATCGCCCGCGTTTCTGGCAATCGGAGTGCTGGCCTGGAATTTGCAGCCATCGGATGTGAACACTCTGGTGAATTCGCTCGGCTCGCAATTCGAAGCTGTGCGAGCCGACGTGTTTTTCAATCTGGTTCGCGCCTGGAAGAAGCTGTAGTTACTGTTTATTGCCGAGTTGTTTGGCTGCTTCGTCCAACAGATCGGCTTCGTTTTGCAGGGCTTTGGCGACGCGGACGATCTGCTGGTCGGCTTCGGTCCACCGTTTTTGCTCGATGGCTTCACGCACGCCGGGAAGCGTTTTGACTCCGTAGCCGGTGTAGAAGCCAGGAGCGTAGACGAGATTCTCGAACCAGGGACGGTTCGGAAGCCCGGCGGAATCGGTGAGCAGGCGTTCGCTCTTGATCAGTTTGGCGTTCAGGTCAGGCGGGGCTTGTTGGCCGGATGCGGTGAAGACTTTCTCAAAGCCTTCCGACGCGCGTGTTAAGTCGTCAGCAGCGGTGTCGAGCGGGGCGAAGTTCAGGTAAGGCGGTATGGGCTCTTTGGAAGGCGGAACCATCTTCTTCTTGGGATCCATCAAAGCCTGATAGACACCGTCCGCGATATCTGATTCGCGGTCCTTGGCTTGCGTACGCTGATCGGCATCGAGCTTCTTGATTTCCGCGATATAGGTGTGAATAGTTTCGGCGAAGTTGGTGAACTTATAAGGCAGAATCGAGGCATCGGCGAGGCGCATCATCATCACGCCTGCGGTTTGCGCAAGGGCCTTGCCGTAGGCGAAGTCGGTGTCTTCGAAATGCGTGTACCAGTAGAAGTCGTCGTAGATGGAGTGATACTGGCCGCCGCCCGCGTCTTCTCCGCCATAGCCGAGATTGAGGCTGGCGATGCCAAGGTGATCGGTGAAGACTGTATAGTCGGAGCCCGAACCCAAAGCGCTGATGCGGAGATCAGGCCGCGACTTCAGTTCCGTGCGAGCGGCCGGCGTGGCTCTAGCGAGATCGGCGAGGCGAACTCGTTTCCACACGGTCATCTTTGTTTCGGGATCTTGAATGTCTTTCATGACGCCATTGACGAAGTCTTCGAGCGAGTGTGAACCTCCTGCGCGAAAGTAGCCGCGTCCGTTTCCATCGGAATTGATGTAGGCGACGGCGTGCTGTTTGAGTTCATCGGCGTGTGTTTCGGCCCATTCCGTAGAGCCAAGCAGACCGGGCTCTTCGCCATCCCAAAAGCAGTAGATAATGGTGCGGTCCGGCTTCCAACCTTGTTTCAAAAGTTCGCCAAGCGCACGTGCTTCTTCGAGTTCAGGGCTGACGCCGGAGACGGGGTCACCCGCCCCGTTGACCCAGGCGTCGTGATGGTTGCCGCGAATGACCCACTCGTCGGGAAATTTCGAGCCCGGAATTTTAACGATCACATCGTACAGCGGCTTGCGGTCCCAATTGAATTTGAGATGCAAGTGAGCTTTGGCAGGACCTGGGCCGACGTGATACGTCATGGGCAAAGAGCCGCGCCAGGCCACGGGAACGAGCTCGCCGTTTAAATTCTTGAGCAGCGGCTCGGCGTCCTCATAGGAAATGGGCATGACCGGAATTTTCGTTAGAGTGGTGATCTGGTTGAGCGGCAGCTTCTTTGCGCCGGGAGTGGCGCCGATTCCGGGTGTGGCCGGATCGCCGGGATAAACCGGCATATCCATCACGCTGCCGCGTTGCGCGCCGAAGGGAGGACGCATGGGGCCTTTGGGGTAGACATCACCATGAAAATAGCCATCTTCGTGAGGATCCGAGTAAATAAGCGTGGCGACAGCGCCGTGTTCCGCGGCGACTTTCGGCTTGATGCCGCGCCATGATTCACCGTACCGGGCGAGCGCGATGGCGCCGTGGACAGAAACACCCATGCGTTGAAGTTCCTCGTAATCCGCGGGTGTGCCGTAGTTGACATACACGATAGGAGCGGTAACGTCCCCATCGATCGAGTAGGCGTTGTAGGTGGGAAGCTGTTCGCTTTTCTGATTCGATGTAGGATCGATGGGCAGTGCCGGTTCTTCGAGTTTGGCTTTGTATTTGACGGGCTCGACGAGTTCGAGAGAACGTTCCTGGGGAGTGGGGAAGAGCGTGTCGAATGTTTCGATCTGGGCATCGAGGCCCCAGGATTTCAGCTGAGCGGCAATCCACTCGGCGTTGTCTTTGTCATAGGGAGACCCAACGTGGTGCGGGCGCGCAGACAGGCGGCGCATGTTTTCCCGCAAGCGATCCTGCTGTGGGATGTCTTTAAATTTTTGTTCCCACTGGAGTTCGCTGGCCGAGCTTTGCTGCGAGTAGCCTCGGAGAGTCTGAGGCGATTCAGCAGCGGGCAGAGAGAGTGCGAAGGCACTCAATAAAGCTAAGGCTTGGCGCATGATTCGTCATTGTAGCGAGTGGTGAGCGCACAGGGCACGGCTGCGCGCCGCCGTGCAGCAAAGGGACTCGAGTGTCTTTGGGGCGGGGCGCTTAATCCCGGGCCCGTTGTGCGCGCGAGTTCCTCAAAAGCAAACACAGGCCGCGATTCCGCGCCACCAGACGAAAGAGGAACTTCGGCGGACTTGGGCGCGGATCGCGAGTCTGTTGTGCGCGCGTGTTCCTCAGAAGATACGAGGCGGTTTTTTGCTACGCAAGCGATTGGCAAACTCGTTTCAGGAAGTAGGTGTAACGTAACAAAGCTCCCGCTTGTCTTCTTTTAAGGTGACCGTACGAGGGTGACCAACAGTCTTATCGCATGAGGATAAATATGTTTCGACTTCTAGGCGTATTGTTTTTCAGTACCGCGCTTTTGGTGCCCGTCGCGGCTCAAGCGCAGGATCACGATGATCACGACCATGGCCAGCAGCGGTATTACGACAGTTCCCACAAGGATTGGCACCAGTGGAATGACAACGAAGATCACGCGTATCACCAGTTTTTGAAAGACAAGCACATGCATGATCACGATTGGGCGAAGGCCAGCAAGAAGGAACAAAGCCAGTATTGGGCCTGGCGGCACGATCATCCGGACGGCCATTAGGAGTAGGAGCTTCTGGGTTAAGGCGTAGAAGTGGGCTGTGGATCGGGTTTGGGCAGAACAAATTCGATCCAGCCGTCCATCATTTCTTCATACGACGGCTCGCCCCAGCGAATGGTCTTGGTCGGGTCCGGATTGCCGCGGTTATTGGCTGAGTTGTCGAAATGAGCAGTGATGAAAATACGAGTGCCCTTCTCCACGGGAACGGGCCGGGCGAGCTTATATTCGGTCTGCCAGTTGAAGTCGTAATTCGGCACTGAGACCAGGGTTTCGCGGTGGCCGTCCGGGTGAAGGGCTTCGAACTTCATATCTTTGCCGCGAAGATGCATGTGAGCTGTGTACGACATGAGATCGACGTCGCGGGGAAAAGTGTAACAAGCCGTCACCTTGTGGTCAGCATCCCCGGCGGGGATTTTGAAGAGAAAGTTGGAGATGTCGACTCGGCGGAGCGGCTGTTTCGGCGGCTCTTTCGAGAAGATCAGGCCGACGCTGGTGCGATCAATCTCGGGCTTTGTAAGACCTGCGGCGTTGTAGTGAATTTGAAATTCGAGGGTGGCGCCTTTGGGGACTTTGCGGGCGTATCCATCGGCGAAGACATCGGGCGCCTTGCCGGGAAGATACGAGCCGAGAATATTGCTTTCCTGCGGTTTCTTACCGGCAAAGTTACCGCCGTCCGGCGTGGCGCAGCCGTCATCGACCACCGGCATGGCGGGGTTGATATGATGCAGGCCCCCCGCTTGGATGATCGGTTCGATGGCATTGCCTGACGGTTTGGCGACCGCGGCCGCTGGCTTCGGCGCGTATACGTAGACGTGAGCGTGGTGGACAATGCGCCGGTTGCCGGGTTTGAGTTCGACGGCGGAAACCCAGCGGTCTTCGGAGAAGTTGGTGGGGGAGCGGAGATAGACGTACTGATCGGGATCGCCGGGTTTGACGGTAAAGTCGCTGGGGATGGCAATGATGGCTTCGGGCTTGCCGATTTTCCACCCTTCGGGATAGTTGGGTTGAGCCGGAAGGTCAGCGGCGTTGCCTTCCGGAGCGCCCGACTCCGCCCATTGCTTAATAATCGAGATCTCCGCTGGGCTGAGGCGGGGATCGTTGGAAAAGTAGCCGGGTTGAGAGTCCGCCTGCCAGGGCGGCATCTTGTGCGTGACGACCGCCTCCTTCATGGCCACCGCCCACGGACGGGCAGCTTTATAGGTCAGGAGCGACATGGGAGCGATGTCGTTCGGATGGTGGCAACCGGTGCAGTGTTTGTAAAGAATAGGCGCAACGTCGTGGCTGAATGTAGGGGCAGCTTGAGCGTTTGCGAGGGAAGCGGCAGCGAACAAACAGGCAACGAAGCGCACTAGGACTGTTGTATGCGAGTTACGCGTGGAATGCAAGGCGGGAAAATTCTCTGTCAGAGAAAAGTGAGAGGAATACCGGCAGTTTTAGACTCTTCCTACAGAATCGAATGCAACAAATGAGACAGGAACGGCCTTTGAGACACGAACCGATGTACCAACTGCGATTGTTGGGCGAGGGCATGGACGAAGTCATTCTGTCGCTGGAAACGCGGCTGCTGGAAAGCGCGATGGAATTGCGGCAGATTCGCGACGGATGGAGCGAGGGAACCCGGATCCTGGCATAATCCCCGACAACGCCCGGTTGCGAGGCGTTTACTAATAGTTTTTTCAATTTTCAGGTTGGCGGCTGCGAAGTTTGCGGTTTGCCAACCTTTTTTCGTTGTGGGGAGGCGCAGTCGTTTTCCTGGGTTCGTTCCTTGAAATTTGCCAGACTGGAGCGAAGCACACTTTCTATTCCGGAATTTGTGAGGAGTTCCTGAACCATGGCAAATCAATCGCCGCACCGGCGGCAGGTGTTGGAGATGTTAGCTAAGGCGGCAGCGGTCAGCCAGTTCGCCGGCTGCTGCCGCTGGACTTTTGCATTCGGTGCGGAGAAGTTGACGCCGGCAGCCGAGTACCGGCCGCAATTCTATACATCGGCCGAATACCAGACCATCGACGTCCTCACGGAATTGATCATCCCGGCCGATGAGAGTCCAGGAGCGCGCCAGGCGGGCGTCAGTGAGTTTATTGATTTGCTGGCGGCTCACGGCGAAGGGGAGTTAGACAAGCCAATGCGCAAGGGTCTGGCGGCGCTCGATGCTAAGTCGGAGGGCGGCCGCTTTGTAAAGCTGTCTCCGGAAAAGCAAACTGCCTTGCTAAGGACGATACAAAGCGATCCGTTTTTCCGATTGATGCGGCGCTACACGGTGATGGGATTTTACACGAGCCGCGTGGGGCTGGAGGAGCTCGATTATCCGGGATTGAAGATGTACACGCAATCGCCCGAGTGCCCGCATACGAACGATCCGGAGCACCGGCACTTGTCGCCGACGAAACTCTAAAATGCCGAAACAGATTTACGACGTAATCGTGATTGGAACGGGTGCGGGCGGCGGCATGGCAATCCATAGCCTGTGCCAGGCCGGCGCAAAGGTCTGCGCACTCAACGCGAGCCGGCGTCTTTCTCCGCGGAAAGATTTTCGCAACCACAAACAGCCTTTCGACATGCCCTTTCGAGGATTCGGCGATCCACAGAAGCGCAAATCCTGGATCGGGTACATGGACAACGAATACACGGAAGGCATTTGGGAGCACGACATCGCCTTTACCACTGCTCCCGGGACGGAGTGGACCTGGCGGCGCTGTTTCGCGGTAGGTGGCAAAACGAATTTCTGGGGGCGCTCGTCGGCGCGTTTTGGCGATATCGATTTCGGCGCGGCGAGTCGGGATGGCTACGACGTCGATTGGCCGGTGACGTACGCCGAAATCGCGCCCTATTACACCAGGGTGGAGCGAATGATCGGCGTTGCCAGCACAGTGCAGAATCGCGCGAGCAATCCGGATGGCGAGTATCTGCCGCCCATGAATTTTCGCTGCATCGATCGCATTCTGGAGTGCGGCGCCAGGAAAACGGGTATTCCCTATCTGCCCGACCGGATCGCCCAGCTGACGGTGCCGCACGCCGGGCATCCGGCTTGTCACTACTGCGGGAACTGTACAGAAGGGTGCGACGTCGGAGCGTTCTTTTCGACACCCTGGTTCTTTCTGCCGGCCGCCGAGAAGAGCGGCAACCTGGAACTGCGGACCAACGCCCTTGCCAAAAACATACTCACGGATGAGAACGGCCGGGCAGCGGGCGTTGCCTATGTAGATCGCAATACAGGACATGAGATCGAGGTGTACGGAAAGACGGTAATCGTGGCGGCCTCCTGTGTGGAATCGGCGCGCATTCTCTTGAACTCGAAGTCGCGGCACTGGCCCGATGGCATCGCCAATTCCAGTGGCCAGGCCGGCCGGAACTTATGCGATCACCTCTATGGCACGACCGCGCGCGGATACCTGCCGCAGTTGCGCGGACAGCCGAGTTTTGCGGACAATGTCTCGTCAAGCACGGTCGCGTGGCTACCGCGCTGGCAGAATTTACAGAATGCGCGCGAAGAGAAATTCATTCGCGGATATTCGGTGTATCCGGCGGGCGGCTGCGACGAGTTTCCGGCTTATTTCGACGATATAGAGGGGTTCGGGCGGGAGTTCAAGCGCGAAATCAAACGCCGCTATCCTACTCCGGTCAGTTTCTATATTCAGGCGCCTACTCAAAGGAGCGATAAGAACTACGTCGATATCGATCCAGCGGTAAAAGACAAATACGGGATTCCCGCGGCCCGGCTGCATTTCGAGTGGGATCACAATACGCTGCTGATGTGGGAGCACGGTAAACAGGAGTGCAAACGATTGCTGCGGGCCAGCGGTGGTGAGTATCTCGGTCCGGCGGAGGCGCCGGATATGCCGGGTACCAGTTTGCACGAGACGGGCACTCTCCGCATGGGAAATGATGCCAGACGGTTTGTGACGAACCGGTTCGGGCAGACCCATGATGTGCCGAACTTATACATTTGCGATGCGAGCGTCTTTCCGAACTGTACGGATAAGACAACCACGATATCGATTCTGGCCTTTAGTCTGCGAACTTCGGAGTATCTGCTGGAGGAGTTACGGCGAGGCTGAGGCTAGGGTGACGGTCTAACATCTGAGTTACAGCTCCAGAGATTGGCGGGCAAAGATCCAGAGACTCGAGTCAATGACCGTGATCATCCAGGCTGCTGGCGTTCGGCGAAGTGCTCTTCCCGGATCTCATCTACAAATCCCTGTAAGTCTTGTTCGGTGTAATTCATGGGATTGCTGTTCCGGCCTGGTCCGCCTACATGATGCTCGTTCAGGCTCTCCGGCTGTATGTGGCGGATGGGGTAAAGGGTGGCGTGGGTTGGCTTTTCGCGCTGGCCGAAAACAGATGAGCGCAGCGATCGGCTGCATGCATGACGATCCGGCGCATCGCTGGACGCTACAGGAACTGGCGGAACGTGCCGGCATGCCGCGATCGATCTTTGCTCTGAGCTTCAAAGAGACAGTTGGAGCGACATCATCCGCCAACGTGTCAGGTACTCGATCGGTGCTGGCTATGAATCCGCAAGCGCCTTCGGAAAAGCTTTCAGAAGGGTCATGGGCTGTTCCCCACGGCAATACAGCCGGGGCCACAACCCGAATTCTTCTTCAGATTGAGCAGAAGAAGCCGTCCGCCCCAATCGGCTCGAAGCTGTAGCAGTAAATTGATTTGCGCGGGTTAGGCGTCGGCGAATAGATCACTCGCTTCTCAAGCGGCCCGAACATCGTCTCCTGCGGCGAAGGCCTGTAGTGTGGCCAGCATTTCCTGCGGGCAGATCGGCTTGGAAATGTAAGCATCCATCCCAACGGCCACGCAGGCATCCCGATCTTCTTTCATGGCGCTTGCGGTGACCGCGATGATGGGGATGTGCCGGTGTTCCGCTGCAGGGAGCGCCCGGATCTGCCGCGTAGCCTCAATGCCATCCATTTCCGGCATGTGAACGTCCATGAGAATGACGTCGAACTTGCTTTCCCTATGCAGCCGGATAGCTTCGAGTCCGGTGCCGGCCGGAACGACACTATGCCCTTCTTTCTCCAGTAAACGCGTGGCCAATCGCCGGTTGATTACATTATCTTCCGCCAATAAGATGCGCAAAGCATTGTGACCCTTTGAAACAGCGGGAGTGGCCTGCACGTCGGGCAGAAAAGTGACAGGCGCGGCTTCTGAAAAGCAAGCTGTGAAGCTGAACGTGCTGCCTTCCCCAGGAACGCTTTCGAGTGAGAACGCACCACCCATCAGGGCAACAATCTTCGAACTGATCGAGAGGCCCAGACCGGTTCCTCCGAAGCGTCGCGTGGTGGAGGTATCTGCCTGTTCAAATTCGCGAAAAATCGCGGCGTGCTTTTCGGGCGGAATCCCGATACCGGTATCCTGCACTGAGAACCGGCAGCGGAACTGGCCATGCTGCATTCCAAGATACTCGGCCGTCACGGTGATCGATCCTTGCTGTGTAAATTTAACGGCATTGCCAAGTAGGTTTAGAACAACCTGCCGCAGACGAAGGGAATCGCCGCGAATGCGCTTGGGTATCCGCGGATCGATCTCTAGAGACGTCTGGATATTTTTCTGGCTCGCGCGGCTTGTCATCAAAGTGAGGCAGTCGGTCAGACAATTCTCCAGCGCGAAATCGGCTGCATGAATTTCCATCTTGCCCGCTTCGATTTTCGACAGGTCCAAAAGGTCGTTCAGAAGCAGTAGCAGGGACTGGCCGGAACTGCGGATGGTCTCGAGATATTCCTGTTGAGACGGCGTTGGGCTGGCCGCAGCGGCCAGTTCCGCAGCCAGCAGGATTCCGTTCATAGGGGTGCGGATCTCGTGGCTCATGTTGGCGAGAAACTCGCTCTTGGCGCGGTTAGCTGATTCCGCCGCATCTTTGGTGGCTCGCAGCTCTGCTTCGGCCGCCAGCCTCTCGGTGATGTCCTGGTAAATGGCGAACGATCCGACCACGTGGTCCCCTATGACGATTGGGACCCCACGCACTTCCAGATCGACCGAGGTGCCGTCCCGCCTTTTGAGGCGGGCGAGGTCGAAAGTCGTTTGCAAGGGAGAATGAATCGCTTTCTTCAACTTCGACGTTGAACTCAGGAAAGGCGCCACTTCTCCCACGCGCCGCCCAACCAGAGCTTCCTCTTTGAGCAGGAAGATCTCCTCAAAGGAGCGGTTGCAGCTGATCACCCGCCGCTGCGCGTCCATGATAACAATGCCAAGAGGATTGTTAGTGACGAGCGCGTGCAGATGGGTGGTGCGTTCCTTCAGTGTCCGGACGGTCCGTTTGAGCTCGGTGATATCGATGACGGTTCCTTCAGCCACAAAACCCGTATCACTCTCATTCAGATTTCCGTTCAAACGAAGCCAGATCTCCTCTCCGTCTGCGCGCTGCAAGCTGATCTCGGAACTGATGATGTTGTTTTGCGCGGAAAGACGATCGCCAATGGCCTCCTTCAAAATGAACGCGTGTGGCGATTCCGGATCAAGCAGTTGCCGGCGTTCCGTGAATCCCAGAATACGAGCGCACGCTTCATTACAATCCGTAATGCGTCCATCCTGGTCCATCCGGTAGACTCCCGCCAGATTGCGCTCAAACAGCTGCCGGTATCTTTGTTCGAGTGACGTTTCGCTTTCGAGACGTTGCTGAATGATCCGCGTCTGTGCCCGGATCTTTCTGCGTAAAATAGCGAGCCAGGAAACAATAGCGGCGATCGTCAGGGCCATCATGCCGAAAAGCCACGCCGCATGTTGCAATGTCCACCACGGTGGCCGCGATACAACGAAAATATCCTGGTGTGAACGCAGGAGCAAGCGAACCGTGGTTTCAGAGACTCCGTCGACTACTCCTGTAAGACGCAAAACCGTTCCGGACTGCAGGGCCGCCAGACGCGGCACCGAACTCGCGTCTTCCAGGCGAGCCTGAATGATGGTCTGTCCACTTTTCGCAAACAGGATCTGTTCATCAGGCGATACCAGGCGATCTACCAGTTGTGTGTCGACCTGTACCAGATCCCCAACCCGGTCTTCGTTCAAAAGCTCTTTTGCCGCGGTTTTTTCCGGCGCAGCTCGCTCGATGCCACCAAATTTTCGGAAGTGAGCCTGCTGCAGAATGGGGCCGAATTCCCCAACACTCGGGAACCCGACTGCCTCCACGTGCTGACCGATCGGCACACTTAGAGCTTGGTTTGAATCGACCCGTATGCTGCCATCAGGCCCTTTCAGGTAGAGGAATCGACGAGAACTCTGGTAAGTGACAATACCCTCGATCCGGACCAGGTGCGAGGTGGCGCCGCCCACCGTAAAATGCAACGTACTCCCAACGGTCCGCAGCGGCGCGGCATACAGATCCGTTAATCCCGGTTCGAGAATTTCGAGCTGATTCAGGTAGGGTACGAACAGGTTCACACCCCGCAGCTGATTTTTGGCGTTGAAGCGGCTGCCGCACACTCCGCGCACCCGTACCTTCGCGTCCAGCAATCCAGCAGGGATCGACGATCGAAAGCCGGGTATGTAGGCGATGACTGAGCCGCCATCCATGTTGATTTGCAACCGCAAATTGTCATTAACTTGGTCCACCGTGCGAACGATGCCATCGAGCTCAACCCACAGACTGTCTTCGCGCGTAGAGACTAATTCTCCAAATTCGGAATGGACCGGGACGGGGAACGGGGCCTTTCCGATGATTTGCCAGTGAGGCCGAATGATGTCTGGAGCGAAATCGGTTTGAGTCGTTACGCCGGTCAGATCGACCCGGTCACCTGGGACTGCCGTAAAACCCGGATCCGTGACGGCAACCCAGTTCCCGCCGGTCGAATCCTGCACAAATACATTGTTAGTGGAATCGTCTTGGGTGCCGGAGTCCACTTGGGATACCTGGCCGACGATCGTGAACCGAGGCAGTTGAAAGAACGTAACCGTTCCCCGGATATGGACTGGGTAGCCCCGGTTGGCTTCGTTCCGCGAAAGGCTGCGGATTTGCCGGACGGTGGTGAGAGTGGGAAGTGCCGGGCTTGCGACGCAGTCAGGCGCGGAGGCGAATAGAAGAAGTAAGCCCGGCAACAGACAGGTTAGAGCCCTTCTCCTATTTTCGTCTCCCAGCAATGCCACCGTTCTTAAGTCCTAGCTTCGCTGCTGAACAGCGACGTTGATATAGATACTTAGAGATCGGCGACCTCGCAGAGAAACTTTACGAAGTAATAAGAAAAGAGCGGCGTGTGCGCTATGGGGTGCAAAAACGAACCCAATCGATGTGAATGACTCGCCAAAGCCCCCGGACCCTTCTGAGGACAACCAGCGATTCCTGACCCGGCGTCAGAAGTGTCGGCTGAAAAGCGCACACGCGGATGACAGCCTCGGCCGGCGTTATCGGCTCGACCGACTCGAACCGGTAAACTGGCTTCGTTTTTTCATCCCAGACAGGAGCAGCTTCTGAAGCTAACGAGCTGTCGTACAAATCGAGTGCAGCCCGGATCTCGCGCCGGCTCGGTGTTTGTCCAGCGCACACACCTGCCAGGCCAAAGAGCATAAGGATCCCAAACGTGGTTCTCGTCACACTTATTTAAACGAGGAGATCGAAAGCCGGTTAGCTCTCAAGCAAGGCAATTTAGCGAATCGTCAAAGGCTCCGCCAGCCGGAACGTCAAAACCGATTCAGACGGAATTTTCACTTGTGAGCCGTGGGTAAACAATTGGTATCCCAACCCGGCGCCGCCGCCGGCGCCCGCACCGATGGCCGCGCCTTTGCCGCCGCCCGCCAAACCACCAATCAACGCACCCGCGGCAGCGCCAATACCTGACCGGACGGCCGTCTGCTTGCCTTTGCCCTTACCGGATTGATCGTATACGTCGCTCGAGACATCGTAGGCTCTCCCTTTGACGGAGATGCTAGTGACCCGTACTTGCAACTCGTTATTGCCGCGGATTCTTCCCGCGCTGCTGGCATTACTCAGCAGAACGGTGACCGGGGCGCCCGAAGGCACTATCACGCGGTTGCCATGAACGAGCGGAGCATCGAGCGCGCCGTTAAAAGTCTGGCCCACGGAATTTTTCTTCGAGTCGATTGCGTCGGTCATCCGAACCTGCAATCTTTCTCCTGCGGGCACGGTAAGCGCAACCGGTTCCCTGCGCCGGGGCTTGGGCGCTTCCGCCACAGCCGATGAATCAGCTGGAGCAGGCGTTGGGCTGGCTTCGGGAGCAGGCATCGGAGCAGGTGTCGGTACGGCCGCAGGAGGCGGTGCCGCGGCTGTCTGCGCGGGTGCGGCGGCGGCATTGACCTTAATTTGGTCATTTACGCTGGCTATCCCAGGAGTCGCATTCGCCACCTTCATGGCTTCAAGTTCGACATCCGACGTGGGAACATCCCCACTTAACGTGGCAACTCCGCCTTTTACGTCCACTTTCACATTGGCGGCTTTGGTGGCATCGTCCGCGTTTAACTTCGATTGAATCGCAGCAAGTAGGTTCTGATCGCTCGTGCCAGCAGACTTATTCGTACAACTCGCCGCGAATAAACCCGCTGAGAGAATGACCGCTAAAGTAACTCGTTTTCGGTACATAGATTCACCGTTTTGGGCAGATTGGGATCTCGAAGCAAGCGCCGGCGTAGTTGGCAAGAAGCTCATTCCGGGTCCGACAGATACAATACCAGTTTAAGACTTCACAATGAGAACAGGACGGAATGGCAGATAAATCGGCTACGGCGCCCACGCTTAAACCTCCTCCGGTAGGAGCAGAACTTGAGGCGTCGCCGCGCAACAGCATCGCCGAGTGGGCCGTCACCATCCTTTTACTGCTGTTCGGCACCACCACTCTGGTGCAGGCGTTCGTGATCCCGACCGGCTCCATGGAAGATACACTGCTGATCGGCGATCACCTGCTGGTCGATAAGCTTGCCTATGCGCCGCCCGGAACCATCAGTCAGTATGTTTTGCCCTACGAGCAGCCCAAGCATGGTGACATCATTGTCTTCCGCTATCCAGTCGACATCAATCAGACCTTCGTCAAGCGAGTAATCGGTGTTCCCGGCGACCATCTCAAAATGGTGAATCGCAACATCATCCGCAATGGCGTGCCGCTGAACGAGCCATACACCTATCACAAGTTCCCCTATGACGCGAATCGAGACAATTTCCCGGGCGAAGCCTCCATGTTCGCCGAGGGCTTGCAAGCGCAATACCAGCGCGACATGCTGGCGCATCATGTAGTGAACGGCGAGATCGTCGTTCCACCGAATTCGTATTTCGCCATGGGAGACAACCGCGACAATTCTCTAGACAGCCGCTACTGGGGCTTTGTGCCGCGTGACAACATTATCGGCAAGCCACTGATGATTTACTGGTCGTACCGCGCTTCGACCGAGGATCTGGCGGGTACCTCAATAGACTCGCTCTTTAGCCACATGACCGATCTTGCCGAGCACTTCTTTTCGCGCACGCGCTGGACACGAACCTTCCGCGTCATCCGGGGCTATCCCGACGCGCAACTGCCCAACCACCCTTTACCGCTCAATCCAGGAAATCCTGAGCCTTAATCCGGTAAAAAGAACGAAACATTTCGGTTTTGCCTAAACTAAGAAGCTAATGGCGAATCATCGGTACGGCCTGATCATGGCTGGCGGACGCGGCACGCGCTTCTGGCCGCGCAGCCGGAAGCGAAACGCAAAACAGGTTCTGCGCTTCTTCGGCGAGCGCAGTTTGATCCAGCAGACGGTGGACCGGCTGAAGCCGTTGATCCCGCCGGAAAATATCTGGGTCATCACGAACGACCTCTTACAGCCCGAGATTCGCAGCCAGCTTCCCGAAGTGCCCAAACGGCAGATCATCGCCGAACCGGCACAGCGGAATACCGCGCCCTGCATTGCGCTGGCCGCTCAGATCCTACAGAGCGTCGACCCGGAAGCAGTGCTGGGAGTTTTTCCCGCGGATCATCTCATTTTGAAAGAATCCCGTTTCCGCGGCTTCGTGCGAGCGGGCTTTCGTGCCGCCGAGGCCAACAAAGTCGTCGTTTTCGGCATCCAGCCCAGATGGGCGGAAACCGGCTATGGCTACATCGAGTTCCCCAAGAACGTGAAACCAGGGGCGCCGGAAAGTGTCGCCGTTGCTAGCTTTCGCGAGAAGCCCGACGCGAAGACCGCCAAAAAATTCGTGGAACGGGGCAACTTCTTCTGGAATGCCGGCATGTTCTTCTGGCCAGCCGCTACCGTGCTCGGTCTCATGCGCGAGCATCAGCCAAAGACCGCCACCCTGCTCGCATCGCTGCCCGCCTTTAACAGCAAATCCTTCAGCAGTAAATTGGCGGAAACCTATCCGCTTTGCGACAACATTTCGATCGATTACGCGATCATCGAGAAGGCACAGCAGGTAACCGGCATCGCTCTCGACGATATCGGCTGGAACGATGTAGGCAGTTGGGAAGCAGTCTACAACCTGGCCGACAAAGACACCAATGCCAACTCGAGCCGCGGTGAGTTGATTGTGGAGAACAGCCATGGCAACTATGTGGACGCGAGTAAAACTGTGGCGCTTGTAGGAGTGGACAACTTGGTGGTGGTCGATACGCCGGATGCTCTCCTGGTGGCCCATAGAAGCCAGGCCCAGGATGTCAGCAAAATAGTCAAAACGCTCGACGGTCTCGAGCGCGAAACACTGCTGTAATCGTCACCTCGACTTCACGGCGTCAGCGATTTTGCCGAGCGGCAAAGCGTCTTCCACATGAACGCGGAAACTCACAACCGACGCCGGACCGCGCGCCTCGTTGTACCCGGGATTTACGACATACTGCCAGTCCGCCGCCACGTAAATCCCTCGGAAAATATGGATGTTGTAATACGTCTCAAAGATCTTCTCCAGCCCATAGGTCAGGCCACCGTCGCCGAGAATGAATCCCAAACCGCCTAATTGCAGGTAACGGCGGTGATCGCCTGAAATACCATTGGCGATGAAAGCCGCGCCTACTTTGTCGCTCGGCCGGCGCCACAGTTTTCCGTATAAATCGGATCCCAGCGAAGCCGTCCGATCGACTTCCGTGTAAGCAAACGACTCATTCGCTCCTTCGTTCCAGCCCAGACGGCCGAATGCACGCCACTGCCCGGTGAGTTCCTGCTCCACATTAATGCCGAAGCCATACTTCACCCGGCCCTGTTTGCGGTATTCGATTACATCGGGCTTGGCATCCTTACCGGACAGATAACCATTAATGGCCTCGCGATAGCTGCCCATATTGGCGTGATTCACGAAACTCAAGAGCCGCAAAACGGAAGGGTGATCAGGGATTGGCGAACGACGCAATTCCAACTCGTAGTTCTCGGCCCTGGCGCGTGCCAGATCCCAGTCGAGCTTAATGCCGTTCGCCACGGTAGGCATGAGCATCTCGCCGAAGCGGAACGTCCAGGCACGATCGTCATACTCCATCATCAGTCCATATGTGTAGCCGCGGGTGTCGGCGGCATAGTCGTAAGCTCCGTTGTTCACTGCTGTCCAATTCATGAACTGCAGGTGACTGTCGCTACCCACCGCATTTAAATCGAAGAAGTCAGCAGTACTCATCTTGCCGAGACGAAATTCCAACCGTCGAACCGGCAGAGTGGATTGCAGAGACAAAGGGTTTCGTATCGCTTCCGCCCTTTCACTGCTCAAGGGCAAAACCCAATGCAGCATCACACGCGAGACATACGGAGCGGAGCCCAGTGTGGGATTGCGCACCACGTCTACATTCGTAAAGCCGGCCACTCCGAGCGCTTTGCTAAGGCCAGCTCCGCCCACGCTTTCCACATCGCACAGTATGTCGAGATTTTGCGTGACTTGAAACCCGGTATAGAGCGTAAGAACCCGAGAAGTATCGTGCTCGGCGTTGCTTTGGAGACTGTTCGGGCCGTTATAGGCGGCCGGAAAGGAATCGTGTTGCTGGCGTATGAAATTGGCTTGCCCGGATATCCAAAATCTGTTCCAAAAATCCCGATCGGTAGTGGTCGTTGACTCCGCCACCTGGCCGCTCAGGCAACTTGCAACAAGCAATAGCGATAAAGGCAGAGTGAAGCGCAAACCTTTTCATCGTCCGTGTTACTCAAGGCACGTGTCAATCGAACAGCGATCCTCAACAGCAAAAAGCGCAATTAGTCACTGAACTTTCATATTGTGAGCGCGGAGTTGGAACCGTGAGTGCGCTAGACGGTTAACCGTTTTTATCAGCTGGGGGTCCGCTGTTCTTCGGCGGCTCACATTGCCCTGAAATGATCAAAAAGGTACACGGATCTAACCAGACATGAACAGTGACCAAGAGAAGGCCTTGCGTAAACAACTCGCGGGCGGCTTGAGCGGTGGTGAATCGCACACGACGTTTGACAAGGTAGTAAAAGATTTCCCGGTGCAAGCGCGCGGTGCGAAGCCGGCAGGCGCGCCGCATTCGGCCTGGGAACTGGTGGAGCATATGCGAATTGCGCAGCGGGACATTCTGGATTTTTCGCGCAACGCGAAACATACGTCGCCGAAATTTCCCGAGGGGTATTGGCCTAAAAGCGCAGCACCGCCCAACGAGCAGGCCTGGGACGAAAGTGTGAAGGCGTTTCAAGAAGACGAAAACGCTTTCGCAAAGCTCTTGCAAGAGGCTGATTTATTCACGCCGCTGGCTCAGGGGGATGGCCAGACCCTACTGCGCGAGGCGGTTGTGCTGGCCAACCACAATTCCTATCAGTTGGGGCAACTGGTATTTTTGAAGCGAATGATAGAAGCTCACTAGGTATAATTGGAATTCGGTCTGGATGATTCATCTTCTCGAGAGCGGGCTTATTATTCGCGTGGCCATTAGCGGCCCTGCCTAGAGACCTCGTGTACGAATTCACTTTCGAGGCCACCGGCAGGGGTAACCAGCTGGTGGCCTTTTGCTTTTTCGGGAAGCGGTTTTGCATAGACAAAGAAAGTTGCGACAGAAACAGTCATGAGAGTCTTCACATTCGATACAACGCTGCGGGACGGAACGCAAGGCGAATCGGTCTCGTTTTCGGTGGACGATAAGATTTCGATTGCCGAGAAGCTCGACGAACTAGGGATCGATTACATCGAGGGCGGATGGCCGGGTTCGAATCCAAGAGACAAAGAGTTTTTCGAGCGGGCCAAGAGTCTGAAGCTGAAGCACGCCAAGCTGACAGCGTTCGGAGCGACGCGTTTTGCCAAAAATTCCGTAGACCGTGATCCGAATGTAGCGGAGTTGCTGGGGGCGGCCACACCGGTGGTTTCCATCTTCGGGAAGACGTGGGACTTTCACGTGCGGTGTGCGCTGGGGATCTCGGAAGACGAGAACCTGGAACTGATTTCCGACACCGTACGGCATCTCATCGAGCACGGGCGGGAAGTGGTGTATGACGCGGAGCACTTCTTCGATGGCTACCTGGCAAATCCGAAGTATGCTTTGCAAACGCTGGAAGCGGCAAAGACGGCGGGCGCCGATGTACTCTGTCTGTGCGATACCAATGGCGGCACGGTACCCGGCAAAATAGCGGAAATGGTGCGCGTGGTGTGCGACAGATTCTCGGGCGTAGTTGGTATTCACTGCCATAACGATGCGGAACTGGCAGTGGCGAATACGCTGGCGGCGGTGGAAGCAGGTGCGACCCATGTGCAGGGAACGATCAACGGGTATGGCGAACGCTGCGGCAATGCGAATCTGTGTTCCATTCTGCCGAACCTCGAGCTGAAGCTGGGGCACACCACCATCGGGCCCGAGCAGTTGAAGAACTTGACGGGCGTGGCGCGCTTCGTGGCGGAGATGGCGAATCTGACGGTGCGTCGGGAGCAGGCGTACGTCGGTCCGAGCGCGTTTGCGCATAAGGGCGGTATCCACGTAAGTGCCGTGATGAAAGACTCGGCCACCTATGAGCATGTGCAGCCCGAGCTGGTAGGAAACCGCCAGCGAGTGTTGCTGAGCGATCTGTCGGGCCGCGGAAATGTGGCCTACAAACTGACGCAGCTGGGATTGAACGACGGATTAAATGATGTGGCGACCCGTCACCTGTTGCAGCGGATCAAGCAAATGGAGCATCAGGGTTACGATTTCGAATCGGCCGAGGGCACGTTTGAACTGTTGGTGCGGGAAGCGGCTTATCCGGAGTTTCACCCGTTTGAAGTCGTGAAATACGAGGTGTCGACGAAGCTCCAAAGCGGAACCGAGGAAACGATCACGACAGCGAGTGTGACAATGCGGGTTGCGGATGCCGTTCATTCGTCAACCGCGATCGGACATGGACCAGTCCATGCGCTGGATTTGTGTCTGCGGCAATGCCTGGCGTCAGTTTACCCGGCCATCACCAATGTGCGACTGACCGATTACAAGGTGCGCGTGCTGGGCGGCAAAGGCGGGACCGAATCGAAAGTACGCGTGCTGGTGGAATGGAGCGATCACAAGAAGAGCTGGGCCACAGTGGGCATTTCAGACAACGTTATCGATGCGAGCTGGCATGCGCTAGTGGATGCACTGAGACTCGAGCTGATGCGGCTGAGCGAGAGCAAGGACGAGGCGACACCTGGCGCTCGCGATTTCAGCTGGGCGGTGTGAGCGGTGACCGCGTTTAGTCCCGAGCAGTTTGTTGCAACGCTGGCCTTAATTGGCGCAGTGATTGTGCTTTCCGCTTTGTTGTCCGGGCTGGTAGAGAAAACGGGACTGCCGCAGGTAGCCGTTTTTCTCGGATTGGGAGCGGCTATCGGGCCTTATGGGCTGAACCTCATAAATGTCGATTTGCACTCGCCTACCTTGCGGGTAGTTGCGACGCTGAGCCTGGTAATGGTGTTGTTTACGGATGCGGTGTCGCTGAACCTGGCCGAGGTCCGGAGAAACCCGCTGCTGTCGGTCCTGGTGCTGGGGCCGGGAACGCTCTTTTCGGCGCTGCTGATCGGGTGGTGTTCGTGGTGGCTGCTGGGATTGCCCGCGGCAGCGGCGCTGATTCTGGGAGCGGCGCTGGCATCTACTGATCCGGTGATGCTGCGGGCGCTGCTGGCAAAACCGGGCATCGATCCAGCGGTGCGGCAAGCGCTGCGGCTCGAGGGTGGCATGAACGATGCCTTATTGCTGCCTTTAGTGCTGATCGGCGTCACTCTGCTGTCTAGGGGACACGCGCAAGCGGCGAGTGAATGGGCGCATCTGGGGATGAGTGTACTGGTGCTGAGTCCAGCGGCTGGGATCATCGTGGGGCTGGGCGCGGTGGGCATGCTGGAACTCGTGCGTAAACGGATTGGAGTGCGGCGCGATTATGAATCGATCTATTCGTTAGGTGTGGCGTTTGCGGCATTCGCGGCGGCGGAAGCGGTCCATGGAAGCGGCTTCCTGGCGGCGTTTGCGGCAGGGCTAACCATATCGGCGCTCGATGTGGAGTTGTGCGACTGCTTTCTCGAATATGGCGAGACCACTGCGGAAATGGCGCTCATGTTTACTTTTGTACTGTTCGGTATGTCAGTGATCTGGAAGGGTCTCGGTATCGCGGGTGGCGTTACGCTGCTATTCGTGCTAGCGGTATTCGTGGCGCGTCCAGTGGCATTCCTCCCGGCGCTGCTGCCGACCAAACTATCGTGGAAGAACCGCGGCATAATCGCCTGGTATGGTCCGCGTGGACTGAGTTCACTGCTGCTGATATTGCTGCCGGTGTTTGCGGGAGCGGCTTATAGCGAACGCCTGTTGTCAATCTGTTGTTTGGTAGTTCTATTTTCCGTCGTGCTGCACGGACTTTCTCCAAGCGTTCTATGTAGGAAGCCGCCGGCTGAAGAAAGAGAGCCCGCACCAGTCGCGGCAGTGCCCGTCTTCAAGGCAGACAGTGCGGCTGAACTGAGCAATGCGGACTATATCTCGTTGAGCGAGGTGCAAGCGCTTGGGAGTGAAGCCGTGGTGGTGGATGCGCGTAGCGTCCGCACCTATGAAGAAAGCGATGAAACAATTCCCGGCGCGGTGCGACTGTCGCCCGAGTATCCGGCGCGCGATGCGATGCGTTACGGTATCTCAAAAGCCTCCGTGCTGGCCGTCGTCTGTGCTTGACCGAACGAAGCGACGAGCGCCCGGGTGGCGCTGGAATTGAGGCAGGCGGGTTGGACGAAAGCGCGGGCGCTCCGTGGCGGATGGACGGAGTGGGTCAAGAAGGGAATGCCGGTAGTACGGCGCGTGATGGGATGAGATCGGAATTTCATCCCGGCCTAATGCACCTTCCCGGCTGAGTTCTCGAGAACAACGTTTGACAGCACCGCGGTATCCGATTTGTCTGGAAGATGCGAGCAGAAGCCAATGCCCGCATAAAAAGGTTTATCGAAGTGCAGGATTACCGGCGGCCCAAACTGGTGCATCGGTTCCCCTTCGAGACTAATAAAGATAGCGATTGAATCGCCGCGCTTCTCGAGACCGATACGTTTGGCCATAACCTTAGCGAGTGAACCGCCGAAACGATATTGCATGTCGGTGATCAGAGCACCCCGATCCGGACGCTGCGCCAAGTGGATCATGCCGGTACCGTGCTCGGCGGCCATGGCTTCCCTGGCGTCGTCGTCCAGGGTCTGGCGAATAATCAGTATCGCTTTGCGGTCATTGTAGCCGTTCGGATCTGGAAACGCGGCGTCGGCCGCGAGGGAGACGTCGCTCGACATCTTCTTCCAGAGAAAACGGAACTCGTCGCGCGAATACCAGACGTTGTAACCGGCCGAATTGATGGTGTACTGCTTTGTACCGGGGTCGTAGCTGGCGCTCCCAGGCACCACTGCGGCGCCAATGTCGGATTGTCCTTCAAACAGCCCGATCGGTGTATCGAAATTCCGGCTCGGCCGGTGGAAATCTGCTGGCGGTGGAACCTGCTTGTGCGTGGGAGAGCCCGGCCAAGCCCAGTCCGGCACGGCGGGTGCTTGTGCGGCTGCCAGATAGGGCGTCGCGAACAGCATGACAAGGAGTCTCGAATGCATAACGAAGGAACTCTAGCAGACTGCGAGCTGGCAATTAGAAATAGCCGTAAGCCAGCCAGCCGCCATCCACGTACAGGGAGTGGCCGGTGATGAAGCTGGCCTTGTCGCTGAGCAGGAATGACACCGCGTCCGCCACGTCGGCGGGTTGTGCCAGCCGTCCTAAGGGAATGCGCCGTTTGATCTGCGCTTCGTCGACATTGCCCTCTGCTATGTTGCGCTGGGTCATCTCGGTGGCGACATAGGCCGGACCGACGGCGTTGACTCGGATACGTTTTTCGGCCCATTCGATCGCCAGCACTTTAGTGAGCATGGCGACGCCGGCCTTGGCGCAGCAGTAGGCGGCGCGGCGGGGGAACGCGGCCTCGGCATTTGTGCTGGTAATAAACACAATCGCCCCACCCGTTTCGATCATGCGCCGGGCGCAAGCCTGGGCCAGATAAAACGCGCCATTTAGCTGGACATCCACCATCCGCGCCCACTCGGCGGGCGACAAACTCAGGCTATCGTGCGGCTTGCTGAAGCCGGCGCAATTTACCATTCCGTCCAGGCGGCCGAACTTCTCGATAGCAGCTTGAACCACCGCCTCACACTGCTCAGGTCTGGTGATATCGCACGCCAACCCGATGGCGCGGTCTGCTGTTGCGATGGCGGCGGCCTTTGCCTCAGCCTGAGTGGCATTCAGATCGGCAATCACCAATTGCGCGCCCTCGGATGCCAGTTGCGCGCTGACGTCGGCGCCAATCCCGCCAGCGCCGCCCGAGACCAGGATCACTCTGTTTTGCATGTGAGTTTGACATAATTGCGCCATTCGATGAAACGAGTTAATTCATGAGTCCCCGTATTCCCCGCCGCGCCCTGCTTCAAGCGACAGGTTTGTCGCTGGCAGCGTTCGCTGCTTCCAAGCCGCCGTCTTCAACAGGAGAACGCATTCGATTTGGGATTATCGGCGTCGGCATGGAAGGCTCGGGCGTGCTCGAGAATGCGATCGCTCTTCCGGGCATCGAGTGTGTCGGGGCGGCCGATCTCTATGACGGGCGTCACACGCTGGCTAAAGAGATCACCGGAAATCCGAATTTGTTTACGACCCGCAACTATCACGAGCTGCTGCAGCGGAAAGACGTCGATTGCATACTTGCGGCGGTCCCCGATCACTGGCATAGGCGCGTGGTAGTAGACGCCTGTAATGCCGGCAAAGATATCTATTGCGAGAAGCCGATGTCGCACAGTGCGCCGGAAGGGTTCGAAATGGTGGAGGCGGCGAAGAGAAACAAGCGCATCGTGCAGATCGGGTCGCAGCGAGTGAGTTCGTCGCTGTGCGCGAAGGCGCGAGAGTTGTATGCGGCGGGCGCGATCGGCGAGATAGAAATGGTGGAGTTGACGTTCGGCCGCAACAGTCCTACAGGCGCCTGGGAATATCCACCGCCGCTCGATCTTTCGCCCAGCAACCTCGACTGGAATACCTGGCTGAATGAGGCACCTAAGATTCCGTTCAGTGCGGAACGATTTGCCCGGTGGCGATGCTGGAAGGAATACGGCACGGGTGTAGGCGGCGACCTGATGGTTCATCTGATTAGCGGCATGTTATTTACTCTGGGTTGGAACGAAGCTCCGAAATCGGCGTCAGCGCTGGGCGGCATATTCCGCTGGAAAGACGGACGTAACATGCCCGATTTTCATGCCGTGTTGTTCGACTATCACGGCATTCCGGTCTACGTGAGACTGGATCTCGGCTCAGAGACACCGGAGGTGGCGCGATTCATGGGTCCGAAAGGCGTGATGGAGGCTCAATCCTCCAGCTTGCGAGTGTTTCCTCAAACCGGGAAGGATACGGAACCGAGTTATTACTCAAGCGGGTTTCCGGCGAAGATGAGGGCCGAGTATGTGGCGCAATGGCATGCTCAGCATCCGCGCCACTTAGGTAAGGAGTTGCTCTCCGATACGATCACTTACCAGGGGCCGGACTGGGATGACCTGAAGCCACATCTATGGAATTTCTTCCAAGCGACTAAGACACGCCATCCGGTAGCAGAAGACGCGGTATTCGGAAACCATGCTGCGCTTGCCTGTCACATGGCGAATGAGTCGTATTTCCAGAAGAAACAAGTGTTCTGGAATGGCGAAGCGCGGAGTATTTCCGTTTGAGCTGTGCCTGTTTTGGACTGCGGAATGGTCAAACTAAGGACGCGGTTCGCCACTCGCTATCATGAGTCTTTATTGAATGACTCCCGAACAGGAGGCGCGTGCCGAAATTGACAGATTGCTCGCTGCCGCTGGATGGTCGGTCCAGACTCGTGACGAAACAGATCTCACTGTTGCTCAAGGCATTGCCATCTGCGAATATCCCCTCAAGAAAGGCCATGGCTTTGCGGACTATCTTCTCTATGTAGACGGAGCGGCCGTCGGCGTCATCGAAGCCAAGAGAGCTGGAGTTCCGCTGACCGCTGTCGAGATCCAGACCACTAAATATAGCGAGGGCTTGCCGGAACACATTCCCGCGCCTCGCCGTCCGTTGCCTTTTTGTTATCAAAGCACCGGCTTTGAGACCCGTTTCACCAATCTGCTAGAACCTGATGCGCGCAGCCGTGCTGCTTTCGCGTTCCATAAGCCCGAAACATTCAGTCAATGGATTCAAGCCGACTTGAAGTTTCCCGGCTCCACTGTTCGGGGACGGCTTCGCCTCATGCCGCCGCTCGATGCCGGGGATCTTTGGCCCGCTCAGAAGCGAGCGATTGTCCGGTTAGAGCAATCGCTCGCCAAAGACCGCCCGCGCGCGCTTATCCAGATGGCTACCGGTAGCGGAAAGACCTTTACCGCTTGCAACTTCGTCTATCGCCTGATCAAGCTCGCCGGTGCCCGCCGCATACTCTTTCTCGTGGACCGCCGCACACTTGGCAGCCAGACTCTCAATGAATTCCAGCAGTTCGTCACGCCCGACGACGGGCGCAAGTTCACCGAGTTATACAATGCGCAGCTCCTCTCTGGCAACAAAATCGATTTGGTCAGCAAAGTCTGCGTCACGACCATTCAGCGCCTTTACTCCATGCTCGCCGGCCGCGAAGTCGATGATGAGCAGGAGGAACGCTCGGCTGTCACCTGGGCCGATCTGACTCGCCTTCCCGAGCCCATCCGCTATAACCCTGCCTTTCCCATCGAGACCTTCGATTTCATCGTGACCGACGAATGCCACCGTTCTATTTACAATCTCTGGCGTCAGGTTCTTGAGTATTTCGATGCCTCGCTGATCGGGTTGACCGCCACTCCGTCCAAGCAAACTCTCGGATTTTTCAACCGGAATCTCGTGATGGATTACAACCACACGCAAGCCGTCGAAGACCGCGTGAACGTGGATTACGACATCTATCAAATCCGCACCCAGATTACGCAGTCCGGCTCCCGGGTGGAGGCCGGGTTCTATGTGGACAAACGGGACCGCCTTACTCGCGCTAGGCGAGCCGAACTGCTCGATCAAGATTTGGTTTATACGGCAGGCCACCTCGACCGGGCTGTTGTCGCGACGGATCAGATCCGAACGGTGATCCGAACCTTTAAAGAAAAGCTCTTCAGCGAGATCTTTCCCGGCCGCACCCATGTACCGAAGACGCTGATCTTCGCCAAGGACGACAACCATGCTGACGACATCGTGCAAATTGTGCGCGAGGAGTTTGGCAAGGGAAACGAATTCTGTCAAAAGATCACGTATCGCACGGGTTCCCGGCGCAGCCGCCGGAAGGTAAAGGCTGAAGATGGTTCTGAGACCGAGCAAGATTTCTGGGAACAAGTCGGCGAAAAGGGCGAGTCCATTATCAAGTCGTTCCGCAACAGCTATCATCCGCGTATTGCGGTCACGGTTGACATGATCGCGACGGGGACCGACATCCGTCCGCTTGAGATCGTAATGTTCCTGCGCGAGGTCCGCAGCCCCAATCTGTTCGAACAGATGAAAGGCCGTGGCGTTCGCGTGATCAAAGAAGACGAGCTGCGTGCCGTCACTCCGGATGCCCACGCCAAAACGCATTTCGTGATCGTCGATCCACTTGGCGTCTGCGAGCACGCGCTGGTCGAAGGGCCACCTCTCGACCGCAACCGAAATATAGGTTTTGAAAAGCTGATAGAGGCGGTCGGGTTCGGCAGTACCGACCCGGAGATCCTCAGCACGCTAGCGTCGCGGCTCACCCGGCTGGATCGCCAGCTTTCCGCGGATGACCAAGAACAAATCTCCGAAGCGGCCGGCGGCAAAAGCTTATCGGATATTGTTCGCGCGCTCGCCGATTCCGTGGATCCCGACGTTCAGGTCGACGAGGCGAAAGTGGAGCACGGCGTAGAAGATCCAACACCCGATCAAATCGCCTCTACCGCCGAGCGCCTGCGTAAAGAAGTGGTGAAACCGCTGCTCGGACCGAAGGTGCGAAATCTGTTAACAACGCTCAAGAGCAGCTACGAGCAGACGATTGATGCGGTCTCGGAAGACCGCCTGCTTCATGCCGGCTTTTCGGGCGATTCCAAAGACAAAGCCAAGGAGATGGCGCAATCCTTCCGGCAATTTCTCGATGAGAACAAGGACCAGATCGCCGCGCTGCAAATTTTGTATAGCCGTCCATGGAGAAATCGCCTTACGTACGAGCAGGTGAAAGAGCTTGCCGCCACGATCCAGCGCCCGCACCCGGCCTGGACGCCGGAGAATCTGTGGCGCGCTTATGAGCAGCTTGACCACTCGAAAGTACGAGGCTCCGGCCAGCGCGTGATGACCGATCTGATTTCGCTGGTTTCGTATGCAATCGGCGGCGATCCTGAGTTGCGACCTTATCCGGAGAAGGTTCGTGGACAGTTTCAGATCTGGTTATCCGGACAGCAGCAGCTCGGCGCAACCTTCACTGACGAACAATTGCAATGGCTTGACCAGATCGCCGAACACATCGCTACCAGTCTTGAAATCAACATCGATGACTTCGATCTCGTGCCATTTAGCGAGCATGGCGGATTGGGCCGCGCTTATCAGCTGTTTGGGAATAAGCTGCCGGAGATTTTGAATGAACTGAATGCAAGGTTGGTGCAGTGAGCAATCTGCCGAACGGATGGGTGAAAGCGCGCTTGTCGGACTTCTGTGAGATCGTGCAAGGCCAATCCCCACCGAGTAGCAAATACAACCGTGAAGAACGAGGGTTGCCGTTCTTCCAAGGCAAGACCGACTTTGGCTCAATCAATCCTGTTGCGAGGGTCTGGTGCGATGGACCAAGCAAAATTGCTGAACAGGGCGACGTCCTAATTTCGATCCGAGCTCCCGTCGGGCCGACGAATGTTGCAGACCAGCGATGCGCAATCGGACGCGGCTTGGCGGCTATACGCCCGCTCGACCAGTTACAGACTTCGTTCGTCCTGTATGCGATCCGGTTCCGCGAACACGAACTCCGAAGTGTTTCTACGGGCTCAACTTTCGCAGCCATCTCTGGCGCACAGCTCCGCGGGCTGGCAATTCCGCTGCCGCCGCTTTCCGAGCAGGGACGAATCGTCGCCGAAATTGAGAAGCAGTGCACGCGACTGGATAAGGCTCGACATTTACTTACTTTGCAGCGAACGAAGCTGGAGCGATTTGAGAGCGCAGTCTTGAATTCGGCAACTCATGATCTGAAAGTAGGTCCGGTTCTGTTTCGAGACCTACTCGCCTCGCCGTTGCGAAACGGACACTCGGCAAAACGGGCATCGGATGGGATTGGAATCCGCGCCATTACCCTATCCGCGATAACAGAGGGAGACTTCTCAGAGGCCAACACAAAGCTTACGTCTGCCGATCCCAAACGAGTCCAGGACCTCTGGATAAGCCCGGATGACTTTCTTTTTCAAAGAGGGAATACTCCCGGATTGGTTTGACTTGCCCGGCTTTATCAAGGGGCAGCTGGTTATGCGATATTTCCCGATCTCGTTATCAGAGCTCGCACGAAGGACAGTATCAACCGCCAGTATATTGAAATTGTTTTGCACTCCCCAACGACTCGAAACTATATTCGATCAAGGGCGCAAGGAAGCGCGGGAAGCATGCCGAAAATTGACCAGGAAGCGATCGAATCTATTCCGATTCCATTGCCGCCACGCGAGCAACAAGATCGCATAGCTGAACAGATCAATGCTGCGCGAGTTGAAGTTCGACGAGTACGGGGCGAAATCGGAAAATGCGAGTTGCGAGTGGTCCGTCTTTGCCAAGCCATCCTCGCCAAAGCCTTCTCCGGCCAACTCGTTCCGCAAGATCCAAACGACGAACCGGCCAGCGTCCTCGTCGAACGCATCCGTTCGGAACGCAGTACTGCACCTTCGCTGCGTCCGAGGCGCCCTGTTCGCAAGAAAGCGGCTGTAAAATTGGAATGATGTCCGTTGACCTGGTCTCGACGCGTGTTACCGCGAATCCGCAGGTGCGGTCGGGTCAACCAATTATCCGAGGAACGCGCATCACGGTTTGGGATATCCTTGGCTGGCTTGGTGGCGGCCTCAGTGAATCGAAGATTCTCAGCGACTTCCCGGAGTTAGCCGCGGAGGACATCCAGGCCGCCCTGCAGTTCGCGTAGCAGCTTAAAGACAAAGTTACGCAGTGAAGCTGCTTTGACCGCCTCTGAATACTACGCCGAAACTGACTTACACTCTTCATGTCCACCGCTTCTTCCGCTCTCGTCAACAAACTTTGGAACTATTGCAGCATCCTTCGCGATGACGGACTCTCTTACGGCGATTACGTAGAGCAGCTAACCTTCCTGCTGTTTCTTAAAATGGCGCATGAACGCACCCAGCCGCCTTACAATCAGGCGTCGATTATTCCGGAAGACTATTCGTGGCCCACTCTGGTCGAGCTGGATGGCATACCGCTCGAACAGCATTATCGCCATACTCTGGAGACCCTGGGGAAAGAACCCGGCATGCTGCGAACGATCTTTCGCAAGGCTCAAAACAAGATTCAGGACCCGGCCAAGCTCAAGCGCCTGGTAGCGGACCTGATCGACAAAGAATCCTGGTCCACTCTGGACGCTGACGTCAAAGGAGACATCTACGAAGGTCTGCTGCAGAAGAACGCGGAAGATGTGAAATCGGGTGCGGGACAGTACTTTACTCCCCGTCCGCTGATCCGCGCCCTGGTGGATGTCATGCAGCCGAAGCCGGGCATGACCATCATGGATCCTGCTGCCGGCACCGGCGGATTCCTGCTTGCCGCGCATGAGTACATCAGCCATCACTACGCCCACGAGATGGATGCCGAGGAGAAGCGCTTTCTCAAGCTCAATGCGCTGCGCGGAATCGAAATTGTGGATGGCACCGCTCGCCTTTGCGCCATGAATCTTTTCCTTCATGGAATCGGCGGTGACGAGAGCCCCATTCGGGTAGCTGATAGTCTCGCCGCGAAGGACTCGAACAACTATGAGATGGTGCTCACCAATCCGCCGTTCGGGAAGAAGTCGAGCGTTACGATCATCAACGAGGAAGGCGAGGAGGGCCGCGAAGCTCTAACCGTTTTTCGCGATGACTTCTGGGCCACCACCAGTAACAAACAGCTCAATTTTGTGCAGCATGTCGTCAGCCTGTTGAAGATGAATGGCCGCGCGGCTGTTGTGGTCCCCGACAATGTTCTGTTCGAAGGCGGAGCCGGTGAGACCATCCGGCGCAAACTGATCGAGAGCTGCGATGTTCACACTCTTTTAAGGCTTCCTACCGGCATCTTCTATGCCCAGGGTGTGAAGGCCAATGTCTTGTTCTTCGATCGAAAGCCGGCCAGCGAAACCGCTTGGACAAAATCACTCTGGATTTACGATCTGCGGACAAACAAGCATTTCACACTGAAGACGAGTTCTTTAAAACGCGCCGATCTCGATGATTTCGTCAGCTGCTACAACATCGCGAGCCGTTTTGAGCGACAAGAGTCCGAACGTTTTCGCTGCTTCAGCTATGACGAGCTGCAAAAACGCGACAAGCTGAGCCTGGATATCAGCTGGCTTCGTGACGAGAGCCTGGAGGACACCGACAACCTGCCGGACCCAGCGATCCTGGCTGCGGAAATTGTGGAAGACCTGCAAGCCGCGCTGGACCAGTTCGCGCAGATAGCGGCCGATCTGGCAAAGAACATCTCTGAAGTTCCCAGCGCCTGATATTAGAACTGCAATCGCAGAGCGACTTGAATGATGCGCGCGGGTTCGGCGCTGACCAGTGTGCCAAAGGCGGGGCTGGAGGTATCGAGGTTTGGTGTGTCGAAACGGACGTTATTGAAAATGTTAAAGAATTCGCCGCGTAGGGTGAGGGCGGCTCGTTCGTACAAGTGAAACTGCTTGAACATCGAGAGATCGGTGTTCCAGGAACTGGGACCGGTTATCACGTTACGACCGGAATTGCCAAGCTGGAGCGGTCCGGTTTCCGCGAAGGAGTTTGGATTAATCCAATAGAGGCCGCGGTTGGTGCTGCCAAAGTTGTTGCCGGGTGAGACGGTTTGTCCATTAAGAGAGAAGCTCGACCCGGGGTTGATACCAGTGGCGTTGGCTCGCTGATTGATAAAGACAACGCCTGAGAGATCAGGCGAAGTGACTAGGGTGCTGAGGCCGGAGCTGTAGGTGGTAATAAAGTTGATCTGCCAACCGCCGACCAGGGCATCCTGCCAGGCAGAGGCCGAGCCGAGGAAGCGCTTGCCTTTGCCGACCGGCAGTTCGTAAAGCACGCTGGTGACCCAGCGGTGGCGGATGTCGAAGGCGGAGGAGCCGCGATCAAGCTGGAAATTAGAGGGATTTAAATTGGGCGTGCCGCCGGCGTCTCCCGAGTCGTTGTCGATCGAGTGGGAGTAAGTGTAAGCGCTCAGGATGTTCCATCCACTGGTGAAGCGTTTTTCAAGCTTGACTTCCAGCGCATTGTAACTGCTGGCGCCGGCTTTCGAAGAGTACAGAATGCCGGCGAGGTTGGGGAAGCGGATCGTGCCGGGGACGGCGGAATAGAGAACGCCCGGGACGGTATCGGAATCAGCATTAAAGCGCTTCGATAGGAAGCGTCCGGCAGTACCAACGTAGGCGGTTTCGAGCACCCAATTGGAAGCAAAGCTTTTCTGGATAGAGGCGGTCCACATGTATTCGCGAGGCGTTTTGCCGCGCGTTTCCTCTTCAAAAAGAAGAGTACCTTTCGGGGTCTGATATTGCGGGGTGATGGGAGCGGGAGCGGTTACAGGAAGAACGTTGAGTCCCAATTGAGAAGGAGGCAGTCCGCCGCCGGTGTAATTCAAACTCTGCTGACCGTAAGTAGGTGGCGAGTTCGTAGTAAATTGAGTTTCGTTGAGTTGGGTCTGGTCGTAATAGAAGCCCCCTCCGGCACGGAAGGTCCAGGTTTTTGCCCAGGTGGGGTTGTAAGCAACACCGAGACGCGGGGCGAAGTTGGCGTGGTCAGCTTCGACGATGGATTTGCGGATCTGGCCCAGAACGGGAAAGAGCTGCTGGCCGGTGGCGAAGGAGAACCCGGAGACATGGCTGAGATCGGCATCTTCGGCAGTTGGTGGAGTGACGAACTCATAGCGCAGGCCGAGGTTCAGGGTGAGAGAAGGGGTAAGCTTCCAATCATCCTGCGCATAGACATTGGTGGTGTAGTAGCGGAAATGCGTGAGGGAAGTACCGACCGCGCCGGAGGCCGAAGTAGGATAGCCGAGCAGGTAATCGGCCACGGCGTTGCCGCTGTTTGAGGCGGGCAAACCGGTAGCGGGGTTAAGCGCGGCAGTCCAGGTGGCGTTGAAACCGAAGGCTCCGCGTGCACCATTGTCGGAATCGAGAAGCAGGCGGGACTGCCGAATCTCAGCGCCGAACTTGAGCGAATGAGGCCCTTTGATCCAGGAAAAGCTGTCGGTAAGATCGTAGTTATTCAGTTTGTTGCCCTGCGTCAGACCAGCTCCTCCAAAGCCGGCGTACCCGGTGATGGAGACCTGCGGCAACCCGTAATTAAGCGGGCTGGAGGAGAGACCGGTAAAGCCGAGTTGGGCGGCGAGATTATTGGCTGTGGGGATTTGCGTGCCGAAGAGATTCGCGTAGTTGTGATAAGCGCGAAAGACGTTGACGGTCGAGGGGCTGATGGTAGAGGTGAGCTGAATTAGTTCGTTTTCGCCCGATTCGCTGACCACTTGCCCGCCGAGAGGAAGAAGGGAAGCGGGTGAGATAGGTGCATTTTCCCAACTCTGACGGCCGAACAGACTGTTCTTTGAGTTGATGATGTAGTCGACGCGCACGTTGTCCTGATCGTCGTTGAGGGTCTGGGTGGGCGTTCCGACCAGATTGGCTCCTTGTACCAAGGGGCCGTTCGGGGGCGGGATGTACTTCAAGTAATTCAAGGCGACCTGATTGAAGCGACTGGCAGGAATTTGGTTGTTGAGGAAGGGTGTTCGGGTTTGTGTGGCGGGGTTGTAAGTAGTGGGGTCGTAGATAGTAGGTTGCCCGGCGAAGTTACCGCTTAGGAGCGTCTGATCAGGAACTAAGATTCGCTGCACCTGGCCGAGATGCTGCCGGATGCCTTCGTAATTTAGGAAAAAGAACAGTTTGTCTTTGAGGATGGGAGCGCCGAGACTGCCGCCGAACTGGTTGCGCTTAAAAGGTTCGACGACGGGCGAGAAGAAGTTTTTGGCGTCGAAGAAGTCGTTGCGGACGTACTCGAAAGCGCTGCCATGCCACTCGTTGCTGCCGCCTCGACTGGCGACGTTAATAATTCCGGGCGAGTTCCCGAATTCGGCCTGGAAGAAGTTGCGCTGGATTTTGAATTCCTGCACAGCGTCTAGTGAAGGGCTAATGGAGGTTTCGCCGACACGCGGATTGCGGAGTTCGGCGCCATCGAAGAGATAGCTGGTGGAGCTTTCGCGCTGGCCGCCGACGTAAATGGAGCGGTCGGGGCGTTCAGTGGTTTGCGCGACGAAGCTTTGATTAGCGCCTGCGCCGGCCTGGCTATTAGGGATCTGGGGCAGAACACCCGGGGAGAGCGCGCCGAGGGTGAGATAGTTGCGGCCATTGAGCGGGAGATCTTCGATTGGCTTGGTGGTGATGGTTTGGCCAAGGGACGCGGTGTCGGTGTCTAGAACATCGGCATGTGCGCCTACTTCAATGGTGGAGTTGGTGCTGCCCACCTGGAGAGTAATGTCGACACGGGCGCGCTGCGCGATGTCGAGAGTCACATTGCTCGAGACGGCGGTCTGGAAGCCTTTAGCCTCGACCTTGAGGTCGTACCGGCCAGGCGGAAGTTGGGGGACAGTGTAGTCGCCGGACGCCGACGAATGAGTTGTGCGCACCTGGCCATTGGCGGCATCCGTGATGGCGACGGTAGCGTCGGGCACTGCGCCGCCCGACTGGTCGGTAATGACTCCGGCGATAGTAGACGTATTAGTCTGCGCAAATGCCAGGGCACCGGCAAGGCAGAACAACGAGAGGGCAAGGAAAGTTCGAACGGCGGGTTGCTTCAGCACGGAAAAACCCCTTTAAGAGTTCTGCTTTGGTAAGTGCAGTGTTCGCGGAACTTAGCGAATGCTATCACGGTTAGGAAAGAGGGACAAGCTATTTCGAGGCATAGACATAGGGGAGTTGATGAAAACGACCAAGATACGGTAGCAATGTGGTTTGAAACGGTTCAATGAATCACACACGGCTCGAATTTGCTTTGGTGGCGGGGTGCGATGAGGGTTAAGCTAAGGGTAGTATTCAGTGATTGAACTCAACGTTAGGACTGGGCAAGTTATGCGGGCAAGCAGATGGGTGCTACTGATTTGGACGACTGGCAGCCTGGCTGCTGGGGCGGCGGAGCAGGCGAAACCGCCTCTCACTTTCAGTCATGATGTGGCCCCGATCTTGTACCAGCATTGCGTCGCGTGTCATCACCCGGGTGACATTGCGCCGATGTCTCTGCTGACCTACAAAGACGCGCGACCCTGGGCGGCTGCGATCAAGGAAGCGGTGAGTACACGGCAGATGCCACCGTGGCGGGCAGATCCGGCGATCGGTCACTGGTCAAATGATCCGCGGCTGACGGAAAAAGAGATCGAGACGATCCGCAGCTGGGCGGAAGGGGCGAAGCTGGAAGGCGATCCCAAAGAGATGCCCGCGATGCCGGAGTTTCCGGACGGGTGGAAAATCGGCAAACCGGACGTTGTGCTAGCCATCCCGGAGCATCATCTCGATGCCACCGGGCCAGATGAATACACTTACGTAAATGTGCCGACGAACTTTTCGGAAGACCGCTGGATTGTGGCGGCGGAGTTGCGGCCCGGCAATCGCAAGGTGGTGCATCACGCTCACGTCTTTGTGAGTGGCGAGACAGCTACGGCCGCGCAAGCAAAGAAAGCAGACGACCCGCAGGCGGCGTATGCCAAGTGGTTGCGCATCCGGCAGGGATCGCTTGAGTGGGTAAGGCCGGAGGCGCCGGTTATCGACGACGGTTGCGCGGTGGATGATAACGGGCTGCTGCCGGGCACGAAGAGTTCGGATCTGCAAAGCCTGATCAGCTCGTACTTACCCGGACGCGGGCCAGACGTCTATCCGAAGGGGACAGCGCGCAAAATTCCAGCAGGAGCGACGCTGAATTTTCAAATTCATTATTCGCGGACGACCGGAAAAGCAGAGACAGACGCGACGAGCGTAGGGCTGATTTTTGCGAAGGAGCCGCCGAAGAAGATCTCTAGGCGGATCGACTTATCGAACCAGATGTTCTTAATTCCGGCCGGCGATGCGGATCAGGCAGTGAGTGAGTGTCATACGTTTCAGAAAGCAGTGCTGGTAACGAGCCTGACGCCCCATATGCACCTGCGCGGGAAATCAATGCAGATTGTGGCAGCGCTACCGGATGGCCGAAAGGAAACGCTGCTATCGGTCCCCGATTACGAGTTCAACTGGCAGTTCACATACCGGGCCAAGGATCCGATTTACCTTCCGGCGGGTACGCGGATGGAGATCCTGGCGAGATTCGATAATTCGATGAATAAGCGGGGCAATCCCGATCCGACGAAAACGATTCGCTGGGGAAGTGCCAGCGAGAACGAAATGATGGATGGCTGGATTGAATATCTCGATGCGGATTCGGGAGCGACCAAGCCGACGCTCACCGAGACAAGTAAGCTACAAAAGTGATCGGTCAGGCGCGAAGGGCGTCCACTACTTTTCCCTTGCCGTCTTTGGTGACGTAGAAGGGGCGCTTCTCTACTTCGTAGAAAGCGTTGGCGGGGATGCCGAGCGCAGCGTAGATAGTGGCGTGCAGGTCGTCGATGGTGACCGGATTTTCCAGGATCGAGCATGGGCGTTCGTCTGCGGTCTTGCCGTAGAGTTTGCCTTTGGGTGTACCGCCGCCGAATAGCAGGACACTGCCGGCTTCGGTGAAGTGCCGGTGCATGCCGTAGTGCTTTGGTTCGGTCATGATGGTGGGTTGGGTGACCTGTTGTTTTACTTCCTGGCCCGGTTTTCCTTCGGTCATCATGTCGCGCCCGAATTCGCTGGCCACGATGACGAGGGTGCGATCGAGTAAGCCGCGCTGTTCGAGATCGAGAATGAGTTGCGCAATGGGCGCATCGACTTGTTGTTTCATGCCGACAGTTCGGCTGTGGCCGTTCTCGTGTGTGTCCCAGTAACGGAACGGAATGTACTCGGTGGTGACTTCTACAAAGCGGGTACCGGCTTCAATGAGGCGGCGCGCGAGCAGGCATCCGAGGCCGAAACGGCCAGTGTTATAGATGTCGTAAACGGGCTTCGGTTCGAGACTCAGGTCAAACGCCTTGGCAGAGGGCGAGTTGAGTAAGCGGTGCGCATTCTCGATGGAGCGGCGCAAACTCTCTCGCTGAAAATCGCTGCCGTACTGGCCGACGGGCGAGGCAGACACAAGCTTCTGATACATGTCGAAGCGGCGCGTGAAGCGCGAGCGGCCCATATGCTCAGAGGGTCGTGTGCGGGAGACGGCATCGTTCGGATCGGTGATGAGGAAGGGCGCATGTTCGCTGCCGAGAAAGCCAGCCGTGTGAAAGGCTTTGACGGCATCGCTTTCGCCGCCAATCTCGAGGTTCTGGCCGATGTCGACGAAAGCCGGGAGATCGGGATTCTTTGGCCCGAGCGTACGTGAGATGACGGCGCCCATGTGGGGTGCGGCTACCGATTGAGGCGGCGGATAGCCGGTGTGCCAGTGGAACTGATGCCGCGAATGAAGGATAAAGCCGAGGTCGCCGACGCGATGCGAACGGACCAAGGTGCCGCGGTTCATGACTTTAGCGACGTGTTCGAGGCCTTGGGAAATTTTGATGTTGTCGACTGCAGTATCGATGGACGGGAACGTGCTGAGGACAGCGCTGGAGGGAAGACCCGCGGCAAAAGGCGTGTATTTCTTGGGATCGAAGGTTTCGGTTTGCGCCATGCCGCCGGCCATCCAGAGCAGGATGACGCTATCGGCGCGCGCGGGCAACTTGGTGGTGTCGGCGGATAATCGCGGCTCGCCTGCTGCCAGCGTAGCGAGTGCCGCTGCGCCAGTGGCGCGCATGAAATCACGCCGGCCGACTCCCGCTGTGATAGCGCGTTCGATTCGCCGTTCGTCCTTTGTCATGAGTTGATTTCCTTTCTAGTAGACATACTGGAAGTCCGGATGGAGCATCATGCTCCACAGGAAATCCTCGACTGCCGGCGGCCGCAACTCGGGTCGCGACTCACCGGGCTGTTCAAAGAAAGCGAGCGCCACTTTCTTTTCATCCGGCGAAGGCTGACGGCTGAACAGCGTCAGATAGAGGTTGTTTACGGCCTCATCGACATTAGTGACGCGTGGGGGCGCCTCAAATGGCGCATCGCCTTCTACCTTGATGAGGCGCTCGGGATCAGGCTCGGAATTGAAGACGAAAAATCGCACCGCTCCCCCGACGTCGCTTGGTTCTGAACTATCGTCGATGGCAACGCGGCCTCGCAAGCGGGTGAAGCCGAGACCTTCGATGGGATAGACCAGGCGAGTGTTGAGCGGGAGGGTAACGGTCTTAGAGAGCAGCTTCTTGTCCACCGTGAGATTTCGTTTTTCGAATTTGGAGAGGGTGGTCAACTCCGACAATTTCTTTGTTCCGCCGGGTCCTGACAATTCGACGTCGGACCATCCGGCGATGGTTCTAGCGGGATCATAAGCACCGGCATCCTGGGTGAGGAGGAACAGGCGCTTTGTTCCCGAGATGTCTATGTCAAACGGAACCGAACCATGATGGAGTGTGCCGCTATCGAACAAATTAGCCGGGGCTGCCGGGAGTTGCCCGATCATGCGCAACGCGCCGCGCCGCAACCGATTTTCGAAAGTACTTCCGTTGACCAGTTCGAGCGCCTGAAAGGTGGTCGCGTGATTATCCCTGGTGGTGAAGACCTGGTCGCGCACCGGCCGACCCAGGGCGAGCGCCAGCGGCGAAGATTTCAGCTCCCAGTCGCGGACCTGGACAGCGGTTTTGCCTTCCTTGCGTGTGCCCCATTCGCCCGTGACCAGGGAGAGCGTATCGGCGAATTCTTCGGCCGAAATGCGACGGACGAGCGGTCCGCGAAAGGCGTAGGTTTTATCGGGCTGTTCAGCAGCTGGTATGGAAGGCATCTGGTAGGCACGCGAGGTGAGCAGTTCGCGCAGAAGGTAGTGGAGATCGCTGCCGTGCGCCGAGAAATCGAACGCCATCCAATCGAGCAGATCGGGGTCCCAGGGTTTGGAATCCATCTCGTCGACCGGTTCCACCAGTCCGCGACCGAAGAGCTTGCCCCAGTAGCGATTGACGATGGTGCGCGGGACACGCCCATTGCGCGGATCGGTGAAGAAGCGAGCGGCGGCCGCATGGCGTTCTTCTAAAGAGGCGTTCTCGGGCACGGAGCCTAACTCGGGATAGAGGAGCGCGGGCGTGACAAACTTGCCCTGCTTGACGTCGCAGCGTACGAGTTCGAGCTTGGCATCCGGCGAAAATAGCGCGGCCATACCGTAGGATTCGCGCAGCTTGTAGCGGTTGACAAAGCTGTCGTGGCACGAGGCGCATTTGAGATTGATCCCAAGGAAAACCTGTCCGGTATTTTGCGCCGCCTGCATGTAAGGCGTCTGGCTGGCATTCACAGTGCCGCGCCAGTTTACGCCAACCAGAAAGCCGTCAGGGTCGTCCTTCTTGACTGGATTGATCAGAGAAGCAATCATCTGGTCATAAGAAGTGTTGTGTTCCAGGGTTTGATGCAGCCAGGGTGTAATTGACTTACGGTCTCCTGCGTAATTGACGCCGGTGTCGTTGCGCAGCAGATCGTTCCACCAACTGATCCAATTTCCGGCATAGCGCTGCTGGTTGCCGATGAGCGCGTCGACGAGTTCTTCACGTTTATGAGGATCGCGATTAGCGAGGAACTGCTCGACTTCCGCGGCGGTAGGGGGGACGCCCCAAACATCGAGATAGACGCGATGCGCGAATGCTTCATCAGAAACCGGCGCGGCAAACTTCACATTATTTTTCGCCAGGTAGGCAGCCACAAAGCGATCGACAGGGTTTGCGAAGGGCTGATCGGGAATTGGCGGCTGTCTGGGCGCAATGGGCGCTACCCACTTGCCGGCATCCGCGGCCGCAGCAGATTTGGTATCCGGCCAGACAGCGCCTTCGTCGATCCACGCTTTCAGAACACCGATTTGCGCGGCGGTCAGCGGTTCACCGGATGCGGGCATGAGCGCGCCCTTCTGATGCGTGACCTTCAGGATCATGAGGCTGTGGGCACTATCGCCCGGGGAAAAAGCGGGGCCGCTGACGCCGCCTTTGAGTGCGAGATCGCGGCTGGCGAAGGAAAGGCCGGCCGGCGCCGAGCCGCCGTGATGGCAGGAGACACAGCGCGCAGCGAGAATGGGATGGACTTCGGTGGCAAAATCCACGCCAAACATGGGTGAGGCACAAGCCAGGAGAGTGAAGAGGATGGTGGCCCAAGGCGGACGAGAGAACGGAGCTTGGATCTGGAGCACTAACGGAAAATCTCTTTGACTAGTTCTATCACTATTTGAGGTTTGCATTCACAGACCAGCGAACACATCTGCCAGCGCTGCCTCAAACGGCCACTTGATACGCTGCTCAACGATCTCGGGAACATCGCTCTCGGGGCGGTAGACGAGGATATGGCGCTTCACGTAGTGGACTTCGACCACTGCACCTGCGCCGGCTTCCAGGTACAAACCGATCTTTTGCAGACGCCGCCATCGGCGTTCACTGGGCGAGACTACTTCCACCACGAACTTGGGAATTCCATCGAAGTAGCGACTCGCTTTTACGGCCCTTTCGTATTCCTCGGGATCGAGAACCATGAGGTCTGGCCCGGGAACGCTCTCGCTCTCTGCTAGCCCGATTCGCCAGCCGGACTCCCGAACAACCAGCAACTCCGAAAATTGCCGCTCCAGTATCTGCTCCAGGTTTTTGATGACCTTTGTGTGTGGAGGCAATGGCATTGGCGCCAAGACGTTCTCTCCTTCAATCAACTCGCTTTTGAAGCCGATGGTCTCCGGCAGCCTGATGAAATCTTCGACGGATAGTTTGGTGGAGATGGACATTCACTTCGAACGGTTTTTCAATTTTCACACGCGGTTCTCTACTATTCTGTAGTAGAGCCTAAACGGCGATAGTAGAACGATATGCCCAGACCAAAGCTCAGTAAGCTCGAACTGCAAATTCTGGAGGCTCTCTGGGCGCATGGAAAAGCATCCATCCGGGAAATTCAAGAGTTCTTTCCGGAACCGCGGCCCGCTTACACGACCATTCAGACCACGGTCTACCGGCTGGAAGGAAAAAACGCGGTGCGCCGCGTCCGCAAGGTCAGCAACGCGCATATTTTTGAGCCGGTAGTGGCGCGGGAGGTGGCCCGGCATCGGCTGCTCGACGAGATTTTGAGTTTCTTCGGAGGGCGCGCGCAGCCGATGATGGCGCAGTTAGCGGAAGCGGGGAAGCTGACGCTTGACGACGTGCGCGAGTTGGAAAAGACGCTCAAGAGGATCGAGTTAGAGCACAAGAAAGGACGGGAGAAATCAAAGTGACCGGTGAGCTGATCAATCACACCTGGCAGTCGACGGTATTCGCGGTGGCGGCGGGTCTGATGACGCTTGGTTTCCGCCAGAATCGCGCCGCTGTCCGTTATGGGTTGTGGCTGAGCGCGTCCGTTAAATTTCTCCTGCCCGTTTTCGTTATTAAACGCTGGCGGACATCGCTTGGGGTTAGCTCCGGTGAAGCCGGTTGTGACGCCGCCGCCCAGTGTCGCGCTTTCGATCGTACAGGTGAGCGAACCTTTTCCGAAGACTGTAGCAGTGACGCAGTCGACGCAAGGCGTTCGCAATTGGGTAGACATCGGGATTGCTCTGGTATGGGCTTGCGGTTTCGGCATGCTCGCGCGAATGCGTTGGCTGGGATGGTTTCGTATTCGGGAGGCGGTACGCGCGAGCACTCCGATGTATAGATTAGGCGCGATGCCGGTTCGCTCATCGCCCGGTTTGCTGGAACCCGGAGTCGTTGGGTTGTTTCGACCGATTCTCCTGCTACCGACAGGTATTGCGGAACGCCTGCAGCCGTTGCAACTGGAGGCGTTGTTGGCGCACGAGCTATGTCACATGCGGCGGAGCGACAACATAACGTCGGCGATGCACATGGTCGTAGAGGCCCTGTTTTGGTTTCATCCGTTGGTTTGGTGGATCGGGGCGCGGCTGGTGGAAGAGCGGGAGCGGGCCTGCGACGAAGCGGTGCTGAGCCTGGGCAACACGCCGCATGACTATGCAGCAGGAATTCTGAACGTTTGTAAGAGCTATGTGGAATCGCCATTAGCCTGCGTCTCGGGCGTAACGGGGTCCAATCTCAAAAAGCGCATTCAGGCGATCCTCGCCGGACGGGTAGCAAGCGAACTCAGTTTCGCGAAGAGAGTCGTACTAACAGTTGCCGCAGTGATATCTCTCATGGTGCCTGTCGCCATCGGGATCCTTGGTGCTCCCCGCATCCAGGCGCAAGTGCAGCCGGTCACGGCGAAGTTCGAAGCGGCCTCGATCAGGTCGTGTCAAGCCTTCCGCAAAGGCACAGTCCAAGACTGGTCCCCCGGAACTGTTCTACATAGCGAATGCACAACTGTAGGACGCCTCATCCAGCAGGCGTACGGACTGTTTGCGAATGGCCAAATGAATCCCGGCTCATTTGTTACCGTCGCTGGGGGGCAGGACTGGACGAGTTCCGAGCTCTACGAGATCGAAGCGAAGGCGACGGCTCCGCATAGCAGGGCAACAATGAATGGGCCCATGCTGCGAGCGCTGCTGGAAGACAGATTCAAGCTCAAGGTCCACCGGGAGACCAGGGAGGTTCCCGTCTACACTCTGACGGTCGCTGAGGGCGGTCCCAAGCTGCAGCCCTTTCAGGGAAGTTGCACTTCGAGAGATTTTGACAAGTCACCCTCGCCGGCAGATTGTGGAACGGCTCGGGGTTTCGGGAACGGCTTCGAAATGCGGGCTGCGACGATGGCCGATTTTTGCGCGGGGTTCTCGGTCCTGCTGGACCGGCGCGTTCTGGACGAGACCGGTATTACAGGGAGATTTAATTTGCGCGTTGACGTGCCCGCGGAAGATCACGAAATGCTAAATCGCCCTCGCTCACTGCCCGCGCTTAGTGATCCAACGACGCCTCCGCCTCCACCTGTTCCCTTTGAGGCGGCAAGAACCGCCATGGACAAACTTGGGTTGAAACTTGAAGCAACGAACGGGCCAGGGGAATTTATCGTCATCGATCAAGTCGAGAGACCTTCCGGGAACTAGCCGCTCGGGCGGAGCTGAGCTGAGAAGATGACGCGCGAAAGCCTACTTCTAATAAGCCGTATCGGGCCCTCCTTTTGTGCAGCGCGATTACCTGATGTCAAACCGATCTGCCGCGAGATTTGGATTGTTCCCACTGATTCTCTCTTGCTACCGGCCGGTATCGCGGAACGCCTGGACGACTGCTTCGGCTGTCCAGGGCTAAAATAGCGGAGACTACTGATGGGCTTAAACACGGTACAGGAAATCGAACGCGCGATTGACGCCCTCACGCCACAGCAGTTAGAAGAATTGTATAGGTGGCTCGACCGGAACCATCCGGAGCCGTTTGATGCTCGCATCTCGTCGGATCTGGAAACCGGCCGTCTCGACAAAGCCATTTGTCGCGCTTTGGATGACGAAGAGAACGGCCGCATTCAGCCGCTTTAAGCGCGGATGAATCACCTCGCAGCTACCGATTTCTGGCAGGAATATCGAGGGCTTCCGGCGCCCACAAGACCTATGACACTCTGATCTCCTGACACACGCGTTGGGTTCGATCGCGGAAGATTTAATGTTCGCGCGGATGCCCCCGGATGATCGCGAACCGCTAAGTCGCCCTCCCTCACTGCCCGCGCTGAGTGATCCGAAGACGCCTCCGTCTGTTCCCTTTGAGGCGGCGAAAACCGCCATGGACAAACTCGGGTTGAAGCTTGAGGCAAAGAACGGGCCTGGAGAATTTATTGTCATCGATCAGGTCGAGGGACCTTCCGCGAATTAGCAAGTCGAGAAAAGGCAGATGGCGTATCCCCCAGTAATGGCCTAGGAGGATTGGCACAGGCAGGCTTTTCGGCGTATTTTTAGGAAGCCGCGTCAGGTTTTCCTGTTGTGTAGCGCCTTTTCCGATGCCAAAGCTATCAACCGCGCGACTAGCTCTCATCACCCTTTTTGCTCTTTCCGGAACTGGATGGGCCGGGGCAGCTGACTATTCCAAAGAAGCTGCGGTCATCCAGAACATGGCGACTAAGGTCAGATTCTCAGCGGATGGGGCGAGAGAGTGGCAGCAAACTTTGTCGGTGCGGGTTCAATCGGAAGCGGCAGTCCGGCAATTCGGCGTATTAGCCTTCTCCTACGGATCTGAGAATGAGCAGGTGAAGGTTCAGTATGTTCGGGTGCGAAAGGCGGATGGCTCGGTAGTGGAGACTCCCGAATCGAGCATTCAGGACGTCGCAACGGAAGTGGCCGCGGCAGCGCCTACTTACAGCGATCTCCGGCAGAAACAGATTCCGGTGAAAGCGCTCGGGGCCGGGGATGTGTTGGAATACTCCTTCCTCAGTTCGCAGCGAAAGCCTGAAATACCGGGTCAGTTTTGGTACGACCAGTCTTTCGTTGCCAATGGCGTGGTGCTGAATCAAACCTTGGAAATCAGCGTTCCTAAAGAGAAGTATGTTCAGGTGTTCAGCCCTAAGCTACAGGCTGAAGTTCATGACGATAGCGAGCAGCGGGTTTACCTCTGGCGGCATTCTCAGCTGGAAGCGAGCAAGCCAGACGACAAGCAAAAATCGAGGGGCGAAGATGATGCCCTGCGAGTGCAAATCACTACTTTCAAGAGTTGGGAGGAGGTAGGAAACTGGTGGGCCTCGCTCGCCTCACCCCAGGCGGTCGTGACTCCTGCGATACAGGAGAAGGCAAATCAACTTACGGCGGGTTTGCCTTCGGACACGGAAAAGGCGAGAGCGCTCTACGAATATGTTGCGATGAAATTCCGCTACATTTCGATTTCGCTCGGGGCTGGACGATACCGGCCGCACAGCGCCGGCGAAGTGTTGGCGAATCAGTATGGCGATTGCAAAGACAAGCACACCCTCTTCGCGGCACTTTTGAAAGCGGCGGGCGTTCAGGCGTGGCCGGCGTTGATCGGAGCGGGCATTAAGTTCAACGCCGGCGTACCAACGCCCGCGCAGTTTAATCATGTCGTCACCGTGCTTCCCCAAGGCGGCAAATACGTGTGGCTAGACACGACGGCCGAGATGGCGCCTTTTGGATACCTTACTCAGGTGATCCGGGACGAGCAGGCCTTAGTGATTCCTCTGCAGGGTAAACCAACGCTGGTCAAAACGCCGATAGATCCGCCATTTGCAGCGTCCGAGACGGTCGAGGTGAAGGCTACGTTAGCTGCCGACGGTACGCTCACCGGCCACTTTGACTTTCGGCTGGACGGAGACACTGCGCTTTTGTTGCGAAATGGATTCCGCCAACTGGCGCCGGCACAATGGCAGGCCTTTGCACAACAACTCTCTTACGCGATGAGCTATGCGGGGGATGTCAGCGGTGTCGAGGTAGAAGATCTGGAAAAGATCGACAAGCCTTTGCATTACAGTTACGAATACCAGCGGAAGAACTACTCAGATTGGGAAGGGCGCAAGATCACTCCGCCGGTGCCGCCGCTTGGATTCGGCCCTGGCGAGGAGGCAGAAAAGCCGAACGAGCCGTTTTGGGCCGGTGTTCCCGGCAACTTGACCTATCGCGCATCCGTTCAGTTGCCAAAGGGCTACTCCATCGAAGTTCCCCAAGATGTTACTGTCACCAGCCCTTTTGCGGAGTATTCGGCCCACTACTCCCTTAAAAATGAGACTTTGACGGCGGAGCGCAAGATGGTGATCAAGCAGGCCAAGGTTTCGCCGGAAGAATGGTCGCAGTATCAGACATTCAGCAAAGGCGTTCGGGCTGACCAGACACGGTTTCTTTCGCTGACAGAAAATGCCGATGTTCAGAAAGCAAGCGTTTCGGAGTACAATCCCGAGGCTGATCATCTGCTGGACCAGGCCGCCCAGGCTCTGCAAGCAAAGAAACTGAACGAGACCCGCGACCTTCTCTCGCAAGCGGAACGCCTCTCTCCCAAGCAGGCCAGATTGTGGGGGATGTATAGCTATGTCGCCATGACCTCGGGAAATCTGGAAGAGGCCATTACGGATTGCCGGAAGGAAGTCCAGTTTCACCCGGATGAGATTTCGGCCTACCAACAACTGACCTCGATGCTGGTGCGTGCTGGTCGGCGCGAGGAAGCCATTGACGCCTGGCGTAGTGCGTTGCGCGTTACGCCTGGAGATGCGACGGCCGCCCCGAGACTGGCTGTGCTTCTGCTTCAGGCGAAGCGATACCAGGAGGTGCCGGCCATTCTGGAAAAAGCGATTACGGCGGCTCCCGAGAAGTACGACTTGCAAGTGATGCGAGTACAGGCTCTGCTCCGGGGCGGACGGCGGGACGAGGGTGTCTCGGAGGCGAATATAATAACCGCGGCCACTTCGGAACCCATAATTTGGAATGACCTAGCTTACGAGCTGTCCGACACAGACACCAATAACGAAGTCGCGAAGGAATGGGTACAGAAAGCGCTCAGCCAAACGGAACAGAGTGCTGCTAAAGCCGATCTTTCCAATTTTCAAAGCAGTGATCTGGCGGTTGTCAAATCAATAGCTGCCGAGTGGGACACACTGGGATGGGTCTACTTCAAGGAAAACGATCTGGCTGCGGCTGAGAAGTATGTGAATGCCGCATGGCAACTCAGTCAGCATGCGGGCGTGGCCGATCACCTTGGACAGATCTATGAGAAACAAGGCAAGCACACGGCGGCGCTTCGAATGTGGCGGCTCGCCATCGCCGCTAACAGCGGCTATGACGATGCGCGAGAACGGCTACGTAACGCAGGAGCGACTGTCGTTGAACCAATCCGGGTAGGGAAAAGTACTTCGAGAGGAGCTGTCGTTCCTCCAGCGGAGGAGCTCGGTACTCTTCGAACCATAGATGTTGCCGCTTTGCCGAAACAGACAGGAAGTGCTGAATTTTTCATTGTGATTGGACGAGAAGGAATCGAAGACGCCCAAATTTTAGCCGAATCGGAGGCCTTCCAGAATGCTGCTCCGGCGATTCGCAGCGCGAAATATAAGTTTCCTTTCCCGGACGCTGGACCGGAGAAGATCATTCGCCGCGCAATCCTGTCTTGCTCGACCTACACCACACCGAGCTGCAAACTGACCATGCTGCTTCCGGAAACTGTCAAAATGGCGCAGCTTAAAACCCGCCAGACGGGCTCGGAAACTACAGAGAGCAAGTTGGGAGTCGTAGCGCCGACCCTGCAGACGAAAGTAGAGCCCGAATATTCAAAAGCGGCTCTTGCGTCTCAGCTTGAAGGCACGGTCCTGTTGATGCTTGTGATAAATGCGGAGGGTAGTCCGGAAGATGTATTCGTTGTCAAGTCACTTGGCAGCGGACTTGATGAGAAAGCCAGGGAATGTGTGCGGAAGTGGCGCTTTCACCCGGCCACGAGAGACGGCAAGCCTGTCAGCATGCCGGCGAGAGTCGAAGTGAACTTCCGTTTACTCAGGGATTCGCAATAGTGCCAGGCGAGAGATCAATAGCGTTCCTGTTTTTCCTCCTCGGGAATGGTTTGCCACTACTCGCGCAGAGTTACGATATTCACCTGTCACGTCCAGTTCGTGTCGGACAGAGTTACTTGGTTTCCATGACCGGTTCCGCACGCCGGGAATTCTCTACCGGTGAACGAGTGCTAAAAACGGAGGAGTATCAGGCGAACTTCGACGGGCGGGCGGAAATCGAAGAAGTGGATAGCAAGGGAGAACCGGTCAGGATCGTTTTCACGATCGGGAAATTTACCAAGACTGACGACGGCGTGACGGTCGATGTCCTGAAGTCTGGAAGCGTGCTGGTGACGGATAGCAGTCAAAAGGAGCCCATTTCTTTTCAGGATGGCACTATTGACAAACCAGTACGAGAGGCTTTCAGTCTTTTATACTCGCCGACAAAGCGGGATGCAGCCAGTGACGATGAAGCCTTTGGCACGAAGGAGGCAAAGCGTGTAGGCGACAGCTGGAATATGAATGTAGCGCTGACGGCTAAAGGTCTAAAGGATGAAACAGGAGTTACGGTTGCCCCCGGACATTTGACCGGGATGGTGTCCCTCATCGGCAAGGACGATGTCGCCGGCAGCGCTTGCCTTAGTTTGCGAGAAGAGCTAAAGACCGACAGTTTTCGCTTGGAACATTACTTACCGCAAGGTCTTGCGTTGGAGCAAGCCACGCTTCAAGGGAACTCCCAGAAATGCATTCCGATAGAGAGTTCGGATCTGTTCTACCGGGAAGGAATTGATCTGGATCTCGTAGGCGAAATCAGGTCAGATGATGGCGAGAAGATTCACTTGAAAGCGCACTTGATGAAAAACGCGACTTGGGTCGCTTCTGAAAATAAGTAGTATCAGTTGTCGTCGCGCATGATCGTAAGCGGATTGAGGAGCAGGGCGCGACGGGCGGGGAGCACGCTGGTAAGTAGGACCGCACTGGCTAACACGAGCGGCGCAATCATCCATATCCACCAGGCAGGAGAGGTTTGCCCTGCCGTGATGCGGGCTAACCAGCGCGACAAGGCAAGCGATCCGAGAAGGCCCAGCAGAATACCAGCGGCAGCCAGGCGCGCGCCTTCTTTAAGCACCAGATAGATGATCCGCCAGCGCTGTGCTCCGAGGGCAATCCGAATGGCAAGCTCGCGGCGGCGTTGCCGCGCGGCATCGCTCAAGGCGCCAAACAGTCCGAGACTACTGAGCAGGAGTGCTGTCGTCGCTGATGCTCCGAGAAGGATGGTAGCGATGCGCAAGGGCGCGAGCGCAGTGTGAGCGAGGTGCGCAGTTAGGGTCGTCACGATCACAGGCGCAGGACCACGACCTGGAACGGCTTCAATCCTGCGGCGCAGATCGTCCAGCGTAGAATCCTTCGTATTCCGCACGCTGGCGATCAGCGTCATACGAGGGAGACAGTCCTGAGACATGGGGAAATAGATGGCGGGTTCGGCATGGCGCTGAAAGCTTCCGAGCGGCCTCGACTGCACGACTCCGAGGATTGAGGTGCGGATGCCCTGTTCATCGATTACCGCGGCGCCCACCGGCTGGCCACCGAAGTAGAGGTCGGCGGCTTCCTGATTGAGCACGGCGACCCGGCACCCACCGGGCACTTGATGATCGGAAAACGGCCGTCCTGTTACGAGCGATAAGCCCATCGCGTGGAAGTAGCTCGGAGAGACGACGTTGCTGTCCAAATCAGCAGTGGCGAGATCTGAGCGGATGGGTGCGCGAAAATGCGCGCTGGCAATCGGACTTGGCGCGGGCCCGGTTTGACCGGAATCGTTGAAGTAGATAGCGGGACGGCTCGCCGGCGCGCCCGGCTTCGGTTTTACGCCCAGCACGCCGATGATTTCAACGGGCAAGCCCGCAGGGTCGTGGATGGTACGGCCGACGGTACTTTTGTCGAACAGTTCTGCGGCGGCCTGTTCATTGACGATGGCAACTCGACAGGATTGATCTCCGAAACCGAACAGACGCCCTGCCTTGGCTGGAAAGGTGAAGAGATTGAGGGAGCGCGGAGTGAACGGGACGATGTCCAGGGTAATCTCGCGGAGCGGCAGCGACGGTGGTTCAATGCGAAACGATTGCCACGCTGGTTGAGTTCCCGGGAGTCGCCCAGCCCAGGCCGTTTCCGTAATGCCGGTCATCGCGTGCGCCGCCTGCTCGACTTGCTCGAAGAAGCGGATGCCGCTATCCGGGCCGGGTTGCTTTTGGACCGTGGCCAGAATGGGATTGCCGAGGCGATGGCCAGCGTTCGTTTGCAGCGCCGCGCGGAGACCGTCGAGTAGGAAAGCGGTAGAGATGACGAGGATGCAGCAGCTGGTCATCTGGGTCACGACCAGTGCCATGCGAAGACGTCGCATGGCGCTGGACGGTCCGGCCCCTTCGCGCCGCAGCACGGCGCCCGGGCGATCGATGCGGGTGACAATGACGGGCACAAGACCACAGATGATCGTGATCCCGGCGCAGATGACGGAGGCGGCGACGATGGTGAAAAGACCCGGCGCGAAGACCAGACGTTCGGCATCCTGATCGAACAGGAGCGCGGGAACAACGCGCGCTGTCCAGGCGGCTAGCAGCAAGCCCAGCGCTCCGCCGGCAATAGAGATGACGACGCTGTCCGAAAGCAGTTCACGGGCGAGTTGGCTGCGGCTGGCGCCGAGAGCGACGCGCAGCGAAGTCTCGTGGGAACGGGCGAAAGCGCGGCCCAGCAGGAACGAAATGACGTTGGCGCATGCGATGAAAAACACAGCGTTTGCCGCGAAGTGGAGTAGTGTGCCGTTACGCGAGAGGCTCGCCGCCATTTCGGGCATCATACCGGTATAGGGAAGGATGCTCGTTTCACCGGGAATGCCGCTTAACGAGCTGATGGCAAGCTGAGCCTGCCGCAACGAAACGTGAGGATGCAGCTGCGCGAGCACCCACAAGTTTCGACCGCTGCTACGTTCGGCGGTTAGCGTAGTGTTCTCCTGCCAGCGCATCCAGAGATCAATGGCGCGGTCGCCATAGAGCCCTTCGAGCCAGTCGGGCGCAACACCAGTCACGCGCAGGTTGACGCCATTGACGCGAATCTGTTCGCCACGAACATTGGCTTGCGAGCCGAACTCGTTTTGCCACAAGCGATGACTGATGACGACCCCTTTTTCGAGCGGAAGGTGCAGCGAGTTGGCGAGGTTGGACGTTAAGGCGGCGACGGATGCAATGGACGATTGGCCGCCGATAGCGATGGAGAACGACGACACTCGCGCCCCGCCTATCCAGGCAAACGTTTCGAGCCGACTCTTGAGCAATCGATATTGCTGGTACGAGAGCGGGCCCGCTCCAGCCTGGGCGTTTTGGTCAAAGATCGAAACGAGAGTGCCGGCGGAAGTGGGAAGGCCCGCTCTGGTCAAGCCGCGAACGAAGCCGTTGACGGAAACATTGCTGCCTGTGCCGAGCGCAATGGTGAGTAGCAGCGCCAGCGACAACCCGGGCGTCCGCACGAATTTTCTAATCGAGTAGCGGAGGTCGAAAAGGAGGCGCGGCAAGATTTAGTCTAGTCGGGCAACTGGAAGGCCGCTGGCCGTGCAGGCTTTGCTCTGCGTCCGCCCGACATAGGAGACGACAAGCGTTCGATTCCGCGATTCCCGAGTTCGGATGCGGACAATGAGGAAAGAGAGAGAGTCGATGTCCCAATGGAATATCCTGGCAACGGTCGAACTGCAGAGCCATCACTGGCCGAGTAAAACCAGGCACACTATCAATGGAGTGGCTTGTGGCGCGTTCACCCGCCTCGAAATCGCAACGGGTGAAGGGGATTCCGGATTCTTTCTCTTGCATCTGTATTCCGATGGTCGAGGGAATGATACTTGGCACCCAAGTCTGGAGGAAGCATTCGAGCAGGCAGAGTTCGAGTTCGGGGTCAAAGAAGGCGAGTGGCACATGCGACATGGACGAGAAAATCTGGACTAAACTGGCAATCAGAAATGATGCTGGCAGTATTGCTTTTGTTTGCACAGACGCCCGATCTACCGGCGTCCGATCTTTACAAGGCCATCGGTCGTTACAATCCGGCGAGTGCCGAGGCTCTGATTCAGGCAGGGGCTGACCCGAATTCGCGCGATACGCACGCTCGAACGCCGTTACACGCGGCAGCGACGGGTTGGGGTTGGGGCAAGCTGGAACTGATTCGTCTGCTGTTAGCAAAGGGAGCTGATCCCAATGCTCGTGATGATTCCGGTGCCTCTCCCCTGGATGAAGCGGCTTGGGGTGGTTCGGCCGAGAACGCGGCAGTGCTCCTGGATGGCGGCGCAAAGCTGGACGCACCGGAAACGAAAACCGGCGCTACTCCTTTAAATGAAGCGGCGTTCAAGGGCCACACTGAGGTCGTCGAACTATTGCTGGCGCGTGGGGCAGACGCAAAGATCAAAGATCAGGCCGGCTTTTTACCGGCTGAGAACGCCGTTCGTCAACATCACCCGGATACCGTGCGTCTTCTGCTCGCGCGTAACAAAGAACGGGACTTGCCGAACCGGCTCCTCGAACAGGCCATCCGCCTTGGCCACGCCGATACCGTGCAAATGCTTTTAGAGAGCGGGGCCGCTATCGATGCGCGCTTTGCGTCGGGATCAACGTCCCTTTCTGACGCGGCACTCAGAGGGGATAACGCGATTGTTTCTCTCCTTGTGAGCGGTGGGGCGAACGTGAATGCGCGTGATATTCCTTCCGGCACGACGCCGCTGTATGCAGCGGCAGCCTTTGGCAGAGAAGAAGCGGTCGCGACTTTGTTGCTGTGGGGCGCAGATCCAAACCTGAGGGGCAAAAACGGGATCAGTCCGCTTCGGGCAGCAAAATCGAACGGGTATCTAGCGATTGCAGCGCGCATCTTGAGTTCGGGCAGTCACTAATCGCGTAAGCTAAACAGGGGCAGGTGCTGAGCACGGTCCTGTTCTATGCGCCCGCCCTGCTAGTGGCAACGTTGATGATTGCTGCTGCCCGCCTCCCGTTGTAGCGCGCATTCCGCCGATGGACGCTCTCACGGAGCGGTGAATGCGCGAGCAACCCCTCCCTATTCGTGATCGGCGTCAGTCCCTGCTTTTCTGTCGGCGCCCTTGATTGCGTCTTTCAGGTCTCCGTAAGCTTGTTTGACTTTGCCTTTCGTTTCGTCGAGAACTCCTTCGCCCTGCAAACCCGGATCGTCGGTGGCTTTGCCTACGCCTTGTTTGGTTTTACCCTTGAGTTCATCCACTTTGCCTGTGACATGTTCTTTTTCCATTTTTGTTCTCCTTGTCCTTCATAGACCGCGGTTGCCAGTAAACGTTTCAGCCTGGGGCGATCTGCCGGCTCTGGCCCCGAATCTTTATCCTTCGCATGCACGGCAGGCAGAATTATCCATCCGTGAGCTTCGAGCTTACCGAACTGTTAGCGCAATCTAGGCCGCTGATGAGAAAGGCCTGTCTGGCGGCAGATACAGGAGATGGGCAGCTACTTGCCTAGTAAGTAGTTGTTAGATCCGGTAAGTACAACTTACAAGAAGATAGTACAAGGAGATAGGTATAGAAATGGGTATCGCACAAGCTACTCTCGGGGAAATTCAAAGCCCGACACAATCAACCAGCGACAGAATTCAGAGATGCTTTGCCTTGCGCAGCCAAACGGCGGCCCAGGACGCATTTGTGCCGGCTGCCGTCGAAATGACGAATGGCAACGAGGATCGATACGCAGACAAATGCGGCACGTACTCGAAAGGCATTCAGCAAGCAGCCATCGGGCTCGTCGATCTGGCGGCCTATCAAACGTTCCGAGATGCCCTGGACAGCGGCCATCCAGCGGACTTCGACGCCATCACTTTAGGTGGAACCCGCACATTGAATGGACCGCAGGGCGGCTTGGCGTTCGACCTGGAAGGCCTGGATAGCAGCCAGTTCAGCGTACCGGCCGCTCCAGCGTTGTCGAGCGAGGCTTATGCCACAGAACTGGTCGAACTCTACTGGGGGTCGCTGCTGCGCGACATTGCGTTTACAACTCCGCCAATGCTTCCGCCGTGTCGGCCGCCAACGAACTGTCTGCCATGCCCGCGTATGCTGGTCCGAGAGACACGCTGCATAAAGTCACGCCCGAGTTGCTGTTCCGACGTGGATTCCGCGGCGAAAAGGTAGGACCTTATCTTTCACAGTTCCTCTTACAAGACACAAATATGGGTGCTTTGCCAGTTACTCAGAAATATGTGACTAACAAGGCCGGCATGAACTATATGTTGGATCCGGTGACGTTTCAGCAAGTGCAGAACGGTATTTCGACGGGATTGGCGCTGAAACCGGTGACGTCTCCGCTTTACCTCCACAATGGACGCGGACTCGCGGCTTACACCCATGTTGACGTGCTATATCAGGCTTACTTTACTACGACGGAGACAAGACGCAAAACGGCTTCAATACGTTAGGTCAGCCGGACGTCGCCGCAGACGCTGGCGGCAGTTGCTTCGGACGCTCTTAAAGCCGTGTGGTACCAGAAGCGGTTTGTACATCTTCGGCACCGCCCGGAAGCGGGAGGGGCCATCGTGTACCTGATTAAGACCCCCGGAGCAGGAGCGGTGGAAGGTAAGCTGAGCCCGACGGTGCTGAACTCGCAAGCCGTGCAAAAGAGTTTCACGGCGAATGGCAGCTACTTCCTGTCGCAGGCACTCCCGGAAGGTTCGCCTACACATCCCGGCTTATCCAACTGGACACGGGAAGGTGGCGGGAGCCTGTATTACGGTCTTGAAGTTTTTTTCCAGGGCGGCTTTGTGATTCCGAAACCGCTAATGCCGGCAAACGATGGGCAATCACTCGCGGCATACACGGGCGCTGACGCGCCGATGATGACCGTGAATGGCGAGTTGAATAAGCTCGCACACAATATCAGCTTTGGGCACGGTATTCATGCCGGAATTCACTGGCGGAGTGACACGGACACATCAATTCAACTGGGTGAAGCGGTTGCTCTGAGCGTTCTGCAGAACCGGGCAAACACTTACAACGAGAAATTCACAGTACGACTGGAAAAGGTCGACGGCAGCGTCGCAACCATTAGCAATCAGTAGCGGGTTACTCTTCACATTGTTCGAAACATTTGAAAGTGGGAGGTGGCAGTCCAGTTTTCTGGTGTTGTTTTCCGGTGTTGTTTTCCGGTTGTACTCCTCCCCCTCTTTTGCTAGAATGTCAGCATGTTGGCAGATGTATCTCTAAACGAAGAAGTTGAAGATCTGAAGTTATTGTCGGTGCGGCTGCCGGAATCGGAGATCCGCCGGTTCAAGATTCTGGCGGCCTCGCGGGGCGTGAGCTTACAAGAAGCGGCGCATCAGGCGATACAGGCATGGACTTCAGACGAGTCGAAAAATCTGGTGGCGTCGCTGGAAGCGTTGCGTGGATCGCTAGCGGGTTTCGATATAGACCGGGCAAAGCGGGAGGAGCGGGAAGCAGAGCGCGAGCGAGAGGCAAGGCGGTTGTAGTTGCCGGACGTGGTGCTGGATTCGTGGCCAGTTCTGGCTTTGTTGAGAGACCAGAATCCGGCGGCGGGGCGAGTGCGTGAGCTGTTGCAGGGAGACACCCGCGCCCTGATGAACATTCTCAACGTGGGTGAGGTTTTCTATCTGGTTGTAAAGAAAGAGAGCCTGGCTTATGGTGAGCGAGTGCTGCAGGGATTGCGGGATGGGGTGACAATGGTGGCGGCGACTGACGAGCTGGTTTTGTTTGCCGCTTTGTTGAAAGCGAGACATGCGATCTCGTATGCAGATGCATTTGCGGCGGCTACGGCCATCCGGCGGAAGGCGCCATTGGTGACCGGAGATGACGAGTTGCGAAGGATGGCCGGGAAGGAACCCGCGTTGCAGCTGATTTGGGTGGGAGAAGGGTAGAGCTTGAGGCGGCAAGACGGTAGGGAAGGCGGCTGCCGATCCTTTTCGGAATGGGGATGAGTGGCGCCCGAGTTCAATACTGCCTTATTACTCGAGTTTGCGATAGGAATTGGGCGGCATTGCCGGAATTCGCCTTGATTTTTACCTTAATCGCAATACACTAGCTGTGGAGGTAGCGGTGTGAAGAAGTATTCGGCGGAGTTTATCGGTACATTCGTGCTGGTCTTCGGAGGCGTTGGGAGTGCCGTTCTGGCTGGACCAAAGATCGGGTTTCTCGGCGTCGCTTTTGCCTTTGGGCTTTCGTTGCTAGCGATGGTATATACCATCGGGCCGATTTCCGGTTGCCATGTAAATCCAGCGGTGACGCTGGGTGTGTTGATGGCCAAGAAGATCGGTGCGAGAGACGCAACGGGCTACGTAATCGCGCAAGTCTTGGGCGCGATTGTGGCTTCGGCGCTTATTCTGCTGGTCGCGAATGGCGCTCCGACTGGTTACGACCTGGCGCAGGGAGGACTCGGGGCGAATGGATACGGGGCGCACTCGCCGGGAGGCTATTCGCTGCTGGCCTGCTTTGTGGCGGAGGTGATTTTGACAATGTTCCTGGTGCTGACAGTGCTGGGTGCAACCGACGTAAAGGCTCCGGTGGGATTTGCGGGGTTGGCGATCGGGCTGGTGTTAACGCTAATCCATCTCGTGGGTATTCCGGTGACAAACACGTCGGTGAATCCGGCGCGCAGTATCGGGCCGGCTGTGTTCGTGGGTGGTTGGGCGGTCGGGCAACTGTGGTTATTCATAGTGGCGCCGCTGATCGGTGCGGCTTTGGCGGCAGTGGCGTATCAGGCGATGCGGTTGCCGGATGTGGCCATTACGACGCGGCAAGCGGAGCAGGCACTCGTGAGCGAACAACTGGAGAAGCCGAAAACAAAGTCCCGAGGAGCGTAGGGAGCGCATTGACGACTGAACTCTATTCAACTGTGCCAGTTGCTTGAGAGCCCCTGAGAAATGGCTTCTTCCGGGAAACGAGCGGACGGATTTGCGCCGGACGGCTATGCCTTCCTATGGATAGGTAAAGGCGCGCGACGGCGTTGTAGAAGTGACTGTAATTGGGTTCGATGGTGATCCCAATTTGAATGGTCAAGATAGCTGTAGCTGTCTCTCCGTTGCGGGCTTACGGACCGGCTACCAGGAGACAAACCAAGAATTGGCCGACGCCGAGCCGCACTAGATCGGTGACGCGTGTTTCGCCCTAAACTACCATGTACTTCAGCTCGTGAGTGGCCCTAAAGCTTTCAGCGCCCGAGCGGTCGGTGGCGTACTCAGTTATGATGTGGGAGCGATATATCGCGGGATGGCAGTTGGCGCTTTAGCCGGTGAAGGCGGGGCCAGATACAAGAAAGAGGGCGAGCCACATCGCCGGGCGCGTTCAGCCTATCGTTGTTGGCTTCGGAGATAATTTAGGAGTTGGCGTTCCTGCTGCTCTTGGTGGGAGTAAAAGCGCGCCTTTTGAAATTGGTGTGTCGCGATGGCGTCGACCATACGGCGGATCGTGTCGTCGACGCGCTGTTGAGCGACGCTGACTTCGTCAGGGAGTTCTGTTTGCGAGTCCAGTGCAGGCAGAACGGGGCGGAGATCGCTGAACCAAGCCCTTGCTGCGCCGAGCAGTAAGCCGCTCGCCTCGCAAACCAGAAACAGGGCGCTGCTTGGTCGGTCGGCTGCGCGTTGCGCAAATACCTGTGACATTTCGCGGCCGAAGGCAGCTCGATAGCTGGCGGGGTAGAGGTGGAGCAGTAATTGAAAGGCTTTGACCATTTTTTCTCTCCTCCTGTTTATCTCACTTCGCTGGTTCGGAGGCGCAGATGAGCGGCTCGTACCAGTTGCTTCATACGATCTAACTCGCCCTGCAGACATTTGCGGCCAACCCGGGTGAGCCGGTACGCTTGCTTGTCCCGCGAGGTGTCGTCCTGATCGAAGCGTTCGATGGAGCCGTCGTCGAGTAAGCGGCGCAGGGCTCCATAAAGAGTGCCGGTACTCATCGAGACGCGACCGTCACTGAGTATCTCGATATCTTTTAGAAGCGCGTAGCCATGGCGCGGCTCCGTGGCGAGGCTGGTGAGGATCAAGAGGGCCGGTTCGGTGATAGGCTGTTTGTCAACATGTCGCATGACGACATGTTAGCTCCCAACCGGTCAGCTGTCAAGCGTTGTGGGGAGCCTGGTTCGGGACGCGATATGTTAGTTCCTTTGATGAAGCGAATCGTTATTTGGGCGTTGATAGGTGCCGCGTCGTCCTTTGGACAGCAGCAACTGCCGGAAGCTCCAGGGCGGGAGCAGGTGAAAAAAGTCTGCTCGGCATGCCATCCGGCGGAAGTGGTGCTGGGCAAAGGAATGTCGCGCGAACAGTGGGGCGGACTGGTTTCCAACATGATCAGCCGTGGGGCGAAGGGAACGGATGAGGAGTTTGCGCAGATCGTAGATTATCTGACGAAGAATCTACCGCAGCAGACCGGCGCTCCGGCCTCGGCTACGCCCATGGCGGGAGTCAAGGTGCGAAAAGGCGGCGGGCTCCTGGACCAGGCGGGCGCGAGCGACAAACAAATTGTGGATGATGCGGCGGCGAATCGAGGCAAGACCACGTACATTGCGCAGTGCATTACGTGCCATGGCCCGAAGGGTCGCGGTACGGAACAGGGGCCGGATATGGTGCGATCGCTGGTGGTGCTGCACGACCGGTATGGAAGCACGATTGGTCCTTTTCTGTTGAAAGGCCATCCGATGCAGAGCGGAGCTGCCAGCAGCAGTCTGACGCCGTCGCAGATTGAGGACCTGTCCCACTTTCTACATCAGAAGGTAGACGATACATTGCGGACAGGGCCGTACAACAAGGTGCTGAACGTTCTGACCGGAGATCCGAAAGCAGGCGAAGCTTATTTCAACGGCGCTGGGCGATGCAGCACCTGTCACTCAGCAACGGGCGACTTGGCGGGCATAGGCAAGAAATACGAACCGCCGGTGCTGCAGCTAAAGACGGTGTTTCCGAATACGGTGGCGTTTGGGCGCCGCGCGAGCGCAGGTTCGAAGAAGCCTGTGACCGTTACGGTCACGGACGGGTCAGGGCAGAGCGTGACCGGCGTGCTGCTCGAGATCGACGACTTCAGTGTGGCGCTGCGCGATCAGTCGGGAGAATACCGAACGTTCCAGCGCACGCCGGAGGTGAAGGTAGAGAAGCATGATCCCTACGCGGCGCATGAGGCGCTGCTCGATGAGTATACGGACAAGGACATACACGACGTGGTGGCTTACCTGGAGACTTTGAAATGAAGTGGATGGTAGCGGTATTAATGGGCGCGATGCTGTGCGCGGCCGAGGGACTGGACCCGGCGAAACTGCTGCAACCGCCCACCGATTCGTGGCCGACTTATAACGGGGATTACTCGGGGCGGCGCTTCAGCACGCTCAAGAAGATCAACGACGGGAATGTAAAGTCGCTGAGCCTGGCATGGGTGTACGGCATAAACGGCGCGAACGATCCGTTCGGTGGTGTTTTGAAAGCGACGCCACTGGTAGTGAACGGGATCATGTATTTCACGGTGCCGGACAAGGTTTGGGCGATCGATGCGCGAACCGGTAAGGAGATCTGGAACTACACCTGGTCCTCGAAGGGCGGCATTCATCTAGGTAATCGAGGAGTGGGGATTTACGGGAACTGGCTGTATTTCGAGACGCCGGATTGCAACCTGGTTTCGCTGAATTTGAGCGACGGAAAGAAGCGGTGGAGCAAGCCGGTGTGCGATCTCGATCAGATGTACTACGCGTCGGTAGCGCCAGTGGTTATCAAGAATCACGTGATTGCGGGCGTAAGCGGCGATGATCTGGACCGGCCGGGTTATCTGGAGTCGCGCGACCCGGAGACGGGCGATTTGCAATGGCGCTGGTCGGCGGTACCGAAGCCGGGAGAGCCGGGAGCCGAGACTTGGCCGAGCGCGGAGGCGATGGAGCACGGGGGCGGCATGACCTGGGTGCCGAGTACTTACGATCCGGAGCTGAACATGCTGTTTGTCGGGACAGGAAATCCGCAGCCGGTCATCGCGGGCAAGGGGCGCAAGGGAAGCAATCTGTTTACGGAATCGATTGTGGCGCTGAATGCGGATACGGGCAAGCTGGTATGGCATTTTCAACCGTCGCCGCACGATACGCATGACTGGGATGCGGTGCAGACGCCGGTCTTGATCGATGGCGAGATCGACGGCCAGCCGCGCAAACTGGTGGCGCAGGGAAGCCGCAATGGATGGTTTTTCGTGCTGGATCGGAAGACGGGAAAGAACTATACGACGTCACAATTTGTGAAGACGAATTGGGCGAAGGGCGTGGACCCGCAGGGGCAGCCAATTCCGAATCCGGCGAAGGAGCCGCAGAAGGATGGGGCGCTGGTGTCGCCGAATCAAGGGGGCGCAGTCAATTGGCCGCCGCCGACTTTCAGTCCACAAACCGGTTTGTTTTATATCAATGCGACACGGGCGTTCAGCATTTACTACATCTACGACGACGATCCGAAGCCGGAAGGCTGGGGCGGCAACGATCAGGGCGGCTGGGCGGAATCTATGCTGCAGGCGCTGGATTATAAGACGGGCAAGATCAAGTGGAGTCACAAGTGGGAGACCGCGGGCGTTCGGTCTGGTTTGTTAAGCACGGCGGGCAACCTGGTGTTTGCGGGCGATCCGGCGAACAATCTAGTGGCTTTAAATGCGACCACAGGGCAGCCGTTGTGGCATGCGAATTTGGGAAGCGCGATGTCGAATGGACCGATTACTTATGAGCTGGATGGCAAGCAGTATGTAGTGGTAGCGGCCGGGGAACGGATGTATGCGTTTGTGATGAACAATTAGGGAAGGGCTATGAAGACCGGAAAGCAATCGGATCAATACATTCCGACTTCGCCGCGAATTGAATCGATCAGTTTTTCGGAGTCGTAGGCGATTCCTTGCCGAAAGACGTATTTGACCTTCTCGACGTCTGAAATATGAGTAGACGGATCGCCTTCAACGACTACGAGATCGGCCTGCTTCCCAGGAGCGATGCTGCCAATGCGATCAGCCCGGCCCAGGTAAACGGCGGCATTGTAAGAATAAATGCGAATCGCCTGCTCCGGCGTGAAACCGGCTTCCACCAGTAACTCCAAATTACGTTGATCCCCGAAACCGGGTAACGAACCTCCATTTCCTGTAGGATCACACCCTGCGAGAAGCAATCCTCCGGCGTGTACGAACTCGAGCTCAAATTCCATCTCCTTCTTTAACCGCGCCATTACGTGCGACCGAGGGTAATCGGCGGCGCGCTCCTTGGCGAGCAGGTAACTGTTGAGCGCCCCAGGGGACATCGCATCTTGCGTGCGGCGGGAGAGTGATGGCCGGCCGGGAATGAAGGCTTCGAAAACGGCCAGCGTGGAAGTAATAGCGACCTTGCGTCGGATGAGCGTTTGAATCATGTGTTGCACCTCAGGGCCCTTTATGTCTAATGTCTCGATCGGTATGCCCTGTGGGGTCTTAGGGCAAACGTCACGCTGTTTTCCCGGAACGAACTCAGTGTCGACCAAAAGTCCGTGTTCAAGGTTGTCGATCCCCATTTCGGCGGCTTCGGTAAATCAAACGGAGCAAAGATGTCCTGTGATTTTCGTTCCATGCTGATGAGCAGCCTGTATAGCGGCCTGGAGTGCGTCATGCGAAATATTCATATAGGCTTTGAACGAGGTCACTCCAGCAGTTGCCCAGTAATCAACAAAACGCTGAGCGTCTTCAGGCGTGCGAAGCACCGGCATCTGAAGAGAGAATCCACCCGGGCCCTGAATGTAAGGTCCACTAACGTCGATGTCCGGCCCGGGTGTGACACCTTTGTCAATCAGTCCTTTTATGTTCATATCGCTATAAGGTTCCATCGTCCCGGCGGTTCGCATCGTAGTTATGCGCGAGGCTAAATAGAGAATGGGCGCGGAGAGTATCTGCGTGCTGTAAATCGGTCGGCCGCCGGGAGTTGGATAGAACATATGTTCGTGCATGCCAATTAAGCCGGGATAGACACTGAAGTTATGTGAGTCGAGTGTTCGTGCACCTTCAGGAATTTGCGTGACGGCAGCTTCTCCCAGCCGGACGATCACGCCGTGGTCCACAACAATTGTCTGATTGGCTCGTGCTGGAGCGCCCGTGCCGTCGATCAATCGCACATGCTCCAGTGCGATCACCTGGTCATTGAAACTCACGAACGGACCTGAACGCAGCGGCTGAGTCTGACCATTTAGCAGCGATGTTTATTAGACCTAACAAAAGACACTTGGAGGCTGATAGAGGCGGCGGCATGAATGTATTCTCGACTATGCGAGTTGGGGCGAAAAGATGGAAGCCAAAGCCTACCCCACTGGTTTGCTTGACGCTGCTGCAGGAAGCGGCGAACGGCTGGGTCTCGTTCGAGACCTATGGCGAGTTCGAACGCTTTTTCAGCTTCACCGCACGCGCCAGTTTGAGTCAGCGACTCAGTGCGCGCAGCCAAGACGGTTGATATCCGGCCAAGCGTCCAGCAACGGCCAATCGGCGCAGTCGACTATGCGGTTGTCAGCGGGGTCGCTAGCACTAGGGAAACCGACCTTCTGACGTTCACGGGCTTGCTACACGATTGAATAGCGGCCAGCGCAAAACGGAGGCCAGAGCACGCTAGCGGGAGCGTGTTTCTTTTCGGAATTCCTGGATGGAGCGATTCACGATCTCATCCACTTCTTCGTCTGTCATGCTGCCGCGCCTCTTCTCGGCTTCGCATTGACTCTGTTGCCAAAATCGTCGGGTGAGGTGCTGGTTCACCGCTTCCGTAGCTATATCGTCGGCGGTCTTGTTTTCGGCCCGCGCCACTTCTTCCAGCTTCGGAAGCAGTTCGTCTGGAAGCGTGATGTTTCCGGTCGCCATGGCCACCTGTCTCTAACTTAAAGAGTACAGCAGCATACCCGAAATGAAGCAACTCCAAGACCCTTCATTTCGCACCGGGTTTGCCGGTAAGGTGGTCGAGGTAGGCTTGCGCGGCGGGATCGGACGGGTTAGTCGCTAGGATTTGGCGGAGGTCCGCGACGGCGTCGGGCAGGTCTCCGCTGCGAGCCAGAGCGTGAGCAAGATTGAAGCGGGCGTTGGCGTAGGCGGGCTTGTGCTGGACAGCGAGGCGGAATTGTGTAAGGGCCTCGGCCATCCGGCCGGTGCCTTCGAGGGCGGCGCCGTAGAGATTGAGGGCTATAGCGTCGTGGGGTGCAAAGCGCACCGCTTTATTCAGGGGAGATACGGCCTCTTGCGGATTCAAACGCGCGAGCGCTAAAGAACCGAGAGTGAGATTCGCCTGGAAGTCGTCCGGATATTTTTCGAGCTGGTGGCGAGCCCAGGCTTCGGCGTAGACGCGGCGGCCGTCGCGGGCGTGTTCGGGGAGCAGTTCGAGCCAGAGGTGTCCCATTTCATCGGTGGCGAGATTGCCACCCTGGACGCGGCGGGGCGGTGCATTGGGGTTGCGCGGATTGGCGGCGGAATTGTCGTAGTGATAGCGCATCGAAATTAACGTCCCGGCCGGCAGATGAAGAGGCTGCCGATAGCGATACACGGCTTGCCAGTTGGGATCCCAATCGGGGATGCGGATCAGCGATTGGCGGACCCCGTTCGGGAGATCGGCCCAGGCTTCCAGCAGATGGCCCAGATAGTGGGCGTGCGGATAAATGGCGAGGAGTTGGGTGTCGATCGGGAGGCGGAATTGGTCGCTAATAACGAAATCGCGCGCGTCGGCCGGAATGTCGAGATTGCCATCGTGCTCGAGCTGGAGCAGATAAGGGAAGCGGGTGGGCGGCTGATCCGTGAAGTAGAGGGCGATGGTGGGTTGTTCTACTTCGGGCTTACCAGAGGGTTGGAGATGCGTATTGAGGATGAGACGGCTGCCTGGATCGAGAGGCCACGCCAGACCAGCGGGTTCGCTGTAAGGGAGCGCGCCTGGTTTCCAGAAGAGAAAGTGTCCGTCGAGATCGAGCGGACCGCGCAGAACGGTGACATCCATACCGGGGAAGCCGGTGCGCTGCGTACCCGTGGGATCGACGATGAGATTGGCGTGATGAATGATCTTAGGGTTGGAAGGACGAATGTCAACCGCGCGAATAAAACGGCGCGTGGCGAGTGGCGGCGTGAGGACGAAGTTCCAGTAAAGATCGGCGCCGCCGGCAGGTACGCGCAAAGATTGCGGCGCTTTGAGAATGAGATCGGGCGGACCCAGAGGCCAGCCATCTACCACACGGGGTGGGGCCGGCGTTTCGGAGGCGAGGCCTTCGGGTGAGCCATCGTTGACCCACTCGGCGATCGTCCGAATTTGAGTGGCAGTGAGACGCAGCTCATCCAGGAAATCACCGGAGCCGTGAGCGGGCAGCCAGGGCGGCATGTAGCGGCTGCGGGTAACGGTCGCGATTTGACGAGCGTGTTTGCGGACATCGGCAAAGGATGTGAGTGGGAAAGGACCTGGCCCGCCGGTGTAGTGGCACGGTGCGCAATTCGTGTAGAGGATGGGAGCAATGTTGTGTGCGAAGGTGGGCGCCGTTGTCGCGCCGCGCGACAACGGCAGTTCGAGTAAAAGGAGCAAAGCGCCAATACGAGCGCGCATTTCTTGAGCGTAGCAGGACTTTCGGCTGCTCACCGCGCAGGCACGAGTTTAATTTCGAACAATTTGGGCCAGCGCTTACCGGTGACAAAGAGGCGATGGCCCGTTGCATCGTAAGCAATGCCATTGAGCACGTCCGTTTCGGCGGTCTTGTCCGAAGGTGGGAGGAGCCCAGTGAGATCAATCCATGCAACAACCCGGCCGTCGATGGGTGAGATGCGTGCGATGCGATTGGTCTGCCAGATGTTGGCGTAGAGTTCACCTTCGACCCACTCGAGTTCGTTGAGTTGATCGATTGGCGCCGAGCCATCGTGCACGGTGAAGCGGCGTTCTTCGGCGAGTGTGTCTGCGTTGAGCACACGGATTTGCGCGGTGCCGTCGCTCATATAGATGACATGTCCGTCATTGGCCAGTCCCCAGCCTTCGCCCGGATAGGAGAAGGTTGTCAATAAACGAAAAGACGCCTGGTGGTAGACGTAACCGAAATGCGCCTGCCAGGTTAACTGCACGATATGGTTGTGCAGCACGGTAATGCCTTCGCCGAAGTATTGTGCAGCGAGATGGATTTGCTGTAAGACCTTGGCGGTTTCGCATTGCTCTTTCCGCAAAGTGGACTCGCCTTCGAGTCCGGTGCCTTCATAGAGGAAACCATCATGAAATTCGAGGCCTTGGGTAAAAGCCTGCGGATCGTGCGGATACACGTGGACGACGCGAAAGGTGTAGCGCGGGGTCTCAGGCGGGCTCGGGCTGGCCGCAAACAGACAAGCGGCAGCTAGGAGTAGAAGTGTGCGCACGGCGTCCGGGTTAAAGAGACTCGTTCAGCAGCCGGGCGAGGCGCAAGCCGGCTTTGGTGAGCTGTTCGCGCACGACAGGCTTCATGTCGTCCATATAAGACGAGTCGATGTGGAGGGTGAGATTGGAGACGGCTAGCGGCGCAACCTGACAACTGGCGGGGAAAAGGACGGGCTCGGTTGGAATCGAGAGCCGCTCGTAGATGTCTTTGATGGCGAGTTTATGCGATTCCCAGGCCCAATCGTCCTGGTTGCCGGCAGCCAGGTCGGAACGAAGCTGCGGGGTGAACGAGGCGAAATTCCGTTCGAGATCGGCGGCGAGTTCGCGCTCGCTCGGATTGACGGCGTTAACGATCGCTCCGTCCCAGAGGGCATGTAGATTTTTGGCGGTGTCGATGGGCGGTTCAACATGCTCACAATTGCCGCCCAAATCGGCGTCTGAAACGGCGTGCAGCGGCTGGTGCAGGTCTCCGACGAAGTGAACGAGATAGCGGAGAGCATCGAGTTCGCTCACGGGAGCGCTACCGGGATGGGAGGAGAGCTGGATGGCAAAGAGGCGGATGCGAGCGGTGACGCAGTTATTGTCGCGGCAGCGTTCGAGAATGTCGGATTTTTGGTCTTGCAGAGCCAGGTCGATGTAGTGCCAAGCGCCGGTTTTGGTCTCCGCTTTGGTCTCATCGGCCCAGGCGGAGGCGGCGGCGAGGGCGTCGGAAACGGCGTCCGGCGAATCGGGCACGTTCAGAATGCGAGCGACACGGGTGCGGGAAGCTGGAGTCAGTTCGGCGGCGGCGATCCGGGCGATGACTCGATGGCCGGTTTCCCACCAGCCAAAAGCGGGCGTGGTGCAGAGAAGACAGCAACTTAAGGCAATGGCGGCGGCGTAGGGCTTCATTTCGGCGGTAAGGCAGGCTAAAGTTTACTGTATCTTAGGCGAGCCGGGGCGTTTATCCGTAAAATCTTAGCGAGTCACACTAAGACTATTGCATTCCGGTGGGCTCAAGTGTTATTCCTATAGATGAGGATTTTTTAAGCGATGGATTTTAACCGGCTGACCGAAAAATCGCAGGAAGCGATGCGGCAGGCGCAAAGTTTGGCGGTAGAGCATGGCAACCAGCAGGTCGACGTCGAGCATTTGCTCCTCGCTTTGTTGGAACAAGAAGGAGGGTTGGCGCCTTCGATTCTGCTGCGCGCGGATGTCGCGTTGGAACCGCTGCATAAGAGGTTATTGCAGGAAATTGAGAAGCTCCCGAAAGTGACCGGGAGCGCGGTTCGTCCAGACCAGGTATATATCACCACACGGCTGTCGCAGTTGTTCACGAAGGCGGAGGAACAGGCGAAACGGCTCAAGGATGAGTACGTTTCGATTGAACATTTGCTGCTGGCGGCGGCGGAAGATCAAGGCGTGGCGGGCCGTCTGCTGCGGGATGCGGGACTGACGCGCGATCGTTTGATGAAGGCGCTGGTCGAAGTCCGCGGGCATCAGCGAGTGACGTCTCAGAATCCCGAAACGACGTACGAAGCGCTGCAAAAGTACGGCCGGGATTTGACCGAGGCGGCGTCGAAAGGCAAGTTAGACCCGGTCATCGGGCGGGATGAAGAGATCCGTCGGGTGATTCAGGTGTTGTCCCGCCGCACCAAGAACAATCCGGTGCTGATCGGGGAACCGGGCGTAGGAAAAACCGCCATTGTGGAGGGCTTAGCCCAGCGGATTGTGCGGGGCGACGTCCCCGAAGGCTTGAAGGACAAACAGGTGGTGGCGCTCGATATGGGCGCTTTGATCGCCGGCGCGAAGTTTCGCGGCGAGTTTGAGGAGCGCCTGAAAGCGGTCTTAAAAGAGGTGCAGTCGTCCGAGGGCGGCATCATTCTGTTCATTGACGAGCTGCACACGGTGGTGGGCGCCGGTAAAGCCGAGGGCGCGATGGATGCGGGCAACTTGCTGAAACCAATGCTCGCGCGCGGCGAGCTGCACTGCATTGGCGCGACTACGCTTGACGAATATCGCAAGTACATCGAAAAAGATGCGGCGCTGGAGCGTCGTTTCCAGACCGTTTTAGTCGACCAGCCGACGGTCGAAGACACCATTTCGATCCTGCGCGGGCTGCGCGAGCGATATGAAGTACACCACGGAGTGCGTATTAAAGACACGGCGCTCGTGGCGGCGGCAGTTTTGTCGGACCGGTACATCACGGATCGTTTTTTGCCTGACAAGGCGATTGATCTGGTAGATGAATCAGCGGCCAAGCTGCGTACGGAGATCGATTCCTTGCCCGGCGAGCTGGATGAGATTCTACGGCGTACCATGCAGCTCGAGATCGAGCGCGAGGCTTTGAAGAAGGAATCGGACGCGGTCTCGAAGGAGCGCCTGACGCGGATTGAGAAAGAGCTGGCGGAACTGAAGACCCAGTCTTCGGCTTTGCAGGCGCAGTGGCAGACCGAGAAAGAAGCGGTCGACCGGGTGCGCGGATTACGGACGCAGATCGAGCAGGTGAAGGTCGAGACGGCGCAGGCCGAGCGGGCGTATGACTTGAATAAGGCAGCGGAACTGAAATATGGCAAGCTGACCCAGTTGGAAAGTCAGTTGCACTCCGAAGAAGAGAGGGCGGCGAAACACGCGGGCGGCCCCAGGTTGCTGAAAGAAGAAGTAGACGAAGAAGACATCGCCGATGTAGTGAGCCGCTGGACCGGCGTGCCGGTTTCGAAGCTGCTGGAAGGCGAGATGAAGAAGCTGCTGGCGCTCGAAGACGAGCTGCATGAGCGGGTCATCGGACAGGACGAAGCCGTACTGGCGGTGGCGGAAGCCGTGCTGCGGGCCCGGTCAGGCTTAAAAGATCCGCGGCGGCCGATCGGGAGCTTCCTCTTTCTCGGGCCAACCGGTGTGGGAAAGACCGAGTTAGCGCGGGCGCTGGCCGAGAGCCTGTTCGACAACGAGCGGGCGATGATCCGGATTGACATGTCGGAATACCAGGAGAAGCACTCGGTAGCGCGGCTGATTGGTGCGCCTCCGGGTTACGTTGGCTATGACGAAGGTGGGCAGCTGACCGAAGCCGTCCGGCGGCGGCCCTACTCGGTGGTTCTATTCGACGAAATCGAAAAGGCGCATCATGATGTGTTCAATGCGCTGCTGCAGGTGCTCGATGATGGGCGTCTGACGGACGGCCAGGGGAGAACGGTCGATTTTAAGAACGTAATCGTGATTCTGACCTCAAATATCGGGAGCCACCGCATCCTGGAATACCGCGGTGCTTTCGAAGGCGAGGAGTACCGCCGGATGAAGGATACGGTACTGGATGAGCTTCGGCAGGCCTTCCGTCCGGAGTTCCTCAACCGGCTGGATGAAATTATCGTGTTTCATGCGCTGAGCGAGGAGCATCTGAAGGAAATAGTCGAGGTACAACTGGCTGGACTGCGGGGACGGCTAGCCGAGCGCAACATCGTTCTGGAACTGACAGATGCAGCGCGAACCAGGCTAGTACGAAACGGGTATGATCCGGCGTATGGGGCGCGTCCACTAAAGCGGGCGATCCAGAGGGACATCGAAACGCCGCTGGCCAAGCGGATTCTGGGTGGAGAAGTGCGAGACGGGCAGACCATCCGGTTGGATGCGGACCCGGGGCAGTCCGGGTTGAAGTTCGAAGTCGGAGCCGCCAAAAGGGCAGTCGTGGCAGGCTAAAGCCTACCTGACGGTTGCGGTAAATCGAAATTGAGTTTAGTACGTCAAAGGTTAAGGAACGCGGCAGGATCTCAAGCTGAGCCGCCAAACAGAAAGGATTTTTGGAGGACATGTCAAACGTAGTCCAATTCCGCCGCTCCACAGCAATATTGACGCTGGTTGCGGCGTCCATCGGCGGTGGCTTGATTGCCGCTTTCGCCGTCAATTCACATTCTCATGAGCCCGTGTCGGTAGTGGCACGAGCCGATACCAGTCAGAGCACGCAGCGGGTGAGCCAGCTTTCCAATTCGTTTGCGGACGTAATTGAGAAGGCGTCGCCGGCAGTCGTGACCATTAGTTCCACGCGCGTCATTAAGGCGTCGGAGCAACAGGGGCAAAACCCGTTCTCCGCGGATCCGTTCTTTAAGCAGTTTTTTGGCGGACAGGGACAAGGAAAGCCCCGCGATCAACGCGAACGCGGTCTGGGTTCGGGCGTGATTGTTTCGCCTTCCGGATACATCCTGACGAACAACCACGTGGTGGATAAAGCCACGACTCTTAAGATTGCGCTGTCGGACGGCCGCAATTTTACCGCAAAAACGATTGGAACCGATCCGCAAACGGATCTCGCCGTAGTGAAGATCGATGCCAATGATTTGCCGACGCTTCCCTTTGGCAATTCCTCTGCCTCGCGAGTGGGCGACCTGTGTTTTGCGATCGGCAATCCGTTCTCGCAAGACCACACGGTGACGATGGGCATTGTGAGCGCTAAGGGCCGCAAGCTGGAAGGTCAGACGCACATTCAGGACTTCATTCAGACCGATGCGGCGATCAACCCGGGTAATTCGGGCGGCGCTTTGATCAATGCGCAGGGACAGTTGATCGGGATTAACACCATGATTCTGACCGGCGGCGGCAGCCCGTTTGGCGGCGGCGAAGGCGGAAATGTGGGTATCGGATTCGCAGTGCCATCGAATATGGCAAAGCAAGTCATGGACCAGATCGAGAAGAACGGCAAAGTTTCGCGTGGTTACCTCGGCGCGACACTCGGTACCATTACGCCGGAACTTGCGCCGCAATTTGGTTTGAAGGACGCCAAGGGCGCGCTGGTGGATTCGGTGGCCGACAACGGTCCGGCGAAGAAGGCTGGCCTGCAGATGGGCGATGTGATCACGGCCATCGACGGAAAGAGCGTCAAAGGCTCGGACGACCTGACGATGGATGTGATCGCGATGTCTCCGGGCAGCACCGCCAAGCTGGACGTCATGCGCAACGGTAAGCCGATGCAGCTGACGGTTTCTCTGGGGCAGAGGCCGAACGCGGTCGACTGGGATCAGAAGAAGCAGGGTGGCAATGACAACGGCGATAACGGCGACAACGATAACAGTTCCGCCGGCAACGTGACTGCGCGTGGGATCACGGTGGAGAATTTGACCCCGGAAATCGCGCAGCAGATCAACATTCCGGCGAGCACCAAGGGTGTTGTGGTGGACGAAGTGGATCAAAGCAGCCCAGCAGCCGACGCCCAAGCCTTAGGTAAGGGCGCGGTCATTCTCGCAGTCAACCGGCAGCCTGTTTCGAACGTGGGTGAATTTAAGCGGTTGATGAATCAAGCGAACGGGAAAGCTGCTCTGCTCACGGTAAACGTGGGCGGACAAACCGCTTTCACGGTGGTACAGCCGTAAGTTTTGTGTCTTAGGTACTGGAATAGCCCGGGGCGTTTAAACGTTCCGGGCTTTTTTTGCGTTTCATAAAGTTGAGTTAAATGCACGCAAGAAATCGCAGCTTAGAGCGTTCAGCGTGCATCTATTTTTTAGAAGGATTCCATGGCAAACACTGCATATCAAACGTTGCCGGCCCTGCCGCTAAAGAACACGATTCTCTTTCCGGGATTGCTGCTCCCGCTCTCGGTTGGTCGGGAGAGTTCGCTACAGGCGGTTGAGGCCGCGTTAAAGACAGAAGAGAAAGAGATCATCCTGATTGCGCAGCGCGATGCGCAAGTGGAGGCGCCGCAGCAGGACGATCTGTATACGATCGGAACGAAGGCGGTGATTCGCAAGTCCTCGCGGCCGAACGCCGGAGTGCTCGAAATTCTGGTGCTCGGGGTCGAACGTGTGGTCGTGATGAAGCTCGAAGCGACCGAACCCTTCCTGATGGCGAAGTTTCGTTTGCTCGATACTCCGCAGGATCATGGCTCGGAAGTGGAAGCGCTCTCCGGCGCACTGCTGGAGCTGGCATCGAAGGCGATTTCGCTGGCGCAACCGCAATCAGCGGGTGAGATCACACGCATGCTTTCGGGCAATGACGATCCGCTGCGACTGGCCTACTTACTGGCGAGCATTTTCAGCCTCGACATGGCGAAAGAACAGGATCTGCTGGAAGCAGAAACGCGCCTCGATGCCTTGCGCCTGATCCACTCGTATCTGTCGCACGAACTGCAAGTGCTCGAATTGCGGCAGCAGATCGCCTCAACGGCTCGCGACGAGATGTCGAAGGAGCAGCGGGAGTACCTGCTTCGCCAACAGCTCCGCGCCATTCAGCAGGAGCTCGGTGAAAAAGATGCCGACAAGGCGGAAGTCGAAATGCTGCGCGAGCGGTTTGCAGAGACTCCGCTGCCGGAAGAAGCGAAGAAGGATTTCGAGCGGGAGCTAGGACGGCTTGAACGGCTGCCTGCGGGCGCGCCGGACTTCCACGTCACGCGTACCTACTTGGAGTTTGTGCTGGATCTGCCGTGGGGCAAGACCACCGATGACAATCTCAACATCGCGAATGCCCGAAGGGTGCTCGACGAAGATCACTTCGGCTTACAGGAAATTAAAGAGCGCATTCTGGAGCATCTGAGTGTGCTGAAGCGCAACCCGGATGCCAAGGCCCCGATTTTATGCCTGGTGGGTGCGCCCGGCGTGGGTAAGACTTCGCTCGGCCAGTCGGTGGCGAGATCGCTCGGACGCAAATTCGAACGGTTCAGCCTGGGCGGTATGCATGATGAGGCGGAGTTGCGCGGACACCGGCGAACCTACATCGGCGCAATGGCCGGACGGCTGTTACAAGCCATGCGGCGGGCGGGTGCGCTGAACCCGGTGCTGCTGCTGGACGAGGTAGACAAGCTGGGACACGACTTCCGCGGCGACCCAGCGGCGGCATTGCTCGAGGTGCTCGATCCGGAACAGAACAAGACGTTTCGCGACAACTATCTCGACATGGCATTCGACTTGTCGAAGGTGCTGTTCATCACGACGGCCAATTCGCTCGATACGATTCCGAGGCCGCTGCTTGACCGTATGGAAATTCTGCGGCTCTCCGGCTACAGCGAAGAAGAGAAGCAGCAGATTGCACGACGCTACTTGATTCCGAAGCAGTTGAAAGCAACGGGATTGACGGAAGAACAGATCGAGTTCACGGATGAGGGATTGAAGACTATCATCCATGGCTACACCCGAGAGGCGGGCTTACGGCAATTGGAGCGGGCGATCGCCCGAGTAACGCGTAAGGTCACTTTGAAGATTGCCGAGGAGCAAGCCGAAAAGGTGATGGTGACAGCGGAGTCGCTCGGCGATCTGCTCGGCTCGGAGATGTTCCTGCCGGAAGAGATGCGCAAGACGGTACCGGCGGGCGTAGCTACCGGACTCGCGTGGACAGAAGCGGGCGGTGACGTGCTCTACATTGAAAGCACATTGCTGCCTGAAGGCAAGAGCCTTACCTTGACTGGCCAACTGGGCGAGGTGATGCAGGAATCGGCTAAGATTGCGCAGAGTTACATCTGGTCGCATGCGGCGGATCTCGGAGTAGACCCGCAGGCGATCAAGAATAATGGCGTACACGTACACGTGCCGGCCGGAGCTATTCCGAAAGATGGTCCTTCCGCCGGCGTAACGATGACGACGGCCATGGCTTCGCTGTATACCGGTCTGCCGGCGCGCAGCGACATAGCAATGACCGGTGAAGTGACGCTGGCCGGGCTGGTCCTGCCCATCGGCGGCGTGAAGGAGAAGGTGCTGGCGGCAAGACGCTCCGGTATCTATCGAGTGATTCTGCCGATCGGTAACAAAAAAGACCTGCGCGACCTGCCGGTGCACGTGCGGCAGGAGATGCAGTTCCACTTTGCCGAGCGTGTAGAGGATGTGCTTTCGCTGGTGATTCCAAATATTCAGGTGAAGCCGCTCGCGTTAGCCAGTTAAAGAGAAGCCAGCTTTGTTGAGGTGAGGGCCCCGATCGGACGTTACTGTCCGGTCGGGTTTTTGTTAGTTAGCGCGCGGCAGGATCTGCAGGCGCTGCGCCACGCCGGGCCTTGTCGAAGTCTAGCGTGATTTGCCGCGCAACCTTGGCCGCTACATCGGCGCTCGCTCCGCGAAATTTCGCTCCCAGGCTTTCCTGCGTTGTTGACCAGATCACGTCGCCGTTCTTATTACACAGGCGCACCGCCGCATACGCTTCATGCTTCCGCTCTTTCGAGTTATGCGTCTGGTTCTCTCCGATGGAGATGCCGCCGTAACCGCCCGCACCTTTGGAATAACCGGACCCGGCGGCATTGCCACCGCCACTTTCGTGCAGATTCAGTCCCTCGCGAATATTGTGGACATCGGTAAACACGTGATCGTCGGCCGCACCCTTTAAGACTGCATCGGCGCGCTCTTCGTTGTCTGTCAGCACGAATAGCTTAGTCCCATTGAGGCTCGCGATAATCAGCTCGCGCAACGAATCAGCCTGTGTGCCGACTAGTTCTGCCACGTAGATTCGCCGGACTTCGGGAAGGCTGGCGGGAGCCGGATCGGCCCCGCTTGTTTGCGCCTGAAGAGTGAGCGCCCCCAACAAAAATAAGCCGCAGTATTTCATCCTTTACCTGCCATTCTCGCTTCGTCGTCCTGGAACTGAACCGCTTGTCCGGTGCGGGCCTCAAGTGTAACCAGCGCCAGCCGAATGTCGTTCTTGTTGACTTTGAAAACCATCGCTTGTTGCTGTCCATCGTCGTCCTGGAACCCAATCGTCAGAAAGTGTTCGCGCTTTTTCGCCAGCATGAACAGCGGTGAAATCACCACAGCCGCCAAATAGCGGCGATCTACCTTCTGGCCATACTCAAGCAGATTAATGCGCTCAAACGGGATCTTGACGTGTGTGTGTTTCGACGCGAACACGAAATAGGTGCGATCGGAAACTTCGATGCTGCCGGGATTATTCGCCGGGATATCCGGCCGGGTGCCACCCATGTATTCGGCCTGGCTGCCCGGCCGGGCCGCCGTAACTAAGCCTGCTAATAACGATAGGGAACAGACAAGAACCAGGGTTCGCATGCTCTTTGCTCGAGACGAGTCTCAGAAGCAAAGTGAACAAAGCGACGCCAAATTCTCAGATCGAGACCTTCTCGACCGGCACACCCTTGCGGCACAACTCACAGGAGTCGGCGTCCTTGTAATAGAGCGCGTCCATCTTGGCCAGGTAAAAGAGTGGAACGCTGCCGAGATCGGCAATCGTCGGGTTCGGCTGGTAAACAGCGACAGCTAAACCGACTACTTCTGCGCCGCGGGCTTCGATCAGCGAGCGGATGTTCGTCACCCGGCGTCCGGAACGCAGGATGTCGTCCACAATCAAAATCTTTTCGCCCTGTTCGGGTTCGAGGAATTGGCGAAAGTGCATGGGCGCCGTGTCGGTGTCCTGCTCGGCCCAGTAGACCTGGCGCGCCCGCAACGCCTCGCAGACGCCAAAGGCAACGGGCAGCCCACCGGTTGTAGGCGTCACGATCGAGAGTTCCTTAATCATCGCGCGGATCTCGGCATCGGCGCGTAACCGGCGGCTCAGCCCCACGCTCAAAACCTTGGCGTGTTGATAGTAACGAAAGGCCAGCGGCACCTGCAGGTACTCGTCCGTATGCATGCCATTGAGGAACTCAAAGTGGCCTTCGCGCAGCGCCCCGGTTTCGCGCAGCAGCGCAATCACTTCATCGTTGGTTGGTATGAGGTGCATAAGTTATTGCCTTGCTCTGCTGATCCGAGACCGCTGAAAAGGGTTGGCCGCTGATAAACGCAGATAAACGCCGATTAAGAAAAGGTTCTATCTGCGTTGATCCGCGTTGTTCTGAAAACACCATGCCTGACACAAAATCTGTCAACGAAACACCGAATCTGAGCGGGAAGCGTGAGCGCCCCGTTCCCAATCCTGCGCAACACAGTTTTCATCCCCCAGGGTGGCCGAAGGCCATCAGTGGTTCATCTGCGGCTAGATTAGGTTTTTCATCAATCCCTGCCACCCTGGCTTCTCCATTAGTGCGCGCCCTTGCCCGCCAACACATGCGGAATGGTCCGCAGAATGATCGACCAATCTAGCTGCAAAGACCAGTTCTCGATATACGAAATGTCCATGCGCATCCACGAATTGAAATCGATGTGATCGCGCCCGCACACCGCCCAGATACATGTCAGCCCCGGTCTCATTCGCAGACGGCGCTTTTGCCAGAGCTCATAGCGCTCTACTTCCTCGGGCACAGGCGGCCGGGGTCCGACGATGGACATCTCACCCCGCAAAACGTTGTAAAGTTGCGGAATCTCGTCAATGGAAAACTTACGTAACCACCGCCCGATAGCCGTCACCCGGGGGTCGCGCGCGATTTTGAAGGCCACCTCGCGGTCGCTCATGTGCTCGTATTGCAGCTTCAGTCCGTCTGCATTTTCCACCATCGAGCGGAACTTGTACATCGTGAATTTTCGTCCGTTCAGCCCGCAGCGTTCCTGGGTAAAGACAATTGGTCCCGGCGAACTGAGCCTGATCAACAAAGCCACCGCTCCGATGAATGGCGCGAGCACGATCAGCGCCAGCGCCGAGATCACGATATCGAAAAATCGCTTGACCACTAAGCGAACATCTTCCAGCGGCGCAGCGGAGAAGGTGAGCAAAGGAGCGCCGCCGACACGATCGAGCGTGATCTCGCTATTCACATGCGGAAAGAAATCGATGGCTACGCGCGTTCGCACGCCCTGCTCGTCGCAATGCAAAAAGATTTCTTCGAGCGCTGCCAGCTTGCTGCTGTCGACATTGAAAATCACCTCGTCGACAATCCTGCTCGCCAGCAGGATCGGCAGCGATTGCAGGCATTCTTCCTGATTGAGTTCAGCGACGATCTTGATGCGAAACGGTGAACCCTCGCTCAGAGTAACGGCGAGCGGCCCCGTCTTGGCTTCGTCGCCGACAACCACGACGTGGTACGGACTACCGAACCCGCGCTGAAACGCACTGACAAAGGCCGGTGAATACCACCGGAACGCAGTGAGCAGAAAAGTGCTGTAGAGAAAAAAGAGAAGCAGAAAACTACGGCTGAGCTGCGGATCGAGCCGTAGCAGGTATTGAAACAGAATCACCAGAATGATTCCCCAGAAGCTCTGCCGCAGCGTGCGGCTGGCCACCCGGCGCGGACTGGCAGAGTCCAGATACTCGTAAACCCGGTTCAATGAGCCAAGCGCGACCCAGGCTGCCGCGCAAAAACAAAGAAACAGGATGTGCGTGCGCGGCGCCAGGAAAAACACCCGCTCCAGAGTCAGCTGAGTGCGTGTGTAATAGGCGGCTTGAAAGGCAATGACGGTCAGAATCGCATCGGCTACCGCGAACAGGAGCTGGATCTTTTTCCTCTGATGAGCAAACACTTGCCGCGACCTACTCTATCAGCCTAATGAGCATGCAGCGCCTGGTCGAGGTCGGCTTGGATGTCATCGAACGATTCAATTCCGGCGGCGATGCGGATCAGGTTTTCGCGGATCCCCATGCGCTCCCTCATCTTCGGCGCGACGTTGCGGTGCGAGGCCATCCACGGATAAAGCAATAAAGTATGGACGTCGCCCAGCGAGGTGCCCGGTACGATCATGCGCAGCCGGTCCATCAATCGGATCACGTCTTCTTTGGATGCGCCTTTCAGCTCGAAGCTGAAGATCGCGCCGAATAATCCCGGTTCGAAATAGCGCCGTATCTGCTCGGCATCCGGATGCGCCGGGTCGGAGCAGTAATACACTTTGTCGACGCAAGGATGACTTTGCAGCCACTCGGCCAGCGCCTTGGCATTCTGGCACTGCCGCTCGTAACGCAACGCAAGCGTCTTGATCCCGCGCATGGTGAGGTAACTTTCAAACGGCCCCAGCACCGGACCGACCAGCCGCGAGATCTTACGAATTTGCTCGTGATGAAACGCGTCGCTCACAACCACGCCGCCCAAAACGTCCCCGTGCCCGGCCAGGTATTTGGTCAAGCTGTGGACCACCATGTTGGCCCCAAACTCCAGTGGCCGCAGCAGAACCGGCGAACCGAAAGTATTATCGACAATGAGCGCGGCCCCGGCGTTCCGGGTCAGTTCGGCAATTCGTTCGATGTTGCCCACGCGCAGCAGCGGATTCGAAATGCTCTCGATGAACACGCAGCCCGGTTTCTGCTTCTCGATCACCCGTTCCAGTTTGGGCAGATCGCAAATATCGGCATACGTAACGTCGACTCCAGTAGGAGCCAGTACCTGGTCGAGGAATCCAACCGTCGCCCCGTAGATAGAGTGTGAAGCGACCACACTATGTGGGCGATCTAACAGTGCTGCCTGAAACGCAATCTGGACAGCCGCCATGCCCGAAGCAGTTGCCAGCGACCCCGCCCCATTCTCGAGTTTCGTAGTCAGTTCCTCGAGCGCGATATTCGTAGGGCTAGCGTAACGGGCATAACAAAAACCTTCCTCCTCATGTCCCAGCACGCGGTCGAGGGTGGCCGCCGATTCATAAAAGAAGGTCGAACTGAGATGGATCGGGATCGTCGACGGAATGGGCACATGGGGCAGGCGCTTGCGATCGCCCGCATGAACCACTTGGCTTTGAATTTTCATTTCCTCTTCCAGCGCACACCTTCTTTGGTGTCCTCGAGGATGACTCCTTTATCTTCCAACGACTTACGAATCGAATCGGCACGCGCGAAGTCTCGTGCTTTCTTGGCCTGGGTTCGTTCCGCCACGATCCCCTCGATCTCGACGTCGGTTACCTCGGCGTTTGGCCCCGCCGCCAGCAACGTTGCATCGCTCGGTTTCAGCACATCGAAGACGGTGTCGAAGACTTCCAGAACGCGGGCGGCATCCCAGCGGTTTTCTTCCCGAAACTCGCCGCTGTCCACGGCCGTATTCACCTCACGCACATATTCGAAGATGGCGGCCAGCGCCTCGGCCGTATTCAGGTCGTCGTCCATGGCGTCTTCAAAGGCGCGAATGGCTTCGGTCGACCTGGCCGCGATCGCCTCATCCCGGCCGGCCGGCAGTTTGGTTGAGGTCAGCCGCAATTCGAAATCCCGCAGGCGCTCGATCGTTTTGGAAGCCGCTTTCAGTCCAGCTAACTTGAAATTCAGCTTCTTGCGATAAGGAACCTGGGCCAGCAAGTACCGGATCGCTTCCGGCTGATAGCCCTCGTCCAGCAAATCCCGCAGAGTATAGAAGTTCCCTAGCGACTTCGACATCTTCTGCGACTCGATTTGCAGATGCTCGGAGTGCAGCCAGAAACGGGCGAAGGTTTTGCCGGTCAGCGCTTCCGACTGCGCAATCTCGTTTTCATGGTGCGGAAAGACCAGGTCAATGCCGCCCGCATGGATATCTAAAGTCTGGCCTAGATACTCCATGGCCATCGCGGAACACTCGATGTGCCAGCCGGGGCGGCCGTCGCCGAAAGGCGTCTCCCAGTACGGCTCGTTGCCTTTGCGCGCCTTCCAAAGAACGAAGTCACGCGCATCGGCCTTATCGTATTCATCGACATCGACCCGCGCGCCGCTACGCATGCCGCTGAAATCGTTGTGCGAGAGCTTGCCGTATTCAGGGAAGCTCGATATCCGGAAGTAAGTGGAACCGTCGTTCGAATAGGTAGCCCCCTTGGCGGTGAGATCCTCAATAGCCTTCACCATCACGCCGATGTGTTTCGTCGCCGGCGCGACGTGCTCCGGCTGCTGCAAGCGCAGAGCCGCCGCGTCTTCAAAGAAGGCTTTCGTGTAGGCCGAGGTGTAGTCTTCGATCGACTTGCCTTCTCGCGCCGCGTTCAAGATGATCTTGTCGTCTACGTCGGTCACGTTCATCACGTGATCCAGTCGATAACCGCGATATTTCAGCCAGCGCCGCAGCAGGTCCTGAAAAGTGAAGGTGCGGAAGTTTCCAATATGGACAAAGTTGTAAACAGTGGGTCCGCAGGTATACATGCGGACGGTATTGTCATGAAGTGGATGAAATTCTTCAACCTCTTGCGTGAGAGTGTTGTAAAAGCGCAGCGCCATCGCGGAGGATTAAGCCTCAATCGTAACAGCCGGATGAGAAACGCATCCGCCACAATAGTGGGTTGACATCTGCGTTGCGATTTGAAATCCAGGCGACTTGCCCCGACACCGGAGCGCGCGCCGGGTTGCTGCACACCGCCCACGGCACGATCGAAACACCTGTCTTTATGCCGGTAGGCACGCAAGCCACGGTAAAAGGACTCACGCCGCGCGAGCTCGCGGACGATCTCGACGCCAAAATCATCCTCAGTAACACCTATCATTTGTTCTTGCGGCCGGGACATGAACGAATCCGGCAATTAGGCGGACTGCACCGCTTCATGGCATGGCCCCGAGCGATCCTGACCGATTCCGGAGGCTTTCAGGTTTTCAGCCTGGAAACATTGCGCAAGGTGACCGAAGAGGGCGTGCTGTTCCATTCACATCTGAATGGCGACGCCCATTTCTTCACGCCCGAAAACGTAGTCGATATTCAACTGGCCTTCGGCAGCGACATCTTAATGATGCTCGATGAGTGCCTGGCCTACCCGGCTACTCACGATCAGGCAGTGGCGTCGATGAACCGCACGATTCGTTGGGCTCGCGCCGGGTACCAGCATTATCTAAAACGCGAAACGGGTCTAAATTGCGCCTTATTTCCGATCGTGCAAGGTTCCATGTTTCCCGACCTACGCGCTGCCTGTACGGATGCACTACTCGAGTTGCACGCGCCCGGATACGCGATCGGCGGACTGTCCGTCGGCGAACCGCGCGATCTGAGCCTGGAGATGGTGGAGACAACAACGCCGCTGTTGCCGCTGGACCGGCCCCGTTACGTGATGGGCGTCGGCATGCCGGACGAACTGCCGCAGTACGTGGCGCGCGGCGTAGACATGATGGATTGCGTTCTGCCCACCCGCAATGCCCGCAACGGTTATCTGTTTACCTCGCAAGGCAAAGTGGTGATCAAGCAGAATCGATATCAGGATGACGCCGGACCGCTCGACCCGGCTTGCTCCTGCTACACCTGCCGGACCTTTAGCCGGGCCTATCTGCGCCACCTGTTCCAAGCCAGCGAAATCCTCTTCTCGACGCTCGCCACGCTCCACAATATCCGCTATTACCTTGACATTATGCGACGGATGCGGGAGGCTATCTTACTTGGGAATTTCCCCGAGTACTTAAGGTCGGTTCCATCGTCCTCGCTCGTCGAGCAAGGCTCTTAGCCGCGTCCCGCCTATACCCGATACCATTAGGAATTGACTTCTATGCTGTTTTCTTTGCTCATCCTGCAGGCTGCGGCCGCGTCCTCCCCTGCCTCCTTTCTGACCGGAGTTCTGCCGATCGTTTTGATGATCGCGATCTTCTACTTCCTGGTGTTTATGCCCATGCGCAAGCAGCAGAAGACGCAGCGCGAAATGGTCAAGGCGCTGCAGACCGGACAGACCGTACTCACCTCCGGCGGCATTGTCGGTACGATCGTCGCGGTGAACGATGATACGCTAATACTTCGAATTAAGCCGGACAACCTCAAATTGCAAGTTGCCCGGAGTTCCGTGACGAACTTGGTCAACGCCGACGACACCGTCAAGAAATAAAGCTCAAAGCACTTGAAATGAACCGCCATTTACGCATCAAGTTTATCTTTATATTGGCCGTGATCCTGGTGTGCCTGTATGGCATTATCGGGCTGCCGACGAGCAAAGCAGAGTTGGTCGCCAACTGGAGAAAGAACATTCATTTGGGTCTCGACCTGACCGGCGGAACTTACCTGGTGGTGCAGGTGCAACAGCAGGATGCCTTCAATGCGCAGGCGGGCACCGATGCCGACCGCTTAAAAACGGCGGCCACACAGGCTGGGGTGCAGTTCGCCAGCGTCGATGTAGACGAAGCGAAGGACTTGAAATCGGCGACCAAAGCGGCCATTGTGATCAAAGGCGTCCCTTCCACACAAGCCGGTTCGCTGCGCGGCGTGGTGAACTCCAATTTTTCGCAATGGCTGCTCACGCCGGTCAGCAGCACCGATTACCGCTTGACCATGAAGCCGTCGGAAGCATTGGCGCTATGGAGCCGCGTGCTGGCGCAAACCAAGAACACGCTGGATAAGAAGATCAATGCGCTGGGCGTGAGTGAAGCGACCGTACAGCAGCGCCGCGAAGATCAGGACGCCGAGTTGCTGGTCCAGTTGCCCGACGTAGACGATCCGGCGCGCGTGAAACAGGTGCTGCAAACCGCCGCGCAACTGGAACTTTTTGAGGTGAAGGGCGGCCCTTACGCGAGTAGGGAAGAAGCGCTGGCCCAGAACAACGGTGTTCTCCCGGTAGGCACCCGGCTGATTGGCGCCGCAGGCAGCGACCCGAATTCGAAAGGCGGCGGCGTCTATCTGGCGGCCAAAACGGCGGTCGTGCGCGGTCCCGATATCCGGGATGCCCGCGCCGAGCAATCGCAGATGGGCGGACGTGGTTGGGAAACCGGCTTTGTCCTGAGCCAGGATGCCGCCAAGAAGTTTTCGACCTTCACCGGAGCGAACATCGGCAACCGCCTGGCTATCGTGCTCGACGGCAAAGTGTTGAGTGCGCCGCGCATCGATGGCCAGATCAGCGACAACGGCGTGATCAACGGCATGGCGAACCAGCAGGAAGCCTCCGACCTGGCGCTGAATTTGAAAGCGGGTTCGCTGCCGGCCAAGGTGCAGTACGAGCAGGAGAGTACAGTCGGACCATCGCTGGGAGCAGACTCCATCAAATATGGATTTGCTGCCGGTATTGCGGGCGTTCTGGCCGTCATCATTGCGATGCTGATCTATTACAAGAAGAGCGGCATCAATGCCACCCTAGCGCTGGTTCTCAACGCGGTGATTTTGATCGCCTGCCTGAGCTACTTCGACGCAGTCCTCACGCTGCCCGGTATCGCGGGAATTGTGCTCACCATCGGTATGGCGGTCGATAGCAACGTGTTGATCTTCGAACGCATTCGGGAAGAACTGCGAGCCGGCAAAGCGGTGGCTCCGGCGGTCGACAACGGATTTGGTAAGGCTTTCCTCACGATCATCGACACCCATATCACGACCGTAGTATCGTGCGCTATTCTCTTCCTGTTCGGATCGGGCCCGGTGAAAGGTTTTGCGGTCACCCTGGTAATCGGGCTGCTGGCCAACGTATTTACGGCTGTTTTTGTGTCGCGGGTGATCTTCGATTGGGAGCTTTCCGGGCCCCGGCCCGTCGAGGCTCTCAGTATCTAGCCAAGGGGCAACCCGCGGCGCAACATTTTGCCACTTTTTTGAAATCCGCGGGGAACATTTATAACAAACCGGTGTCTACCACCTGTAGATGCCTGCCATTAGAGTTCGATGGAAATCTTCAAGCAAACGAATTTTGACTTTCTCGGCAGGAAATGGCCTTTCATCATCCTGTCTTTGGTTCTTACAGCGGTAGGATTGATCAGCCTTGCTGTCAAAGGCGGTCCGAAGTACGGAATTGACTTCACGGGAGGCGCACTGATGGACGTCAACTTCATTAAACGACCTTCAGCGGAAGCGATCCGTGCGGCTCTGCGACAACAGATCAGCGGCGAGATTGAGGTGCAGGAAATCAACAATGCCCAGTCGCAGGAAGTGCTAATCTCAACCGGAGCGCGCGATGAGCGGGCGCTTCAGAGCGCGCGCGATAACATGCTCAGTACCTTGAACAAGGTGTTCAATCCCGGCGCAGGCAGTAAGCTCGACATCAACACCACCAGCACGACCGCATTAACCGATCACCTGAGAGACCCGTTAACGGCGGCCGGTGTGACGTTGTCGGACGAACAGCTACAAACACTAATCCGCGCTATCACCGGATACCGCGACACTCACTCCGGGCTGATCCATAATCTGGACGAACTCGGTCAAGTCTCCGGCGTGACTCCACAGGTTTTGAACGTACTCCGGGCGCAGTGCTTCCCCGGTAACTTTCATGTCCAGAGCTTCGAGTTTGTAGGACCCAAGATCGGTGCAGACCTCCGCCAGCAAGCCATCAACGTGGTGCTGATCGCCTTAGCCGCGATGCTCGTTTACATCGCGTTTCGCTTCGAGTGGATTTACGGTGTCGCCGCTGTAATTGCGGTGTTCCACGATACGATCATCACGATCGGGTTGTTCTCTTTGTTCAACAAGCAGATCGATCTGACCGTGATCGCAGCGCTTTTGACACTGGTTGGTTATTCGATGAACGATACGGTTGTTACCTTCGACCGGATCCGTGAAAACCTCCGAATGCAGCTGCGCGGAAGCTTTTCCGAAATCGTGAACCGGAGCATCAACCAGACTTTAAGCCGGACCATCCTAACTTCCGGGCTAACGTTTCTGACCGCGTTATCTCTCTATTTATTTGGTGGGCAAGTACTAAACGGATTTTCATTCGCCCTGGTAGTAGGTATCATCGTGGGAACGTATTCTTCGATTTATATAGCCAGTCCGATTCTGGTCTTCGGGCACGATCTGTTGGAAGGCCGGAAACGGCGGAGACCTACGACGATGGGCAACCGGCCGCAGGCGGCCGTGAAGCCGGCGAAAGATGTGAAAGCGGTGCGAACCGCTAAGTAGTGAGACAATTGGCGGGCCCGGTGGTTGAGCCCGAAGTGAGGACACTAAGATGTTTGATCAAACATTTGTAGACGGCACTGCGAAGACGAAGAAGCCGTACACCATTATTCTGTCGCTGTTGCTACAGATCGGCGTAATCGGTGTTTTAATTCTAATTCCGCTCATCTATACGCAAACGTTACCAAGCGCGCAGTTGAAGAGTATGTTGGTCGCGCCCCCGCCGCCGCCTCCTCCTCCTCCCCCGCCCCCGCCTGCCCAACCCAAGGTAGCGCCTAAGCCGGTGATCCGGCAGTTCATTGCCAACCAGCTGCAGGCGCCGAGGGTAATTCCGAAGCAGGTGAACAAAATCGAAGAAGCAGCGCCGCCACCGGATGCCGGCGTCGGCGTGGTTGGCGGTACCGGTGATGCCGGTGGAGCGGCAGGTGGAGTGCTTGGTGGAGTGATGGGCGGAGTGCCCGGAGCGCCCCCACCGCCGCCCCCGCCCAAGAAGACGCCTAGCGTCGTACGTGTCGGCGGCCAGGTCGCAGCGGCCAACTTAATCAAGAAGGTGCAGCCGGTATATCCCCCGCTTGCCAAGTCGGCTCGTGTGCAGGGTTCGGTAGAGTTCAACGCCGTGATCAGCAAAGAAGGCAATATCGAAAATCTGCAACTGGTTCGCGGCCATCCGCTGCTGGTCAACGCCGCCAAAGAAGCAGTTTTGCAATGGAAGTATAAACCTACGTTACTTAATGGTCAGCCAGTAACGGTTGTTACCGATATCATTGTCAACTTCACATTGAGTCAGTAAATCGGGAGTCAGTAAACCGGGTTCGTTGTTAGTTAGACTTAGTTACCAATTCAACTCAGGAGATGAAATAGGATGTTATTGCAAATTCAGGTTTGGGCCTTCTGGCTTCTTCAGGAACAGGAAGGCATTGCGTTCGATCCACGCACTGTGTGGGGTAATATGGGCACTTTGGCCAAATTGGTTGTTCTGGTGCTTTTCATTATGTCGGCGTGGTCGATTGGTGTCATGATTGATCGCTTGATTGCCTACAATGCTGCCCGAAAACAGTCGCGCGCCTTTGCCCCGGCCGTTGCCGGCGCATTGCGTGAAGGCAAGCTGGATGAGGCGATCAAGATTGCCGACCGTTTCAATAAGAGCCACTTGGCCAAAGTTGTGGTGGCTGGCCTGCAGGAATTTAAAGCTCACCAGATGAGCACGGAAATTCCGGGCGAAGACATCGAAGCCTCTCGCCGTGCTCTCGAGCGCGCCGAAGCTATTGTTCATGCTGAACTGAAGCGCGGTGTCAGCAGCCTGGCGACCATCGGCTCTACAGCTCCATTCGTTGGACTATTTGGAACAGTGGTCGGTATTATGAACGCCTTCAAGTCGATCTCGACCTCGAAATCAACAGGTCTGGGCGCGGTTGCCGGCGGTATTTCAGAAGCTCTGATCACAACTGCGGTTGGCTTGTTCGTCGCCATCCCGGCCGTTTGGATGTTTAACTACTTCAGTAATCGCATTGAAGCCTTCGACGTGGAAATGGGGAACTCCAGTTCGGAGTTGATCGACTACTTCTTGAAGCGTACCCAGCGTACGGTGACGAAGTAACTGAACTGTTTATCTCTCGAGTTGAATTGGTGATGGGAACAACGACTGACGCTGTTCCCATACAATTACAGGGCGAGAGACACTCGTTAGGATATTTAGAGGGCGCACTATGAAACTAGCTAAAGCTCCACCAGTTGTATCCGACATCAACGTCACGCCTATGGTAGACGTCATGCTTGTCCTGCTGATTATCTTCATGGTCATCACGCCTATGTTGTCTAAAGGGCAGCAGGTGACCATGGTCAAGACACACAACGACATCAAAATGCAGGAAGCGGATAAGGAAGATGCCGTGCTGATCGCCATTACGCGCGATGGCCGTGCGTTTTTGAGTCCTGGCAACCTGCTGATTCAACCTTCTGATTTGGGTGGCAAGGTGAAGGATCTGCAAACCAATCGCTCCGACAAGACAGTATATGTGCGAGCTGACGCGCGAGCCCGCTTTTCGGCCGTAACCGATGTGATCGATAATTTGCGGACAGCCGGTGTGGATACGCTTGGTTTGATTACAGAAGAAGTGAAAGATAAGAAACGGGCTGCAAGCAGCTTATAGTTGAGACTCTAAGGAGAATTCATTATGTCAATGGCAGTTGGTGGCTCGGGCGGAGCCAAAGCAGATATTAACGTAACGCCACTGATCGACGTGCTCCTGGTGCTCCTGATCATCTTTATGGTGATCACGCCGTTGACGCCGCATGGTCTAGATACGCTTGTTCCGCAGCCGCCGCCTCCCAATCAACCCCCACCTCCTCCCAGCCAAGATCCGAACGTGGTGGTGGATGTTAAGAAGGACGGAAGCCTCGAAATTAATTCGCAGCCGATAGCCGAGAAGGATCTGCAAACCAGGCTGGAAGATATTTTCAAGACGCGCGCGACGAAGGTGCTTTTTGTGAAGGGCGATCCTGAAGTGGACTATCGTTTCGTCGCCGAAGCGGTAGACGACGCCAAGGGCGCCGGCCTGGACAAGGTTGGCATTATGACGCCTAAAGTGGAGGCGGGGCAGTAAGTTCCTGACCATAAGCCATGCGATCCTTATCGAAATCTACACTGCTGGCGCTCATTCTGGTCTCGGGCCTGGTGACGCTAACAGGCTGCGCCAAACTCCAATCTCGCGACGAGATGAATAAGGGCGTGCAGTCTTTCAAAAATAACCATTACCCGGAAGCCGTACGGCATTTTAAAGAAGCCGTGCGTCTCGACCCCGAGAACCAAAATGCCCAGGCGTATCTTGCCACTTCTTATTTCATTCAGTGGGTGCCCGGTGCTGACTCTCCCGATAATAAGAAAAACTATGACATGGCGCGGCAGGAGTTCGATAAGATCCTGAAAAAGGAACCGAATAATTCGCAGGCGCTCGCTTCCATGGCAAACATGGCTTATAATTCCGCCACGGCAGGCACGCCCGAGCAGCGTAAAGCAGCCTTCGAAGAGGCTCGCAAATGGAACCAGCGCCGCATCGAGGCTGATCCGAAAGACTCCGAAGCATACTACTACTTAGGCGTCATCGACTATTACGATGCGCTGGCTGATATTGCCTCAGCGCGCGTCGCGGAAAAAATGTCCCCTAACGATCCCGGTCCGCTGAAAGACGCGAAGGCTAGGGCGGAGCTGAAGGACAAGTATGGCAAGTCCGTGGATGACGGGCTGGATCAATTGAAGAAGGCGTTAGCGATCGACAAGGAGAACGAGGATGCAATGTCCTACCTGAATCTCTTGCTTCGCGAAAAGGCTTATCTGTCCGATTCGTCCGACGAGGCAAAATCTTTATCTAACGAAGCAAATGAGTGGATGGATAAGTCTCTCAACATGAAGAAGATGAAGGCTGCCCGACCGCAGAAGGCCAAAGAAAGCTAGTACAACCCGAACGTTTAAGTAGAGAAGGAAACTGATTCCGGTCAGTTCCCTTTTTCTATTTCGTCACCCTAATTTAGGAAGTAAGTGCGATACAAGGTGTCGCGCTGTTTTGGCTCAAACCCCGCATCCCGGATCAACCGGCGCAGTTGTTCTTCCGTGGCCCGGTGATGCGTGCCCGCAGCCGAGACCACGTTCTCCTCAATCATCACGCTGCCCACATCGTTCCCGCCAAAACGCAATCCTAATTGACACACTTTTAGCCCGGGAGTGACCCAGGAGGCTTGCACATTTTGGATGTTTTCCAGATACACGCGGGATAGCGCCAGCATCTTTAAGTACTCGACCGCCGTTGCTTCCTCTTTTACGAATTTACCCAACGACGTGTACTCGCGCTGGAAGAACCAGGGAATGAAGGCCGTAAATCCGCCCGTGTCTTCCTGAATTTGCCGGACCACCTCGAAATGATTCAGGCGCTGCTCAATGGTCTCTCCCGTCCCAAACATCATGGTGGCGGTGGTGCGCATCCCCAGCGCGTGCGCCGTGCGATGCACGTCGATCCAATCCTGCGTGCTGCATTTCAAGCGGCTGATGCGGTGGCGAACATCTTCGTCCAGGATCTCGGCGCCGCCACCCGGGATCGAATCCAGTCCGGCATCTCGCAACCGAGCGATGGTGTCGCGCAGCGAAAGATTACTAACTTCGGCGATATTGACGATTTCGGGGGCAGAAAAACAATGGCACCAGATATCGAACTGCGATTTTATCTTTCGCAGGAGGTCTTCATACCATTCGATTTTCAACTCGGGATGAAGGCCGCCCTGCATCAGAATCCCGGTGCCGCCCAACTCGACAGTCTCCTGAATTTTGTCGAGAATCAGCTGTTCCGGCAGGATGTAGCCTTCCTTATGGCCGAGCGGCCGGTAGAAAGCGCAGAAGCTGCAATACTCCGTGCAGAAGTTCGTGTAATTGATGTTCCGGTCGATGATATAGCTGACGATTCCTTCGGGATGCCACTTCTTGCGAGCAGTGTCAGCCTCCATGCCCAGACTGACGAGATCCGGGTTGGCATAGAAATCGAGTGCTTGTTGACGGGTCATCATAATATCTGTTCCTAGGCGATCTTGACGTGTCCAGCTGCAGCGGAGCTCGGCTCAGCTAGGTTGGCCAGCTCGAAAAAGGTGCGCAAGCCTTGCTCTTCTTTGGGGCCGATCTCGAAGCGTATGTGATGCCGCAAGTATTGCTCCGCAAGATCCCGCGAGACTCCACGACCTACAAATTCATGCTGAACGATTTCGTCCAGATGCGCTTTCCCGAACTGGTAGGATTCTGTCAAAAGTCGCCGTAGTGGGTTTATCGGAATGCCGGGCTTACCGGCCCAAGCGGCGAAGACAAAAGGCAATCGCGTAAAGGTCCACCACTCCGCTCCCAAATCCAAACGATCATACGGCAAAATCGCGGGATCGAGCTGAAGCGCCGGGTCGCCGATGATCAAAGCGGCATCGGAATGAGCCAGCATCTGCTCCAGAACCGGGCGTTCCCGAGTGATGTGGGGCGCTACACCGTAGCGCTCCCGCAGAATGACCCGCGCCAGCTCGACGGATGTGCGGGAACTGAGATCGGCGGCCAGCGTTCGGATCTGTTTCCACGGAACTTTAGTAAATAGCAGAATGCTGCGAACGGCACCCTTACAGGTGATTCCCACGCCAGGAACGATCTCGAGACCTTGCCGGGCAATTTCAGCGACTGGCACCAATCCGACTTGGGCGGTTCCGTTTTCTACGTCGCGGGCGCATTCGGATGGGATCGAGAAGGAGAGGTCGACTTCATCGCGTTGCGGGCCGTGCTGCAGGCCCCACACGAGCGGAACGGTGTTGAGGTAACTGACTGCTCGAACGATGTACTTCAAACCTAAGTTTAGCGAAAAGAAATCGAGCCTAAACGCCGCGTCGATCTCCCCAGAGGTCTACATGCAGCCGCGGGCTCAACCGGTACCCGGTTCGTTTGCAGACTTCCGCCAGCCACAAAGCCCTCTCGTGCAGAATCTCCGGCTTCACTCCTTCCGGCATTAAAATCACTTGCCCGGCGCCGGCCCGGCAAGCAGCCCGGATCGTCTCCACTTCCTGCAGATCGGACTCCGACGAGATCACAAACTTTAGCTGACAGGTATAACCGGCGAGCAGGCGCTGCAGCACATCTGGCTGAATTCGTAGTCGATCGTGCTGGGCAGCCCAACGCCCCTCTTCGCGATCGACCGGTATCGAGTTTGAAAGTTTAGGACTAATGCTCATCAAGTCGCAGGCAACTGGAAGGTAGACGGTGCCCGCGGTTTCGATGGTGATGTGGAGTCCCGCGGCGCGTAACTCGTGCGTGAGTTCGACCATTCCGGGGGCGATCATCGGTTCACCGCCAGTGACAACCACGTGGGTCGCCGGAAACTCAGTGATCTGAGCAAGGATTTGTTCGACCGAGTTCTCCTGTCCTTCCGGATGCCAGGACGTATAGGGAGTGTCGCACCAGGTACAGCGCAGATTGCAGCCGGAGCTTCGTACGAATACCGAGGGCACGCCCACCAGCGATCCTTCCCCCTGGATCGAATAGAAAATTTCGCTAATTTTCACGTCGCAGCCTGCTGGTTTTAAGCAAGAGCGGGATCCCTGATTCCGGCTTCCGCAAAACCTTTGCGACGCAGAAGACAGGAGTCGCATCCGCCGCACGCCTGGCCCGAAGCAGAGGGATCGTAGCAGCTATGGGTCAAGCTGAGATCCACTCCCAGTTCGACCGCCTTCCGAACGATATCCGCTTTAGTCATGTGGAGCAGAGGCGTTTCAATCCGCAATTTTGTTTGTCCTTTGACCCCTGCTTTGGTGGCTAGGTTCGCCATTCGTTCAAAGGCTTCGATGAACTCGGGACGGCAGTCCGGATAGCCCGAATAGTCGAGAGCATTCACGCCAATGAAGATGTGCGAAGATCCGATGACCTCCGCATACGCCAGCGCGAAAGACAAGAAAATCGTGTTCCGGGCCGGGACATAGGTGACTGGAATTGCGTCGTTTGCGATCTGGCCGTTGCTGGACTTTGGCACAGCAAGCGAACTGGTAAGAGCCGAGCCGCCGAAGACGCGCAAATCCATTTGCACGGTGCGATGTTCGCGAGCGCCCATCGCACCCGCCACACGATTGGCCGCAGCGAGCTCCGCCAGGTGGCGCTGTCCGTAGTCGAAGGACAGGCAATAGCAATCAAACCCGGCTCGTAGTGCGATCGCCAGGCAAGTAGTCGAGTCTAACCCGCCGCTGAGCAGGCAGACTGCGCGCGGTTTACCTTCATGGTTCACATCCCAGTATAAGAGCCGGTTTACTCGGGGAGGACGCTGACCTGAAGATGCCCCTGGTGCAATCGGACTTTCAATTCCTCGCCGGGCTGCGTCTCAGCGGCCGCGCGCACAACCTGTCCGCCGTGATTCTCGACAATAGCGTAGCCGCGTTCCAGCACCGTCAGTGGACTGATCTGGCGCAGGTGCAGCAAGAGCGAATCATACCGCACGCGACGCCTCGCAAGGCTGTCTTGCAGGGTGCGTGTCAGCCGCTGGGTGAGCAGCTCGCTCTGGTGGCGGATGCGGCTGAAGCGCAGTTGCAGATTCGTGTTCTGCAGGCGTTGCTCTAAGGCCAGATAACGTCGCCGGCGCGCGTCCAGAAACGATCTTTGCCAGCGCTGCAGGCGGTCGTCGAGTTCATCGGTCTGCTGCGAAGCGGCCGTTAGCCGGCGCTGCATCAATCTGGCGGCGCGATCGACGCCTTGCTGTTGCAGATCCCGCGAGGCCACCAATACTAGATAACGAACGGCCTGCCCAGCCTTTTGCCGGCAGGCGGACAACTGTTCCAGCAGGCTCTCGCGCGTACAAATCACGATCTCGGCGGCTGCCGAGGGGGTAGGCGCACGGTGATCGGCGACGAAGTCGCTGATGGTGAAGTCCGTCTCATGGCCGATGGCCGAGATCACGGGTGCGCGCGAAGCGGCGATCGAACGAGCGACGGCTTCCTCATTGAATGTCCAGAGATCTTCGAGCGATCCACCACCACGCGCCAGAATGACAACTTCCGCCCAGTCCGTCTGGCTGAAAAAACGCAAGCCGGCGCAGACCTGTTCCACCGCACCGTCGCCTTGCACTTGCGATGGAAAGAGGCGGATCTGCAAGCCCGGAAAGCGGCGCTCGAGCACGTGCAACATGTCCCGAATCACGGCGCCCGAGGGAGAGGTCACGATCCCGATACGGCGCGGTAACGCGGGAAGCGGCCGTTTTCTTTCCGCTGCAAACAATCCCTCTGCCGCCAGCATCTTCTTGAGCTGTTCGAAGGCCAGCTGCAGAACACCTGCGCCTTGCGGTTCGATGCTCTCGACAATGAGCTGGTACTCGCCCCGCGCCTGATACACTTCCAGGCTGCCGCGCGCAATCACCGCCAGCCCATCTTGGGGTTTGCAGCGCACAAAGCGCGCTGTGCCCTTAAAGAGCGCGCATTTAACCTGGCTTTCCGAATCTTTCAAGGAAAAGTAATAATGTCCGCTGGCGGCTGTCCGGCAACCGGAAATTTCACCGGCCACCAGAATGCCTCGAAAATCTACTTCGAAGATCTCCTGCACGGCTGCATTCAGTTCGTGAACCTGAAAGATCCGTCGCTGCGGCTCGAGTGAAAGCGATAATTGTCCCTGCGCGCCACGAACGGTCATCTCTCATAGTCTCAACCAAATCCATGCCCGTGGAAAGACGGCCTGCGATATTTCGGCGGAATTTAGCGAACTCCTCCCGGCGCCGCCATTCGTCAACCAAGCAAACCGCTTATCACAAATCGCAACACAACAGAACGCAGTTTCTGGAAAATGGCTTCATGAAGACAACCAATGCGCAATACTGGCTTTGCCAAATTGCCGGCTGGGGCGTATATAGTTTTGGAGCTGGATTATCGACCGGAGTGATGGCGAACGGATGGCGGCCTAGCGTTGTAATCGGCTATCTGCTCTTTTTCCTGTACAGTATCGGCCTGACACATCTGCTTCGCACCGAAATTCATCGTCGCAATTGGACCAGCCTCTCACTACTTCGCGCGCTCTCGCGGACGGTGCCTGCGAGCATCCTCATCGCTGCGGTGCAAAGTGCTCTGGTTGTTGGCGTTTACACAGCCGTCGAGGGACAGCTCGGCGAATGGAGGCAAGCATCTTCCATCGCGTATATGTTCATAGGCCTATCGGTCGTCGATACCATCTGGACCATTCTGTATCTGGCAATCACGACTTTCCGCCATTCGCGTGAAGTGCAGCGCAATGAGATGCAGATGAGACTGGCACTGAGCAACGCCGAACTGCGCGCTCTGGAGGCCCAGGTAAACCCGCACTTTCTTTTCAACTGCCTTAACTCAATCCGGGGCATGATCAGCGAGGATCCGGCTCAGGCGCAGGACATGATCACCCAGTTGGCCAACATCCTCCGCTATAACTTGCAAAAGGACCGGCTCCATACAGTTCCGCTGGACAGCGAGATAGAAGCTGTTTCGGATTACCTGGCGCTGGAATCGATTCGCTTTGAAGACCGGTTGCGTGTGCACTTGGAGATAGACGACTCGGTTCGGCAAACCGCCGTCCCTCCTATGATGCTGCAAACCGTTGTGGGAAATGCCATTAAGCACGGCGTTGAAGAGGTTGCCTCGGGCGGCGATCTTTTCATTCGAGCCGCCATCGAGGGCAATACGTTGCGGATTGAAGTAGAGAATACCGGAACACTGAGCGATCCTCGGCCGGGTTCAACGCAGATCGGCTTAACGAATGCGCGAGAGCGTCTGCGCATTCTGTATGGGCAACGGGCCAGCCTGCACCTGGGCGCGTGTGGCGAGGCGCGTGTGGCCGTCACTATTCTCATTCCAACAACGCATGAAGGCGGTGATCATCGATGATGAGCGACTTGCCCGGCAGGAGCTACGGAGACTGCTTGCCGTACACGCAGAGATCCAGATCGCCGGGGAAGCGCACACGGGCGAAGAAGCATTAGCCCTGATCGGTCGGCTTGAACCCGATGTTTTGTTTCTCGATATACGTATGCCCGGAATGAACGGCTTCGATCTCTTACAGCGCCTGGACGATGTACCGCAGGTAATCTTCACCACGGCTTATGATGAATACGCATTAAAAGCGTTTGAAGTAAGCGCGCTCGATTACCTGGTGAAGCCTGTGGCCCCGGCTCGCCTGGCCGCGGCTGTCGCTAAGCTTAGGCCCCGTATGGCTCGGTCCCGCCTTGAGCAAGTATTCGTCAAAGACGGGGAGCGCTGCTGGCTGGTGCGCACCGACGACATTGTTCTGTTGGAATCAGAAGGAGACTACACCCGGCTGTACTTTAGGAATGAACGGCCTTTAGTTCCGCGATCCCTGGCGGCTTTGCAGGAACGACTCGATCCCGCTACCTTCTTTCGCGCGGGACGCAAGCAGATTGTAAACCTGAAATGGGTGGAGCGCGTGGACCCTGGCATGAGCGGAAATCTCCTTGTAGTCCTTCGTGGCGGGACAACGGTGGAGATGTCTCGGCGTCAATCGGCCCGTTTCCGGGAAGCGCTAAGCCTATAGTCCTGTAGAACTGCTAAATCCGTGAAACGGATGTATCATTCCCTCTAACCGTAAAGGGATCCACGGCACGCGATAGGATAACGGGCAAGGCCAAATCGATATATGAACGCAAAAGAAGTGCTCGAATACGCCAAAAAGAATGATGCCCGCCAGTTCGATCTGCGGTTTACGGATCTGCCCGGCCTGAGCCAGCACATCTCTTATCCGATCAGCATGCTCGAAGAAAGCTCGTTTGAAGACGGCTTCGGCATTGACGGTTCGAGCATACGCGGCTGGGCCGCAATCAACGAAAGTGACATGTTGATCATCCCGGACCCGGCGACGGCCTTTCTAGATCCGTTCGCGGAAACGAGGACGCTGGTGATGCTGGGCAATATTCTCGACCCTATTACACACCAGCACTATGACCGGGATCCGCGCTGGATCGCACAAAAAGCCGAACTCCATTTGAAGAACAGCGGCATCGCCGATACCGCCTATTTCGGCGCCGAAGCCGAGTTTTTTATCTTCGACAATATCCGTTTCGATCAGAACCAGCACAGCGGCTTTTACTTTATCGATGCCGAGGAAGGGCGCTGGAACTCAAGCCGGGAGCATAACAATCTCGGCTACCGGCCGCGCTACAAGGAAGGCTATTTCCCGGTTCCCCCCACCGATCACTACCAGGACCTGCGCAGCGAGATGGTGGAGACCATGATCGAATGCGGTTTGAGTATCGAGTGCCACCATCACGAGGTCGCCACTGGCGGTCAATGCGAGATCGATCAGCGGTTCGATACCCTCGTGCGCTCGGCGGACAACATGATGCTGTATAAGTACATCGTCCGGAACGTCGCCTATCAGTACGGTAAGACGGTCACCTTCATGCCCAAACCGCTATTCGGCGACAACGGAAGCGGCATGCATACGCACCAGAGCCTCTGGGCCAACGGAGAGCCGCTTTTCGCAGGCGACAACTACGCCGGCTTGAGCCAGACCGCTCTCTGGTACATCGGCGGTTTGCTGCGTCACGCACGCGCCTTGTCGGCCATCATTGCGCCAACGACTAACAGTTACAAGCGGCTAGTTCCGGGATACGAAGCGCCCGTCAATCTGGCGTACTCGCGCCGCAACCGGTCAGCGGCGGTGCGTATTCCCATGTACTCGAATAATCCGAGAGCCAAGCGGGTCGAGTTCCGGCCGCCGGATCCGGCTTCGAATCCCTACCTGGCCTTTGCGGCGATGATGATGGCTGGGTTAGATGGCATTCTCAACAGAATCGATCCCGGAGAGCCGCTCGACAAAGATATCTACGATCTTTCACCCGAGGAGATGAAAAAAGTGCCTTCCATGCCCGCTTCTTTGGATGAGGCTTTGACCTGCCTGGAAGAGGATCACGAATTTATGGTGAAAGGCGACGTCTTTTCCGAAGAACTGATTGAGACTTTTGCTTCTTATAAGCGGAAAGCGGAAGCTGAAGCAATTCGTTTGCGGCCCCACCCGTATGAGTTCGAGTTGTATTACGATATTTGATGTGACTGCCCTGCCATTGGGACAGCCACATTGGGCTTCGCCGTGAAGCTTTGCTAGGGCGTTGGCCGGTAGCTGCCGAGAAGCTTCACAAACTGAGTACATTCCTGCAAATTTGCAATGGCATTTTGCACTACTTTCTCGTTGAGGCTTCCGAGAAAATCCACATAAAACAGGTACTCCCACGGTTTTCCTCGGAAAGGTCTGGATTCGATCTTGGTGAGGCTTAAACCGCGCAGCGCGAAGCAGGCCATAGCCCGAAACAACGAGCCGGCCACATTGTCGGTTGAGAAGACGAGAGACGTTTTGCAGGCCGCCTGCTTTGTAGGCCAAGGATTCGGCTGTTTCGACAGCAGAAAAAATCGCGTAAAGTTCTCACGAATGTCTTCGATATCTCGCTTAAGAATGACACCGGAATAGGTAGTAGCCGCAATCTCGGAGGCGATTGCGGCGGTATGCGGCTCGGGATGCTCGCGCAGCGATTTCACGCTGCCGGCGGTGTCGTAGTGAGGTACGGCGACTAACCTTTTATGTTGATCGAAAAACTGCTTGCATTGGTTCAGAGCGACTGGATGGGAGAGCACCCGTTTAATCTGACGGAAAGACAACCCAGGCATGGCGATGAGCTGGTGAGAGATACGGATACTCGTCTCTCCGAAAATCCGGTAATTGTACTCAAGTAGAAAATCGTAGTTCTCATGGACGCTGCCGTGCAAAGTATTTTCGATCGGAACCACGGCGCAGTTTGCGTGTCCCTGCTTGACGGCCTCAAACACATCTTTGAATGCCCGGCAAGGCTTGAGCGCTACTTCCGTCCCCAGCAACTTTAGCGCGGCGGAGTGGCTAAAGGCGCCTAATTCGCCTTGAAATGCCGCTATCGGGCGGATTGTTCTGGCCATGTGATTTCGAAAGTCATTTGGTGCACCGGATCAAGCTTATCCGAAAGCTCTCATCTATAGTGCTGTTCCGGGCGAAACAAGAACCTGAACTGCCCCCTTGCTGTCGTCTCTAGGCAATCCTGGATGATAGACTAGGCTGATCATGTTCTGAAAACAGAACAAAATTAACAAATCCGGGCCATTATCGGGCTTCTTTCTGGCTCGTACAAGACACGGGTTCAGGGATCTGTGAGGTGTGCCTTATGGACGATCCGGGACGAACTCTACGGCGCGCTCGAGAATCGTTGCGGTTGAAATACCGGGATGTTGAGGAGGCGAGTCAGCGAGTTGCCAGACTGCGGCAAAATCAGGAATTTGCGATCGGACTGAGTCGTTTGGCAGATATTGAGAATAAAGGAACACCCCCGTCTTTTCACAGGTTGTACTCCCTTTGCGTGATTTATGGCCTACGATTCGAGACGGTTTTAACCTGGTATGGCATCGATCTTAACGATCTGTTAGGCGACGCCGCCCGAGTAGGTATTAGGGAAACTCGGCTGGTAGATTATACAGAGGGGCAGGGAATGATCGAGAATGTGCCCCTTGAGATCGACCAATCGGTTGACTTGACGAAGACGGTGTACTTGAGCCTGCATGTCCGGCGTTGGGGAAATCTGCCGCTTTCGATTCTAAGCTCGCTTGATTTTCAGCGACATCGATACGCCTTTATCGGTACAGAAGACTGGTTTATGCATCCGATCCTGCCACCCGGGTCGTTTGTCCAGATAGACGAAACCAAGCAGCGACTCGACGCGGAAGGGGCGACTCAGGAATATGAGAAACCGATTCACTTCATTGAACATCGGACGGGATATCGCTGTGGATGGTGCAGTGAGAGAAATGGGCTTCTGATTGTGCAGCCCTCTCCCGGATCGGGCATGAAGATCGAGGTGTACCGCTTCCCTGGCGAAGCGGATATCATCGGCCAGGTAATTGGGGTAGCTAAACGCTTAGATCTGGCGAGGAAACGCCATACACGTTTTTAAGCAAACCTAAAATAGCTTCAAAGTCGGAGGTATGTTTCTCTCGTTCGGGACCTTGTATGGAGGCCGGAACCAAATTCTTATAAGGAGTTAAGCGCAGCCAAGCGTCGATCAACTGGATTCGATCTACCTGCCCGATACCGGAGATATACAATTCGATGTCAGCCTTCTTACGTTCCAGAGGGTAAGTGATCCACTCCCGGAAAACGGCCTCATGGAGGCTGCGTAGCGCCCGACTGGTGTCTAAATTGCCTGGAGCTTTATCACTGGATCCGAAATGCTCATAGCGACCGGTATCCGGGTTGCGAAGACCTGCTAGATATACCAGCTTTCCATAAGAGGTATGGATGTGCGGAAGATCCCGAACGAATTCCATTTCGACCGACCCATTATCGGAATGGATAATATTCCTCGTTCCCATCTATAGCCCCTTCACTGTCGCAGAGTCGGATAGCTCATTCAAGCGAAGTTAGTACTATTAGAACTAGGCGTTCCGAAGGCGGAAAACCAGCAGGGGGTAGCCAAAGGATTGATTTAGTTTCAGGTACTTTACGGTCGAGAGTAAATCTCATTCTTCTTCCAAGAGAGATATCGACCTATGAAACGTACTTTGCTAATTTCTTTTTTGACTTTCGGGACCGCCCTTGCTGGCACAGCCGCCCCGGCCCGACACAGCGTTGATGCCACCGTCGTGAAAACAGTCGCAAACGTCATGCCATTCCCGGAACCGGGCAACAAGCATGTACCGCTGATCGCCCTCTCCGCCGGACCCCAAGTGATGCCCTTCCCGGAACCGGGCAACAAACACGTGCCGCTGATCGCCCTCTCCGCCGGACCCCAGGTGATGCCCTTCCCGGAACCGGGCAATAAACACGTGCCGCTGATCGCCCTCTCCGCCGGACCCCAAGTGATGCCCTTCCCGGAACCGCGCAACAAACACGTGCCGCTGATTGCCCTCTCCGCCGGACCCCAAGTGATGCCCTTCCCGGAACCGGGCAACAAACACGTGCCGCTGATCGCCCTCTCCGCCGGACCCCAGGTGATGCCTTTTCCCGAACCCGGTAATAAACACGTGCCATTGTCGCATTAAAGCAAGTCCAGATCTCGATGTCCCGTCGTCCCGTAAATTAGAAAAAAGACCGGCCAAGTTTCGGACCGCGTCGGAATGAGGTTGCCCTATCCTCTATTTTGCTCTAATATCCAAGGAAAGCTAATGGCCAACTCATGAATTGGACGCGATTCGCGTTTGGGCTGAGCGATGTGTTGAGTGTTGTACTCGTCATCCGGTTGGTCACCCTCCGGCTGCACCGGGTATATCGCGTTTTTTGTGCATTCTTGCTATTCCAAGTTCTGAGCGACTCCTTTACCATCATCGAACGCTTTTCTTCGCTCGATAGCGTTTTGGATTACCGCATCACTTGGCTTGCTTTGCGGATCGTCTCCTGGTGTCTGTCGATTTGGATGGTGTATGGCTTGTTACAAGCTATTCTCGAAACACTCCCGGGTATCTTACGTATCTCGAGAAGAGTTCTAAATGTCGTTTGGCCCGTTTCTATTGGGGTTGCATCCCTCAGCGCGGTCTCTGAATACCTCGCCTCGGGCGCTGCCAAAGTTCACGAGCCTATCGATTTCGCCCTGACAATGGCGCTCATTTTAGAACGAACAGTCTCGACAGTGTCCCTGCTTAGCCTCATCCTCATGTTGTTCTTTATCCTGTGGTTCCCGGTGCGCATGCCCAGAAATCTGGCATTGTTCAGTATTGGCTTCATTGTCTATTTCACAGCTGAGACCTCACTGTTATTGCTACGCCGTTTCTGGTCTCACGAAAGTTTCGCTCTCGTCAATCTCGGCGTCTCATTTATCATGTGCCTTTGTCTTATTTATTGGATTGGCTTTCTTAATGAACAAGGCGAAGTCGCCCCGGTCACGATGGGGCATAGCTGGCAGACTGGCCGGCAGGCCGAGCTAATGCACGATTTGGAAGGCATCAATATCGCCCTGGCCCGAAGCGGCCGGCGCTGATTTCACAGCTAGTTATTGAGTACAGCAGTCGATTCCCGAAAACCTTCAGATTTTTCTTTACAGAATCTTTCCACTTTAATTGCCCGAATGCCGAATCAGGGCTTGTACGGCGTTCCACAATCCTGTAAGTTATATGGTACGGAGGTCTTCGTGACGGCTGTTCTAGTACTCACGCCCTTATTACTCGTAGGACTTTTTGCGATTCTGTTCTCCCCGGTAATCGTCAGATTGCTTAGCCGGTGTCCTTCTAGCGAGATCACACCCGAATGGCTCGACAGTTTTTCGGTCGCCCTCTATTATCCGATGGAGCGTCTGCTCAATCACGAGGACTTTCAATTCCTGAGCCGTCAGCCTGGATTTGACCTGTCGCTCTATCGCAAACTCCGCCGCGAACGCTTGCGCATCTTTAAACAATATTTAAATCGATCGATCGTCGATTTCAACCGCCTTCATTCCGCAGTTCGTGTGGCTGTGGCATATGCATCGGTGGACTGCTCCGACGTAGTTACGCGCCTAATCTGGCTCCGACTTCGCTTTTCGGCAGCTGTTCTCCGCGCGGAACTTAGTTATCGGCTCTGCCTGATTGGCTTCCAGTCATTGGCCGTCCATTCCTTGATTGTCCAGCTTGAGGAGATGAACAGGCAGTTAAGCCTCACCTCAGCCGCTCAACCGGCGTAAGGGTTTCGCAGGTCTGAGCGTCCCATCTCGGCCACAAATCGATTTAGCTCTCGCTTCGCTCTTAGGAAGTCGTCGAAGGTCGTTTCGGCTCGCTTGAATTCGTTGGTGTGTACGCAGCGGCGTGTCCCGCGGTGCTCTGTGGGAAATCGTAGATGAAGCATCTCGTGGAACATGACATAACTCACAATGAGGCGCGACGCCCTCGGAGAGTCAAGCAAGTTCGTCAACACGATCGTGTGGTGGGACGGGTCATAGTGTCCCAGCGTAGTTCTAGACGCGCGTACACTCCAGCCTAATTTCGGTCGGGCCATCAGTCCGTGGAAGTACTGCAGATTTAAGCTTTCAAAGATCTCACAAAGGTCATGACTTCTTCCCCGGGGGTCCCGAACAATCTTGCGTCCGCGTTCCTGCTTCGCCGCTTCCAGGTTGCGCCGCACATCGACCCGGTTTAGGTATCGCTTGTAGCGGGCGGTGGCATTCGGTTCCGGGCTCCTCTTGAAGAGCTTGTCGATCAGGATGGAAGCCAGTGCCTCCTGGATCGGCGCCGGGGCACTTTCGAGCAAATCGCTGATCTCAACCTTTAACTGCCCACCATCGAGGCGGATTCGGCTGTTTGCATTCGCGTATTTGCGAAACTCCACCGTAATTTCCGGAAGAGGCGTGCGGGGTTTCGCCGCCCGGAATACTCGGGCGTAAATTTGATCTATCGACTCGAAGAAGAGAGTGGTTTCGAGAGCCATTCTTCTGCATTGCGTTTGCCGGGCTTGGCCGAGGCTATCCGACGCCGGTCGTACTCCCGGGTGACCCGGACGATATAACTTCGCGTTTCGTCATAGGGCGGTACGCCCCGGAATCGAGCCACTGCGCCTGGTCCCGCATTGTATGCCGCCAGCGCTAGGGCGGAGTTATTGTGATATTTCAGCAACAGGCCCCGCAAATATTTCGTACCTCCGGCTACATTCTCCCTGGGCAGCAAAGGATTGACTCCTAAATCTCGAGCAGTCTGTCCGGTGAGTTGCATAAGGCCCATGGCGCCTTTCCCCGATAAGGCGCTCTGGCGAAAATTCGACTCGATCTTCGCCACGCTCCGCACGAAATCCGCATCCAGGCCCTCTTCTTTGGCCGCTTCTGACAGCAACTGTTGCGAATCCCCTGTGGGGCTGATCGCAGCTGGAAGAGCGACCGGTGTCCCAGTTGCGTCGGGATAGAGATCGATATGCGCCACATCGGCGGCTGGAAAAGTGATATTGCCTGCCCCGAGCCTTACCTGCAGGGTGGCACCGTCTTGCGTGTGGGATGCGGCGTGGACACAAAATCCGGTTTTCAAACAGATCAATTCCGATGCCGTACACGTGCCGACCGCCACGATTAGGAACGCCAACAAGTAAGACGTCATGGTCTACCTAAAAGGGGGCAGCCGTTCTAAACTCTTCGGGCTCGTGCTCTTGCAGTGGCGCTGGCTCACTCTCGAGAAGAAGCAATTCATGCTCCAGCAACGTGGCCGAAACCAACGTTTTCACCGCAATTTCCGCGATACTGCTGTTTTTGCCATAGCGCGCGGTAAATAGATCAGAGACATCCTGCAATTGTTTTCGGATACCCGACAGGTATCGAGCCATAGCGGCGTGTTCATCCCGGCTCAACGGATACTGCACATGCGCTCCTTAGCGTTGCGACTTTTCTCACATTGTGCCATAAAACCTACTTTGATGCTGAAAAAAATACACGGTTGTTTTTGCCACGCCCAGAAAACACCGCATTCACAACCGTTTACCATGCTCCTATATGGGAAATCCTACCGAACTTGTCTGCAGCCGCTGCCGAACCAGCTTCGATCCTAACGGGATTGTAAACACCTGCACATGCGGAGGGCCGCTGCTCGTGCGGTACGACCTGGCCCGCGTCCGTGCCGATTGGGCCCAGGAATCATTACGGGATGCACCCACCGACATGTGGCGCTATAGCCCGGTGCTGCCTGCAGACGCAACTTATGCCGTCACTCTACAAGAGGGCTGGACACCGCTACTGGAAGCGTCCCGCTTAGGGAATGAACTCGGGGCTCGCTCGCTCTGGATTAAGGACGAAAGCAGAAATCCGACCGATTCCTTTAAAGCGCGTGGTTTATCGGCGGCCGTCAGCATGGCCAAAAAACTGGGAGCCCGCAAGCTCGCCATCCCGTCGGCCGGCAACGCCGCCGGCGCTCTGGCCGCTTATGCCGCTCTGGCCGGACTCGAAGCGCATATTTTTATGCCGCGCGATGTTCCCCAATCGAACTTTATCGAATGCAAAGCCTTCGGGGCGCATGTCACGCTCGTTGACGGATTGATCAGCGACTGCGGCCGCCTGGTCGCGGAACAAAAAGAGCGCGAAGGCTGGTTTGAGGTCAGCACGCTTAAAGAGCCCTATCGGATCGAGGGGAAGAAAACGATGGGCTACGAAGTCGCTGAGCAGTGCCAGTGGCAGTTGCCCGACGTTATCTTTTACCCTTGCGGCGGCGGCGTCGGATTGATCGGCATGTGGAAAGCCTTTGCCGAGCTCGAGGAACTGGGCTGGATTTCGAGCAAGCGTCCGAAGATGGTTGCCGTTCAAGCGAAGGGCTGTGCGCCCATCACGCGAGCCTTTGAGCAGGGCGCCGTGACAAGTGATTTCTGGAATGCGGCTCACACGGTGGCGAGCGGCCTGCGCGTTCCGAAACCACTCGGCGATGCGCTTGTTCTACAGGCGATCCGCGAAAGCAACGGCACTGCCGTCGCCGTTTCTGACGAAGCCATGATCGATGCCGCCCTCTTGCTGGCCGAACGCGAGGGGCTCTTTGCCGCTCCCGAAACCGGCGCTTGCGTGGCCGCGCTCAAGCTTCTTCTGGCGAACGGTTTTCTCCATCCGGAAGAACGCATTGTCATTTTTAGTACCGGTTCCGGACTGAAGTATCTGGAAGCCTACTCGGCTCGCTTCTCCCGTCAGAGCGAGACCGAACAAGACAAACTCGGCGGCTTGATTACACCTCGTTAAGTTGGCTCGATAGAAGTTCAGATTCCGGCATCGTTTCTGGGCTTAGTTATGGGACCATATTGGAGTAAGTTCGGAGTTCTGGAATTGCCCTCCTCGGATGACCCTCGCCGTTCGCCCTGGTCCCATTGTTATGAGTTCCGAACGACAGTCAGGAGTGATCTGAAGTGACAAAACTGTTCGTGGGAAACCTCCCCTACAAAGCTACCGAAGCTGACATCCAGACGTTCTTCGCTGAAGCCGGCGTAAAGGTCGATACCGTAAACATTTTGCGTGACCGCTTTAGTGGTGAAGCGAGAGGATTCGGCTTCGTAGAAATTAATGACGACGCGCTCGCAAATCAGGCTATCGAAGCCACTAACGGCAGACCTCTGATGGGTCGAGCATTGGTTGTTAACGAAGCCAGGCCGCCCGAAAAACGGGAACGCTCCTCAGGGGCTAGCGCCGGTAATCCACGTGATTTCGGGGGCAGCAAAAATCGCTGGTAAGTTGCGGTAGCGTTACTACGAAGTAAATTGCTTGTAGTTGGCCACCCACGCGAGTTAAAGCTTCTTACGAACGAATATCTTGCGTTCTACCCTTCCATTCGCCACCGCGTCCTCGCCAGTAGAGCCAGGCGGAGAAAATTGTAACAGTCATGTAAAACAAGGCGGCCAGCGGAAGAGTAAGTGAGAAGAGCAGCGGTCGGGCGTAAAAGCGAGACATGGGGACGTAAGTTACCGCCATCAGGAACCACGCAATCGCACCGATTGCCATCAAGCTCCCGTTGATAGTGGCAATCGCCGCAACAGGCACCAGGTAAGTTAGAAACAGCGCGACCACCGTCGCAGCCAGTAAAAGACTCGAATGATGCAGTTGGTTGAATGCCGTCCTGGCAATCATCCTGGCGACGTCTCTCCAAGATTCATAGGAACGTAAGCTCCAGACATCCGACGTCATGCCGAGCCAGAGCTTACCCCCGCTCTTCTTCACGATGCGTGCCAGCGCGCAGTCGTCGATTACGGCAGAGCGAATGGCGGCTATACCTCCAGCCCGCGCGAGAGCTGCCGGCCGTATCAGAATACAGCCGCCCGCCGCTCCAGCGGTCCGATATTTCGCTGATGCAATCCATTGCGGCGGATACAGTTGCAGAAAGAAATAGACAAAAGGCGGGATTAACATTTTTTCCGCGGCGCTATGGCAGGCCAGTTTGACCATCAGCGACGCGAGATCGAAGCCACCCTGCTCCGCCAGGCACACCAGGTCATTTAGCGTGTCTGCCCCATAAACAATGTCGGCATCTGTGAGCAGAAGGTAGTCGGGGTCCGATTGGTTCGCCTGGGCGATTGCCTGCGACAAAGCCCAGAGCTTGCCCGTCCAGCCTGCCGTCAGCGGTTTCGCCTGCACGATCGTCAGCTGGTCTGCGCGTTCCGCAAAAACCGCCGCTTGTCTTGCGACATCTGCCGTCCCATCGCTGCTCGCGTCATCCACCAGGACGATGTGAAGCTGATCCCCGAGAGTTTGAGCGAACAGAGACTGAATGGTCCGCCCCACAGTAGGAGCCTCGTCTCGCGCTGGAATTACAGCCACTACTCGTTTCGAACTGAGCGTTCCGTTTCCCTTTGGCAATAGCAGGCGTGATACGTTCCAGAAACTGCCACGCCCAACTAGGAGATAAAGCCAGATTGCCAGAGACGTCGCGCCTGCTATCAGCAGAAACACAATCCTAGTCAGGCTCCTGCTGCGTCATGCAGTGCAGTGTACCCAAACCAAGAACTAGGTCCGTGCTGGCTATGCCGATCACAGTATGTGCCGGGAACAGTTCTGCCAGGCGGTCCAGAGCCACCCGGTCATTCGCATCATTAAATGTGGGAACCAACACGGTTTCGTTCGCTATATAGAAATTCGCATAGCTTGCCGGCAGACGCTGATCGTCAAAAAATACTGGCTCCGGCATCGGCAACGCTTTTACCCGGAACGGCTGTCCCCTTTGATCGCGCATTTCCTGAACCAGAGCCAGGTTCTCAGAAAGCGGTTCGAAATTCGCGTCATCGCGATGGCTCTCGGCTGCGATTACGATTGTGCAAGCGTCCGTGAAACGCGCCAAATCGTCTACGTGCCCATGCGTATCATCACCCGCGATTCCATTTCTCAGCCACAGTGTGTTGCTTGCACCCAAATACGTCCGGAACAGATCCTGGTAATCCTGTCGGGTGAATCCAGGGTTGCGCGCCTGCACTTCACTGAGTAAACACTCTTCAGTCGTAAGAATGCTGCCTGCGCCGTTCAGATCGATGCTGCCGCCTTCGAGAACGATCGGTCTTCCATGATGCATAGGCGTCCATACCGGCAAATCAAGGCGGGCAGCCAGCTGGCTTGCCACCGCATTATCGGCCTCGCTGTTCTCGTATTTGGCCCACCCGTTGAACTGCCAGTTCAACACGCCTCGGCCCTCCGCACCTTCCACAAAGATGGGGCAGAAGTCCCTGGTCCAACTCCGGTCCGTTGCGACCTGATAAAAGTCCACTGCGTTCAAGTCGGCATGACACTTTTTTAGGATCTTCTCGACATCCTGTTGCGCTTCTCTGTCGTTCACTAGGATACGCACGCGCTCGTGTTTCGAAAGATGACGAACAATCTCTCCATATAACCAGGCGATCGCCTCGAATTTTCCAGGCCAATCACTTTTCTCGTGGGGCCACGCCAGCCAGGTCGCAGCGTGCTGCTCCCATTCCGCAGGCATGCGCAGCCGGAGTTGAGAGGTCCCCAAATCTTCTATTACTCGGACGGCCACAGAATCAACCCAGCCAGCGACTCGAAATCGGCGAGTAAGCGTCCACACGCCGGTCTCGTAAGAAGGGCCAATTACGGCGTGTTTCATCCATTTTCTTGGGATCGCACTCCACCACCAGCACTTCTTCCTTGTCCGCGCTGGCCTGTGCCATCACGCGCCCGAATGGATCCGAGACAAACGAATTGCCCCAAAACTCCAAACCGCTCTCCGGCGATCCTTCATATCCGGTTCGATTGACAGCCGCCACAAACACACCGTTCGAAATGGCATGCGCCCGCTGCACCGTACGCCAGGCGTCGAGTTGCGCTTCTCCAAACTCCGCTTTCTCCGCCGGATGCCACCCGATCGCCGTCGGGTAGAACAAAACGTTCGCACCCTGCAGACTCGTGATCCGAGCGCCCTCCGGATACCACTGATCCCAACAAACCAGCACCCCGATGCGCGAGTACTTTGTCTCGAAGTTCTGGAAACCTAGATCGCCCGGCGTAAAGTAAAACTTTTCGTAGTACAGCGGATCATCGGGGATGTGCATCTTCCGGTAAATCCCGATGAGCGAGCCATCCGCATCCAGAATGGCAGCCGTGTTGTGATACAAACCCTGCGCTCGCTTCTCGAACAGCGAAGCCACGATCGACACCTGCAGTTCCTTCGCTACCGCCGCTAAGCTCTCCGTAGACGGTCCTGGGATCGATTCCGCCAGGTCGAAGAGGTCTGCATTTTCTTCCCGGCAAAAATATTGACTGCTAAAAAGCTCCTGCAGACAGATGATCTCAGCACCCTTGGAAGCCGCATCCCGAATGCCGCGAATCGCCCTTTCCAGATTTTGATTTTGATCCGGTGAGCATCTCATCTGCACCAAGCCCACCGAAAATTTGCTGTCGCGTTTGGCTCGCGGGGACACTGAGATTAATGACATCGTAGTGAAATCCAGCCTGTTTGATGTTTAGTACGCCAGCTCTGCTACATGTAAATGCCGCCGTTCACGTCCAGTACATGCCCCGTGATGAACGCGGCTTCGTCGCTGATCAGGTATTTCACTGCGGCCGCTACATCGTCCGGCTTTCCCATGCGTTTCAAGGGGGTTTCATCGATCATCTTCTGTTTCAGTTCCGCCGGTAAAACGTCCGTCATATCTGTTTCTATGAAGCCCGGCGCTACCGCATTGACCGTAATATTCCGGCTACCCACTTCTCTCGCCAGAGCCTTTGTCAGCCCGATCAGTCCGGCCTTCGAAGCCACATAGTTCACCTGTCCTGCGTTCCCCATTTCGGCCACCACCGACGAAATGTTTACAATTCGTCCCCATCGTTCTCGCATCATCCCAGAGAGCACCTGCTGTATGGCAAAGAAAGAACCGCTGAGATTCGTCTGCAGCACCCCGTCCCAATCCTGCTGCTTCATTCGGACAGCGAGCCCGTCTTTTGTGATGCCTGCATTGTTCACCAGAATGTCGATTCGGCCGAATTCCTCAGACGTTTTCTTGAAGGCGGTTGCGATCGATTCGCGATCACTCATGTCCAACTCGGCGACATACGCCTCGCCTCTCTCAGACCGGATCGCCGACGCAACCTCCTCAAGCTTCGCAGCAGCCCTTGCCGCCAGCGCTACCCGATATCCACTTTTCGCGATCAGCAACGCGCACGCTTTACCAATGCCGCGGCTCGCTCCGGTAATCAATACCGTTCTTCTGCTCATAATTCAATCTCATGATAATGGTTGTACGGTTCTAAATGCCTTTTGAAGATTTGCGCGAGTTTGTGCGTGCGCTCGAACGCTCCGGTGAATTAAAGCGAGTATCGATTCCAGTCGATCCGCACCTTGAAATTACCGAGTTCGCCGATCGTGCCGTGAAAGCGGCCGGACCCGCGCTTCTGTTTGAGCATCCCCAGCGTTCCGAGATGCCTCTTCTGATCAACGCGTTCGCCAGTATGCGGCGCATGCAAATTGCGCTAGGCGTGAACGATCTGAACGAAGTGGCTGCCCGCATCTCGGGCTTTCTAGAAATGCAGCAGCCGCAAGGATTGCTCGACAAATTGAAGCTCCTGCCGAAGCTCTCCGAACTCAGCGCGGTGTTCCCCAAGAACGTTTCGACTGGCCCCTGCAAAGAGGTCATCGAGCGCGAAAATTTCACACTGGACGACTATCCAATCCTGCATTGCTGGCCAGGCGATGGTGGTCGGTTCATTACTCTTCCGCTCGTCTTCTCGAAAAATCCAGACACCGGCAAACGCAATTGCGGGATGTATCGCATGCAGGTGTTCGATGGCCAGACGACCGGCATGCACTGGCAGAAACATAAACAGGGCGCTGAGCATTATCGGCGTTTAGCCGCCGCCGGCCAACAGACCCGCATGCCCGTGGCAGTGGCGATCGGCGCGGACCCCGTAACGATCTTCTCCGCCATTCTTCCACTGCCTCCTGCCATCGACGAAATGATGTTTGCCGGTTTCTTGCGCAACAAGGCCGTCGAGATGGTGAAATGCGAAACTTGCGATTTAGAGGTTCCCGCCAACGCGGAAATCGTTCTGGAGGGCTATCTCAACCTCGGCGAGCTACGCCGCGAAGGCCCCTTTGGAGATCACACCGGCTTCTACTCGCTCGACGACGAATATCCGGTCTTCCACATAGAATGCATTACCCGCCGTAAGAAGCCCATCTATACGGCCACGATTGTTGGTCCTCCACCGATGGAAGACTTCTTCATGGGAAAGGCCATCGAACGTATCTTTCTCCCCCTGATGAAAGCGCAACTACCCGAGGTTCGCGACATCTGTTTGCCTCCGGAAGGCGTGTTTCATAACCTGATACTCGTCTCCATCCGCAAATCCTATCCAGGCCACGCGCGCAAAGTGATGCATGCCATTTGGGGTCTGGGCCAGGCCATGTTCAGCAAATGCATCGTGGTCGTCGACGAAGATGTCGATGTCCAAAACGTCTCGGAGGTCGCCTGGAAAGCTCTTAACAACATCGACCCGCAGCGCGATATCGAATTCTGCCTGGGGCCGATCGACTCTCTCGATCACTCGAGCCGCCTGCCAAACTACGGCTCGAAAATGGGCGTGGATGCCACCACCAAATTCAAAACCGAAGGTTTCACTCGCCGCTGGCCCAATGTCATCGAGATGTCGCCGGAAGTGAAGCTGCGTGTCGATGAACTCTGGAAGCGCGCGGGACTGAGCCGTTAAGCGAATGGAACGGCTACCCTATCGCGCCACCGCCGCCTCAGCTGCCTACGCGCAGCTCCGCTTACCTGTTTCCATCTGGCTCGACAATGTACGCAGTCTCTATAACGTAGGCGCTTTCTTTCGAACAGCCGACGGAGCCGCCGCTGAACGCCTCTTCTTGAGCGGCATTACCGCTCACCCGCCGCACAGCGGCTTGCGAAAAACCGCTTTGGGCGCAGAAGAACAAGTTCCCTGGGAGGCCGTCGATCAACCGGAATCCAAACTCCTCAAACTTCGTTCCCAAGGATTCGAGATTGCGGCGATCGAAACCAGCCTGCGAGCCGTCGACCTCTTCGACTGGCGACCCTGTTTTCCAATCTGCGTTCTGTTCGGTCACGAGGTGGACGGCTTAACGCCCGCACTCCTGGCCGCGTGCGACACGCATGTTCGCATACCAATGCTCGGTCTGAAACACTCGCTGAATGTTGCCAGCGCCGGCGCTGTTGTGTTGTACGAACTGCTCCGCAAATACCGCAGACTCTGCGAATATTCACAGGTGCCTACGCAATCGGCCTCCACGCTCGACCATCCTGCTTGAGCAATTCGTCTGCCGTCTCCGGACCCTCTGTTCCGGCCGCATAGTTGGGAAAATTTTTCGGAGGGTCCTTTTGCCACATATCCAGCACGGGCTGTACGGCTTCCCATCCCGCCTCAATATTGTCCGCCCGCTGGAACAGAGTCGCATCGCCCATCATCACGTCGTAGATCAAAGTCTCATACCCGGTGGAAGGCGCCGTGCCAAAGTAATCCTCATACTTGAAATCCATGCGAACATCGCCCACTTTCATCTCAGGTCCGGGGATTTTCGCGCCGAATTCAAAAGCAATTCCCTCATTCGGCTGGATGCGCAGCAGCAGCCAGTTGGGACTTGGCTTCCGCACCCGCGTATCTCGCAGAAACCCGCCTGGTATTTCCTTGAACTTGACCGCAATCTGCGTCTTGCGCCGTGGCAGTCGCTTGCCGGTGCGCACGTAAAACGGCACGCCCGACCAGCGCCAGTTGTCGATCGAAAGCTTCATCGCCGTAAACGTTTCAGTGTTCGAGTTTGGGTCCACATCGGCCTCCGATCGATAGCCCGGAACCTTCTCGCCGCACGATACGCCCGCTCCATACTGCCCTCGGACCGCACTGCACGGTGAATTTCCCGAACCACAGACCCGTACCGCTTCGATCACCTTCGCCTTTTCTGAACGAACGCTATCGGCGCTAAACGCATTGGGCGCCTCCATTGCGGTCACCGAAACCAGTTGAAACACGTGATTCGGAATCATATCCCGCAATGCGCCTGTCTTCTCGTAAAACCCGCCGCGCTTCTCTACACCTACCGTTTCGGCCACCGTGATCTGCACGTGATCAATCCGGTCCCGATTCCAAAGCGGCTCGAACAGACCGTTGGCAAACCGGAACAAAAGGATATTCTGCACCGTTTCTTTGCCCAGATAGTGATCGATACGGTAGATCTGATTCTCTTCCGCCACCGAGAGAAGTTGTTTGTCGAGCTCCTTAGCCGATGCCAGATCGTGTCCAAATGGCTTCTCCACCACAATGCGCCGCCATTTTTCATCCGTGCATTCCGACAATCCGGATTTTCCCAGATTCTCCGCTACAGTCGCGAAAAAACGGTCCGCCACGGCGAAATAGAAAAGATAATTCCCGCCCGTTCCACTCTTCTTGTCCACATCTTCCAAGCGCGACTTGAGTTGGTCATAACTGTCTGTGTTCGTCAGATCGCCTTTGATATAAGACATCTTCGACGTCAACCAATTCCAGACGTCCTTGTCGACTTTGCCCTTGGCATCGGAGCCTTGTACGAACTGCTCTGTCATTGCCAGCAGTTCTTTATGCCACGCCTCGTCGTTCTGGTCCGCCAGGTCAAATCCGACGATGGCAAATTCCTTCGGAAGCAGATTTCCGCAAGCGAGATTGTAAAGAGACGGAAGCACCAGCCTCTTCGTCAGATCTCCGGCCGCACCGAAAATCACCATGCAGCATGGACCCGCCGGTTTGGCGCCGCTCGCTCGATCGTGTGGCATTCACCCATTCTCCTGTGTCTTTAACATTAAGAATTTCGTCTGATAGCAATGATGCTCCGCATCGCTTAAATGGAACAGCCGTACAGTGAGCTTAGCGGCAAAGACAAACAATGACCCTTGGCGAGCAGTTTATCTTCTTACTCATTCTGGCTATTCCCGTGGCCTCCATAGCCTGGACCGTCACCCATGAAGAAGTCTTCCGCGAACCCCGTGAGTGGTGCCAGCGAAACAGCCAAACCTGCGACCGAGTGGTGAAACGTAAGTTCTTTTATCTGTTTACCTGCGAGTATTGCTTTAGCCACTACATTACAGTTGCTTTCCTCTTTATCACTCATTTCAAGCTGCTCTACCTCGATTGGCGCGGTTATCTGGTGAGCGGTTTCGCCCTCGTCTGGATCGCGAATATCTACATGAATCTTTACGCCCACATACGCTTAGACATAAAGCGTGAGCGTGTCGAAATTGAAGTGAAGCAGCAAGCGGCCGGATCCGCGAACGCCCGCTGATGGGCACTATTTCGTAAGAACGGCTTTTTTATCAGCGGCGCTCAATCCGTCGTAAAGCCGAGTAAACACCGCATTTGTCCAGCCGAAGCCTGCCTGGTTTGCGCTGTATCCAAAATGGATTTGAGCCTCCACGTTCGAGCTGCTATTGACCACGTCGTATTTTTCCACAATGAAACCGCGTTGCCGAAAATCACGATGGATCAGCGACAGCCATTTCATCGAAATCCGCTCGGCATCGGCGCTATAGCCATACTTGCGCAATCCCTCGACGGCTATCATCTGCAAGGGGGCCCAGCCGAATGGCGCATCCCACTGATTGCCGCTGCGGTGCGTGCTGGTCTGTAATCCGCCTTCGCGCTCAAAGAGAGACAGGTTCTCTTCCACTCGCTTGGCCTGCTGCGGGCTCGCCAGCCCTGCCCAGAGCGGATAGAAGGTCGTCAGAAATGGATAGCGCCGCACGCGCTTGTTTACGAAATCGTAATCGTAATAGAGCCCATCCTTCTCATCCCACATCAAACGGTTCACTCGATCCGCGCGAACCTTAGCACGTGCATCCCAGTCCTTCGCATCTCCGTCACGCCCCAGCGTCTTCAAAATTTCCGCCGTCTGCCGTTCCATCAGGTAAAGCAGCGAATTAAGACACACCGGATCGAAATGAATGATGTCGATGTTGAACGGCCCAAATCGATTCGACGGATCGAAGCCGGATTCGCGCATCGAACGGTCGCCCTTATAAAACAGCGGAGTGAGTTGATCCGTCGTTCGATCGTAATACTGGCTCACGTCATAATCCGGAATTTGGTGAGTCTTGAAATATTCTTTGACTAGGTCGTAATGCGTCAGCCCTTGCGCGTTTTTTTCGGCCGAAACCACTTCGGGCGCAGGCCCCTCTCCGAAATCCCAGTACCGTGCCAGTCCGCTCTGTGGTGTGAGATGCGGCTCCGTCGCCCAGAGCTTGTAATACTGCTCGATCGCCGGTAGCGCATCGGCCAGCCACTTCTTGTCCTTCGTCTTTTCGTAAACGCCCAACACCATCTGTGTTAGGAATGGCGGCTGCGAGCGATTCAAATAATAAGTCCGATTCGCATTTAAAACCTTGCCGCCGTAATTCTTCACCTGGTAGACAAAGTTATCCGCCATGTCCTTGGCATGGTCCAGATCGTGATCGCGCAGGAGTCCCACCTGAATGAAATAGCTGTCCCAGCCATACATCTCATTGAACCGGCCGCCCGGCACCACGTAAGGTTTTGGTAAATACAGTAGACCCTGCTCCGTAATTTTGTTGATATTCGTTGGTAGGGGACGAAGCGTAATCGTGTCGAACCCTGCTGCAGGTATTTCGCTCTTCAGTTCCTGTTCGATCTTTCCCACATCCTCCGTCTTCGGAATGTAGACCGGCCACTTTCCGTCAGGGAGAGGTTTAAATTTCGGGTCTACCGCTGCCGTCGGTAACGTTCTGTTCGACCGCCGCAGCACCTTCCAGGTCTGGTCAATATATTGCAGAATGTCAGTCGTAGGCGAAGGCGGCGAGGGGTTCTGCGCCGTCAGCAACAAGGCTACGGCGAAAGTCGTTCCGAATATTTTGCAGATCAATCTCACCAATGGAACCTCACCGTCGCACTCTGGTAACCGCTTCCATCCGGAAATTTCAAATGCAGCTTGTTCTCTCGCAATTCGCCGCCCTCCACCGTCGCATGTGCTCGATTCAAGCGCACTCGCAAATCATACTCCGAGCCGCCCTGCCCTTCGAATCGAAACACAGCTTCCTGGGCTGCATATTGTTCACCGACAACTTTCAATTGCGTGGTCTCTGCGCCTGGGGACGGTAGATTCGCCGGAACGGCCAGCTCTATCGGTGGCATCGCATACGAAAACGCTGCCTCTCCACGGCATGTACTCGCCGTCGCGTTCTGCGCGGCCAGGCAAACGCCCGCACCTGCCTTTTTGTCAGCCGTGACGTTCATATGATCCCCGGATCGTCGATAGGTCAAATCAAACACCGAATCCCCTAATTTGACATTGTGCAAACGCGCTTCCTCCCAGTCCGCCGGAAGATGCGGAGCTACCCGGAGCGTGCGCGCCTGCGCATCCCAATCCAACCCAAACAGCCCTCGCAATAACGGCGACACGATCATGGCCGATGACCAGAGTTGATGAGAACTGCTCCGTCCTAACGGTTGAAAAAATTCACCCGATAAAAGCTCCGTCGCCGACCCGAGATCCTGTGCCCACGTCAAATTCGCGTTCTGCATCAGATGCGCGTACCCGGACAGCGATCTTCCCGCGCGATACTCGGCCAGCGAAACCCAACCCGTAAACAACGGCCAGATCGAACCCTGGTGATAGCTGATCGGGTCGTAAAACGATGTCTTCTCGCTGATGTCCCGCGTGCCCCAGTCCGATGAAAACTCATCCGACGCCCAGCGTCCTAACATGGGGCCGGCATCGCGCAGCGCCAACGTCCCGTCCCACCACGCCACCGCCGGATAGATACTCGCCGTGTGGTCTAACGAACCATCGGAATTGCGGCTGAACGCGTAAAATTTGTCCTGCGCCGCATAGTATTCCTGCTCGATCTTGCCCGCGATTTCCGCAGCCGTTTTCTTAGCGTCGCCGGCCATCTCGTCCTGCTTCATCAGTGCAGCCATATGCGACATTGCCGCAGCCGATTGCTGATCCACTGCGGCCAGGTAAATCTCTTCTTTCGGCATGCCTTGCGGCCACGATTCCACCCAGCCCGTTCCCTCGCTATTCGCATAAATGCCGTCGTTTGCCGTATGCGCCCGCGTAAACTCGTAGGCTTTCCGCACCGCCTCCCAATTTCCCCGCAAGTAGCCGGTATCGCCGCTCGCTTTCACGTAGTCCCACATCGCCATCACGAACAGCGGTGTCGAATCAGCAGACGCGTAAAAATACGGTGTCTGCTTCCAGTCAAGGGCATCCGCCGATTGCGAAAATTCATGCATCATCTTGCCGTCCTCGCGCTGCCGCTTGATCAAAAAACCAAGCGCTCGCCGCGTTAGTGCAAAGTCGCCGTAGCTGTTGATCGCATACGTGGTCCAAAGCGTATCGCGCCCAAAAAACCAGGCGTATCCTGGTCGCGCCGAATCGGCCGATTCATAGTAGCCGGCCACCAATCCAATCTCATCGTGATATCTAACCTGCGCCTGATCGATCGCGAGAGCTGCCCAGCGAAACGCGTCGTTCAAACGCGCATCCGGCGTTTCAATCGTCATTCGCGTATCGAAGAAATGCGCATAATACTCGCTCGTCTGTTCATATATCCGCTGCACCGATCCGATCGCCTCTTCGGCCTGTGCCTTGGCCGCCCCGCGTCCCGCCAGCACCTGCATGATCAGTGGAAACACCAGCCCTTGATCCCGCTTTGGATCAAATGCCAGTTTTAATTCCAGCGGATACGTCTGCGGGTGCTCCTGGTACGGCACCTGAATTCCAGGCTGCGTGCGCGGCATCGCGACCAGTCCGGTGAAATTCGGGTCGTCGCTATGCAGCAAATAGAACCCGCTCTCGCCATCCGTCACCCACTCGCCGCTCGGCCTCCCATGATTTGGAGCAGGCCACATGTGCAGCATGTCGGGCGTAAACGAAAACGTGAGCGCCAGCGGCCGAGCTGCCTGGATCTCGAAAACCACAGCCGTCGCCGAGGGCGTCCGAGTCTCGCCACGCGCTGCAAACATGTGCTGCCGTACGGTGAAGGCTGCGTGCGAATAGGTGATGATCGTCTCAGCCGGACGCACCTCAATCTGCGCTGCCAACGCGTTCACATCGATGGGCACCGGATAGTCAGCGAGTTCAGCGCGAATACGAAAGTCGCTCAGCAGCTTAACGGGCCACTGCCATGCCTCAAATCGCCCGTTCTGCCGTCCAAAGAGCGCGCCCTGTTCACCAGCAACAGTCCAAGGCATTCCGGAAATCGCCGGCGATAGGATCCGCAGCCCGCTTTTACCACTCCGCAGAAAGTTTGGAAGCGGTTTATACTCGGCCCCGAGAATTGTTGCTGCGACAAACAAGGTAAGCAGCCGCCAGGAGAACATATCCCAATACTTTCTCAAATCGCGCCGGCGATCTGATACATCTGGTTTGCTAAACCTGTTTGGCCTTCATGCAAGCGACCGTTCAACTCTCCCTCGACCTCACCGATCTCGCCGAGGCCTTATCCACCGCGGAAACTGCGCTGCGAGCCGGTGTCGACTGGCTCGAAGTGGGCACGCCGCTCATCATCGCCGAAGGCATGCGCGGAGTGCGGGAACTGCGGGCCCGCTACCCAGACATTCCCATCGTGGCCGATCTCAAAACGATGGATGGCGGCTGGCTCGAAGCCGAACTCATGGCAAGGGCGGGTGCTTCGCTCGTAGTCGTCATGGGGCAGGCGCACGCCGAAACGATCGAACTCGTTGTGCAAGCCGGCCGCGATTTCGGCGTCAAAGTCATGGGCGATAACATGGCCATGTCCGACCCAGTCGAGGGTGCGCGATATCTGGCTGATCTCGGCTGCGATTACATCGTGCACCACATCGGTTTCGACATGCGCACGCTCCGCCGCCGTAAAGGCCAACCCGCTCCCACGCCTCTCGATCGGCTGCGCGAAATCGTTGACGCGGTTTCCATCCCAGTGCAAGCCGTCGGCGGCCTGACGCTCGAACAGGCTACCGAAACTCCTTCCTACGGAGCGCCGCTGGTCGTTGTGGGCGCTCCGCTCGCTATCGACGCGCACTCCTTCCAGACTGCCGGCGGCGACCTCGAAGGCACCCTGCGACTCATCTGCGAAAAAGTCCACGCGTTTGGTGAAGTAGAAATAGGAAAACCTCGAACAACATGAGTAATCAAATGCTGGCGCTCGTCAACTACGGTCGCGAACCACTTTCGGTAGAACTCCGCGACCTGCCGATCCCATCGATTGGCGACAAAGATGTTCTGCTGCGTGTAGGTGCTGTCAGCGTCTGCGGCAGCGATCTCCATCAATGGCGCGGCTCGCACGGCTGGCCGGTTAATTATCCCTGCGTGCTCGGCCACGAGTTCGCCGGCACAGTAGCGAAAACCGGCAAGGCCGTCATCTCATTCAAGGAAGGAGACCGCGTCGTCAGCGAAACCGCCGCGATTATCGATGAGTCGTCGCCTCTCAGCCGTGCAGGTCTCTACAATCTTGATCCAACGCGCCGCGGCTTCGGCTACGGCGTCGATGGCGCCATGACCCAATTCGTCCGTGTACCCGAGCGCTGTCTGCACAATCTTCCGGCCACGCTTCCCTTCGACAGAGCCGCCCTCACGGAGCCCTGCTGCGTAGCCTATAATGCCGTGTGCGTCAACGGCCGTGTACGCCCTGGCGATAACGTGCTCGTTCTCGGTCCTGGACCGATCGGCCTACTCTGCGCCCAAATGGCAAAGCTCAGCGGGGCCGGCCATGTGATCGTCGCCGGTCTGCCGGCCGATGGCTTTCGTCTGAGCACCGCCCGTCAAGTCGGTGCGGACGCCACGCTTGAAGGCGGCGTCATCGAGTACGTTTCCCAGCTTGGCGACGGTCTCGGGGTCGATGTCGTTATCGACTGCGCTGGTGTTTCTGCCACACTGCAAATGGCCCTCCGAGCCGTGCGTCCCGCTGGACAGATCATCAAGGTCGGGTGGGGTCCGCAACCTTTGCAGTTCAGCCTCGATCCTCTCGTCCAGAAAAACGTCACCATCTCCGGTAGTTTCTCGCATAACTGGCCCGTCTGGGAACGCGTGATCCCCATGATCGTCTCTGGCCAAATCAATCTGGACCCCGTCATTAGCCGTGTCGCTCCGCTCGAAAACTGGCACGAGTGTTTCGAAAAGATGGAGCGCGGCGAATACGTCAAAGCTGTCCTCCAGCCCTGATGCCGCTCAAAATCTCCGCTTTCCCGAAGTGCTTTCTGGAAGAGATCAGCAGCGGGCGCATGTCGGTCTTCGATTGGATCAAAATGGCGCAGCAGCTCGATGCCGACGGTCTCGAAATGTACTCGGGCTTTCTCACAAGCTCCAGCGCCTCTTACCTCGACAATCTGGGCGAAGCCATCACTGACGCCGGGTTCGCCATGGCCATGCTCTGCTGCTCCCCGGATTTCACGTCGCCCGATCCCGCCGTGCGCCGCCGCGAGATCGACAAAGAGATGGAGATGATCTCCATCGCGCGCCACCTCGGTGGTCCCGGTACCGTTTGCCGCGTTCTTAGTGGACAGCGCTATCCAGACGTGAGCTGGGAGCAGGGCAGGGAGTGGGTTCTCGAAGCCTTTGAACAATTGCTCCCCGTTGCCCGCCGGCACGACATCATTCTCGGAATGGAGAACCATTACAAAGACGGCTTCTGGCAATATCCTGAGTTCGCTCAGAAAATGGACCGCTTCGTCGACATTGTCAATGGCATCGAGGATCGCGTTCACTTTGGCGTGCAGTACGACCCGTCAAACGCGATCGTGGCGGGCGATGATCCCATCGCGCTCCTGCAACAAGTAGCCGAGCGCGTGGTCAGCATGCACGCCAGTGATCGCTATCTGGCCGAAGGATCATCCCTTGAATCACTTCGCCAAAACGACGGAACTCTCGGCTATTCGCCCGACCTGCGCCACGGCGTCACCGGCCGCGGCCTGAATGACTACGACCGCATTTTCCAGATTCTCGCAGTCAATCACTACGCAGGCTGGGTGAGCATCGAAGATGGCATGAACGGCCTGGAAGAAATGGCGGAGTCTCTCCGCTTCCTGCGCGTGATGAGCGCCCGCTACTTCGCTTAGGAAACCGCTTCCACGCTGTCCATCAACGCGAACAATCCCTCGGCAAATGTCGGATGAATATAAATCGCGCCCTTCAAAAGCGTGTATGGCTTGTCGGCCCAGATCAACGTGCTGATAATCTGCACTGTTTCATCCCCGGCGCTCGAAAGAAAGGCCGCACCGAGAACTTTGTCTGTCTCCGCATCCACCACGATCTTCATCAAACCCGCCGTCTCGTCACGCTCCCGAGCCCGCGCTACGCTCGACATTGGCACCTTGCCTACCTTCAATTTCTTGCCTTGCACCCGCGCCTCTTTTTCGGTCGCGCCAACGCGCCCCAACGCCGGATCGGTAAACACCGCATACGGAACCACGCGCGTTTTCGTGCTTAGATTCGCCCCCTCGTACAGGTTGCCGTAAATGATCTGATAGTCGTTGTACGAAATGTGAGTGAATGCCGGTCCGCCTTTTACATCACCGATCGCCCAGATGTCAGGTGCGGTCGTCTCGAGCCTGTCGTTCACCTCGATGAAACCTTTGTCATCGGTCTTCACGCCCGTTTTTTCCAGATCAAGATCTTTCGTTGCGGGCGTACGTCCCACCGCCACCAGCAAGTGTGAGCCAGTCGCAGTTGTGCTTTCCTTTTTACCTTCAATAGTTAGTTCAATCGAATCGCCCTGCCGCCGAACCTTACTTGCTTTCTTGCCAAGTTCAAACTTCACTCCCTCGCTCTCCAGAACCTTCTGCAACTCGGCCGCCACATCTTCATCCTCATGCGGCAGAATCTGCGGATTATGCTCGATCACCGTAACGTCGCTTCCGAAGCGCCGGAACATCTGCCCAAACTCCAGCCCGATGTAACTTCCGCCTAGAATCAGCAGGTGCTTCGGGACTTCCCGTAACTCCAGAATGCTGACGTTGGTCAAATATGGAACCGCATTGATCCCCTCAATCGGAGGAACCGTGGCCGTCGATCCGGTATCGATGAAAACCTTTTTGCCTGTGAGCGTCTCCGCGCCCACTTGAATGGTCTTGGGCCCGGTAAATCGCGTGCGCTCCCGGTAGAGATGCGGTTCTTTGTCTCCATCGACCACTTTTTCCCAACCCGTTCTACCTGCCAGGACGGTCTTCTGCTTACGCTGAGACACCACCGACATATCCACGCTGACGTCCCTCGCCCTTACTCCCCAGCGCGCCGCGTTCCGCGCGTAGTGCGCAACTTGCGCACTCGCCACCATGGTCTTCGTGGGCGTACATCCTGTGTTTATGCACGATCCGCCAAGATCATTGGATTCAATCAGCGCTACTCGTTCGCCGCGCTTGGCCAGTTGCTGACCTAGCGGATTCCCGCCCTGGCCCGAGCCGATGATGATCGCGTCATACTGCACAGTGTTGTTAGTCATAAAATTTGCCGAGCGGCCGCTTAAAGCACCTCGTCCTTCTACCTGCCCGCGAAACTTTGTTCGTTACTCCCAAGTCACATTCTAGAAGCGCATGGCGAACGGCATCCCTCAAAGGCAATTCGGAAAAACCGGTGTTCAAATTTCGGCCCTCGGTCTCGGCGGTCACCACCTCGGCGACGCACCCGACCAGAAAACCGCTGAAGAAATCGTAGCTCGCGCCGTTGATGGCGGCGTTACCTTCTTCGATAACTGCTGGGAGTACCATCGCGGTAAATCGGAAGTCTGGATGGGCGCCGCCCTCAAAGGCAAACGTCAGAGGGTGTTCCTGATGACCAAGGTCTGTACACATGGCCGAGACAAGGATCTTGCCCTCCGCATGCTTGAAGAATCTCTCAATCGCTTGCAAACCGATCACCTCGACCTGTGGCAGATCCATGGTGTCTCGTTTGAAACCGATCCGGAGCGCTTCATTCGACCCAATGGTGCGGCCGAAGCCCTCGTCCAGGCCAAAAAGGAAGGCAAAATCCGCTTCACCGGATTCACTGGCCATAAAGATCCTAAACTACATCTCGCCATGCTCAACACCGGTTTCCCATTCGACTCCGTGCAAATGCCGCTCAATCCGTTCGATCGCAATTTCCGCAGTTTTGAAACACAGGTGCTGCCCGAACTCATCAAACGAGGCATCGCTCCGCTTGGCATGAAGCCGATGAACGGAGCCGGTCCAGCTATCAAGAAGGGCGTCTATTCCGCCGACGAACTGCTCCGCTACGCCATGAGCCTGCCGGTCGCGACCACCATCACGGGTATGGACAAAATCGATGTCGTCGATCAGAATTTACGCATCGCCCAGGGCTTCGAACCCCTTGCCGGTGAAGAGATGGCCGCCCTCCATGAGCGCAGCATACAGTACGCCGACGGGCGTTTCGAAGCCTATAAAGTTTCTCTGAAGTATGACAATCCCGAAGCCCGCCTCGCCAATAACTTTCCCCTTGATATGCAGCAAAAGGAAGTAAAAGAAATGATGCATGCCGTCGACAATACGGGAAAGCCTTTTGCTCCTGCCCAGTAAAATGTCAAACGCCTTTGCTACTCGTCGCAGATTTATGCAGAATACTGCTTTAGCAGGAGTCGCCGGCGCCCTGGCCCGCGCCGCAAACGGACAAGTTCCCAAGCGTCCGCTCGGCAAAGACGGCCCTGAAGTTTCCATCCTCGGTGTCGGTGGCTTTCATCTCGGCTCCGCTGAAAACCAGGATGCCGCCAAAACCATTGTGCAGCAGGCGATCGATGCCGGCATAAACTTCTTCGACAATGCCTGGGAGTATCACGACGGCCAAAGTGAAGAGTGGCTTGGCTACGCCCTTGGAAACCGTCGTAAAGAAGCCGTCCTGATGACGAAAGTCTGCACCCACGGCCGCGATAAATCCGTTGCCATGCAAATGCTCGAACAGTCTCTGCGCCGCCTCAAAACCGATCACTTAGACGTGTGGCAAATTCATGAAGTCGTTTACGACAACGATCCCGACATGATTTTCAAACCGAATGGCGCGGCCGAAGCTTTACTCGAAGCGAAAAAACAGGGTAAAGTCCGGCTGATCGGTTTCACCGGACACAAAGACCCTTCCATTCACCTCAAAATGCTCTCGCACGGTTTCCCCTTCGACGCCGTGCAAATGCCGCTCAATGCCTTCGACGCCACCTTCCGCAGCTTCGAGCAACACGTCCTGCCCGAAGCCCGCAAGCAAAATATCGCCGTGCTCGGCATGAAAAGCCTCGGTGGCAGCGGAGAAATGGTCAAGCTAGGCGCCATCACTCCCGCAAACGCCCTGCGCTACGCCATGAGTCTTCCGGTCGCCACTACTATCTGCGGCATGGAGTCGCTCGCAGTTTTGAAGCAGAATCTCGAGATTTTGCAATCCTTCACGCCGATGTCCAACAACGAACTCACAAGCTTGCGCGAACGATGCCAGGCCGAGGCCGCCAACGGTCACCTCGAACTTTTCAAGACCTCAACCAAATACGACGGCAAAGTCGGTCGCGAACAGCACGGCTATCCTACCAGCGAAGAATTACCCGCCTGACAGTAACCCTGTTCGCTATTCGACTCGTCTCAGCGTCATCTCCTTCTTTGTATCTTGGTCTGTGAGGCAAGTGAATGTGGATCGTTCATCTCGCGCTGAGGCGCCCGTATACTTTCGTGGTGTTCTCTGTGCTGGTTCTGATCCTCGGCGCGCTCGCTGCTGTTGTCACGCCCAAAGATATTTTCCCGAACATTGACATCCCAGTTGTCAGTGTCGTCTGGACCTACGCCGGTCTGAGTCCCGACGACATGGAAAAACGCATCGTTACCGTTTGCGAGCGTGCCATGACAACCACCGTGAATGACATCGAGCACATGCAATCGGAGTCCTACACCGGCGTGTCCGTCATCCGCGTCTTCTTCCAGCCAAAGGTGAAAGTCGAACTGGCGGTCGCGCAAATTACCGCCATTGTTCAAACCATTTTGCGCGTTCTCCCGCCCGGCACCTTCCCGCCGAACATCCTCAAATACGATGCTTCCAGTGTTCCGATTCTGCAGCTTGGCCTGTCCGGAGAAGGTCTCACCGAGCAGGACCTCTACGATCTCGGCCTCAACTTCATTCGTACTCGCCTGGCCACCGTGCAGGGAGCATCGGTTCCTCTTCCCTACGGCGGAAAATCGCGCCAGATCATGGTCGATCTCGATCCCGATGCCCTCTATGCCAAGCACCTTTCGCCCGTCGATATATCGAGTGCTCTTGGTGCTCAGAATCTAATTCTGCCGGCCGGAACCGCCCGCGTCGGCAATGTCGAATATCTCGTCAAAACGAACAGCAGTCCGTCCGTCGTCTCGGCCCTGAACGATCTTCCCGTTCACGCCGCCAATGGCGCTATCGTCTTCATGAAAGACGTCGCGCAGGTGCGTAATGGCTTTGCCGTTCAGACTAACGTGGTGCGCGAAAACGGCCGCCGCTCTTCATTCCTGAGCGTTCTTAAGAACGGTCAGGCCTCAACCCTCGACATCGTGAATGGCGTTCGAAAGGCATTGCCGCGCGTGAAGGCCGATCTCCCGCCCAACCTGCAGATTACTCCGCTGTTCGACCAATCTGTTTTCGTCCGCTCCTCCATCAACGAAGTTCTGCGCGAAGCGAGTATCGCCGCTTTCCTCACGGCGCTCATGATCTTGCTGTTTCTCGGTAGCTGGCGCAGCACGCTCATCGTGTGCGTCTCGATTCCTCTCTCCATCCTGACCTCGATCTGCATACTCGCTGCTTTAGGGGAGACCATAAACGTCATGACTCTCGGCGGCCTGGCACTCGCCGTCGGCATACTGGTCGACGACGCCACCGTCGAACTCGAAAACACGCACCGTAATCTCGAAACGCCCCACATATCGCTGGTGCACGCCATACTCGATAGCGCCAGCCAGGTCGCCGCGCCCGCGCTCGTTTCCACTCTTTCCATCTGCATCGTCTTCACGCCGGTACTGCTTCTGACCGGTGCTGCCAAATACCTGTTTACTCCGCTCGCCATGGCGGTCGTCTTCGCCATGCTGGCTTCGTATTTTCTATCGCGCACCCTGGTGCCCACCATGATGCATTACCTCTTGCCCGCTGAGGTCTCGCTCTATCAGCACGAAGAAGGACAACCGGAATCCAAGGAAGCACAGAACTGGGTCTGGCACATCCACGCCCGCTTCGACAAAAACTTCGAGAAGCTACGCCACCGCTACCGGGGCTGGCTCGATTGGAGCTTGCATCATCGCGCTATCGTGCTTGTGCTATTCGCCGTCTTCGTGGTGGGTTCTTCGCTTCTGACCCTGGCCATAGGCCGCGACTTCTTCCCGTACGTCGATTCCGGTCAAATGAAATTGCACGTCCTCCCTCCCGAAGGCACTCGCATCGAACAATCCGAGATGATCTTTGCAAACATCGAGGCCGAAATCCGCAGACTTCTTCCGGCCGATCGCATCGATATGATCCTCGACGATATTGGTCTCCCCAACGGCGGTGTCAATCTGGCCTTCGGCAACAACGACACCATCAGCAACTCCGATGGTGATATCCAGGTATCTCTCAAGCCCGGCGAACGCAAAACATTGGAGTTCACGCGCCAGCTCCGCGCCGGTCTCTCCCAAAAATTTCCTGAAGAGACTTTCTTCTTCACGCCCGCCAACATCACGAACCAGATTCTCGATTTTGGTTTGCCTGCGCCTATCGATCTCCAGGTCGTCGGCCGCAATCCGAAACAGAACTATGCGATTGCACAGGAGCTCTTACGCAAGGTGCAGTCCATTCCCGGTGTCGTCGATGCCCATATTCATCAGCAGATCTCTTATCCAACCGTTCAGGTGAACGTCGATCGCGCCAAAGCAGAGCAGCTAGGTTTACGTCAAACCGATATCGCCAGCAGCATGTTGATCTCGCTGTCGGGCACTAGCCAGACCGCTCCTAATCAGTGGCTGAACCCGCAAAACGGCGTCAACTATCAGGTCGTCGTGCAAAGCCCCATATACCGGGTCAACTCTTTCGATGCTCTTCGCCGCACGCCGGTTACCGCCCAGAACGGTAACAACAGCCAATTGCTCGGCAATCTCGCCACCTTGAAGCGCGACGTTTCTACCATTGTTGTCGACCACTACAACATTCAGCCAACCTTCGATATCTACGCCGATGTCGATAAGCGCGATCTCGGTGGCGTTGCCGATCAACTTCATAAAATAATCAAAAGCGCCAGCAAGCTCCCAAGCGGCACGTTTCTCGAACTGAAGGGCGAAGTCACTACCATGGAGGAGTCCTTCTCCCGCCTCGAACTGGGCATCGCCTGCGCCGTCATCATCGTCTATCTCTTGATGGCAGTAAATTTTCAGAGTTGGATCGATCCGCTCATTATCTTGATGGCCCTTCCGGGCGCATTCTCCGGCATCCTATGGATGCTTTATCTCACGCGCACCACCTTTAATGTGCCTTCGCTGATGGGTTCCATCATGACCATCGGTGTCGCTACTGCTAACTCGATTCTGCTCGTCGTTTTTGCCAACGATCAACGGGCCCATCAAAGAAACGAACTCGACGCGGCCTTGTCCGCCGGCTACATCCGTTTGCGTCCCGTCTGCATGACCGCGCTCGCCATGATCCTAGGCATGCTGCCCATGGCGCTTGCCTTCGGCGAAGGCGGCGAACAAAATGCCCCCCTGGGGCGCGCCGTGATCGGTGGTCTGCTGGTTGCCACGCTCAGCACTCTATTCGTCGTTCCCATCATGTATTCCTTACTGCGCAAGAAAGCGCCTATCGACTTCGACGAAAGGATCGATAAGGAGTACAAAGGGGAATGGCAGCCCTCCTGATCCATGGCGACCACTAACGAACCCCTGGCGGATGTGCCGGATAAGCCCCAGCCTGCACCCGTTGACCCTGAAGATCGCTCCCGTCAAGACCAGCACAAGCATTCCCCTCTATACTGGGCGATGTTCGTTGTGTTGCTGCTGGTCGCAGCCGTCCTCATCTTCTTCTTCAGCTGGCTTCCCCGCCATCGCCAGCAGCAGGAGATCAACCAGAAAGCAAAAAACGAAGCCAGCCAAGTCCCTCGAGTGCAGGTGGTCAAAATCGCGCGCGCCACTTCCCAAAGTGAATTGCTTGTCCCCGGCACCACGCAATCTTTTACTGAGGCCAACATCTATGCTCGCTCTTCCGGCTATCTCTCAAAACGGCTGGTCGATATCGGCGATCATGTCCACGCGGGCCAATTGCTGGCCATCATCGACGCTCCCGACCTTGATAAACAGGTGGCCCAGGCCCGCTCCAGTCTTCGCCAGAGTCAGTCCGCCCTCGCACAAGTCGAGGCCCAGCTTCATCTCGCTTCCCTCACTTGGGACCGTTATAAAGTTCTCGTCGCCAAAGGCGTTTTCTCCCGCCAGGATGGCGATAACCAGGAAGCGAATTACCGGGTCGCTGAAGCCAACGTGCGTGCTGCCGAAAGCACCGTGCAAGCGAATCGCGATAGCCTCGAACGCCTGGTTGTCTTGCAGGGATATGAGCGCGTTACCGCCCCCTTTAACGGCGTTGTCACCGCACGCAATGTGGATCTCGGTACCCTGATCACCGCGCAAGGCACCGGCGTGTCGAGTTCATCGGCGACTCTCCCCGGCACCACCCAAGCGGGTGCTGAGGCCAACAACGCCGGCTCTTCCGGCAGCGTCTCTTCCTCCACCTCGCCATCCACCGGCGGTTCTCAAGGCGGTGCTCTCTTCACCATCGCTGATACCAGCGTCTTCCGCGTTCTCGTTTCTGTTCCGGAAGCCTACAGCTCGATCGTGCGCGTTGGCCAGAATGCCGATCTCTCCTTCCAGGAAGTGCCGGGCGAAAAGTTCATCGGGCATGTCACCCGCACCGCTTCCTCTATCGATCAAAACACCCGCACGTTGCTTGTCGAAGTCCAGGTGGGTAATCGCCGCAATCTACTCATGTCGGGCATGTATGTGCGAGTCAATCTCATTCAGTCGAAAGACACCCCGCCGGTCCTTGTGCCTGGCGAGGCCGTAGTGGTTCGCAACGGCCAGAACCAGGTCGCGCTCGTCCAGAACGATGTCGTTCACTTCAAGCCAGTCTCGCTCGGCCGCGACTATGGCGACGAGTCGGAAGTTACCGGCGGTCTCAATCCGGGTGATGTGGTGGCTTTGAATGTGTCGGACGAAGTCAGCGAAGGCGCTAAAATCCAACCTGAATTTTCCCAGGACAAATCCAAAACAGCCGCCGCGCCAGCCCCCAAACCCGCTCCAAACGAAGGGCAGTACGGCAATCAGAATCTCACCAACCAGGGTCAGCAGAACTCCGCCGGAAAGCCCAAATCAGGCGGCACGTCTGGCAAACAACCCTCAGGTAAGCGATGAGATCTGTCCTTACTTTGCTACTGGCCGCCCAGCTCGTCTTTTCGCAGGCCCTGCCTCCCACCCCAGGCAGCCGGCAAACTCCTGGCAGCCCCGGCTCCCGGCAGGATCCACTCGCGCAGCAGTCGTCCGGCGCGCCGCCTCCGAGCGGTACCGATGCTGCTGCGGGCCGTCCTGCTGTGTCCCAGGTTCTATCCGACGTCGAGTCGAACCAAACACTGCCCAAAGATCAACGCGCCAATATCATTCCGCGCTCCGGGTTTTGGGACATCCTGAATCCGTATCGCCTGCCCACCGCCGCCGCTCTGAAACTCGGTCCTGCCGACCGCGCCCGCTCTCTCATTCGCAACGGCATTATTTATCTCTCCCTCTACGATGCCCTTGCGCTCGCGATCGAAAATAATCTGGATGTCGAAGTGGCTCGCTATGATCTTTCGCTTGCAGGTACCGAAACCCTCCGCGCCAAAGGCGGTGGCGATTTGCGCGGCATCGACTACTCGGTAGCCGAAAGCCCCACCGGTGTCGGCGGTCCGGGCAGTCCCCTCCTCAACAGCGCAGCTTCTTCCGTCACGCCCAGCACACCCACTATCAACGATCTCACCTCGTTAAACGTCCTCACCGAAACCCAAACCGACCTTTCCGTGCAGGGTCCCTCCGCCTTTGCCGCCGGTCCCACCATCCCCACTTTTCAGCCCACGTTTGTTGGTCAGAACACCTGGTTTCAACGATCGAACGGCGTGTTGCTCACCGGCGCTGGCGGAACTACCGGCGGCTTGCAACAGCAGCCTGAAACGCTGAATTTCGTCACGGCCAATTACGCTCTGGTGCAGGGTTTCGGCTACGGTACGCAGGTAGAGGTCGACCTCAATAACGCTGCCCGAGTCCTCTATGGAAGCCAAAACCAGTACGATCCGTTTGCCACGCCTAACACGTCTGTCACGGTCAGCCAGCCGCTCCTTAGAGGCTTCGGCCCGCGCGTAAACCTGCGCTACATTCGCATCGCCAACATTGGTCAACGCATCTCACGCCTGCTCTTCTACCAACAGCTGATCAGCACCGTCTACGGAGTTGCGCGGCTCTACTACGATCTCGTCAGCTTGAACGAGAATGCCCAAGTCAAACGCGAAACGTTGGTCGCGGCCCAAAAACTGTATGACGATGACTCCGCCCAGGTTGAGCAGGGAACTCTCGCGCCACTCGAACTGACCCGTGCTCGCTCTCTCGTCACTTCCAGTGAGCTCGATCTGATCCAAGCCGAAGGACTCGTCCATCAGCAGGAAGTCATACTCAAAACTCAGCTCGCTAGGCGAGGCACCGCCGATCCTGTCCTGGCGAATCTGCACATCACCCCAACCGATCCCATCACCATCCCCAATCAGGACGATGTCCGGCCGCTCGACCAGCTGGTAAATCAAGCGCTAGGCTTGCGGCCGGACCTGATTCAGGCCTCATTACAAGTCGAAAGCGGTCATGTTGCACTTGAGGCGTCTAAAAACGCGACCCTCCCGCAAATCGATCTCATCGGCAATTTTCAAACGCGCGGTAGCACTGAAGTGCCGTTCACCTCACTTGGCACTCCCGGCACCGGCCTGATCACCGCACCGACCGATTTGGGCGTTGCCGGCCTGCGCACCTCGCGTATTTACCAAGCCGGTATTCAGCTGAATCTGCCCTTGAAGAACCACGTGGCTCAAGCCGATGCCGCGCGCGATTTGATTCAGGTCCGCCAAGCCGAAGCCAGAACGCAGTTGCTCGCCAATCAGGTCCGGGAGGAAGTAGAAAATTCCGTGATCGCGCTGCAGACCGCTCGCTCCGCCTTGAACGCCGCCCGACAAAGCCGCGTTTATCAGGAACAGTTACTCGACGCGGAAAAAGACAAACTCGGCGTAGGCGCGTCCACTAACTACTTAGTCATCCAACAGGAGAGTTACCTGGCGCAAGCCCGTTCTACCGAGGTGGCCGCGCGCAGCGTCTGGATCAAGGCCAGAGTCGCGCTCGACCGCGCTACCGGGAATCTTCTGGAACAACACGGAATCACCTACAGCGACGCAGTAAATGGCACAATGACTCACTAACGGATCGAACGAGTGAGCTTCGTCATGCGATCATTTACTCTCACTGGTCTGCGCTACCCGGCCCTGACCTTCATCCTTCTCTTGCTGCTCGCCCACCCAGCCGACCTGTCGAGCTGCGGTCCCTTTGCGCCCCAGCCCATTTTTACCAATACGCTCCGCCCGGACGGCCCCAGTTTCGGCATTCTTCAGCCCACCTACAAGCGCTATTACCTGGTCCAGGCCTACCGTGCAATGACCGGGAGAGTACTTACCCGTGTCCAAACTGAATCGCTCGATTCTTATCAACGTATAGGTCCTGACGCGCAAGCTTCCCTGAATAGCTGGCTGGACGCCCGCAAACAAATCCCTGGCATCAGCGCGGTCACCGTGCAACTCTACCGCTCCGGTCCCAATTATCAAATGATTCCCTCGTGTCTCGCCGGCGCGTTCGACAATGCCCGGCAGACCCTTTCGCGGTACGTGAGTAACTTTGGACCGTCCAGCCCCGAAACAAAGGAATGGCTCGCAGCGCAGGATGCCGTATTCGTCAATTGCGGCGACGCCTCCGCATTGCCCGATGCGCCGAAATCAAACGCAACGCCCGACGTAGGGGCAGATCGCGCCTATCAAATCGCCGCTGCCTGTTTTTACTCCGCGAAGTACGAGCAAGCTCGGACTGCTTTCGAAAACATCGCCGCCGACAAGTCGTCTCGCTGGCATCTCCTCGCACCCTATCTGGTCGCCCTTGTCGATCTTCGCCAGAACCGGTTCGAAGCTGCCGTCGCCAAACTGAATGCCATTCTCGCCGACCCCTCTGAATCGGCCATGCACCCATCCGCCCGATCGCTGCTCGAGTACGCCAGCGCTCGCTTCGACCCAGCTGCCCGCCTGACCGTCCTCGGCCAGCGCCTTGTCGAGACAAACTCCACTAGTTTTGCCCAGGATCTCGACGATTATACGTTCCTCTACGATCAACTCGAAGACGCGGCCAGCGCTGAAAAGCTGCCCAATCTCGCCGCCCAGGATGAACTCACTAACTGGATCTTCACTTTTCAAAAGGGCAGCGGCGATAGCTCGCTGCAGCACTGGAAATCGAGCCAGTCCCAGCCCTGGCTCATCGCCGCCCTTCATCAGGTCACCGCGAAATATGCCGCCGCCACCGAACTGATCGACGCTGCCAACAAGATCCCGGAAAACTCGCCCGCTTTCCCGACCGCGCAATTCGAAAGCATACGTCTGACCATTGAATCCGGCCAAACGAAAGAGGCCGCCACGCAACTCGAACCATTACTGAAGAAATCCGCTACTTTCGACCCGTCCACGGCTAACGCCTTCCACGCCGAGCGCCTCAAAATTGCTGAATCTTTCGATGTGTTTCTCGAAAATGCCCCACGCATCAGCCAGAACGAAGATGACACCAAGAAAACCACCATAGCCTTCGACGCCGACGCCACTCGCATCTTCAATCAAAGCCTGCCGCAATCCCTCTGGCGCGACGCGCTTAACGACCCGAAGCTCGACCTATCACTGCGCACCGCTCTAGAAAAAGCTCACCGGGTGCGCGCCATCCTGCTCAATACTGGCGCACCTAACTTCGACGCCATCTTTTGGCTCCTCCACCACGCCGAGTCGCAACCCTCGGTGCGCACCGGCGAATTCACGCGCTCCACTCCCGACGGTCGCATCGACAATTTCCGCGATAACTGGTGGTGCGCGCCGACATCCGCGGGCGAAACCGAACTAACAGGCCTCCTGCCGCGCCTCTATCCGCCGGACCATCTGCCCCAGGCTGCCTTCCTGAATGCCGCCCAGAAGTATGCCGCCGACCAGGAGCAACGCCAGTTGCAGGCCGCCGGAAGTGCCCCGCGATTTTTGGCGGCCGCCGTCCTTCACTGGGCCAACTCTCATCCCGGCGATCCACGAAACGCCGAAGCTCTGGCCCTAGCCGTCAAAACCTCCCGCTTCGGCTGCCCCGACAAAAATTCCACGCCATCCATACACGCCGCCTTCAACCTCCTGCACACCCGCTACCGCCAAACCCTCTGGGCCAAACGCACACCCTACTGGTATTAGCGGCGAGCGCCCTTTACAATCAGTGCGAACTGTCCTACGATCGCGCGCGATTCTCCGGCAAGCGAAGCAAATTCTAAGCTGCTAAACACCTTTGTATCGCGCAAGGTGAGACAGACAACATCGGATGATGCGATGGTCCGAACGCATTCCGGCGCAACCGAAACTCCGAATCCAGCGCCAACGAGCCGCAGAATTGTCAGCCAGTGAGAAGCCTCCTGCACGATGTTTGGACGAAAGCCATACTGCTCGAATATGGTGAGTGGCTTTTCAAAGGCGCGGACGCCTGCGGACCGAGGGAAATAGACGAATGGTTCGTCGCGCAGGAGGCCTGGAGAGATGCTCTTCTGTTTCGCACGCGGATGATTCGCGGGCAGCACGGCGACGAAAGGCTCGGAGAAGAAGGGGGTGACATTCAGGCCATCTGCGGGATCGCCGTCCCGCAGAATACCGGCATCCAGCGTGCCGTTCCCCAAACCCTCCATCACGCGGCTGGTAAACGACTCGTGCAGATGCAAGCGCACGCGAGGATAGGCTTCGAGGTAAGTGCTAAAAAGACCGGACAATCCGGTCAGTATGCCCGATCCCAGTCGCTCATGCGCCGGGCTGTTTCCTGGAGTGATTTCACTGTCATTCCGCGGCGCAGATACTGCTTCGGCTGGGGCAACGCCAGCAATGTCTCCAGCGGTGTTCGATAGAGCCGGTAGCGACGCCTTTGTTTGCCCTTGGCATCTACTTCCAGCTCGACTTGCGCGCAGGGTCGATGGAAGTTCAGATACGAATTGAAATGCTCTTGATAGAACTGCTGAATGCGTTCCGCATGCGGTGCAGCAATGTGACCGTAGCCCATCGCGCTAAAGCGTGATTGCTTCGCAACCATGTGTTTGCGAATCACCGCTCCGTTCTTGGCTTCCACCAAGCCGTTGTCGTTGCTGTGCCGGGGTCGGCTCTTGGTTTGTTCGATCAGCAGCTTGCCTAACAGGTTCGCTACCGTGTGATTCACAAACTCGCTGCCGTTGTCGGAATGAAAGCCGCGAATGACAAAGGGGAATTGTTCCAGCATCGATTCCAACAGCGGCAGGAGCCACGCTTCGCTAATGACCGGTGTACAGCCGATCACTTGCCACTGCGTCACCTCATCCACCGCGTTGATGTGATACACGCCCTTCACGCCCTCCCGGTCGCCCTGATGCACCGTGTCCACGCGTAGATAACCGGGCCGCCCGGCGGGCTCCGGTCGGCGCCGCTCTCCGATCGTGACCAGGACCGGCCGTGTCTTGGTGAAGTGCGAACGCCGCTGCCGATAGGTGGCTTTCTTTCGTAAACGATAAATCTGCGCCGACGAAATCCCGGCCAAGCGCTCATAGCCGATGTGGCCATATTCCCGGTACTCTCGCCGCAGAATCTGGCTGGTTGCCGGGCCGCTCAGCGTTTCATGCGCTTCATCCACGCTGGCCAGCAAGACCACGTCGGCCCGCGTGTACCGGCTCGCAAAACGATGCCGCCGGTAAGCGCCTACTTTTACCTCCCCCTCTGCCCCGTATTGCGCAATCAGCCGTGTCATCTGCGCCCGGCTCATCCCGCTCATCTTCAGCAAGTAGCGCCGCAGCAAACCTTTCTCCGCGCGTCCTTGCTGTCCGTATCGGTGCTGCCGCAAAACGCTTGTCACCCACGCGTAAATCTGAGGCCGGCCCTTCGCCTCGAACTGCCAATCCTGACTGGCTTCCAGAAACTCCCGGATCTGCTCCAGGTTCAGCTTCTCTCCATCCTGCATCCTGATGTTCAATACCCAGCTTGCAGGCTCCTACCAGAAATCCCTCCAGGCTCATCTTGTGTGAGAAATAAACCTTTCCTTCAGGCTCATCTTGTATGAGACAAGACTCCCCCTTGACAATCTCTGGGAAACATCTCATACTCCCCATAGATCATCATAGGAGCAAAGAAGGTGGCCAAATCCGAACAACCCGCCCTGCTGCAGGGAACCCTCGACCTCCTCATCCTGCACGCCCTTCAGCGCGGCGCTCTGCATGGCTACGCCGTCGCGCAAGCGGTTCACCTGTTATCCGATGAAGTTCTCAAGGTCGAAGAGGGCTCACTCTATCCCGCTCTCTATCGCCTGGAACTCGACAACGCGATCTCCGCCCAATGGGGACTTTCCGAAAATAATCGAAAAGCCAAATACTACTCCCTTACTAAACGAGGCATGAAACTGGTCGCCGAGCAGGAAGCGACCTGGACCCGTCTCTCAACCGCCGTGCAGCGCGTCTTGGCCAGATAACGTTCATGCACCGGTTCCTTCTCAAACTCCTGCGCCGCAAGCGCCTCGCCCGAGACCCCGATACCGAGCTTGCCTTTCATCGCGAAATGTCCGCCCGGCACCAGAACGCTGTTGGCTTGGGCAATGCATCTCTGGTGAAGGAACAAGCCTTTGATTTGTGGCGTTTTAATCTCATCGAGAATCTATGGCGCGACCTCTTCTATGCAATCCGCGGGCTTGCTGCGAGCCCTGCTTTGATTGTCAGCGCTCTGCTGTCGCTCGGTCTTGGAATCGGAGCAAACACCGCCATTTTCCAGCTGCTTGACGCAGTACGCCTGAAGACTTTGCCCATACCAAATCCGCAGCAACTGGCGGAGGTGCAAATCGCCGGCGGCCATGGCGGGATGGGCATGAATCCTGGCGAATATCCTGAACTCACCCGGCCCATCTGGCAGGAACTCCGCGCCCATCAGCAAGCTTTCTCAGGCATTTTTGCCTGGGCTGCGGACGGCATGAATGTCGGCGAGGGCGCTCAAATGCGTCGCGTGCGGGCGATCTGGGTCAGCGGCGATTTCTTCCGTGTCTTAGGCATTCAACCCTGGCGCGGTAGATTGATCTCTCCCCAAGACGAAGGTCCTTGCCCGGAAAACGTCGCCGTTGTCAGTTACTCGTTCTGGCAGAACGCCATGGGCGGTGGCCCACTGGGTCGCACCTGGATCTCACGCCACGGCGACATCATCGGCGTTACACCCCCTAATTTTTTCGGTCTCTCCGTCGGTGACCCTTTTGACATCGCGCTCCCTCTCTGCCGTCCGAAAGACATACCTCGCGATTTGTTTAATCTCGCGGTCATGGGCCGCCTGCGCCCGGGCTGGACCATCGAGCGGGCCTCACAGCAATTGAAGAGCATCAGTCCTGCGATCTTCAAGCTGACAGCGCCAACCGATAGCAGTCCTCAAGCCATCGCCACCTTTAAACGATTCAAACTGACGGCCACCCCGGCCGGCCGCGGCGTGAGCGTGCTGCGCGAGCAATATAGCTCGTCCCTTTTGCTGCTGCTTACTATCACCGGACTCGTGCTGCTGATTGCCTGCGCCAACCTGGCGAATCTGTTACTCGCCCGCGCCAGCACCCGTGGTCGTGAACTTGCTGTGCGCCTCGCCCTCGGAGCATCTCCTCGGCGATTGGTACAGCAATTATTTGTCGAAGGTGGTTTACTCGCTGCCATCGGCGCGGTTTTGGGAATTAGTATCGCGCCCCTTCTTACCAGGATTCTCGTCTGGTCTCTTTCGACCGAAGGCAACGTCGTAAGTCTGCCGACTGCGATCGACTGGCGTCTCCTCCTCTTCACAGCCGCTGTTTCTGCTGTGACCTGTGTCATTTTCGGAGTAATCCCTGCCCAGCGTGCCCTGCAAACGCAACCTGGGAATACCCTGAAAACCGCCGGCAGGGGTCTCACCGCAAACCGTCAGCGCTTCCTCATGCAACGCGTCTTGGTGATCACCCAAATCGCCGTGTCCCTCATGCTGCTCATTGGCGCGTTACTGTTCGTACGCAGCTTTCGCAAATTGCTGACCTTTGATCCCGGCATGCGCGAAAGCAATATTACCGTCGCTTTTCTGGCCTTTGACGCTGCTCACATCGCCAGTAACCACTACCTCGAGTTCCAGCATCGGCTACTAGAAGAAGTGAAATCGATCCCGGGCGTGCTCAACGCGGCATCCACGACAAATATTCCGCTCCTCGGGTCGAGCTGGGAACATGGCGTTCGTGCCGGAGCGGTCGAGAGCGTCTCCAAATTTACCTGGGTCAGTCCCGGTTATTTCGACACCATGGGCATTCGCCTGCTCGCTGGACGCAACTTCAAAGAAACCGATACCGGATCCTCGCTTCGGGTCGCCGTCGTCAACCAGACCTTTGCGCGTAGATTTTTTGGAGGCATGAATCCCGTTGGCAAAACACTGCGTACCGTGATGGAACCCAAGTATCCGTCCACAGTCTACGAAATTATCGGGGTTATTCCAGACACAAAATACAATGGACTCCGCGACGTCACTCCGCCGATGGCATTCGCACCGGCATCGCAGTATCCGGACCCGTCGCCGTTCGAACCCGTGGTCATCCATTCGAACTTACCTTCCTCGCATCTGGTAGCCACATTGCAGCGGACGATCGCGAAAACGCATCCGGCCGTCGAGGCTACCGGCGAAAACTTTCAAAGCGCCATTCGCGACGGCATGGTGCAGGAACGACTTATGGCGATGCTTTCGAGCTTCTTCGGCCTGCTCGCCGCGCTGCTTGCCGTCATCGGCCTCTACGGTGTGATCTCTTACCTCGTGGCCAGCCGCCGCAATGAATTGGGCGTCCGCCTGGCGCTTGGAGCAACCCGCTATCAAGTGATCACCATGATTCTGCGCGATGTCTGGATACTGTTAGCGGCGGGAATTCTCATCGGAGTAGCACTGTCCGTGGTCGCCGGCAGAGCCGCCAGTTCCCTGTTATTTGGCCTCACAGCCTACGATCCGCTAACTCTCACCGCCGCCGCCCTGCTGCTCATCCTCATTTCCCTCCTGGCCAGTTTCGCCCCCGCTTACCGCGCCGCGAAGACGGACCCGATGATCGCCCTCCGCTGCGAATAACCGAGAAAAACAATCCGTCAGGGTATGTCCGCCAACGTGACGCGAGCTCGTTCAAATCCGGCCGGCTCGACATGCACTGACCCTTGAAACGGCCGGTTGATGTCTGCAATTGCGACCAGGACGGTAGAGATCATCAGGGTCAACAGGATCACTTGGATCAGGTGAAGACGGAAATACGACGTACCGAAAAGACAAGCTGACGAGATAATAACAACGGCTCCCAACACAAGCACAATCCACAATATGCCTGGCAGATAGGCGTTTACCTGTAATTGCCTCAGGCGTCGATACTCCGTCATGCGGACGAGTTCGCTAAACGTGTGGTCGAGACTTGTTTGCTCGAGAGCGGTGTGTGTCTCGGTCGCCGCCAGGGATGCCCAGAGTTGCCGGACGATCGCGTGAGAAGCGGGACTGAGTTCCTCACGGCTCATGGCGGGCCACTCCTTTGTGAGCATCACGTCTACATAACGAGTGGCGAGATCGAAGATTTTCGCGCGCTGCCCGGCAGGCAAGCCGCGCGACGATCGCACCACACTGACTAGACAGTTGGCCTCGGCATCGGCGTTTACGTCCGCGAGCTGGAAGTTCGTCCAAACCGCAAAGAGCATAAAACCAATGATTACCGCGTATGTACTGCCGAGAACGCTCACATGCCAGCCGATCAGTTCGTTGTGCTGGCGGCGCAATTCAGAGGGCCAAACGAACCGCAGCAGGAACAATAGAGCCACCGCTGCGCCGACCGCAGCCAACACTACCAGGAAACTTTCGAAGCTATCCAGCACCGGATGCCGTTCCAGGACGCCTAAGATTCGCGTGCCGCGATCTCATCAATATCCGATTGAGTTTACGACAGCGCGAATGCGATCGGCGCTTGCTTGAAGGCCCGCTTCTTCGGCCGCCGTCAAAGGCACCGGGATTACAGCTGCCACGCCGCACCGGTCAACGATCGCCGGTACGGACAGGCACACGCCCGAAATACCGTGGTAATCCTCGATTCGCGAGCTAACCGGCAGAACCCGGCCCTCATCATGGAACACAGCTTCGAGGATACTGACCGCCGCCAGACCGATCGCGTAATTCGTCGCTCCTTTACCCGCCAGAACCTGGTACCCCGCGTTCTTGACGGTGTCAAAGATCTCTCGCTTTTCTTCGTCCAGAAGCGGCCTGCCGTACCCTTTCACATGCCACTCATCCAGCTGAACGTTTCCGATGTTTGCGCTGGACCAGAGTGGTATCTCCGAGTCGCCATGCTCACCCACAATGTAGGCATGCACGCTCTGCACGGAAACGCCGAAGTGCTTGGCCAGCAGAAAGCGAAACCGCGAGCTATCGAGGACCGTCCCCGATCCGAAAACACAAGCGCGTTCATGGCCGGTAATCGTGATCGCGATCTCGGTCATCACGTCGACCGGATTCGTCACCATCAGAATAAGCGCGTTGGGTGCGACGCTCTGAATTTTCGGAAGCAGTTGACGGCACATGGCGGCGTTGGCCGCTGCGATCTGCAAACGCGTTTGGCCCGGAACAATGCTCACTCCAGCCGCAAACACAATCACGTCGGACCCGGCAAGTACTGCAATATCGTCCGAGCCCTCGACGGTAGCCATAGGAACAAACATCAACCCGTGATTCAAGTCGAGCACTTCGGCCGCTACCCTGGCGTGCGTCGGGTCATAAAGACTGATTCGTTTCGCCACCCCGCGGATCAAGGCGGCGTACGCGACCGTTGTTCCCACCCGGCCCGCACCAACGATGCCAATCTTGTTTCGCCGTTGCGCAAGTGCGTGATGATGAGGTGGCTTATGAACGTCAAAGTCGGGCAAGATAGATTCTGACATAAGAGGCGGAACCATCCCGATGCCTCAAGGGTCGCCGCTATCGTGAAAGCTTATTCTTGCCATCCGTGCTTCTCATTTGCTCGAGCGCGACGAATCGTTCTCCGCACCGTTGCATGATAAGGGCTGTATGGCCGATTGCAAAACACTTGCACTTTTGACGGCTTCTTTGCTGCTCTGTCAGATTACATTGCCTTGTAACGCGGCTCTTGTCTCGGACACGGAAGCGGCAAAATCGCACCAGGTTGTTGGGCTCAGATCGAAGAGTTCCGACCCTCGACTCGCAGTGGCAACACGGCGGTCCGCCCGTATGAGCGAGGCTGAGGCAATAGCCGCTCTGCGGAGCCGCCTTGAAGACAACACTGTGACCGGATTAGTCAGATTTTCCGGCACTATCTTGGTCGCGAAGAATTATAGGCCGATTTTCGAACAAGCCTGCGGTTTGGCCGATTACAAAAGAAAGATGTAAGCGCCCGATGAACCCCTCTGGCGCAGGAAGGGTTGCAGGACTGATCCTGAATGCGTGAGAGGAGACCTACCGCGAAGCTGGAGCCCAGAGAGGCGGCAGGAGTTCTTCAAGCCGTGTAATAGGATGTTCGGCGATGCGGCCGAGCACGTCCTGGAACCAGACAAACGGATCGATTTTAGCGAGTTCGCAGGAAGAGAGAAAGCTGCGCAGCACGGCCGCGGTTCTGCCGCCGTTGTCGCTCCCGAAGAAAGTCCAGTTGTTCCGACCCACAGCGAAACTCCGCAGAGAACGTTCCGTCGCGTTGTTGTCGATAGACAAATCGCCGTCGGAACAGTAGCGAGTCAACGCCGTCCAATTCTTCAGCGTGTAAGCGACCGCCTGTCCCGCATCGCTCTTCGGCAGCACCTGTTCGCGGATCGTCAGCAGATACTCGTGCAGCCGGTCGAGCGTCGGACGCGCATCCAGTTCCCTTGCCATGCGCAGCTTCTCTCCGCTCCATCGATTCAGGCGCGCCGTTTTCTCCACTTCGTAGAGATGCGCGATCATGGCCAGCACTCCGCCCATGCGCGCCTGGTCGTTAGCCAGGGCATTGTGAAAATGACGGCGCGCGTGTGCCCAACAGCCTACTTCCACCATTCCCCGCGAGGGGTCGATAAAGAAGCTGTCGTACACAACAAAAGCGTCGGCCTGCAGATGTCCGCGATAATTTTTCAGAAACGCTTCCGGTCCGGCCCGTTCGCGAGTCGGCGTGTAGTCGTAAATCACCGCCGGGTGATCGCGATCTCCCACATAGGGCCAGATACGTCCCGTGCGCGTGTGCGGCAAGTTCCGGTCCAACACCTTCACCGGCGTGTCGTCGGTTCCCACCACCTTCGACGCCAACACGAACTCCTTCAGCTTCCGGTAAAGCGGATCGAGCAGACCGGCGCATTGCCGCATCCAGCCGCACATCGTCTGCTCGCTCAACTCGACGCCGGAGCGCCGGAAGATCTTCGCCTGCCGGTGCAAAGGCAAGTGATCCTCGTACTTGGACACGATGACCTGCGTCAGCAGACTTGCGCCCGCCGTGGCCTTCTCGATCGGCTGGGACGGTTTGCCCGCCGTCTTCACCGTGCATTCGCAAGAGTACTTCTTGCAGACGTCTTCGATCACGATCATCTGCGCGGGAATGTACTCATAGCGCTCGCTGGTTTCTTCGCCGAACTCGCGCAGGTCCCGATCGCAGACCTCGCAATGTTTTTCCGCCTCGTCCAGATCGTGAACGATGCGCTCGCGCTTGAGATGCGCGGGCAATACGCGGCGACCGCGCGGGTTGGGCGCGGAGCCTTTCGAAACCGGCGGATTTTCATCGTCGGGCCCGTTTCCGCCTTCATCGGTCTTCGACAGAGCCTCGACATTCACACCCTGCGCTTTCAGTTCGGCTTCGAACAACGCCAGTTGCTCGTCGGTGATCTGTTCGCTTCGCCGGCCGCTCTTTGCAGCGAGTAACTGCCGCAGCAGGTTCTCTGTTTTGATCCGTCGCGCTTCGGAAGCGTCCAGTTGCGCAATGAGATCGAGCACCATCCGCTGCAAAACTTCCGCGCTAGCTGGCAGTTGTTCGCGGTCGATCGGCACTCGAAAACATTATCGCCTGAAATGTTCTTGAGCGCTACGCAACAATGGCCAGGATTCGACGCTTATGCGGCTTCGCCAATCTTCGGACAATAACGCTTTCTTCGCTTTGCACGGCTTAGATCGATACCGGAAAGCAGCGAGCCCAGTTCGGCGACCGTGATCTCGCGCCGCTTCTCGGCGGACTCGCCGAACGGCATGGCGTAGGTTCCTTCTTCCAGCCGTTTCGCCCACACCGCGAATCCGTCGCGATCCCAATAGAGTATTTTGATGCGGTCGCGACGCCGGTTCGCGAAGACGAACAGATGTCCGGCGAACGCGTCCAGCTCCATCGATTGACTGACCAGGGCGTGCAGCCCGTCGAAGCTCTTGCGCATGTCGCAGGCCGAGGCGCACAGATACACCCGCACGCTGGCCGGCAGGTGCATCATATGCGTTCCCGCAACACGCTCAACAACGTGCGCAGGGTCGCGGCATCCGCGCCCGGCAAGACGCGCAAGCGGTCGCCGGTGGACAGTAACAGTTCGATAGGCGCACCGTCCCTCGCGCCCGGCCCACTGGCGTCCACCAAGGCGAACCGCACTGGATCGCTCGCCTTCAGACGTTTCCGCCAACTGTAAAAAGACGGCTCGCTAACCCCGTGTTCCCGGCAAAATACATTTACAGCCTTGCCGCTGCGCTCTTGTCGCCCAATCAAATCAACCCACTTCTGTCTTCTGGAAAGCACCTCGGAATCTCTCATGCTTTCCACTATCAAGCCACGGTCTCTTATACGCTAGAGGGGTTCGTGGGGTGCTTACGTAAAGATCGCAAATCGATTAGACACTAAGTTCCGTATCGGATCGATGAACAAGATGTTCACGGGCGTGGCGATTGCCCAGCTCGCCCAGGACGGCAAGCTGAATTTCAACGATCTTTTGAGTAAATATCTCCCAGACTATCCGAATAGCGACGTTGCCGGCAAAGTGACGGTTCATCAGTTGCTGACGCATACTGGTGGCACTGGTGACTTCTTCGGCCCCGAATTCGATGCGCACCGTCAGGAACTCCGCGACCTACAGGATTACGTGACACTTTTCGGCAGACGCGGCGTTGCTTTCGAGCCTGGCTCTAGATATGCGTACAGCAACTACGGTTTTCTTCTCCTAGGCTTGGTGATCGAACGTGTGACCGGTCAAAGCTACTACGATTACGTGCGCCAGCACATCTATGAACAAGCCGGCATGGCAGCTACCGACTCCTTACCCGAGAGTACGCCGGTGCCGAATCTTTCGATTGGGTATACCAGCAGCTTAGGTAGTGGCTTACGTCCGAATACAGACACGCTGCCGCCCCGCGGAACCTCTGCAGGTGGTGGGTATTCTACGGTTGGAGATCTGCTGCGCTTTGCGGATGCGATCGTCAATAACAAGCTGCTCGATGCGCACTATACTGAGCTGGTCACGACCGGCCAGATCACCGTGGGGCCAGCTTTTCGAATCCCGAATAAGTTGTCCGCCAGTTTCACGGATTACGCGATGTACGCCTACGGGTTCGAAGATACTGCGAGCAATGGCGTTCGTTGGTTCGGGCACAACGGGGGCGCACCTGGTATGAGCGGCTGCCTTCGTGTCTATCCGACTTCCGGTTACGAGATTGCGGTACTCGCCAATGTAGATCCGCCCGCAGCCGACGTTCTCGCGGACTTTATCGGCGATCGACTGCCGATGGAGTAAACACGAAACGGACTAAAATCTCTCGTTGCGCGGCCGCAGGTCAGCGATGCTAGTATCTACTCGTATGGAGTTGGCGATCCAAATTCACGTTGAGCAATTGCCGGAAGGTTTTTACCTAGCAACCTCAGATGAGTTGCCGGGTTTGGTCGCGCAAGGTCGAACGGTCGCGGAAACTTTGGAAATTGCCCGCGATGTCGCACGAAAACTGATCGAAGCTGCCCGCGAACGCGAGCAAGCGCCCGTGTTGCCCGAATCAAATTCGCGGCGCGAATATACAATTGTGGTCGCGGCTTAATTGGGCCGCCTTGCGGGGTTTCGCTACCGTGAGGTCACTCGAAAACTGAAGTCCCTTGGGTTTGAGTTTGACCGCCAGGCTGCTGGGAGCCACGAGATCTGGTACAGCCCCATCTCTCACCGTTACACCACGATCCCCAACCATCCGGGCGATATGCCCGAAGGCACGCTTCGTGCCATCCTGAAACAAACAGGAGTTGAACCGGATGAATTCCTGAATGCGTGAGCAAAGCGCGGCCAGCACCCACCCCCTCAACCCTGCAACTCCTCCCGAATCTCCTCCGCCGCCTTCCGCGCCTCCACCACCGCCCCCGTCGGAAAACTAATCGCCCCCACCTTCGGATGGCCCCCGCCCCCGTACCGCTCGCAAATCGTCGCCAGGTTATGCCGCAGCGGCTCCCGCACCCAGGGATTCGATCCCACCGATACTTTCGTCCGGAAACTCGACGTCGAGACCGACACCGTATAAGCCGAATCCGGAAACAAATAATATGGAATGAATTTGTTATATCCTTCGATCCCGTATTCCACCAGGTCGAAATAAATCACACCCTTACTGCACGATCCCATCTTCCGAATCACGTCGATATTTCGCAGGTGCTTTTCCAGCAATCCCTGGTATTCGCTCTGAACTTCCGGATCGGCCAGTATCTCCGCCAAACTCTTTCGCTGCATCAGCCGGATCACCCGCTTCACCAGGTTCGGACCCTTACTGCCTTCCACCACCAGCGTCAGCTTCATGGCCGGCGCATTCATTTCCACTGCCGATTGCGCGCTCTCATAAAGCGCTCCGTCCACAATGTCGGCCCACTGCACCAGTTCTTCTAAATCCGGCGCTTCGAACCCGTAATCCCGCTCCACCACCGTTGCAATAAATTTCGTACACGACCGGTAACTCGGATCGAGCAGCTTCCGTCCTGACGTGTCACGCTTGAAATGTTCGGCATCCGCCACGCTCAAAAACGCGCTCTGATGATGATCGAACCACCACGTTACATTGGGATTTGTAGCGTATTTGAAATCGACAATGACGTTGTAATCCCCGTCGAAAAGACTGTCTTCAAACAGCTGGTCGGCACGGTGCGCCAGCCCGGTATACTCGAACTCGGCGTCCCTGTAAAACTTGCTCTCGAGAAAACGGGTAATGTACGCTGCCGATGCTGCCCCGTCGAAGCAGTGATCATGGTAGAGGACTCGCACCTTCATCAGGAATGGTATTGATCTCCGAAAACCTTTTAGATTGCCTGACCATCGCGCGAAAAGCAAGCGATAAGTGATAATTAGGGAAAGTAAGCTGATTCAACCTCCCGATCAGAAGAAAACAGCAAGTTCGACCTCACTCAAATCTAACGATGCTTAAAACCAAAGAAGAACGCCAGACTGACCTGAACCCACAGGAAACTTCGGAATGGCTGGAAGCGCTGGATCAAATCGTGGACGAAGCGGGGCCCGACCGGGCCGCCTATCTCCTGACCCAGCTTCTGGATCGGGCCGCCGCCTCGGGCGTGCCGGCCGCCGGGCGCATCAACACGCCATACCTCAATACGATCCCTGTGCAGGAAGAAGTCCCCTATCCCGGCGATCGTAAACTCGAACGCAGCATCAAAAGTCTCATTCGCTGGAATGCCGCCGCCATGGTCGTGCGCGCCAATAAATACGATCCCAATATCGGCGGCCACATCTCCACCTACGCCTCGCTCGCCACCATCAGCGAAGTCGGCTTCAATCATTTCTTTCGCGGCAGCATCGATGGCCTGGCCGGTGACATGGTTTACTTCCAGGGCCACGCTTCCCCCGGCGTTTATGCGCGCGCCTTTCTCGAAGGCCGTCTCACCGAACAGCATCTTTTCAACTTCCGTCACGAACTGCGCGACCATCCCGGCCTCTCCTCCTACCCGCATCCCTGGTTGATGCCCAATTTCTGGCAGTTCCCGACTGTCTCAATGGGACTCGGCCCCATCAATGCCATCCACCATGCGCGCTTCCTCCGCTATCTGGAAAACCGCAATCTCATTCCTAAGTCCGATCGCAAGGTGTACGCTTTCTGCGGCGATGGCGAGATGGATGAGCCCGAATCGACCGGCGCTCTCCACATCGCCGCTCGCGAAAAGCTCGACAACCTCATCTTCATCGTCAACTGCAACTTGCAGCGTCTCGATGGCCCGGTGCGCGGCAACAGCAGCATCGTCCAGGAACTCGAAGGCGTCTTTCGCGGCGCAGGCTGGAACGTCATCAAAGTCTTGTGGGGCGGCCAGTGGGACGATCTGCTCGCTCGTGACGAAAGCGGTTTGCTTCGAAAGCGCATGGAAGAATGCGTCGACGGCGAGTACCAGAACTTCAAAGCGCGCGGCGGCGCTTACGCCCGTAAAGAATTCTTCGGCAAATATCCCGAGCTCCTCAAACTCGTCGAACACATGTCCGACGAAGAGATCGCCAAACTGCCCCGCGGCGGTCACGATCCCGTCAAAATGTATAACGCCTACAAGCGCGCCAACGAGAGTCAGGCGCAGCCCACCGTCATCCTAGCCAAGACCGTTAAAGGCTATGGCCTCGGCGAAGCCGGCGAAGGCAAGAACATTACCCACCAGCAGAAAAAACTCAACGAAGACGAGCTGTTCTATCTCTCCGGCCGCTTCGGACTCAATCTGCCGAAGGAAACCATTCAATCCATCTCCCTCGTCAAACCGGCCGAAGATTCCGCCGAATTGCGCTACATGAAGGGTCGCCGGGAATCGCTCGGCGGCTATCTGCCCGCTCGTAATCCTAAAAAGATCGAAGTGAAGGCCCCGCCGCTTGAAGCCTTTCACGAATCGTTACAAGGCTCTCGCGGGCGCGAAGCCTCCACCACCAGCGCCTTTGTCTCCGTTCTCAAATCACTTCTCAAAGTGCCCGAAATCGGTAAGTTCGTCGTGCCGATTATTCCCGACGAAGCCCGCACCTTCGGCATGGAATCCATGTTCCGTGAGCGCGGCATCTACGCGAGCGGCGGCCAGCTCTACAAGCCCGTCGATAGCGACGTGCTGATGTATTACAAAGAATCGCAGGATGGCCAGATCCTCGAAGAGGGCATCACTGAAGCAGGCGCGATGGCCTCCTTCACCGCTGCCGGAACCGCCTACGCCAACGTCGGCGTTCCCTCCATCCCGTTCTTCATTTACTACTCCATGTTCGGCTTCCAGCGCGTGGGAGATCTCATCTGGGCCTTCGGCGATTCGCGCGGCAAAGGCTTTCTTGTCGGTGGCACTGCGGGCCGCACCACGCTGCTTGGCGAAGGACTGCAGCATGACGACGGCCACAGCCAGGTGCTCTCGAGCGTCGTCCCCAACTGTCGCAGTTACGACCCGGCATTCGCCTACGAAATCGCCACCATCGTGCAGGACGGCATCCGCACCATGTACGAAAACAGTGAGGACCACTTCTACTACCTCACTGTTTGCAATGAAAACTACGTGCAGCCGCCTATGCCGGATGTGCCGAATCTCGCCGAAGGCATTCTGCGCGGCATCTATCTCTATCAGCCCTCCGAAATCGGTTCGGCCCAGGTCTCGCTATTTGGCAGCGGCCCCATCCTCAATGAGGCCCTGAAAGCGCAAAAACTGCTGGCCGAAAAATACGGCATCGGAGCCCACGTTTGGAGCGTCACCAGTTACACCGAACTCCGTCGCGATGCCTTGAACATCGATCGCTGGAATCGCCTTCACCCCGCCGAAACACCGCGCAAGCCCTACATTCAGGAAGCGCTCGGCAACACCGATATGCCGATCATCGCCGCCACCGATTTTATGAAAATCGTGGCCGATCAGATCTCGCCCTGGCTGCCCGGCCGCCTCACTGCCCTAGGTACCGACGGCTTTGGCCGCAGCGAAAATCGCGAACATCTTCGCCGCCACTTCGAAGTCGATGCCGCCAGCATCGCCGCCGCCGCTCTCTCACGCCTCGCCCAATGGGGCCGCTTCGACGCTCAAAAGGCTCAGCAAGCCATCGTTGACCTCGGTCTCAATCCTGAGAGTGTCGACCCGCAAATAGCTTGACCGAAGCCTTTTACGAACTCTTCTTGATCGTCACCGCCGGCACATCCGCCTCCCTGACCGCCTTGTTAAACGCCGGCACCCTCTCACTCGTCAGCTGTTTCCACCTGTTGAGTTCGGCATTGATCGCCGTAGCCAGATCTTCATAGACTTTTTGCTCCGAAGCGGTCGGCGGCGTTTCCGAACCCTCGACACTACTCAGCAGGGCCGCGAGCTTGTTGTTCAGCTTTACCGGATAGTTCAGCGGATCTTCACTCGCACGGCTCTTGGTCTGATACAACGCCTCTTCGATCGCCGTCATCTCCGCAGTCAGGCTCTTGGCGCTTTCGAGCACCGCCCGGGATCTGTCCGTCTGCGGTCCAGCCGCTAGCCGTGTTTTCAAATCGTCTATTTGCTTCAGCGAATCGCGAATTTGGATCACCGCGCCGTGCGTCTGGCTCAGCTTGTCACGCATTTGCAAACCAAGCTCCAGTTGTGCCGCATACTGCTCGGGCGTAGTTTGCAAGCGAGGATCTTTGCGTACCTCGAATTTCCGCGTCTGCGTCTTGCCGTCAACAGACAACCGCACCTGATACGTGCCCGGAACTACCGCCGGTCCCCGCACGCCGCCAGCCCATAAAATGATGCCGGGAAAAGTCGTCGCATCCGGATACCGCAAATCCCATTCAAATCGATTCAGCCCCTGCGTCGCCGGAGCCAGCGGCTTCTTCCCGGCCTCGCGCTGCGGCTCGTCGCTATCCTCTCCTTCGTCTTCTCCTTTCGGCTCGCTGCTTTTCTCCTCTGCTTTGCTCGAAAACTTCTTAATCAGCTTTCCGCTATCGTCTAAAAACTCGAGCGCCACTTCACTCTCCGGCTTCTTCTTGAGCCAGTAGTAGATCACCGCGCCATCCGCCGGGTTCGCTCCCGCCGCGGCATGACCATGCTGCGAACTATGCCCGAAGGCCGCGCGATACGCATGCTTCGGCTCGAATAAATGCACATCTTCATTCGTCAAACCATCCGTCAACTGCGCCAGCATCTGCGTGTCGTCCAAGATCCAGAAAGCCCGGCCGTGCGTCGCCGCCACCAGCTCATGCTCGCGCTTCTGAATCGCTAGATCGGCAATCGGAGTCACCGGCAAATTTAATTGCAGCGACTGCCATTTCTCGCCGCCATTGAACGAAACATAGATGCCGGTTTCCGTGCCCGCATATAGCAGATTCTTCCTGTTAGGATCTTCGCGAATGCAACGCGTGAATGCACCCGCCGGTATTCCGTCCGTAATCTGCCGCCATGTTTTGCCGTAATCGGTTGTCTTGTATAAATACGGCCGGTCATCGTCGAACTTGTACATGGTCCCGGCAATGTACGCCACCGCCGGATCGAACGGCGACGCTTCCATCGAGTTAATCTGTATCCACTCGGGCGCATTCTTGGGCGTAACATCCTCCCAGTGCTTGCCTCCGTTGCGCGTCAAATGCACCATCCCATCATCCGAACCCGCCCAGATCAGGCCTTTTTCGAGCGGCGATTCCTGCACCGTGAAGATCGTGTCGTAGTATTCAACGCTGGTATTGTCCTTGGTAATCGGGCCGCCCGACGAGACCTGTTTCGATTTGTCATTACGCGTCAGATCGCCGCTAACCGGCTGCCAGGTCTGTCCCTGATCCGCCGAAGAAAAGAGCACATTGCCGCCCGCGTACAACAGATTCGCATCATGCTCGGAAAACAGCAGCGGAAAGTTCCACTGGAAACGATATTTCAGCGCAGCCGGCGTCCAGCCCATCTCGTTGTCAGGCCAGATGGTGATATTGCGTTCTTGCCCGTCGCGATGGTCGTAGCGCGTAATCAGGCCATCGTAAGAGCCCGCAAAAACGACGTTCGTATCTTTCGGCCACGGCGCAATCCAGCCGCTTTCCCCGCCGCCCACCGGATACCAGTCCCGCTCGCCGATCGAATTACCCGCACCGCGGGTGGCAGTCTTGACCGTTGTGTTGTCCTGCTGCGCCCCATAAGCGTGATACGGGAAGTCATCATCGAGGCTGACCCGATAAAATTGCGCCGTCGGCTGGTTATTCTCGGAACTCCAGTTCTTGCCGGCATTGCTCGAAACGGTTGCCCCGCCGTCGTTTCCTTCGATCATCCGCTGCGCATCGCCAGGAGCGATCCACAGCACGTGGTTGTCACCATGCGGCGTCGCAATCGGATTCCACGTCTTGCCGCCATCGTCCGACCGGAAAAATCCAACGTTCGTCGCATACACCTTGTTCGGATCTTTTGGATCCGCGAACAGCCGTCCGTAATACCAGGCGCGCTGCCGCAGCTTTCGTTCGTCATTTACCTTAGTCCACGTTTTCCCTGCATCATCCGATCGAAAAACGCCTCCATCTTCCGCTTCGAGCAGCGCCCACACTCGATCCGGATTCGCCGGCGATACGGTCAATCCCACATTTCCGATCACACCTTTCGGCAAGCCCGGATTCTTTGTCAACTCTGTCCAGCTATCTCCGCCGTCCGTCGATTTGAAAAGGCCGCTGCCGGCGCCGCCGCTCTCCAGATCCCACGGTTTTCGATACACCTCCCAGAAACCCGCGTACAAAATGTTCGCGTTCGTCGGATCGAAAACCAGCTCGCTCGCCCCCGCCTTCGGACCGCGCGAAAATATCTTCTCCCAGGTCTTGCCGCCATCCTTCGAGCGAAAAATCCCGCGCTCGTCATTGGGTCCCCAAACGTGCCCCAGCGCCGCCACATAAACCAGGTTCGGGTCCTTCGGATTCACCCGCACCCGCGAAATTTGACGCGTGTTTTCGAGTCCGATATGCTTCCACGTCTTCCCCGCGTCCATCGATTTGTACATGCCATCGCCAATAGAAACGTCGCCCCGGATATCGTATTCACCGGTACCCGCATAAACGATGTTCGGATCCGATTCCGAGACCGCGATATCTCCAATCGACGATGTGCCCAAAGGTTGGCCGTCGGAGACCGCGTCCCAGGTAGCGCCGCTGTCCACTGTCTTCCAGATTCCGCCCGCCGCTGCGCCAAAATAATAGACATTCGGCTGCGAGGCGACACCGGTGACGGCCACCACTCGTCCGCCGCGGAAAGGGCCGATCTGTCTCCATTTGAGAGTCTTCAGCGCACTCACGTCTTGAGCCGTCATGAGGCTCGCCGCAAACACCAGGCAGGCTATAAATTTCTCCGCTTTTATTTCCTTCATCGGGTTATCAGTCTAGACTAGCGAAACATGCCCAGATTTCTATCTCTGGCGACTATCCTGCTTTGCCTGTCGCTCATCTCTCGCGCTCAAACACCCGACACTGCAGTACTTCGCGGTCAGGTCGTCGACCAAAATGAGGCAGCGCTGGCAGGAGCGCAAGTCACCCTCACGAACGCCCTCACCCAACTCCGCCGGAGCGTGTCGACCGATGCCAATGGTCATTTCTGGTTCGCCGGATTGCCGGTAGCAGGCAGCTATGGAGTTCGAGCGAGTAAACAGAACTTCCTCGAAGCCCAATCCCAGCCGGTCACCGTCTCCGGCGGAACCACCACTGAAATTAAGCTCCAGCTCGCCGTAGCCGGTGGCCAAACGCAAATCACAGTGAGCAGCGCAGCCGGCGAAGTGCGCACCGACGAGCCTCAGATCACTACAAGACTCGATTCCAGGCAGATGCAGGACACGCCTCTGCTGAATCGCCGCATCACCTACCTGCCGCTTCTGAACGCTGCCAACCGTCCCGCCATCAACCAGGGCGACGTGTTCATGAATCAAAACCTGTTCACCACCAACGGAGCAGGCCGTCGCCAAACCTCATTCGAAGTGGATGGCGCAACCGGCAACGATAGTTGGGGACGGCAAACCGTCTTCACGAATATTCCCTTGGCGGCTGTGGACGAGATGTCGATTCTGGTCAATGATTTTTCGGCCGAATACGGCGGCAGCACCGGAAGCGCCGTCAACATCGTCACCAAAAGCGGCGGCCGGCAATTCCACGGTGAGGCCCTCGGATTGTCGCGTCCTTCTGCCACAGCTGCCGCGCTCTCCGGCTTCAATGCCAACAACGCCGCGAGCGGCAACGACGTCGCCAGCGATACTTTGGCGCAAGGCGCGCTGTCCTTGTCCGGGCCAATAGCGGCGCGCACTCATTTCTTCGCGGCAGGCGAATACAGCCGCGAAGATCGCGCCTCGCCGGTAACCTCCCCGCTCGCTCCGCAAAACTTCATCGGCCATTATCGCGACTGGCTCGGCTTCCTGCGCCTCGATCATCAATTCGACGACCGCAACAATCTCTTCCTGCGAAGCAACTTCGATAGCTTCTCCGATTCAAATCCCAACGGCACCGTGGGTGGCAACAGTCTTCCGAGTGTCGCGCGGGTGTTCCACCGCCGCACCTACTCCGAACAAGTCGGCGAAACGGCCACCCTCGGCACCGCCATCATCAACAACGTTCGCGTCCAGTTCCAACTTGCTTCTCCCATCACTGAATTCGACCCCGTTATCAACGGCACCCAGTACTCCGTCCCGATATCGTCAGGCGGCACCTTTACCTCAGGCACGTCCCAATCGGCACTGCTGACGAACCGGCAGTACCAGGTAAACGATACGCTCTCGGTGATCCGCGGCCGCCACCAGCTGAAGTTCGGCGCGGACGTTCTCGTCGCCCACACCGGAGGCGACAGCAAGGAATTCGGCGGACCTATCTATCAGGGTCAACTCGTCTACAACACCTGCACCCAAAGCCCGGCGTTCTGTGAAAGTCCGGCCTATCTCGGTAACATCGGGAATGTCAAAACATACACGCAGAGCTTCGGCAACGCGAATTACCTGGTGAACGATACGCTCTGGTCGCTGTTTGCGCAGGACGACTATCACGTCCGCCCCGACCTCACACTCAATCTCGGACTGCGCTACGAGCAGCAAACCTTCACCGATTCACGCGCCGCGTTTGCCCCACGCGCCGGTTTCGCCTACAACGTAAACGGTAACGGCAAAACGGTGCTGCGCGGCGGCTTCGGCATCTACTATTCGCAAATCGTCGATAACTCCGAAGCCAATTACGCGCTCACCGGCCCTACCGGTGTTTTTAACTACACGGCGTCGCCAGGCCAGATCGGTTTCCCCACCAGCGTCGCGGCCGTTCCGCTCGCTGCGTTCCCCGCCGGAGCCGTTCAGCCCTTGCGAAGTCTCTACATCCGGCCTGGAACGCTGTTGAATCCCTACTCAGAGCAGTGGACGTTCGGCCTCCAGCACGAACTCGCATCGAACTGGGTTCTGAGCCTGGATTACGTGGGTTCGCACACCATTCGCATCAACCGCCCGCTCGATGTGGACGCGCCCTCGCGCTTTATCCGAAACGCGCCGGGACAAATGCGCACGCCGCAAGCCGCGAACTGCACACGCCCTTATTGGATCTCGTGGTACCAGCAGCACAACCTGACCTGCAATCCTTTGCAAGCCACCAATCCGCAACCGCCCTACAGCGTCATTCAAACCGACGTCAATAACGGTTACGCCTACTACCACGCCCTCGATGTAAACCTCAGCCATCGCTTCCAACACGGGCTATCGATGCTGGCCAGTTACACCTGGTCTCATGCCATCGACAACGTCGATCCCGATGTCCCGAGTCAAAATCCGAACGACGCCAACTTCACCGGCCCCATCGAAAACGGTAGCGCTATCTTTGACCAGCGCCAGCGTTTCGTTCTCAGCGGCGTTTACACTGCGCCTTTTCGCATCACCTTAGGCGGCATCACCACGCTCGGTTCAGGCTTGCCCTACAACATTGTTACCGGAACCACCAACAGCGGCGATACAGGCGCAACTACCGACCGTCCTGTAATCAATGGCGTAGTGATCGGCCGCAACACCGGCCGCGGCCGCTCCATTTACGATTTCTCTCCCTTCATTGAGCGTCCATTTATGCTAGGCACGGAGCGCATTCAACTGACCGTTCGCGCGGAAGCTTTCAACGTCCTCAATCACGCAAATTTCGCGGGCTACAGCGGCACCTACGGCAACGGCATCACGCCCGGAGCAGGCTTCGGCCAACCACTCGCCGGAGTAACCAATCAGCTACCCGCCAGATCGATGCAATTCTCCGCCCGCCTCACTTTCTAACCGCTTGTGGAGCGGGCCTCCGGCCTGCTATGCCGCCTTTCTGGGCGGCATTTTCCGACTATCTCCCGCTCTGCGCCCTTAAAGCAGCCCATTCCTCCATCAGCTTCGCCAGCGCCGCGCGTCGTTCCGCCACAGCCGCAACCATCTGCGTCGTAGGAGCCACATCGGCTTCCTGTAATCCCTGCAACAGCCCCGTAAGCGAGCCATTCACGCTAGTGAAAGTGTCCGGACCGGGCGCAGCCCCGCGATTGCCCCGACTTGCCGGCTCACCTTCTAAGGCATGAGCCTTGGCCTTCAGATCTCCACTCCCCTGAACTGCCCGGATCTCTTCCAGCGCTGCGTTGCTGGCCGCCAAGTCGTCGTAAATCTGCTTCGAAAGAGTAAACTGCTCCGACAAGCCCTGTGCAGACGTACGAACCCGCGGATCCATTTTTACAGTCAAGCTCTGCATAAACGTCGATCCGCCCGCCGTCAGCTTCACCGTGTATTTGCCCGGCATCACCCACGGCGAATCATCCGCCGGAGCCGTGTTCTTATACACCGCTTGCATGGGATATTCCCGGCCCTTGCCGGCCGGCAAAGGCGTGTAATGCATGTCCCACAGAAAGCGGTGCAAACCAGACTGATTCGAAAGCGGCTGTGGCGGACGCACCCAGTATTTTGGAATCGCCAGATGCGGATCGATCGGCCGAACAGGATCACTGCTCGCATACTTCCTCACCAACTGATTCGCACTATTGAAAATCTCTAACGTCACATCGCCGCTCGCCCCGCTTCCGAGCAGGTAATCGATGATTGCGCCGTCTGGTGGATTCTTGCCCGCAGGCACGTCGGGCGGCAGCGGCGTATCCGTGTTCATGTCCCAGCGGACGCGTATTGCGGTCTGCGGCGCAAACAGGTGAGCCTGCGCGTTCATAACCGGCGCAGCGAACTCGCGCAGCGGCTCGATGTCATCGAGTATCCAAAATCCGCGCCCATGTGTCGCCGCGATCAAATCGTCGTCTTTCACCAGCAGATCGCGGATCGACGTAGCCGGCATGTTCACGCGCAGCGATTGCCAGTGGTCGCCATCGTCGAATGAAACATACACTTCACGCTCGCTGCCCGCAAACAACAGCCCTTTTCGTTTGGGATCTTCACGCACCACATTAATAGCCGCGCCGTTCGGGATGCCTTGCACAATCTCGGTCCACGTCGCGCCACTGTCGTGCGTCCGAAAAATGTGCGGACGCAAATCGTCCAGCCGAAAAGTATTCACCGCAACATACGCGGTGTTCCCGTCAGAATGGCCAGCATCGATGATCGAAACCTTAGCCCACGGAGTCAGCGCATGCGGCGTCACATCTTTCCAATTCGCTCCGCCATCCGCCGTCACCTGCACCAAACCGTCATCGGTGCCTACCCAGATTCTCTTCATATCGAGAGGCGACGGCGCCACCGCATAAATCACGCCGCGCTGCGACGGTTTCGCGCCCGCACTCTCGCTGTACTTGCCCACGCTGGCCGGCACCTGCCAGGTTTTGCGCGTCAAGTCCGGACTGATCTGCTCCCAACTCTCACCGCCATTGTGTGTTTTCCAAAGCGTGTTCGCCGCGAAATAAAGCGTGCGCGGATCGACGGGAGAAAAGACCAGCGGCGCGGTACGTACGGTCCGGTAACCTGCCGTGCGTACCGGCTTCGGCCCCACATTCTGCACCTGCCCCGTGCGCCGGTCATAGCGCGTCACCTTGCCGCCGTACACAATATTCGCGTCCAATGGATCGGGCACAGCGTTGCCATACTCTTCGACGCCCACCGGATGCCAGTCGCGAAACGTGATCTGGCCATCCACGCCGCGCGTTAACACGCAAGCCGATCCACTCTCCTGCTGCCCGCTGCAAACCCGATAGGGAAAATCATTGTCTGCCGCTACGTGATACATCTGCGCCGTCGGCTGGTTGTACCAGTCCGTCCAGGTCTCGCCGTCATTCACCGTAACGATGGCGCCTTGGTCGCTCACCAGCAAAATAATTTCCGGATGATTCGGATTGATCCATATGCCTTGATAATCGTCGCCGCCCGGAGCTCCGCGAATCCCTGTCCAAGTCTTGCCGCCATCGCACGATTTCCACGTCACTACGCTCGCGCTGTAAACGATGTCCGGATTCTTTGGATCGACCACCGGGACAGGCAGATCGCCTCCGCCGATACGCGCCGCGGGCCTTGCGTCGTCCGTAATCTTCGACCAGCTGTCCCCGGCATCGTCGGAGCGGTAAAATCCGAGTCCGCCCGCAGTGGCAATGCTGGCGAAAACGCGCGCCGGTTTGCTGGGCGCAATCGCGAGATTCGCTTGTACGACACCGTCGGCGGGCAGGCCCTTGGTGAGAGGCTGCCAGTGCGTTCCGCCGTCAGTCGATTTGTAGATGCCGCCATCGGTGCCGCTCCAGGCCGCGTTTTCCCATGGACCCTGGCGCGCCTCCCAAAACGACGCATACACGATCTCCGGGTTGGCCGGATCGATCTTGACGTCGTTCGCCCCCGTGTTCTCGTTCTTATACAAAACTTTGTCGAATGTTTTCCCGCCGTCGGTCGACCGGAACAAGCCCCGCTCCGGATTGGGCCCGTAAGGATGTCCGAGCACCGCGACAAACAAACGATTCGGATCGCGTGGATCAACTGCAATTTGCGGAATCTGCTGTCCATCGCGCAGCCCGAGATGCACCCACGTTTTCCCCCCATCCGTCGATTTGTAAATGCCATCGCCAGTCGAAAGATCGGGACGCTGCAATCCTTCTCCACTCCCGACATAAATTACATTCGGATCCGACGGGGCAACAGCGATGGCCCCCACGGAGCCCGTGTCTTCGTGATCGAAGATCGGGTTCCAGGTATGCCCGGCATCATTGGTCTTGAAAACGCCGCCATTCACCTGGGCGATGTAAAACACGTTAGGCTGGTCCGGAACACCCGCCAGCGCCCGCGTGCGCCCACCTCGGAATGGACCGATATCGCGCCACCGTAATTCGCTGAGCAGCTTTGGGTTGTAAGATTGCGCCCCCAAAACGGCCGCGCTCGCGGCGATAAAAATCAAAAGTCTTTTTACGTTCATGGCAGTTCAATGGTCGACAAATTTGCCTGTCGCAGACGTCGGTTCAAAGGCGTGAGTTGCCCCGATTTGAGATTGTTCCACTCAGCTAGCCGTGCCTTCGCCGCCTGGCTCGCTTGATGATAAAGATCGATCGCTTGCGAAGGAGGCAGCCGGTCGCCACCCTCCACCACGTTCAACGCCGAAGACAATCCCGCGTTGGCCGCAGCCATCCCCATCGGGGTTTCCGGTGAACCTGGCTCTCCGGCAAGCAGTTTCTTGATCGCATCCGTCAGTTTGGAAACATCCGGCATCAGTTCCGGATGGTTCCCAGCTCTAAAGTCGCCGAGCTTTTTTTGGACCGACGCGATCTCGGTCACCGCTTCGTGACTGCGCCGGCTCTCCGCAAAAATTTGCTGAACCAAACGCCACTGCGCGTCGAGCACAGCGGCTGTCACCTTTGCTCGCGGGTCCATCGTAAGCTTTAGCGGCTGCACGAAAGTTTTTCCATCCGCCGTAAGCCGCACTTGATAATTGCCGGGCACAGCGCGCGGGCCGCGCGGAGCCAGCAGCGAAGCGGGATCGTCATCTTCTCCCGCTGATTCACCGGAGTTGCCCCACCGCAGATCCCACAAAAAGCGGTGCATCCCCGCCGAACTTTTCAATGGCTCAGGCTGCTTGAGCCATTCCGCCGCAATCGGAAGCGGCGGATATTTCAGCTCCTCGTTCCTGCCGCTCGCAAAGTGCCGCACCACATGCTGCTGCCGGTCGAGCACATCCAGCTCGACTTTCCCGGCGGTTTGCGCCAGATAGTAATCGAGAATCGCGCCATCGGGCGGATTCTTGGCCGTGGGCTCTTCCGGCGGCAGCGGCGTCCCAGGAAAACTGTCGTTGTCGATGCGCACAGCCGTAGCCGGACGATACAGCCGCGCCGTTGTCGTATCGCTGCCCGGCTCGATCTGCCGCAGCGTCGTGATGTCGTCTAAAATCCAGAACGAACGCCCGTGCGTCCCAATCACCAGATCATCTCCGTGAATCACCAGATCACGAATCGAGCCGGCCGGCAGATTCAGCTGCAACGGCTGCCAGTCGTCGCCATTATCGAACGAAACAAACACGCCTGATTCTGTACCGGCGAACAGCAGCCCTTTCCGCTTTGGGTCTTCGCGAATCGCTCGCAGAAAAGCCGGCGCAGCGATTCCGTTCTGAACCGGTTCCCACGTCTTGCCGTAATCGGTTGTCCGAAAAATGTAAGGTTTATAGTCGTCCATCCGATGGCGGTCCACCGCGGCGTAAGCCACGGCCGGATCGAAATGCGACGCCTCGATCATCGTGATTTTGCTCCAAGCCGCCAGCCCCTTCGGAGTCACGTCCTTCCAGGTCTTCCCTCCGTCAACGGTCAGATGAATCAACCCGGTGTCGCTGCCCGCCCAAATCTCGCTGCCCCGAAGCGGCGATGGCGCAATGGTGAACACCACACCATACCCCCGCTGCGTTGAGTTCTCCACAGTCGCCGGCCCCGCTGGTTTGTCGCCAATCTGCGCCGTGCTCCCTGTAAGATCCGGGCTGATCTTGCTCCAGTGCAAGCCGCCATCCAGCGTCTTCATCACATACTGCGTGCCCAGGTAAAGCGTCTTGCGATCAAACGGAGAGAACAGCAACACCGGAGTCCAGGTCGCGCGATATTTCCGGCCCGCGATTTCCATCCCAAAACTAAGCGCCGGCCAGGGCGATACATTCTGGCTGAGCGCAGTCTGCCGGTTGAATCGAAAAACTTCCCCGTAGCTCCCGCTTTCGAAAACGATATTCGGATCTTTGGGATCGGGCGCGAGATAACCGCTTTCACTGCCGCCCGCCGGAAACCAGTCGCGCGCCGTAATTTGCCCGTGATCCGTTCGGCTGTAGACCGCCGCACTGCCGCTGTCCTGCTGCGCCCCATAGACGATATAGGGAAACTGATCATCCGTAATCACGTGATAAAACTGCGCCGTCGGCTGGTTGTACCAGGAGCTCCAGGTCCGGCCGCGATCCAGGCTGATCGTCGCGCCCTGATCGGTGCCGAGAATCATGTGAGCCGAATTTTTCGGATCAACCCAAAGCTGGTGGTAATCGTCGCCGCCCGGAGCGCCGCGCACGATCGAGATCGTCTTGCCGGCGTCCTCAGACCGGTACAGCGCTACGTTCGGCACATAGAACACGTCGGGATTCCGCGGATCAATCGTAATGCTGTTGAAGTACCACGCCCGACTAGTCAGACGCGGATCGGCATTCGCCTGAGTCCACGTTGCACCGCCATCGTCCGAGCGATACAAGCCCGACTTCTTCGCCCCGATCTTATTGACTTCGACCAGAGCGTAAACGCGTCGGCCATCGGGCGATACCGTTACCCCCACCCGGCCCCACTCACCGTCCGGTAAGCCATTGCCCTTAAGCTGCGCCCACGACTTGCCCCCGTTGGTCGAGCGATACAATCCGCTGTCCGGACCGGGAAGCGGTGCATACGTGCTCCAGGGTGGACGCCGTGCCTGCCACAAACCCGCGAACAGAATCTTCGGTTTGCCCATCGCGATTGCCAGGTCCGAAACACCCACGTCGGGTCCTTTGCTCAAAACCCGCTCCCACGTCTCGCCGCCATTCGACGAACGATACACGCCGCGCTCGTCATTCGGTCCGTAAGCATGCCCGAGAACGCCTGCATAGACCAGGTCTGGATTCTCGGGATCAATCACGATTCTGCTGATCTGCTTCGAATCTTGCAGCCCCACATTCTTCCAAGTCTTACCCGCATCTGTCGACTTGTACACGCCATCCCCAGACGAAAGATCAGAACGAATGTCCGACTCCCCAGTGCCGGCGTAGATGATATTCGGATCGGACACTGATATGTCGAGCGCGCCGATCGAAGCCACCGGCAGCCCGTCGAATAAAGGTTTCCAGACCGTACCGGCATCGCCGGTGCTCCACACGCCGCCGCCCACCGCGCCGAAATAGAAATGAGTTGGATCGCCCGGAATGCCGGCCACAGCGACCACCCGGCCTGCGCGAAACGGCCCGATCATGCGCCATGCGAGACCATTGAACAACGCCGGCGAAACCGCTTGCGCCAAAAGCGCGGGCACCATTGCACAAAGCACCAACAATCGCGTGAAGACCATGTTATTTGCTTGTAGGAGCAAACTCGTTCACGATTTGCTCCACGTAGGCCGCTTCGTCGCCAATCGCTTTTGTCACCACGATCAGTTGTTCGCTCGCCTCCGGAAAACGGCTCTGTTCGAGCGCTTCCCGCACTCCCGGCACTGTCTTCGCGCCATAGCCGGTATAAGTTCCTGGCGCATAAAGCAGATGCTTCACCCACGGCCGTCGCGGCAATCCCGCGTCGCTCGTTAGTTTGCGCTCGGCCAGCGCCAGTTCCCCATTGAGTTTCTGCCGCTTCTCCGGCGAGAGCGCCACCAGCTCAGCTTCCACCTGTTCGAAGTTGCTGGAGGCTTTCTCCAGAGCGGCAATCGCGTTGTCGAACCCGGAAAAATCCATCGCAGGTGGAGAGCTCAAAGGCCCTGGCGCATGCACCGGATTTTGCGGATCGTTCATCAGCGTGTACGAACCCATGTCGATGTTGCGCTTGCGCGTATCGGCCTCCTCCTGCAAAGACTTCACCAGCGCCTTCAGTTCGGCATCGTACCCCTTGATCGTCGCGGTCAGCAATTTAAAGTCATAGGGCAACACCTCGGCATCGGCCGCGCGCATTACCAGCGTGCCCGCCGTTTGCGCCAGCGCCCGGCCATACGCTTCCGTCTTGTCCCCAAAATGTTCTTCGAACCAAGGCGTATCGTAAGCCGAATGGTAGGTCCCGCTGCGGTCTTCTCCACCGAAACCCAGATTGAGCGACGCGATCCCCAGGTGATCGAGAAATGCCCCGAAATCCGACCCGCTACCGATCGCCTCAATCGGCAGCGTATGCTGCATTGCCGGGTTGCTGCCTGTTGTCGGACGCCGTCCACCCCCACGCCTGCCCCCCTGCAGCAGCAGCGCCGATTGCTGCCGTTTCCACACCGACCCATTTGTCTCCGGGTCGGTAATGTCCTTTGCCACCTCATTCACTAACTGCTCGAGCGAATGCGAGCCGCCTGCTCCGAAAAATCCGCGCCCCGTCTCATCCGTGTTCACGTAAAGTGCCGCATGCTTACTCAGCTCGTCCGCGTGCGTCTCCGCCCATTCCGTGGAACCGATCAGGCCCGGCTCTTCCCCGTCCCAGGCTGTGTAAATCAAAGTGCGTTTCGGGCGCCATCCCTGCTTGGCCAGTTCGCCCAACGCGCGCGCCTCTTCGAGCAACGCCGACTGGCCCGAAATCGGATCGTTTGCGCCATTCACCCAGCCGTCGTAGTGGTTCCCGCGCACGATCCAAACGTCCGGCTCTTGCGCTCCCCGCATCGTGGCAATCACATCTAACACCGGCTTTTGGTCCCAATTAAATTCCAGCTTCAGGTGAACCTTGGCCGGGCCAGGTCCGAAATGATAAGTGAACGGCAATCCGCCGCGCCACGTCGCAGGCACTACCCGCCCATCCAGCGCCCTCAATAACGGCTCTGCGTCCGCATAGCTAATCGGCAGCACCGGAATCTTCATCAGCGTCTGCGCCTCACTGATTTTCAGCCGCTTCGCCCCCGGAACCGAGCCAACACCGGGTGTGAGCGGATCCCCGGAATACAGCGTCATATCCGCCACGCTGCCGCGCTGCACGCCATCCGGCGGACGCATCGGTCCCTTGGGTAGAACGTCGCCCTGCACGTAACCGTCATCCGCCGGATCCGAATAGATGATGCATCCCACCGCACCATGCTCGTAAGCCAGCTTCGGTTTCAAGCCGCGCCACCCTCCGCCATAGCGCGCTATCGCAATCGCGCCCTTCACCGAAATCCCGTTCCGCTCCAGTTCTTCGTAGTCGGCCGGCATCCCGTAATTCACGTAAACCAGAGGGGCCGTGACATCGCCATCAGCCGAGTAAATGTTGTACCCAGGCAGCTGCGTGCTCTTTTCCTGCGTATAGGGATCGCCCGGAAGCGGCGGTTCGTCCAGTTTGGCTTTAAACGTTGTGGGCTCGACGAGTTCGACAACCCGCGTCTTCGGCGTCGGATACAGCACGTCAAACTGCTCGATGTGAGCGTCCCACCCCCATTCTTTGTAGCGAGCCACCAGCCACTCCGCGTTTTTTCTCTGCGCCTCCGAACCGACATTGTGAGGATGCCCTGCGAGTTGCACCATGTTGGCATGAATGCGCTGCGGATCGGGCACGTTTCGAAATCGCTGCTCCCAGTTTTGTTCCGCCTTTGAGCTGGCGGCAGTGAAGCCGGTCAGTGAGTCTGCGGCTTGCCCCGCAATCCCGGCCGCCAAAGAAATCAGAATCAATGGTGCAATGTGAGTACGCAGAAATCCCTCCAGGATGTCGTGACTGCCGGTAGCCCGCTAACAGGGAGGCGCTTTTTTAAGAGCAGTATTGTTCATACTAATGCACTCGCGATCCTCCACACGCGAGAATGAAGGAACTTGCCAAGCCCTCTCAAATTACTGCTTGCCATTTTGCTCGGCTCGGCTGCTGCAACTGCGCAGGCGAACTACGAGATTCAGGTCTACGGTTCGGATACAGTGCCGCCCGGCCGCACCATGGTCGAGTTGCACAGCAACTTGACTGTCGAAGGATTCAAAACCACCGTCGCCGGGGTCATTCCTGATCAACACCAGGTGCATGAGACTGTGGAGATCACGCAAGGCTGGAACAGCTGGTTTGAAACCGGCTTCTATATCTTCACCAGCGCCGGACCGGGCCAGGGCTATAAATGGGTGGGCGATCATATTCGGCCCCGCGTGCGAGTGCCCGATAGCTGGCGTTGGCCCGTCGGCGTAAGCCTTTCAACGGAGATCGGTTATCAGCGCCCTATTTTTTCGACCGATACCTGGACCTGGGAGATCCGCCCGATTATCGATAAGCAACTCGGGCGCTTTTACCTGGCGTTCAACCCCGCTCTCGAACGCTCGTTCCACGGTACGAGCGTGCATGAAGGCGTTGGCTTCTCACCCAGTTTCAAGCTCGCCTACAACATGACTCGAAAGTTAAGCGGTGGTTTTGAATACTACGGTTCTGATGGCTCCGTCACCGGTTTCAATCCGTTCTACCAGCAGCAGCAGCAATTCTTTCCTTCTATCGATTACGACTTCGGTCCCAACTGGGAGTTCAATTTTGGAGTGGGTGTCGGCATCACGCACACCACCGAACATCTGATCGTCAAGATGATCATTGGGCGGCGCTTCCGCTTCATCACTCCGCGCCTGCCGCGAGCGCTCCGCAACGCGCTCACCCAACCCGCACGGCCCGACAACGGAATAGACCCGTCTTGATATGAAATTCTGGCTACGGCTCCTGCTCTCCTGCATCACTGCCGGCTCTAGTCTCTGCGTGGCCCAGGACGACAAGCCGCATGCCAACCTACCGCCGCCCTCCCCAGGCTTCCCGGCGATCCGTTATCCCGCCGATAATCCTTACTCGGCAGCGCGCGCCACCCTCGGCAAATTGCTCTTTTTCGATGGCAGGCTTTCGTCAAATGGCGCTGTATCCTGCGCGTTTTGCCACAAGCCCAACCACGGCTTCTCTGACGATCAGCCCTTTTCCTTCGGCGTCGACGGCCAGCCCACCGGACGCCACACCCCCACGCTCATCAATCGAGCCTGGGGCAAAAGCGAGTTTTGGGATGGTCGTGCGCCCACGCTCGAATCGCAAGTCGTAATACCGGAAACAAATCCGCACGAAATGGGCGAAACCACCGATCAGCTCGTTCAGAAACTGCAGGCGATCAAAGGGTACGGCCCACTTTTCGCGGCGGCTTTCGGCGACTCGGCCATCAACTTCGAGCGAATTACCCAAGCACTGGCTAACTATGAGCGAACGATTATCTCCGGTGATTCGTCATACGATCGTTTCATCGCGGGTGATAAAGCAGCGCTCACCAAAGAGCAGAAAGCCGGGCTCGAATTTTTCAATGGCAAAGGCGAGTGCGCCGAATGCCACAAGCCTCCCTTCTTTACCGACGAGAGCTTCGCTAATCTCGGCGTAGGAGCCGCCAATAAGGTGCCCGATCCCGGGCGCGCGGACGTCACGAAAAAGAAGCGCGATCTCGGGAAATTTAAGGTCCCAACTCTGCGTGATCTCGCTCGCCGCGGGCCCTACATGCACAACGGAAGCCTCAAAACTCTCGGCGATGTTCTCGATTTTTACGCCAAAGGCGGCATTCCCAATCCGCACGTCGACACACGTCTCTTGCAGTTCTACCTGGATGCCGAAACCAAGCGTGATCTACTCGCGTTCTTAGACGCCCTGAACGGCAATTTACCGCTCGACACTCAACCGCCCGCTAAGTTGCCCGAGTGAAGGCGCCCCGTTGCGCCGTCTTCGAGCACCAGGAAATCGAACAGGCGCCCCAGTAAACCGCATGCCTGCTTTTCTGAAATAGTCGCCGGATCGTAGGCCAGTTCCAGCACCAGCCCCTGCAGCATGACTTGTAACGCGATACGCTTCATCTCGCGTTCCTCTGGTGTTGGCCCCAGGTCTTCGGCGCACAATCCAACCACTTCGCCCCACTGCATCTTGGCCCGGACACTGCGATACGCGGCCGCCAGCTTAGCTCTCCGCCCGGGATGCCGCAACGCGTACAGCTTGAACTCGAGAATCAGAACGGACCACCGGCGGTCCGACAATTTCCCGATGTAGTAATCGCGCAACGTCTCCATCCGCTCACGTTCCGTCGTGCATTCCGCCATCGCTGCTCGAATCACTTCCAGGGCCTGCAAAGACTGATCTTCCACTAGAGCGAAAAATAGATCCTCTTTGGAAGCAAAATGAGCATAAAAGGCACCCCGGGTGTACCCGGCTTCAGTTGCAATATCGTCGATGCGAGCCGCCTCGAAGCCATCGCGGGCGAATATCCGGTAGGCCGCTTTCAGAAGCCGCCGCTGAGTCACTTCCGTTTTCTGCTGGTGCTTGTTAAGGACAGAGGGCATCGGTTTCTATAAAAATTATATACACGAGTGTATGCAATATGGTACACGTATGTATGTATTCCTTTGAAAATGCTTTCTGAGTCGTGCGCGATCTTAAAACCACGAGCCTGCGGGCAGAGCCTTCGCCTCGCGGCATTGCTCGTTTTAGCCGTTGCCAACGCACATCCCCAAGCAGCCTCTCCCGGCGCTGTCTCCTCCGGTGGCTCGTCGCGCGCTGCTCAATTGCCCGCTTCCGGCCGGACCGGGCCATCCGGGTCCGTCACCTCGCAGCAGTCCGCGTCCCCAGGCAGCGGTGTCGCCACGCTCGACAGCTCAGTCCAGGTCTCCGGCGATTACAGCGGGAGTGTCGCTTCTGCCTTGGCCGGCAGCGGACCCATTACTCTTACCCTCTCCGACGCCCTGAAATTCGGCTTGCAAACGAACTTGGGCAGCATCTCCGCCAATAACAGCGCGCGCGCTACTCGGGCCGAACGCATCCAGGCGCTCAGCGCGCTTCTCCCCAACATTTCCGTCAACGCCTCGGAAACCGTGACGCAAGTCAATCTTGCCGCCTACGGTTTCCAATTCAACTTGCCGCCCGGCCTCAATTTCGCCATCCCCACCGTGGTCGGCCCATTCAGCTATTCGCAGCTGCAAGGCACGCTCAGTCAATCGATTTACGATCCCGTGCAACGGCGCAACTGGAAGGCTGCCAAAGAAACCGAGCGCGCTTCTATCCTCTCCGCCAAAGACACGCGCGAACTGGTAGTCTTCGCGGTCGGCGGCACTTATCTGCAAACCATCACGGCCACTGCCCGCGTCACTTCGCAACGCGCCCAGGTCGACAATGCCCGCGCCGTCTACAACCAGGCCGTCACGCGCAAAGCCGCCGGCACTAATTCCAAAATAGATGTCATGCGTTCTCTGGTCGAATTGCAGACGCAGGAGCAGCGTCTGAGTTCGCTTGAAGCCGATCTTCGCAAGCAGAAAATAACTCTCGCCCGCGTGATCGGGCTTCCCCAGGACCGTGAGCTTCGCTTGGCCGAACCGCTCAGTTTTTCTGAAACCGCCGTCCCGGAAACAGAGGTGGCGATTCGCCGGGCCCTTCAGCGCCGCGCCGATCTGAGGTCGTCCGAAGCCCAGGTCAAAGCGGCCGAGCAGGCACTCTCTGCCGCTCACGCCGAGCGCCTGCCATCCCTAGCGATTAACGGAGACTATGGAGTCATTGGCCCTAACCCCGCCAACAATCACGGCGTCTTCGCCGTCACCGGATCGGTCAACATGCCCGTCTGGCAAGGCGGCCGCGTGCGAGGCGATATCCAGCAAGCCGAATCCACTCTCGATCAGCGCCGTGCCGAACTGGCCGATCAGCGTGCTCGTGTCGAACAGGACGTGCGCAACGCCATCATCGAACTGCAGACCGCCTCCGGCCAAGTCCACCTGGCCGACACCAATCGCGGCTACGCAAACGAAACACTATCCGAATCGCGCGACCGTTTTGCCGCCGGCGTGGCGACCACGGTCGAAGTAGTACAGGCCCAGGAACAGGTTGCCAGCGCGGAAAATGACTACATCTCCAGCCTCTTCTCCTTCGATCTTTCTCGCCTTAGTCTCGCTCGCGCCACCGGAGACGCGGAAACCGGCCTGCCGGATTTGCTGAAAGGGAACCATCCATGACCACTGAAGATCAATCGCAAGAGACTTTAGAAAAAACCGAACCGGCTCCTGCACTGGCAAGCCCGCAACCCCTCTCCCCAGCCTCGTCCCCCGCTGCTCCGCGCGGACGCCGCAGAGCTTTCCTGATCTTCTTCATCGTTCTGGTGATCGCCGCTGCCGCCGGCTTGCTCTTCTGGCTGCATGCCCGTCAGTTTGAATCCACTGACGATGCTCAGGTCGATGCTCACCTCAACCCGGTCAGCGCCCGCATCGATGGCACCATCACCAAGGTTTATGTCGACGACAACCAGATCGTCAAAACCGGTGACTCGCTCGTCGACCTCGATCCGCGCGATTACCAGGTGACGCTCGACCAGGCCCTTGCACAACTTACCCAAGCCGAGAGTATGGTCTTTGCGCAGCAACCAAACATTCCGATTACGCAGGTGGCAAACAGCACTAACATCTCGACTGGGCAAGCCGACGTCGCCGGCTCCGAAGCCGCTCTCGCCTCCGCCCAACGCGACCGCGAGTCGTCCGCCGCCAAACTCGCCGAATCCGAGGCCAACAATGCGCGCGCTCAGGCCGATCTCGCCCGCTATAAAATCCTCATAGCCAAAGAAGAAGTTTCGCAACAGGAATTCGATCAGACTTCCGCTACTGCCAAGGCCCAAACGGCTACCGTTGCCGCCAATCTGGCCTCGCTGCAATCTGCTGATCACCTGGTCGACCAGCGCCGCGCACAACTCCAGCAATCGCAAGACAGGCTCTCCCAATCTCAAACGAACGGCCCGCGCCAGATCGCTATCCAGCGCGCCACCGTTCGCTCCAATCAAGCAAGTGCCAAAAGCGCTAACGCTCAGGTCGAACAGGCGCGCCTTAGGCTGAGTTACTGCAAGATCGTCGCACCGGTCGACGGCATTCTGATGCGCCGTTCCGCCGAAGTCGGCTCGCACGTCACCGCCGGACAGCAGTTGCTGCAAATCGCTCAGATCAACGACATCTGGGTCACGGCCAATTTCAAAGAGACGCAACTCCGCAACGTGCGTCCGGGTCAAACTGCCACCATCCAAGTCGACGCGCTGAAAAGAACTTTTCAAGGCTACATAGAAACTATCGGAGGCTCTACCGGCGCGGTCGCGAGTGTTCTGCCCCCTGAAAACGCCACCGGAAATTTCGTCAAGGTGGTCCAGCGCATTCCCGTCCGCATGCGTTTCAAACCGAATCAGGATGGCCTCGACCGTCTGCGTCCCGGCATGTCCGTTGAGCCCGACGTTCGCATCGGAAACTAACTCGTGCCTCCTCCTCCCTCCACCATCAGCCACGCGAATTGGCGTCCTGCCTACAATCCCTGGATTGTCGCCATGACCGTTACGCTCGCCACCTTCATGGAAGTGCTCGATTCTTCCATTGCCAATGTCGCCTTGCCGCACATTGCCGGTTCGCTCGGCGCCAGCTACGAAGAGTCCACCTGGGTTCTCACCAGCTACCTGGTCTCGAGCGCTATCGTGTTGCCCATCTCGGGTTGGCTCTCTACCCTGATCGGTCGCAAGCGCTTTTACATGCTCTGCGTGGCCCTGTTTACCGGCTGCTCGTTTCTCTGCGGCATCGCCAATAGCCTGCCGCTGCTGATTCTGGCGCGCGTGCTGCAAGGTGCTGGCGGAGGCGGCCTGCAGCCTTCCGAACAGGCGATTCTTGCCGACAGCTTTCCTCCCGAAAAACGCGGCATGGCATTTGCCATGTATGGCATGGCGGTCGTCGTGGCACCGGCCATCGGTCCTACTCTCGGCGGCTGGATTACCGATAACTACAACTGGCACTGGATCTTCTTCATCAATCTGCCCATTGGTCTCCTCTCGCTCTTCCTCACCCAGCGCCTGGTCGAAGATCCGCCCTGGCTCGCGCAGGAAAAACGCGCCGGTATCAAAATCGACTACATCGGTCTTGCCCTCATCGTTACCGGCATTGCTTGTTTCCAGATTGTGCTGGACAAGGGACAGGAGAAAGACTGGTTCTCTTCCAGCCTGATCGTCGGCATGTCCTGTGTCGCTATCCCCTTGCTTGTCGCGTTCTTCCTATGGGAGTGGTTTCACGAAAATCCCATCGTCGACGTCCGCTTGCTCAAAAACCGCAACTTCGGAACCGCCGTCTTCTTCTCCTTCGTTCTGGGCATCGTGCTGTTCGGATCCACTGTTTTGATTCCCGAATTTCTTCAAAGCAGTCTTGGGTATACGGCCGAACGAGCTGGTCTGGCGCTTTCCCCGGGCGGCCTTGTCTTGATGTTCATGATGCCCGTTGCCGGTCGTCTCACCGCCACCAAAATCGATCCGCGCCTGCTTGTAGCTTGCGGCTTTCTCGGCACATCCCTCACGCTGTATCACATGACCGAGATCTATCTGCAAATCGATTTCCACAGCGTGGTTCTTCTCCGCATGGTTCAAGTTGTCTTCCTGCCGCTGATCTTCGTTCCTATCAGCACGCTGAACTACATCGGTGTTCCGCGCGAGAAAAATAATCAGGTTTCGGGAATGTCTAACTTTGCCCGTAACATCGGCGGTGCTATGGGCACTTCTCTCCTCTCCACGTTTTTGGCTCGTCAGAATCAAACCCATCAGAAAGCTTTCGCTGCCCACACCACCAATGCCGACCTTAATTTTCAGCAGTTAGTAAATGGCTTTAAGTCGACTTTTATGGCCCAAGGTTTTGACGCTACCATCGCTGCCAAAAAAGCCATGGCCATGGCCTACCAAATGGTTCAACAACAGGCCAGCGCGCTCAGTTTCGTGAATAGTTTTTGGCTGATGAGCGTAATGATTCTCTTTCTTGTCCCTCTGCCGTTTATTATGAAGCGGCCGCCCGCGCGTCCCGTCGATCGCCCCCTCGACGCCGCTCATTAGCTGTCCAAACCGATCCGCAATCGCGATCCGTAACTGAGCCGCGAGCGTGAGCGACCGGTGTGCAGCGACCTAATACGCTAATTTTTTCTCTCCATCTCTCCTGCGCCACAAGGCACTTAGTCTTTACTTACACAATCTTTAGCACTTCTTTAGGGCTCTCTTACTATCCTTCGTTTGAGCGAAGTTTCTTCCTTATGAAAAGAGTGTTAAATAGTCTGGCTCTCACCTCGCTGTTTGTGGTAACGAGCTTGCACGCTGACGCACAACAATCAGCCGATCCCCAACAACCTCCCAAAGCACAAACCCCTTTGGCCACGCCTCCCGTCACGAATGTTGCTCATCCTGCCAACTTCTTTAAACGATTAGCGGAAGCCTACCGTGACGACTGGCACCCGCCCGCCTCTGCCGCCAACGGACCTGCGCCCAAATACCGCGGTTATCCTCCCCCGGTTTCGAACCCGCCCTTTCCCTTTGCCGTCTGGCCCATCGGCGGTACGCCCTGGATCGGTTATCCGAACGCCACTCAATATCCGCTCGCGACCGCTCTCCAAAACGGACCCCATGGCGACTGGTGGAAGAAAACCAACATCCAACTCTATGGGTGGTTTGACTTCGGTGTGAATGTCAGCACCTCTCACGATCGCCCTTACGCCAACGCCCCGGCAGCCTATTCCCAGATAGCCAATTCCTTTGTGCTCGACCAGGCAACTTTCTACATAGAACGCGTGCCGGATACCATTCAGACCGATCATTTCGACTGGGGCTTTCGCCTTGCTAACCTCTACGGTTTCGACTACCGCTTTACAACAGCCGAAGGTTATTTCAGCCAGCAACTTCTCAACAATCCGCAGAAAAACGGCACCATCGGCAATAAGTATGGCTACGATCCCGTCATGGCTTACGTCGATCTTTATTTCCCCCATGTCGCAAAGGGCATGGATGTGCGAGTCGGCCGCTACATTTCACTGCCCGACATCGAAGCGCAGTTAGCGCCGAATAATTACACTTACAGTCATTCGCTCTTATACACGTACGACTGTTATACGCAAACCGGCGTCAATGCAACCATTAAACTAAGCGATCATTGGACGACACAATTTGGCGTTTCCGGTGGTTGCGAAGCAGCACCTTGGGCTCGCGACGCTCAAGCGACTGGTAACGTGTGCGTTATTTATACTTGGTCGGATGGCGGAGATAACATCAACACATGCGCCAACTCTCTCAACAACAGTAAGTATAATTACAACAATCTCGCTGCCTACTACGTTACGTGGTATCACAAGTTCGGTCACTCGAAATGGCACTCGGCTTGGGAAGCTTGGTATCAGTACATGAAAGACACGCCAAACGTAACGAATCCAAACGCCTCCTCGCTCCTAATTACTAACTCAAACGGGGCCGTGTGCAACAACGTTACGGAACTGACCTGTTTTGCCCCCGAGTATTCTTCCGTCTACTATCTAAGCCGCCAAATCAGCAAGAAAGACGCACTCATCGCACGCACCGAATTCTTTGATGACTTGAAAGGCCAGCGAACTGGCTTCAAAACCCGGTATTCCGAATATATGCTTTCTTGGAATCACTGGGTGGGCACGACAATCGTCTTCCGACCCGAAATAAGATACGATCACGCCTACGACGCCCCAGCTTACGATTCCGGGCGCAAACAAAGCCAGTTGATGTTTGCCGCTGACGTTATCTTCTTCTACTAATCTCCCGACTTCTCCACCTCGACCAAACAGCTATAAAACGTAGCTCCCCCGCCCAAATCCGTTAACGCCTGGCTGGTCAGAACATTAATGTTCTGTCGGTCAGGCGCGCCCTTCGCCCAGCGCGTCGAAGGCGCACTCACCACCCCCCGCGCCACGCCTCTATCCACCCGCGCCCGCAGCACACAAGCGCCTCGCTCATTAAACACCCGCACCGCATCTCCATCGGTCACCTTCCGATCGAAAGCATCGATCGGATGCAGGCTCAGCACCGCCGTCTCCCGGTCCTGCGCTTCCCGTTCCCCAAACGTCGAGTTCATATTGTCATGGTTCTTGGGCGATACCAGCTCGAGCGGAAAGCGCGCCCGCAAACCAATATCCCCGCGGCGTGATTCCCGCGGCGGCTCATACCCGATCGTCTCTGCTTTAAATTCGCACTTACCAGACGCTGTGCCAAAGCCTCCCTTTGCAAATGGCAGAAACGCTTCACCTTCGGGCGACACCTTCAGCCGGATCGACCGTTCGCGCTCCAAACGCTCGAACGTAATGCCCTCGAAAAATGCGTGCCCCGTATCCAACAGCCCGCGAATCATGTCCTCTTCCGATTCATCGAAACAATCGTCCGCGAATCCCATCCGCTTTGCTAAGTCCCGGAAAATTTCCACGTTCGACCGGCACTCTCCCGGCGCATCCAAAGCCGGCCGCGCCAGTTGCAGGTAGTAATGCCCATACGCCAGATAAACGTCCGTATGCTCCAGAAACGTCGTCGTGGGCAGCAGGATATCCGCCCAATCCGCCGTGTCGGTTGGCATCTGCTCGATCACCACTGTGAACAGGTCTGTCCGGGCCAGTCCCCGCCGCACCTGGTTCTGATCCGGTGCTATCGCGCCCGGGTTCGAACAATACACCACCAGCGCATGGAGAGCCGGATCGTGCGTCGAATTGAGCGCCTTCCCCAGTCGCGTCATATTAATGATGCGCGCCTCGCGCCCGAGCGCCTGCCGTTGCAGATCGGGCCGTTCCAGTTTTTGTCGATTGAACGCAAACGCCCCCGACGTACTCAGTTGCAGACCGCCCCCCGCTTCCCGCCACGATCCCACCAGCGCCGGCAGGTAGGAAATCAAACGTACCGCCATGCCGCCTCGCTCGGAGCGCTGCACCCCATAGTTCAGCCGGATCGCCGCCGGGCGTGTTTGCGCATACTCTCGGGCAAGCGCGACTATCTCGTCCCTCGATATACCCGTCAAGCCCTCCACCACGGCCGGAGTGTACTCACCCGCCTTCCTGACTAACTCCTCAAAGCCTTGCGTGTGCTGCTCCACATAGTCCGCGTCATACAACCGTTCGCGGCAAATCACATGCATCAACCCCAAAGCCAAGGCCGCGTCGGTTCCCGGTTGAATCGAAAAATGCTTGTCGGCCAGCTCCCCGACCTTGTGCCGCACCGGGTCGATCGTGTACAGCTTGGCGCCATTCCGCCGCGCCTCGACAATGAATGGCCACAAATGCACGTTTGTCGCCAGTATGTTCGCGCCCCACGCCAGGATCAGCTTCGAGTGCCGGAACTGCTCGGGCTCGGTCCCGTACTTCACCCCTAATGCGGCCAGCAATCCTGCGCCCCCCGCCGACGAACAAATCGTTCGGTCCAACCGCGACGCCCCCAGTCGGTGAAAAAAACGCCGGTCCATGCCGTTCGCGATCAACTGGCCCATCGACCCGGCATAACTATACGGCAGAATCGATTCGGGCCCATATTCCTGCGCTGTCTTCGTCAAACGCGCAGCGATCTCATCCAGCGCTTCGTCCCAGCTGATCCGCTCAAACCGCCCGTCGCCCTTCGCGCCTGTTCGGCGCTGCGGATACAGCAGCCGATCCGGTGAATACTCGCGTTCCAGATAACGCGCTACCTTCCCGCACAAAAATCCACGCGTAATCGGATGGTCCGGGTCCCCTCGCAAACGCGAACCCCGCCCCTCTTCATCCACGTTAATGAGCAGCGCACAGGTATCCGGACAATCCAGCGCGCAGACCGACTTATGAACCGTGCTCATAGCCACCACTGCTGTTCATGCGACAGACCTTCCTCGGGTGAATTGTCTGCCACTGGCGTCACATCCTCCAAACCGCACACCCAGCAAAGCCAATCGCCTTTCTTCCAGCTCTCCCGAGGCCTGTAACAAAGCGGCGGCCGCTCTTCTATAAACCCTGAGACCACCAGCCTACCCTGCGGTTTCGTCGCGCGCCGCAAATCAAGCGCCAGCCTGTCGAGCACCGCCGCACTGATATTCGCCAGCACCAGATCCGCGCACTCTGTCGAAACCGCATCCGCCGATCCCACAAATATCTCTCCGGCCCCAAACCCGCGCACTATCCGGACCGCATCTTCTTCTATATCGCAACTGATCACTCTGCGTGCGCCCAGTAACTCAGCGGCCAGCGATAAGATACCCGAACCGCAACCCACATCCAACACCACGCTGCCCGGCGATAGTATTCGTTCCATTGCCTCCAGGCAAAGCTGCGTCGTCTCATGCCGCCCAGTGCCAAATGCCGACGGGCTGTCAACCTCCAGTCGTAATCGACCCGCCGGCGTCTCTTCTCTGGCCCACGGTGGAACAACAAAAAATCGTTCGCCCACCAGGATCGGCTCGTATCCCTCCTGAGCCGACTCCGGCCGCCCCGCCTCTTCCTCACGAAAATCGCCCCCCAGCAATGCGATCGCCCGCCGGTCGACTGCCTCCTCAAAGAACGCGCGCCATCCCTGCGTCTCTTCAATCACGCCCAGCGTCCCCCTCTCCCAAAGCTGCACGAGCAACTCGTCCGGTGTCTTCACGTCTCGAAAGAATACCGACCACAAGACTCTACCTCTATCATGAAAGTTGAAAAACGTTCTCGCTTGTGCCGCTGCAACCTGCTTTGCTATAGCCCTCGAAGCCCAAACCAGTCGCCCCATCCAAATCACCGTCGACCTCACCGACGCCCCCCGCAAAATCATTCACGCGGACCTGCTCATCCCGGTTCAACCTGGCCCGCTTACCCTCGATCTGCCGCAATGGATTCCCGGCGAGCACTCTCCCACCGGCCCTATCGACAACGTGGCCGGCATTGTGTTCTCGGCCAACGGTCAAACGCTGAACTGGCGTCGCGATGACATCAACATGTTCGCCCTTCATCTCGAAATCCCCGCCGGCATCCAAACTCTCGAAGCCAAAGTAGACTTCCTCGCCACTGCCGCTCCTTCGGGCTTTTCCGCCGGCGCATCCACCGGACCCAACCTCGCCGTCCTCAGCTGGAATGAAGTCGCTCTCTATCCCGATGGCGCGCCGGCATCGCAAGTTCAGTATCAACCCTCCGTCAAGCTGCCTGAAAACTGGAAACTTGCGACTGCTTTGACCACTTCCTCTAACACCGGCAGCACTACTTCTTTCGAACCCGTCTCCCTCGATATGCTGGTCGACTCCCCGGTGCTCGCCGGCCGATTCTTCCGCGAAATCCCGGTCGCCACTGAGGTCACTCCCAAACACTTTGTCGACCTGGCGGCTGACGGTCCCGAAGATCTCAATATCAGCTCCAGCCAGATCGACACCTGGAGCAACCTCGTCCGCGAAACCGGAGCCCTCTATCGCTCGCGCCACTATGCGAGTTACCACTTCCTGATTACGCTCAGCGATAACGTCGCTCACTTCGGCCTCGAACACCATCAATCGAGCGACGATCGCGTCGAAGCCCGCGGCCTCATCGATGACGATCTCGCCATGCTGAACGGCGATCTCCTTCCACATGAGTTCACTCACTCCTGGAACGGCAAATTCCGGCGTCCCGCGGGCCTCGCCACGCAGAACTATGGACAGCCTATGAAGGGTGATCTGCTATGGGTCTACGAAGGCCTGACGCAATATCTCGGCGACGTGCTCGCGGCACGCAGCGGCATCTGGACCACCGAGCAATACCGCGCCTACCTCGCTTCCTCGGCCGCCGAACTGGATCACCGTCCCGGCCGCACCTGGCGCAATCTGGAAGACACCGCTGTCTCGGCGCAGATCCTCTACTCGACCACTTCCCAGTGGGATAACTGGCGTCGCTCTGTCGATTACTACGCGGAGGGCGAACTGATCTGGCTCGATGCCGACACCACGATTCGCCAGCTATCCAATGGAAAAAAATCGCTGAATGACTTTTGCGCCCGCTTTCTGGGCGCACGCGGCAATACGCCCCCCGAAGTCTTCCCCTACACCCTCGACGATCTCGTTGCCAATCTAAATGCTATTCAGCCATCCAACTGGGCCGCTTTCCTCGATAACCGGATCCATACCAGGAGCAAACATGCGCCACTCAGCGGCATCGAGAAGGGCGGCTACCGGATAGAATTCACCGATCAGGCCAACGAATTTACCAAGGCCGAAGAAAGCCGCGACCGCGGCGTCAATGCCTGGTACTCGCTCGGCCTCCGTGTAGAAGACAACACCATTAGCGATGTTCTCGTCGGCTCTCCCGCCGACCTTGCCGGCATTGGCCCCGATATGAAAATCGTCGCCGTCAACGGTCGCCGTTCCAGCGATGAACTCCTCCACCGCGCCATCCGCGACGCCAAAGACAAAGGCCCGGCGATAGAACTCATTCTGGAGAACAGCGGCTTCTTCAAAACGGTAAAGCTCGACTACCACGCCGGCGAAAAATATCCCCACCTCGTTCACGACAGCAAGATCCCGGCCACCCTCGACGAAATCCTAAAACCTCTCGCCCACACCCCACCCAAAACAGAAACCGCATCCGCCAACCAGCTTCACTAAAACTGCACCCCAATTGACGCCGTCCGCCATAACGGGACTCGACCCGGCACTTGCTCCGCCTAATCGGGACAGAATTGAAGCACCGTCACCAGCATTTTGAGTTCCGTATGCCACACGTCGAAAGTGGTTCAGGAACCGGCACTCTATATCGCCTTTTCTAGTGTGTCCAAATCCGATAGCATAAGGTCATGAGCAACGCCACGCCCACACACCCTGGCGAAAGATCGGACACCACAGATCTCGAGACGGAGAAAACCATCCGTGAACGGCTGGCCTGCGCCGCCAAAGAAGCGAAGACCGATGCAGTTAAATCAGTAACGTCGATCCGGAAGAAACTCCAACACTTGAAACCGCATTGACGCCGGTTAAAATCACTGACACCGCCAGGAGAGAGGTTGAGCGCGCGGCTGAGTGGTATGAGGGGCAAAAGGAAGGCCTCGGCGTAAAATTCACTGATCGAATTCTAGAATCGATCAACAGGATCGCTCTAAACCCAACTGGTTACCGTAAGGTTGTAGGTGAAGCCAGAAGAGTTTCGCTAAGAACCTTCCCTTACGCCCTCTGGTTTACTGTTGATTCTGAAGACGGCTCCCTCGTCATAGCCTGTCTTCATGCCAGACGTTCGGAGAGGTTGGCTATTGAGCGAGTGCGCGGCGTTATACCCTTCCCGGAATCTTAGCGCCGTCCGACCCTTGGGTACAGAACATCCCGGAAGACTTGGAAGCTGTGTGCGATCGCAGCGATGTTCGCGCCAATGAAACCATGCGCTTTCCATTTCCGCTAAATTGGTAATCTTACTGGTGGCCAGGGACGGAATCGAACCGCCGACGCCAGCCTTTTCAGGGCTGCGCTCTACCGACTGAGCTACCTGGCCGTTTCGAACGAATTTCCAGCGTACCAAACCGTCCCACCCGAATTGATATACTCCAGAAGTCGGACTAAACATGGATGAAATGCGATTAGGTGACGTGATAGATGATCACTGCATCAAATGCCGCCGTGTTACTAACCACTCCATTGTTTCACTCGTGGAGGGTCAGGCGGCCAAGGTTCGCTGTCGAACCTGTTATCACGATCACGATTACCGGCATGAGCAAGCGCCTCCCTCAAAGAAAGAGTTGAAGCGAGCTGAAGCCGAGGCCCAGGCGGCGGCCGCCGCAGCAGCCGATGGCGCGGGGAACGGCGTCCACAGCGAAATCGAAAAAGCGGCCAACGGCTAGCAACCCAAATCCGTCCGGCAAGCTGTGACGCGCCAGTCCTTAGCGCTCGAAATTGTGCGGCTTCTCCAGAGCCAGGGCCACACCGCTTTTTTTGTCGGAGGCTGTGTGCGCGACCAGCTCCTCGGCCTCACCCCCAAAGATTTCGACGTCAGCACCGATGCCACCCCGGATCAGCTGATCAAATACTTCCCAGGCGCACAAATCGTAGGCGCTCAGTTCGGCGTCATCCTCGTCACCCGGCCCGGTGGCATCCAAGTCGAAGTCGCCACCTTCCGCAGCGAAAGCATGTACTCCGATGGCCGCCGCCCCGACCAGGTTCACTTCGAGCGCGATCCCGCCCTGGACGCCCGCCGTCGCGACTTCACCATCAACGGCCTCATGCAGAATCCGCTCTCCGGCGAACTTCTCGATTTCGTGGAAGGTCGCGCCGATCTCGCCGCCCGCATTATCCGCGCCATTGGCGACCCGCAAAGGCGCTTTCAGGAAGATCACCTTCGCCTGCTGCGGGCCGTGCGTTTCGCCGCCCGGCTCGACTTCACTATCGACCCCGCAACGCTTGCCGCCATCCGTCTGGAAGCCCCTTCCATCGCCAAAATCTCCCCCGAACGCATTCGCGAAGAGCTCTCCCGGATCCTCACCGAAGGCAACGTGCGCCGCGGATTCGAATTGCTCGACGAATGCGATTTACTGCGATTCGTTTTGCCCGAAGTCAAAGCCTTTCAGGGTATCGCCCAGCCCCCCGAATTTCACCCCGAAGGCGACGTTTGGACCCACGTCCTCCTGATGCTCAATCAGTTAAAACAACCCACCCTCACGCTCGCCCTCGGTGTTTTGCTCCACGACGTCGGCAAACCCCCGACCTTCTCTGTCAGCGATCGAATCCGCTTCAACGGCCATGCCGAAGTCGGGGCCGGCATGACCCGCCAGATCCTCACCCGTCTCAAGTTTTCTAACGACGAAATCGAACAGATTACCGCCCTGGTCGCCCATCACATGCGCTTTAAAGATCTGTTTCAAATGCGTGTCAGCACACTCAAACGCTTCCTCCGCTTGCCCCACTTTGACGAGCATCTCGAACTGCATCGCCTCGATACGCTCGCCAGCAACGGTTACACCGATGCCTACCGATTCGCTGTGGAAAAGCTCGCCGAATTCGCGCACGAGGAGCTAAGACCGCCGCGTCTTATCACCGGCCGCGATCTCATTCAAGCCGGCTACAAACCAGGCCCCGATTTCCGCCGCGCCCTCGATATGGTCGAAATTTCGCAGCTCGAAGGCGAGGTCCAAACTCACGATCAAGCCCTCGCAGTGGCCAAGAAAGTACTAGGCAGCCCCGAACCATAGCCGCTGGTATCTTTCCCGAGCGAACATTATTCTGCTATCGCCCTGCGTAATTTCGCATCGAACAAGGTGTTGTCTGAACTATCATCATGCCCGTATTAGAAGCCACCGCGAACCTCCTTGCCGAATTGCGCGCCGCCCGCTCAGAGAGCGATCGGCTCTTCGCCATTCTCACCTCTGAAGCCCTCTACGACCGCCCCATCGATGCCCGCCACCGCGTCATCTTTTATGTCGGCCATCTCGAAGGTTTCGATTCCATTCAAATTTGCCGCGAAGCCCTGGGATTACCTTCCAAAGATCCCCAATTCGACGACCTGTTCCAGGCCGGTATCGACCCCGATTCCTCTCATCTGCCTACCGATACGCCCGCTGATTGGCCCTCTTTCGAGCAGGTCACGGCTTACGTCTCTCGCTGCCGCCAACACGTGGATCAACACCTCGAACAAGCTTCGGAAGAGGAAGTTTGCATGGCTTTAGAACACCGTTTAATGCACCTGGAAACATTAGCCTACATGTTCCACAACTTCGACTACTCGAAAAAGCATGTGGCCAACGCCGATCGCCTCGAAAAGACCGGGCAACCCTCACCGCAAAACTCCTGGATCGAGATTCCAGCCGGCAGCGCCGTATTGGGAAAAGCGCGCGATGGCTCGTTCGGCTGGGATAACGAGTTCGAAGAGACTACCAAACCTGTCCCTCCCTTCCGTATCCAGCAGAACAGCGTCACCAACGGCGACTATCTGCGATTCGTCGAAGCAGGCGCTTCAATTCCACATTTTTGGAGCAGACGCGGCGATGCGCTCTTCTACCGCGGCATGTTCGAGGAAATCCCTCTTCCCCTGGACTGGCCCGTTTACGTCACCCAGCGCCAGGCGCAAGCGTATGCGCAGTTCATCGGCAAGTCTCTTCCCACAGAAGAGCAGTTTCATCGGGCTGCCTACCCGCAAAATCAAAGTTACCCTTGGGGTGACAACGAGCCGTCCCGAGCCATGGGCAATTTCGACTTTCACCGCTGGGATCCCGAGCCCGTGACCGCTTCGCCAAGGGGCGCAAGTTCCCTCGGCATCAATCAGTTGGTCGGCAATGGCTGGCAATGGACCAGCACCCCCTTTGCCCCGCTACCCGGCTTCCAACCGCATCCCACGTATCCCGGCTACTCTGCGAATTTTTTCGACGGTGAGCATTTCGTAATCAAAGGCGCCTCCCCTCGCACCGCAGCACGGCTGCTCCGTCGTTCTTTCCGTAACTGGTTCCGCTCCGACTATCCCTACATGTACGCCACGTTTCGCTGTGTGGAGAACTAACCCGCGTGTCATTAATCGCCAAACCCACTCTGTCCGCCTTCGCGCTCGATGTTGAAAACGGTCTTTTGACCTCGGGCCAGAAACAGATTTCCTCGCGCTTCTTTTACGACGATCTCGGCAGCTCGCTCTTTGAAGCCATTACTCTGCTGCCCGAATATGGACTCACCCGCGCCGATGAGCGGCTCCTGCAAACCCACGCCGCCGAAATCGTCGATGCTGCCGGGCTTATCGTTACCACCAGCGAACTTGGCAGCGGCAGTGGCAAAAAAACCCGCTACATCCTCGAAGCTCTAAATCGGACCAACGGCCGCAGTTTGTATCGGCCCATCGATGTCTCGGCGGCGGCCCTTGCCACTTGTGAAAAAGAAACCAACGATCTGGCTGAGGTCGACCCCGTCTGCGCCGACTGGCTTGACGGACTGCGCCTAATCTCCAGCACTCGATCCCCCGGACCCCTGCTGCTTCTCTTTCTGGGCAGTTCCATAGGCAATCTGGAGCGCAGCCAAATCGTCGACTTCCTCCAGCAAATCCATCGAATTCTGCAACCCGGTGATCTCTTCCTTTTAGGAGTCGATCTTGTCAAAGACGTTGACACCATGCTTGGCGCTTACGACGATCCTACCGGCGTCACCGCCGCCTTCAATCTGAATATCCTCGGCCGCATCAATCGGGAACTGGGCGGCGATTTCGATTTGCGCTCCTTCGCTCATGAAGTGCGTTGGAATGCCAAGGAATGCCGCATCGAGATGCACCTTCTCTCCGGGCGCGATCAATCGGTTTTCATCCGGGATCTGGAAACTTCGATTCGCTTCGAAGCCGGCGAGACCATCTGGACCGAAGCCTCCAATAAGTTCTCGCCCGATGAACTACTTGGCTTCTCTAATGCGTCAGGTTTTGAAACCGTCAATCTCTGGATCGACGAACAATGGCCTTTCGCGGAAGTCCTTTGGCGCGTGAAGTAGCAGTTGCGGCCAGTATTTGGATTGTCGCGGCAGCCAAAGCGTCTCGCCCCGGTGTTCCCGTGTCCATTGCGCCATGGCTAACGCCTCTTCTCCCGTGATTTGAGATTTATAACGTCGAATCAGCCAGCGCTTTTGCAGTGCCGCGTGTCGATCGTCTGCGGAAACAGCCTTTAACGGCGTGTCTATCTCACGCTCCGCTGCTCTAACCCGGTAGCTTACATCTTCCGCTGAAGTCCACGTTCGATAAGGAAGGTCTTCGTAAAAACCAAGCCGGAATCTACCCCCAGCACGTAAAGCTGCCCTATGCACGGCCCGATGATCGACGTGGCCTCCCACCCCGAGTGGTGCAAGGATCAGACTCGGACCTAACGATCGAATGCGCCTCACCAGGTCAGCCACCAGTCCTTCTCGCAAAAGACCAGCCGTTTCCGGGTTGCACACCGCGAGAGCGCCGATTCCAAGACGCAACGGCGCGTCTAACAGACCCAGATCCGTCACGCGGATCGTTCGGCCGATGCGCTGCAGCACGGCGCGGTCCTCGCGCTTCCGTATAGAAGACGCCATAGCGTCGGGTCGCTCCGCATGGGGAGCATAGGCGCTCTCTGTGAAGAAGTTGATCACGCGTATCTCCACCGGCAGGCGCTGCCATCTCACTAACGCGCAGAATAGGGAAAAGGCAGCATCGTCGCGGTGTGGCGATAGTACCGTGAGTGGAAGCATCAGCCGGTAAGCGCGGGGAGAACCGTTAGAGGCCGGCCCACACTGACTGCTGCCGTTGCCTTCTTTTCAGGAGTAAGTCCTTTCACCAGCGTCAGCGCCTGAGCCACCACTTGATCCATGTTGTAGTAACGATACGTCGCCAGCCGCCCGACAAAGTGTACCGCCGGATGCTGTGCAGCCAGATCCCCGTACTGCTTATAGAGAGCCGCGTTTTCAGGGGTCGGCACCGGATAATACGGATCGCCCTCATCCACCGGATACTCATAAACGACGCTGGTCTTCCGGTGAACTTGCCCCGTCAGATGCTTGAATTCCGTGATGCGCGTATACGCATGGTCGTTCGGATAGTTCACCACCGCCACCGGTTGCAGAAATTCCCGATCGAGCGTCTGGTGCTCGAAGCGTAACGAACGGTACGGCAATCGCCCAAAGCGGAAATCGAAAAATTCGTCCACCGGCCCGCTGTATATAACTTCCCGGAACCTGCTCTCTCGCACGGCATCGCTATAGCTGCAGCCGAGTTGGATTGTAATGTTCGAATGATCCAGCATATTCTCGAAAAGGCGGGTAAATCCGTGTTTCGGCATCGCCTGAAAACGATCGGTGAAATAACGATCGTCCCGGTTCGTTCGTACCGGAATCCTGGCCGTCACCTGCGCATCCAGTTCCGATGGATCTTTGCCCCACTGTTTCCGCGTATAGTTGCGAAAGAGCTTCTCGTAAAGGTCACGCCCTACTTTGCTCACCACCACGTCTTCGGAAGTGCGCAGCGAAGGTCGCACTTCCGCGCGAGCAGCCAAAAAGTCCTGCGCCTCTTTCTCAGTGTTTAACTCCAGTCCATAGATCTGGTTGATCGTGTTCAGATTAATCGGCACCGGCACCAGCTTTCCATCCACCTGCGCCAGCACCTTGTGTTCGTAATTGCGCCACGAAGTATATTGCGAAAGATAGGTAAACACCGGCTCGGAATTGGTATGAAAGATGTGCGGCCCGTAACGATGTACCGTTATCCCGGCGTCGTTCTGATGGTCGTAAGCGTTGCCTCCGACGTGATTTCGCCGGTCAATCAGCAACACCTTCTTGTTGAACACCCGCGCCATTCTGTCCGCCGCCACTGACCCCGCAAATCCCGCCCCAACGATCAGGTAATCAAACATGCGCCCGCCGTTCCACTGCCACTTCGCTGATCAGTTCGTTCATGCTGTACCAGATACTGTCCCAGGAGGAACGCGCCAGAAATCGATCCGCGCGCATTCGAAAATCGTCCTGCGGCTCGTCGCCTGCTAAGTAAACTTCCGCGATCTCCACAAACTCTTCAGGGCTTCGCGCAATGCCCACCAAACCCTCTTCACCGTAAACAGAAACCACGTCCTGAATCGGCGTGCTGATCACTCGTAATCCGGCCGCCAGATATTCCGGCGTCTTCGTCGGGCTGATAAAACGCGTCGCATCGTTGAGCGCAAAGGGCAGCATCCCAATCTCCCAACCCGCGAGATAAGCCGGCAGTTGGTCATACGTCTTGAGACCAAGATAGTGAATATTGGCGGCTTCCGGCAGTGTCGCCGGATCGATTTTCACCACCGGACCCAGCAGAATGAACTGCCACTCCGGCCGCATGTCAGCTAACTCTTTGAGCAGAGATAAATCCATGCGTTCATCGATCACACCCGCGTAACCCAAACGTGGTTGCGCCAGCTTCACCTGATCCTCAGGCCCTTGCAAAATCCCTCGCGCTTGCCCGAAGTGCCTTACATCCACGCTGCTCGGAAACAGATGCACCGAGCGATGCTGCTCACGCTTGGCCGCATACAGGCTAGCGCCCCCAGTGAACACCAAATCCACTTCCGCAAGCAGTGCGCGCTCGTTTTCCTGCAGCGAGGGAGGTGCTCCCGCGAATCCGGACAGCTCATCCATGCAGTCGTAAACCGTCGCGACCGGTCGAAGTTCGAACGCGAACTCGCGCGCCATAGGCGTGTAGCACCAAACCAGATATGTCTCGATCTTCTCTTCTCGCAGCAAGGTCGCCAGCAGTCGTTTTTGCTGCTGCAAAACCTCGATGTGTGCTAAACCGCCCGGCAACACAGGAGTCGCTACAATCACTCCCGGCGCATCCGCTTGAGAAATCCGCAAATGCGGGTTGTTCTCTTTTTCAAAAATCGGCTCCTCGAAAAAGAAAACCCTATGTGTTCTCCCGAAGCGGCTCATCAAGTGTTGTGGTCGCTGAAACACGAAGCCCCATCGCAGATGAGAAAGGCAGATGATGTCGAAAGTCGGTGGGTTCATTACGAGTTTGGTTTCTCTGTGTAAATAAATGCTGCTGAGCCTGCACCGCCTCGGCTAGCGGCCAATAGATTTCGCGGTTGCCATTTGCGTCGGGATAATCCAGAAGTGCGTTGTGGCAGTGGCGATCGTCATCCCATCCTGGGTGATTCAAAATTGGATACAAGCAGATCCCTTTCACCGGAACGCCCAACTCGATCGCCGCATACACCTCGTTGCATACGTAGTTGAACCAACCGGCCCGTCGGCCATCTTCGGCGCCGGTCTCGGAAATCAAGATCGGACGGTGGTATCTTGTCCAGACTTCCTCCAACATTTCGCGAAAGGGACGGTACCGCAGGTCACCCGGCCTGAGTTGCTCGCCGTCGTCTACCCACTGATTTCGTTCGTAGAAATTCGCGCCTAAAATATCCAGATATTCGGCTTTGCCGCCAAGTTCCGGTTCGAGCCGCCCCGACAACATATCCCAGGCTTCGTACTGCGCGCGCAGATGATTCTGGGCTCGAAGCACAGCCGCCGCGCTTTGGGAATTCGGCGCGATGTGAATCACCGGTTCCGGCGCAATCAGTCTCACGCCAGGCAGTTCCGCTAACAATACTTCGCTGGCCAGCACGGCCCCTCGCACCAGGTTGCGCTTTAGCTGCTGCGCGCAATCCGTGCGGCCCGGATTCAGACATCCTACTTCGCCACCCGCCCACGACAGAAACGAAATTTCGTTGATCGGAGCCACATACTGCACCGGCTCCGGACGGGTTTGTAAATGCTTGACAACCGCGCGAGTAAAGTCCCTGAACTCAGCCGGAAAAGTCTCCCTCAACGGATCCACATGATCCGGCCACCCAAAGTGCAGCAGGTCCAGGACAATTTCCGATCCAGCTCGCTCAGCAGCCAACAAAATCGGCTCCAACGACCGGAAATCATATATTCCTTTCGTCTCTTCGATAAGGTACCAGCGCGCCGATTCACGCACGGTGCGTAGATCGAAGCTGCCAAGTAGCTGGAAATCGGTCAATGCGAACTCGTCATGTCTGGTAGCCCCTGTCAGATCCAGGCGCCGTCCGTCCACTCTCCTGTGAGTCGATGATTCGAATCCTCCCTGCAAGAAACTGCGAAATCTAAAGTCGTCTGGAATCAATATTTTTCCTTGTTCGTAGGGTAGCCTCCCACGGCTGCCGCCCCGCAAACCATAGATGTAAATAGAAAGGTTTAGTTGCCTACGCGATAGTTTGCGCAACTCACCAGCCAACGCCTCATTCCGGCGATGCTATTCTGAAAACGTATCGAACAGCCTCTTACGAAGCCGTTCTTCCTCCGGGCCGGTAGCTCAGTTGGTAGAGCATCGCACTTTTAATGCGGTGGTCGCGGGTTCGAGCCCCGCCCGGCTCACTTTACATTAATTACTCGAGCCACTCTACCCTGCCGTCCTGCTCGTCGGTCTGTAACCACTGCGCCAGTCGTTCCCGAGCATCCTCGGGCCATCCCTGCTTCAGAACTCGCGAAGCGCTCGTCACGATCTCGAGCTTCCGGAACTCATCCTTGCGCGCTTTGTTGCTGAAAACCAGGTACCAGGACAACCGGTCGCTCTCTGGTCGCAGATCGGAAACTTCCGCCAGTTGACAGGCATACCGGTGACGTTTATCTATTAGGAATTCCGCCCCGCTGAGCGAGAACACCGATCGGAGGTCGTATTCAGACATCTGGTTGTGGACCCAGTACAGTGAGGCAAAAGTTACAGCTGTTTTGCTAGTTAGGACTTGCAATCGTTCCTAGAGATTGTAAAAATTTTGTATGCGGTATAGTCTCATGCGAATCAAAAGCGTATTTCCTGCGTCAAATGGTTAAGAGGACGCTCATGAACCGCCATACCCAAATGATCAACGACCGTTACGAAGCCCTGATGTTTGCCAAAACTTCGGAGCAGGCACGGGTCGCCGCGAAAGAACTGATCCGCATCGTGCTGGGCGATGGTCACACGGAAAAACCTTTGGAGGAAGCGTTGCGGGATTGCTGCAAAGTGCTGCGGCCTTCGCAAGATCCCCGCGAGCAGCAGCGATTCGAGGCAGAATTTATTGAACTCGGCATCTGGCCAGAGTCGGCGCAAAGAATTGCTGCCTGACACTCCTCGTATCCAACATGCTCTTTCGCACGCCCTCGCTTGCGAAAGAGCACTTGAGAAGCAACTTAGATTCTCGATAGCCAAGTGTCGGGACGACAATGAGGTGCAATCTGCCCTCGCCAGCAACGCCGATGAGGCGAAGTCTCAGCATGATCGACTGCAAGAGAGACTTCAGGGTGGAACTTCGACTCCAGTGTCGCCTAGTGAAGACGAAGCGGACATCTCGGCGTTAGCTCCCCAGATCGCTGACGAGGCAGATGATATTCCTGAAGAAGAGATTCTTCAAAGTCTCTTGGCAGCATATGTGGGCGAAACCGGCGGAGTGGCCATGTACGAGTCACTCGCCGAAGTAGCAAGGTCCGCAGCAGATTCACAAACTGAAAATCTGACCCGGCAAATTCAAACGGAAAAGCGGCGTGCGGCTGAACGAATCTGGCGTCTCTTGCCTTCCCGGTCCAAAATTGCCTTCAATATGCTAACTGTATCGGAGATCGACCCAGCCGTTGAGACAAAGATGGCTGATGATCGCATAGTCGGAGACTAAAGCCATGGCACGAGGTGGATCTCGGAGCAGCTTTACTAGAGAAAAGCGCGTAAAGGCAGTGGCCCGCAAACGCGTCGGCACTCCAAAGCCGGCGAGAGTTCTCGATGAGCGAACAACCAGGACCGACCCCAAGCATAAGCGGAGTGGGCAGACACTCGACGAATAACCCGCCGGTAGGGTAAGCTTCAGCCTGCCTTCTTATCGGTCGTAAGGTAGGCTTCAGCCTGCCATCGTTTCTGCTCTTTAGATGCTAACGAACTTACCCCGAATGGTCCGCATTGTGGAAGTAGGCCCCCGCGACGGCCTTCAAAACGAGTCCACTTCAGTCCCAATAGTTACCAAAGTCAAGCTAATCGACTCCCTGGCACAAACCGGTTTAGCCCATATCGAATGCGGCAGCTTCGTTTCCCCCAAACGCGTTCCGCAGATGGCAGATAGTTCGGCCGTCTTTGAACGAATCGATCGAAGACCCAGAGTCGTTTACAGTGCCCTGGTACCCAATGAGCAGGGTCTAACCGCCGCCTTACAAGCAAAAGCAGACGAAATCGCCGTCTTTATATCTGCTTCGGAAGCGTTCTCCCACGCCAACCTCAATTGCTCAATCGAGCAGAGCCTGCGCAACGCAAATGACGTTGTTCTAAAAGCTGCCGCCGCCCGCATGCGCGTTCGCGGCTATGTCTCTTGTGTTCTCGGTTGTCCCTTCTCCGGCGACGTTCCAATCCACGAAGTGGCAAATGTAGCAAAGCAGCTTTACGACATGGGCTGTTACGAAATCTCCCTGGGCGACACCATCGGCGTTGGCACACCGCGACGAGCCCAGGCCCTTCTCGAAGCCGTCTCTCAATCGATTCCGATCAACGCCATTGCCGTTCACTTTCACGATACCTACGGCCAGGCGCTAGCCAACATCTTTGCTTCGCTAGAAGTCGGAGTGTCGGTCCTCGATAGCTCGGTGGCCGGTTTGGGCGGCTGCCCGTTCGCACCGGGAGCCGGTGGCAACGTCGCCACGGAGGACGTGGTTTACCTGTTGAACGGTCTCGGAATCCAGTGCGGAGTCGATCTGGAAAAGTTAGTGAACGCTGGCCGTCTCATCTCGTCCGCGCTCGATAGGCGAACCGCTTCGAAAGCGGCGCTCGCGCTTGAAGCCGTCAGCCGCCGTTAATTTATATCGTTAACTTATGTCGATAAGTTATCATCTGCACTGATGCAGCGGAGAAGCGGGCCCTGAATAAAGTTTTCGCCCACAGCGATGAGGCTATAGCCGATATTCCCGACGACGCCACGGTCATGCTCGGCGGGTTCGGGTTGTGCGGCATCCCCGAAAACCTGATTGCAGCTTTAATTCGGAAAGGTGCAACCCGTCTTCAGACCATCAGCAATAATTTAGGCATCGATGGTTTTGGATTGGGAAAACTGCTCGAGGCTGGCAGCATCGCATCGCATATTGGGAGCTACGTCGGTGAAAACCGGCTGCTCGAATCCAAGGTAATCGCCGGAACGCTCCAAGTCACGCTCATTCCGCAGGGCACGCTCGCCGAACGAATCCGCGCGGGCGGAGCAGGCATCCCTGCATTCTTTACGCCGGCCGGCGTCGGCACAATCGTAGCGGATGGGAAGGAAGTGCGCGAGTTCGATGGCCGCACATATGTCATGGAACGAGCTCTCACCGCCGATTTCGCACTCGTAAAGGCCTGGCGCGGAGACCGGCTCGGCAACCTGGTCTACCGGAAAACCGCCAGGAACTTCAATCCCCTGATGGCAACCGCCGCCAAAATAACCATCGCCGAAGTCGAGGAGCTTGTCGAACCAGGGAGGCTCGATCCCGACCATGTCATCACTCCTGGAATTTATGTGAAGCGGATTGTCAAGGGAGAACACTATGAACACCGCATCGAACGCAGAACCACGTCCACAACCCCGCGTTAGCGAACGAGACGCTGACAAACGCGAACGCATCGTCCGCCGAGCAGCGCGCGAATTGCAGGACGGCTTCTACGTGAATCTCGGAATCGGGCTGCCTACGCTGGTGGCCAACTACGTCCCCGCCGGCATTGAAGTTTTCCTGCAATCGGAGAACGGCATGCTGGGCGTTGGTCCCTATCCGCAGGCGCATGAAGTAGATGCCGATCTGATCAACGCAGGAAAGGAAACCATTACCGAACTACCCGGCTCAGCGTATTTTTCGAGTGCGGAATCCTTCGCCATGATTCGCGGCGGCCATGTCGATCTCAGCATCCTGGGCGCGATGGAAGTCGATGAGCAGGGAACTCTCGCCAACTGGATGGTGCCCGGCAAGGTAGTCAAAGGCATGGGAGGCGCCATGGATCTGGTAGCCAGTGCCTGCCGTTTGATCGTTGCCATGGAACACACCACCCGCACAGGTACTCCGAAAATCCTCTGCGAGTGCTCCTTACCGGTTACCGGAATTCGCGTAGTGCAAATGATCGTAACCGACATGGCCGTCATCTCGATTACTTCGCAAGGCATGCGATTAGACGAGATCGCGCCGGGGTTCTCGGTCGAAGATGTTCAGCGAGCCACCGAACCACGACTCCTCGTCAGCGACACACTCAAAGCCATGCTGTAAACAAAAACGGGGACCGAGAAAATCTCGGTCCCTGTTGTTTATTCTTCGTTCGGCTTAACGATGTCCGCCGCCTCCACCCCCGTGGAAGCCGCCGCCACCGCCGCCATGAAATCCACCGCCGCCATGAAATCCACCGCCGCCATGAAATCCACCGCCGCCATGAAATCCACCGCCGCCATGAAATCCACCGCCGCCATGAAATCCACCGCCGCCGTGGAAGCCACCGCCGCCGTGGAAGCCACTGCTACCTCCATGGAAAGCGCTGACGCGAGCGTTCACTCCACCCACACGCCCCCCATGCCAGCCATTGCCGGAATGCCCGTGCCAGCCGTCGTGATCATGCCAGCCATCGTGGTCGTGCCACCAATGATTCCCCCAGTAAGGGTGACCATAGTAGCCTCCTCCGTAACCATAACCACCGCCGTAAAAACCGAAGTAAGCGGGCGAATAGAAGCCAAAGCCAAACGGGCTATATAGCGACCCGGCCACCGGCCAAAATCCATAAGAACTGAAATACGGATCCCAGTACCAGCCGTTCCCCGCCACAGCGTAGCTATCGGCGTTTGCCGCCGCTCCTTCGCTGGCCTGTGCTTCATCCTGGCTGCGAGCCCTGCTCCACACGTAGAGCGGGTCCGCTTTTACACTCTTCTCGTCGAAATTCTCCTTCTTCATCGCTTGCTCGCCAAAAAGCGAAATCTGGTTGTTCTTCCCCAGAGTTTGTGTTTTGGCCGAGGTCGCCACCTGGAGCTTTCCATCTAGCACGCGAATCGTTTGCTCATCAGCATTGAATGCGTAAAGCCCCTTCTTGTCCACGTGAGTGGTCGCTCCGTTGATCGTTATCGCCAGATTAGTTCCTTTGATAATTTCATCGACCTCGAGCATGCTGGATCCCCGAGCTAAGTTCACATTCGTATCTGCCAGCCCTGCCGAGAGTAGCCGCACTTGGCTGTTATGCCCCACCCGCAGGAAAGCGCCCGGTGTGAGCAGCACTTCCACATAGCCATCGCTCGTAGTCAGCGTCTCTCCGGGATTGACCGTCGCCCTCCCAATCGATTGCGGAGAAAGGCTTTGGCCATTCAGCGACGCTTGCCCCTCCACATAGTTCACTGTGCCTGGTCCGACCGGGGCAGGCGCAGCTCGCTGTTGCGAGTAGTTTTGGCTATTCGGGGTCTGTAGCTGCGCCCCAGGGTCGGACATACTGTTCACTTGCGCTAATCCCAGGGCGGCCGAAGCCAATAGCACCGGGATCAGTTTCCAAGCCGTTCCAGTTTGTCCTTTCATGTTTTGTTCTCCTATGTATTGGACGCATAAAGAACGTTGAAGTCGCGTGAATCGAGAGTAGCTCGTAGGGTGGGCTTTTGTATCTCCCGGAACATCGGTGACATTTCGGTCCGGGAACACGGATCGAAGGCGGCATAGCAGGGACTAATCCCTTCGAGAGGAAGGGCCCCGAGAATTCCAGGCCCTTCCCATTTGGACCATCCTGGTCGCTATGTGCAGCTTAATCAGAAAAACTTCATATTCGTCAGATCCTCGATCAACCCCGGCCCAGTCGGTTTCCAGCCCAGCGTTTTGCGCGTCCACTCGCTCGAAGCCGGCATATCCTCCCCCGCGAAGTGCGCAAACCACCCAAAGTGTTCGGCAGCCTTCTCCGGAGCGATCGAAACCACCGGCATCTTCAGCCCTTTGCCGAGCGTCTCGGCAATCTCGCGCAGCGCCACGCCTTCTTCCTGCACCGCGTGATACACCGTCACGCCCGATCCCGTCTCCTCCACCGCGAGACGATACAGGTGCACTACGTCTTTCAGCGGAGCCGCGGCCCAGCGGTTCGCGCCTTCGCCGACGTAAGCCGAAACGCCCTTCTCGCGTGCCATTTGCATCAGTAGCACCACCAGCCCTTGCTTGCGCGTGTCATGCACCTGCGGCAGCCGCACAATCGCCACACGCACACCTCGCTCGGCTGCGGCCTTTGCTGTCTGCTCAGGCTGCCGCGGTATCGTAGCCGAGCTCGCTGGCGCATCACTCTCCGTGCGCACATGCCCCGGTCCGCCGCTCGTCAGTCCCGTCCCGGAGGTCACGACCAGCAGCTTGCCTGGTTCCAGGACGGAACCTAGCGCCTCAATGGCCTTACGCTCGTCCTCTCCGTTCTGCGCGAACTTCGAAAAGTCGTGGTTGAACGCCAGGTTCACCACGGCATCCATGCCCATCGCCCCGCTGCGCAGGCTGTCGAGGTCCTCAAGATCGCCGCGATGCACCTCGGCGCCCGCTGCCTTCAACTGCTCCGCGCCGGCGTCACTGCGTGCCAGCCCGCGCACCTGATGCCCTGCCTCGATGAGCTCCTTCACCAGTTCCGTCCCGATGAATCCCGTCGCTCCCGTCACAAAAACTCGCATAGATTCGTCCTCTCGCTGTTTGCCGGCGCGACCCTGAAAGCGCCACGCCAGAATTGATATTCGCGTCTCCGCTGAAGTGGAGACGATCTCCGCTTATAAGATAAGTGGAGCCTGTCTCCGGTTGCAGAATCTTTTCTGCGAAACTTGTGTATGCCGAAAAAGCAGGCCTTGCCACCTTCGGGCGCTCGCAAGCCCCGCGCGGACGCACAGCGCAACCGCTCGCGCATCCTCGAGGTTGCCAGGCTGGCCTTCGCCCGGCACGGAGCCGAGGCTACGCTCGACGACATCGCCCGCAAGGCGGCCATCGGCCCAGGCACGCTCTACCGTCACTTTCCAACTCGCGACGCTCTGATCGAGGCCGTTTACCGCAGCGAAGTCGAAAAACTGACTGCAGCCGGGAAGCGCTTCGCCGCCACGATGCCGCCGCTCGAAGCTCTCCGAGCCTGGATGCTTCTCTTCATCGACCACGTGGCCGGCAAGAAACTCATCCTTCCCGCTATGGACACTGTTGCGGGCGGCTCCATGCGCCTCATCGAAGGCGCGCGGGGTCTCATCCACAGCGCATTCGTCGCCTTGGTGCAACGCACGATCAACAGCGGCGATCTCCGTGCAGATACCGATCCCGATGACTTCGTCCGTGCCCTCGTCGGTGTCTTCCACACGACTGCTCTGCCGGGCTGGGAGCCAAGTGCCCGCCGTATCGTCGACATCCTTATTGCCGGCTCGCGCCCAGCAAATGAGCAGCTCGATGGTTCACTCCGCGCGCCGAAGAAGTAGCCCCAGCAGACTGATTCTTGTGGGGCAGTTCCGCGAACTGCGCCGGCCTCGTAGGCCGGCTCTTCTAATCGTCGACACCACTTAAGGTCGAGACCACTTAAGTAAGTGACATCAGGCTTCAGCCTGCCATTTCTTCACTGAATGCGCCCGCTACAATCAACGCAGCATGGCCGAAACTCCTTGGGGCAATCTGCAGGTCAACGATGCGCACGTGCACTTCTTCTCTCGTACTTTCTACGAAGGCCTGGCGCGTCAGAAAAAGGCAACGGATGCCGATGCCATCGGTACTCTACTGGGTTGGGAAGTGCCGGCTGATCCCGTCGTATTAGCGGATCGCTGGGCGGCGGAACTGGAATTCAACGGAGTCGAGCGCGCCTGTCTCATCTCGAGCGCGCACGGCGACGAAGCGAGTGTGGCCGCTGCCGTCGCTGCGCACCCCGATTGCTTTTACGGTTTCTTCCTGCTCGATCCGATGCAGCCCGATGCGCTCGACCGGCTCACCGCCGCCGTACGGAATCCGCATCTGCATTGCGTTTGCCTGTTTCCAGCAATGCACACCTATTCCGTGGCCGATGGGCGCTTGGTTCCGATGTTCGAATTGATCTCCGACCATCAACTCGCGGCGTTCGTGCATTGCGGCGCGCTCAGCGTCGGTGTCCGCAAGAAGCTCGGGTTGCCCAGCCAGTTCGACATGCGCTTTTCCGATCCGCTGAATCTGCATCCGGTGGCGCTGCACTTCCCGCAAATCCGTTTCATCGTGCCCCACTTCGGCGCGGGCCTATTTCGCGAGACTCTGATGCTGGCCGATCTTTGTCCGAATGTGTATTTGGATACTTCGAGCTCGAATCGCTGGATGCTTTACGACGGACTCGATCTGCGAGCCACCTACCGGCGCGCGATCGACCTGATCGGAACGGAGCGGTTGCTGTTCGGCACCGATTCGAGCTTCTTTCCACGCGGCTGGCATCACGCCATCTTCGATACCCAAGTGAAGGCGCTCTACGAACTAGGCCTGGATGAACGACAGGCCGAGCAGATTCTCAAATTGAACCTGGAACGTCTCTTCGACGGCCGCCGCCCAGCTGTCCCGGAAAATTCCCCGAGACTTTGAAGCCGCCGCTGCACTTTTTTACTTAGTGCATCTATGAAACGGTCTTTGCTGGGAGTCATTATCCCTTTTCGATCCACGCGGCCTCCTCTGCTGCAGCTTCCGGCGCCCAACGCGGCGGAAGTGAAAACGGCCCAGATTTCCGTGTTTCCTGAATTTGAAGCGGCTCAACCCTTTCGCCGCGAACGTTGGAGTGAACTCGAAGCCTTTGCTCCCGGCATCCTCGTCGGCTATAGTTTCGACCTGGAGCGGTTAGTAGAAAAGGTCAGGACGAAAGAGTTAAAACTGGCTTCCGTGGATCGCATGATTTTCGCGCTCACCGATTGTGGATCGAATCCCATCAGCGATGTTTTGCGGGAACGGCTCTGGCAGGTATTCGGCGTGCCGGTTTATGAACTGATTGTGGCGCCCGGTTGCAACCTGCTGGCGACCGAATGCGAAGCCCACGACGGATGGCACTTACAAAACGGCGCACACGCTTATCTGGTCCGCGGCGAACTCGTCTATGACGCCCCTCCAGTAGCCGGACGTCACACCGGTTTTACCGGCGAAGTCGAAACCAGCCCTTGCCCATGCGGCCGCCCCTCGCTGCGTCTAAAAAATCTAGCTCCTCATCTTCCGCGCCCCTACGAGCACCGCATCGCCGCAGTAGCCTAGCAATGCTGAAACAACGCCGGCACTCACGTTAGCATGAAATGTGCGTGCGCGTAACCTGCTACTCTGCTTCTCTTTAACGGCTCTCGCGGTACAAGCCGAGACCTACACCTTGACTCTGCAGCAGGCTCTGGAACTGGCTGCGCGGCAGAACCCGGACGTGACGATTGCGCGGCTCGACCAGCAGCACGAAGAACAAGGAGTCACGGTTGCCTCGGACCCGTTCCATCCAAAAGTGATACTCGGCAGCGGCGCGGCTTACACCTACGGCTATCCGAACACGATTCAGGGCAGCGCTCCAGCTATTTTTCAGCTCACTACGCAACAGTCCCTCTTTAACCGGCCAAAGAGTTATGAACAGGCGGCGGCGCGGGAAGTGGCACGCGGCGCGGAGTATGGCGCACAGGCCAAGACCGATGACGTGGCCTATCAGGCCGCTGATTTATTCTTGACTGCCAGCCAGGTCGAGCATGCCGGCGAAGTGATTTCGACTCAGCTGCCCAGTCTCCAAAAGGTGATCGACACCATGTCGGCGGCCGTCAGCGGCGGCACGGAATTGCCGCTGGAGCTGAAGCGCGCGCGAGTGAACCTGGCCAGTTCGCAACAGCAACTCGACGCCACCCGTCTCGACAAAGATTATTACGAGATGTTGCTGGCTGTGGTAGTGGGCTATCGCGCCACCGACCGGGTGAAGCCCGTCGATTCGGACCTGCCCACCGCACTCGCTCCTGCTTCCGAAACAGACGCCATCAATACGGCTTTGCGCACGAGCCGTCAACTCCGCCAGTTGCAGGCGAATATTCTGGCGAAAGAGATGGACTACCGGTCGTACAAAACCGCTCGCTGGCCGCAAATCGACCTGGTGGCGCAGTATGCGTTGTTTGCCAAATACACTTACTCGCAATACTTCCCGGCGAATAAGTTCCAATACAACAACTTTCAGCTGGGCGCAGCGATCACACTGCCGCTGCTGGTCGGGAGCGGGCGCGGAGGTTACATGGCGCAGGCTTTGACCGATATTCAGAAGCTGCGGATTCAGACCGATCAGTTGCGCAACCGCATCCTGATCGACACCCGCCGCAGCTATGAGCAATGGAGAAAGGCCGAGACGATTCGCGATCTGGCGCGCCAGAAACTCGATCTGGCCCGCGAAGATCTCACCGTGAAGCTGGCTCAAAATGGCGAAGGCCGCGTGCCTCTCCGCGTTCTCGAGCAGGCCCGTTTGGAAGAGAGCGATTTGTGGATGCAGCTTTACGACTCCGAAACCCAAGTGACGCGAACTAAACTGGCGATCCTGCGCCAGACGGGAGCTCTGATGGCCGCCATACGCGGGCAAGAGGAAGGAATCGTACCTGGTGCCAGCCACCCCTGACCCAATTACTTCTGTCGATTCCGCATCGCCCGCGAACGACGTTCCGGCCATCGAGATCGTCGATCTTCACAAAATCTACAACGGCGTCCATGCGGTAGATGGACTGACAGTGACAGTGCCGCAAGGTTCCTTCTTCGGGTTTCTTGGTCCGAACGGAGCAGGGAAGACCACCACCATCAAAGTGCTTATGGGCCTGGCGCAGCCGGATAGCGGAAGCGTACGCATTCTCGGCCTTCCCATGCCACAGGAATCGCTTGCCATCCGTAAGATCATCGGCCTGGTGCCTGACGACTCTTTGTTGTTCGACTATTTAACTGGCCAGGAGTACCTGGAATTCGTAGCGCGCCTCTATGGGCTAACCCGCCCCCTGGCCGCCGAGCGTTCCCGAGAACTCCTGGCGCTTTTCGAGCTGCAGGAAAACCCGCGCAAGCTGATTGGCGAATACTCAAAAGGCATGCGTAAACGAGTGGCGCTTGCGGCGGCATTGATTCATCGTCCGCGTTTGTTTCTGATGGACGAGCCATTTGAAGGCGTCGATGCCGTCGGCGCCCGGCTCATGAAAGATATTCTGCTCGAACAGGTCCAGCACGGAGCCACCATCTTTCTGACTTCGCACGTACTGGAAGTCGTGGAGAGACTATGCGATCAGATCGCCATCATCGGTCGGGGCAAAGTGATCGCCCACGGCAACATTGAAGATCTCCGGCACCAAGCCACCGCTGAAGCCACCTCGCTCGAAGACATTTTCGTGAACCTGGTGCATGGAGAGCGCTATAGCAGCAGCTTGAACTGGCTCTGAAACATGTGGCAGCACATTCTGGCAATCGCCTGGGCCCAATTCCGGATCAGCCGGAATCACTGGCCGCGCACCAGCTTCGGAACCGTAATGAGCTGGCTGTTGCTGCTGCTCTGGTATGGGATTTACGCCGCATTGGCGCTCTTCCTCGTCTTCCGTCTTCCCGACACGCCGTTGCGAGAAATCGCCCGCTGGTTTCCCTCTGGCCTGCTCGCCGTCTTTCTGTTCTGGCAAGTAATCCCGCTTTTTACTCTCAGCAGCGGCTGGTCCCTGCAACTCAATAAGCTGCAGATCTACCCGGTCCGCCAGAGCACCCTGTTCGGCATCGAGACGTTTCTGCGCATCACAAGTGCGCCCGAGATGATCATCGTGCTCACCGGCGCGGCAATAGGCTTATGCAGGCATCCGCAAGTGCCCGGCTGGGCGTCGCTCATTCTGTTCCTCTTCATTCCGCTGAACCTGTTTCTGCAACTTGCCATCCGCGATTTGATTCTGCACGCCTTCGAAAGAAACCGCTTTCGAGAGCTGTTCGCGGTAGTGGTAATCAGCGTGGGAATTCTTCCGCAACTGCTGATCAGAACGAGTTTGGGAGCTACCCTGAAGCCCTACTTCTTCGCGACGGCGGGCAGTCACTTTACCCCCTGGTCGGAAACAGCTTCCCTGAGTCTGGGCCGTTTTTCCTTCCGCGATGCACTGCTACTGCTCGCCTGGACAGCCGCTTCGTACATCTTCGCGCGCTGGATGTTTCACAAAGGATTGGTTGCTGACGACAGTTTTCAGCCAGCCGGCGCTGCTGTTGCTACAGATCACGAACCCAGGCAGTCCCTCTGGTCGCACTGGCCCGCTCGCATTTTTCGAGATCCGCTGGCCGCGCTCGTGCAAAAAGAAATGCAGTCGCTGGTGCGCATGCCGAAGTTCCGCGTCTTGTTCGGAATGTCCTGCATCCTGGGCATCGTTGTTTTTGTTCCGGCGGCGCTCAACGGGCAAGATCCTACCTCCAGCTTCATGCGCAGCAACCTCATTCCCGTGGTCAACGTGTACGGGCTGCTGCTGCTGAGTGACACGCTGCTGTTGAACGCGTTTGGGCTGGATCGTGGAGCGGCGCAGACTTATTTCGTCATGCCGGTTTCACTCCCCACCGTCTTGCAAGCAAAAAACGTGGCGGCCATTGTCTTTGTGCTGTTGCAGAGCGCCGTGATTCTCTTGGTCGCTACCCTGGCACGCGCGCCCATCACGGGGATGAGTGTTCTCTCGGGCATGCTCGCTTCCGCTGTCGTTACGGTATTCCTGCTGGTCACCGGAAATCTCACATCGCTCGCCATGCCGCGCCCCATCGATCCGAAACAAACGTTTAAGAAGCAGGCCGGCGCAAAAATGCAGCTCTGGCTATTCGGATGTTCCATCAGCCTGTTTGCGCTGGTGGGATTCGCTTATCTGGCGCGTTACGCATTCCAGCGCGAGTGGGTGTTTCTGGCGGTGCTTGGCTTTGAATTTCTGGTCGGGATCATTGCTTACCGGCTGGGTCTCGAATCGGCGGTTGAGCGGGCGATTCGCGATCGTGAAGCGATTGTCCAGATGCTCTCGAAAAGCGCTTCGCCTCTGAGCTTGAGCTGAGCAGGTTTAAAGAAGAAGCTTACTAACCTCACGTTCGATGGCATCGCGCACCGCTTCTTTCGCCGCTTCATCCTGATATTTTTGACGCGGCCAGAAAAAACCTTTCAGTCCGTCACGGCGGCGTCGCGGCACTACGTGAATGTGCAGGTGCGGTACCGTCTGGCTCACACGGTTATTTATCGCGATGAACGTGCCTTCCGCATCAACGGCCGCCTCCACCGCTTTCGCCAGAATCTGCAGGGTCGTCATCGTGCCGGCTGCGAGTTTTGACGGCAACTCTAGAAGGGTGACGTAGTGTTCCCGCGGACACAACAGCACGTGCCCTGGAAACAATGGATGCATGTCGAGGAAGGCGATGAAGTTCGCATCTTTGTAGACCATGTGCGCTGCTACGGATCCGCTCGCAACGCTGCAGAAGATGCAGTCCGGATCCCGTGAACCCAGCACTACCTGGCCTCGGGAAGCGGCGCCGGCTCAGTCAATGAAACTCGATCGACCCACAGCAGCAGGTCGCCTTTATCATCGACGTCGAAAGCCGCGCCGAATCGCACGCCCCACAAAATTTCGTCATAGCGGTAGGAGAGCCGGGCATATACCGTCTGCCTGAATGTCTCATCGTAACCCCGCATCATCACCAGCACCTCTGCCTGCATCGATTCTAAGTCTTCCCGCTTTTTGCCATACAGCGGACTTTTTTCGTCAATGGGATGAACCACGGTCCAGGTGAGCGGAAGAAACAGGATTTGTGAACGTTCGAGCTCGAGTTGCTGAAATTTGCGCTGCAGACGTCCGTTCGGCGCGGGCACCACCGTCATGAGCATCACGCGCGCCTCTACTTCAATCAGATTGGCGGTGCGTCTGTTGACCACTCGAAACTGCAGGCTGGTGGCATCGCGGAAGGGCGCTACCGCCATTTTGGCGCTGAAGCCGAAACGGGCCGAGGGCTGTGAAAATCGGCCAAACAGCAGGCCAGTGGCGATCGCGAAAGCCATCAAGCCCAGCAGAGCCTCCACCGACGCCACCGCGTTCGCAGCCGTGCCATCCGGATACATGTTCCCGTAACCAACCGTAGTAAGAGTGTGAGTGCTGAAGAAGAAAAGATTGAAAAAATGCGTGACAGGATCCTTCGAGTCAGCGCCCTTAATCGTTCCCGCACCCAACGCCTGATAGCCCCATGCGAAAGCCAGATTGACCAGGATGAAAACCGTGACGACGATGAGCGAAAATTTAAGCCACGAGACGCTGATCAGATACGTGTAAGGATTCGCATCGTGCCAGTTGCGGCCACCGCGGCGTACATTGAAGCTCCCGTCCTTCTCGACCACGCGGTTCAGCGCGCCGGTATACTGCTGCGTTAATCCGGGATCGTAGTTGGCGTTAGGTTGCAATGGAAATGGTTTGTCTGCTTCACTCATCACAAATTCTCGCGGGCGTTGTTACGCTGGCTATCAGGAACTATGGCACGAACTGAATCCAACAAGCTGCCACTGAGCACCGCCGCGCCCGCCTTTCAATTGCCGGATGTGGTCTCAGGCGAAATCATTTCGCTCGACCGGTTCGCTGGCAGGAAAGCTCTTCTCGTCATGTTCATTTGCCGGCACTGCCCCTACGTGATACACGTGCAAAAGGAACTCGCGCGGCTTGGAACAGACTACTCCGGTAAAGATGCCGGCATTGTAGCGATCTCCTCCAATGATGCTGCTGCTTATCCCGACGATGCGCCCGAACGTTTGCGCGAAATGGCCCTGGAACAGGGCTTTACGTTTCCGTTCTGTTACGACGAGTCGCAGGATGTGGCGCGTGGGTATGACGCGGTCTGCACGCCGGACTTTTACCTGTTCGATGAAGGGCGACGGCTGGCGTATCACGGACGGTTGGATGACAGCCGCCCGCGCAGTGAAGAGCCGGTCACCGGGAATGAAGTGCGCGCCGCACTCGATGCGCTGCTCGAAGGCAGGCCTGTGAATCCAGACCAGAAGCCCAGTATTGGCTGCAGCATCAAGTGGCGCACACAATAAAACCGGACTGAATCGTGATATTGTTCGATTGCGATGCCTTCGAATTCTAAACACACCCGGCGTGATTTTGTTTCCACAATTGCCGGTAGTTCGCTTGCCCTGGCTGCCGCCGGAACGGCTGCCGCCAAGAAAGGTAATAAGATACCGATCGGCCTCGAATTGTATTCGGTGCGGCACGAACTCGACAAAGATCCGATTGGGACGCTCGACAAAGTAGCAAAGATGGGCTATGACTGCGTCGAGTTTTACGCTCCCTATTACGACTGGACGCCGGACCACGCGAAGGAAGTGCGCCAGCAATTGGAACAGATCAAGTTGCGCTGTTACTCCACGCACAATGCGCTGAAGTCTTTTACGCCGGATGGCATCGATAAAGCCATCGAGCTGAATAAGATTTTGGGCACGCACTACGTCGTGCTGGCGCATCCTGGCGGTCCAGATGTCAAGACAGTCGACCAATGGAAACAGATTGCCGACACGCTGAACCAGGCGAACAAGAGGCTGCAGACAGCCGGACTTCACGCCGGCTATCACAATCACGATGCCGAGTGGCGGCCGGTGGATGGCCAGAAGCCTATCGAAATTTTGGCGAAGAACACTGATAAGAGCATTATGCTGCAGCTGGATGTGGGGACCTGTATCGAGGCGGGGAGCGATCCGGTAGCGTGGATCGATAGCAATCCGGGGCGCATCAAGTCGCTGCACTTGAAGGAATGGTCGCCGAAAGACGGTTATAAGGTGCTTTTCGGAGAAGGTGATGCGCCGTGGAAAAAGATCTTTGCGGCGGCTGAGAAGCATGGCGGAGTGGAGTTTTACTTGATCGAGCAGGAAGGCAGCCGTTTCCCTGAGTTGGAAACAGCCGAACGCTGCCTGGTTGCTTACAAGGATTTGCGCGCGGGTACTAAATCGAACGCGTGAGCGTGAACGAACCCAGCCAGCGCATCCGCATCTTTATTACGGGCGGCACGTTCGATAAGCAGTACGACGAGTTACGCGGTCGCCTGGTTTTCAAAGAGTCGAATCTTCCGGAGATGCTGGCATCCGGCCGGTGCAAACTTGCTCTCGATCTGCGCACTCTCATGATGGTCGATAGTCTGGAGATGTCGGAAGCAGACCGCAGTCTCATCGTGGAGCAATGCCGCGCGGTTCCCGAGTCCCGCATCGTGATTACGCACGGCACCGACACCATGGCCGATACGGCGCGCACCCTGGCCAACCGGCTTCCCGAAAAAACCATTGTGCTGACGGGCGCAATGATTCCATACGCCTTTGGCAGCTCCGATGGCTTGTTCAATCTTGGTAGTGCCCTCGCCTTTGTGCAGGTACTTCCCGCAGGAGTTTACGTGGCGATGAACGGACGATACCTGCCGGCGACGCACGTGCGGAAGAACAGGCAGACCGGCGTTTTCGAAGATGACCGCGCCATCGAAGGTTGATTGCGACGTTGTAATTATCGGGGCCGGAGCCGCGGGCTTAGCGGCATTGGGCGAACTCGATCGCGCGGGCTGCCCGGTCTTGTGTGTCGAAGCGCGCGAACGCATCGGTGGCCGCGTTCTAACCGTACACGATCCACTTTCGCCGCTCCCGCTTGAGCTGGGCGCGGAATTTATCCACGGGCGTCCTCCTGAAATCTGGGACATCGTTCGTACTGAGAGGCTTCCCGTTTACGATTGTGCGGATGCCTCGGTTCGCATTTGCGATGGACAGGTTCAAAAACAGGAAGACGCCTGGTTGCCGATGAAAGCGCTCATGCGGGAAATGAGCGAAGCTGCGTCTACGGTCCCGGATCAATCGTTGGATTCTTTTCTGAAGCAGTCCGATCATGCGCCCGAGGCCAAGGAGCTGAGTACTTCCTTTGTCGAAGGCTTCAATGCCGCGCGCAAGGAAGTCATCGGCATTGCTTCTCTGGCGAAAGATGCGGAAGCCTCGGAGCAGATTGACGGCGATCGTTCGTTTCGTTTTTCCCGAGGCTACGATGCAATTCCGCTGCACTTGTTGTCGCGCGTTTGCGATCCATTCAAGCGGCTGCGATTGAACACGGTGGTGACTCGCATCGAATGGAAGCCGGGATTCGTCTTGCTCCAGACCGTCTCCGCCTTAACCGGCAGCGTACAGAGAATCACCGCGCGACGACTTGTGATCACGCTCCCGCTGGGCGTTTTGACAGCGGTTCCCGGCAGTGTCGGCGCGATCGAATGGGATCCCGTCCCTGTGCAGCATCTCAAGGCGGCTCAGTCGCTGGCTTTTGGGCAAGTGGCGCGTATGGTGTTTCGTTTTCGGCAGGCATTTTGGGAAGAAAAGAGCGTTTTTGCAGATGCGGGATTCCTGGTTTCGAACGAGGCGCTTTTCCCGACTTGGTGGACGCCGCTTGGAACGCGCGCGCCCATCCTGACCGGCTGGAGCGCAGGCCCGCATGCCGATGGTCTGCTCGGCCTGACGCGCGAGCAAGTTATCCGGGAAGCAATCAAGTCGCTGGCGCGAATTCTTGCCGTGCATACCGATCGGATCGAACGCGAACTCGAAGCGGTCTACTATCACGACTGGTATGACGACCAGTTTGCCCGTGGCGCTTATAGCTACGTTCCCTCGGGTGCAATGCCGGCTCGCGAACAACTGGCTCAGCCAGTCTCGGACACTCTCTATTTTGCCGGTGAAGCAACAGAGCTAAACGGGCACAGCGCAACCGTGCATGGCGCGATTGCTTCCGGCGTGCTGGCTGCCCGGCGCATTCTCGAGGCGAGGTGATACGTTGAACTGCGAAAGGAATTTCGTATGAAAATCTCCCGACGCACTGCTCTGGCTGGACTGGCGGGAAGCGCGCTGGCCCGTCAGTTACCCGAAGCGCCTCCTACCTTGCCGCCCGGTGTGGAGGCCGAGAAAACTCCTTTTCAAGGTACGCGTGCATCGCTCTCGGCCTATGAAACGCCAGACTGGTTTCGCGATGCCAAGTTTGGTATCTGGGCTCACTGGGGGCCGCAGTCTGCTATCGAGGACGGCGACTGGTACGCGCGCAACATGTATATGCAGGGCAGCCCGCAATACAACTATCACGTCGAGACGTACGGGCATCCTTCGAAATTCGGTTACAAGGACACCATTCCTGCCTGGAAGGCCGAGAAGTTCGATCCCGCCGAGTTGATGAGCCTGTATAAGCAAGCGGGAGCAAAGTATTTCGTCTCGATGGGTGTTCACCATGACAACTTCGATCTGTGGAACTCGAAGCACCAGCGTTGGAATGCCGTGCAAATGGGTCCAAAGAAAGACATCGTTGGCTTATGGCAGAAGGCTGCGCATAATGAAGGTCTCAAGTTCGGCGTCAGCGAACATCTTTGGATCACGTACAAGTGGTTTTCGGTGAGTCACGGTCACGATGAAACGGGTCCGCTTGAATCCGCGCCGTACGATGGTGCGGATCCGAAAAACTTCGATCTGTACGTCGATTCAGATGAAGTCCACAATCACAAATTAGAGTGGACGGAGGACGGTATTCCCGAGTGGTGGAAGCGCCATTGGTACGATCGCATTCGCGACCTGGTTGATAACTATCAGCCAGACGTGCTCTACTCCGATGGCGCGCTGCCGTTTGAAGATTACGGCTTGAACCTGATTGCCCGGCATTACAATCTCAGCGCCAGGCGTAATGGCGGCAAAGCGCAGAGTGTCTACTTCAGCAAACGTCCAGCGGACAGCATCAAGGGCATTGCCACGCTCGATGTAGAGCGCGGTGTGGTCGATTCGATTTGGCCGCGTCCGTTTGAAACCGATACCTGCATCGGCGACTGGCATTACAAGCGGGGCGTCAAATACAAGACACCGAAGACGGTCATCGATCTGTTAGTCGACATTGTCAGCCGTAATGGAAACCTGCTGCTGAACTTTCCGCTTCCTGCCAGCGGCCAGCTGGACTTGGAGGAGCGCAACGTGTTAGCGGGCATCACGAAATGGATGGCGGTGAATAGTGAGGGTATTCACGGCACGCGTCCCTGGAAAATCTTCGGTGAAAGCCCGCAAGCAACCGCTGTCGCCGCAACCTCCGCATTCAACGAAAAGCAGCGCAAAGATCTGACGGCCGACGACGTGCGCTTTACCACTAAGGGCGACGCGCTTTATGCCTTTGTAATGGGCTGGCCCAAGTATCAGGCGCAGATCAAGCCGCTGGCGACGGGCACTTGGCTGCGCGTCGGGAAGATCCAGCGGGTGGAACTGCTGGGCTTCGATGGTCAGCTGCAATGGACGCAGAGTGAAGCCGGGCTCAAAATTATGCTGCCCGAAAAAGCACCCTCGGACCATGCCGTGGCATTCAAAATCACTTCCGTAGGGTAGGCTTTAACCTAATGTCACTTAGTTAAGCCAAACTGGTCGCGCGACAACACCTTTGTCCGCCGCGCCGGGACTCTCCCGGCATTTGGTCAAAATTATTTCGTGCCTATGTTTATTGGCTTTCCTGTTCCTTGTGGGGCAGTTCCGTGAACTGCGCCGGCCTCGCAGGCCGGCTCTTCGTGACATTGGGCTTTAACCTGCCATCTTAGCCGCCACGCCGCAGAAGTGCATGAAGTTCTGCCGGGAGAGGCGCTCGATATCGGTTTTGATCTGCTGCTGTATGACTGCGCCTCCGTCTTCCGCCAGCTTCGCAAGTCTGCTCGGCCGCCGGCAGCGCTCGCCGGCTTGATCCCGGCACGACTGGTACCGGCGCTATGCAGGCCCGCGAACAACTGGCCCAGCCGGTCTCCGATACGATCTATTTTGCCGGCGAAGCAACGGAGCTAAACGGACACAGCGGAACCGTTCATGGCGAGATTGCTTTCGGCGTACTCGCTGCCCGGCGAATTCTCATAACGAGGTGATACGTTGAACTGCGAAAGCATCTTCGTATGAAAATCTCCCGACGCACTGCTCTTGCCGGACTGGCCGGGAGCGCTGTGGCCAGTCAGTTACCCGAAGCGGCTCCTACCTTGCCGCCCGGTGTGGAGGCCGAGAAAACTCCTTTCGAAGGTACGCGCGAATCGCTCTCCGCCTATGAAACGCCGGATTGGTTTCGCGACGCCAAATTTGGTATCTGGGCGTGCTGGGGCCGCAGTCTGCCATCGAAGACGGCGACTGGTATGCGCGCAATATGTACCTGCAGGGCAGCCCGCAATACAACTATCACGTCGAGACGTACGGGCATCCTTCGAAATTCGGTTACAAGGACACTATTCCTTTTTGGAAGGCCGAGAAGTTCGATCCTGCCGAGTTGATGAGCCTGTATAAGCAGGCGGGAGCAAAGTATTTCGTTTCGATGGGTGTTCACCACGACAACTTCGATCTCTGGAACTCAAAGCACCAGCGTTGGAACGCCGTGCAAATGGGTCCGAAGAAAGACATCGTTGGCTTATGGCAGAAGGCCGCGCGCAATGAAGGACTGAAGTTCGGCGTCAGCGAACACCTTTCGATCACGTACAAATGGTTCTCCACAAGCCATGGTCACGATGAAAGCGGTCCGCTCGAAGGAGCGCCGTACGATGGCGCGGATCCAAGAAACTTCGATCTGTACGTCGATTCGGATGAAGTCCACAACCACGAATTAGAGTGGACCGAGGATGGTATTCCCGAGTGGTGGAAACGCCACTGGTACGCGCGCATTCGCGACCTGGTCGACAACTATCAACCCGATCTGCTCTACTCCGATGGCTCGCTGCCGTTTGAAGATTATGGCTTGAACCTGATTGCCCGGCATTACAATCTCAGCGCCAGGCGCAATGGAGGCAAAGCGCAGAGTGTCTACTTCAGCAAACGTCAGGCAGACAGTGTCAAGGGAATTGCCACGCTCGATGTGGAACGCGGTGTGGTCGATTCGATTTGGCCGCGTCCGTTTCAAACCGATACCTGCATCGGCGACTGGCATTACAAACGCGGCATCGAATACAAGACGCCGAAGACTGTCATTGACTTGTTAGTAGACATTGTCAGCCGCAATGGAAACCTGCTGCTGAACTTTCCGCTTCCTGCCAGTGGCCAGCTGGATTTGGAGGAGCGCAACGTGTTAGCGGGCATCACGAAATGGATGGCGGTGAATAGTGAGGGTATTCACGGCACGCGTCCCTGGAAAATTTTCGGTGAAAGCCCGCAAGCGGCCGCTGTTGCCGCAACCTCCGCGTTCAACGAAAAGCAGCGAAAAGACTTGACGGCCGACGATGTGCGGTTCACCACCAAGGGCGATACGCTCTATGCCTTCGTGATGGGCTGGCCCAAGTATCAGGCGCAGATCAAGCCGCTGGCGACGGGAACATGGCTGAAGGTAGGGAAAATTCAGCGGGTGGAACTGTTGGGCTTCGATGGTCAGCTGCAATGGACGCAGAGTGAAGCCGGGCTCAAAGTATTGCTGCCTGAAAAAGCGCCGTCCGACCATGCGGTGGCATTCAAGATCACTTCCGTAGGGTAGGCTTTAGCCTGCCATCTTGGCCGCCACACCGCAGAACTGCATGAAGTTCTGCCGGAAGAGGCGTTCGATATCGGTTTTGATCTGCTGCTGTGTGACCGCGCCTCCGTCTTCCGCGAGCAGCGTGTAAGTATTTGTCAGTATCGGGGTCAGGATGCGGCGCGTGTTGCGCCATTTGTAGATGACCTGTTCCAGAATGCGTGCGTCCGAATGTTGCGGGATGAAGGAGAAGCCGAGCATTTCGATGCGCTCTCGCGTGATCTCCTCCACGATTGAAGGATTGTTGAGAAACCACCAGCAGCCGAAGGGCATCAGGTTGCTGAATTTTCTGGCGTAGACACAGAGTTCGTATTGGTTTTCCCGGCTCAATACGCTTACCAGGAATCGATTTCGCGGAAAGTCGCGGCAGAGCTGTTCGAGACTCCGCAAATCCGCGCGCCCGGCCGCATCGCCCGCCAGCTTGATCTCGGGATTCACCTGGCGTCGCACGCCGATCATCAACGAGATTGGAATGTCGAACTCGCGGCAGGCAGGAAGGACGGCTTCTTTTAAGATCTTGGAGCGAAGGCTATCCTGTTCCGGGTATTGGAACGAGTCCGGGAGCGAAATCGCCATATAAACCGGCTTCATCCGCGTGCACCAATCGTGCAGAAATCTTCGAAGCTCAGTAACCGCGCCTCCGGATAGCTCGGCATCCACTTTGTACCCTGCTGCCTGCAAAACCTTCCAGTGAGCAGGCCAGCCGTCCACGATGCGATCTAGACGTAGTGCGGCATGAAATCTGGGATCTGGCGTTGCGTCGCCCTTCCACAGCACAGACTCGATCGAATCCAAAGGATCGTTCGTCATCACGGCTTCACTGATGCCCGCGGCCTTGAAGACGGCATCGATATGACTGTCGATAGATTGTTCGGCGAAAAACGGCCGGCTCTCGACAAGCCCTTTAGCGTCGGTAGGCAGTCCGAACGCGTGCAACACGGCAATTACTCCGCGCGTTGCTTCGGAAACGGGCGGATTCTCGACGAAGAGCGCCTGCCAGATCGCATCGGCCTGCTGTTCTTTTGACAGCGAGAAGTATGTTGCCGGGGTGATCTTCGAGGAGCGAAACAGTTCAGCTTCCAGATAGTGATAAGTGAGGAGTTCGTCGATGCCCCACAGCCCGAGCCGCCCGAGAGAGGGTTTGAAGAGATGCGTATGAACGTCGACGAACTGCGCTGCGTTCAGTTCGCTCTCAACCATGCGCCGAATTTCTTCGGGACGGGACTTCTGAGCTTCCTGTACGCCGTTAGATCGCCCTGCGCTGAGTGCCATGCCTCTATCTTATGAGGGCTCGCTACTCTGGTCAGGTGCTTGTTCTTTTGAACGGACTGGTAGTGGACGGTTCGGGGTCGGCGGGTTTCTCATCATCGGTCCTGGTGGATCGAGATCGCATCGTGGAAGTCGGGCCGGTACAAGCCACGTCCGGCGTCGAGTCCATCGATTGCACCGGGCTGGTGATTGCTCCCGGGTTTATCGATCTGCATAGTCATTCCGACTTGCAGGTGCTCGACGGGCGAACCGAAAAGCTGAAGCAGGGCGTTACAACCGAAGTCGTTGGCAACTGTGGTTTCTCGCCGTTTCCTGCAAACGATGCAAAGGCGCTCCGGGAATTCGGGTCGGGCATTCTGGGGAAGACTGATGACTGGGGCTGGCCCTCCGCCAAAAATTACCTGGCGGATCTGCAGGCCGCCGGCGCTACGGACCGCACGCTACCGCTGGTAGGACACGGCAGCTTGCGCATAGCCGTGCATGGTCTGAGTTTGGAACCTCTCACTACAATCGAGCTTGATCGCTTGTGTGGATTGCTCGATGATTCTCTGGATGCAGGCTGCGTTGGCCTTTCGACTGGATTGATGTACGCTCCCGGCTCCGGCGCGGACGCGAACGAATTAGAAAGCCTGTGCCGCGTTGTGGCCCGCCGCGACAAGCTGTACACATCTCACATTCGCGGCTATGCGGAGACGCTTGTGGAGGCGATCCAAGAACAGATTGCACTCGCAGAACGGACCGGCTGCCGTCTGCAGATTTCGCACTTGCAGGCTGCCGGGAGAACAAACTGGCATTTGCAGCAACCGGCTTTAGAGAAGATCGAAGCTGCGCGGCAGCGCGGAGTCGATGTGGAATTCGATATCTATCCGTACCAATGCGGCAGCACCGTTCTGACGCAGTTTCTGCCGGAGTGGGCGCTGGATGGAGGAAAGCCGGCGCTCCTGGCGCGCATTCAAGATCGCCCAGTCCGCGAACGCCTGATTGACGAATTGAATGATATGGGTTCCGAGCGCTGGTCCGATGTCACGATCTCCTCGGTGAACAGCCAAGCAAATCAACACTTGATCGGCATGACTGTAAAGGATATGGCGCGGAACAAAGTTTCAGATGAAGGTGCGTGCGTGGTGAACTTGCTGGCTGAAGAGCATGCCGCGGTCAACATTGTCTCGTTCAATCAGAGCGAGTCGAATCTGCGCGAGTTGATCACTCACGATTTGTGCTCGGTGATCACGGATGGCTTTTACGTAAAAGGCAATCCTCATCCGCGGCTGCACGGCACCTATCCGGAGCTGCTGGGAAAAATGGTGCGCGAACTTGCCTGGCTGAGTCTTCCTAGTGCTGTTCACAAGAGTACGGCGCAACCGGCTGCTCGCCTCAAATTGAGCAGTTGCGGTTTGGTGAAATCGAATTACTTTGCCGATCTGGTGGCGTTCGACCCGGAGCAGATAACGACTGCTGCCAGTTATACGCATCCAAGATCCGATCCGGCCGGCATCGCCTTTGTCATGAAGCGTGGCGTGATTGTCCTGGGCGATCCAGTTGTCGGAAGCGCACAGGCCGCTGGAGCCGGCGACAAACGAAAGACAAACTCGGCGGACTTGGCCGGGTCCAGCGAGTCCGTTGTGCGCGGGTTACTTGGAAGAGGCTCATCATAAAGAACCGCTGGGTCATTCTCGTCCTGGTTTTCTTTGGCATCCTCATCAGCTACATCGATCGCGGCAATTTGAGCATCGCCGCGCCGGTCTTAATGCGCGAATTCGGATTGTCCGCCAGCGTGATGGGGCTGCTGCTCTCGGCGTTTTTCTGGACCTATGGAGCGTTTCAGTTACCGGCCGGATGGGCGGTCGATCGCTTGGGAATTCGCAGATCGTATTTCGTAGCCTTTCTGCTGTGGTCGCTGGCCTCAGCTTCCATGGCGCTGAGCCAGAATGCGCAAAGTATGTTCGGGCTGCGTTTGCTTTTGGGGGTGGCGGAATCCGTGGGGCCGCTGGCGAGCCTGGCTTTCATACGGCTGGCGTTTTCTGAAGAGGAGCGCGGCCTGCCGGTATCGATTTACATCGCTGGACAGACTATCGGGCCGGCTTGCGGGGCGCTGATCGGCAGCAGCGTAATTGCAACTGCCGGTTGGCGCGTATTGTTTGCTGCTACCGGTCTGATTGCGCTGTTGTGGCTTCCTCTCTGGTGGTACTTCGCGAGGTTAAGCGGGCCTAAGCTAGCCAAGACAACTGAGCGAGTGGACTGGAAATGGTCCGCGATCTTTTCGAGTCGCGCTTTCTGGGCCATGTCGTTTTGCGTCTTCCTATTTTCTTACTTCTGGTATTTTCTGCTCACCTGGATTCCAACCTATTTGAACGTTTCGCGAGGCTTTCCGATGATCGAGATGGGGCGCATTCTCTCCGTGCCGTTATTCATTATGGCCCCTGTGAATATTGCCATTGGGTGGCTGGCGGACCGGGCGATTCGTCGCAATCAAAATGCGCTACGCGTCCGTGTTGGCATTGCCATCGCCGGATTTCTGGGCGCGACCCTGATACTTCTGCTGGTTCACGTGCAGAGTCGCCGCTCAGTGCTACTTGTGCTCATTCTCTCGGTTTGTTCCTTCGGCGCAGCTAGTACGAACTTTTGGGCCATCGTGCAGCATATCGCTCCGGCGGCCTTCACGGCGAGGCTAATCGCCTACTTCAATACCTTGTCTCAGGTGGCGGGCGCGCTTGCTCCCATCGTTACTGGCTACACGCTGGGGCCGGCGAAGAATTTCACCGTCGCCATCTCGCTAGCTGGTGTGAGTGCTCTCAGCGCGGCTTTGTTGCTGGTTGTAACCGGCCCGCAATCTATACAAACATTAAAAAGTAATTTCGAATCGTAAGCTGTCTCCCTAAACATGAGTCGAAACTCACTTCTGTAGAATGTGAGTGTGCCCTCACGTCTGAATGGAGCGCCGCGGCGCATTCCACAACAGGAACGCGGCGAGCGAAGAGTAGCAGCTTTGTTGAATGCTGCTGCATCAGTCATAACAGACGCTGGATATAGTGCGGCCACGATGGCCGAAATTGCCCAGCGGGCAGGCGCCAGTATTGGCTCACTGTACCAATTTTTTCCGAACAAGGAGTCTGTTACAGAGGCATTACGGGAACGGTACAGAGAAGACGTAGTGGATTTATGGGCGTCGCTGGAAGTGGCTGACGCCATTGCAATCAAGGATTTAGGGACGCAACTATTGGATGAAATGGTAGTTTTCCTGGAACAACGTCCGGCGCTTCTTCGTTTGATGAACGAGACTTGCCCGTCCCACGAAATATCCATTCGCGATTTTCTGCGCGTGAGGCTGGCTCGCATTTTGTTGATCGCCGCGCCGCGATTATCCAAGACCCAGGCCGGTCTTTTAGCAACGGTGAGTCTGCAGATGATGAAATCGATGAACGAACTGTATGCGGAAGCGCAAGGATCGAATCGCAAAGCGCTAGTGCGCGAATATGAGCTTTTGCTGAGCTGGTACTTGAAAACGCAGCTCCGAGCCATTCCAAAGAAAGTAATGACGGCGAAATAAACGGCAATGAACAGGACTCTTTCTCTCTTCTCTCTTTTTAGTCTGGCAGCCGCGATGGTGCTGACAAACGGCTGTGCGTCGAAGCCGGCGACTCCTGCTGCTATGCCTCCGCCGCAAGTCAAGGTCGTCGAGGCCACACAAAAAGACGTGCCGATTTATGGCGAGTGGGTGACGACGCTCGATGGTTTCGTCAATGCCAATATTCAGCCGCAAGTGTCCGGTTACCTGATCCGGCAGAACTATCGCGAAGGTTCGTACGTTCGCAAGGGCGCCGTCTTGTTCCAGATCGATCCGCGGCCGTTTCAAGCAGTAGTGGACCAGGCCAAAGGGCAGCTGGCGCAAGCGAAGGGCCAGCTCGGACAATCAGAAGCGCAACTGGGGCTCGCGCAGATCAACGTGAAGCGCGACACGCCGCTGGCCAAGGCCCGAGCGATCGCGCAGAGCCAGTTGGATAACGATACTCAAACCGAGAAGACGGCCGAGGCTACCATCCTCTCCTCGCAGGCGAGCATCAAGGCGGCTGAAGCCACTCTCGAGACGGCAAATCTCAACCTGGGATTCACGCAGGTTCGTTCGCTGGTGGATGGCGTGGCGGGACAGGCAACTGTGCAGATCGGCAATCTGGTGAGCCAGACGACGATATTGACGGCAGTTTCGCAGGTCAATCCCATTAAGGCGTACTTTCCGATTACCGAGCAAGAGTATCTGCGCATTGCCGACAAAATCAAACCGGCTGACGACCTGTTGCGATCGAAAAATCCGGTGCCGCTGCAGCTTACGCTGGCGAATAACACGGTTTACAAATACCCGGGCAAAATTTTGTTTGCTGACCGGCAAGTAGACCAATCGACGGGCACGATCCGCATTGTGGCGGCTTTCGACAATCCCGGCAATATTCTGCGGCCCGGGCAATACGGACGGATCCGCGCGCTGACCGATTTGCGTAAAGACGCGATCCTGGTGCCGCAATCGGCCGTGACGGAACTACAGGGCCGCTACCAGGTGGCGGTGGTGGACGAGGGCAACAAAGTAAAAGTTGAGACAGTGGATGTCGGAACCCGCGTGGGTGATCTGTGGATGATCAACAAAGGGCTGAAAGCGGGCGAGCGAGTGATCAGCGAGGGCACGTCGAAAGCGCGGGACGGCGCGACTGTGAAACCGACCGAAGATAATGCACCGGCCACCTCGGCCGATGCTTCTCAGACTACAGGTAAATAAACGATGTCTAAGTTTTTTATTAATCGGCCAATCGTTGCCATGGTGATTTCGATCGTCATGGTCATTGTCGGTATCGTGTCGATGCTCCAGCTGCCGATTGCGCAGTTTCCGGACATCGTTCCGCCGGAAATCCTGGTGCAGGCGACTTACCCGGGCGCAGATGCGCTGACGCTCGAACAATCGGTGGCAACGCCGCTCGAAGCGCAGATCAGCGGTGTGGACCACATGGCCTACATGTACTCGGTAAACGCCAACAACGGGGTGTCGCAGATCACGGTCGACTTCAACGTGAACACGAGCCCGGATATCGATCAGGTGTTGACGCAGCTGCGCGTTTCGCAGGCGCAGTCGCAATTGCCGGCGCAGGTTAATACGGCTGGTCTGACGGTGCAGAAGTCGCTGTACGCGCCGTTGATGCTGATTGCCTTGTATGCGCCGAAGGGCGGTTACGACAGCGTGTTTCTGGCGAACTACGCATATATCAATTTGGTGGACGAGCTGACGCGGTCGCCGGGCATCTCGCGCGTGCAGGTGTTCGGTGCGGGGCAGTACGCAATGCGGGCGTGGGTGAACCCGGACCGTTTGAATAAGCTGAGTATCACGGTGCCGCAGATTGTGGCGGCGCTGCAAAGCCAGAATACCGTGAATCCTGCCGGTCAGATCGGCGGCGAGCCGGTGCCAAAGGGGCAACAATTCACTTACACTGTGCAGGCGCAAGGGCGCTTGAAATCGCCGGAGGAATTTGGCAACATCGTGCTGCGCGCCAATCCCGATGGATCGAACCTGCTGCTGAAAGACGTGGCGAGACTGGAACTGGGCGCGCAGACCTACAACCTGACCGGGCGCTATCAAGGCAAGCCATCGGCGATTCTGGCGATCTATCAGCTGCCGGGCTCGAACGCGGTGGACGCCGCAAAAGGCGTGCGCAAGAAAATTGCGCAGCTATCGCAACGATTTCCGCAGAATCTGGCTTACCAGGTCAGCCTGGACACCACCCTCGCAGTGACTGCCGGTATGAAAGACATCGTCACCACGCTGTTCATCGCCCTGGCGCTGGTGATCGCGGTGGTATACCTTTTCCTGCAGGGATGGCGGGCGACGCTGATCCCGCTGGCAGCGGTTCCGGTGTCGTTGATCGGCACATTTGTGGTATTTCCGCTGCTAGGATTTTCGATCAATACGCTCTCATTGTTCGGGCTGGTGCTGGCGATCGGGCTGGTGGTCGACGACGCGATCGTGGTAGTGGAGGCGGTGGAGCGGCACATCGAGGAAGGCATGTCGCCGCGCGATGCGGCACTGCGAGCGATGGAAGAAGTCGCTGGCCCGGTGGTGGCGATCGCGCTGATTCTGACAGCGGTATTTGTGCCGACTATTTTCATTCCGGGCATCACCGGGCGTTTGTATCAGCAGTTCGCGGTAACGATCGCGATCTCGGTAATCTTTTCGGCCTTCAATGCGCTTTCGCTCAGCCCTGCGCTGGCAGCACTGCTGTTGAAGCCGAAGAAGAAGAGCCGGGGACCGCTGGCGCGGTTCTTCGACTGGTTCAACCGCATGTTCGAACACGTGACGCATGGGTATGTGAGCTTTTCCGGATTCCTGCTGCGCAAGGCTGCCTTCAGCTTGATCTTTCTGGCGGGCATGGCCGTGCTGGCGGTCTTCATCGGCGGCAAGCTGCCGGGATCGTTTCTGCCGGAAGAGGATCAGGGGTATTTGTACGTAGCGTTGCAGCTGCCGAACGCGGCCTCGTTGCAGCGGACTTCGGAAGCGGCTCGCAAAGTCGAAAACATTCTGGCAAAAACGCCGGGTGTAGCGGGCGTGACTTCGGTGATCGGTTTTAGTTTGTTAAGCCGGGTGCAGGCGACGTATAACGGGTTCTTTTTTGTGACCTTGAAGCCGTGGGAGGAGCGGAAGGCGGCAGACGAGCAGTACGCAGCGATCAAGGGTCACGTGATGGGGGCCTTACAGCAGGTCCCGGACGGGATGGCGTTTTCGTTTCCACCACCGTCGATTCCGGGTATCGGTAGTTCGGGCGGTGTGACGTTCATTCTGGAAGACCGGTCGGGGGCCGATCTGTCGTTCCTGACAGGGAACCTGGACAAATTCATGAAAGCGGCCGGCGCCCGCAAGGAACTGACGGGCATGAGCACGACTTATCTGCCGAGCGTGCCGCAGGAGTACGCCGATGTAGATCGCGTGAAAGTGACGCGGCAGGGTGTCAATGTCGCAGACGTTTATCAGACGCTGCAGGCGTTTCTGGGCGGCTACCTGGTGAATTATTTCAACCGCTTTGGACGGCAGTGGCAGGTGTACGTAGAGGCTGAGGGCGACTTCCGGCAGACGACGAAAGACATGAGCCGTTTCTACGTTTCGAACAATAGGCAGGGCATGGTGCCGTTGAATGCGGTAACGGACACCAAGCCGATTGCGGGACCGGAGTTTACCACGCGTTTCAACGAGTACCATGCGGCGCAGATCAACGTGGCGGCCGCACCGGGCTACAGTTCGGGGCAGGCGATGGCGGCCTTGGAAGAAGTGTTCGCGCAAACGATGCCGCGGGAGATGGGTTACGACTACACAGGCATGTCGTACCAGGAAAAGCAGGCGTCGCAAGGCGTGCCGCCCTCAGTGATTTTCGGTTTGTCGATCGTGTTTGTGTTCCTGATTCTGGCGGCACAGTACGAGAGCTGGTCGCTGCCTTTCAGCGTGTTGCTGGGGACGCCGATTGCGGTGTTTGGCGCATACCTGTTTCTGTTTCTGCGGCACTTCGAGAACGATGTGTACGCGCAGATCGGCCTGGTGATGCTGATCGGACTGGCGGCCAAGAACGCCATTCTGATCGTGGAGTTCGCCAAGACGGAGTATGAAAAAGGCAAGAGTATCGAAGAGGCGGCTTTGACGGGGGCGCGCATTCGATTCCGGCCGATTTTGATGACGGCGTTCGCGTTCATTCTGGGGTGCGTGCCATTGTGGACAGCCTCGGGCTCGGGCGCAGTATCGCGGCAGGTCTTGGGAACGGCGGTGATCGGCGGCATGTTGGCGGCTACGGTGCTCGCGATCTTCCTGATCCCGGTGACGTTCGATGTGGTCGAGAAGCTCTCGCACCGGGTGAAGGGCGGCAAAGGGAAGAAGCCCATGGCTCGGGTAGAGGAAAGGGAGGAAGAGAAAGCTTCGGTATGAGACATCGCGCCTACATTGCGTTGTCGGCAACGTTTGTTTTATTGACTGGTTGTACAGTAGGGCCGAACTACCAGCGGCCTGTGGTGAATGTGCCGGCGGTGTATCGCGGGACAGATCAAAGTGCGACGAATAATCCGAATCCGGCTTCGCTGGGCGATGCGAAATGGTGGACAGTGTTTCAAGATGAGACGCTGCAGCAGCTGATTCGCACGGCTCTCAAACAGAACTTCGACGTGCGCATTGCGGCGACGCGCATCCTGCAGGCGCAGGCGCAGGTGACGATTACACGAGCGAACCAGTTTCCAACGGTATCGGGCGGCCCGACGGTAGCGGGGACCCGTCAATCGGGAATTCCGAACGTCTTCAACGGGTACTCGTACCTGGCGGACGAAGTTTCGCTCTCGACGCAGTGGGATATCGATTTCTGGGGCAGGTACCGGCGGGCGACAGAATCGGCGCGTGACACGTTGCGGGCGAGCGAATGGGGCCGGCGGGCGATCATCAGCACGCTGGTGGATAATCTGGCGGCGGCGTACTTTCAACTGCGGGAATACGACCTGGAGTTGGAGATTGCGAAGCGGACGCTGGAATCGCGGCAGACTTCGCTGAAGCTGACGCAGACGCTCGAACAGGGCGGATCGACGTCGCTGGTAGATGTGCGCCAGGCGGAGCAACTGGTGGAAGAAGCGGCGGAGACAATTCCGCAGACGGAGCAATCGATAGCGCAGGAAGAGGATCAGATCAGCATTCTGTTGGGAGAGAATCCGCGAGAGATTCCGCGCGGCAAGGCAATCACGGAGCAGCCACTGCCGGAGTCGATACCGGCAGGACTGCCATCGCGTTTGCTGGAGCGGCGGCCGGACATCGAGCAGGCGGAGCAGCAACTGGCGGCGGCGAATGCGCAGATCGGGGTGGCGCGGGCGCAGTTGTTTCCGCAGCTTTCGCTGACGGGGCAGGCGGGACTGCAGAGTATCGGGCTGGGGAATCTGTTCACCTGGCCCTCGCGAATCTGGACGTGGAGCGCGCCGCTTTCGCAGCCGATTTTTACGGCGGGAGCGTTGCAGGCGAATGTGCGCTTAACGAGGGCGGAGCGCGAGCAGGCGCTGCTGACGTATCAACAGACGATACAGACAGCATTCCGGGAAGTGTCGGACTCGCTGATTGCGTATCAAAAGTCTCGCGAATTTCGGACGCACCAGGAGGCGTTGACGACGTCGGCGCAGGGCGCTTCCGACTTGTCCCATATGCGCTACTCGGGCGGCGTGACGAGTTATCTGGAAGTGTTGACGAGCGAGACGAACTACTTCTCGGCAGAGTTGAGCCTGGCGCGGTCGCGGTTGAATGAGCGGCTGGCGCTGGTGCAGGTGTATAACGCGTTGGGCGGCGGCTGGGAGTTATAGTACCCAACTGGGGCTGACATTTCTTAGACACAGAAGCGTGGCCTCGTCATCCAACGGACATTTGCGCGATGTCTGAACTGTCGCTGCAGGCGATTTCCAAGACTTATGACAACGGGGCTTTAGCGCTGGCCCCGGTGGACCTGGTGGCCAGAGATGGCCAGTTCGTAGTGCTGGTGGGACCCTCGGGGTGCGGCAAGTCAACGCTGCTGCGGATCATTGCGGGACTTGAGCAGGCAACGAGTGGAACAATCGAGATCGATGGAGTGCCGATCACGGATGTTCCGGCCAAGGCGCGCGATGTCGCGATGGTCTTTCAGAACTACGCGCTTTATCCACATATGACAGTCGAGCAGAACCTCGAGTTTTCGCTCAAGATGCGGGGCATGGTGAAAGAGGACCGGCAGCGGGAGATTGGGGTGGCGGCGGAACTGCTCCAGTTGACGGAATTGCTGAAGCGGTTTCCGTCGCAACTGTCCGGCGGCCAGCAGCAGCGGGTGGCTTTGGGGCGAGCGATTGTGCGGAAGCCCAAGTTGTTCTTGCTGGATGAGCCCTTCAGCAATCTGGACGCTACGCTGCGGGCGAGTACGCGAACCGAGTTGATACGGCTGCACCGGAGGCTACGTACGACAACGGTGTTTGTGACACACGACCAGGTGGAAGCGATGAGCATGGCGGACGTGCTGGTGGTGTTGAAAGAGGGCAAGGTGCAGCAGATCGGTGCGCCGCTCGACGTATATCGACGTCCGGCGAACTTGTTTGTGGCTGGATTCATCGGATCGCCGCCGATGAATGTGATCGAGATGGACGGGAAACTGCTAGGATTGCGGGCCGAGCAGGCGCGGGTAGTGAACCCGGGCGACGACGTATCACGTGAAGATTTAGTGGCCGCTAAAGTGATTCTCTTGGAGCCACTAGGAAACGAGATTCTGGCGACCTGCTTGGTGGCCGGACAGGATGTGACGATCCGGCTACCTTCGTCGTCGACCGTTCGGACCGGGCAAGAGATCCGGCTGGCGCTCGACATGGAGCAGGCGGTCTGGTTCGATCCGGCTACCGGCGTAGCGATCGAAAAGAACGCGGCCGTACTCACTTGATCCCGGTGCGGGAAATGCCCTGCACAAAGTAGCGCTGCAGCCCGACAAACATCAGCGTGACGGGCAGGATCGAAATCAAGACGACGACCATGATGCCGGACCAGTCGAGGACATGCTCGCCTTGCAACATGCTTAAGCCGACGGGCAAGGTGGCCGACTTTTCGTCTTTGAGTATGACGAGCGGCCAGCCGAAGTCATTCCAGGTACCGAGAAAAAGCAAGACGGAGAGTACGGCAATAGCGGGTTTACTGAGCGGCAGAACGAGGCGCACGAAGATGTTCCATTCGCTCGCGCCATCGAGCCGGGCGGCATCGAGCAATTCATCGGGAAAACTTTGCAGGAACTGGCGGGCGAGAAAGACGCCATAAGTTTCGGCAGCGCGCGGCAGCAGGACGGCCCAATAGGTATTGACGCCACCGAGGGCAGCGACGGTCATGAACTGGGGAACGATGAAGACCTGTGCCGGGAGCATGAGCGTGCAGAGAAAAATCACGAACAGAACATCGCGGCCAGGGAAGTGGAATTTAGCGAAAGCATACCCGGCGAGCAGATCGAGCGTGATGTTGAGTGCGCCGCCTAAGATGGCGAGAAGAGTGGAGTTCAGGAGCCAGTAACGGACGTTGTAGGTGGACCAGGCGGCTGCGAAGTTGTGCCAGGCGGGATGCGTGGGGAGGAAATGCAAGGTGCGGCCGAAGATTTCAGACGCGGGTTTGAGGGCGGTCAGGAGCATCCAGAGGATGGGGAACAGGAAGACGAGCGAGGCGAGCGAAAGGATGCAGAGGAGGATGGCATTTTGTCCCCTGTGTTTCATGCCGCTTTGGAGCCTCGCTGAGATTTGCGGAGGAGCAGGGCGCTCGTGAGTGCGATGAGGATGAAGAACAGAATGACGCTGATGGCGGAGGCGTAACCCTGGCGCTGCTCGTCGAAAGCGGTTTCGTAGAGATATTGCACGAGCGTGGTGGTGGAGAAGGCGGGGCCGCCTAAGGTCATGACATAGATGAGATCGAAGACGTGCAGGGAGTAGATGAGATTGGTGATGAGCAGGAAGGTGGTGCTGGGAGCGAGCAGGGGCCAGACGATATAGCGGAAGCGGTTCCAGGCGCTGGCGCCATCGAGTGAGGCGGCATCGAGCAGTTGCTTTGGCACGTCCTGCAGCGCGGCGAGATAGACGACCATGCAGAGGCCGGTGCGCAGCCAGACAGTGGTGGCGATAACGGAGGGCATGGCGAAGGCGGGCGAGGAGAGCCAGGGAAAACGCGGCAGCCCAAGCGTGGCCAAGGTGGCATTGAGAAGGCCGTAGTGCTGGTCGAAGATCCAGACGGCGATCACGCCGGACGCAACGCTCGAAATAACAAAAGGGAGATAGAGAGCGGCGCGAAAGAAGTTGCGGGCGGGGAGTGGACGATTGAGGGCGACGGCGAGAGCCAAGCCGGCGGCCATGGTGAGGGGCACGACGGCGGCGGCGTAGATGAAGGTGTTTTTGAGGGCTCGCCAGAACTCGATGTCTTCCAAAATTTCGGCGTAGTTACCAAGGCCTATGAATTTGTGATCGCCGAGTAAGTTCCAGTTGAAGAGGCTGAGCAGGAAGATAGCGAGGATGGGTAGAAAAACGAATGGAATGAAAAGAGAGAGGTGCGGCGCGAGGAAAAGCCAGGGGGTGCGCTGGGGGTGTTTCATGACTGGGTGTTGGCGCGGGCGATGGCTCGAGCGACGTGGGCGAGGGTCTCTTCGGCGGACTGGCCGCCGGCGAACGCGAGGTCTAACTCGTCGCCGAGCACGCGATTGATGCGATGAAAAGAAGGAAGAGTGACGGTCCGGGCTAAATCGATGGGCACGGTTTTCGATTGTTCGAGATGGACGCGCATTTCGTCGGGGCGGTAATCATACTTGATGCCTTGGGAGATGAGGCTTTTGCGGACGGGAAGGAACTGCGCGGCGATGCAGAACTCACGCATGTTTTCTTCGTTGGTGGCGAACCGGACGAAGTCGACGGCCGCGTCGGGGTAGCGGGACGTGCGACTCACGCCGAGAGCATTGCCACCGAGTTCAGCGGCCATGCGGCGATGGCGCGGGAGGAAGGTGGTGGCCCATTCGAAGTCGGTATGCAACTCACGGATGGAGATCGGGCCAACATCGAAATACATGCCGACGACGCCGTTGGCAAAGACGTTTTCAACCTGTTCGCTGGAGTGGGCTGAATCGCTGATGGGAACGAGGGCTTCGCGAAAGAAGGATTGGGTCCACCGAAGAGTTTCGAGAGACTCAGGGGAGGGAAGGGCGGATTGGCAAAAATCGTCGCGGAGGAGAGTGCCGCCGCTTTGATAGAGGAAATTGAGCCAGCGGAAAGAACCGCCGAGCGCCCAGTTGACGGCAAAGGCGTAGTCGAATTTCTTTTTCAGAGCGCGTGCGACATCGATAAATTCCTCCCACGACCAACTTGCTTCGAGGGATTGGGGCGGCTTGATGCCGAGACGGTCGAAGGCGGTTTTGTTGTAGAGGATGGCGCTGGTGTCGGTGTGGTGGGGAAGGGCGTGGGTGCGGCCCTTGTATGTGACGGCGGCCCAGGTTTGATCGGTAAATTCAGCGGCAGTGTGGGCGGGAAGGTAGTGTGAGAGATCGATGAGGGCACTGCTGGGGCTGTAGCGGCCCATATCGAGATACTGGACGCGGATAATGTCGGGGCCGACGCCGGCGGCGATGAGGGTATCGACGGCATCACGGGTTTGATAACCCACCTGTTCAACTTCAATGGCGACGCGGGAATGTTGCTGTTCGTAACGGGCAGCAAGCTGATGGAAGGCTCGCATTTCGACCGGCATGCCCCAGACGGAAAGACGGAGGTGAGTTTTTCCGTCGCGGGCGGAGTTTGAGCGCGTGCAGGCGGCAGAGGCAGCCAGGGCGCTGAGCAGGAGGGCCCGGCGGGAGGGGTGCTTAGAGTTCAAAGTTGTGACATCCCGGGAAGATGGCAGGTAAGCCTCCCCTATTTTTTACTAGATGCTTGGAGATCGGCTGGCCGGCCAAAATTTGAGGAACGAAGCCAGTCGGCCCTTGCTGCGGCTCGTTTGGAGTGGGGACGTTGGCTATCGCGTGCTCGATGGAGTCTGGGGAGAGTGGGGCGTGCCGCGTTTTTTGAGGAACGAAGCCAGTGGGCTGTTGCTTCGGCTCGTTTGGAGTGGGGACGTTGGCGATCGCGTGCTCGGTGGAGTCTGGGAAGAGCGTGGCAGACTGCGTTTTTTGAGGAACGAAGCCAGTGGGCCGTTGCTTCGGCTCGTTTGGGGTGGGGACGGTGGCTATCGCGTGCTCGATGGAGTCTCGGAAGAGCGTGGCGTGCTGCGTTTTTTGAGGAACGAAGCCAGTGGGCTGTTGCTTCGGCTCGTTTGGGGTGGAGACGGTGGCTATCGCGTACTCAATGGCGCCTGGGGAGACTGGGGCGTGCTGCGTTTTTTGAGGAACGAAGCCAGTGGGCCGTTGCTTCGGCTCGTTTGGAGTGGGGATGTTTGCCATCGCGTACTCGCTGGAGTTTGGGGAGGGTGGGGCGTGCTGCGTTTTTTGAGGAACGAAGCCAGTCGGCTGTTGCTTCGGCTCGTTTGGGGTGGGGACGGTGGCTATCGCGTACTCGCTGGAGTTTGGGGAGAGTGGGGCGTGCTGCGTTTTTTGAGGAACGAAGCCAGAAGCTTTATGGGGCTTCGGCAGTGCGGCGAGGTCCGCAAAAGCTAAGGGGGAGCGGGATTTGATGGATTTTTTCGGAGCGGACATCTGATTCACCTGCGCGGACGGTAGCAGCGGGGGTGAATGGGGAGGAGTCTGGAACGGGAGTAAGTGTTTGGATCCAGGGAAGCCGAGAAATTTACAAAGTTTGTGACAACTGTTGGTTAGATTGTATCGGTTGCGACAGAACGCGAATCCCTGGCAAGTTCAATGCCTATCGATGTGGGAAGTAACATGGGGCGAGAACGTGACAACGCCTTTACGAGTTGGCCTAATCGGGGTCAGCGCCGATAGTGGTTGGGCCAGGGATGGCCACGTCCCCGCGGTGCAGGGGCTGGCGGGATTAGAACTGGCGAGAGTGGCCGCGAGTAGTCAGGACAAAGCCGATGCGGCGGCGAAGGCTTTTGGGGTGAAGTCGGCTTTTTGCGAGTGGCGCGGAGCTGATTCACGATCCCAACATAGACCTGGTGGCGGTTTGCGTGCGAATTCCGGAACACCATGCGCTGGTGATGGCCGCGATCGCGGCGGGTAAACATGTGTACTGCGAGTGGCCATTGGGTCGCAACACGGCTGAATCTGAGGAGATGGCTGCGGCCGCGCAGGCGGCGGGCATACACGCAGCCATAGGCCTGCAGACACGGGCGAATCCGGCGACCATCCAAGCGCGCGATCTGATCGCGTCCGGAGCGCTGGGGCGGGTGTTGAGCGCTCACGTCTATTCCAGCACCGCCGGTTTTGGATCGATTGTTCCGACGCCGTATCTTTACCTCGAGAAGCCCGAGAACGGGGTAAATATGGTGACCATTCAGGGCGCCCACACCATTGACTTCGCGGTTTCGGTGTTGGGCCGATTGCTCGATCTAAGCGCTCTCAACACGATCCAGTATCCGGTGATTGAAGCCGGAGACGAGCGTAAGAAACAAGCCCGAGTGACCTTCGACCACATGCTGGTGCAGGCGCGGCTTGCCACAGGTGGGGCTCTTTCGATCGAGGTGGCTGGTGGACGTCCGGCCGAGACGCCGTTTCGCCTGGAAGTCGTCGGCGAGCAAGGTGTTCTGGCCATTGATGGCGGTGCGCCACGAGGCTTTCAATCCGGCCGTTTGCGTCTTTCCCTCAACGGGGAGGCTCAACAAGTAGACGAGGGCGAGATGAGAACGATGCCGGACTCGGCCGCCAATGTTGCCGGGATTTACGCGGCGCTGCGCGATGATATTCGTCAGGGGAATATCACGGTTCCAGATTTTCATCAGGCGGTTGGTTTGTCGCGGCTGATGGACGACGAGATGTTGTCCGCACAAACGGGAACTCGCATCCCAATTGCCGGTGACTGAGGAAAGTAAATGAGCGTTGCCTGATCTGGAGCGGAGCATGGGCGAACTGGCAGAAGAACATGACGTGAAATGTTTTGGGAGTTCGCAAGACCCGGCAACGGCGGAACGCCTGGCAGTGCTTCACCCGATCACGGACGAGGTGACGGGGCGCATGGGAGGCGATACGGGGCAGTGGACAACCCTCCGAACGGCCACCTGCGCAGATGGAGGTGATAGAAACTCAGCACATCGCTAGTCAGTGATATGCGAAGTCTGTCAGCCTCGGTCCGTTAGCGCGAGAGGTGTTTATGCAAGAGCCTCAGCGATTGCCACTTGAGAGAATTGCTCAGGAAGGTAGAACCGAGGAGCTGGATCATTCGATGAGAGTCTTAGTTACAGGAAGTGCCGGTCATTTGGGCGAGGCTCTCGTTCGGAGCTTGCGGGACTCTGGTCATGACATCGTTGGACTCGATATTCTGGAGTCCGAGTTCACAACTCAGGTGGGTTCGATATCTGATCGATCAGCCGTCCGAATCGCTATGAGGGGCGTTGATGTGGTCCTCCATGCTGCAACACTACACAAGCCTCATGTTGCGACCCACACGCGACAGCAGTTTGTTGATACGAACGTTACAGGAACGTTGAACCTCCTCGAAGAGGCCAATTCCGCTGGCGTCCGATCCTTCGTGTATACGAGCACGACCAGCGTCTTCGGAGACGCGCTTGTGTCCCCTCCGGGAGCTCCCGCCGCGTGGATCACTGAGGATGTGGAGCCACTTCCCAAAAACATATACGGCGTGACGAAGGGGGCTGCGGAAGACCTATGTCGCCTCTTTTATCGCAACCAGGGGCTTCCATGTATTGTGCTCAGGACTTCTCGATTCTTTCCCGAGGAAGATGACAACCACGATATGCGGACGGCCTTCGAGGATCAGAACCTCAAAGCGAATGAATACCTTTACAGACGTGTGGACATTGAAGATGTGGTGAGCGCACATGTACTGGCTGCGGACCGTGCCGCAGGGATTGGCTTCCGCAAGTACATCATTAGCGCAACCACACCGTTCCGTAAAGGCGATCTGGAGAGTCTGCGAAACGATCTGCCGGGAATCGTGCGCGAGTATGTTCCGCAATATGAGGCTGAATACCTTCGCCGAAACTGGAAAATGCCTTCGAATATAGATCGGGTTTACGTTAACGAAAGTGCTCGAAAAGAGCTTGGCTGGACACCGAGATACGACTTTAAAACCGTCGTTGATCGGCTGATGGCGGGTAAACACCTAGGCAGCCCTCTCGCACAAATAGTCGGATCGAAGGGCTATCATGCCGAGGTGTTCTCTCATGGGCCATATCCGGTCGAAGATGTGAGAGGGCAACGCACATGATTGCTGCTGACTTGGGCAACCGGAGTTCCTTGCTCGTTTACCGAGACCGCAATGCTGGGCTGTTGCGAATACGAAGGATGTTGTTGAAAACTCCCTTGTCGCGTGCGTGCGACTCCGTTCAAAAAGAACGGCGCGATTAGACGCGATATGAGCGGTCGCGGACCGCAGGGTAGCCATTTCCGATGTTTTTCAACAGCATCGAAGGTTTGCGCAAAGCGTCCATTAATCGCAACGCTCGGTGAAGCCGCTGCGCAAGCACGAGAGCGGATCGCTGAAGTTATGGAACTGGCTAACGCCGATCTGCTCCCTCTAGCAGGTCCCGCGCTATTGAGCAGAAGTGAGTGCTGTAATAAAACAACTACAGGTGTTGAGGAGGCGAGTGAATCCGCGATGCAGGAAGGCCTGCCAATGTTAGAAAACCTGCTGCTGGATGTTCGTTATGCGCTTCGGGTGCTTCGGAAGACCCCCGGGTTCACGGTCGTCGTCTTGCTCACTCTGATGCTGGGGGTTGGGGCAAACGTCGTCGTATTCGGAGTGCTGAATGCCGTGCTACTGCACCCGCTCGATATAAGCGATCCACAGAGCCTGTATCAGCTTCGCCATCAGCGTTGGATGAGCGGAAGGCTGCTGACGACATCGTATCCGGCGTTTGAAGATTTCCGGCAGCGCAACACCACCTTCAGCGGGATGGCAGGGATTTACGGATATTCTGAGGCGGAACTGAGCTGGCGTAATGCGGTGCGGAACACGCATGGCGATGAGGTCACCGGCAACTATTTCGATCTGCTGGGCGTACAGCCGGAGGCAGGCCGATTCTTTCATGCGGCCGACGAGCACGGACCGAATTCAGCGCCCTATGTCGTGTTGAGCGATGGTTTGTGGCGCAGCACGTTTCAAGCCGACCGGGGCGTAATCGGGACGACCGTGGAACTTAACAAACATCCCTTTACGGTGGTTGGCGTGACGCCGGCACGGTTCCACGGCACGGAGCGGTTTGTGTGGCCCGACTACTGGATACCCATGGTGAACGAGGAGCAGGTGGAGGGGTCCGATCACCTGCATAGCCGGACATCCATAGTGGTTACGGTGATTGGCCGGATAAAGCCGGACGTGACGCCGCGGCAGGCGACGGAAAATCTAGATGCGGTCGCGGCCGAACTGGCGAGAGAGTATCCGCAGACCGATGACGGACAGTTGCTGCGGCTGATTCGTCCGGGACTCTGGGGGGACGATGGAGACGTCATTCGCGGATTTCTTTATAGCGTGACGGTGCTGGGGCTGCTGGTGCTGGCGGCGGCCTGCGCGAATCTGGCCAGTCTGTTTGCGGCGCGTACGGCGGATCGCAGCCGCGAACTGGCGCTCCGTGCGGCGCTGGGGTCGAGCCGGTGGCGGCAGGCGCGGCAACTGTTGACCGAAGCGGTGCTGGTATCGCTGCCGGGCGGAGCAGCGGGACTCGTGACGGCCAACCTGCTGCTGGGCATTTTGAACAGGTGGCCTCGAGCGGCAGAGGTGCACCTGGCCGCCGGTGTGGATGGGCGTGTGTACCTGGCAGGCCTGGCATTGACACTGGGGAGCGCGTTGCTGTTTGGGATGGTTCCGGCGCGGCAGGCGTGGCACAGCAGTCCGTTGCAAACGATGAAAGGCGAACCGGTCGATTCCCTGCACCTGCGCCGGTTTGCGCTGCGGGATCTGTTGTTGGGTCTGCAAATTGCAATTTGCACGCTGCTGGTAGTGGCCTCGCTGGTGGCGGTGCGTGGCTTGGAGCGCGCGCTGCATGCCCCGCTCGGTTTCCGGCCGCAAGGCGCGATGCTGGTTGATCTGGACCTGGGCCAACAGACAGGTGAAGTGGCGGTTGAAAAAGTAAAAGCGGTGATTGACGCGGCACGGATCATCCCTGGTGTGACGGCGGCGGGTACGGTGAGCCGCACGCCGATGACCGGCGGGATGCATGGGATTCCGATTTTCCGGCCGGGGACAACAGAGTTTACGCTGAACAATTCTGTGCTGACGCCGTACGTGTTTCCGATGTCGCCCGGATACCTGGACGCGGCCGGCACGCGGCTACTGAGCGGGCGGGATATCTCATGGCATGACACGGCAAAGACTCCCAATGTAGCGATCGTGAATGAAACCTTCGCGCGCAAAATGTGGGGCCCGGCGCGGCCGATCGGACAGCATTTTCTTGTGTCGGGCAAGCTGACGGAAGTGGTGGGCGTAGCAGAGGACGGGAAATACCACGACCTCGAAGAGTCGCCGCATCCTGCCGTCTATCTGCCGTTTTCGCAAAGCGAGCAGAGTGCAACGGTTTTCGTGGTGCGGTCGCGGCGGACGCCGAGCCAGATGGCGGCGGCGCTCGAACGCACGCTGAGCGGTATTGCACCGAATGTGCCAATCACCGTGCAAAGCTGGCCCGATACGCTGGATGGCGAGTTGTTCCCGGCGGGCGGCGACGATAGCGCTGGGCGTAATGGGTCTGCTGGCGGCGATGCTGGCGGTGACGGGCATCGCCGGCATGGCGGCCTACAGCGTGAGCCGGCGGATGAAGGAGTTGGGCATCCGCGTGGCATTAGGCGCGCGCCAGAGGCAAGTCATGAGCGCGGCGGTGGGGCGGCCCATGCTGCTGCTTGGACTGGGGTCGGCGGTGGGGCTGCTGTCGGGCCTCTTTGCCGGCCGGTTGCTGGGTCAGATTGTCTATCAGGCGAATCCGCGGGATCCCTTGGTGATAGGCGGCGCGGTGCTGACGATGGCGCTACTGGGTATGGCAGCGTCCGCCATTCCAGCCCGGCGAGCGCTTGCCGTCGATCCAGCCAAACTCATGCGAGAGGAGTGAGGCAGGTGGTGGGAGAACGTGTTAAAGCGGAAGGCGAAAAATGTATATTTCGTTTCCGGGCGCCGGCAGTTCGTGCACACGTTCCGCCTCGTCTTACGCCAAATTTCGGGACGACTTTCCGGTCGATTCGAGCGTAATAGTATGCGGGATGAGCGCCTGGATTCTGTGAAACTCTCTGTTTAGAAGTTCTCACGCAGGCTGGGCATGCGTCCGGGATGGAATCTAAGAAATTGGAATTTCTTCAACGCTATGGACTCGTTCACAAGACGTGCCTTACTTAAGACTGGCCGGGCAATGGCTGTAAGCGGATTGTCACTTGGTGCACCCATGCTTTTACTGCCCCGCAAAACGTCGGCGGCAGCAGCTTCCATAGACCCGAACGTTAGCGGGCGTTTGGTTAGCCTCTTTGCTGGTGCCGCCTTTCGAGGGGAAACCATAGGAGACTTTGATGGCGGGCGAGAGTTCGAGCTTGTGTTTGAGGAATAACGGTGGCATCAGTCAAGGCGGCACCTGTGAGGGTGGGGATACTCACCCAGGTTCTCGACCAGCACATCGATTTCCTTTTGAAGCGCCAGCAAACGTAGAGCCTACCATTCGCGACGACGGTGGACAGAATTTGTTGTACGTGTACGTAGGGCTCATCCATAAACGATTTACAGCGCCAGAGCCGTCCGCGAATTTCCCCACGTTCACGCCATGGAAAGCGTAGACGTTCCCCTGTGTGATTGTTTTGTTCGCATCCCCGAGAGATGTGCAGCACCAGATGATCGCATCACTTGCACCATTAGACGACACACACATCATCGAATCCGGCATTCCACCCGGAGACGGAACGTTCGGAGTAACGAAGCCACTGTCCGGGATCTGTGGACTGCATAAAAAGGAAAGGATGAGTATGTGGTTGAATCCTATTCCCACTTCATTAAGAGCGGGTTGATATTTGCCCGAGACATCCTGGAAGGTTCATTCGATCTGACGCCCGCCGATAAGCCTGTTTCGAAGAGCCCGTCCGCAGAGAAGCAGCTCGTGGGGCGAAACCCAAGAAGAGACTGGTTTCCGCCGATGACATTACAGGCGTCTTCAGACTGTAAAGTTTAAAGGTCTTCCCAGATAGGCCCACAATCGATCACAAATCCCGAAAGAACTGAGGACGGAACTACCACAGCATCGGGTAGCTCTTGCATTGCATGGGGCGATCCGGCAGCAGACCGGACAAAGACGTAGGCGGTTTTCGTTTTCGGATGGAGGAGGACCGCTTCCTCTACACCAGATTCAATCCACTTCCCGCATTTTTCCTGCTGTTTATGTAGGATGTCCGAAGGTGATGTGACCTCAATCAAGTAGGTGGGCACGTGGCGCGTCTTCGTGGCGGTCCGAGTGGCCTCCCCTTCCCTATTCAGCGTCTCTCTCGGGACCCAGGAAGCATCCGGCTGACGCTTGGCTCCGCTTGGGAGATTGAAGTTTGTGCTGCAATCAAAGGCGCGTCCTGTTCCGTCTTTCCGCGCCCATTGGTATAGCTGTGCGAATGCCGCGCCACTCCTATATCCGCTGTCTTCACTATTTCCCGGAGTCACAATGATGTTTCCCTCATCATCCATCTCAACTTTGGCGTGAGGGTACAAGCGACATGCACGTTCGAAAAGCTCATCACGATTTTGTTCATCCGTGCCTCGCGTGATGATGACGGACTGCCCTGGTGATTCCAAAAGATCAAGAACGTCCGCCATGCGTACTAGTCTATTTCACAAAGTAAGGGAGGTCAAAGAGGGGCCAGAACGCTCGCCCCGCTGTCGCGGCCTCGCACCGTCCCTTCGAGCCGGATAACTATTCGGTAGGCTGCGATAACAAAGCAGCCCCTGGTCACTCATAGATCCCATGCTCGATGCGGATGAAGTAGGATTCAAACATCTCTGTCGAGTATCCATTCTTCCCTGCTAGAGTCAACGGGACCTGATTTTCAAATTTCGGTTGAGGGGTGGTCAACCAGTGATTCGCCGCCGTCTCGCTACCAAACGCCTCGATTGCACGGAAAACGGACCTGTTTCCAGATTCGCCTCAGATAAGAATTGCCTGGGCTGCTCTTATGGCGGCTTCCGGCACTACAGCAGCTAGCCTCACTGCGGCGGGGGCAGCTGCGTTTACGGCATTTACCGGTGGTGCGTTCTTAGTCGTAGTCGGTGTCGGGATTGCAGGTGAGCCAAGCTGTGGAGGCATGGTCTGATTGAAGAGCGTTGTTTTGGTATGACACTGAAACTCAAACAAGTAGTATTCAACACCGGGTTGTATATCCTTATCTTCTCGGCCATCGCACTGGCCGCGCTCATGGCACTTACTATCAAGATCTATGCCTACCGGCGAATTGCGCCGCCCGCGCAGACCGATCAACGCCGACCCTCAACATCGTGATTTTTTGGACGGTGATGGGCCTCACCGCTGCGGGTACCTGGTTGGTGCTCAGGCATATGGCTTAAGCAAAAAAGGGCATCCTGAATTGATGATTCAGGATGCCCTTTTTTTAGGATAGATGGACTTTACGCTGGTTGCGGGCTTTCGCCGCCCAAGAGACCAGGCACCGTATTGGGATGAGGGCCAATCACGATCCCATTGTCCGGGGGATTGCTGGTCGTGGTGGTTTTTGGCGTCGGAGGCAGTTGCGCGAGAGGTTTACCGTTGATCAGATCGAGCACTTCGGCGCCGTCTAGCACTTCACGCTCCAGCAGAGCCTCGGCAATGCGCACCATCGCCTCTTGCCGTTGATCGATGATGTTCTTCGCCGTCCGGTAACCGTCTTCGACCAGTTTGCGGACCTGCTGATCGATTTTGATGGCTGTTTCCTCACTGTAGTCGCGATGCTGGGCGATTTCGCGTCCGAGAAAGATCTGTTCGTCTTTCTTGCCGAAGCTTAAAGGACCCAGTTCGCTCATGCCCCATTCGCAAACCATCTTGTGGGCCATTTCGGTGGCGCGTTCGATGTCGTTGCCGGCGCCGGTGGTCATCTGGTCGAGAAAAATTTCTTCCGCTATGCGTCCCGCCATCAGGATGGCCAGACGCGCTTCCAGGTACTTTTTGTCATGCGACAGTTTGTCGTCGATCGGCAGCTGCATGGTCAAACCGAGAGCCATGCCGCGCGGGATGATGGTGACCTTGTGCAACGGATCGGCATGTTCCATCAAAGCCGCCACGATGGCGTGTCCCGCCTCGTGATAAGCGGTCATGCGCTTTTCCTTGTCGCTGATAATGAGACTCTTGCGCTCGACACCCATCAGCACTTTGTCTTTTGCCAGCTCAAAATCGAACTGGGTGACTACTTTGCGATTTTGCCGCGCTGCTACGAGAGCAGCCTCATTGACCAGGTTGGCCAGATCGGCTCCGGCAAAGCCTGGGGTTCCGCGGGCGATGATCGAGAGATTCACGTCGTCTGAAAGCGGAGTCTTCTTGGTGTGGACCTTAAGGATGCTTTCACGGCCTCGGACATCGGGGCGATCGACCACAACGCGCCGGTCAAAACGACCGGGCCGGAGAAGCGCCGGGTCCAGCACATCAGGACGGTTGGTGGCTGCCACCAGAATGACGCCTTCGTTCGATTCAAAGCCGTCCATTTCGACCAGCAACTGGTTTAAAGTTTGTTCGCGTTCGTCGTGACCGCCGCCCAAGCCGGCGCCGCGATGGCGACCAACAGCGTCAATCTCGTCGATGAAAACGATGCAGGGTGCGTTCTTCTTGCCTTGCTCGAAAAGATCACGCACACGGCTGGCGCCGACACCGACGAACATTTCGACGAAATCAGAACCGGAGATCGAAAAGAAGGGTACGTTGGCTTCCCCGGCGATGGCTCGCGCCAAAAGGGTTTTGCCGGTTCCGGGAGGGCCGATCAACAGCACACCTTTCGGGATGCGGCCGCCAAGCTTCTGGAATTTCTGCGGTTCGCGCAGAAATTCAATGATTTCCTGCAGCTCTTCCTTGGCTTCGTCGACGCCGGCAACATCCTTGAAGGTTACTTTCTTCTGCTGGGATGAATGGAGACGCGCGCGGCTCTTGCCGAAGCTTAGAGCTTTGTTCCCACCACTCTGCATCTGGCGCATCATGAAGATCCAGAGGCCTAGGAGGATGAGAATCGGTACGGCGTTGATGAGAATGCTCACCCAGCCGCTGCCAGTCGAATCTTTCCAGGTATATTTGACCCCTTTATCCTGCAACATCTTATAAATGTCGGGATAATTCGGCGGAATCACCGTGTGGAAGGGTTTCGAGACTTCTCCTTCGAGCACGTTTCCCTGCACATCTGTGCCAGTGATACTGGCATCTTTGATCTTGCCGTTCTGAATATCAGAAACGAACTCGGAAACCGACAGATTGGTTGGTGTGGGCCCACGCCCGGTCTTTACAGCCATGTAGACCAACACGACTGCGCAGATGATGACCACCCAAAAGACTGCGGTTTTTACATTTGCACTCATGAACTCACCTTCTTCCGGCTTACCTCTGCCGGATCCGAGTTGATTGAACTCGATTCCCCTCATATTCAAAGACGTTGGAGCGAACGCTTTCGATTCATATCCCGTCTGCGGCATGCTGCTCAACCGGCAACCTGAAGGTCAGACTGAGCGGGTCCTCCGGCTCTTGCCTGGCCAGGAACTCCTGGCTGCAGCCGAAGCCTCTTACCCACGCAATCTTCTGGTCGAAAACCAGCACGGGCCAGTGACGACGTTCCCATAACGGTACGCGATACTCCTGGAAAAGACTCTTCACTTTTTCCGCCGATTGATGCCCGGGCCGGTGCAACTCGTCTCCTGGCCGCCAGTTGCGTACCTCGACCTGATTGTCGGCCAGACTCCGACCGGCTAGCGTGACCCGCTCCACCCTGCATTCCTGATCTGTCTTGAAACTATCACAAAGCGGATGCCGTTGCGTCATCCGATCAATACAAATTGTGCCTGCATTACAGGGTAGCTGAATCTGTTGGCCAAAGGGCACTGCCAGTTGATAATCTCGAGGATCAGCGGCCAGGCGTCCAGCCGGGCATAATAACAGCGCATCGAAGGATCGAAGCGCGTCAGCTCCAGGAACCAAAACGCGATCGTGGCCGTGCGTCGAGTCGCACAGCGCCAGGATCGATTCGATGTGTTCGAAAGTCAGGGCCTGCAAGCCGTTCGGCCGGATCCCGTTCAGGGTGCGCCGGATCAGGCGACGCCGGACAGCCAGCTGAAGCGCGGCTAAAGCGGCAATTTGAAAAATCGAACCCAAACGGGTTGGCTGGCAGAGTTGGGCATAGAAAGCGTCGATAACACCGGTCCAATAATCCTCTTCGGCTTGAGCGCGGAGCGCCGAATGGGCCAGAATGACTTCGAGATTCGGGTTGTAGTCCCGGGTGAGTTCCGGGATGGTTTTATGCCGGAGGCGATTCCGGGTAAAACGCAGGTCCTGATTCGAAGAATCCTCACGCCAGGCTATCCCTGCCGATTCCGCCCAGCTGCGAATTTCAATGCGGCTGGTGGTCAATAAAGGACGGATGAGGCCGTTGGGGGAAACAGGGCGCATGGCGGCCAGACCGGTCGTGCCCGTTCCGCGGAGAGTGCGATGGAGGACCGTTTCGGCTTGATCGCTCCTGGTATGGCCGAGGGCGATGCAAGATAACTCATGGGTTTGGCGGCAAGTGGCGAAGAACTGACGCCGCAATTCGCGTGCGCCGGCTTCGAGGTTGCCGCCCGGGACGGACGCCTGGCTGACGATCAGCGGGAGATTGAGTGAGGCTGCCAGATCGCTGACGAACTGCTGATCGATGTCTGATTCCGCGTCCCGCAGGTGATGATTCATATGAAGAACGACCGGATGGACTTCAAACCGAGCGGCCAGACGCGAGAGGAGATGGAGTAATACGACGGAGTCGACCCCTCCCGACACCGCCACGCCCAACCGGCTAGCCGGTTGTAGCATGTTATATCGATGAAGGATTTCCGCAATTCTATAGAGCAGCACGTGCAAGACGGGCGCGGGGTCAGGCGCGCCGCGCGAAGAGCGAGGGCGTTGCTCCTCTGTTTCGCGGCGCTCATCCGCGCCCTTTGCACTTTCAACCAGACTGTCAGCCAATCTTTAATTTTAGGTCTACAGCCCGATGTTATTTAGTTTTCCTAGAGACGAACGCCGGGCAGCGCTCGAGACGGCCTGGGAAGCCGCCGCAGGCCGAGGGCCTGCCCCCCAAAAGCGGAAATATGAGGCCGCAATCTGAGCGATCCGGCGAGCGGGCGGGTAGGATTGCTGATCAGCACGTCGAGCGGACCCGGGGTGCTGCACCAACTGACGGGCGTGATCGCCAGGCATGGGGGCGACATTCGCTCGCTGTCGATCATCGAAGATCAGCCGCTCGACGTGCGAACGTATTTCGAGATGGATCTGCCGGGCGATTCGGGCGCGTTGCTGGCCGAACTGGCGCAACTGGAAGTGGTTCGTTCGGTGGTCCCGGTGCAATCGCTGCAAAAGATTTACGGGAAGCGCATTATCATCATGGGCGGCGGGGCGCAGGTTGGGCAGGTGGCGCTGGGGGCGATCTCGGAGGCCGATCGTCATAATATCCGGGGCGAACACATTTCGATCGATACGATTCCGCTGGTGGGAGAACATACGCTAGCGGCGGCGGTGCGAGCGGTGCGGCGTCTTTCGCGGGTGCGAGCGCTGGTATTAGCGGGTGCTTTGATGGGCGGAGACATCGAACTGGCGGTGCGGGAGGTGCGGTCGGAAGGATTGATTGTCATCAGTCTCAACATGGCCGGCAGTGTGCCGGATGCTTCGGATCTAGTGGTTACCGATCCGGTACAGGCGGGGGTAATGGCGGTGATGGCGGTAGCCGATACGGCCAGCTTTACGATCGACCGTTTGCACCGCCGGGTTTTCTAAAAAAGCCGGGCGTTTTGACACGCCCGGCTGAAGATGGCAGGCTGAAGCCTACCCCACTACTTCACTTCGAAGCGGAACTCTCGCAGCAATTCATGTTCAGAGCCTGCGTTCGGAGCATAGAAGCGCAGGAAATAAGGACCGGCTTGAGAGATCTCGGGCAGTTTCACCTGGGCGCGCTCGTTGCTCACCGTGGTTTGACCCTTCCAGATTTCCAATCCGTTTCCATTCACGACTTGAATATCGACGGCGCCTTGCGGGATGTCGGTAGTATCAACTCGTAGGTTGAGGGGACGTCCTTCCGGTAAAGTGGCGGTTTCCGCACCCCGGCAGGTAGCCAGGTCGGCATCTGCGCCGTCGCCGCGGCAAGCGGACAGGTCGCCTTCTGCTATGGAGGCGCTGTTGGCGGAGCTCAGTTGTAGTTTGTGAACCGATTGCGGCACCACCACCAGGCCAACGGCCAGAGCGGCACAAGCTGCTCCCGCCCAAGACAGTCTGGGGAGGGTAAACCAATTTTTCCAGGACGATTGCGACGGGTTCAGTTCTTTCTGAATCCGTTCTTCCTGAACGGCGACGAGGGCCGTTTTGAGCGTGGCGAGATCTGACTCCAGGGTCTCGAGGCGTATGATGCAGGACTCACAGGCCAGGACGTGCGTCTCGAGGATTTCGACTTCGGCCTCCTCGGAGCGATTGAGAAGGAAGCGCTCTAGCGCCTCTTCGCTTGGGTGTTCGAGATATGGGTTTGTCATGCGTTTTGTGAGGATTACGTCCTCTCTAATAGACAAGTGGGGATCACCCTGCCTGTGTTCTCACTAATACCGAGAAAATTCCGCTACTAGCCAGCTTTTTCTTACCTATTTCGCCGAACTTAGCTTTCGCCCTTGATTTGAGTAGACGGAATTGGGTTTCAGTCAGTGACATCTCTTCGCAGATTTGTTCCTGGGGTTGTTCCTTAAGATAAAAGCGGACCAGGATGTCGCGATCGCGCTGGGAGAGGGAAGCGAGGGCGCTCTTCATGAGCTCGGCGCGTTGTTTGCTGATGGCTTCCTGCTCGGGATTCTGGGTTTTGTCGGCGACGGCCACTCCGCTTTCAAGATCGGCCTGCTCGCGGCGGGTATGGACGGCGTTTTCGATATAAGCGGCCACCTGACGGCGCACCACGGTGCGGACGAAGCCCATCAGTCGTTCGGGTTCGCGGAGGTCACCGCGCTTGATGGCGTTGACTACGATCAGAAAGGTATCGTGCACCTTGTCTTCGAGTTCCTGTGGCCCCAATTGGCGGCACAGATAATAGCGAATACCACGGCTGAACAGCTTGTAGAGATGTTCCATGCCCGCGTCTTCGCCAGCTTTAATTTGAGCCACCAACAGGGCCCAATCGACGGCCGGGAAACTGGTCCGTTCGCTCTTATCCACCTGGTCGTCGACTGATCCCTGGGTCTCACCATTAGGTGATTGGCTTAGCTTCTGTTGGGTTGCCACCATCATCTGGTTTATTACTCCTTCGATATGACCGAATAAGCGGCCCAAAACTTGGGCGCGCTGCGATAGCCTGAGCCGTGCTCCATCTCCAATTGCGCTTGCTGCAGGGCAGTAGCCGCGCGCCGGGCGAGAGAGCCAGCAGGATTGGCATCAAAATGCCGGTAAAAAGATGAGAAGAAAATGCCGGAATCATCCGGCGTGGGCCAGGCGCTAACGACGACCGCGTCGGCGCCGGCGAGCAGCCAGGCGCGACTGAGGCCCATCAGGCCGGCGCTGGGGAGGATCTCGCCCTTTTGCGAGGAACAGCCGCTCAGAATGACCAGACTGCCGGGCACGCGCAAGGTGGCGATGGCTTCGGGCGTGAGCAATTCGGGCATGTTGTCCGCCGTCAGGCTGAGAGCGAGGGCAGCTTTGGAGCTTTGGCTGGCTTTGGCTGCGCCTTTGGTTTGCGGGCTGACGACGTGTACGGCGAAGTGCAACAGTTCGGGGCGTTTGGCGATAGAACGCTGCAGGTTGGCGATGGTAGCCTGGTCGCCGAGGAGGAGGTCGGACTTGCTCATGCCACTGTCCAGGGCGGCGTTGCGAACTTCCCGGTCGCTGCCGGCCAGACGGGGCAGCGCCATGGAGGCGCGATTCGAATCGGGCAGGGCGGACCTGACTTTCTTGCAGCGCGAATCCGCGATGTTATAAATCGGATCCGCCACTCCGACAAACCGATGCTGGGGTTTGGTCTTTTCTGATGAGAGAAGCAGGAACTCACTAGGTAGATATCGGAGATTATGGCCCTCCGTTAGAGTTTTTGATCGACTCCCGGCAGAAATATCTGGCAGGCCGGAGAAGGGAATGCCGTCGAGCAGGACCCCGTCGCCGACAATGAGCCACTCCGATTTGCCCCAGACGTCGCTCGAAAGATTGCCAAACAGGGCCTGGCTCAAGCGTTTACCGGGAACGGTGGTGTCCTGGCGACGCTGCACAGCCTGGGAAAACTGTTTCGCCAGTCCGCCGAGCTCAGCTTCACTGGCCAATTTATGCACGGTGACTCGGTCTTTGGTGACTGCCCACAGAAAGGACCTCTCCCCACCCAGGCAAAAACTGAGTAGGGTCTCTTTATCGGATAAGCGCGCTTGAATATCTCTAAGTGAATTCCGATAGGAGTTTCTCTCGTTAATTTGTTCGAGATGACGAGGTTTGAGGCCGAAATCATTTTCGACAGCGCCAATTTCCAGGCGCACCTGTTCCAGTTCCACCTTGTCTTCGGGCCGGTTTTCGCCCAACGTGACTCTGGCCTGGGCAGACTGTAGTTTGGAGAGCAGGTCGAAGTAGTGTTGCGGCAGACGCTGTTTTTGGAAAAGGGCGAGCTTGATCTCGTCGCAGAGGTTGGCAGCGCGGTTTTCGGCCAGCGCTGTCAGCGCTTCACGGGCCAGGGCCGGATCGTTGGTCTTTAAGGAGATTTGGGCGGCCAGCTGAGCGTAGTCCCGATAAACGTCGTGGAGAACAACGACCGTGCGGGTGCTGGCGGCGTCACCGGGAAGAGCGCCCTGTCTCCATTCGGTGGCGGAATCGACGGCTTTACGCAATTCGACCAGCGCTTCAGACTCGCGGTGAAGATTTTCGAGTAAGACGCCGCGGATATGCAGCGTATAGAAGAGAGGCCGGCTGCGAAACGTGGCGCTCCGAGCAGAGAGCGCCTGATCGATCAGCGTTAAAGCGGCGCGATCGTTTCCCTTCTGCAGCTGCAATTCGGCCTGGTGGGCCTGATTGATGGCCAACCAGTCTTCATCGTGGGTGCTCGATTCGAGCAAAAAGGCTTTTTGGAGGGGCTGTTCGGCCTGTAGTGGCCGGTGAGCGAGGAGCAGGGAATAGCCTAGTTCTTCCCAGAATCTCGACTCCAGCTTCGGAAGGCTGGCGGTGTGAGCGACTTCGATACCGCGGCGATAATTGCTTTCGACTCCCTCCAGGATTTTCCGGTCGGTATCAGTCCGAGCCGCGCCGGCGCCCGTTTCGTCCTGACTGCGCGCCCGTTCAGCTTGTACGTCCGCATAGATAAGGAGGGCCTGAGCAAGGCGGTCTTTTCGTGGCGAATCTTTCAACAAATCAGCGGCTTCCGAGGCTTCGCGAGCCGCCAGAGGATAATCGCCGAGTTGGGAGTAGATGGTGGCTAAATTGACGGCGGCCGCCCCGGCGGTGGTGCTGTCCTGAGTCTTTAGAGCGGCGGTATGGACGTAAGTGGCGGCCTGCTGGGCCCGACGATAATCGAATAGCCGGATGCGGCAGCCGCTCAACGCGAGAATCAGTTTTAGTTCTTCCGGCCCGTTTGCGGCTAATCTGGCTTTCTCGGCGGCTTTACTCAGTTCATCAGCGGCTTCCGGAATATGTCCGTCCTGCACCATGGCGCGGGCGCGCACAATAGCGATTTCGCCCTCGGCCGTCGACGAAGAAAGCCGCTGGTGCTGTGCTGGATCTAGAGGGTAAGCTCCCGATCCGAAATGTGAAAATGCACTGGCTAAAGGCAGCCACAGTACAAGTGCCCGCCGGAGCCATTTCAACAATGCAAGTAACATCCAGGCAAATTGCTTTGCTTGGATGTTACTCTACCACTTTTGGAACAAAATACCTAGTAATTATTACCTGTAGCTAATGAATCCCGCTATTATCTTTATTAATGTTTGGATACGAGGTGGATGATGGTCGCAATGAAATCGATTATGACTGGTGTGTGCATTTGAATTGTCCTCCTGCCCGTGTTAAAGCGCTTGTAATTCCAGCAGGCGCCAAGTAGTGTCTTGATCTTTAAGTTGTTGATAAGAAAAGAATTGGCGGATCAACAAAAAGTCTCGCGGGGGCCGCACCAGGGTGAACAAATGTATTTTGTTTCACTTTGGCTCCCAGTTTGAGATTCCCGGTCAATTTCGGTTCAAAGTGAAAAGGAATTTTCGGGCGGGAAAGAAAAAATCCGGGTCATGGCCGCAGTGACCCGGATTCCATGAGGCTGAAGTAAGGGAAAGCAGCACCCCTGACTCCGCTCTCGCGACAAGGTGTCCGTGACGAGCGAGCTATTTGGGAAGAGCTAGTTTCCGAGAACTAGAGCGAGAACGTGGCGGAGGAAATCAATGATAACCGGTGTGTGCATGTGCGTTGAAGTCCCTTTCGCACACGACGTTAGCGGGGAGGGTTGTGCCACCGGACGGTTTCGTAGCTGCTAAATCATTGATTTGATTCGGAAATTTTTTTTTACAACTTTTGTCACCGGGTTAGCGCGGCGGAGAGCGAGGAGATCGGGGGCAGTGATTCATCGGGCAGATAGCCTGCGAATTTATCGAGTAAAACGTTGCCCTTGTACTCGATTTCCTGATGAATTCCCACCGACGAGGTGTAGTAGGCGAAGACGGCGGAGTTTTTGAGCTGTCCGAAAAAACGTTGGGCAGGAGATTTCAGGCGGTCGTCTCCCTGCACCTCTTGCGCGGACATGGTTTGGAGAACGCTGGTTTGCTGCGGTCCGGACGCTTGTAGGAACGGTTTGCCGAGCATGGATTCGGATAGCTGATTCACGGAAGCGAGACCTTTGCGCCAGGAGGATTTGTCATCCGGGTTGAAGGCTTCAGCAGTTGATTTGTCGATATAGGCGGCTACACCGGCGGCGTGAGCGCCCGGGGAGTGATCGTCGGCTGGGATGATTTGCTCGACGAGTGCATCGAGAAGGGTAAACTCGGCGGGTGTGAAGAACAGTGGTGCGCCTGGTTGCGGGGCAGCGAGCGCGAGCGGAGCCGTAAGCGTTGCCGCCGAGAGGACCTGGAAGAGTTCACGCCGGGTAAGAAAGCCGTCCATGTCAGATCTCCCCTTTCTTCAATTGATCGGCTAGATAGTCGCAGGAGCGCCAGCAGAGGGCCATGATGGTCCAGGTGGGATTCTGGCAGGACGCGTTGACATGGGTGCTGCCATCCACTACGAAAAGATTTTTGACGTCATGAAACTGCTGATATTGATTGACCACCGATGTTTTGGGATCGTTGCCCATGCGTGAGGTGCCGAGTTCGTGGATGGACCATCCCTCGGTGAGCATTTTGTCGGAAGAAGAGACCACTTCGAACTTGGCTGCTTCGAACATTTCGCGGCCGGTGCGGGCCATGTCTTCACACATCTTTTTCTCGTTTTCGCCGAACTTGTAATCGAATTTGAGCACCGGGACGCCCCAGGTGTCTTTTACGCCCGGATCGATGGCAACCTGGTTCTCATAGCGCGCCAGCACTTCGCCGAAGGCGCCCAGATTGATGGTTGCGCCAGCCATCTGCCGGACATTCTTTTTGTATTCTGCGCCGAAGCCCTTGGTGTCATAGGCGCTGCCCGGAACCATGCCGCAGCCGCTGCCGCCTTCGAAGCCATAGCCTCGGAGGAAGTTGGCTTTGCTGTTCTTATCGAGGTTTTGAAAGCGGGGGATGTAAAAACCGCCCGGACGCCCATCGTCGAGTGTGCGGGCTTTGCCGACCAGATCGGGCATGAAGCCGGAGACAGACGGCCCCATAACGTGTTCGCAAAAGTTATGTCCCGCGTGCCCGCTTGAGTTGCCGATGCCATTGGGATACGCGGAGGATTTGGAAAGCAGAATGAGGCGCGCCGATTCGAGCGTGGAAGCAGCCAGGATGATAGTTTTTGCCTTGACCTGATAACTCTGGCGACTGTCGCTATCGAGAAAAGATACGCCTGTCGCCTTACCGGTATCTTTGTCGACAGTAACTTCGTAGACGGTAGAGTTAGGGCGAAGCGTCAGATTGCCGGTATCATAGGCGGGGCGAATCAAGCCGGTGGGTGAATCGAAGGCGGCGTGAATGTCGCAGCCGCCGACATGGCGGTTACAGGCGCCGCGACCGTAACAGCGACTGCGGTATTTGTTATGTTTCAAGCCGTCGGTGGTCACGCCCGCACGATAAGGCGTGAGAACCCGATTCATGCTTTTGAGAGTGTTGCGCAGGTGTAACTCGGAGTAAGTCAGTTTGACAGGCCGTTGAAACTTACCGTCCGGTAACCAGGGCAGTTTTTCCGGATAACCAGATACACCGAGATATAGATCAACCTTATCGTAGTAAGGCTCAATGTCGGCGTAGCTGATGGGCCAGTTTTCGCCGAAACCATCCCGGTCTTTGGCCTTGAAATCATAGTCGGAGAGGCGGAGAGCAAGGCGGCCCCAGATAGTTGTCTTGCCGCCGACAACGCGGGCGCGCACCCAGGCGTATTTAGTGCCGGTGTATGGATTCTGTTTCTCGTCGACTACGAGTGTTTTGCTGTAATCGGTTCCGCTCCAGCCCTGCACATAGGACGTGACCTTTTTGTAGTCGGAGTTCTGGGCGTAGGGTAACTGGCGAAAGTTGTATTCGGCGGCGGACAGGGCGTGATAATCGGACGGCATCTGACCGCGGCGGGGGTGATCGTAAGGCCACTCCATCGAGTGAAGAATCTTTCCGGTGTCCTGATACTTGCCGGCCTCGAGCATTAGAACCTTCAAGCCGTGCGAGGTGAGCACATGCGCCGCCATGCCTCCGGCGGCGCCGGAGCCCACTACGACGGCATCGTAAGTGGTTTTAAGATCTACATCGGAATTCGAAGACGGGAACTGAAGCAGCATGAACTTGGCCTACCATTCGAATTGTAAAACTCTTTGAAGCAAACGGTTGCGCGGAGCAGTCGACGAGAGGCCCCAAAAGGGAGTACGAAATGTTTTCGGGGCGGCGCGAGTCCAGCAGACAGGAGATAAACACTTTTAGATGAGTGATGTTGCAGATGTACTGAACGGTTTAATAGAGACTTGCAAGGACGGCCAGGAGGGTTTCCAAAAAGTAGCTGAGAAGGCCAAGGAGGGATCTCTGAAGTCTTTGTTCTCGAAGTATTCGTCGGAGAGGGCGAGCTATGCACAACAACTGCAGTCGGCGGTGAGCGCGCTTGGCGAGAAGCCGGCGGAAAGCGGACATGTGTCGGCAGGGCTTCACCGCGGTTGGATCAGCATAAAAGAAGCTCTTTCGAAAGACGAAGACAAAGCGCTGATCGATGAGGCGGAAGCTGGGGAAGATGCTGCAAAGAAAGCTTATGCGGACGCTATTGCCAAAGCGTTGCCGACGGACGTGGCAGGCCTTGTTCGCAAGCAGTACGATGGCGTGCTGGCTGCGCATAACGTGATTCGCGATTTGAAGCACAGCAGACAGTAGAATGCAATAAGCTGGGCTCATGGCGCGATTTTCTATAGGATGATCGCGCCGCGGCAAGATAGCAGGCTGAAGCCTACCCTACGAGCATCAAAACGATCTTTCTCTGGTGCGGGCGGTTGCGATGCTCGAATATGTAGAGACCCTGCCAGGTTCCTAGAGCCATCTCGCCTGCTATTACTGGAATTGTCAGGGATGTTTGTGTCAGCGTAGAACGGATGTGAGACGTCATATCGTCGGCGCCTTCCGCGGTATGACGGTAGCTTCCTTCATGCTCGGGCACTAGACGTTCGAAGAAGTCGCGAAGATCCAGCACCACGTCCGGGTCGGCATTCTCCTGAATGACGAGCGAGCACGAGGTGTGCTGGATGAACGCAGTCAGTAAACCGTCGTCGACCTGCTGCTTCTGCAACCAATCTGAAACCGCCTTTGTAAATTCATAGAGACCTTTGCCCCGCGTCGGTACGGTTATGATCGTGTGCCGAATCATCATCCCAGGATAGAATCGCGGTTGATCCCAAAAAAGATCAGTCATGAAGATTAAGAAGGCCGTCATCACGGCCGCCGGCCGTAATCAACGAACGCTCCCGCTACAAACACTGATTGACCGCGATAGTGAGGAGAAGACCGTTCTCCGCATCATTTTGGACGAAGTGCGACGCTCCGGGGTCGATGAAATCGCGGTTGTCATTCCGTCGGGTGACGAAGGTTCTTTTGCGCGCGCCGCTAGCGATCGCGCCATCCGCTTCATTGAGCAGCCCGAGCCTTCGGGTTACGCGCACGCTTTGTTCTGCGCTCGAGAGTTTACCGGCCCGGACCCGTTTCTGCATCTCGTTGGCGATCACCTGTACGCCGGGGCGAACGGCAACAGCGGCACGCAGCGTTTGGTGCAGTTGGCGATCTCAGAAGGCTGCGCCGTTTCGGCGGTGCAAGCCACCCGCGAGACGCTTCTCTCACACTATGGCGCTATCGGCGGCCAGCGCATCTCCGGTCAACGAGATCTGTATAGAGTCCAGAAAGTGTTAGAGAAACCGACGCCAACCCAAGCGGAGCAGGAACTCGGTATATCCGGTCTGCGTGCCGGACATTATTTGTGCTTCTTCGGCATGCACGTTTTGACGCCGGGCATCATGGAAATCCTCGACCGCCAGTTGCACGCACCGGCTCAAGCTGTGACTGTGTCGAGCGCACTCGACGAACTCGCTGGACGCGAGCAATATCTGGCTCTGGAACAAACCAGCCGTCGCTACGATGTAGGCGTTAAGTACGGTCTGTTTCGCGCCCAGCTGGCGCTCGCTCTTGATGGGCAGGATCGTAATGCGGTACTGGCACAGCTGCTCGAGCTGGTTGCGCTGCACAATACGGAAGCGCGCGAGATTGGACCGAGCGCTTGAGCGAGTTAGTTCGCGTTATCACGTCACCGGAAGCCGCCATTCGTAACCGGTCTGTCGATGAATTCTGCCGGCAAGCTTCAACTCAGTCGCTGCTGGCGGAATGCCAGGCGCTGGATGCGTTCTGGCGCGCTTCCGACAATTTATACCAGCGAGTGCGCGCGTTATTTTTCCTGTACGCCATTCATCGTTTTCATTTGCCAACGCGTCCCGAGGCCAACAAAGCGGGGCTCATTCCGTTTGAAGCGACCCGGCATCTATTGAAGCGCCGCTTTGAAGAATCGATCGAAGTATTGCAACGCGGCGAACGCACGCAGGGCTTGAGTGCCGCGCTGGCGAGTGCCTACGCTGCGGTATATCGCGGGCTGGGTTTTAAAACTCTGGCCGATCAGGTGCGGCGCAGCGTGCGTTCGGTGCGCGGCAATCACTGGATGTCGCGTATCGGGCATCCGGATGACTATCCGCTCTCAGTCCGCCGCGAACTGGTGGCGCGCGTGTCCGGCAGCGAGCCGTTTCCGATTCTCAAAGAGTCGACGCCCGTGCGCATGGACCTGACGCATAGCGGCTGGAGCGACATTTTCTTTCTCGGGATGGATTTTCCGGAAGGCGCGCGGGTGCTCAATATTTCGATCGATCTCAGCGTCCGCGGCTCCGGCGAACCGCAACCGCCGGTCGAAGCCTGGTTCCGCGTGATCGACGAACCGGTGCTTCGTCTCACGAGCGTTGACCTCGGGGCGACGGCCGACCTGACTACCTTCGCCGAAGTCTTCGATTTCGCTCGCGACTATCTGGGTTTGCTGAAAGCGGCGGTGATTGCTTCGGGCCTGGTTCCGCCCGCTATGGAAGGCGCGGTACAGCCGCTCGCGGCATTGCTCACCCAACTTGCCGGACCGGGCCGAGGTATCGAACTCGTGAGCCTCGTGCGCAACATTCCGAAGGGCTCGCGCCTGGCTGTATCGACGAATCTGCTGGCGAGCCTGATCTCGGTTTGTATGCGAGCGACGCGGCAGACGGAATCGCTTACGGGAGGCCTGAGTGAAGCGGACCGGCGGCTGGTGGCGGCGCGGGCGATTCTGGGCGAATGGCTGGGCGGATCGGGCGGCGGCTGGCAGGATTCCGGCGGGGTCTGGCCGGGCATCAAAATCATTGAAGGCGCCGAAGCGGAGGAAGGCGACCCTGAGTTTGGCGTGAGCCGCGGCCGTCTTTTGCCGGCGCATCACGTGCTGGCAGGGAGCGACATTTCGGACGAAGCGCGCGAGAAACTGCAGCAGAGCCTGGTGCTGGTGCATGGCGGCATGGCGCAGGATGTGGGGCCCATTCTCGAGATGGTGACCGAAAAATATCTGCTGCGTGCTCCGCAGGAATGGGCCGCGCGCCAGGAAGCGATTGGCATCCTCGATGAAATCGTGGCCGACTTGCGGGCGGGAGACATCGCGAAGATTGGACGGGCGACCGAGCGCAACTTCTTCGGTCCGCTACAGAGCATCATTCCCTGGGCGACCAACGCCTACACCGAGAGTTTGATCGCTCAGGTCCGCTCGGAAATGCGCTCGGATTTCTGGGGCTTCTGGATGCTGGGCGGGATGGCTGGAGGAGGGATGGGGTTCATGTTCAGCCCTGAGCGGAAAGCGGCGGCGCAGGACCGCATGGCGAGCCTAATGCAAGAGACGAAGAGCCGCCTGGAAGACGCAGTGCCGTTTGCCATGCAGCCGGTGGTGTATGACTTTGCAATTAACGAACGGGGTACCTGGGCGGAACTACTGTCAGGCGAGGCGAACCTGATGCCGGATGGTTATTATGCGCTGACCGTTCCGCAACTGCTGCGCACCGACCTCCGGCTGATGTCCGGCTCGCGACGCCGTGAGCTCGACCGGCTGGCAGCCGCCTCGCGCGCGACCCCCGGCTATTCAGGCATCGTGCAAAACCTGTTTGACCGGCTGCTGCCTTCGTCCGATGAAAAAGGCGTCGGTGCCTCGCAGAACCTTTTCGATCTGCTGCGCGAACACGGTTTCGATCCGGAGGAGCACGAGGCATTGCGCGCCGACCTCCGGCAGGGACGGATCGGCCTGGCGCAGAATCGCCTGGGGGCGACGGTGAAGGTGGAAGATGCGCGCGCGAGCGATGTGTTCGATGCTCGGATGCCTTTGGAGGATCACTTTCGCAAAACGGGGCTCGATGCTCTCAAAGATGGGACCGTGGCGGTGGTGTCGCTGGCCGGCGGCGTCGGGTCGCGCTGGACGCGCGGCGCGGGAGCGGTGAAAGCGCTGAATCCTTTCTGTAAATTCGACGGCCAGTTTCGCAGTTTTCTGGAAACGCATCTGGCGAAGAGCCGCCGCAGTAGTGTGCTGTGCGGACGGCCTATTCCGCACGTCATCACCACGAGTTATCTGACGCACGGGCCGATCAGTGCGCACCTGGAAACTGCCAAGAATTTCGGCTATAAGGGGCCGGTACTTCTGTCGGCGGGCCGCAGCATCGGTTTGCGCTTCGTTCCCACGGTGCGCGATCTGCGCTTTGCCTGGCAGGAGACGTCGCAGCAATCGCTCGATGAGCAGAGGGAGAAGATGCGCGATAGTGTTCGCTCGGCGCTGATGCAGTGGGCCGAACAGGCGGGCGAGGCGTCTGACTATACGGACAATCTGCCGCTGCAGTGCATTCATCCGACCGGGCACTGGTACGAAGTCCCCAACATGCTGCGCAACGGCACTTTGCGCGCTCTACTGGCGCAGCGTCCTCAGCTGAAATATCTGATGGTGCATAACATCGACACGCTTGGTGCAAATGTCGATCCTGGACTACTCGGTTTTCACATCGAGCACAACGCTGGTCTTACGGTAGAAGTGATTTCTCGACAGGTGGACGATCACGGCGGCGGGCTGGCGCGTGTCGACGGCCGTTTGCGGCTGGTGGAAGGATTGGCGCTTCCGGCGGAAGAAGTGGAGTGGTCGCTCTCGTACTACAACACGAATACATTTTGGATCGACCTCGATCAGCTGCTGGCGGTCTTTTCGCTGGCGCGCCATGATCTGGGCGATGAGAAACGGGTGGCCGAGGCCATTCGTGAGGTAGCAGTGCGGATGCCCAGTTACATCACGCTCAAAGACGTGAAGCGACGCTGGGGCAAGGGGCAGGAAGATGTCTTTCCGGTGGCGCAGTTCGAAAAACTTTTCGTAGACATGACCGCGTTGACCGATTTCCCGTGCGCCTACGCGGTGGTCTCGCGCGAGCGTGGCCAGCAGCTGAAAGAGCCAGCGCAACTCGACGGCTGGTTGCGTGATGGGTCGGCCGAGTGCGTCAGTAGTTTGGCGGATTGGAGTTGACGGACTCGTCGGGTAGAACCAGCTTGAATTGCGTTCGTCCAGACTGGTGGGCTTCTGTGTTCAGCTGGGCGGCGATTTGTTTTTCGGCGTTCGCCTCCTGCGAGCGATGTTCGCGCTGCAGGACAGTGGAGAGCTTGTAGTGAGCGGCGGCTAGTTTCGGATCGCTCTTCACGGCCGCTTCCAGCAGGCGTTGAGCGGCGGGCAAGTTTTCTCTGCGCAGCTCGATATCGCCCAGCGTCATGTTGGCTTGGGAATGGCGCGGATTCTGCTGCAACACTCTGTGAAGCAGTTGTTCGGCCTGATCGATGTTGCCGTCATCCCACTCAAGTTGGGCCAGAGTGTAACGCGCTTCGATCAGTTCGGGGGCCAATTGCAGACAGTGCTGCAACTCTGAGCGTGCCTGGGATGTGCGGTTTAGCCGGATATCGAGCCAGCCCAGTGCGAAGTAAGCCGGTGCGAAGGTGGGATCGTGCGCGGAAAATTGCTGGAACAGGCCGTGAGCCTGCTGCCAGTTGGCTACCGAGATGTTAGCGCGGGCAAGCAGGTACAGGACGGCGAAATTGGACGGGTCGAGGTGACGCGCTTTGTCGAGCGCAGTGATGGCGTCCGGTCCTAAGTCGCGACGAATACAGACGCTAGCGAAGTGCATCAGCAGCGTGATATTGTCCGGGTTGGCCGCCTGCGCTTTGACCAGGGTAGCGAGAGCTTTCTCGTCCAGGCCCTGCTTCTCGGCGGCGGTGGCAGCGCCGTTCCAGGCCGTGGGATCGTGCGAGGACAAGGCGAGGGCGCGTTCGAAACTCTTTTCGGCAGCGGTGGCCGAGTCAGACGCGAGTTCGGCGCGGCCGCGTTCGTCCCAATACTCAGAGCGGCCGGCGAGCGAAGCTTCTAGCGCCTGCAAATCGCGGAGTGCCAGCGCCGGTTCTCCGGTGCGCAGACGCGCCGCGGCCAGACTGAACTTCACGCCCGGCTGGCCGCTGCCTGCTGCAACGGCGCGCGCCAGGAACCGTTTGGCATCCGTATATTTGGCTTCGCGAAAATACAGTAACCCGGCATTTTCGTTCAGCGAAACCGCTTCCGGGGCGATGTCCAGTCCGTGCTGAAAAGCCTGTTCCGCCGACTGCATCTCGCCAAGTCCGGTCTCGCTGATACCGAGCAGGTTCCAGGATTCGATGTCTCGAGGCGTCTGGCGGAGTTGCGACCTCAACAGTTCGCAGGCGCCCTGAAAGTCGCCGGCTTCGATCCGCGCGGTCGCCTGGGCGGCAGTCTGACCGGCACATAGCTGAACTGCCAGCAGACAAAGGCTGGAGACACGTAAGATAGCGAGTGAACTCACGGTAAGCCCGACGTATATAATCGCCCCAGTGTCTCATCGCCTGGCGTCTCAATCCCAGGCCAAGTATCTGGGGGTGTTTTTTGAAGTCTTCGCAGCGTTTGCGCTCGTACGCGCCTGTTCTCTCCGCACTTTTTCTCAGCTCTGCTCTGTGCTCCGCAGTATGGGCGCAGACTAATGAGGGCATTCTCGCCGGAACGGTAGTCGACCAGACCGGCGCTGCCGTCCAAGGCGCCAAGATCACGGCTAAGAACGATGCTACCGGCAGTTCTCTCGAAACCACCAGCGGATCGGATGGCGCTTTCCGCTTTCCCTCGCTGGGCATCGGCCAGTATGACGTGACGGCGTCGCAGACCGGTTTTGGATCGGTGAAGCAGTCGAACGTCACGGTCACGATCGCGCAAACGACAGCCATCAAGATCACGCTTAACGTGGGGAATGCGCAACAGACGGTGACGGTGCAAGCGGACGTAACGAGTATCGACACGCAAACGTCGGAAATCGGCACGGCGATCACGTCGAAACAGGTGGTCGAGTTGCCCTTGGCGCTCGGCGGCGTGGGCGCCATGCGGTCGCCGGAAGCATTCGTCTTTCTGGCGCCCGGTACGGCGGGACCGGGTACGGGAAACAGTAATAACGGGATTTTTATTTCGAAGGTGGGCGGCGGACAGAATTTCGGGAACGAGATTCTGCTCGATGGTACGAGTATGCTGCGCAGCGAAAACGGCTCGTCTTTCGATGAAGCGGCGCCTTCGGTCGAAGCCATTGCGGAGTTTCGCGTATTGACGTCGACCATTCCGGCGATTTATGGACGCACGACGGGTGGCATTGAGACTTTCACGACCAAGTCCGGTACGAATCAATTCCATGGCACCGGTTATGACATTCTGCAGAACGAAGATCTGAACTCGAATAGCTGGTTCAACAATGGCTTAAAGGCCAGCTGCACGCCACAGCCTGACTGCCGTGCGCAGTACATCCGGCCGATCGACAAGAAGAACGATTATGGCGGCAATTTTGGCGGGCCGGTGTGGATTCCGAAGATTTACAACGGGCGCAACCGGACTTTCTTTTTCTTTAACTGGGAGCAGTACAAGCAGAACATCGGGGGCAGCAACGAGAGCATTGTGCCGACGATAGCGCAGCGCGGCGGTGATTTTTCGGCGAATTTGACCAACACCTCGCTCGGCCAAATCAACCCGTGTACCGGGGCGGCCATTTTGCAGGGCCAAATTTTCGATCCGACTACTACTCGTACGGTCAACGGCAAGAGCTGCCGAGATCCGTTTCCCGGCAACCGCATTCCGACAGCGCAGCTTTCACACGTCACGCAGAACATGCTGTTCTACCTGCCGCCGCCCAATATTCCGGCGCTCGCGAACGGCAACAATTACGCTCTCTCCAGCAGCACACCGTTGTACAACACGACTTACACGGTGCGCATCGATCAGTCGCTTTCCGATAAAAGCAAAATCTTCGGGATGTATGACAGTCGGGACAACGAGCGTTACACCTCCGGCACATATACGTTGCCTCCGCCGGTGGATCCGAACGGCTGGAATCAGAGTTTCATTACGCACTACGGCAGGGCCGGTTGGGACTACATCATCAATCCGACTTTGCTGAACCATTTGGCGCTCGGTTACAACCGCACAAACAGTTTGAATCTCAGTTCAGGCGCGGCTGTTTCGCGCGCGCAAAACTTCAGCTGGCCGGCCAAGCTGGGGATAAACGGCATCAACGGAAATCAGTTTCCGATTGTCAATATCGGGGAAGGAGTGCCACCGCTCAGCCGCGGGAACAACGATGATGCGCTCGACAATGGACTGCGGTTGAACGACACCGTGAGCTGGGCCAAGGGAAGACATAACCTGACGTTCGGCTTCGATTTCCGCGACCAGATATTTGGCACTTACAACAACGTGAACGATTCGGGCACCTATAACTTCAGCCGGAATCAAACGGCAGCCGTGCAGAACCTGGCATCGAGCGGCAACAGTCTCGCCAGCTTTCTTCTGGGCGGTCCGGACAGTGTCAATGCCGTGCAACAGGTGCATGCGCCGCGCTGGACCTGGCAGTATTATGCGACGTTCGTGCAGGATGACTGGAAAGTGACCAATCATCTGACACTGAATCTTGGGCTGCGCTACAGCATCGATTTACCGCGCGTGGAAGCTTACAACAACACCTCGAACTTCGATCCGAACGCGCCGAACCCCGCAGCGAATGGTCTGGGGGGCGCATTGGTGTTTGCCAATACTTGCGCGGGCTGTAACCGGCGCTGGGCCGATACCAAGTATCACGATGTGGCGCCGCGCTTCGGGTTCGCCTATAACCCCAACGGCGGGAAAACGGTAATCCGCGGCGGCTATGGCGTGATCTATTCGCCACTGCAATATACCGACTTCGGGGGTGGCCAGGTGCAGGGCTTTTCGTCGACTCCGGTGTTCCCCAGTCCCAACGGCTTCGATCCGGCCGCTTTGAACGGTCCAAACTGGGACAGCGGGATTCCGGCGTATGCGCATGCTCCCACTACCGATCCTTCGGTCGTGAACAAAGGGAATCCGGGCTTTATCCAGCCGCGCTTCGGGCAGCCGGGCATCATTCAGAGCTGGAGCTTTCAAGTGCAGCAGCAGGTGACGAAAGACACGGTGGCCACGCTCGGCTATGCGGCGCAGCGGGCGCAGAATCTACGTTCGGCGTTGATGAACGTGAACAATCTTTCGATCAACGCCTTGAGCTCGGGCGCGGCCCTAAACCAGCCATTTGTCGGGAACAGCCTGGGTGTGGGCGCACCTTACGCGAATTTCCTGCAGGACTGGGGCAGCAGTGTGTCGTTGCAGCAGGCTTTGCGGCCGTATCCGCAATACGGTTTCATCAATACCGATGTTTTGCAGAACATCGGTCAATCAACTTACAACTCGCTGCAGGCTTCGCTCGAACGCCGCTTTAGTGCCGGACTGCAGGTGCAAGCTTCCTTCACCTGGGCCAAGACCATTACGGATGCGGACAGTATCTTGCAAGGCATTAACGGCGGCATCAATCAAATTCAAAATCCAGGCAATCTAAACGGGGAGAAAGCGCTGAGCAGCCAGGATGTTCCATACACCTTCACCGCCGCGCCGCTTTGGGAATTGCCCTTCGGCAAAGGCAAACCGTTTCTGCGGGGCGGGGTGGCTGGAGCGATTCTGGGCGGCTGGCAAGTGGGCGCGGTATTGCGTTACCAATCGGGCACACCGATCACCTTCGGCTGCGCGAACGGCATTCCCGGGTGGGACAACTGTATTCGCTTCAACCGCGGACCGAGCGCCTCGCCATTGAGTGCCAGCGCGCTGAATGGAACCTTCCAACCACTTGCGCCGGGCCCGGCAGGCGGTTTTCAGAGTTACTTTGTGCCGGTGTGCCAGTATCAGGGACAGGCGGGTTGTGGTTTTGCCGATCCGAACACTTTGCCTGTCGCCCAAGGCAGCAACACGACCGTCCAACAGGCGCGCGGCGGGGCATACTACTTCGGCAACTATCCGCGCAACAACGGCGATGCCCGCGGGCCGAATTATTTCAACGAGGACTTCAGCCTGATCCGGAATTTCCGGATCAAAGAGGGCATTACGATCCAGGCAAAAGGCGAACTGCTGAATGCGTTTAACCGGCATATTTTTGCGGTACCGGATTCGGCGGATACCGGGCCGTACGATCCGCAATTTGGCAGAGTGACCAGCACGCTCGATGGATTCGGATTTGCGCAGCGGGTTTTGCAAGTGACCTTGCGGTTGAATTTCTAGCGCCCGCACGAATAATTGATTACCGGTTGCGATTACTGTATTCTGACTCCTCACTCCTGACTTCAAATCCTGCAAGGATTGCAAGAGCGAAGCCCCATACTCGTGAACTTAAGGCTGCACATAACAATTCCGAATTCTTTCCCGCCGTCGGCTCACGCCCTTTGGTAGCACGAACCAGACAGGATCACTAGAATGTCGAAAGCCGAAACGCTTCCACTTAAGAATCGAGATCGCACAATCGCTAAAACAAAGGTATTTGCAACCTCGATGATGTTGCGGTTGCGAACCAAAATGACATAGACTGTCTATGTCGTGCCATTCTCCAGCAACCGAGATGCAATACCACCGGGAACACTCGACGCATTGATCCTCAAGACGTTGGAGCGGGCGAAGCAACTGCATGGATTCGGAATCGCCAACACAATTCGGACGATCTCTGAAAGCATTCTCCAGGTAGAAGAAGGTTCGTTATATCCATCTCTGCAACGGATGCTTGTCAAAGGTTGGGTGACAGCCGAATGGGGAAAGATCGCAGAAAATCGTCGAGCTCGGTATTACAAGCTGACACCTTCCGGCCGTCTGCAATTAGGGCAACAGGTAAAACGCCATGACCGGATCAGCCATGCCATTGCACGTGTTCTTCAACCTGTTTATGTGGGCCACACATGACGCCCGGAGAACTGTGGCGACGAGCGTTATTTTTTTGTCGCCGTAATCGCATGACGGAAGATCTCGAAGAGGAGATGCGCTTTCACATCGCACTTCGGGCCAATAAGTTAAGCGAGCAGGATTGTCATTCCGTCGAAGCTGTTTACGCGGCCCGAAGGCAGTTCGGGAACAAAACCTTACTGAAGGAGGTGAGCAGGGAAATGTGGGGATGGATATCGGTTGAGCGATTTCTACAGGACATTCGGTTCGCAGCGCGGTCACTTCGAAGGAATCTATTGTTCAGCGCAATGGCGATTGCAACGTTCGCGCTGGGCATCGGAGCGAATACGGCCATCTTCAGCGTTGTGAATGCGGTACTTCTCCGCCCTCTTCCGTACCGACAACCAGACGCTATCGTTCACATGAGCCTGGCTTGGAAAAGTGGGGACTTGAACGATACCCTAACCGTTCCCGAGTTTGAGTTCTACCGCGACCACAGCAGTGCATTTCAAACCATAGCAGCGTATAGAGGAGGCGGAACGGTCGCTATTAAGCGAGGAGATGTGCCCGAGTGGATTACGTCTCTGCGGGCGACTGACGGTTTCTTCCATGCGCTGGGTACTCATCCAGCGATGGGCCGAGGCATTCAGCGCGATGATACGCGCCCTGGTAGTCCTCAGGTCGCTGTCCTGAGCGATGCGCTTTGGCAAAATGCATTCGGCGCAGATCTTACGGTAATTGGCCGCCAGATAGAACTTGACGACCTTTCTTACACGGTGGTAGGCGTAATGCCACCGAATTTTACCTTCATTGAGCAGCCCGCGGATGTTTTCGTGCCGTTGCAACTGGGGCGCGGCATTGCGGATACCGGAATGAATACCCGCGTGATCGCCCGCCTGAAGCCGAAAACGACTATCGCCCAGGCGCAAGCTAATATGAACGTGGTATTCGAGGCTCTGCGTCAGCAAGGTTCGGTCCAGTCAGGGCAAAGGGGAATTCAGCTCGGGAGCTACCAAAAGTGGCTCGCCGGTGATTTCCGAACGAGCGTTTTGATGCTGTTTGGAGCTGTGAGCCTTTTGCTTTTGATCGCATGCGCTAACGTCGCCAGTCTCTTAATGGCGCGGGCCGACTCCCGCCAGCGAGAGATTTCCGTTCGCCTGGCCATTGGCTCGGGGCGCTTACACTTGCTTCAGCAGTTCTTGGCCGAAAGTCTGCTGATCGCCTTTACCGGCAGTTTGGCAGGCTTGATAGCGGCCAATTGGGCGCTCAGAGGACTGCTTTCCACGATCCCGTGGGATATTCCGCTAACTACACAGGTTCGCCTGGACATTCGGGTATTGGGTTTTACTTCGCTGTTGACTGTCGGCACAAGCCTAATTCTTGGGCTGACTTCTTACTGGCAGGCTACCAGACTGGATCTGAATACCTCGCTTAAGGAGGGCAGCCCTGGTGGCGGGCGGACTACGGCTCACAATCGCGCGCGTAGTGTGCTGGTAACGAGCGAGATTGCGGTCTCGTTGATGCTGCTGGTAGGGGCGGGACTGCTTATTGAGAGCATCTATCGTCTACACCAGCAAAGGCTGGGCTTCGATCCTCACCACGTGTACACTATGAGCACTCCATTTGGGCCGACTGCAAAGCTTAATTCGCCGCAGATATGGAGCTTCGAGCAAGACGTACTTCGACGTATTCAGGCGACACCTGGCGTCACCGCAGCGGCTGTAGTTTCTCAGCTGCCACTGACTGGTCCCGACAACCTTCCAACTCAACACGAAGGACACCCTGAGCACAGCATCGGCGGGATGGAGTATCGTGCCATCAGTTCACAATATTTTCGAACTATGCAAATTCCCATCATCCAGGGACGCACCTTCAGGGAGACGGACACGGCTTCCGCGACACCGGTAGCCATTGTGAGCGAGAGCGTAGCGCGTGCTTGGTGGAGTGGCAAAAGCCCGATTGGTGATCGCATCGTAGTCGGTGAATATAAAAGTCACGAATTTCCTGAGGTTCTGGAACAGCCTCGTCAGATTGTGGGCGTTGTCGCAGATGTAAAAAATCTAGCGATCAACGAAGCCAACCCGACCACCGTTTATGTACCAGCACCACAGCTTCCAAGAGAGCCGGATTCGACAGCCTGGGTAGTTCGTGGGACCGGTAACTCTTCTTTAGGCTCAATACTTCGAAAAGCCGTTACAGCCGTGCGTCCGAATCAGCGCATTCTCAATCTGCAGCCAATGTCTGACATCGTGGCGCGTTCAATGGCTCGCCCAAGTTTCAACGCGTCGCTGATGAGCACCTTCGCTGCCCTCGCTCTCATTCTGACGTCGGTTGGAATTTATGGCCTGCTCAGTTTCCAGGTAGCACGGCGCACAAAGGAAATTGGTATACGCATGGCGCTTGGAGCGAAGTGTGCAAGCGTCATTTTTCTGGTTGTCAAACAGGTGGCGTTGCTGGCTGTCGTCGGCATTGCGATCGGCGGTGTGGGTGCTGTTTTCCTTACACGTCTCCTGTCCAGTCTGCTTGCTGGTGTCCGCCCAACTAATCCTTTGGTTTACACGCTGGTTTCGGTGCTGCTGCTGTTCGTAGCGCTGCTTGCCAGTTATCTTCCCGCTCGGCGAGCAAGCAAGATCGATCCGCTAGTCGCCCTTCGATACGAGTAAACCTCAGGCGATACGCCCGGCAACGCCGCGACGACATCCTTGCGGCAATGTTACCGGTGTTTCCCCTTGCTTTTTTTATGGACGGTAAAAACTCGGTGGAACCGCCGTAGTTATTCTTCTTTTACGGACAGGATTTGTCGCAGCGGAGGATTGGCGATCCGCTGTTTTGCACCGCTTGGCCAGGTGATCTCGATTTTTTGAATGGATGGTTCGGCGCCGAGTCCGAAGAAGACACGCCGGTCCTGGGCGGATTGATAGCTGGCCGTAGTGGTGGCCATGCCGTATTGCACGCGGCCCGATGCCGCCGTCAGTTTCACCTGCGCGCCGATGCCGTCGCGATTGCTTTTCGTGCCGCGCAGATCGAGCGTAATCCAGCCATTGCGATTGCCGCCGTCATTGCGTAAGACATAGAGCGGGCCGCCGCAGGTGACAATGACCGCGTCGATATCGCCGTCGTTGTCTAAGTCGCCGAAAGCCGCGCCCCGGCTCGCCCATTTCTCCTGAAACACCGCGCCCGATTGCGCCGATACGTTCACGAACTTGTGATCTACCTGCCGTAGCAGCAGCAAGGGTTCCTTGTATTCGACATGCGGCTGAATCAAATGGACGTTATCCATTACATGACTGTTGGCTAAGAACAGATCCTTCCAGCCGTCGTTGTCGTAGTCGAAGATGCGCATGCCCCAGCCGCCGTAGAGACGGGTGAACTCGCCCAGGCGAGACACGTTGGTGTCGTAGTTGAACATGCCGTCGCCATTGTTGTGGAAGAACGCGTAGGTCTCGTTCGAAAGCGCGGTGGTGATGATGTCCGGCTTACCGTCGCCATCCACGTCGGCGGCATCGGTGCCCATGCCGGCGAAGGTTTTGCCGTCGTCGGTAAAGGCCACGCCGGCCGTCATGCCGTTTTCGGTAAAGGTGCCGTCGCCGTTGTTGAGGAACAGGAATTGGGGAAAGGAGTCATTGGCGACACTGATATCGAGACGGCCATCGTGATTGAAGTCGGCAAAGGAGACGCCGAGCGCTTTGCCGGGCGAGGCGGCGATGTGACTGGCGGCGCTGACGTCGGTAAAGGCGCCGTTACCTTTGTTGTGGAACAGGTAATTCGAGACGGGCTTGAAATTATCGGGATGGCAGTAGGCGCGGCCGCCCTCTTCCCGCGAGCCGCAGCGGATGTTTTTGGAAAAGTTCCAATCGAGATACCGGCAGAGAAACAAGTCGAGCTTGCCATCGTTGTCGTAGTCGAAGAAGCCGGCGCTAGAAAACCATCCGCTGACCTTTTGCAATCCGGCTTTGGCGGTGACATCGGTGAAGACGCCATTGCCGTTGTTGTGATAGAGAGTGACGCTGCCGAAATTAGTGACCAGCAGATCGTCGTAGCCGTCGTTGTCGAAATCGCCCACGGCTACGCCCATGCCGTAGCCTGAGCCGCGCACGCCGGCTTTTTCGGTGACATCGGAAAACGTGCCATCGTGATTGTTGCGGTAGAGGCGGTTCCAGCATTCGGGCGAAGATTTGTCCGGCGTCTCGCTGTCTTGCTGGCCCGGGTGAAGGCGCGCGCCATTGACGACGAAAATGTCGGGAAAACCGTCGTGGTCGAAGTCGATGACGGCGACGCCGCCGGTCATGGTTTCGATCAGGTATTTTTCGGGCGTGGGGGAGTTGGTGTCGGTGAAGTGAATGCCGCTCTGGGAAGTCACGTCAATGTACGTGACGGGCTTTTCGGCGGGGGGCAGGGAATAGACCGTGAGGCCGCAGAGACACAGGAGCAGAGCGGCGCCGGCGGCCCGGATCGAAACGGAATTCATCGGTCGCTACATGGTATCTCTGGACCGATGCCACTCGAACCCTCGATTCGCGCGCGGCTGGATGCCGTGGCTGCCCTGGGATATCTCCCGACCGAACAATTGAGCCCGGCGGAAGTGCGCGCACGATTGGCTGAGTTGGTTTTGCAGCAGGCTGCCGGGCCTGGCGACGGTCTGATTGCGTCGGAGGGCTACGTTCCTGGGCAGAACGGGGGAATCCCTTTGCGGCTGTATACGCCCGCTGGCGCCGAGAACGCTCCGCTGGTCGTCTATTTTCACGGGGGCGGCTGGATGAGCGGAACCCTCGATTCGCATGACGCTTTTTGCCGCCGCCTGGCCTTACAGAGTCAGGCCGTCATGGCATCGGTTGCCTACCGGCTAGCCCCGGAACATCCTTTCCCTGCGGCCCCGGAAGACTGTCTGGCTGCCGTTGATTGGGCTTTCGCACAAGCCGCCGCTTGGCAAGTGGATCCGCAGCGAATCCTGGTCGCAGGAGACAGCGCCGGGGGCAATCTGGCCGCGGTCGTCTCTCTGATGCGGCGCGATCGCGGCAGCGGTCCGCCACTCGCCGGACAGATTCTGCTTTGGCCCGTGACCCGCTACTACGATCCGCCGACACCGTCTTATCAGGAGTTTCGCGATGGTTATGGCCTGACTGCCGCCGGGATGGCGTATATGTGGGATTTGTATCTGGCCAATCGCTCGGCGGCCGAATTTGCCTATGCGGCGCCGTTGCGCTCGCAAGATGTAAGCCTGCTACCGCCCGCTCTGGTGATTACCGCCGAATACGACATTCTGCGAGACGAAGGCAACGAGTACGCGGAGCAGCTTGTGGCGGCCGGCGTGCCGGTTGAGCACCACTGTATGGACGGCGTGAATCACGGATTCGCGGTTTGGCCGGACGCCGACCCGGATCTGGCGCAAGCGCGCGCCGCTCGCCGGATCATGGCTCGTTTTATTCGACCGTAACGCTCTTGGCCAGATTGCGCGGCTGATCGACATCGCAACCGCGGCGCACGGCAATGTGATACGCCAGCAACTGCATCGGAATCATCTCGAGCAGAGGAAGCAGCAGTTCGCGAGTCACCGGAATAGTAATCAGATGATCGGCCATTTTGGCGACCTCTTCGTCCCCTTCACAAGCAATTGCCACCACGCGTCCGCTGCGCGCCTTGACTTCCTGAATATTCGAGAGTGTTTTCTCATAATGCACTTTGCTCTCTTCGGATTCCGGATCCTTGGTGGCCAGCACCACAACGGGCAAATTTTCGTCGATCAAGGCGTTCGGTCCATGCTTCATCTCGCCGGCCGGATAGCCTTCGGCGTGGATGTAGGAAATCTCCTTCAGTTTGAGCGCTCCTTCGAGCGCGATCGGGAAATGGATGCCACGGCCCAGGTAGAGGAAATCCTGGGCGCGGAACAGATCCTTAATCAGTTCGTCATAACTGTCGTTTTGCGCCAGCACCTGTTCGAGTTTGCCCGGGATGTGAGCGAGTTCCTGCACCAGGTCGCAGGCGGCTTTGTTGCTCAAGACGCCGCGCACCTGGCCGAGGTGCATGCCGAGAATAATGAGCGCCGTTAACTGCGAGGTGAAAGCTTTAGTAGAGGCCACCCCGATCTCGGGGCCGGCATGGGTCAGCAGGGTGCCGGAGGCTTCGCGGGTGATCATCGAGCCGACCACGTTGCAGATGGCGAGCGTTTTCGATCCTTTGGCTTTAGCCTCGCGCAGGGCAGCCAGCGTGTCGGCCGTTTCGCCCGATTGCGAAATGACGACAGTAAGGGTATTCGGCTGGATGATCGGATCGCGGTAGCGGAACTCACTGCCATAATCGACTTCGACCGGGATGCGGGCCAGCCGTTCGAGGATAATTTTGCCCGCCAGACCGGCGTGCCAACTGGTGCCGCAAGCGACGATCTTCACCTGCTGAAACTTCAGGAAGTCGGCTTCCGGAATATCGACCTCGTTCAGGAATACGCGGCCGCTCTCGAGTCCGACACGGCCGAGCATGGTGTCTTTGACGGCGCGCGGCTGCTCAAAAATTTCTTTGAGCATGAAATGCTTAAATCCGCCCTTTTCCGCCATAACCGGGTCCCACAGTATTCGGGTGACCTGGCGGCGGACGGTTTTGCCGTCGAAATCGGTCAGTTTGACGCCGTCCGGCGTGAGCACGGCCACGTCGCCGTCGCTCAAAAAGAACATGTCGCGGGTATGGCTGAGAATGGCGGGGACATCGGAGGCGACGAAAAACTCGTTTTCACCCAAGCCAACGACCACCGGCGGCCCGGAACGGGCGGCCACAATCTTGTGCGGATCGGTAGAGGAAATGACCGAGATGGCGAAGACGCCGTGGATCTCCTTGAGCGCCGCCCGGACTGCGTCTTCCAGGCTGCCGTTGAGGTATTTTTCGATCAGATGGGCGATGACTTCAGTGTCGGTTTCGGTCTTGAACGTGTGCCCTTCGGCGGTCAGTTCTTTGCGCAATGGCAGGTAATTCTCGACTATGCCGTTGTGTACCACCACAATCCGTCCAGTGCAGTCGCGATGGGGATGGGCGTTCTCTTCGGTGGGCCGTCCGTGCGTGGCCCAGCGCGTATGTCCAATGCCGTAGGAGCCGGCCAGCGGCTGCGCGCGCAATACATCTTCCAGATTGCGCAATTTGCCCGAAGCGCGGCGCACTTCAAGGGTATTCGAGCCGTTGAGCACGGCGACGCCGGCTGAATCGTAGCCCCGGTATTCGAGCCGGCGCAGGCCATCGACAATGATGGGTACCGCTTCGCGGCCGCCAATATATCCGACAATTCCACACATAAGAGTGAATTTAAAGTACTTCCTAGTCTAAGGGTTTCCGGCAATTTTTGCCTGCAGGAAAGCAGCTTAGTCCATGAGATCAATCCGGTACTCTTCAATGACCGGATTCGAGAGCACGTCGCGGCTGATAGCCTCGAGCGCTTGGGTGGCGGCCTCGCGCGACAACTCTTCCGCCAAGCCGATTTCGAAATACTTGCCCTGCCGGACAGAAGCGATTTCCTGGTGTCCCAATCCCTGCAATGCCGAGCAGATGGTCTGGCCTTGTGGGTCGAGCACGCTCGGCTTCATGGATACGTATACGCGCGCGGTCATAGAGTCCTATTCTAATGGGGCAGGGAGCGTTACAGCTCGGGAGCGGGCGCAGGACGGAAAGAAAACTTCTTGTGCCCCACAAAGCTGTAGATGACGCCGAAGCCGGTGAGCAGCGCCGCGCCCACATAGGGAGCGAGGTGGCCGAGGCCGAAGGCATGCCGGATGAATTCGACGATGGCCGGCAGAAGAAAGAGGCTGGGCAGCATGCCGCTGCCATAAACGGCCAAGCATTTTAGCCACTCTTTTCGATAGTTGCCTTTGGTTTTGAACACGAACCATTTGTAACCGAGAAAGGCGACGGTGATGTTCAGGAAACTCGAAAGGACCATCGCGACCATGTAGCTGCCTCGGAAATACGGCTCAAGTAAGGCGGTAAAAGCAGCAAAGGTTGCATAGCCGAAGAGCGTATTCCAAGCTCCTACCAGCAGATAGCGCAGGAACTGGCCGGGCGGAATGTGGCTGAGAAGACGGCTGACCAGAGGAATACGTTGAAACCTGGAGAGCTGGCGGTCGGGCGGTGCTTCAGTTTCGAGTGGCAGAAGCTCCTATTTTACCGTTTTTGCGGGAAGATTTAGGGAGGGAAGTACTGGCAAACTGGATTCAAACAATTGTGATCCCAATTGTTTGGTACAACTAATGGAAAGTGCTGCTGCTGTTTTCAAGATTGTCCTGGGCGAGAGCGGGCCGGCAGACGAAACGGGAGCGGGCTTGTATTCTAGCGGAGCGAGCTTATCTTCGGGCGGAGCGGTTTTATTCTTAAAATCTGTATTCTCGCGAGCAGCAGTGCCGGGAACTCGCTGTTTCTGGCAACCGAGCGGACGCGCATTCTGATCGATGCGGGCATCAGCCGGCGCGAACTGGCGAAGCGCCTGGCGGCTATCGGCGAAGATGCGGCTCAGCTCGATGCGGTTCTATTGACGCACGAACACTGTGATCACACCTGCGGGCTGAGTACGCTCGTGAAATTGTCGGGTGGCCGGCTGCCGGTGTATTTGACGCGCTCGACCGCGCCGTGCCTGGAGTGGGGCGAGGTCCGGCCCGTGCTCGAAACCTTCCAGGCCGGCTGCGGGTTCACCATCGGCGATTTCGATGTCTCGAGCTTCACGATTCCGCACGATGCGGCCGATCCGGTGGGCTACACGGTGCGCGCCCAGGGCATCAAAGTGGCGCTCGCGACCGACCTCGGCTATCTGCCCGATTCGCTGCGGGTGCATTTCCGCGATACCGATGTTCTGGTGCTCGAATCGAACCATGATCTCGAGATGTTGCGGGTGGGGCCCTACCCCTGGTCGGTCAAGCAGCGGGTGATGAGCCGGCGGGGGCACCTGTCGAACGAGGTGGCGGCTGGCTTTATTCGCCAGGAACTCGATACGCGGGTGTCGACTTTGATTCTTGGCCATATCAGCGAGCACAATAATCATCCGGAACTGGTGCGTAAAATGGGCATAGAAGCGCTGCACGGGCGGACGCTGTTTACCCGGCTGGTGATCGCAGAGCCGGGCGTACAGTCGGAAGTATTCTGTTACTGATCTTTTGTTACTGGTTTGGCTCAAACGCTCGTCTCACTTTACACAAAGAACTGATGTGATTGACCTGTAAAAGCCGCCGGAACTAGGCTGGATCTCGAATCCGCTACGCAACGGCAAGCATCTCCTAGAACGTGGCGAAGCACCTCGAGGGCGCTTTAGCATAGCGGAAACACAGCATTTTCTTAGGAAAGACAGAAAGAAGGAGGTTTATTCGTGGCAAACAATCAAAATCCAAACGGCAGCGCAACTAATGGACATAGCAGCAACGGGAATAAGGGCCCGGGCGAAGTGGATGCGGGCGGAACGCAGCCCAATCCGCAGCTGACCACCAACTCAGGCCGTCCGGTGGGAGACAATCAGAATTCCCTGTCGGCGGGCCGGCGCGGTCCCCTGCTGATGGAGGATTACCTCCTGTTCGAGAAGATGGCTCAATTCAATCGCGAGCGTGTTCCCGAGCGGGTGGTCCATGCCAAGGGCTCAGGCGCCCACGGCAAATTTACTGTGACGCACGATATTTCGCAGTACACCACCGCCAAGTTGTTCTCGAAAGTGGGGAACACGTGCGAGACGTTTGCCCGGTTCTCTACCGTGGGCGGCGAAAAAGGTTCGGCGGATACGGCTCGGGACCCGCGCGGTTTCGCGCTTAAGTTTTATACCGAAGAAGGCAATTGGGACATGGTGGGCAACAACACGCCCATTTTCTTTATCCGCGATCCGCTGAAATTTGGCGACTTCATTCACACGCAGAAACGCGAGCCGCAGACCAACCTGAAATCCCCGACGATGATGTGGGACTTCTGGTCTTTGTCGCCTGAGTCGCTGCACCAGGTCAGTTTCCTGTTTAGCGATCGCGGCACTCCGGACGGCTACCGGCACATGAATGGCTATTCGAGCCACACGTTTTCTTTGATTAACGCCAAGGACGAATTGTTCTACGTGAAATGGCACTTTAAGACCAAGCAGGGCAACAAGACGCTGGATGCCAAAAAGGCCGGAGAGCTGGCAGGCTCGGATCCGGATTACGCGCAGCGTGACCTGTTCCATGCCATTGAGAAGGGCGAGTTCCCGCAATGGGATGTCTTCTTGCAAATCATGCCGGAGGCCGAAGCGTCGAAGCCGAGTTACAACCCTTTCGATTTGACCAAGGTTTGGCCGCATCGCGAGTATCCGCCGGTACCGGTCGGTGTGTTCGAGTTGAACCGGAACCCGTCGAACTATCACGCCGAAGTAGAGCAAGCCGCCTTTAACCCCGTGAATATTCTGCCGGGGATGGGATTCAGCCCGGATAAGATGTTGCAGGGACGCCTGGTTTCGTATCCGGACGCACACCGCTACCGGATTGGGACCAACTATGAGGCATTGCCGGTAAACGCGCCGAAGTGCCCGATGGCCAACTACAATCGCGACGGAGCGATGCGCTTCGATGGCAACTTCGGTGCGCTGCCTAACTACGAACCGAACAGTTTTGGCGGCCCGAAACAGGCCGATCGTTTTAGAGAGCGCCCGGAAGCGCTTTCGGGAGAACCGGCGGCCCGCTACGATCATCGGGAAGGAAACGATGATTACGTGCAGGTCGGGGTCTTTTTCCGCATGCTCGACGAGGGTGCGAAGGACCGCCTCTGCCAGAACATTGCGCAGAGTCTGGGCCAGACACCGGAGCGCATCCAGAAGCTGCAGTTGACGCATTTTGAAAAAGCCGATCCCGGTTATCGCGCCCGCGTGGAAAAATTCCTGTCGCAAAACGAGCGCCCGGAATTTATTCACGGGCCGGACGAAGCCGAGTACGCGACCCGGCTGCCGGAGAAGTAGATCCCTCCCATTCGCATTCGAACGACCAAGAAGAGGCTGCCTGCGGGCAGCCTTTTTTCTTAGCAATAACCGTTTAGCGACAATAAACAAGGACATGATTGCCCGTTATACGCGCCCGGCGATGGGCGCTATCTGGAGTGAACAAAACAAGTATGCATGCTGGCTCGCTGTAGAGCTGGCCACTGCGGAGGCGCTGGCGGAAACGGGCGAAGTCCCTTCCGGGGCCGCTCATGCCTTGCGCGCGCATGCTGGTTTTTCACTCGACCGTGTGCAGGCGATTGAGCGCGAAGTCCGGCACGATGTGATTGCCTTCACGACAGCGGTCGCGGAAACTATGCGGGCCGCAGGCGGGGCGGAAGCTTCGCGCTGGCTGCATTTCGGACTCACTTCGAACGATGTAGTAGATACGGCGCAAGCGCTACAGATCAAGGACGCATCCGCACTGATTGGGAGCGGCTTGGCCGAACTGTCTGCCGCGCTCGAGGCCTCGGCCTGGAAGTATAAAGATACGGTGCAAATCGGCCGCACGCACGGGATGCACGCGGAGCCGATTACCTTCGGGTTGAAGCTGGCGCTCTGGTGGGACGAAATCGAGCGTCAGGGCCGCCGGTTTGCCGCCGCCGCGGAAGAGATGCGGGTGGGAAAGATATCCGGCGCGGTGGGTACGTTTGCCCATATCGGTCCAGCCGCCGAGGAGAAGATTTGTGCCCGGCTGGGTTTGCGTGCTGCCCCGGTGAGCTCACAGGTGTTGTCGCGTGATCTGCATGCGCAGTATCTGGCGACGCTGGCCGGCATAGCCTCCAGTCTCGATAAAATCGCGGTCGAGATCCGGCATCTGCAGCGCAGTGAAGTCCGCGAAGCGGCCGAACCCTTTGCGGCCGGTCAAAAGGGGTCGTCGGCCATGCCGCACAAGCGCAATCCCATTACCTGCGAGCAGATTTCCGGCCTGGCGAGGGTGGTTCGCGGGAATGCGCAGGCGGGATTTGAAAATGTGCCGCTCTGGCATGAGCGCGATATCTCGCACTCTTCGGTGGAGCGCGTCATCCTGCCCGATTCGACCATCCTGACCGATTATCTGCTGGCGAAAACTACCTGGCTGATCTCGGATTTGGTGGTTGATCCAGGGCGCATGCTGCGCAATTTAAACGAGTCCCAGGGCCTCGTCTTCTCCGGCCAGCTGCTGCTCGATCTGGCGGCGGCTGGCATGTTGCGGGAAGAGGCCTATGCGCTGGTGCAAAAACAGGCCATGGCGGCCTGGGAGACGGAATCCGATTTTCGCGCCGCTGTGATGGCCGACCCGGTCATCGGGCGTTATCTCTCGCCGGAACAACTGGAACGAACGTTTTCTATCGAACGCCAATTGGGGAACGTGGATAATATTTTCCAACGAGTTTTTGGAAAATAAGGGACACCACTCCAGTAAAACAGCAAAAGGCCCTCGAATCGCAAGGAAAATCCTGGGTGCAAAATCCCGTTTTTCGGATACACTGGTCTCGTCATGTTACAAAGTCGACGCGACGCGGTCAGCAGAGATCTCGAATTGGCGAGAGTGCTGCTTGTCGACGATGATATGACCTCCCGTCTGACCCTAAAAGCAGTGCTCGAGGCCGGCGGCTACTTTGTCGATGCGGCTGCCTCGTCTGCCGAAGCGGTCGGGAAACTGGATGCGGAGCAATACGCGCTAGTTTTAAGTGATTTACAGATGGAATCGCCAGAAGCCGGTTTGCGGGTACTGGCACATGCCCGGCTGATGGATTACAAGCCAGCGACCGCTATTTTGACTACCTATCAAACTCGCAGCCCCGACCGGGTCCGCAGTCCCGACAGGCAGCGCCCGGTGCTGATCAAGCCGGAAGATTTGCCCGGGTTGCTGAGTAAAGTAGCGGACCTGATCAGCCAGCGGGCCGCCCGCCTGGTGGAGCGGCAAATGCGGGATACGGCTTTGAAATCAGGAGAGTTCGTCGCGTAAGTTGCCGATACGCTCGATAACGGCTTCAAAGGAATCGAGAGCGTCTTTAAAGAAGTGATTCTGTGCCGGAATCCAGTCGATCTGCTTCGGCGGCGGCAGGGAAGAGTAAAACTGTTCCATGTCCGGCAGCGGCCCATACTCGTCAACGGTGCTTTGCACGAAGTATTTCGGCACTTCTATCCGATAAACAAACTCACGGTCGGGCCAGCGCGTTGGAAAGCCAACGGCGATAACGCGTTTTATCAGGGGCTCATCCGCGGTGAGACTGAGTGCAATGCGCGATCCGAAAGAGAATCCAGCGGTAAGGACAGGCAGCGCCGGATAACGGCGGCTCAATTCGGTTAGAGCGACTCGGGCATCTTCCGTCTCGCCGAGTTCGTCTCCAAAAACGCCTTCGCTCAGATTGACCCCACGGTAATTGAAGCGAAGCACCACACAGCCGGTGCGCCGCAAACCACGCGCGATCCGGTAGACCACCTTGTTGTGCATGGTGCCGCCGAACTGCGGATGCGGATGGCAAACCAGGGCGCACTCGAGCGGCTCGCTTTCTTCGGGTTCTTCGAGCAGCGCCTCCAATTTGCCGGCGGCTCCGGCGAGAAAGAGGGATTCGATTTTACGTGCCACTACACTCCGAGTGCCATCAGTTCGAGCGGAAGTTTGTGAACTGCATATCGATCCCGAAGTCTTTGCCCTTCAAGACCGCAATCGCCTGTTGCAGCGTATCGCGATCCTTGCCGCTGACGCGCACGACGTCGCCTTGGATGCTGGCCTGCACTTTCAGCTTGCTGTCTTTTATGAGCTTGACGATGTCCTTTGCTTTCTCGGTGGCGATGCCCTGCTGGAGGACGATCTCCTGCCGCACACTGCCGGCCGAAGCGGTGGAAATGGAACCATATTCGAGCCCTTTCAGCGGCACATTGCGTTTGACGAGTTTCTGGCCCAGGATTTCGGTGACGGCCTTCAATTTGTATTCATCGGAGCTGGCGAGCAGAATCTTGTGGTCTTTTTCGTTCAGTTCGACAGACGATTTGCTGTCTTTCAAGTCATAGCGGGTTTGCACTTCTTTTGCCGTCTGCTGGACGGCATTGAGCACTTCGTTGAGGTCGATTTTCGAGACGATGTCAAAAGTATTTTCGGGCATGATCGGAATGAGCCGCGCACGCGATGGCAACAGCTGCAGTATCTACAAGTTTAGGATGAGCGGTCTTTAGCGAGAGGCGCGCTCGTGCGCGAGCACCAGCAGCATGCGTTCGGTGAGCTCTTCAATCAGGCTGGGCATGGCGGTATCGAGGGCCAGGGTGACCGCTGCCCGGATGGAATCGCGATCGAAGTGATGGGTAGGCGCACCCTGCCCGGTGCGGGCGCTGCCGGCACTTCGTTCAAGCAGCTTCTCCACAGCGGCCAGTAAGGCGGATGCCTCAAAAGGCTTGCGCAGGATCTCATCGGCGCCGGCCTGGCGCGCGTCCTGTTCATTAAATTCGTCGTTTGGCGCGGCGGCGAAGATCACGGGCAAATGCCGGTACTGCTCCTGCGAGCGCAGGAAACGAACGATCTCGAAGGCGTTGCGAGTGGGCAGGAAAACGTCTGTGATGAGGAGATCGGGCGCTACATCGGGCAGACGACGGAGAGCAGTTGCGCCGTCCGTGACACTGACGACCTGCCAGCCCTTTCCCACCAGGATTTGTTCGGCGAGGCGCAGGGCTTGCGGACTATCGTCCGCCAGGAGGATGCGGCTCATTGCTGGGGCGGATTAGCAGTAGTAGGCGGAGAAGTGGCGTTGGAGGCGGCTGGCGTCGTGGGGGCGGCGTTGCCCGGATTTACCGGCTGGGTTGGAGAGGAGGCTGGCGCGGTAACCGAACCCGAGTCGTCCTTCTTCTTTTTCTTGTCGAGCTTGGCCTGTTTCTTCGCCATCTTTTCGCGGTACTTCTTCAGTTCGGCATCGCGATTAGTGGGCAGCGGCTGATTTGCGGCGGCGGGTTTCGCTGCGGGCGTGGTCGGGGTCGTCGCGGTTCGTGCATCCGGGTTCTTATCGAGCGCGCTGTTGGGGCCGACTGTGCTGGCGCTCACGTCCGTGGTGCCCGTGCCGGTTGAGGCGCTCGCGGCGTTATCGGCATTCGCCACCACCGGGATGCTGCCGGGGAGCGTGCGCTTCGGATCCGTCATAGTGGGCGCTCCGGACTTAGCCGCGTGCGACACGTCGGGGCCGCTGTGCATCCAGGCCATGGAGCGCGTTAACATGCCGGGCTTCTGATAATTTTCGAGATCGTATTTTTCGCGGTCAGCCGCTGCCTGATCGGGCTTGGGTACAGGCAACTCCATATCTTCCAAGCGCAAGGTGGCGTCTTTGACGCGGTTGCTGAGCGGGTATTCCTGGACGACCCGTCCGAACATATCGCCGGCCTGTTTCCGGAAACGCGGACCCATCTTGGAATAGGAATCGCCTGCTTCGAAGAGCGCTTCGGCCGCCTTGCTATAGAGCGGATACTGGTCGACCACGGCGTTCATGCGGTTGGCGGCGGCCGGGTTCATGTCGCGTCGCCAGTAGAAGTTGCCGACGACAAACTCGTGTTCCGCCAGGCTCTCCTGAATGTCGCGCAAACGCTGCGCAGCTTGCGGAGCAAATTTGCTGTTCGGAAACTGTACCAGAACCTGCCGGCACTCTTCTTCGGCTCGCAAGCTTTGCGTCCAGTCGCGGTCGCTGCTGTCCATCTGCTTGACGTGAATCTGGCAGACACGGTTTTGCGCTTCCGCCGCTTCTTCCATTTGCGGATAGAACAGGATGAAATCTTTGTATTCTGCTTCGGCCTGCGCCATGCCGTTGGCGCCGCCTTCGCGATACCAGCTATCGGCTACGGCGAGCTTGGCTTTGGCCATGTACTCGCTCGACTCATAAGTGTTCATCATGGTCTGGAGCGAGATGCGAGCGGTTTCATAGCGGCCATGTTCGATATCTTTAACCGCTTGGTCGAAGAGCACCTTGTCCGGTTGCTGGGTGTTCTTGGTAATGGGTGTTTCGTACTTCTTGTGCATGCAAGAGGTGGCTAGTACACCGAAGGACAGTACAGCAAACACCGGCATGGCCTGACGCGGCCGAAAGGAGAAAAAAAGCATATGTTTAAACCTTGACCCCCAGTGCCTCACGGGCACTCCCTTGCAAATCCTGCACAGCTTGCGCGGGATTCGCTGTTCCGAATACGGACGAACCCGCAACTACCCAATCCACCCCGGCCTGCGCCACGTCTCGAATGTTTTCCGCACCCACGCCGCCATCGATCTCTATGGCAAACGTCAGTCCTCGCTCCTCACGACGCCGGGCGAGCTGCCGGATTTTATCCAAGGAGTGGCGAATAAATTTCTGGCCGCCAAACCCGGGATTCACGCTCATGACTAAGACGTAGTCGGCGACAGCCAGTACGTCATCGAGCAGGAACACCGGGGTGGCCGGATTGATGACTACCCCGGCCTGGGCGCCCTGATCCTGAATCATGTGCAGGGTTCGATCGAGGTTGCGGCAAACCTCGTAGTGCACACTGACGCAATCGGCGCCCGCTTTGATAAAGATGGGAGCGTACGTGTCCGGATCCTCGATCATCAGGTGATGATCGAGTTTGACGTTTGTCGAGCGGCGAAGGGATTCAGTAATAGGGGGGCCCATAGTGAAATTTGGGACGAAATGGCCGTCCATGATATCCACATGGATCATTTGGACTCCGGCTTGTTCCACGCTGGCGACGTCCTGCCCTAAGCGCGTGAAATCAGCCGCCAAGATGGAGGGGACGATTTGAATCACTCGCAACTACTCTGGACCTTCCATCCGGACGAGACCGGGTGGTACCTAAGATGATCACAGGCGCCACCAGGCCACTGACTGGCGTCTGACACTACCACAGGTTTTCAGATCTCCCCGATGGTATCACGCTCTTAGCCCGAAGGACGTTAGAGAATGAAAGGGATGCAGAGTTCGACACGTACCGAAACCGACAGCATGGGCGCCGTGGAGACACCAGCCGACCGCTACTGGGGTGCGCAAACCCAGCGGTCGCTGCACTACTTCGACATTGGCCGCGATTTGATGCCGCCGGAGTTGATCAGCGCCTTTGGTGTTTTGAAGAAAGCGGCCGCGCTGGTGAACCGGGATTTAGGGAAATTGGATGCAGAGCAAACGCGACTGATTACCGAAGCTGCCGGCGAGGTGATCTCGGGTGCGCTACTCAGCCATTTTCCGCTGCATATCTGGCAGACCGGCAGCGGCACGCAAACGAATATGAACGCGAACGAGGTGATCTCGAACCGGGCTATTGAACTCGCCGGCGGGGTAATGGGCAGCAAAAAGCCAATTCACCCTAACGATCACGTGAATATGTCGCAATCGTCAAACGATACATTCCCGACTGCCATGCACATTGCCGCGGCGATCGAAATGGAGCGGCGATTGATACCGGCTGTGGAGCAATTGCGCGATGTGCTGCGGGCGAAGTCGGAGGCGTTTGCGGAGGTGGTGAAGATTGGGCGCACCCATTTGCAGGATGCCACGCCGCTGACGGTCGGGCAGGAGTTTTCGGGCTGGGTAGCGCTGCTCGATCGTGATGTAGCGCGCCTGAAGTGGGCTTTGGACGGCTTGTACGATCTGGCGATCGGGGGAACGGCGGTTGGAACGGGCATCAACGCGCATCCGGAATTTGCCGCACGCGCGGCGGCCAAGATTGCCGGATTGACCGGATTGCCTTTCCGTTCGCACCCCAATAAATTCGCCGCTCTTTCGGCGCATGATGAATTGGTGGCGGCCAGCGGCATCCTGAAAACTCTGGCCGCTTCGCTGATGAAGATTGCCAACGATGTGCGGTGGCTGGCGTCGGGGCCTCGCTGTGGACTGGGCGAGATCACGATTCCGGAAAACGAACCGGGTTCCTCGATCATGCCGGGCAAGGTGAATCCAACGCAGTGCGAGGCAGTGACGATGGTCGCGGTGCAAGTGATGGGCAATGATGCCGCCATCGGTTTCGCGGGATCGCAGGGCAATTTCGAATTGAATGTATTCAAGCCGGTGATGATCCACAACTTTCTGCATTCGGTCCGGCTGCTTGCCGACTCGTGCCGCAGTTTTCGCGAGTATTGCGCGGAGGGGATCGAACTGAGTCGAAAGCAAATCGACAATTATGTGCGGAATTCGCTCATGCTAGTAACCGCGTTGAGCCCAGTGGTGGGATATGACAAATCGGCGCACATCGCGCATACGGCTCATGTGGATGGATCGAGTCTGCGGGAGGCTGCGATCAAGCTGGGCCATTTGAGCGGGGACGAGTTCGACCGGCACGTGAGGCCGGAAGCGATGACTTCTCCGTCGTAGGCGCCAGACGAGCTTGCATGCATGAGTACGATGTTGTTCTGAAATTGTTGTTAAAAGGACCAGCCCGACACTTGATGCACGCGCTGTGTGATGCTCCGGTAAGTCGTTGGATGGATGTAGAGATGCCGGAAATCGTTCACAACACCCGGGTGGACCTACTGGGTGAGTTTGCAGATGGCGGACTGATCCATCTGGAGCTACAAAGCACAAACGACCCCAGGATGGCTCTGCGGATGGCGGAGTACTGCTTGCGTATTTACCGGCAGCTCGGTAAATTTCCTCGCCAGGTTCTGTTGTATGTGGGGTCCGCGAAGCTCCGGATGGAAAGCGAACTCGCTGGACCGGCATTAGCGTTCCAGTACCGCATTCTCGACATTCGCAATCTGGACGGGGACGAGCTGCTGGAAAGCCCCGATATCGGCGATACTGTAATACCGGTGCTCGGCCGCTTGCGAGATGAGCGCGCAGCGGTGCGGCAGATACTCAGCCGGATCGCCGAGTTGGACGCGCCCGGCCGGGACGAGGCGTTTAGCCAGCTGCTGATCCTGGCAGGATTGCGGCGGCTGGAGGAGTACGTAGAGGAAGAGGGGAAAAATATGCCAGTTTTAGACAGCATTCTCGATCATAAAGTGATCGGCCGCGAATTCAAACGCGCACGCCAGGAAGGCCGCCAGGAAGGTCGCCAGGAAGGTCGCCAGGAAGGCCGCCACGAAGGGGAACTTGTCTTATTGAGTAAACAGATGGAGAAGCGATTTGGACAGCTGCCCACCTGGGTGGGAGAGAGTCTGGCAAGCCGGTCGGAAGAGGAACTAGGGGATCTAGCAGTGCGTTTGCTGGATGCCACTACGTCAGAGGAATTATTCGGAGCGTCATAGTCCTAGAGCGGCACTTCTTCCAGGTCAGGGGCGCCGGGCTGTAGAACTGAACGGGTAGACTCGTTGGGCGGTGTACGAAACAAATACCCTAGCAGATTCAGGAACCCCACCGACAGAAGAATAATAGTTAACAAAGTGAAGGTGGTTTCCAAGAGAGAGACTGCGGCCCGGTGCACGTGAGTCATATAGATACAACTCATATCGGCCAGTTCCGTCCACGTGATAGTAGCAGTTCTGGTAGGAAAATCCCTGCGTTTAGACCGATCGCCGGATCACGGGGCGACCCAACAGGCTTCGAAGAAAGTACCAAATGCCGCGAAGGGATAATCCCTGCTCAGGCACAGGGTCGCTCCAGATGCGTAATGGAATCAAACCCATGCGAGTGAGTTCTCGGGCTACCCGTTCTTGGCTGGTAGTGGTAACCGAGCCGTCAACGATAGCTCCGAAACCGGTAGCTGCTTTGAAATGGAAGTTCTTTTGTTTCAACGAATATCCTGCGATTTAAATCAGCAGAAAAGTAAATCTTTCCACAGAAATGTCAAATAAACATTTCTTCGTCGGAGGTCGCGTGATCGACCGTCGAGCGGGAACTGCGACCGAAATGCTGCACTGCGGTCCGGACACCGCTCAGGACTCCGTGAACTTCTCGAATGGGGCGAAGCACTCCTCGCTGGACCACTGATACCGTGCTCTGGACTCGCGTCATAGTGTCGTCAATCACCATCTCGGCCCTCTCCATCTGCACCTTCGCACGAGTGGAAGCGTCATTCAGCAGCCCGTCGACTTTGACGAGCTGCTGCTTCGAAAGCTCCAGGATGCCGACGCTCGTTGTACCAATCTTATCGATGTGCTTCTCGGCGCCTTGCGCGGTTCGTTTGCTGATACTCACAATCTCCGTCAATTGCGGCCAGAGTTCAAACATCTTGGTACGAATCTGGCGAGCTACCAAAAACATGCCGATCAGGGAAATAGCCTGAATCAGCATGGCAATCGCCGCCAGAGCGACAAAGATCGTCAGGAGTATGAGAAGGGTATTTTGGTCCATGGAAAGCCGGCCTTTGGAATGCCGCCCTGGTTTCTAGAGCTTATCGATGACGGCATCGTTGCCGCGTTGCACGTTCGCACCAGCCGATTTTACGTTCGCACCAGCCGATTTCACGTCGTCTAAGGCGTCGCGATAGGCCTGTTTGCCTGCCTCGACAGCCGCACTCAAATTGTCTTTCTGCTGATGCACCGTGCTCCGGCCTTTCTCGTAAAGATCGGAGGCGGAATTCTTTAGATCATCGGTGCGGTGTTTCACGTAATCTGTTCCATCCTGCGCACGGCTCTTCAGGTAGTCTGCGCTCTCACCGGCCTTGTCGGCCAGTAACGCTCTTGTCTCTTCTCCCGATCTGGGCGCCCATAATAATCCGGCCGCCACGCCGACGCCCAGCCCCAGTAGAAAATAACCAAAACCGCTTTTTTCCTCCATCTTCAATCTCCTTACCTTTTCTCCTCTTTGCGAGGCTGTTTTATCCGTACTTACCAATGGTAGAGCGTGCTACAGTAGCAAACGTTTCAATAGGATGGCTACTGCGCGCCGACCCAAAAAACTGGATGCCGACGACCTCTGGAATTACGCTCTCCGCCTGCTGGCCGGTCGCGCCCTATCGGCCGCCGAACTGAAGCGCAAGCTCAACCTGCGTGCCGGCTCTCCTCTTGATGTTACTCCTGTCATGGAGCGGCTTCGGGAATACGGATTTTCCGACGATCGCAAGTTTTCCGAGTCGTATGCTGCGTCCCGTTTGGCCAATCAAGGCTTCGGTCCCTCACGCGTTCTGCGTGACCTGCAGTTGAAACAAGTGCCGACTTCGGTAGCCAAGCAAGCTATTTCGACCACGTTTTCCGGGACCGACGAAGAGCAACTGGCCGAACAGTATCTGCTGCGGAAATATCGGGGAAAAGATATTCCTCAGTTTTTCCAGGAAGAGAAAAACCTGGCGTCAGCCTACCGGAGGTTGCGCGTGGCCGGATTCAGCTCTACAGTCACCTGGAAAGTACTGAAGCGCTATCGCCAGAACTTGCCAGAGTGGGACGAAACAGAAGAGCTTTCTTAGAACTTGACCTGCGGAACCTTTTTCTCTTCTTCGCTTGCTTTGAAATAATTATCGTCTTTGCGATAGCCGAAGATTGAGGCGGCAATACTGCGCGGAAACAGCTCTACGTCCGTGTTGTACTTCTGAATGGCCAGGTTGTAATCGCGCCGGCTGACCGCGATCCGGTTCTCGGTCCCGGCCAGTTCATCCTGCAGTCGCAGAAAATTTTCATTCGACTTCAACTGGGGGTAGTTCTCCTGTAACACAAGCAACCGGCCGATCGCCCCGCTTAATTGCGAGTTAGCACCGATTTCGTCCGACCGGCTTTTGGCACCGAGCAAAGCGGAACGTGCGCTGGTTACTTCGCCGATGACGGTTTGCTCCTGTTTGGCGAAGCCTTGCACAGTGGCGACAAGATTCGGAATCAGATCGGCGCGGCGCTTCATGTCGTTGTCTACCTGCGCCCAACGCGATTCGATCTCATTCTTCTCGGTGACCAGTGTGTTCTTGCCGGAAATCAGCTGGCCGCCAAAAATCAGGACACCCAGGATAATCACTACGATCGCAATTAAGCCAACCTTCATCTCAACCCTCCCGAGTCAGAAATCAATTCGTTCCGAGCGTGTCTACAAACCGGACCAGAGCCGCCACATCGGTCAGGTACCGATCGAGCAACGACACCGTCTCCGGTCCGGTCGCTTTTCTTTCCGATGTCCGAATCGCCAGTATCTCATCAAAGGCCGGCAGGGGCGCAGCGAGTGTCTGGCTGAGCGCGGCCACTACATCGCGCTTCTTCCATAACGGATCTGTGCCGTGCAGGATCAACGCATGACGCCCTAAGACACAAAAAGTGGAGATGGAATCGGTCAGCAGGCGCTGCAGTCTTTCCGGGTCCGGCAGAACCTCGGCGGCGCGCTGCCGCAAGCGAAGTTGTTTGGCCCGGAGCTCGTGCTCCACTTGCGCGCGATAAAACTTCTGGTCGACGATCAGACCTTCAATCACATCGGAGCCATGGAGGATGCGGCGGTGTTGCTGCATGTCGCGGAATTCCATCGGGAAGCAATCGGTGGAGGAGCGAACTTCTTCCTCCGTCAGGAGGAGCGGCGGCGGGTTTCCCTCTGTGTGCCACCAGTGCAGGATCGGTTGCGCCAACCTGAGTTCATCCGGCGTAATGCGGTTCAGAACGCACAACACATTTAAGTCGGAGGTATTTCGATTCCAGTCCTCGGTGGCCGCGGAGCCGTAGAGAATGACTGAGATTACGCGCTCACCGAAGACATTGTTCAGCCGCGTGACCAGGTCGGCCAGCTTCTGTTCCAGATCCTGTTTAGGTTCCGTCGCGTCTACCAATTGCTGCTGGCCCCCCCACCGCCGAAATCGCCACCACCGAATCCACCAAAGCCGCCGCCGCCGCCGGAACCGCCGCCGAATCCGCCGCCGCCCCAATCGCCGCGCCGTCCTCCGCCCAGCATGTTACCGATCAAAACACCGGTAAGCAAGTCGCCCGCGCCACCGCCGCCGCCGCGATAACCACCACCCGGACCACCGCGCCGTCCGCGGCCCACGATCCACAGCAGAAAAAATATACCAACGATGATGAGCGGGAACGGGATGCCTGAGCGATGCGAGGTCTTCTGTGACCGCGCGTCCGGTAGATCCGAGTCGGTAAACGCGACGCCTTTGCCTTGCGCGATCTGACCGGCCATGTTGCGTGCCGCCGTCATCAGGGCAGCGCCGTAATCGCTGGCGCGTAATTCCGGGCGGATGGCGCGGAGTGTGCTGCCGGCAAAACCGTCGGTGATGTAGGGTTCGATGCCACGCCCGGTTTCGATATCGCTCTGGCGATCTTTTACAGCGAGCAATAAAAGTACGCCCTGGTTCTGTTTGTCTCCGACGCCCCACTGCCGGCCCAAATCGAGCGCGACATCGCGGATCGGCTGGTCTTGTAAGTTGTCGATCGTGACCAACGCAAATTGCACCCCAAGCTGCTGTTCGACTTTCGTGCAGTAGGCCTCGAGCTGTTCTTTCTGGCCTGGATCCACTACGTGCGCCAGATCGCTGACATAGCCGGTCGGTTTAGGGAACTGCTTGACGTCGACGGCTGCGGACGCTGCAATCGCGACCGCCAGCAAGGCAATGATCGTCCGTTTTGCACGAAGCGGCTTGGTGTTAGGAACCAAAAGCATGAACCATGAGCTTACCAATAAGTTTTACTTCCTCACTATTCGTTATCGGGGCCGCCATGTGCCGTCGCGGCCTCGGCCACTGCGGGTTCCGCTGGACTGATACTGAGAGTATCCAGGCGCCGCAAGCCAGGAAACAGCCAGGCCCATAACGTTACTACCGCCATGGTCCCGATGCCGCCCAGTACGACAGCCGGCACGGTGCCGAACCATTGCGCGGTGAGCCCTGATTCGAATTGACCGACCTCGTTCGATGCTCCGATGAAAACCATGTTGACCGCGCTGACCCGTCCGCGCATGTGATCGGGTGTGGCCAGTTGCGTCATGGTCGAGCGCACGATAACGCTTACCGTGTCGGTCGCGCCGGTCAGGAACAACATCGCGAGCGACAGCCAGAAATTGTGCGAAAGGCCGAAAACCACCGTCGTAATACCGAACCCGAAAACTGACCAAAGCATGATCGCGCCAGCCCTTCGGCGCAGCGGCCAGTGCGCCAGCAGGACGCCCATCAGCACTGCGCCTACGCCGGGAGCGCTCCGTAGAATGCCGAGACCAGTCGCGCCGATTCTAAGAATCTCGCGCGCATAGACAGGTAACAAGGCCACCGCGCCTCCAAGGAGTACGGCGAATAGATCCAGCGAAATTGCTCCCAGGATGAAGGGATCACGCCAGATAAACTTCAAGCCATCGAGCACCACTCCCCATGACGCTGCGCCCGGTGGACGGACGCTCTGGGCTACCTCGACACGCCGTATGCTGAGAAATCCAATAAAGTAAGCGATGGCGGCACAGCTATACACCGGAGTTGGATGTCCCGTGAATCCGTAAAGTAGACCACCGGTCATCGGTCCTACAACGGTGGCGGTTTGAAAAATGGATGCGCTCCAAGCGACCGCGTTTGGAAAATCCTCTTTCGAAACCAGCAGTGGCACAAAGGCTTGGCTGGCGGGCGCATTGAACGCCCGCACGGTCCCGTTTAGCAGGAGCACCAGGTAAATGGGAGCTGCCGACGCCACACCGTGCAGCGCCAGAATGAAGAGCAGTACCGAACACAACGAGAAGGCGAGATAGCAAGCCTTCAAGATGGTTAATCGGGGAACGCGGTCGGCGGTATGTCCTGCCACCAGAAACAAACAAATGCCGGGCAGGAATTGCGCCAACCCCACCAAACCCAAATCCATCGGTCGGTGGGTCAGCTCGTAGACCTGCCAGCCGACCGCCACGGCTTGCATCTCAGACGAGATGGTCACCAGGAAGCGGGCGACTGCGTAAAATCGAAAATTTGGGTACTGAAATGCGGCGCGCGAAGCAGGTGATCGCGGTTCAGCACTCATTTGAGGCTCAAGTAACCACTCGCTTGCGAAAGGTGCGAGCGCCGAGTACAAACATCAATATGACCGAGATGCCCAAGGCGAGCAAAATCCAGCGCAGATCGAGAGTGGGGAAGTCTCGGCCATCGATGGGCGGCACCATGGCATAGCGCAAACCTTCTGCCGCATAAGTGAGTGGATTCAGCAGAGTCAGTATCTGAAACCAGCGGATATTAGTGAGCGCACCCCAGGGATAGTAAGTGCAACCGGTAAACAACAGTGGCGTGAAAATCAGAGTAAACATCAAGCTGATCTGATCCGGTTTGATGATGGTTCCCATGAGCAGACCGATGGTGGAGCCTACCAAACCGGTGAGGATGACCATACCGATCAGGATCGGCAAGCGATCGGGCCGCACGGCAAAGCCATGGCCCAAGATGAGCCAGCCGAGTGGAAAAATGACCGAACTTGCGACAGTGCCGCGCAATGCGGCGAACAAAACTTTTTCTAGCGGAACCCACCAGATGGGCAAAGGCGAGAGCAATCGGTCGTCGATCTCGCGGGCAAAGCCAAGATCCAGCACAAGCGGTAAGGTGACGCCCTGCATGGCCGCCAGCATCCCGGTAAGCGCCACGATGCCGGGCAGCATCAGCGACGCGAAGTTGCCCGCCGCCAGGCCGATGCCCGGCAGCACTTTGCCAAAGATGAAAAGGAAAAACAGCGGCTGCATGAGGGCCTGCAGCAGGAATGGAATGAATTCGCGTCCGGTGACAACTACATCGCGCCGCAGAATCGCGACGAATGCGCTGATGGCAAGCGCTGTACGGTTGGACGATTCCCTCGGCCTGGCCGCGACTTCGAGCGAATTCACGTAAGTGTCGCCCATTACCGCAGATGCCTGCCTGTAAGAAAGATAAACACTTCTTCAAGTGATGGCTGCTTGACGCTCAGATTGCGGACTTCGGCGCCTTCACTCAGAACCGCTTGCGCGGCAGGCCCGATGAGCTTGTTGGCCGAACTGGCATAAATCCGAAAGGTGAAGTGGCCCGGTTCAGCTTCGGCGTCTGCTCCATTAGCTACCGATTCCACCTTGGTGGTCGACGGCATCGCGCCTAGCGCCTGGCTCACACGCTCCGCTAAATTTTCACGCCGCTCGTCCGGCGCAAAAGCCTGCACTTCGAGTGAAGTGCCGCCCGGAATCATTTTCTTTAACTCCTCCGGGGTTTCATTCACCAGTATTTTGCCGTGGTCCATCACCGCGATGCGCTGGCAGAGCTTGTCTGCTTCTTCCATGTCGTGAGTCGTGAGCAGGATGGTAAGTCCGCGGGCATTCATCTCGCGAATCCGCTCCCACAGAAACAAACGCGATTGCGGATCCAGATTATTCGTCGGCTCGTCGAGGAACAGGACATCCGGTTCATGCATCAGGGCGCGCGCAATCATCAGCCGCTGCGCCATGCCGCCCGAATAGCGGTTCACTTTCTCGTTCTTGCGGTCGCCCAATCCTAACTCGTCGAGCAACTTATCGGCTAACGCTTCGCGAGTTTTTCTCGCCACTCCGTGATACGCGGCATGGAATGTCAGGATCTCGCGCACCTTCAGGCTGCGATCGAGGTTACTCTGCTGCGGCACTACGGCGATGCGCTGCTTGACGCCAATCGGATCGCCTGCCACATCGATGCCCATAATGGAAGCGCTGCCCTGCGTGGGCAGAATACCGGTTGTCAAGACGCCAATGGTGGTGGTCTTTCCGGCGCCATTTGGGCCCAGCAGTCCGAAAATTTCTCCGCGGTTTACCTGGAATGAGACGCCATCGACCGCGTTCGTCTTGGATTTGGAGTACCGTTTGACTAAGTCGTGAACTTCGATCGCGGAAAACTTCCGGGCAGACAGATCTTTTTCGGCGAGGGCAGCCTCACTCGTGGGCATCTTTCAGTTGTACTCGAATTCGCCCTTTGAACGCCACATACTTCGCAGGCGCTGCACTCAGGCCGTGGAAAATGGTGCGGCCGTATGTCCTACGGGCGTCGAGTGCTCGGGCGGATCGAATGGCGAGCGGGGTCCATACAGGGCATCGAACAAATGCGCATCGCGCTGCAGCATGCGGTCGTAAATCGCCACGCTCTCTTTCCGCGGTTGCACCGTTTCGCCCAACGCGACCGGTACGTTATCGAGGTCGCCGATCAGCCCCATCTGTTCCGCGGCAATCATGGCAGCGCCCCGGCTCGACGCTTCCGCTACCTGGGACTCCACAATCGGGTGCCCGAGCGCATCGCTCATCATCTGCAGCCAGACGCGCGACTTGAGCAGCGCTCCGCCCGATGCGATGACCTGCGCGGGTTCGCTGAACGGCCGCAATAGCAGGACATAAATTTGTTTAAAACGCAAAGCGACGCTTTCCAGGCAAGCCTGCAGTATGTCGAGCGGCTTGGTGGCCAGACTCATTCCGCTGACGACGGCGCGCAGTTCCGGCCGCCAGTAGGGCGACCGCTCCCCGGCAAAGTAGGGCAGCATGGTGAGCCCGTGCGATCCGGGCACATGCGTGGCAATTTGCTCTTCGGCATTCTCCGGCAATTGCAGCGTGCGGGTGGCCCAGCGGAAAACCTCTCCGCCGTTCGAGACCGCGCCCCCTAATATGAAGCGCTGGCGATTGACGCGATAGCACCAGATACCCGCCGGAATTGTGACATAACTCTGCTTCACCACTACGCGCATGGCGCCGCTCGTTCCCACCATCAAAGCAAAGCGGCCCGGTCCGGAGCAGCCGCTTCCGATACTGTTGCAGGCGCCGTCGCCGTAAGCCGGATACCATGGAATGCCCTGGAATAAAGGCCACCGCTGTGCGAACTCGGGAAGTAATTGCGTGCGCGGCTTATCTAGCGTTTCTACGGCGGCCAGTTGCTCCCGCCTGACGCCGACGGTCTCCAGCAGTTCTTCGCAGTAGTCGCCCTGCCGCTGGTCCCAAATCCCACTGGCCGACACCATGGATGTCGATTCCGCCCCGTCGCCCGTCAACGCGCGCAGCAGAAATTCACCCACGGAAATCCATTTGGCAGTTTTGCGGAACTCCTCTGCGTGAGTTTGTTTTAGCCATAACAGCTTGGCGGGCCAGTAACTCGTATGCGGCACGCAGCCCGTGATGGCATGTAGCCAGGCAGCATCGAAGGTATTCGTCAACTCCTCCATCTGCTGGCCCGACCGCGTGTCGAATAGATGTACGATGGGCATGGTCGGCCTACCGTCGCGATCGATACCGACAAAGCAGTGCCAGAACGTGCTGATGCCCACGCCCACCGCCTGGTAACTCTTCTGCAACATCTGCTCGTGCAGGGCATCGAGGCAGTCGCATAACAGCTGCAACAGAATTCCCGGATCGACTTCCACGCTGCCATCCTGTCGGGTTACGAACTCATATTTTTTTTGCAGCCCCATATCAGGACAGGCTGTGAAATCATCTCCAAACAAAAGAGCTCGTACGCTGGACGTACCGACGTCCAGGCCAACCATACGTTCGTGAGTTCGCACTTGAGATCAGTATTCCATTGCGCAAGCACAAAAAAGCCAGAGTTTCGCATTCACATACGAACCTCTGGCACAAGCCGTCGAGACGGGAAGGAGGTCTAAAGAATGGCGGAAGATTGTCTGCGTCGCCTGACCAGCGCGAGTGCTCCTCCGACGATTGCCAGACCCATGAGTCCAGTCGTAGCCGGCTCAGGCGTGGCGGTCGAGGAAACAGCCAGTTGACCACGCAGTTCTCCATTGGGATACATCGCGGTATGAATATTCACGTATCCGTCGCCGCTCTCGATGGCCTGCGCCATTTGCGCAATCGTGCTGATGCCACCGGCGGGCGTGACATCTGCCTGCGTCAAGGTTCCCGAGAGGGTATCGGTAGCGGGCATATTCGACATGAAGAAGGGAATCACCACCGGGCCAGACACTCCCACTGCGCCCACGTGAATGTGAGCCATAGTGGCTGGACCGGTAAGATTCATCCACGAAAGCGTGTAACTAAAGCTGTTGTTCGCTGCGCTGTAATCCACCATGGCCGTTCCGCTACCGGAAGAGCCGCTGGCATTGTCGGTGGAGGCCAGCAGTGTTGCCGTCGAGACAAAATCGGCTCGCATGGGAGAAACTGTGGCCAGTAAACCGGCACACAAAAAAGACATCGCACAAAGTGTTCTCATCTAAAACCTTTCAAGTAGTCGCTGCCCTTTGAGAGTTTGTTGGCAGCACCACACTAGCGATGCGAACGAAGATGCTTCCGTTTTTATTTTTGATGGAGGTTTCCGGTACTAAGAAGTTCTACGTAAGGACGCCGTTAATTCCGAAGGGATTGTATGAGTTTGACGAGCAGGAGTCCGGCGACGCTGCTCAGCGCAATGGCCCCCAAATGCCAGACCATGATATGCGCCGCGTTTAGCAACGGACAGTGCAAGGCCAGTACCCCTACGCCTGTCAAACCTCCAAATGCAGCTACTATTCCGCCCGCCAGAAGCGGTGACGGCGAAAAACCGCGCCGCACGAAGGGAAAAACCAGCAGGCTACAAACAGCCGCGCACGCCATTCCTAACCGCAGGCAAGGAATGCCGCGCGCGACAAATGATGTCGTTTCGAAGTGCGGAAAGAGTGTCGATACCAGGAGCGCCAGCAGCACCATCGACCCTGCAATCGGCCCAATCACGCCGACGCGTGCTCGTTGTCCGGGGATCACCTGCTCGGAAACCGATCGCGTGAACACCACTGCCAACACTAGAATGGTGCCAATATACCAGAGCCTTTGCATAGCGTTCATGTGCTCATAGCCCCTGTAACCGAACAGCATGGTCACGGCATTCACGAACACGACAAAAAACAGCAGTGCCAGCAGCGTCAGTCTGCCATCAGACGGTAAGGGCCGCACTGGTCGCAGGGAGGCAAGCACTCTCTCCTGCACCGCGGCCAGTTTTGCCTGGTCGGGCATCTCAATGGGCGTCCGCAGCGCCTGAACCAATCGAGTGCAGCCTGGACATGATTGCACGTGTTCGGCGGCTTTACCCGAAATGGACTTGCCGAGACTCAGCTCCTGGCGCACGTCTTCGCAACTCATGACTCGCCGCCCAGGATTTTGCGCAATGCTCCGTAGGCCCTGTGCGCTTTTTGTTTTACCGAGCCCACGCTGCTGCCCGTCGCCCGGGCCACTTCATCCAGGCTCAGACCGGCCACTTTGAGCAGCAAAACCGTTTCCCGCTGCGCTTGCGGCAGAACTTTCAAAACATCAGCCATTTCGAAGGTGGCAGTATGCCCATTGGATTTGGTCGGACTTTCCGGTAGCTTCTCGGCTTGCAACTCGTGCCGCTTGATCTTGCTCCGCCGCCGGTAATCGTCTACCTGAACGCGACGCGCGATGGCGTAGATCCAGGGCAAGAGCGGTTCTGCCGGCCGGTACGTCGCTCTCGCGTTGTGGATGCGCAACCAAAAGTCCTGCAACAGGTCCTCCGCATGAGAGCGGTCGCGCACCTGACCTAAAAAGAAATGAAATATCTGCGGGCTCAAGCGATTGATCAACGCTGCCGCGGCATCGCCATCCGCGTTCTGATAGCGCCGCATGAGCGGTTCCAGCTCTTCTAAAGGAGCTGCCGAATCAGCCGTGGGTTCGCCCGCCACCTGCACAATTTAACGTAACAGGGTCGAGCAAAGCTAGTTGCCCCGATCTATTGGGATTCACCTGCGCTTTCTGCGAACTGCAGACGAATTGTAAACACGTCCTTTTCCCCAGGCGGCACGGGCCGGTCCAATCGTGGATAGAAAGCCGCCATGCTGTCCATCGTGGTGCTGCTGATGACCGGGAAATAGTTGTTCCCATGTCCAGCCGGTTCAAAGCCGCGGTACAGCGGTTTTGCGCCTGCTTCCGCTACAACGGTTACTTTTCCCTGGCCGAAATCCGCCACTGGCGGCGGATCGTCTGTCTTGACGGCCAGATGTTCATACGAAGCATCGCCGAATCCGTTCGGCAAATCGGGAAAATGCAGTACCAACGGGTAGATGGTTGCGCCCCGTAGTGTGACCCCCGAATCGGCCCGGTTCTCTTCCACTACTTGCAACGCGAGTACGTTACCGCTCTGGTTGAATTGGGTGCTGATGGATCCCCACGGGAACGCGTAACGCATAGTATGAGCCGCCGCATCCCAGGTCCGGCCCTGATTCACCTCGCCCCAGGCGTAGCCGTTTCCGGCCAGCCCTTTGCCTTTAGGGTCTGTGACCTTCATATGCCAGATATGGAAGGCATCGGCCGGATCCTGAGCCAGATCTTCTAGCACAACGCCATTAAAGGTCAGCCGCTGCAACCCGCCCGGCCCATAAGTCACCAGCAAGCCGGCGTCACGCCCCACTTTTCCACAGCTCGATAACAGTAGAACCCCCAGCGCCAGCACGAAAGCGTGTCTCACAACGAACATTCCTTAGCCGATTGACGTAGATTACCTTGCGATAGTGCGAATCGAAGGGAACCTTTCGCACGCAATTCGTCATCTCTCTATATAGTCCTGTAAGGGATAGTACTTCGAAGGGCGTCCGTTGCGGGCGTTCGCCAGGTACCTGATCATCTGAATGGCTAGAGTTTCTATAGCAACGTCTCTTTTCCCGCGCTCTTTCTCGACTCGCCGTCCTGCCCTTTTAAATAACATCAGCTCCCGGAACAAAATTCTAAGTGCATTGGCTCTTCTAGTGGGCGCGGCTGGAGTTTTCCTAACTGTGGAAATCCATGCCCACTACACGTTCAGTCTGCAATCCCCTGTGCGTGTTCGATTGCAGTCCCCGCTGGTTGTAAGCCGGCGAACGGAGACGATCCCGGCACATATCGCACAAGTCGATCAGCACCATCCGCTTAACGCTTACCAGCAATATGCCTGCCAGAAATTCGGACCTGCCTGCCGCACTGCCCTAGCTATCCAGCGTGTGGAAAATCCACAGGGTAAATGCGAGGTATATCACTATAACGCGGATGGCACGCTCGACTGGGGTTATTTTCAAATCAACACCGTACACCTGCGGCGGCCCGGTTTGAATTTACGCGATCTGTTGGATTGCAAGGCGAATATCGACTTCGCATACCGGCTTTATCAGGAGCACCATGGCTTCACGCCCTGGAGCACTTACAAAAACGGTGCTTACCGACGCGCTTTGCGGGACTAAGTTTCGGAACTAAAACGTTATACGGCCGACCAGCTGAATGTTTCTGGGCTGAGTGACGGTACCGTTCCATTGGCCAAACTTCGAGTTGGACGGATCGTTGTTGAACGGCGTACAACTGCTGAACTGACCGTCACACGTGAAGTAATGATTGTTGAAGATGTTGAAGAACTCGCCGCGGATCTCGAGATTCAGTCGTTCCTTGATACTGAATTTCTTGGCGAGGGAGATGCTGGTATTGCGGTAAGGCGAGCCGCGAACATCAGTCACACGCGGTCCGGCTCCGAGATAATTTCCGTTAGCAAAGCTGGAAGTCGGTTCGAAAGCGCCCGCATTAAAGGCAGGCTGGTTTACGTTGAATCCGCTCCAGGATTGTGTCAGCACTTTGGCGCCCGATGAGATCGCGGGGATGCACTCGGCCGTAAATTGGTTCGGCACTCCGCACACCGTGGAGTCGCTGAAAAAGAGCGGCATACCGGAAACGACCTTGAGGCTTGACGATAACGTCCAGCCGCCAACGATCTGATTGAGAATTCCCGACTTATTCAAGAACTGTTTGCCCGCGCCAAAGGGTAAGTCGTACACGCCCAACAACGAGAAGGTATGCGTGATGTCGTCGGGGGATATTGATTTATTCCGGCTACCCTGGAATGGATTGACGACTCCGATTACCTGGCCGCCAGAAGTGGCCTGTGTCGTAGAAGCCGCATCGGTGATGAGCTTGGCAAAAGTATAGTTAGCGCCGAGATATATTCCATTCGAAAAATTCTTCTCGATTTTCGACTGGAACGAGTTGTATTCAGAGGTCCCTTCATTCTCGTTCTGGCCGTAAAGAGCGCCGCAATATTGGGGGTACCGCACCAGCGCTTGCGCAACCGTTGGTTTGCAGGTACCGGCAGCGTCCAGAGTCTGCACCCAATTGCTGTAGGGCACGTTGACACCGTTGAGTGAAGTCTGTCCCGGCTGGAAGACACTGTTCAGGGTGGATGCTCCCATCGATAAGAGCGCCGGGTTTAAGGAATTCAGCGGTTGATTCTGAGAGGGCAGGTGAGTGCCCTTGTTGCCGACGAAGGCGATGCTGGCTATGCTGCTCGCACCGAGCTTGCGCTCGATCGTGAAGTTATACTGCTGCGTGTAAGCCAGGTGGTTGGCGTAAGTCGGACGGTAATTAGGGCCGTTAGTGCCATTATCTGCCGTAGCGCTGATGTTAGGCGCTTTGTTATAAGCAGGGAAGCCATTGTCCATGTAAAAGGAAGGCTGATAACCTGCGATGGAATCGCTAAAGTTGAGAAGAGGATTGAAGCCGTCGAGCGACTGACCGCCGCCCCAACCCGGATAAAACGCCTGGGTGTAAAACACTCCGTAGCCGGCGCGTATTACTGTTTGATTATCTGCCCGGAAAGCAACCCCTAAACGCGGCGCAACCGCGCTGTTGAAGGGAGTTTCGGGATAGGGAACACCCGCGCTGGCCGGTCCCCACTTGTTTCCGGCGAATGCCAGACTGCCCGGTAAGTTACCGGCGCCAGGGTTTGGGGCAAAGCTGAAGAAAGCTAACTGATCGTTGGTTTCAAAGGTGGGTGTGAACTTATCCCAGCGAACGCCGTAACTCAATGTCAGCCGCGGTGTAATCTTCCAGGTATCTCCGATATGCGCTGAATAAGCGCGCTGCTCGGCCCCGTACTTAGAGACGTTGTGCACGTTCAAATTTCCGTTATCGACGGCACCAGCAAGAAAGCTGGCGAACGGGTCGCCGCTTTGCACGCCGGGCTGCGCAGTGGAGAGCGCGCTGAAATTCAGCGAGCCCGACTGATTCTGGTTTTGCCGGAACACCTGCTGCAGATGCCGGTATTCACCACCGAACTTAATGGTGTGGGGTCCGTGTACATAGGTCACCAGTTCATTGCCGATATACGATGGGCGGGTGGTCTTATTGAGATAGCCAGGTCCGTTGGTGTTGCCCCAGGAAGCAAAGTTGGTGATGCCATTACCGCTGAAACCCGCTGACGGCGACGCGAAGTAAGCGGCCGCATTGGGAATTTTCGGCAATAGGTTTGGGTCCTGGCCTGTCACAGAACCATAGCCCTCATTGCGGTTTACATAACCAACTGCGAAGTGACTCAACAGCGTCGGACCGAAAATGTGGTCCCAGTTGACGCGGCTCACCCAGGCATCTTCCGGCTTGGCAGGGCTCGAGGTACACAACTGTGTGGGCAACGCGCACTGCTCGTTAGCCGCCGTATTCTGTCGCCAGATGGTGACGAAGATGTGATCTTTTTCACCCCAGTAGTGGTCGATTTTGTAAAGGTATTCATCGAGATTCGAGAGGATGCCATCCGAGACCGGCGTCGAAAGATAATTGTTGTAAGGTCCCGGGCCGGTGGGGGTTGGAAGATACTTCTCCCATTGCAAGGCCAGCGGACTTTGTTTCGACAGTGGAATCTGATTATTGGGATACTGAGTTCGATTAATGACGCCATTGGTGACGGTACTTGATGTCGGATCGTAAATCGGTATCCCAAGATCCGAGAAGTCACCGCTGCGTTCCTGCAAAGAGGGAATCGATACCACTGGGCGAATAGTTCCGCCGACACTGCGCAAGTATTCTTCATCGTGAAAGAAGTACGTCTTGTGTTTCGAGCCCCAGATAAAAGGCAGGAAGGGAACTTTCACGGGGCCGCCGATGAAGCCGCCGAATTCATTCTCGTTATCTTTCGGACGCTGGTCGCCCGGCAGGCGCTGATTAGTGAACTGCAGCGCGTTCAAATCTTTATTGCGAAGGTACTCAAAACCGCCACCGTGGAATTGATCGGTTCCACTGCGGGTGGTGACCATGATCTCACCGCCGGTGGTCGTGCCATATTCGGGCTCGTAACTCGATGTAAGCACGCGCACCTCGCTGACCATGTCTGGCGTTGTCGGAAAGTCGTAGAAAGAAACCATGCCGCTTTGCGACATCGTGCCTTCCTGCATGCTGACTCCGTCCATGACAGCTTCGTCGCCCATCTTGAGACCGCCATTAATCCGCGAGTTGTAAGGCTGAACGCTGGTACCGGTATTCACGCCCGGCAGAAAGGTTACAAATTGAACCGCGTTGCGGGGCGTACCAGCCGAAACCAGTAATGGCAGTTGATTGATGATCTGGGGCGGCACGCCTTCCTGCTGCGCTCCGTTGTCGTAGTTCAACTGAGCGGCATCGGCCGTGACTTCGACCTTAGTGGAAGCATCACCTACATCGAGGAGAGCGTCAATACGGGAGGATTAATTGGCGAGTAACTGGATGCTGTTTTGGACGTAGGTTCGGAAGCCCTTCGCTGCCACGCTCAGGTTATAAGTACCGGGAGCGAGATTGGGAAAGGCGTAGCGGCCGTCGCTGCCGGTCTGCAGTGTCTGGTTTGCCGATCGCTCAGCTGCCGAAATGATGACGGTAGCCTGCGGGATGACCGCGCCCGACTTATCGGTAACCTGGCCTTCTAGACTGGCGTTCTGGCTTTGGGCAAAAAGGGTGGCGGTAAACACCAACACGGAGGACAGGCAAAACAGTGGGCGTAGCATCTTACTCTCCTTGGGAAGCACAATAGGGTGCGAAATCGAGACGGTCGAGATGAATCCCCGGTTAGGTGGCATCCTTTATATCACAGTGAATAACAGGTCTACTATGGAAGGCGAAGCGTTGTGAAAATTCTGGCGATTTTCTTTCTTGTGGCTTGTCTGCGTGCGCAGACTTCGGATTCGGAGCAAGACGTACTCGCGATTCAGGATGCGTTGCAGAGCGGAAATTTGACTGGCGCGTCTCATATGATCGATGAGTTGCTGGCGCGGCGTCCACACGACGGCGGCTTACTGAATTTGCGCGGGATCTTGCACGGGCGACGCAACGATGTGGCTGAGGCTCGTAACGATTTTGCCGAAGCAGTCCGGCTGGAACCTTCGCTTACACCTGCCTGGCAGAATCTGGCACGCACCTGCCAGCTCGAAGTGGAGCACGACCCTTCTGCGGAGCACTGCGCGATCGAGTCTTGGCAGCGGGTCTTGCGATTAAAAGGAAAAGATTCGGAGGCACACCTGGCGCTGGCCCAACTCTACGAACGCGAGGCGAAATACTCCGACTCGTTGCAGCAAATCGGAAGTCTGCCGGCCGAAGTTGCCGCGCGGATGCCGGCCTTACTTTTCCGATGCGCCGATCTCACCGCAATTGCCGGGAGAATGGACGACGCCAGGAAGGCCGCCCGGCAACTGGCCGGCGATCGGGAGTTTTCGCAGGCCGATTTTGCCGGCGTACAAAATGCATTTCAAGCGCCACGTTCGGCGGAGGTGGTTGTCATTCTGGTGGAAGGATTGGACGCGCGCGCTGCCGCCGGTCTGGTCGCGCTGCCGCGGCTCGCGATCGCCTATGAGCAGTTGCAACGGCCGTCGGAGGCACGCAAAACTCTCGAGCGAGTGGCTGGCCTCGATCCAAGAAATACTGCGCATCTTCTGGAATTAGCCCGTCTGGCGGAGGCGAGTGGCGATCATGAAGGAGCGTTGGGCTATCTGGCTCATGCCCGGGATCTAACGCCTGAAAATGCGCAAATACACTTCTTGTTTGCGGAGATCGCGATGGAGATGGATCTGCCCGTGCAGGCCCGCGCTTCGCTTGATCGTGCCCTTGAGCTCGATCCGACGAATCCGGCGTATGACTATGGGATGGGCTTCGTTATTTTGACGACGAGGGATGCAGCTACGGCGGCCAGCTATTTTCAAAGGTTTGTGAATGCCAGGCCAAGTGACGTGAAGGGCCACTACGCATTGGGAGTGGCTTATTTCGCCGGTGGCGACTACGCGAAGTCTAAAGCCGAGATGACTAGTGTAGAAAATCGGAGTGAAGTGGCGGGAGGAGCGGAATATTTTCTGGGCTGCATGGCGCGTCGGGAAGACGATCTGGACGACGCCGCGCGGCATTTGCGCAAGTCCATTGAGCTGATGCCGCTTTTCTCGGAATCGCACACGGAGTTAGCCAGGGTTTCGATGATCGAAGGGAATCTTCCGGCTGCGCGAACAGAACTGGACCGGGCTGTTCAAATCGATCCGAACAGCTTCGAGGGGAATGTGCAATTGCTGGCAGTGTACCGCCGTACGCATGATCTACGGGCCGGCAAGCAGGCGGACATTGTTCAGAAACTGGACGCGAATCGTTCGCGGCGTGCCGAATTGATGCTGCGGATGATTGACGCGCGACCTACTGGGGGAACGTCCGCTGCGCGATGACGACGGTGGCGCGGTTTGGAATTTATTTACTGGCAGCAACCGCAGCGCTGGTGCAGGGCGACGACATCTTTGCCCGACTCGGCCACGCTCTGGGAGCCGATGGCGAGTTGGCTACAACCGAGCTGCGTAATAAACACTTTGCACAAGTAGAGGAAATGTTGAAGGCCGCCCATCCTACCGGGGCTTTGGACCGAGCCGAGCTATTGTCTCTGCAGGGCGCGGTGGCATTTCTGGACGGCGACATGCCTCAGGCGGACGTAGACTTTGCGCAGGCCAGCGCGCTAGCAACGCTCAAAGATAATGACACTTTTACCTGGGCGATGGCTCTGGTCAAGCTGCATAACGACGACCATGCGAGAGTGCTGATGCAGGATCTGGCTCGTACTCATCCCACTCGAGCGGTCTATATCTATTGGCTGGGCCGAATGGATTACGATCAGCGGCGCTACCAGGAAGCAATCGGAGAGCTCGAAAAGGCGGTAAAACTCGATCCCGAGTCAGCGCGTGCCTGGGACAGTCTGGGATTAGCGTTCGATATGCAAGGCCATATGGAGCAGGCTCTCGGGGCTTTCCAGAAAGGAACGGAACTCAATCGAGCTCTGACAATTCCTTCCCCGTGGCCGCCGCATAATTTGGGTTACCTGTTGCTCAGAAAGGATCAGCCGAAAGAAGCAGAGACGGCTTTGCGAGAGTCGCTCCGGTACGATCCACAGTGGGCACAGACTCATTACTATCTGGGCAGGGCGCTTGAAAAAGAGGGCGACGAAACTGCGGCAGCCAGTGAATATCAGATTGCCGTAACGAACGATGCGGCTTCTCCCGAGCCCTGCTATTCGCTGGCAATTCTCTACCGCAAGCTGCATCGGGATGCCGATGCCAGCGCTCTCTTTGCAGAATACAAGAAGCGGAAGGCAACGTTGCCTCCGCCAGATTTGAAGGCGTCAGACAACAATTGACTGCCATGAGCGCGGATGCGAACAACAATATCGGGGCAGTCACGGAAGTCGTTCCATTTTTGCGAGTGGTCGATATGAAGCGATCTGCGGGCTACTACGTAGATGGCCTCGGCTTCACCATGACGAAGAAATGGATTGACGGCGGGAAGCTGCGCTGGTGCTGGCTTGTGAAAGGAAAAGCAGCGCTTATGCTGCAGGAGTTCTGGAAGGAAGGCCATCACGCGGGGCGTCCAGAGGGGCCGCTCGGACAAGGCGTTTCGCTCGTGTTCAGTTGCGAGGATGCCCTGGCGGTTTACCGGGATCTCGCGTCGCGCGGCATCGACGCATCCGAACCGTTTGTCGGAAATGCATTGTGGACGTTTTCTCTCGCAGACCCGGATGGTTACCGTCTCGAGTTTGCCAGTCCTACCGATGTGCCGGAAGAGACAAAGCTCTCCGAGATGAGCTCGCAGCTTTGACGAGGGCTTCGGGAATGGCCGGGTTGGAGGCCCAGTGCGCGTGAACGTAGGAGGCGAGTACATTATTGCGCATAAAGCCTTCTTCGCCTTCGTGGCAGCCGCGACGGACGGTGAGGGTATACGCGCTGTTCGATTCGGCCCGCCACTGGAGCGTGGAGTAGCGGAACTGATGACCGCGAAATGACTGCCCGGCGGCTCCCAAAATGCTGTCCCGATGAGTCGTCGCTTCCACATAGCCGAGCGCTTGCAAGCGGTCGTTCATGACTGCGTCAGCTGCAAACAAACCGGCCATCGGGTGGCTGGAACCATCGCACAGCCGGATCGCTGAACACAGATACATCAGGCCGCCGCATTCGGCGTACACCGGTTGGCCCGATTCGCAAAAAGTTTTCACCTGGTTGCGGAGCGTCACGTTTTGCGCGAGAGCGGCTGCGTGTAGTTCCGGATAGCCGCCACCGAAATAGAGCGCTTCAACAGCAGGCAGTTGTGAATCGTGGATGGGCGAGAACGCTATCAGTTCGGCGCCGAATCGTTCGAGCAAACGCAGGTTTTCGTCATAGTAGAAATGAAACGCCTCGTCGCGAGCGATACCGATGCGGCAGCAAGGCGGCTGGCGGGGTTTTGCAACGACCGGGTTTACCGGAAGAGCCGTCGCCGAGCGGGCCATTTTGACAATTCGTTCGAGGTCGCACCAGGCGCCAACGTGTTCGGCCCAGGCGTCAAGAAGATTTGCAGAGGTGGACGTTACGTGCGCGGCATGTAAGCCGAGGTGCCGTTCCGGAAACGCCATCACGCGATCGCGCGGCAGTCCGCCGACCACCGGGATCAGGGTAGAAGCCTGTTTCAGCAGGTCGAGATGGCCCCTGCTTCCGACACGATTTGCCAGCACGCCGGCCACGCGCAGCTCGGCATCGAACGATGCGAAACCATTTGCCAGGGCAGCTATGCTGCGGCTCATACCCGATGCATCGATGACCAGCAGAACAGGCGCTTCGAGCCACTTGGCGACTTCCGCGGTCGATCCACTATCGGAAATGGCATCGGCTCCATCGAACAATCCCATGACGCCTTCGATCAGGGCGATATCTGCATCCCGCGTTGCATTGTGGAACGTGGAGAGCACGCCCGCGCGACCCATCATCCAGCCGTCGAGTGTCTGGCTGGGCTTGCCGGAGGCGCCAAGATGCCAGGTCGGGTCGAGATAGTCGGGGCCGCATTTGAAGAGTGTAACCCGCAGACCGAGACGGCGCAGAGCACCGCACAATCCAACCGTGAAAGTGGTTTTACCAACGCCGCTATTTGTTCCGGCTATGGCGAGGCGCGGGATCACCAGGCGCGCGACCAGCGGTTACCAGGCTTATCAGCAGGCCGAAGTGCCGCATCCACACCGGCGGCGAGTTCCAGTTGGCGGCTGCATAGCCAGAGCAGATCGGAAAGGCGATTCAGGTACGCCAGAATGTGCGCGTTGTCGAGCGCGCCGCCTTCGAACAGAGCCACGGCCAATCGTTCCGCGCGCCGGCAGATGGTGCGTGCAACGTCCATGGCGGCCGCATCGGGAATTTCGCCGGGCAGCGACCAGTCGCCGAGTATCCCGGGCATCGCCTCAATGCGATGGACGTGAGCTTCGATTGCATCTACCATTTGCGGTGTAATTATCGGCGCAGGTTTGCGCGATTCCGGTGCCGTCCCGATCGCAGATCCAACTTTGAATAATTCTTTCTGCAGATCTTTGATGAGGTCATGTACTTCCCTATCTGCGGTGATGGATCGGGCAAAGCCCAGCTGCGAAATGAGTTCGTCAATCGTGCCGTAACACTCCACGCGAGGATCGGTTTTGGACACACGCACTCCACCTGGAAGGCTGGTCTGGCCGGCGTCGCCGCGTTTAGTTGCAGTGCTCACGTGGTTAGCTCCCTGGACATAAGGTCTGAGATGGAAGCTTCTTCGAACGTAGCCATTTCACGATAAAGATGCACCGCAGAACAGAGGAGATGAATGGCCAATGCGGCGCCCGTGCCTTCCCCCAGGCACATGCCGAGATCGAGCAGCGGCCTGGCTTGGGCGAAGGCGAGCAGATGGGCGTGGCCATGCTCGGCCGAACGATGCGCGAAGAAAACGTGGTTTGTTATGTCGGAATAGAAGGCCCGGGCAATCAGGAAAGCAGCGCCGCTGATAAAGCCATCTATCACCACCGGTAGGCGTTTCGCAGCAGCACCGAGTAAGAACCCGGCCATCATGGCGATTTCGAAACCGCTGAAAGCCGAGATCACGGAGAGAGGGTCATTTGCGTTTACTCCGTGAGCCGCGAGAGCCGCCTTCACCACCCCGCATTTGTGTTCCACGCCTGCTTCGTCGAGACCGGCGCCTCTACCAACAGCCTCCGCCGGCATCACACCGGTAAACGCACAGAGCAGGGTGCTGGCCGAGGTCGAATTGCCGATGCCCATGTCCCCAATGCCTGCGATGTCGAAGTCATGGGCGGCATCGCGTGCGAGATGGATACCGGTTTCAATCGCAGCCCTGGCTTGATCCCGTGACATGGCCGGCCCGCGCAGGAAATTGGCAGTCCCGTTGCCAATACGGCAATCCAAAATCTCTGCGACTTTGGACCCCGCGACGCCCGCGTCCACCACGCGTGTTTCTATGTCGAAATGACGACACAGGACATTGATAGCACCCCCTCCGCTCACGAAGTTTTTCACCATTTCGCGGGTGATCACAGAAGGATAGGCGCTGACTCCTTCTTCAGTGATGCCATGGTCGCCGCAGAAAACATACAGGCAGCGACGTTCGATACGCGGCATGTGACTGCCCTGAATTTCGGCTAGCTTCACAACCTGTTCTTCCAGCAGGCCGAGACTGCCGCGCGGTTTAGTCAGTGAATCCCAGCGTGCACGGACGGCCTCGGTCAGGTCCGGTTGCGGTTGACGGCGAATCTCTGCAATGGTTTCTTCAATCGTATTCGACACAAAGTACTTCTCCATGTTGCTGAACGAACTCGAGCGGATTTTGTCCGCGAATTAGATGCGCGAGAATCGAATTGACACCCTGATGCGCCACAACGGCGGCGGGCGTGTGCCCGCTGCGGATCACTTGCCAGGCAACGCTCACGCGCTCCACAAAATCACTCCAGGATTCGCCTCCGGGAGCGCTGACACCGAGCCAATCAGCGGATTTGCGCGAGGCCAGGTCGCTCCACTTGGTCTCGATCTCCGCCCAGGTCTTGCCCGTCCACGCGCCGTAGTCGATCTCACAAAGGCCCGCAAGCTCGATTACACGCGGCGCAGGCAGAAAGCCGGCCGTCTCGCGTGCTCGTTGCAGTGGGCTCGAGTAAATGGCGCGCACATCCACCTCAGACAACGCTTCAGCCGCGCGTCTCCGCCCTTCTGGAGACAGGGGCGGATCGAGTTGGCCCAGGAACACGCCTTGCAGCGCCGGTTCCGCGTGGCGTATTAGAAAGAGAGTCGGCATGTGAGAATCATGAGGTTGATCGTTTCAACAGCCTGGCAAGCTGCTCCGAGGCAATCGCCGTTTACTCCGCCGAGCCGTCGCAGAAACCAGGCGCGCGCGAAAACCAGCACGATGGCACTCGCTAGCAGCATGGACAGCGCGTAACGCCAGCCCGCGATGAAGCTGATTGCGATCGCCTGCGCCGCTGCCGCGATGAGTGTACCGCGCGAAATCGCGGATGCAAACCCACGGCCGAGACCATCTCCGGTAGGGGAAGTTGTTCCACCCAAGACAACTAGGGCAGTGCGCGATAAGGCGACGGCTCCGGCAAGCGCGTACACCGGGTTGATCCGGCATTCGGCGAGAGCCTGCGAGCGGAGCGCAATCGAAATCACCAAGGCAACGGCGCCATACGTTCCGATGCGGCTGTCTTTCAAGATCAACATGATCTTTTCGCGACTGCGGCCCGCGCGGAAAGCATCTGCGACATCCGCGAGAGCGTCTTCATGCAGGCAGCCGGTCACCGTCACTAACCAACCAATAGCGAGCAACGCTGCCAGCGACTTGCTTATGAGCTGATTCGAAACGAGCATTATGACTCCGGCGGACGCGCCGAGTAAAACGCCTGCGAGCGGAAAGAAGGTCGCAGACTCGCCGGGCGATGCCGTATCGCCGTGAATCGGCCACACGGTTAAGAATTGGAGTGCACCCAAAAAACGCGCGATCATTTGATGCGCAGTCCGATACCGAAGATCATCCAGTGAACCTCGCTGGCTCGTTCCGCCGCAAGTTGGTTGAGACGGCCGGCATGATCGCGGAACCGGCGGCCCAGCTCATGATCGGGAACAATACCGCAACCGACTTCGTTGGTGACCAGAATAATTTTGGTGGAAGCGCAAGCGGCGGATTCCACAAGCTCCTGACAATCGGAAGCGAGCTCACGATCTGCTAGGAGGCAATTGCTCAACCAGATCGTGAGGCAATCGACGACAATCGAGTCGTATTTGCCGTCTTCGGCGCGGATGCGTTGGGCGACGTCGAAAGGTTCTTCCCAAGTGGTAACATCCGGAGCGCGTTCCGCTCGATGATACGCGATGCGCTGGTGCATTTCATCGTCCGAGGCGTGTGCCGTGGCAATAAAGCCGACGCGCGGGCCGGCCGCGTGCATCATCTGTAACGCAGCTCTACTTTTACCGCTGCGGCTTCCTCCGCCGATGAGGATCATAGCCTGACCCCCAGCCTACGGCGGCTACGCAGCATCCAGATAAAGAAGGGACCGCCTAGCAGGGCAGTGATGACACCAACCGGAATCTCGACCGGAGCCATGATGGTTCGCGAGAACACATCGCACAGGGCGACGAAAGCGCCACCCAACAGGAACGAACAGGGTGCGAGAATGCGATGATCGGCACCCAGCCAAAGCCGCAGCGCATGCGGCACGATGAGACCAACGAAACCGATCGGCCCAGTGAGAGCCGTGACTGCGCCTGTCAGAATAGACCCGGCAACACAGCCGATGAGCAGCAAGCGGTTGGTATTAAGACCGCGCGTAGCCGCCCACGTTTCGCCCACTGCAAGCAGATTCCACTCGCGGCTGTACCAGAAAACCACGAAGCAAACCGGTGCAAGAACGATCGTGAGCCAGAGCAGCGTGGAGTAAGCGGGCGCGTCGATCCCACCCATCAGCCAGCGAGTTACCGAGAACGATTTCAGAAAGCCGACCAGGTTCGAGAGCAGAAGGATAGCCGCGCCACACATGGTTTCGATCGTCACGCCGGCGAGCAGCAAACCAATGGAGGACATCTTTCCACCGTCGGAGGAAATGCCGATGAGGAGAAGCAGCACGGCCGCGGATCCCACACAGGCCGACAGGCTGACCGCCGAGATATGCCCGATGCCGTTCCAGCCGAAAAAAATTGCAAGCACCGCGCCGAGCGACGCGCCCCCAGAGACGCCGAGCGTATACGGCGTAGCGAGCGGATTCCGCAGCAGAGCTTGAAACAGGACACCCGAGAGACCAAGAGCGCCCCCAGTCCACAGTGCAAGCAGAGTGCGCGGAATACGTAGTTGAATCAGAATCTCGCGATCCGGCGAAAGACCCTGCAGCGCGCGCTGCAAGTTCACACTATGGGAACCAACCATCACGGCTATCAGACCTGAAGCAAACACCACAATCATTGAGAACGATAGGGCGGCCGTCCAGCTGCGGTGTTTATGCACCATAAAGCATCCAAGGCTGGCCGGAAGGTTTGTGATGCAATTTCACGCGGACCTGAAACACTTCTTCGATCAATTCGGCGCGCAGTATGTCTACCGGTGCGCCAAGCGCGCGAACGCGGCCCCGTTGCAGCAGCACCAGCCGGTCTGCATAAGCGGCGGCGAGATTCAAATCGTGAGTCACTGCGACGACCAGCAAACCCTGCCGGCTCAAGTCGCGAAGCAGTTCATGTAAAGAAACCTGATGTTGAAGGTCAAGATGTGACGCTGGTTCGTCAAGCAGCAATACTTGCGGTTGCTGGGCCAGCGCCGAAGCCAGCAGAATTCGCTGCTTCTCCCCTCCGCTCAGAGTGCGGAAGTCTCGTTGGCGAAAGCTCGACATTTCGGTGGAGGCCAGAGCGCTCGTCACGGCGTCGTGATCGGCCGGAGATTCGTAGAGTCCGGTGCGATGCGGCATCCTCCCCATGTAGACCACCTCCTCCGCGGTAAACGGGAATTCGGATGGCTCGGTCTGTTGCACCACAGCGACCCGGCGGGCAAAATCGCGGCGAGCCCACTGGCTGGCATGCCGGTCTAGAAAATGGCATGTGCCAAAGGTGGGCGCAGCGAGTCCAGCGATGAGTGAGAGCAGCGTCGACTTGCCTGCGCCATTGGGCCCCGCAATCGCAACGAACTCTGAGCGATGCAAGCTAAGCGAAACGGATTGGAGCACGTCGGAACTCCCGTAACGAACGCCGGCGTTCTCCAGGCGAAACAGGCAATTCATTGAGCGATCTCCGGATGCAGCAGGTGGAGCAGCGTATTGGCCGCTTCGACTGCCCGCGGGCCGGGCACCAGAAAGGCGGCGGCAGGAATCGCGTAGACGTGGCCCGTAGTCACTGCTTTGAGCGAGCGCTGGGTTTGCCAGAGAGACAGAACCTCCTGCTGTTTGGGGTGGCTCTCCCCGCTGAGTTCTAGGATGACGTCGGGATTTCGTGCCAAGATTTCTTCCAAAGAAACTTTCGGATAAGGAGTAGCGGCATCGCTAAAGATGTTTGTGCCGCCGGCGGTGTTGAGCAGGTCGGAAAAGTAGGAGGACCCTCCGCCGGCGATCAGGCCTTCGAGATTTCCTGGATTATGGCCCACGAGGAACACGGTCGCCGGCCGCGGACGATCTGCGGTGAGTCTTTTTATAGCCTGCAAGTGCGCTTGCATGTCGGCAATCATTTGTTCGGCAGCTGTAGTGGCCCCGGCTGCTTTGCCGATGGCTCGCGCGCCGGCGTAGATCTCGTCGAGGTTATGGCTTTGCACTTCGATATGCGCGATGTGGAGGCGCCCGAGTTCCTCGCTGAGATGATTCGGCTGCGCTTGCACGACGACCAGATCCGGGTGGAGCGCGACGATTGTTTCGATATCCGGTTTAAGATACCCGCCGATTTTGGGCAGCTTTAAAGCTTGCTGCGGAAAGTTGCAATAGACTGTAACGCCGACAACACGCGGTCCGAGGCCAATGGCAAAGAGCGTTTCAGTAATGCTGGGGGCGGTCGAGATAATGCGCTGCGGTGCCGCGCCCAAGAGGCCTAGGGTAGCGAAGAGCAGAGTTACGAACTTCACTGGCACTCTCTCCAGGCAGCAAGCAGCCGCTCATTTTCGTGGCGCCGGCGCACGGCGATTCGGACCGATTCGCCTGCTAGGCCCGGCCAGTTCGAGCAATTCCGAATCAGGATTTTGTGTTCAAGCAAGTGATCGCAAAGCAATTGAGCCCGGTAGCCCAATGGCACGTAAAGGAAATTTGCATCGCTTTCATGCGGGGTTGCCGCGGGCAATATGCGAATCTGTTTTTGAAGCCAGTCACGCTCCGCGACTATGAACTCTCTCGATAGCGCGGCATGCTTCAAATCGGCTAACGCAGCGAGCGCCGCCGCTTCAGCAAACGCATTCACCTGCCAGGGCTCCCGCTGCTGTTTCCAGAGACTTATCCTTTCAGCAGTCGCGAGAAGCGCGCCGATCCGCAAACCGGGCAGTGCATAAAACTTTGTCAGGGAGCGCAGAATGATCAGTTGCGGATGCCGGTGCAGCAGCGTAGCGGCTGAAGCATGCTCGGAAAAGTCGAGGAAAGACTCATCGATGAGAATAGGGTCGTTCGATGCGGCTAAGCGCTGCTTCAGAAAGTCGAGCGGCAGGGTCCATGCAGTTGGATTCGCCGGGCGCGTAAGAACAAGCAATCCGCTCTGCGGCCATGTTTCCGGGCGTTGCAGATCCGCTGTGCTCGCGTTTCGAAACAAACGATGAAATTCGGAGAAGACGGGGAGGGCCAGTGTTGCCTGCTTTGTTTCAGGCATCACGCGCGCCAGAAACGAAATCAGTTCGGTTGCGCCGTTGCCGGCAAGCACCTGGTCCTCTGTTATGTTCCAGGTCTGCGCCAGGGACTGGATAAGCAGTAACGCGTCGGGTTCGGGATAGTGCGCGATGCGATCGAGGGCCGCGCAAATGGCTGGCCCCACACTCGCCGATGGTCCCAACGGATTGATGCTCGCGCTGGCGTCGAGCACTTCGCGCCAATCCCAGCCGTGCTCACGCGCGATAGCGAATAAGTTTCCGCCGTGAGTTATTCCCATGCCAGATACCCGAGGATCCCAGCCAGACAAATCGCCTCCGAGACGTACAGGAGAATGCGGACCTGGCGAAAAAGCCCGCGCGTTAGCGGGACGATTGAGTCACCCATCGCCGGCTTACGGCTGGGAACGCCATGATAGAAATTCAGTCCCCCGAGTTGGACCCCCAGTGCGCCCGCACAGGCAGACTCGGGGTAGCCGGCATTGGGACTGGGCTGGTTATGCGCGTCGCGTATCGTCATCTGCACGGCGCGCCTAATGCTGAACCCCGGCAACAACGCAGCCGCACAGATTACGATTGCCGTTAGGCGTGCCGGTATAAAGTTGGCAATGTCGTCTGCTCGCGCGGAGAACCAGCCGAACTCCAGATAACGCTCGTTCTTGTGTCCGACCATGCTGTCCAGGGTGTTGATCGCTTTATAAGCAGCCATGCACGCGGGGCCTCCGAGCGCGAGGTAGAACAACGGCGCGATTACGCCATCACTCAAGTTTTCAGCGACCGTCTCAATCGTCGCGCGCAGTATTTCGGGTTCGTCCAGAATCGCTGTGTCGCGACCTACTATGCGCGAAAGTTTGTCCCTTGCGTCTGCCGGATTCGCGCGTTCGAGTGCGTGGACCACGCGACTGGATTGGACGTCGAGATCACGCGCGGCCAGTAGTGCGTAAATCCAATAAATATTCGCCCAAGGCAGCGTGATCCGAACAGCCACAGTCGACGCGCCCACTACTGAAAACCAGAAAAGCGCTCCGGCCAGGCGCAGCGGAAGCCGCGTACTGCGCCAGAAGCGTTCCGCTTTGGTGGCGAGCCACCCGATCGCACGCACGGGATGCGGCAACCAGGGTGGATCGCCGAGAGCCAAGTCGAGCGCTGCGCCGCAAACTAGCTCGGAAGGCTTTATCGGCACAGATACAGCTCCTCAAACAGCTTGCGATCGATGTGCGCATCAAACCAGTTCGCCAGGGCTTCGAAACTGGCTTCGCGAGTAGGCGCATCTGCCACACTGCGGCCCAGCAATTCGCCGAGCACTTGTGGATGCTCCAGCGCGCCGTGCAGATAGGTCCCGGTGCAGCGCTCCAGGCGAATGCCGTCTTCTACATCCCCGGCGAGCCTGGCGAAAGGAATACCACCGGCCGGGCGCGTCGTATTTCCGAGATGAATTTCATACGCCTCAAAACTAATGCCGGAGGGAGTCACTGCCTCCACACGGCGCACGACTTTCTCAGAGGCCAGCACTGTTTCGCCCGGCAGCAGACCCAGCCCATCGGCTGCTCCGAAAGTCGATTCCAAGGCAAGAGGATCCGCGATATGCTCGCTCATCATCTGATAGCCACCACAAATGCCGACAACGCGGGCGCCTTGCCGGTGCTGTTCCAGAATCCAGCCGGCGAGCCCGGTTTCGTGCAACCAGAGCAGATCGGCGATGGTATTTTTCGTGCCGGGGAGAATAATCGTGCGGAAGGTTTCAGCAACAGGACACCGAATGCGGCGAGCATCGGCCAGGAGCCGGAAATCTGACAGATTGGAAATGTGCGGCAGGGCGATGATGGCGATGTCTGAAGTGGTCGAACCAGCCTGCTCGAAATTCACGCCGTCTTCTGGATCGAGCGGTGTGTTCGCCAGGTACGGAAACACGCCTGCGCAACGTTTGTTCGTTCGCGCCTTGATCGTTTCCACGCCATTCGCGAACAGCGCTGGATCGCCTCGAAAACGATTGATCGCGAAAGAACGAACCAGAGCTCGCTCCGTTTCATCGAGCAGGGCAAACGTACCAACCAGCGAAGCAAACACACCGCCCCTGTCAATATCGGCGACCAGCAGGACAGGCACCTTCAAACGCGTGGCGAGCCCCAGATTCACCAGATCGGTGCTTTTTAGGTTCAACTCAGTGATGCTGCCCGCACCTTCAATGACGACAAAGTCATGGCGCGCGGCAAGACGCTCATACGCATCGGACACCTGGGTCAGCAAATAAGGAAAATGGCTGTAATATTCGCGCGCACTCAGATTTCGCCACATCTTGCCGTTCACCACAACCTGGCTGCCCATGTCGGAATTCGGCTTGAGGAGAATTGGGTTCATGTCGGGTTCGGGTTCGAGAAAACAAGCCTGTGCCTGCGCTACCTGAGCGCGTCCAATTTCGCCGCCGCGCGCGCAGGGATAAGAATTGTTCGACATATTCTGTGCTTTGAACGGCGCCACGCTGTAACCCTGGCGAGCGATCCACCTGCAAATGGCTGTCGTCATCCAGCTCTTGCCCACGTGCGAAGCGGTGCCCGCCACCATCAAGGCACGTGCTTTCACGAAAGTTCTTCTGCTCGCCATCGCATCAAAAAGTAAACTGCACGCCGCCGCGCGCTACAAAACCGGGCGTAGGGAACCCATCTTCGAAATACTGCTGGTTTCCCAGATTCTCCAGCCGCGTGTAGATGCGAACCTCGTCGTGTTCACCGAGCGGGAACGTATAACCAGCAGACACACTGGCTTGCCGGGGCCCTTTGAACGAATAGGCCAGCACACTGAAAGGGGGCAGCGGATCGAACAGCTGGTACAGAAAACGGCTTCCCGCGAGAAAGTCAAACGACGTATCCCAGTGCCTGCCGAACTCTTTCAGAACCGTAAAAGTGAAGGTGTGGGGATAAATCCGTGGTGTTTGTAGCAGACCATTGCTGTATTGGGACACACGGTCTATCGAATTCGTGTAAGTATACGCGGCGCGTAGTATAGTATGGCGCGGTAACTTGGCTTCGCCAGATAACTCGACACCACGCGCTATCCCGCCGCCGGTGTTGTAATAACCTCCCAGCCGGCCGAATGGATCAACCGAGGGCGTGACCAGAATTCCTGGATCATACGCGATAGTCTCTTGCAGCCTGGTATAAAAATAACTCGCACTTAGCTTCAACTTATCGGAGGAAAAGTATTGGTCGATACCAGCATCCAGTGACACAGCGCGTTCCGGATGAAGGCGCGGATCCCCATAGGCGGAAAAGGCGCTCCCGTCAAAGAAAGTACCGAATCGTTCATACAGGGAAGGCGCACGGTATGCATTACCGAAGTGACTCCGAAATTTTGTGCCGGAAGATCGAACGAAATAAGCCACTGACGCATCTCCCGTCCACGCGCCCGGCGGCGATAGCGCCGGCGACGAAGCATAAACGGGAAAGGCGCCCGAGAAAGCCGGCTGATTAAGGCCGAAGCCTTGCCATCGGCCGGAGAGCGATATTTGCAGCCGGTCTTGCAGCAGCATCGTCTGATCCTGAAAAAATGCGGTATTGCTCGTTTGCGACACATCCGTGCTCGAAATGAAAGCCGGTACTTGTCCTACATATGCTGGATTCGAAAAACTTTCCCGCTCGAATTCGTAACCTCCGGAAATTAGCTGGCTGTGGATGGGGTGCCAGTCGACTGACGCATTTAAGGTGTCCGTGCGGCTGTTGTATTTACTAGATGTGCGATCAAGCGGCTGATAGCCCAATCCGGCCGGACCATCCACATAATTCCGGTTTGTATCCAGATCCTGCACGCTGATGCGGTAATGAAGATCCGGTGTAAGTTGATGCTCCAGATACCCCAAGGTTGAGATAAATTGCACGGTGCGAAATCTATCCGGATTTCCATACGCCGGAATAAAGCTGGCATTGCCGAATGAATCGAGAAGGCCATTCGAGACGCTGGCCACTGCTGCGGGAATCTGGCTGAAAGGCACGGGAATGGCTGCGATGCCGCCGGCCGGAATGGACAACGGTGCAAGCGGTACGGCGTCGTCGTTCAACTCGCCGAAGATATCCGCACCCAGTTGACGAACGCCGAAGCGGATCTTCGGTGTAGGTACAAACTCGACGGAACCGATGCCGCCTGAATTGCGATAGCGCCCGTTACCCTGCACCCCTTCCGTAACGTTGACATGCCCAAAGCCGAGCGAGTAGAACAGCCGGTTATGCAGAGCGCCGCCGGCAAAATGGGCCTTGCCCAGAAACTGACCCAGCATGCCTCCCTGGAGATCGATATCACCATGGAACGGCCCTCCGCCGTGATCAGTCACCAAGTTGACAACACCGCCGATCGCGTTGGTCCCATAGAGCGAAGCGCCGGCGCCTTCGAGAACTTCGACACGTGTCGTATCGGTGAACCACAGATCACTCAGGAAACTGCTGGCATCGCCCTGGGTCGCGGAGACGTCGCGCAGCCGCATTCCGTCAACAAGAATTGAGGTGTCAAAAGTGCGCAGTCCGCGGATCTGAATGTTGGCAAAGCTGCCCGGCCCACCTGCCTGAGAGGCGCGCACGCCCGGTAATTCGTTTACGGCCTGTACCAGAGAATCGCGTCCTCTACGTGTTGCTTCCTCAACATCGATCACTTCAAGTTGCTTCGAAGTCTCGGCAGCCGATTGAGCCAGACCATTGCTCGTAACAGTAACTTGAGAAGTTATCGGGTTGATGGAGAGTGTTACATCCGCGAGGTTTGAAGTATTCTCCGCGATTGCAACCGCCTGCGGTGCGGTTAAGCGAAGGCTCGAAGTCTGAGCTTGCAGAAAGTAACTGCCATTCGCCACGCCATCGAAACAATATAGGCCAGAGCCATCGCTCTGGGTCTGCAATTCAGCGGTACTGTCGCGAGAGTACAGGCTCACCGAGGCTCCCGCAACGGGCTGTCCCGCTGTGTCCAATGTGCGACCGCAGAGATGTTTAGCGGGCGATGCCTGCAGAGCGCTAATTCCGATAAAGGCAGTAATGGCGATGCGAGCCGGCCGCAACCGCCGCTCGAACCATGTGAATACGGAGTTGTCCATTTGCCACCTCTCCCTCGAAGGTGTGAGTTTCAAATCCGAGCCATATTGGCGCGGGCTGATGGCAGGTTTTCGGACTTACAGGCGATCCCGTTATTGGGGGTTCCTAGAGGCCTATGCTTCCCAGCCAAACTTCGACCAGTGCGTATTAAGGCTTTCGTTCCTGTTTACCGCTGCGGGGCAGTTCCGGATTCTCACCGGATTCCCTATTGCTGCACCGGACGTACCGGCACACCAACAGCACTTGTGAGAGTAACACGGAGCCTGGATTGTACAGTAGTCTCGTAGCTTGTTCTTCGCAAATCAAGAAAGGGTGAAACTATGAATCGTCGATCATTTATCCGTCCCGCATTTCTTCTGGCGTCAATACTTGCTCTGCACCCCGTTTTGCTGGTCGCCGCGCAATCCGATGCAGGCAGCGATTCCGGAAGCCTCGCCGGAAACTGGAACATGGTCTCCATTTCACCGAGCGGGGAATCGATTGAATGGAAGCTGAACATTAAACAGCAAAATGGCGCACTCACTGCCACTGTGGCCAACGAGGACGGCAAGACCGCCGCCAAAGATTTCAAAGTGGATGGTAAGAAAGTGCACCTGATCACTACTTACAAGGGCGACGAATACGATATCGATGTCCAGCTCGAGGGCCAAAAGCTGGCCGGCAAATGGAAGGGCGGTGACGACTCGGGAGCTACGACGGGAACGAAGTCGGAAACCCTGGCGAAATAAGTTCGCTAAAACAAGAGGCTCAGTGCAAACTCAACTTCAAACGGGGGATCACTTGATGCTTATGGCAAAAGTGCAAAAGAATTCATAGTGGCGGTCGCTGTTTGTTGGGTTAGCGGGATGGGATAGGGGCTGAATTCGATTGCTGGCGAGCATGGGTTTGATGATCTTTTCGCGCAAACGAGCAGAGCCGTCAAGGTGTGCATACCTTCTCAAGTCGGCTCGTATTGCCGGGACTTTCCGATCTTGCGCAAGATAGCTTTACCTCGAACTTCTTACTGTCGTAAGCGGCACGGCGCGGCATTCTCAACACATTCTTGGGCCACTTTTCGGGGCGCAGTCCTCGAAAAGCTTAGCTACTTCCCGGTGGGAATCACGAAGAAACTTCGAGCACAAACGCACTACAAACGATCGCGCCGGGAGTGGCATACATTTGAGGTCACTGGTCGAAAGAGAAGGGGGGGGTTTCACACTCCCTGGCGCGCGCGGGCTTAGTTTGGATTGCTCAAGTCAGCTTAACTGACTTCTACGCCCATGCTGCGGCACGCGCCTTTGACCTGCTCCACGGCGGCGTCCACCGTAAAGCAGTTCAGATCCGGCATCTTGAGCTTGGCGATCTCCTCGATTTGCGCCATGGTGATTTTGCCTACCTTGGTCTTATTCGGTTCGGCGGAGCCCTTGGCCAGATTCACAGCGCGCTTCACTAAAATCGCAACGGGCGGGGTCTTGGTAATGAAGGTAAAGGAGCGATCGGAGAAGATCGTAATCACGACAGGAATAATCAGCCCTTCCTGATCCTTCGCGGAGGTCTTTGCGTTAAAGGCCTTGCAAAACTCCATGATATTGACGCCCTGCGGACCCAAGGCAGTTCCGACGGGCGGAGCGGGCGTTGCTTTACCGGCCGGAATTTGCAGCTTTACTTGTCCTGTTACTTTCTTTGCCATGTCTCTCTGTTCCTAACGACTCGTTGTCTCAAATTATTCGGAAACTTACATCTTCTCGACTTGCAGAAAGTCGAGTTCAACCGGCGTCGAGCGTCCGAAGATGGTGACCATTACACGCAGCGTGTTGCGCTCGCTGTTTACCTCATCGACCTTACCGGAGAAGTTGGTGAATGGGCCATCGACAATCTTGACGGTTTCGCTCTTCTCGAAGGTCATCTTAGGTCTTGGGCGGTCCGCGCTTGAGGCCTGACGGTAAAGCACGGAGTTCACTTCATCCGCGGTGAGCGGAACCGGCTTGGTGCCGCCGCCCACGAAGCCCGTCACGCGCGGCGTGGACTTCACGGCGTGCCAAAGCTCATCATCCATTTCCATCTCGACCAGCACGTAGCCCGGATAAAGAAGGCGTTTGCTGGTTACCTTTTTCCCGTTGCGAAGTTCGATTACCTCTTCGGTGGGAATCAGCAGCTGCCCAAGACGATCGGCAAACCCGAAGGCTTGCGCGCGCGACCGCAGCGATTCGGCGACCTTGTTTTCAAAGCCGGAATAGGCGTGAATGATGTACCAGTTTTTAATCGGGCCAGATGGTTCTTCGAGAACGGCGGTGGCATGTTCGGCTTCCTCGCTATGGACTCCGTCATCGATTGCGGAATGCAATTCCGATTCGTCCACTTCTTCCGGCCGCTCGAGTACATCCTGATCCGCGGCGCTAACTGGATCGCCAACGGGGGCGTCACCGTCCAGCGGTTCGGAAGTTTGCGGCTCGGAGGCGTGGTCCTCTTCCTGGAGGTTTGCGTCGTCGCTTTGGTCGAGCGGCTCTGAGTGGGGATTATTTTCGTCTGGCATTTATTTCTGGTCCGAACCTGCAAACGACGCGGCAGGTTTTAAGAATTATGGGTGAAGTAGTTGAGAATTCGCGTGATAGCGGCGTTAACAATGGCATCGACCACGAAGAAGTAAGCAGCAAACAGAAACACGGCCGCAATCACTACGCCGGTAGTGGCGCGGACTTGTGGCCAGGTTGGCCAGGAGACTCGACGCATCTCCGTTCGAAGCTCTTCGATATACGATTTAGTGCGCTGCGGCCAACTGTCCGCCGTCGTCAATTCCATAGTGTCCAGATACTTCCCGTCGCCTGCCAATGCCCTGAAAATGGGATCGAAATGTAGTTTGGCAGGGGCAGAGGGATTCGAACCCCCACTCGCGGTTTTGGAGACCGCTGGTCTAGCCGTTAAACCTATGCCCCTACTAAGGGAATTAGTGCGCAACCGTGCCTATCCCTACGAGCCCCGGCTTCCCTACCTACACAGACTACCAAAAACAAGGAGGGAGCGAGCATGAGAACGCTCCCCCGATAAGAAATTTTACTTAGTCTCCCGATGCGGCTGATGCTTACGGCAGTACGGGCAAAACTTCTTCATTTCCAAGCGCTCGGTCGTAGTGCGCTTATTCTTGGTCTTGCTGTAATTGCGGTTTTTACACTCACCGCACTGGAATTGAATGATTTCTCTCGGCATACCTAACTCAAAATCTCCGTCACCGTACCGGCGCCGACCGTGCGGCCACCTTCACGAATCGCAAAGCGCAATCCCTTGTCCATGGCCACCGGCGTAATCAGCTCCACTTCCACCGACACGTTGTCGCCCGGCATCACCATCTCCATACCTTCCGGCAGTTTCGCCACGCCCGTCACGTCCGTCGTCCGGAAATAGAACTGCGGCCGGTAACCATTGAAAAACGGCGTGTGCCGCCCGCCTTCTTCCTTCGACAGCACGTACACTTCACCCTTGAACTTCTTGTAGCCCTTGATCGAGCCCGGCTTCGCAATCACCTGGCCGCGCTCGACGTCGTTCTTTTCGATACCCCGCAGCAGCAAGCCTACGTTGTCGCCCGCGCGACCTTCGTCCAACAGCTTCTTGAACATTTCGACGCCCGTTACGACCGTCTTGCGTGTGTCGGCAAAGCCGACGATCTCCATTTCCTCGCCCACCTTGCAGATGCCCCGCTCAATGCGTCCGGTCACCACCGTGCCACGGCCCTGAATCGAGAAGATGTCTTCGATCGGCATGATAAACGGCTTGTCGATGGCGCGTTCCGGCAGCGGAATGTATTCATCCACCTTCGCCATCAACTCATCGACCGACGATTCCCACTTCGCTTCGCCGTTCAACGCGCCCAGCGCGCTCACTTTCACCACCGGCAGATCGTCGCCCGGAAACTGATACTTCGTCAGCAACTCGCGTACTTCCAGTTCGACCAACTCGAGCAGTTCCGCATCGTCCACCATGTCGACTTTGTTCAGCGCGACGACGATATACGGGACACCCACCTGGCGCGCCAGCAGAATGTGTTCCCGCGTCTGCGGCATCGGGCCGTCGGTCGCCGCGACTACCAGGATCGCGCCGTCCATCTGCGCCGCTCCTGTGATCATGTTCTTGATGTAATCGGCGTGCCCCGGGCAATCCACGTGCGCATAGTGACGGTTCGCCGTCTCGTATTCCACGTGCGCCACTGCGATTGTGATCCCGCGCGCCTTCTCTTCCGGCGCATTGTCGATCGAATCGAAGCTCCGAAACTTGTTCTTCGGATTGTGCTTCGACAACGTTTTCGTAATCGCCGCCGTCAGCGTCGTCTTGCCATGATCGATGTGCCCGATCGTTCCAATATTTACGTGCGGCTTGCTGCGGTCAAATTTCTCTTTCGCCATGTTCTTTCTCTAACTTAGCTGGAATCTTCACCCTTGCCGGGGAAGTAGGCTAGAAGGATAGGTTCGAAACGAACCCAGGTTTAGCAGACGCACACGTACTACGTCTTAACCTTCCAAGAATAACATGTAGGAACGTCCGAGATTATGGAAGGAGAGTGGAGCCGTTGACCGGGATTGAACCGGTGACCTCGTCCTTACCAAGGACGCGCTCTACCAGCTGAGCTACAACGGCCTACATTGCCTACAGGCATGCTCGCCTAACTGCGAAAGCTGGACTAACCCCCAAAATCTTAGCACGGGTAAATGACTCATGGGGTCGGTTTGCGCTTCTGCGGCGATGGCCAGTTCTCCATGATCTGATCGACGGTCCGGTTGAGCACCGTCGAAGAGACACCACTACTGGACTGAACTGTCAGACCAGACGCAAGTGCTGAGAGGTATTGCGCCAGTGCCCCGGGTTGCCACGAGCCGGGTAGATCGTGCTCGCGCTTTGCTCGTTGCAATCTCTTCTCAAGCTGTTTTGTCCCTGCGTTTCGGATCGCAGCCAGTTCGCCCTGTACCTGCCGGCTTGCCTCGCTCCCAACCAGTGCTCCCTGGATCAACAAACAGCCAGGGGGCACGTCAGATTCCTCGCGCACACCGCCGGTCAGTCGCAACCACGCCTCTGCGACTTCTCGAGCGGTGCGGCGTCCCAGAGCGGCGGCACAATCCGCAGCCCTAAGGCCCACATAAGCCCGCACAGCTTCGCGCAAGAGTCCTTCCTTATCGCCAAACGCTGCATACAGCGTCGGTTTGCTGATCTCCATAGCTTCCGTCAGATCCGAGAGCGACGAGCCTTCATACCCCTTCTCCCAAAAGACCAGCATGGCCGCCCGCAAAGCTGTCTCGCGGTCAAACTCACGTGGTCGTCCGGGACGCCGCTTTTCTGTGGTGGATTGCATCGTGATTTCGATTCTTACTTCTTTGGCGTTACTCCTTTGGATGCTCCTCCCTCTCTTTTACACCAGTTTTGTACCGATGTGTAAAAGAATCCGCATCTCCCGGTCAACGCGCCGCGTCTTTACAGTGCGGTACAAAATTACTTGCAACGGAGATTCGAATGAGCGCAGAAGAAACAGCAAAGCGTGGCGCGGCAGTGGTCACCGGAGCATCATCAGGCATCGGCAAGGTTTACGCGGAGCGCCTGGCAAAGAAGGGCTTCGACCTGTTTCTGGTCGCCCGGCGTGGCGACCGCCTTGCAACGCTGGCGAAGGAGCTCACTGAGCAGTACGGAGTCCAGGTGAAAACGCAAGCCGCAGACCTCGGCGATCGGGGCGCGCTGGAGAACGTGGCCACAGCAATTTCTGAGGATGACGAGATAACGCTCCTCGTGAACAATGCCGGGACCTCTTTTGTCGGCACACTGGACGGGGCGACGGTCGATCAACTGAACACTCTTGTGAACATCAACATCGTTGCCCTCACACGCCTTGCTATGGCCGCGCTGCCAGGCTTCAAGAGCCGTAACCATGGCGCGATTGTGAACATCGGTTCGGTGGTTGGCTTCGATGGATACCCTTACGCCCCCATCTACGGCGCAACCAAGGCCTATGTGCAGAATCTGACCAGGGCGCTGCAGGCCGAACTTGCCGACACAAACATTGTGGTCCAACTCGTAGCGCCGGCCTCGACTGTTTCCGAGATCTGGGATGTCTCGGGCTTCCCCCTGTCCAACCTGGACCCCAACATCGTTATGTCCACGGAAGACTGTGTAGATGCAGCCCTGATCGGTTTGGAACGCAAGGAAAAAGTCACTGCCCCGTCGGTCCAGGACGACACCGCAGTGACGAAATACTTTGACGCGGGCGTCGCTCTCTTTGCTGCGTCGCAGCAGACCGGCAAGCCTGCTGCGCGCTACTCGACGCGGTAAATCGCAGGGGGTACTAGCCTGCGCTACTCGACGCCTTCGAAGAGGTCGGGTATAGGAATCCGCAAATCGCCCGCATGAAGTTCTTCTTTAGCGATGGTGACCTGATTCCCGCCATGGTATTCGAAGCACTCACGGCTTTGCGGATTGATGATCCAGACGTGCTCAATTCCCCATGTGTGGTAGCGCTCGGCTTTCGTGAACAGTCCATTCTGCTCCGGAGAGGCTACTTCGACGGCCAAAAATCCGGGGGCAATAAGATGACCACGTTTCGACTTCCGAAAAGGCTGCAGAGCCAATAACACATCAGGCGTCAAGTAGTTTGGGTCATCCCAGGATGCCGTTTCCGGTTGCGTCACCGACCATTCCTGCAGCGCAGTTCCACCTTTGGTCTTCGCATATTCTCGAAGGAGTAGAACAGCGTTGAATTGCACTTGCGCATGATTGTCTCCGGGCCAAGGGCGTTCCACCATTCGGCCGTCGATGCGTTCAAACCGGCTCTCGTCGGCGTAATCCGGCGTTGGCTTACCCGAAATAGTTTGTGTCGCCATCTAACGGCCTCCCCCTATAATCGTAATTCTGCGGGAACGGATCTGTGCTACCAGATCGTGCGCGGATAGCGTTGCCGGATTTCTTGATCGGCGGAAATGAGAGGAGAGAAGCCATTCGCCTTGGCCTGCGCAACAATAATCCGGTCAAAAGGATCTTGCGTCCACTTTTCATTGAGGACGACATTGGCGATGGACGGGAAGTCGAGATCACAAATGCGCACCCCCAGCTCGTATTCAAGCTTCAAACTCAGCTCGCGTGACGGCAATAGGATTCGATTTACCTCGTACAGGTATTCGAATTCAATCAGCACCATGGGCGAGATCAGGAGTTGCGCCGTCTCCATGTGTTCCCGAGCTGTGTGGCTGATCCGGTCTCTGTCACCTTGAGCCAACCACACGGCCACGTTGGTATCAATGTAAGTGGTCAGAGATCCGACCAATCTTTTTCCCAAGCCTGCGCCATCTCTCGCTTCATGGCGGGCTCGTCAAGATCCGTCTCGGGAGCAACAACCTGGAGCGGCGTAAGCCGGCTGAATCGATCAGGCCGCACTTCGGGAACGATATGAAAACGCGCGCCCTTGTGCGTCACACTGATCTGCTCGCCTTGCATGGCAAGCTTAACCAGGTCAAAGAGGTCACGGCGGAATCTGGTGATCGACACGTCCATGAGAGGATTGTATCAGAATGTACACTCTCTTGCGTACACAGCGTACGTCACAGTTCCAAGCCTTCCCAAATCGGCCTTAGATCAAGTGTGAACCCTTGTAGCGGCCCTTCGCCGGAGAGGTCCAATCCGCGTACGACCTCAGCCTCGATCTCCTGCCTATAGACAAGAATACAGCGTTTGTCCGGATCAATCAGCCATCCAAGCTGAACGCCGTTACGCATCCAGTCCTGCATCTTGCGCTTCAGCTCCGAGAAGTGGTCACTCGGCGATTTCAATTCGACAACGAATTCTGGAACGATTGGCAGGAATTTCCGGCGCGTGGCTCGCGGGAGAACAGCCAGTGTTTCGCTGGCTACCCAGGCTCCGTCCGGACCGAGCCGCGATTGATCGGGCAGAATGAATAACACATTGGAGTCAAAGGCACGGCCTCGACCGTCCTGCTTCGCCCACAAGCCAAGCTGCATGTTCAACTGGCTGTTTTGATAAGACGATTCACCACCGGTTGGCGCCATGATTGAGACGTTTCCTTCGGAGTCCTGTTCCACCTTGGTGTTTTCGAAATCGGCGCATATGCTCTCGAACAAAGCTTCGGCATCTTCGCCCTCCGACGGCCGGATGACCAAGGTACGGCCATACTCTGCGAACAGGAAACGTGGCGTGACTTCGATTGCAGCTGCCATCACTTGATTATCCCGAATCTGCAGACCAGGCGGGAATCAAGTGATGGCGGTCGTCGCAGAGATGGTGGACAGGGAAGGATTCGAACCTTCGTACCTCGCAAGGAGGGACAGATTTACAGTCTGTTGGCTTTAACCACTCACCCACCTGTCCGAGCAGCCAACCGGTGACGAGGGAAGAATAACACAGATGGGAAACTCGGCGGCCGGGGTAGAGGGGATCCACCGCCGGCCACCGAACGATTGTTGAAAAGACGGACCTACTGTCTTCTCCGCTTGACTAGTAGAAGGCCAAGGCTAGTGAGTCCAGAGCTAAAAAGGATGACGCTAGAGGGCTCCGGAGTATTCATGGGTGGTGGGAGCACCTGTTTATAGTCGAAGGAGAGATCTTCGACATTCAGTGTTGGACTCTGGAGAGTAGTGACACCCACCTGTTTTCCCGTCGTGTCGTATTCATAGAGTTTCCCGCCGAAAATATCAGAGACCCAGTAGTCGGTACCATCAAAGGCGATGCCCGTTCCACCGAAACTCGGAGTGATGAATCCTTGTTTCAGGAGCGAACCGTTAGTCGTGTAGACATCGTAGGAACTAGAACTCACGCCGGCTCCATCGGCTTCATTCGAAATCAAGTGGCCTTGAGCATACTCCAGGCCGTCGCAATATGCGGTGCATTTCGACAAGGGAATGGTCTGGAGAAGAGTTCCGGTCGGGGTGTATTTATAAACGTTGTTTGTTCCACTGTAGTCGCCTAAGTAGAAGTTCGTTCCGTCGTAGGCCATCGTGGCTAAACCGGTTGACCCCGCTGCGGTGAAAACCTTTCCGAGATCGGCGCTGGTTTTCAGGTTATAACCGTAGACCGTGTTAGACGACGCCTCGGTGTAGTAAAGAATGTCTCCGACTTTGACAACGCCGCGACCATTTCCACTTTGCATTTCGGTCGTGTCGATTGTATTCATCAGCACTCCGGTGTTGGCGTCGTAGACTTGAACGCCCGTATTGCCGGCGCTAGTGGCGTAGATAATAGAGTCGGCATGGCAGGCGGCAGCAGTACAAAAAATTGATGCTGCCGCCAGGGAATAGTGGAAAATCGACTTGCTCAAGGGAATCGCCTCCGTAATTAGTTCAATGGCTTGATCGAACTTTATCACCTACCCTATGGGATCGGCCTGTGGTGTACAACCAAGCAGAGATAGGGGAGGTACTAACGACCTAGAGGTTTGTACTAGAACGAAAAGGCAAGCTGTTCGGAGTTTCGCCAAGGTGACAAAATAGGTTTTATGGATCACGATATTCTGACCATTGCCGGGCGCACCTTCCGGTCCCGGCTGTTCGTTGGCACGGGCAAATACCGGAGTAAGCAGTTGATGGCCCGTTGCCATGCCGCTTCCGCTACCGAAATGGTGACCCTGGCTGTGCGCCGTGTGAATCTCATTGACCGCTCGAAAGAATCCGAACTCGACTTTATTGACCGTTCGAAGATTCATATCCTTCCCAATACCGCAGCTTGTTACACGGCGGAAGAAGCGATTCGCACCGCCAGACTCGCGCAGGAGGCGGGATTATCCAACTGGATCAAGCTCGAAGTCATTGGCGACCAGAAAACTCTATTTCCAGACAACGCAGGCCTGCTCGAAGCGACGCGCGTGCTGGCGAAGGAAGGGTTCGTAGTTTTGCCTTACACCACCGATGACCTGGTGAACGCGCGCAAACTGGTGGAGGCGGGCGCGAGTGCCGTGATGCCGCTCGCTGCCCCGATCGGGTCCGGGCTTGGAATCCAGAACATCATCAATTTGAAGATCTTGCGTGAAGCCATCACCGAGGTGCCGCTGATTGTCGATGCCGGGGTCGGGACGGCTTCAGACGCAGCGGTGGCGATGGAGCTGGGTTATGACGGAGTCCTATTGAATACCGCTATCGCCGAAGCGGAAGATGCCGAGCGGATGGCGCTCGCGATGAAACTGGCTGTGCAAGCCGGGCGTGGCGCATTCCTGGCCGGCCGCATGCCGCGGCGAGAATACGCGGTGGCGAGCAGTCCACTGGTCGGCACGATTGCCCAATAGGCGGCGCTAGGCAGCCACTGCCAAGCGGCATGCCGCCAGGCTTTGTTTCACCTCAGGCATCGCGATGATTGCGAACAACAGGTTGGCATAGTTAGGATCGGTCGCGTAAACCGCCGAGACCTGGCGAATCAAAGCGGCGAGATCCGAAGACTTGGCGTGCTGCTCGAAGGCTTGCTTGTATCTCGTGGTCGAGAACAGAGTGGCATGCTGGTTGAAGCAGGCGTCCAGACTGGCAAAAGTGGCAAAGGGCTGCAGGATGGTCGCGCGGATCCCATTCACGAATTCCACGGTCTTCAGCAGCTGGATGCCAAAGCAGCCGTTATAGGCTTTGATGCCGAAGCAGTTGTTCCCCGGCTGGTGAGATCCCCAACCGCTTTCGAGCGCCCATTGCGCCAGAGTAAGTTCAGCTGGAATTTTGTAGGTGAGCTCGCAGTCGACAGAGCTGGCGGCGGCGCGTGCGAGCGCGCTCTTTTGTGCGGGAGAAAGCATAGTTCTTTCGCCCAGCAGTGTGCGGCTGCTCGTTCCGGGAAGTTCCAAATAGCGGCGCTACCCGATTCAAAATGAAAGGAAAACTTTCTTTGCCAAGGCTGTGACAAATCTCGCTTAAAACGGGCCGGCTACCGAGCCGCGACCGGCCAGGGAGCAGAGATCTACGCCTAAAAACGCTCGCAAATCAGAAAGAGTACGGCGAAATAAGCGGCAAATCCGGCAACAGCTCGCATGGGCAGTCTTCCTCTCGCACCAGGAGTGAGCAAGAGCCACCATTGCTCTCAGGAAAAAAGTATGGGGAATACCGTTGTTTCGCGCAGCCCGCTTTCGCTCACCGTTCCGATCGTTACATCAACCATCTGATTCGGCATCCGCTCGCTGGCCAGCTCAACGGTAAGAAAGTTCGACGTGAGCGCCGCGCCGCGTTTTTCGAGTGTCACCGCGGAGAGCGTCTGCCCAATCTGCCGCCGTCGAAACGCTAAATTCTTCTCGCGAGACAGTTCGCGCAGCCGTCGCGTACGCTCTTGTCGAATCTCTTTAGGAACTGCATTAGCGTAACCAGCCGCTGCCGTACCGGGACGTTCCGAATACGTAAAAACATGCAAATAACTAAACGGCTGATCCTCGACGAAACGCATCGTCTCCTCGAACTCCCCGTCGCTTTCGCCGGGAAACCCGGTCATCACATCGGCCCCGATCGCCGCCTCCGGCAGCAGGCTCGCGGCCAGCGCCAACCGCGAAGCATAATGACGCGTGCGATATTTACGAAACATACGCTTCAGCACTGCATCCGACCCGGACTGCAGCGGCAGATGCACATGCCGCGCCAGCCGCCGTTCCGCGGCAAAGAGTTCGAACAAATCGCGCGACCAGTCCATCGGTTCCACCGAGCTGATGCGCAGCCGTTCCACCGCAGTCTCACGCAGCAGCGTCCGCAGCAGATCGACGAAACGCTGCGGCGGAGTAAAATCGCGTCCCCAGCGGCCCAGATTGATCCCGCTCAACACCACTTCCCGGTAGCGGCCTCCGAGGTCGCGAACTTGCTCCACTATGCTCGCGACAGTCGCGCTGCGGCTCCGTCCCCGCACGTTCGGAATAATGCAAAAGGCGCACCGATTACTGCAGCCATCCTGGATTTTGAGGTTCGGCCGGGTACGGTCGCCGCGTACGCCGCGCACCGGCGAAGCCGCAAACGCCGTCGCCTGCGCCATGTCGTCTATCAATACCTGCCCGTGATAGGCAAGCGCATCACTCGAAACCAGATCAGCGATTTCACTCTTGCGGCTGTTCCCCACCACCCAGCGAACGCCCTGCATCGAAGCCAGTTCTTCCGGCGCGCGCTGCGCATAACAGCCCGTCACCAGGATCTGCGCCTCCGGGTGGTCCCGCTGCAGCCCGCGAATGACCCGCCGCGTATCGACGTCGGCACTATGCGTCACCGTACAGGTATTGAGTACCACCAGATCGGCTTCCGCAGCCTTCCGCACCGCTCTAAAACCACGATCTTCCAGCGACGCCTCGATAGCGGCCCCATCGGCCTGCGACGCCCGGCAACCATAGTTCTGTACAAAAAAACGCGTCATTCTCGGATGCTAATTACGACCTTACCAACCTGTTCATTCGATTCCAGGTACCGGTAGGCCTCAACGGTCTGCGCGAACGGAAAGCTTCTCGCAATCTTCGGTTCGAAGCGGCCATCCTGCAAACGGTCGAAGATATACTGCTTCGCTTCTGCCAGCCGGTTAGGGTCACTTACCAGCTCGAAAATGCCGTAGCCGCGCATACTGAGCCGTCTGCTTATAGCCGTGCGCACCGGAAACGGCGTGGGTTGCATCGAGAGCAAGCCGTAGATAAAGAGAATGCCTTCCGCGGCGGCGCTTTGGGCGAGTTGTTCGACGAAAGGTCCGGCAACGGGATCAAAGAGTAAGCGGGCGCCCTTGCCCCCAGTGATTTCGCGGACTCGTGCGGGCAGATCTCCCCCCGATGTAACAACGACATGGTGAGCGCCGAGCTTCTTCAGTTCTTGCACTTTCTGAGCGCTGCGCGTCGCGGCGATGGCGGTCGCGCCTTCCGCCCGGACGATCTCGATAGCAGCCAAGCCAACGCTGCTCGATGCGGCCGTAATCAGAACGAAATCCTTGGTCTGTATATTGCCGGCCCCCACTAACGCGCCATAAGCTGTCAAATACTGCATCCAGATGGCGGCGCCTTGTTCGGGCGACAGCGTCGAAGGATATTCGCCCTGCGCTGCAACCGGCGCGAGCGCCTCTTCGCCCAGCAGACCGTACCGGTTCATCGAGAACGAGGGGATCGTCGAAACCTGTTTGCCGAGCCAGCTCGGATCGACATCGGGTCCGACCGCCACGACCGTTCCGGCACCCTCATAGCCGAGCAGCGATGGCAACTTCGGCGCTTCCGTATACAGCCCGTGGAAGAACAACGATTCCGCGCGATTCAACCCCACCGCCTGCACCTTCAGCCGGACTTCGCCTGCGCCGGGCTGCGGCGAGGCCACATCATCCATTCTCAGCACTTCGGGACCGCCGGTTTCATGAAACCGCACAACTTTGGGCATAGCTCATCCAATCTCGTAGGGTAGGCTTTAGCCCGCCATTTCTTCTATTCTTTGACCCCAAATATACGCTACTTCAAGTCTTACTGATGCCGCAGCGCTTCCGTCGGACTGATCCGCGCCGCCCGATTCGCCGGCAGCCAGACCGCCAGCGCAGCGTTCCCCACCAGAAGCAACCCGGCTGCCAGCAGGATAAACGGATCGTCCGGCGCTACAGCGTAGAACTGGGTCCGTATGTAACGCGTCAGGTAAAGCGCTGCAACCAACCCCGCGGTGCACCCGGCGAGCGCCAGCAGCAGACCTTCGGTCATCATCAGCCGCAGGATCTGGCGCCCTTGCGCACCCAGCGCCAGACGGATACCCACCTCATTCGTCCTGCGCGCTACGCTGTAACTCATCACGCCATAGACACCTATGGTAGCCAGCACCAGGGCCAGCACTCCGAAGGCGGATGTCAGCGCGGCGAACAGCCGTTCGTGCGAGAGCGACGAGTGGATCTCTTCCTCTTGCGTTCGAAAATTGAGCACCGGTATCTCAGGATCGATTCCCGCCACTGCCCTGCGGACCGCGGAAGCGAGTTGCCTTGGATCGGAACGCACTTTTAGATAGAAGGTCTCTCCATCTAGCTTGTCGGTTTGCATGTACGGCTGGTAAAAAGTGGGCGCCGGGGCATCGCGGACGCTCGCGTAGCGGGCGTCGCCCGCCACGCCCACGATCAAAATTTGATCGCCATTGAAAGTCTTGCCGATAGCATCCTGGTGCGGAAAGTACACCCGTGCCAGTTGTTCGTTAATCACCGCCACCTTGCGCGAGATGGCCGTATCGCCGCCATCGAAGGAACGCCCGCGCAGGATGGGGATGCCCGCCGTCTGAAAAAAGGAGGAACTCACACTGTTCTTCAAAGCCTGGCTTCCGTCCCGGCGCGGTCGATCGTTCGGGTCAAAGTTTTGCCCGTCCACGTTGCCGGAGATCAGAACCTCATTGACGAGTGCAGCCGAGCGAACCCCGGGAAGCGTGGCAAAGCGCTGCTCCAGATTTTCAAAGAGAGCCACTCGCTGGGCGCTCCCGGCGTATCGATCTTGCGGAGGGCGCACTTCAAACAGAAGCAATTTGGATGGTTGAAAGCCCAGCGGGACGCGCAGCAGATTGGTGAGAGTGCGCAAAAACAGCAGCGCGCCGATCAGCAGCACTGTGGAGAGAGCGATCTCGAAGACGACCAGCGACTGGCGCAGGCGCGCTTTGGAGCGGCCGCCCGTAATGCGAGAGCTCTCGTTGATCGACAGCGCCGGTTGTTCGCGAAAGACCTGCAGGGCAGGCGCAAGCCCGAACAGCAGTCCGGTCAACACAGTGAGCGAGATTGTGAAAGCGAAAACGGGCCCGTCGAAAACCGGGGATTGGGAAAGATCGAGAAAATGCGGAAGCGCGCGGCCGAGCGCGTAGGCCAGCAGCAGGCCAGCCACTCCCGCGAGCAAAGCGAGCAGCAGGCTTTCCGTGAGCATCTGTCGAACAATGCGCCACCGGCTCGCGCCGAGAGCCTTGCGCACGTTCATCTCGCGCGAGCGAGACGTGGATTTGGCGACCAGCAAGTTCGCCACGTTGGTACACGCCAGCAGCAGCAGTAGCGTGACCAGCGCAAACAGGATCGAGACCGGACCCGCCAGGTGGTTGCGCAGCAACGCTTCCGCTTGACTCGCAGGGCCAACCGAAAGAGTGAGTTGCTTAAGATCGGCGTGAGCGCGATTCGCGAGTGTGCTTTGCGCGGCTTGCTGGAATCGAGCATTGAGAGCGGCTTGCGCTCGGGCATCCAAAACACCGGGTTTCAGACGGCCGAGCAGACTTACCCACCACGACCTGCCGTTGTGCGCTTGATCGGGATCGAAGCTGCTGGGATCGACGCGGCTTTTCAAAGTAGCTGGAAAAAACACGCGACCCGCGCTGCCTTCTTGCGGGCCTGAAAAGGCAGGACGAGTCACGCCGATGATCGTGACGGGCACTGAATTCAGGGTGATGGTCTTTCCAACGACGGCTGGAGATTGAGCGAAGCGGCTAACCCATAGTTCGTAGCTGAGAACCGCCACAGCCGGTGCGTTGTCCCGCGCGTCCTCCGGCAGGATCGGACGCCCGATCAGAGTGCTGGCCCCCAACACCTGAAAGAAATTGCCGGAGACTGCTTCCGCGGTTACCGAATCGGCTGCACCGTTGATCATGGCCGTTAGGCGATCGGTGTGATAAAACGCCGCGATGCCGTCGAAAAACTCTCTGGACGAATTGAGTTGCCGGTAAACGGGATAGGAGAAGGACGTGGAAGTGAAGTGCCCGGCGGAGTTGAAAGAAGCGTCTCCATAGATAGATTCGATCGGTTGATGAGGGCCGGAGAACTGCCAGCGTAAGAGCCGCAACTGTTCCGGGTGAGCCACGCCGAGCGCGTCGAAAAGAACCGTTTTTGCCACCGAAAAAAGCGCGGTATTCGCGCCGATCCCCAGCGCCATCGAAGCCACCGCCACAACGGTCAGGAGCGGATCCTTGCGCAGCATACGCGATCCATAGCGGGCGTCAGCGCGAATTTCATCCCACAAACTCCGAGCCCACATCATCATTGATGCCTCACTCTCGTAGGTTAGGCTTTAGCCTGCCATCTTTTCATCGCGACACTAGGAGTGCCTCAGCGCCTCCACCGGACTGATCCGCGCCGCCCGCCTCGCCGGCAACCAGACCGCCAGCGCTGCGCTAGCCAGCAAAATCAAAGCAGCCATCAGCAAAACAACCGGATCGTACGCCGTAACCCCAAAAAACTGGGACCGAACAAGACGCCCGAGATACAGCGCGGCGCAAACACCCGCCACACATCCCCCAAACGCCAGTGCCAGCCCCTCAGTCATCATCAAACGCAGAATCTGGTACGCCTGCGCCCCGAGCGCCAGCCGTATGCCCACCTCGTTTGTACGCCGCGTGATCGTGTAACTCATCACACCATAGATGCCTATGGTAGCCAGGAACAGCGCGAGCACCCCGAAGGCCGATGTGAGCGCGGCAAACAATCGTTCATGGGAAAGCGACGTGTCAATCTGTTGCTCCTGCGTCCGCACATTCATCAGCGGCACTTCGGGATCGATAGCCGAAATTGTTTTTCGTACACTCGACGTCAGCCGCAAAGGGTCACCCGCGCTCTTGATGTAAACAGTCAAAATCGCCAGGCTTCCATTGCGTGACTGCTGCGAGTAGGGAAGGAAGTAGGTAGGCGGGACAGCTTCGCGGAGGTTGCTGTATTTGGAGTCTCCGCAAATGCCGACGATCATCGTTTGATCGTCGTTAAAGGTTTTGCCGATGGGGTCGTCATGGGGAAAGAAAGTGCGAGCCAGCTGTTGGTTGACGATGGCGACTTTGCGGGAATGAGGAGTGTCCTGGTCGCTGAAGGCTCGTCCCTGGCGGATGGGGATGCCAACAGCTTGAAAGAAGGTGTTGCCCACGATATGTTCCCAGGCTCCCGTGCCATCGCGGCGCGCTTGATCGTTACGATCGAAGTTGGAGGTGTCAATACCTCCGGACATCAGAGATGAGTCGGCCAGCGTGACATCCCGCACCCCGGGCAGCGCCCGCAGCCGCTCTTCGATCCGCTGATAGAACTGAATGCGGCTTACGCCCTCGAAGCGATTCGCCGGAGCCTGCAGCTCGAACAGCAGCAAACGTTGCGGCACGAATCCAAGTTCGGCATGCACCAGATTCGAAAGCGTGCGCACAAAAAGAGCAGCCCCAATCAGCAGCACAGTCGAAAGTGCCACTTGCAAAACGACCAGCGCTTTCCTCAACCCCGCTTTCGGGCGGCTACTGGTCATGCGGCTGCTCTCATTGATATTCACCGTCGACTGCTCCCGCAGCACCTGCAAGGCGGGAGCCACCCCGAACAGCAGCCCGGTTAAAAGCGCCAGCGCAGCGGTAAACACGAGCACTTGCCAGTCAAAATCGGTCGCCGTGGGAAGGTCGAGAAAATATGCCAGGCTGCCCCGAAAAGCGAAAGCAAGCAGCAGGCCGGCAAAAGCCGCCAGAGTAGAAAGCAACAGACTTTCGACCAACATCTGCCGCACCAGGCGTCCCCGTCCCGCGCCCAACGCTTTGCGCACACTCATCTCCCGAGCGCGCGCCGTCGATCGCGCCACCAACAGGTTGGCCACATTCGTACACGCCAGCAGCAGCACCAAAGCCACCAGCGCGAACAGGATCAAAACCGGACGCGCGAGGCTGTTGCGCAGCGAGCCCAGCCCGCGGCTGCCCGAATTCACCCTCAACGCCAGCTTGCGCAAATCGAAATGCTTGCGATTCGAGAGAGTGGCCTGAGCGGTCTGCTGAAAAACCGCGTTGAGTTCGGCCTGAGCACGCTTGTCGGAAATGCCAGGTCGCAGTCGGCCCACGAGCGCCAGCCACCAGGAATCGCCGTTGTCGAACTGCTCTCCGTCGAACTTCCGTTCAAGGCGGCTCTGCAGCGTGATTGGCAGGAAGAGGCGCACCGGACTGCCCGGATCGGGGCCCACGAAGCCGGCCGGCGCGACACCGATGATGGTGACCGGAACCGAATTTAGACGGATCGTCTTTCCAATCACATCGCGCGATTGAGCAAATCGGCTCACCCAGAATTCGTAGCTGAGAACCGCCACGGCCGGAGCGCTCTCCCGCGTGTCGGAACGGTCAATCGGCCGGCCGGCGACCGTCGAAACTCCGAAGACGTGGAAAAAGTTGCCCGACACCAGGCCGCCGCTCTCCACTGTTGCCTGTCGATCGATGACGGTGGTCAGGTCGCTCGTCTGCTCAAACGCGGCGATGCCATCGAACAGATCAGTCCGCCGCGCGAGCGACTGGTAAACCGGATAAGAAAACGCACCACTCGCAAAGTTGCCGTTCGGCTGCTTGGACACGCCACCGTTACCACCCCAGATGTGTCCGACCGGTTGCTGCGGTCCACCATACTGCCATTCGAGCACTCGCAGTTGTTCCGGATGCGGCACGCCCAGCGTGTCGAAAAGCACCGTTTTGGCCACTGAAAAAAGCGCGGTATTAGCGCCGATCCCCAGCGCCATCGAAGCCACCGCCACGCAAGTAAGCAACGGGTCTTTGCGCAGCATCCGCACCCCGTAACGAGCATCCGCCGCCACTTCGTCCCACAACCGTAAACCGAGCGACGCCCGGCAATCCTCTTTCTGGCCGGCCTTGGTGCCCAGAGCGATCCGGGCCAGACGGCGCGCCTCTGCCTCCGAGTACCCCTGTCGCACCAGATCTGCCGCGTAATTATCCAGGTGAAACTGCAGCTCCGATTCGAGATCCTGTTCCAAACGCGCCCGCTGAAAAAGCGATCGCAGCCACGAGCGAACGCGCGGCAGAAGCCTCATAGATTCTCCGGCGTGGTCTTTAGAATGGCGGCAATGACCCCCGCCATGCGATTCCAGTTCTTCGTTTCATCGCCCAGCCGTTTTCGCCCGGCAGCCGAAAGTCGATAGAACTTAGCGCGGCGATTATTGTCGGATTCGCCCCAATCGCTAACAATCCAGCCTTGGTGCTCCAGCCGGTACAGGGCAGGGTAGAGCGAGCCCTGCTGAATTTCTAGCTGCGCACCCGAAATCTGCCCGATCCGCAGCAGTATGCCGTACCCGTGCTGCGCGCCCAGAGAAACTGCCTTCAAAATGAGCATGTCGAGCGTGCCCGGCAGCAGTTCTAATGTCTTATCGATGATCTTTCCTCGCTAGCCTAGGAGAATATCACATCGCTCCTGGCTAAACTAGGAAGCACCCTCGCAGGGTGGGCTTCAGCCTGCCATCTCCTTTGCCTTTTGATCCGCCTCAAAGAACCACGAGATGCCACCGCGTCATCTCTTTCAAAATCATGCACCAGCCATCCCTAGAGCAGTTTGTCGTAGTCAGCGTGAGAACCAATCCAAAACCAGACAATATCTGATCCATTCATTTGCCCAAGAGCCCGATAACTGAGCCCGACTCGTGCAGAGTAAATGTTCCCTTCCTCATCCACCTTCTTGAAATTCAATCCAGGATGGGAAGGGTTGCGTATAAAAAGCTGATAGGCTCTGACTGCCTGCAATCCGACATCCTCCGGCAGACTCGCGTGCAACTTGCGAAAACGTTTTGTTGTAAATGATTTCATTCAACGAGTTCGTCAAGCGGCCGAGTCTCGCCGCGCCGATGCTCGTCCTCTGCCTCATTCGCCAAAGATCTCAAGAGAGTTTTGCCCAGCCGCAGTCGCTCGCCCCACCCCTCCTCGTCGTCCAGGGTCTCCATGATTTGTGACGCAATAGCATCTTGTTCCCGCTGCGAAAGAGACTCAACGCGCCGCAGCGCTTCTTCCAGCAAACCTGTCATACGATTTGATCCTAACGCGAATTTTCGCCGCCTCCCGTAACTTTCTCCCCTCCCATCACGAATAGCTCTTCGCCGACGAATCGAACTCCGTCCGCCAATGTAACTAACCATTCATGGAGAAGAGAAAAATAGTGACAAAACGCATCTACGGCTCGGGATTTCGAGTCCTCTTAGGTTGTTCTCTGCTCTTAGCCGGACTGACCGCGCAAGCCCAGACGCAAACCACCGCCGCCAGCTCGTCCCCTGGCGCGGTCTTCGCCGCCACTAACGGTGTCAATCGCAACGAAATCGTCATGTATAAGCGGCTCAAAAACGGCCGGCTGCAATGGATTGGCAAGTTCGATACCGGCGGCCGCGGCCAGGGCGGCATCAACGATCCGCTGCAGTCCCAGAACTCCCTCGTCCTCACGCCCGATCACGCTTTCTTACTGGCCGTAAACGCCGGCTCCAGCACTATCTCTGTTTTCCGCGTACTGGACGACGGCCTGGTGCTTGTTGACGTGCAGCCCTCGCTCGGCGGCAATCCCGTCAGCATCGCGCTGCATGACGATCTCGTCTACGTGGTTAATTTCGGCGGCACCTATCACACCGCCGGCTTTCGCATGAAACCCTGGGGCGAACTGACTCCCATTCGCAATTCCAGAATGCCGCTCAGCACCCTCGACACCAATCCCTCCACCGCCGCCTTCTCCGCCGACGGATCAAAATTAATCGTCAGCGAACGCCAAACCAACATTGTCGATGTCTTTAGCGTTGCCGCCGACGGATCGCTCTCGAATATCGTCTCCAACAAATTCACCAGCACCGAACCCTTCGGCTTGCAAGTCGATCCTTCCGGTGTCCTGCTGGTTACCTCCACCGCCGGTTCGCTCACCTCCTACAGCGTGAATGAAGACAACACCCTCAGCGTGATTACCGCAAACTCGCCCACTTCCGGAGGCGCAACCTGTTGGGTGGTCAGCTACGGCGAACAGGCCTGGGTCACCAACACCACTACCTCCACTCTCAGTGCTTTCACGCTCAAACCCGGCGGCGCACTAGCCCCGCTCGGCATAGTCGCCACTCAGGCGCCCACCGGACCCACTCTCTTTCCTCCCGTAAAACCCCCCACCTCGTTCCCGCTCGATCTGGCCTTGTCGGCGGACGGCAACTATCTCTACGCCGTATTCAGCGCCCTCGGCGAGATCGTCGAATATCAAACCGGCGACAACGGCAAACTTACCGAGATCGGCACCGTCTCCCCCTACCCAGCCCAAACCGGAGTCGAAGGACTCGCCGCCTACTAACACCTCGCATCAACCTCGCAGGGCGCTTGTCCACTCCTTCGCAAGCGCCCCGTTTCGGCCGTTCGTGACCCTGCTCCTCGGACTAATATTCCTGCGCGCCCTTAGCCGGACGAAGCGGCTGATTGACGGGGTAAGTCCATTCAAAATGCAGTGGCGCACCAGGAGGAGGATTGTTGTCGAAAATGCCTTTCATCTGTCGGCTATAGGTTCCCCAGTAACCATTGAACTGAAGCACGACCGCCGCCATCGAATCCTCGCTCAAAGGATGTTCCACTTCGCCTAGGTTGGGCGGGGTCGCGGCGGCATAGGAGTCGTCGATATCGTCGCCGCCGTGTTTCTGCGCACCGATCATGTCCCAAGCCGGACTTGGCCAGAACTCGTGGCCGCCGTGCTCCACATACACAACCGGGTGGCTGAACTGTGCAGTGGCCTTGTCCTGATAGAGCTGCAGCACATGATTGCGCGCAGGCTCCGCGCCGCCCCAGTCGTGTAGGTTAGGCACCGGCTTGCCATAGTCGGGCCCCCGCAGTTCTTGCCCCGGTCCGCCGTTCACGGAAATCGGGATTGGTGATCCCACAGCCGCCTTAAGATCGAAACGCATCTGCTTACCGTGCGCGTAAAACAGGACCGTCTTTAACGCGCCAGGCTGCCGCAGCGCCGGGTTGCCGGGCTGATAGATCAGCTGGACAGTATCCCAATCCGCCTCGTGGTCGCCCTCGTCCAAGGCTTTATCATTGCTGCTATAGCCGAAGAATTGCCAATACTCAATCTTGTAGAAGAGCGTCCCCGTCGTATCCGCGGCGGTAGTGACGTGGCCCTCGTCGTAATCCTCCGCCGCCCTCAAGAAGATCGGAACCACGTGCCCATAGAGACCGATCCGTCTGGCAGCTCTTGCCTCTGGCCACGGCGGCCGGATTCATTATCTGGGTTGACGTGGTAGGCCGACTTGTTTGGATTCGAGAGCAGGCTCGAGGAAACACCCTTAGCGTTCAATTTAAGGAGCACAGTTTGATTCGGAGGAGCCAGCGAACCACGCTGCACAACAACATTCTTGCCCTCCGAGCCCGATAGATCGACCTGGGCGGTTGAGAGATAGGACCGAACGTCGGCGGGCCGGAAAGTCTCATTCTGCCCGTTGTCGCGGGAGAAGCGAAAGTAGGGTGCGTACTGCGTCAAGAGTTCGCGCTCCACCGCATCGGGAATGCCGTCGCAATCCTGGTCGACGGACGTGCATGCGGGAGATTGTGCCCGGGCTGCCGGCACGCCACCGCCTGGCATTGTCACCAAGCATGCGATGGCAAACACCGTCGCGGTTAAATACCGGAATCCGCCTTGCCCTGAGCGGGCAAGAGCCCACTCAGGCTTGTATTCATGCCGCGTGTCAAAGCGGGTGTTAAAGAATGATCTCATCGTTCCTCTCCTTGAGGTTCACTTGCAGCCCGTCCTTCCGGCTATCTGATATCCCCTCCCTTTTCTTCACCCCGCACTCGCTGAAACGCATTCTCAATGATGTAGTTCGCCACTGCTGTTCCAGTCACCCGCCCGTCGTTACAAGAGGTTCGGAAGTGAATTCCCCCGTAAACCCGCGCGTTGGCAACCTCATCCAGCGCGGCGTCGAAATTTCGGAACGGCCGAACCACTCCCGGCAGTGCATCCGACGTCACAACGAACGGCCTGTGCTCACCAAAAATGTGAGCGAGTATCGTTGCTCCTGCGCTGCTGAATCCCGAGTGCGCAGCCGGATATTCGGGATGGGCGGGCGTGACGATCAGCGGCAGCCAATTCGGATCGGCGGCTGTCAGCGGATTATTGTCGGTGTCGGCAAGCGAGATCGCCGTTACGGGCCGCCATGAGACGTAGTGATACTTCGCTTCCCAGATTGCTATCGCAGCGTCAGCCATGCCTACGTTCAGCTCCGCAAAAAGGCGAGCGTTCTCCAGCAGCGTCATATTTCGCTCCGCGCCCAGGAAAAGTGCGACTCCGTTCCAGTTGTAGATCGGCGTGCTGGTAGCCCAAAACTGAGCATAAGCGGTCTCGTCCGCGGTGCGAAGCGTGCTGCTCAGGCTGCCCATGTATTTCGACTCATTGATATTCTGCGCGTACAAGACGCTCGTCAGCGCAGGTGGCCCGGCGGGCCGGAACACGCCCGGGTAAGCGATCACCCACGGCGTCATATAAGCGAACTGGGGCGACGCTCCCGGGGAAAATGTGGGCGGCGTAGGGCGCCATTCGCCGACCGCTGTCCCACCTAAAAATGGCGGAGGGGCCGGCGCGAATCCGTCGGTGCTGCGCCACGCATAAATCGCGTCCGCCACTTCTTGCCCCCACGCGATCCCGTCATCCACCGCCCGGCTGCATTGAGGCCTCGATTTCGAACCGCATCTCTCATTCAGGATGGCCTGCAACGATGCGGTGCGAGTAGCGTCGAAGGTGCTCTGTTCGTTCGGGTAGAGCCTCACCAGATTGGCATAGGCAGCTTGCACCGCCGCCGCTCTCGCCGACGCGCCCCTTGGCGCCGCGGGTGCCACATGGAAGGGAGTGTAACCGCCTTTGATCCCATTGACCGCGTCGAAAACCGATACCTCAACGATCGCCGCAGTGCGCGACACCGTCGTCGACCCGGTCTTTTCAACTAGCGCAGCCTGAAAGAGAATCTGGTTCCAGTCGGTAATCTCATCCGCCCGGACGTTGCTTGTAAGAAAGGCGGCGAAAATTGTTAAAATTACACCTCGCAGATACTTGTTGCTGTGAACGTCTGCTCGCATGGCAGGGTCTCCTTGAAACATTTGAATTAGCCCGACCGAAGATCTCGGCTGAACGAGAACATCATGCTCGACCCGGCTCCGAGACACAATCCCGCGGCCCTCACCGCTTGGTATCTTCCGTATATCTTCGTAAGTAATTGATAGCGCAAACTCTGGTGGCGTTGTAGAGCCAGCTCGTCAGAGCCAATGGGCGTTGCTCCGAGGTATGCCACCATCCGGTTCGGAGATTTTGAGCTGGACCTTGTCCGCCCTGCCGGGACTCATCTCGGCAGTCACTCAAAACTGTATCTGCCGCCCATCGTTATTGGCTTCCTGGCTGTTGTGGGGCAGTTCCGCGAACTGCGCCGGCCTCGTAGGCCGGCTCTTCCTTACGCCAAGACTACTTAGCTAGCTAAGGAACAGGAGTCGGCGAACTATTCAGGGATCCGTTGAGCAGCTTGCCTCCATTCCCCTCTCCCCAGCATTGAATGCCGTGGTTGAAAGTGAACGCGCATGCATAGCTGGCACCGGCCGACACTGAAATCGCGTTGCCAAGCCCTTTGACCGTCCGCGGTACCAGGCTGTATGGCGTGGCCGGTGGCAGGCTTCCGTCACCAAGTTGGCCATGATCGTTCGATCCCCAGCAAAGAATTGTGCCGCTCTTCGATCTCGCACACGTCGACTCAACTCCAGCCGAAACCTCGTCACGGGCGCCAGATTCGCTACCAACCGCGGGACCGGATTGGCGCCAGCTAGCCGTTGGCCGTTGCCTAACTGACCGGCACCATCCTCGCCCCAGCAGCTCACCGTGCTGTTCATCAGGACGGCGCAGGTATGATCGTATCCAGCCGACACCATCGTCGCGGAAATACCCGATACGGGCATCGCTGCTTGCAGTTGGCTCGTGAAGTTCCCCGCGCTTGTTCCAAGCTGACCCGTAGTGTTCAAACCCCAGCAAACTAATGCGTGATCGGTCCTCACCACACAAGCATGGCCATAGCCCATCGAGATGGCTTTCAGCGTTCGCGACATCGTATCGCGTCTGCACTGCGACGATGGAGGCAAGCATATGCCAACATGCGACAAGTCCACTTTGCAAAATGGCGCATGCATCTGCGTGGTGTCGAGAGATTGAAAGAACAGGCGACAGAAATCGGCCGCCTGCTCCGTCTTCACATGCCGCTCACAAGGCCTTCGTCGAACCGCGCTAGCTACCGCGACCCGTCCGGACCTTCATCATCCGGGTCGTCCCGATCGCGGTCGGGCCAGTACCGATCACTCCTCGAATGCTTCTTAGTCCGCCTCATAACGTACAGATCGTTGTTGCCGAACCCGCCAGGCCGGTTGGAATAGAAGTACAGTTCTGTCCCGGAACGAGAGATCGCAGGCGCACCGTCGCTGAATGCGCTATTCACTTTCGACCCCATATCGACGGGTATACCCCATGGATCTGAAGTCTTCGCTCGAGTGGAAACCCAAAGGTCAAGAGACGGGGCGCCCGTTGCGTCTTGAATACTGCCGGGGCGGCTTGAGGTGAGAAATATCTCCAGACCGTCGCTGCGGATTGCTGTGCGAGTGTCTCTGTAGGGAGAATTGAGTTCTGTCACATTGACGGGCGTGGCCCACATCCCATCCCATTGCAAGGTACTGGACCAGATGTCGAAATCGCCTAGTCCACCTGGACGATTCTGAATAGTGAGGTACATCGTGACCAACCCGGTCCGGGGATCCTGGAAAAAAGTTGGTCCGTCATCGAATTGAGCGCTATTAAGCGAGCAGCCGAGATCGACGGGCGTCTCCCAGCCGCCTTCTCCCACATCCACTTTCTTGTTCTTGCGATGCGACGCCCAGATGTCCCGCAATCCGCATCCTCCCGGACGATCGCTCCCGAAGAACAACCAGTGGCCGTCAGGAGAAAGATTCGGTGCGAACTCGGTATAAATCGAGTTCACGACTTCCCCAAGATTTTCGGGCGATCCCCACGGGGACTCGCGCGTTTCCCGATTGGAAACCCAGAGATCCAATGTTCCCGCAAGACTCCCGGGAACACTCCCTGCTCGATCTGAAACGAAGTAAAGGCTCAAGCCATTTGGCGAGAGAGCGGGGTGCTGGTCGTTCGACCCCGTGTTGATTGTTGAACCTACATTCTCAGGCGCGGACCAGGCAGAGTAACGTTCCTGCGCGCAGATCAAGCCCGCGAACGACATCATAGCGAGCGACAAAATCGAAAGACGGATCATGCTTTCCTCCAGTCCACCCAACATCGGCGGCTGGCTGCTAGCATGCCCGCCTGGAGAGAACGGCGCAATCTCACAAGGCTCACAAGTAGATACTTTGGCGGTATCATGCCAACCAGATGATAATGAAGCAGCTGGCTGAATCTGAGCAGGCTTGTGTCTGAAGTTGGGAGTAAGGAAGAGCCTCGATGGTAGACTTCCCGATGGTTAAGCTGCGCGAGGAGGGACCGCTAAATGGACGTTGCACCGAGGTCCACCACCATTCGGTTCGGACAGTTTGAGCTCGACCTCGGCAGCGGCGAGCTTTCCAAGTTCGGCCGCAAGATTCGCTTGCAGTTGCAGTCCTTTCAGATCCTGACCGTCCTGCTCGATCGTTCGCCGCAAGTGGTCACCCGGGACCAACTTCAGCAGATCCTCTGGCCCGGCGACACCCATGTCGACTTCGAACACGGTCTGAACAACGCGGTCAAGCGCTTGCGCGAAGCACTCGGCGATTTGGCCGATAAGCCCCGCTTCATAGAGACCCTGCCGCGCAAAGGCTATCGGTTTATCGGCGAGTTGCGGAGCCAGGACCCGGAGCCGCCAGCCTTTGATCCAGTCAGCGTATTCCGGTTTGCCGAGTTCGAATGCGATGCCGCCGGTCTGCGCACCCGGCCGGCCGGTGCGCCCCTGCCGGTGGATACGAAAGTCTTGCGGCTCCTGCTGTATTTTCTCGAGAACAGCAGCCGCCCCGTTCCCAAACAGGAACTGCTCAATCGCGTCTGGCCGGAATCCAACCTCACCGAAAGCGCTTTGACCCGTGCGATAGCCGTGCTGCGGAAAGCGCTCAACGACGACAACCGCCAGCCTCGCCTCATCGAGACTGTGCCGTCACTCGGCTACCAATTCACCGCCCCCGTTACGGTCGTCCCCGAAGCACCGCCAGCTCCCATCGCAATCGTCCCGGAAGAGCCGCCAAAAGCGCACCCCTCTCGATCGCTCTGGTTTCGTGTCTGGATTTTCGCTATTCCCGTGTTGCTGAGCGTCACGGTCGGCGTTTTCTTTTTCCGGTCATCGAAAGCGCTCCCGCTTACTAAGCAGGACACAATCATTCTGGCCGATTTCACAAACAAGACCGGCGATCCGGTGTTCGATGAAACGCTTCGTCAGGGTCTCGCAGTGCAGCTTGCCCAATCGCCTTTCCTGAGCCTGGTCTCCGAGCTTCGCATCCAGCAGATCCTGCGCATGATGGATCAGCCCGAAAATGCGCGTCTCACTCCCACTGTCGCTCGCGAAATCTTCGAGCGGAATAGCAGCACGGCCGTCCTCGACGGCTCCATCTCAAAACTGGGAAGTCAGTACGTAGTGGGGCTGCGCGCCACCAATTGCCGCAGCGGAAAGATCCTCGCCGAGGAGCAGGTACAAGCAGCAAAGAAAGAGGATCTGCTCGGCGCATTGGATGTCATCGCCGGCAAACTAAGGACGCGTTTGGGCGAATCGCTCGCCACCTCCGAGAAGTACGACACTCCCCTGGCCGATGCCACCACGCCCTCTCTGGAAGCCTTGAAAGCTTTCAGCTTGGGAGTGAAGAAGTTCTACTCTTCGGAGCGCGCCGCCGGTCTGCCTTTCTTTCAACGAGCGGTCGAGCTCGATCCCAAGTTTGCCCTTGCCTACGCCTTTATGTCTTGCGGCTGCACCGTACAGCCCGATCTGGCGGCGCAGAACAGCCGCAAGGCTTACGCACTGCGGGAAAAGTGAGCGAGCCGGAAAGGTTTTTCATCGATACCACTTATCACGAATTCGCAACCGGAGATTTGGAGAAGGCCAGAACGATTGACGAGTTGTGGTCGAAGACTTATCCCCGCGAGGTCGAGCCCTACGGCTCTTTCGGATGGAACTCTCTGTCGCTCGGGGATTCGGAAGCAGCAGTAGAGTGGGCCCGCAAAGCACTCCGTCTTGGTGCCAGTGATCCATTGAATTACGAACTCCTTGCCGCCGCCTATGTGAACCTCAACCGGCTCGGCGAGGCCGAGGTGGTCTACCGGGAAGACGAAAAACTCAAGCTGTCCGATCCTTATTTGACGCAGTCCCTGTACGGGTTGGCCTTCTTACAGGGGGACAAGCCTACTGAATCCCGCATAATATAGCGGAATCAAACGAATAAAGAAGCCTGCTTCCAGAAGGCTGTGATCAGCCTCGGTCGGCGACGCATGCGCTTTAGAGAGCGGCGGGCTCCTTCACTCAGGTCCCAGAGGTTTTTAGCACAGACATTCGGCAGGTCATGGTGCTTGCAATGTGCCCAGATGTACTCGACTGGATTCAGTTCCGGGGCGTAGGGCGGTAAGTACTCGATTTCCAAACGGCCGTGCTGATCGCGGATAAACTGCTGCGTGACGTTACTACGGTGAGCCGGAAGCCGGTCCCAAATCAGCAGAATGTCGCCTTCGATATAGCGCAGCAAGTGTTTCAGAAACTCGATGATCTGGGCGGACTTGATGGCTTCTTCGAAGATCTGAAAGTAGAAGTTCCAGACGGTGACACCGGCGATGACGGACAGCGTCTTCCAGTTGAAATGAAACTGCAGGACGGGTGTTTGCCCGCGAGGCGCCCAGGTGCGCCGCCGAGGAGGCCGCTGGCTCAGACCGCTTTCGTCGATGAAGACGATCGTCCGGCCCTCGTTCTGGGCTTTTTTTTAATCTCTGGCCACCGCTTGTTCTTCCATTCGTCAATGAGACTTTCGTTGCGCTCCAAGGCGCGGCCCACGGGCTGTTGCACACTCCAATTCAACTGCCGTAGAATACGCCAAACGTGTCCTGGGTGGTAATTCACCTCGAAGTTCTTTTCGATCAAGTGGGCCACTCGTGGACACGTCCACAAGGGCGTTTCATAACCCAGGCGCTCGGGACCTTGTAGCAACAACTCCGTCAAACGGGCCTTGTCGGCTTCACTTAAACAAGGCAATCGTCCCGCTCGGCCCGCCTGTCGCAAAGCTCCCTCGCCCGCTTCCTGATATTCCTTCCGCCATCTACTGACGGTCTGGTTGCTCACCTTCAGCCGACGGCCAATCTCGCTGTTGTTCAAGTTCTTGTCGAAGAGCTTCACCGCTTGAAAACGGCGCTTCTCAAGAGCCACAAAATCGCGTCTCACACCGCGCGGATTGCCCATGCACGATTGGACGCTCGCGCCCTCAATTAGTTCCGCTATATTATGCGAGACTCAGTAAGATGGCGCAATTGGAAGCAACCGCCACAGGGAAGGGCGTCGGAGACGCGATGCTGGCTTCAGAGGCCGGCACAGCAGCCTGGTACGGAAAGCTCACCGCTGCTCGGGAACTAACGCAGCGCGCAAGCAATGTCGCTCTGCACAACGACGCCAATGAAACCGCTGCCAAATATCGCGCCACGGAGGCAGTGCTCGAAATGGAGGTCGGGAACCTGGCCCGGGCTCGCGCCGATTTAAACGCCGCGACAAAATTGGCAACCAACCGCGATGTACGCGAGATGGCGCCCCTGTTGATGGCCGGGACGGGCAACACGGCGGCGGCGGCGAAGCTGTCAACGGAGCTCGCTCAAGACTTTCCGGCAGACACCCAGATTCAAGGTTATTGGCTGCCCGCCATTCGCGCCACTATTTCCTTGCAGCGTAATGACCCGCTCCAGGCGGTCGAGATCTTACAGACCACCAACGCACTCGAACTGGCATTCCCCGATATGCTCACCGCCTACATACGAGGAAAAGCTTTCCTGAGTCTTCACGACGGCAAGCGTGCGGCGACGGAGTATGAAAAGTTCACAAAGCATTGGGGTCTGGTGCGGAACTCACCCTACGGTGCGCTGGCCCGCCTGGGTCTGGCACGTGCCTATGCGCTCGAAGGCGATACACCGAAGGCCCGCAACGCGTATCAATCGTTCCTGACCCTCTGGAAAGATGGCGACACTGATACCCCGCTGCTAAAACAAGCGCGTATGGAATATGCCAGTATGCGATGATGCCATTGCTGCGCCATCGCTTTGCAGAAGAAGCTCGACGCAGTTGTCTAACGAGCGACTCGATTTTGCCTATGCCCTGAATCCTTTTCATCACGTGCCATATCCCGCTGGCCAAACCCACCATGCCGGAAAAAACCTCGCCCAACTGTGCTAATTTCGAACAGGACATAATTCGCCGCCGCCGCAACTTACGTCCGCCTCTGCGGTTTGTACGAACGCAACTGAATTCCTAGTAAGTAAAAGGCTCTTCCGTATATCTGTATGACAGATGCCGCGGCTACTAAGATCACCAGTATTCAAATCCTATGGATTAACGCGGGGCTTAGCTGTGATGGCGAAAGTGTATCGATTACGGCCGCCACTCAGCCGAGCCTCGAAGATATCGTCCAGGGAGCTATTCCGGCCCTTCCCAAAGTCACCTTCCATCACCCTCTGCTTGCCTACGAAAACGGCCAGGAATTTATACGGTTCTTCACCAACGCTGCTGAAGGCATCGACGAACCTTTCATTCTGGTCATCGAAGGCTCCATCCCTGACGAGAACAACAAGCGTGAAGGCTACTGGGCTGCTTTCGGCGTCGATCCCGTCACCGGTCAGCCGATCACAACTAACGAATGGATCGATCGCCTCGCGCCCAAAGCCTGGGCAGTCGTCGCTATCGGCACCTGTGCCAGTTACGGTGGCATCCATGCCATGGCCGGTAATCCCACCGGCTGTATGGGCCTCCCCGATTACCTCGGCTGGCACTGGCGCTCAAAAGCCAACATCCCAATCGTTTGCATTCCAGGTTGTCCGGCTCAACCCGACAACATGACCGAAACGCTGCTCTACCTGCTGTACATGGCGGCCGGTTTAGCGCCCGCGATTCCCCTGGACTCCGAACTCCGTCCCGACTGGCTTTTCAGCCAGACCGTGCACGAAGGATGCGATCGCGCCGGCTACTACGAGCAAGGCCAGTTCGCCGACGAATACGGCGGACGTCAATGTATTGTCAAGCTGGGCTGCTGGGGTCCCGTCGTGCAATGCAATGTCGGCAAGCGTGGCTGGATGGCTGGTATCGGCGGCTGCCCGAATGTTGGAGGCATCTGTATCGGTTGCACCATGCCCGGCTTCCCCGACAAATTCATGCCGTTCATGAATCAACCGCCAGGATCGATGTTGTCGGCTTCCGCCATCACCACCTATGGCCGTTCCATCAGCGCACTCCGCCGCTTCACGCAAGCAAACCTCAACAAAGAACCGGCTTGGCGAGGACCGCGAGAGAAGGTCAGCGCTTGAGCAATTCGAAACCGAGCCATGCCCGATTTTCCTAGTCCGGACGAAGCAGAAGCCACGCTCGCCGCGCTGGCCGGATCGTTCCTCGCTTCCGCTACTAAATGGGGCGTCCCCGCTTCCCCGCTGCCATCACAAAATCGCCCTGGCGGCAGCGGTCCCGATTACGAAGCCCGCTATCGAGCTCTGGTCGAAAACATCCCGGCAGTCATCTTTGTAGCCCCGCTCGAATCGGGTCTGGGAGACGCGTACATCAGTCCGCAAATTGAAAGTATTCTGGGCTTCACGCAGGAGGAGTGGCTCGGCGACCCTTTGCGCTGGTATCACCAGGTGCATCCCGCTGATAAGCAACGCTGGAGCGTCGAAGCATCGCGGCTCTTTTTGTCGGGCCAGCCACTCTTATCCACTTACCGTGTCCTGGCTCGCGATGGCCGCGTCGTCTGGTTCCAGTGCGATGCCAGAATGATCCATTCCCAGGATGGCAAGCCCTCCTTCATTCACGGCATCGGTTTTGATGTCACCGAGTTGAAAGAGACCGAAGCCTCGCTTGAGAAAGCGCGCGATGAGTTGGAGCGGCGTGTCGAAGAGCGCACCCAGGCCCTGGCCCTCAGCAACGCCCAGCTGAAGCGCGAGATCGCCGAGCATCAGCGCACCGAGCGCCAACTCGTCGCCGCCAAGGAGTCGGCCGAGGCCGCCGCTCAAGTCAAGAGCGAGTTCCTCGCCAACATGAGCCACGAAATCCGAACGCCCATGAATGGTGTCCTCGGAATGACCAATCTCGTTCTTCGCACCGAGCTCAGCGCCGAGCAGCGTGAGTATCTCACCGTCGCAAACAGTTCGGCCGAATCGCTGCTGGGGATCATTAACCAGGTGCTCGATTTCTCCAAAGCCGAATCGGGCAATGTGAAGCTGCACTCCGAGTGCTTCAGCCTGCGCGCCAGCCTGAAAATTCTGGTTAAGGAACTCGAGCTTCCCGCCCAGCAAAAAGGTCTTCTTCTCACTTATGCAATCTCGCCCGATCTCCCCGATACTTTGATCGGCGACATCGGTCGTCTACGTCAGGTGCTGATCAACCTGCTGGGCAACGCCATCAAATTTACGCCGGCCGGCCAGGTGTCTCTCGAAGTGCTCTTGGATCAATCGTCCGAGAAAACATCGGACCGCTCCTGCGTGGCCCACTTTGCGGTCATCGATACCGGCATTGGCATACCTGCCTCCAAAGCTAACGCTATTTTCGAGCCATTCACCCAAGCAGACGGATCCATTACGCGCGAATACGGAGGAACCGGACTCGGGCTCACCATCGCCAGGCAACTCGTCACAATGATGGGAGGCCGTCTCGAGGTTGCTTCCGAACCTGGACGTGGCTCGACCTTTTCTTTTTCCGCACCCTTTCGCATCGCCCGCGATCGTAGGGAGGAACCATCCCTTCTTCCCGAGATTCGCCCGCGCTCACGTTCCGCTCTCCGCGTCCTCATCGCCGAGGACAATGTCATCAATCAGAAAGTCGTTTCCGAGATTATCGAAAAGTACGGCCATTCCGTCACCCTTGCCAGGAATGGGCACGAGGCCCTCGCCGCCAGTGCCGAAACCCTTTTCGACGTGGCCTTGATGGATATTCAGATGCCCGTGATGGATGGCTTATCCGCCACCGCCGCCATCCGCGCCCGCGAAGCACAACAGCCAGGTGCAGCGCGCCTCCCCATCATCGCCCTGACCGCCCACGCTCTCAAATCCGACTTCACCCGCTGCATCCAGGCCGGCATGGACGGTTATCTCGCCAAACCTTTCAAAGCCACCGAACTGATCCAGCTGATCGAAGACCTTACAGCGTCCGAACCCCAAACAACCCGCTGAGCAGGCCCGTCCCTGACGCACCATAGGTGCTCGGAGCGACAATGGCGAGGAGATTTCTCGCCATCCGACTGCGATTTCGACACGGGATCAGGCACACACGAGAATCGCATCAGTCTCGCCTTTGTTGGCTAAAATCTTACGCCCGTATTCCGTGGCAGCTCAGGATTAAGCTGAGCGAGTTTCTCAGCGAAGTTCTTTGCCTTTTCAATGACGAGCGGAATATCTTCTTCAATCCGCGCATACAGAGCTTCGTAGTCTGCTTTTATCCTTCGCTCTTTAAGGAAGTTGGCGGTCGCGGCAAGTAACTTACACCGGTTGTCCGGGCTCCCGCTGAACTTTTCCCAGACCTGTTTGTGGCTGTCTGCGCCCGAACTGAAGTAAAAGCTATTGACGACCAGGCGCTGCCTGGCAAGGTGGAAAACGTAATAATAGGCGCGGCCTATGGCTGTACGTAGGTAGGGCTCTTCGCTGCGTTTGGCCAGGTCTTCGGCCACTTCAAGCAGTTTTTCCCACTCGAACGAGCGAGTCGGCATTTACTCGAGCTCATACGTAAAATTAAGACGACCGCCCACGGTTCCGGACCGTTCGATCCACCAATTCTCGATGAAGTTGTCGAGAGCTCTCATCGCTTCGCGCGCCGGTCCGGGCCATTCGGCCATCGCGTACATCTCTCGCGACCCGTCCTCCTCGGTCAAGACCTTCAGCTCAAACACGGTCTCGACGCCAAAGAATTTTTTGAGCGCCGGGAGCGCTTCCAGGAGCAACTGAGCAATCGTCCTGTGGTCTCGAAGAAATGATGTCACTGCTTCTTCGTCACGGAACACAAAGGATTTTCTGATCTCACTTAACGCGGACTGGCGCTTTTCCGAGACCTCTGGAAGTTGGCTTTCGAGATCGTCAAACGGTGAGTGATGCTGAATCCGCTCAGGAACAACGAGCTTTTGCCCTTGCCGGCGATCGTATGCGCGAGCGCCCGTATCGTTGGCTGGGCACCAGTTGTGGCGCTCAATCTGGGTGACTTCCTGAAGCGCGTTCACGACAGGTCCTCCTCGACATCAAGAATATTAAATATAGTGCGTTCGTCGGCGTAGATCTGCTCCGCAATTTGCTCGTAGGTCGCTTCGGGCCCGAAATCGCGGTCTATCTTCACAAAAACCGCATTTGCGAGTGATCCTGAGCCATCGAGGTAAATTCTTCGGTTACCCCACTTGACAACCGACGCGATTGCCTGGACCGGAGCACTCTCAAGGCCTGCAAGTTGCGACGGGACAAAAGGACGCAAGATGTCGACAAACCTTCCGCTTTTAGGCTGAAGGTGAAGAGCGAGGGTAGTGCGCTGGTTCGATTTCCTGACTTTCGCGACCTCCAACAACATTGATACTCCCGCTTGCAGAATGGCTACGGCATCGGGCATCATGCTCCAATTGGCATCGTCCTGTGAGAACCGGCAATAAGCGGCGCCAAGGAAGAAACTCGCCCTCTTCAGAGGCAGCCTAAAGCGGAGTCCCTTGTCGGAGTTCTTTCCTTGGTCGATAACGTCAATGTCATCAAAGTTGAGAGCCCAAGGTCTAAAAGCCTCAAACATCGCCTCAATGACTTGGGTTCGATCGACCCAGAGGCGCACGCTCGGAATTTCATATTCGATTGCGATCTCGAACGTTGAAATCGGGATTGTGACGAGCTGGGACATCTTTGTCGCGTCTAGCTCCTTATTATCGATCAGAGCCTTTCCTGTTCCTATATCCCGCCAGGTATGCCGCAGTCAATTCCCAGCGACGGATCACTCGCTGGGCAGCCTTTCGCAACATGTTAGGCACGTTCGGCATGAGCAAGCGCCGGTATAGCCTCACCGCAGAACCCTCCCATGTATACTTTCAAACGTGACGCCCGGCCTCACCACTTGGCTCATCACCGCTCTGCTGGCTCTCGCCACCGCCCAGTGTGCTCCGGCCACCATCACAACCTCCGCTTGTGCCTTAAATCAAACCATCTCTCTCGCTAGAGCGCAGCGAAAGAACCAGTCCGCGACGAAATATGTTGTGCAGCATCGCGACAGCCATGCTTTTGACCAGCCACAAACCTTGCCGGATCTGGTGAACCCCAAATTCCCGAAGTCGCTCAACAGCACCAACCCGACACTCTTCCAACGGCGGCCTCCCTCCTCCTTTCTCAACCGCGTTTAAAATCTTTAAACCAACAGGTTCAGTAAGTCCAGGTTTAGTAAGTCCAAGTTCTGTAAATCATGGAGAAGCTATGCGTCCTTCTTTGCGTTCTGTTTTCGCCCCCTCGCGCCACGATGCGTCCGATATCCAGAAGATCAACACGCTCCGACAGCAGTTTGCTCGTTTGCCTGATGCAGAATTGCATGCGCTCGCCGCAGTAACAAAAAACCTACTTCCCTTGTTCGCGGTTACTGCCGTGATCGCGTCGCGCTTGCTTGGCCAGGACATGTTCGATGTGCAGTTGCAGGGCGCGCTTGCCCTCGCTCGGGGAAGCATCGCCGAAATGCAAACCGGCGAAGGCAAAACCCTGGCGTCCGTTCCCGCTGTCGCCTGGTACGCGCGCCAGGCGAAGGGCGTGCATGTCATTACCGCCAACGATTACCTGGCCCGCCGCGATGCCTGTTGGATGGGCGAGATCTATCGCCGCCTCGGCCTGTCAACCGGCTACGTGCAGCAGGGTATGACAGCTGCCGACCGCCGCGCCGCCTATGCTTGCGATATTACTTACTCGACCGCCAACGAGATTGGCTTCGACTTTCTGCGCGATCAGTTAGCGCTTCACTTATCTGAGCAAGTGCATCGTCCCTTTTCGGTCGCGGTGATCGACGAAGTCGACTCCACCCTCATCGACGAAGCCCGCATTCCGCTGGTGATCGCCGGCGGCAGCACCGACGAAAGTGCATTAGCGTTTGTAGCCGACCACCTGGTGAACAGTCTGGCGAGCGGCTCGCACTACGCCGTCGACAACGGCGGCCGCAACCTCGCTCTCACCGATGAAGGAATCCGTGTCATCGAAAACGCGATGGGCTGCCGCAATCTCTACGAAGAGCAGAACCTGCGTTTGCTCACCGCCGTGCAAGATGCGTTACACGCTCACGTTTTGTTACAGCGCGACATCGACTACGTCGTAAAAAACGGGGTCGTCGAGATGGTCGACGAATTTAAAGGGAGAACCGCGCAGGATCGCCGCTGGCCCGCCGGCCTGCACACCGCCATCGAAATCAAAGAGGGCGTTGCTGCGAAGTTGCAGGGCAGCATTCTCGGTTCCATCACTTTGCAGCATCTGATCGCACTTCATCCGCAGATTTGCGGCATGACCGGCACCGCAACGAGCTCAGAACTCGAGTTTAAAACCATGTATCAACTGCCCGTAGAAGTCATTCCCACCAACCATCCGATGATTCGTGTCGATCACCCGGACCTGGTGTTCGCCTCGAAGGCAGAAAAGGATCGGGCGATTCTCGCAGAAATTCGCAGGATACATGCCACAGGTCAACCGGTGCTGGTCGGAACCGCCAGCGTTGCAGAGTCGGAAAAGCTAAGCGGTTCACTCGCCGCTATTCCCCACCACGTTCTGAATGCCAGGAACGATGAACGCGAAGCCGCCATCATCGCGCAAGCCGGCCAATCGGGAGCGGTGACCATCTCGACCAATATGGCTGGCCGTGGCACCGACATCGAATTGGGTGACGGAGTGGCCGCACTCGGCGGACTCTACGTCATCGGCGCCAATAAGCACGAAAGCCGCCGCATCGATTATCAGCTCCGCGGCCGCGCCGGTCGTCAGGGTGATCCCGGCTGCTCCCGTTTCTTCGTTTCGCTGGAAGACGATCTGATGAGAAAATACGCCGATCTCAACCTCAGATACAGCCGCGATCCCGACAGTCTACAAGGTTTGGTCGACGGTCAGAATTTGGATCTACGAATTTTCCTTCAGAAATACGACATGCCCATCGAAGGACAGCGGCACCGCCTCTACACCTACCGTCAGTCGATTCTCGACGGGACACAGCCCTACCCCTCGGAGCTCGAACGTCTCATCACATTACGAACGATTGACGATCTCTGGGCAGACTACCTGGAGCGCGTCGCCGATTTCCGCTCCGGTGTGGTATGGCTTTCCCTCGGTTCCCGAAATCCCCATCATGAGTATCTGAAACAAATACATCAATGGTTTCCCGAACTCGAAGCCGCCATCCCGCAGGAGATTGAGCGCCGTCTGGCGCAGGCTGCCGCCGGGGTTGGCCAGGACCCGAGGGAACGAGGCGCAGTCTGGACCTATCTCACCACCGATCAACCGTTCGGCACCTGGACTGAGCGAATCCTGCGTGGCTTTCATCGAAAGTTCAAGAACAGAGATTTCTGGGGCTGAACCGCCATACGGGGCAACCAACTTCCGAGTCACCCCTGATCCAGCCAGGTCACGGCTTGTCGAACTTAGCCCGCATTACTCCCGAGGGTTCGCTGACTTTTCGTCCAATGTGCCGCTGGTTCTGCATGATTACCCTTACTCAGTCACAATTCGGTCGGCCCACTCGACCAGCGAGACGAAGATTGCCGGGGTGCCGAACTTCGCACCCCAAACCTCCAGATCGGCTTCCGTGACCCCACGGGCCCGGGAACAGGACCCTCAAGAGAAAACAGGAATGTGTTTCGTCACGATTTTTTCGCGCAGCTCATTCAAGGGCGGCCAGCCGATAGGGAATATCGCCGCGGCTGTCGTCTGCCGCATCAGGTATGTTGCCTCGCCCGTTAAAAAAATTCGAACTTCGTGCCCTGCATCGGACAACGCAAGCCCGTGAGCAAACGGAAAAGACGCTCGAGTGGGATCATCGGATCCCCAGGAGCTTTTCATCATGATTTTGAGCCTCTTGGGAGATGCTGAAGATTGTGTATCGGGTGAACCCGAAGCGAGCAGGCCAAGCCCAAGTGCCTGGGAAAGTCTTGGAAAAAGGTGTCGTCGAACCATGTTCCCCTCCGGCCCCGAAGTGTCTTCGGAGCATCGAAAAGAGTATATACGGGCAGCGGAATCAACTGCCCTTGACGGACTTCAGACCGTTCGATCTTCGGTTGACGGAAAACACATCCCCGTTGTTTCCGGATGGCCGGCAACCAGGAGAAAGATAAACCCGAACTGCGGCGCCACCATTCCGTTTTCGAAATTCGGGTCTTCGCTTATCTGTCGAACGGTAGTCAGGGGATAGAGAATTTCGACGGTATAGTATGGTTAGGCTGACAAAACGATGAAAGAAAGGTTTAAACGAACTATGCTCGCCGGGTTGCGAAGATCTCTTCTCTCCAGCGGTTTCGTCCTTCTGACGGCCTGCGGTGCGTGGGCCCAGACGGCAACACTCCAGGGTGATGTTAAGGACGCAAGCGGCCAACCATTGAAAGGTGCGCTCATTACGCTCGACCGCACCGATATTAAAGGACACTATAAGGTCAAGTCCGATAAGAAGGGTCACTGGCTGTACACCGGATTGCCGGGCGCAAGTACTTTCGACATTTCCTGCGAAGTAGATGGCAAGCTAGTCGATAAAGCCACTAACGTCAAAGCCAGCTACGGAGACAATCCGCCGGTCGACTTTGATTTAGCCAAGGTCCAGAAGACGCAGGCCGCCACGCAGCAGGCCAATGCCAACGGCCAGGTGTCGCAAGAGCAGGCCCGCGGCATGAGTAAGGAGCAGAAGGAGCAGTATGAAGCTCAGCTCAAGAAAAATTCCGAAGCCATCAAGAAGAACAAGGCTCTAAACGATCTGTTCAACGCGGGGCAGGACTCGTTGAAAATGGGCGGGGCCGATACCGATCCGGCGAAGAAGACGACCGACTACCAGGCAGCCGTCGATAAGTTTAATCAAGCCGGGCAGATGGATGCAAACCAGCCGGCGATTTGGGACGGCTTGGGCCAGGCCTATGAAGGACTTGGTAAGGCGCAGACCGGCGATGAGAAGAATAAGTCCTTCGATCAGGCCATTCAGGCCTACCAGAAGGGTTTGGCGATCAAGCCAAACGATCCGGCGGTCTACAACCAGATGGGCAACATCTATGCCCTCGAAAAGAAGATGCCCGAAGCCACCGATGCTTTGACCAAGGCCGCGCAACTGGATCCACAGATGGCGCCAAAGGCTTACTACAACATGGGGGCCAACATGGTCAATAGCGGCCAACCGGAGAAAGCGTCGGACTTTTTCAAGAAAGCGACCGACGCCGATCCGAACTACGCCGACGCTTGGTACCAATATGGAAGTCTGCTGATGATGCAAGGCAAAGTCGATCCGAAGAGCGGCAAACAGGACTATCCACCAGACACTTCGATCGCCTTAAAGAAGTATCTGGATCTGCAGCCAAGCGGCCCGCACGCGCAGGAAGCGACCGCGATGCTTCAGGCGCTCGGAGAAACGGTACAGACGAAGATCACCGCACCCGGAGCCAAAAAGAAGAAACCGTAACGCCTCTCGTAGGATAGGCTTTAGCCTGCCATCTTTCACGGGGCATTAGCACCCCAGGCGTTAGTACTTATTCAGACGCTTGGGGTTGCTCAAGGACGCCGCCCTCATGCGCTTTTCTCCCCAACTCTATACTACTCGGCCTGCTTGCTGCTCGCCCGCCGCGGCTTCGGCTTGGTCTTGAGCTCGAGATTGAGCGCCACTGCAGCGCGGATCAGATCCTTCAAGGCCGCCTCATCGACCTTGTCGCCTTCGTGGATGTCGATGGCGCGCCTCACATTTCCGTCGAGGCTGGAGTTGAATAGGCCGCAAGGGTCCTGCAACGCAGCTCCTTTGGCAAAAGTCATCTTAACTACGTTTTTGTAAGTCTCTCCCGTGCAGACGATGCCGCTGTGGGACCAGACGGGAGTCCCAGGCGTGGTTGGCTTGACCCACTTCCACTCTTCGACGATCTCAGGATCTGCCTCGCGTATGATCGCGCGCACTTTCGCGAGCGTCTTCCCGCGCCAGTCCCCAAGCTCCCTGATCTTGTCGTCGATGAAGGCAGAGGCAGATTCCACCGGAACAGGCCTTTTCATAGATACCTCCATATCCAAAGCTCCGAAAGAACAATTATAGGAAGACAAACCGAACGGCGGGGGCACACTCACGAAGAGTCCATCGGGACCAATGCCCGGATAGCTCTCAGATGCTTTCCGGATTTTAGCCTTGTCCGAGAAACGAGAGGAAGTTCGGTTGCCCGTTGGACGCATGGAGCCCACCATCGACCGGCAGAATCACTCCATTGATAAAGACGGCGTCCTCACTCGCGAGAAACGCGATCACGCCGGCGACTTCATCGGGTGTGGCGGCCCTGCCGATCGGGAGGCGATCAAGAAAAGCGGCCAGCATGGCTTCATTTTTCTCCAGGTCGATAGTGGCGTCGGTAGAGGTTAGACTGGGCGCCACGGCGTTGATACGCACGCCGCGGGAGCCGTACTCGAGCGCCAGAGAGCGCGTAAAGTTGGTAATGGCGCCCTTTGCCGCATTGTATGAAGCGAGCCCCCAATCTCCACCCAAACCGGATGCTGACGAGAGATTGACGATGGCGCCCTTCGTCTTGAGGAGATGAGGCAAGGCTTCCCGGCAAGCAAAATAGACGCTGTCAAGGTCGGTCGCCATCAACTTTCGCCAGTCCTGGGTAGTCGTCTGCGCGAAAGGACCAAAGGTCGCAATCGCAGCGTTATTGACTAACACGTCCAGTTTCCCAAACTTTGCGATTGTGTCTCGCACAAGGCGCTTCACGTACTCCTCATCCGAGACATCTCCAGGGTGAACCAATGACTTTGCTGCATCAAAGCCTGCGATGGTTTCGTGCAGCTTGTGTTCACGCCGTCCATTGAGGACGACAAATGCGCCTTCCTGCAGAAAACGGCGCGCCGTGGCTGCGCCAATACCAGAACCGGCGCCCGTAACGACGATTACTTTACTTTCGAATCTATTCATGATTTCCTCCTACGAACCCTATGGATTGTTTGAAACTACCGCTGCGTCCAAGACACGCTCACCGAAGCCGGCGAACGAAGTGGAGGTCGAGGCCGGAAAGTGGAGCACCGACCTCATGCATTGCACCACCCGTTCGAAGGGATCCGAGATCAATCGCGACCAAGCCGGTGCTGCCGATTAAGTCGATCACCAGCTGTTTAGCTTCGTGGTCGTCGCCGGAAGTGAAGATGACTGTGCGGGGTTTGTTCGGCGAGAAATCCTGTATCCATTCCATTGGCATGTTGCTGATCGATTTAACAAGCCTCGCGCCAACTGCTATCTCGGCAACTATCTCGCTAGAGGTGCGCCCCTTCAATGCCGCCCGCGATCTGGTCACGCCGGCCAGACTGATGTCCGGCACAGGGTCCACATGTGCGTTCGTCGCATCGATCAGGATGCGGCCTCGCCAATCAATCCCCTTGAGAGCATCGGCCACACGGACCCAATTGGTGGCAAGAATGACGACGTCGCATTCGGCAGCCTGTTGCTTCGCACCCGCAATCGCGCCTGGATCCAAATCAGCGACAAAATCCGCCAGTGTCTCCGGTCCTCTTGAATTCGATACGACTACCGCGTGACCAGCGGTTAACATATGACGACCGAAGGTAGCCGTAACGGTACCGGCGCCTATAAATCCTACTTTCATAACCAATCTCCTATCTTCGGTTAAACGTGCGAAAGAGCATGCGCTTCGAGTGTGACTGCTCGAATCAGCCGAGCTTGACCAGGTTCTGAAACAGAAGGCCGCCCGGCTTGCCATCCAGAACATGAAGGGGTGCGCCGCCCTGATCGAGCTTTCCGAGTTCGACTGGAGCAAAGCCAAGCTGAGTTGCCACGTCCGCGACAGCTGCGCCGGCGTCGGGGTCATTGCTCGCTATGAAGACCACCTGTCGCTGTCCTTCCACGGAGGGATTCGTCCCAAGCTGTTCCGCGGGCAGGTGATTGAATGCCTTAACGAGGCGTGCTCCGACAAAGGCTTCGGATACGATTTCAGAAGAGAGGCGATTGCCGAGCTCTTCCGGAGCAAGATCGAGTGCATTCGTGAGGTCGACAACGATCTTGCCGTTCCAGTTGTTGAGTTGCTTCGCAACATCCTTGTGCGCGGGAAATGGGACAGCGAGGAAAATCATCCCAGCCTTATAAGCGTCCTGAGTGGATTGGGGAAAGACGCTAGAACCGAGTTCTTTCGCCAAAGAGGAAAGCGTCTATGGTCCACGGGTGTTTGCGATTGCGACCTCGAGGTTCTTACGAGCGAAGGCCCGTGCGAGTGCGGTACCGATCTTGCCGGAACCGATAATGGCGTACTTCATAAAGAATCTCCAGTCTGTCAGCAGGTGCTGAGCATTGTTGAGGGTTAATTGTTGTCACGACTGACGCGACGAATGGTCAAGTCTCGGGTGTCGATCCATTAAGAAGTCTGCGCACAACGGCCCCGGAGTTGAGCGCGCCGCCCAAAGAACAAGGGGCTCCTCTTCCTGCCTCGCGGCACGCATCCGTGCCCTGTGCGCTAACGGAATTGCGCGCTCGGCGGCTTATTTGGAGGCGACGCCACCATCCACCGGCAAGTCGATTCCAGTGATGAAGCTGCTCTCATCGGAAGCGAGGAACACGGCTGCCGAGGCAAGCTCATCTGCTGTTCCAAGTCGTCCCATTGGAACCATCTTCCGGAAGTACTCGCTTGTACCCTCCGGAGATCCTTTAGAGCCGACATGGATCATGGGCGTCTCCGTCGGTCCAGGGCTGATCACGTTTGCTCGGATGCCGCGGCTGGCCAACTCAGCGGTCCAAGTCCGGACGAAGGAGACCAAAGCGGCCTTCGTCGCCGAATATGCGCCGTAGCCCGGAATGCCCATCTGCCATGCCGCCGATCCGGAGAGGATGATCGATCCGTTATCGGCGAGCAGCGGGAGCGCCTTCTGCACCGTAAAGTACACCCCGCGTGCGTTCAGGTTGAAGTGCTTGTCATAAGTTTCCGGCGTCGAATCTGCGAGTGAAACAGGATCTACGACGCCGGCATTTGCGAAGACGATATCGACACGTCCCTTCAGCTTTCGCACCATTTCGTACAGACGATCAACATCGTCTAAATTCGAGACGTCTCCCTGAACGGCCGTTACATTCTTCCCGATCAGCGAGACCGCTGAATCCAACTCGGCTTGACGACGCCCGGTGAGAAATACGTAGGCGCCTTCCTTCACGAAGCGTCTGGCCGTAGCGAGGCCGATCCCGCTATTGCCACCCGTGATGACAGCTACCTTCCCATCCAATGCGCCCATTATTTCCTCCTTTGACCGTGATAATCCGGCTATTCCGGAACACTTGTTACAGATGTAGCGCCGAGCGCATCGGATTCACGATTTTGCCACTCTAATACAAGGGTGGCGAGCAAATGTATGAGAACAGGGAATGGAAAGACGGGCCGACCGATCGGCTTCGATAAGGACGCGGCGCTTGAGGCGGCGATGCTGCTCTTTTGGGAACGGGGCTATGAAGGTACTTCGATGGCCGATCTTACCCAGGCAATGGGCCTCAGCCCGTCAAGCATCTATGCGGGCTTCGGTGACAAGCAGGCCTTGTTCTCGCTCGCGGTAAAGCGCTATATGGGCAGTCGAGCGGATTATGCAACGAGAGCACTGGAGGAACCGACCCTCGAAAGGGTCATCCGCGCGCTCTTCGACAATACGGTAGCGTTTCTTACCACGCCGGGACATCCGCCGACTTGTATGACGCTGGCGGGGGCGATGGGCTGCAGTGTAGACGCTATGCCGGCGAGGAATCTGATGACCGAGATACGGAAACAGAATGAAGTCGCAATGAGGGAGCGCCTTCTGCAGGCGCGAAAGAGCGGAGAGTTGTCGAAGGCCATCAAGGTGGAGGACTATACCCGGTATCTCTCATCAATGCTCGCCGGTCTATCCATCCAGGCAGCAAACGGTTCAACGAAGGCGGAACTCAAACGGACCGCCCAGATGGCTCTTCAGCATCTGGGCTACTGAAGCGAGTGGTAATCGGCATTGTTTCAGACCGATCTTTTCGAAACAAGTCGTCGAACGACATGGCCTTTCCACATCCAAACTCCCGAGACGACAAGTATAGGAAGGAAGACAAACCGAACAGCGGGGGCGTACTTCGGAATTTCTTCAAACGGACTATAAATATACCCGAGTATCGGGATGCTAAAGACGATGTGAATCCAGCGAAAAATTGCACGTTTCATGCCTTGGTTCATGTGTTGCGATCCACCTCGATTTAAGAGTTTTGAGCCGGCTGAGGCGGCCAGTTCGGCGGTTCCATACCGAACTGCTTGGCGTACTCCGCGTTCAGCCGCTGCCAGCCGTCGAACTTCATCGCCTCACCACCGGCGATGCGGCCGATGGGAGTTCCGCTCAGGAGGCGATCCAGAACATCGAAACAGATTTGCCAGCCTGCGGCGCCCCACGAGATGAAGCGGCGATCGATGCTGTGCCAGAGCTTCAGGCGCGTGCCGCCGCCTAAGGGTTGGAGTTCCCACCGGATATCGGTGTACTCCAGCACCATGGGAGCGTCGGCTCGCGTCACTCTTGTTTCGGTAACCTGCCGTGTTCCCACCCAGGTGAGCTTTACCGCGCTTCCAACCGCACCCAGGTTCCCATCTGCGTCGAAGGGCGCCCACTCGCGCAGCTGCGCCGGGTCGGTAAGCGCCTGCCAGACTTTTTCCGGCGAGTGACGCAATTCTCTGACGAGAATCAGCGTCCACTTCTCTCCGTCCTTTTGTATCTGCGCTCCGTTGGCCGAACCTGGTGTGTACTCGCGATCGGTCACCTTCTTCTCCTTAGCGTGAATAATGCGCCAGCTGGACGAGCTGAATGAGGTTGCCGCAGGTGTCCTTCAGCATTGCAATGGTTGAGGCGGTCACGTCGGTCGGCGGCATCGTGAACTCGGCGTCGCGCGCCTTGATCCGCTCGTAGTCGCCCTTGACGTCGTCGGTGTAAAACATGGCCGCGGGCTGGCCCTGTTGAAACATCGCCTGCTGATACGTTTTGGCCGTGGGATTGTCGTTCTTCGCCAGTTGCAGTTCAGTGCCGTCCGGCTCCTCGGGCGAGGCCACGGTCAGCCAGCGATAGGGGCCCTGACTGAAATCGGCCTTCTTGGCGAAGCCCAGTACCTCCGTATAGAAGCGCAGCGCCTTGTCCTGGTCGTCCACGTATACGCTGGTCAATTTGATTTTCATTTCGTTTCTCCTTTGTCACGTTCGCGGTTTGCGCCGCGTCCTTTTCCTTTTCATTGGTCTTGCTTGATCTTCTTTGGTGTGATCCATTTTGGTGTGATCCATTTTGGTTCGACCCATGCGGTCGAGGTGGCGTTCGAGAGCATCTACGTGAGCGGACCAGAACCGGCGGAACGGAGCCAGCCAGGCATCAATCTCCTGAAGTGGTTCAGGTTTCAGCCGGTAGAGACGGCGCTGTGCGTCCACCGTGGATTCCACGAAACCGGCGTCGCGCAGCACTCGCAGGTGCTTTGACACGGTCGGCTGCGCCATACGAAGTTGACTCTCGATCTCTCCCACTGACTGTTGTGACGAGACCAGCAGACTCAGTATCGCGCGGCGGTTCGGCTCCGCAATGACTTCGAACACAGATTCCACTCTCTTGATATACTCCTCAGAGCATATGCGTGTCAAGACATATACTAGCCAACCCTGAGTCGGCCAGATGGCCGCTCTTGATGAATTTGAGACGATCCGCTTTTATGGCGACTGTACCCGAAGTGAACGTCTTCAGAGATCCGGGTTAGCGATCGATTGACGTAGTCGAGCTGTCTCGCGGGCCGGCGAGTGGCCGAACATTCGCGCGTATTCTCTGCTGAATTGAGACGAACTCTCATAGCCAACCGCAAAGGCTACGCGCGTGACATCGTTGCCTCCCGAGGTGAGGAGGCGTCGCGCACTAAGCAGACGAATCTGCTTCTGGTAGGCGAGTGGGCTGAGAGCGGTAACCGCCTTGAAGTGCCTGTGCAAGGACGTGGCGCTCATGCCGACAGAGGCGGCCAGCTGCTCGATGCGCAGCGGGCTGTCAGCATGACTGCCTATCCATTCCACCGCCTTTCGCACCTGCGAGAAGCGCGTCTGGGACTGCACCACCTGACGCATGGCGCTCCCCATAGGCCCTCGCAGTATGCGATAGTACAGTTCGCGTTCTACTAAGGGCGCAAGCACCGGAATGTCTTCCGGAGTGCGCAGCAATCGCATCATGCGTTGCAGCGGCTCGGTAATCCCATCGCTCGTTTTTAATAGGGCGAAAGCCGGTGATGCCGGCTCACTCACCTCCGGCATTTCGAGCAACAGGCTGGCGATGATTCCCGCGTCAAGATTCAAATCTAATCCGAGGTATGGCTTTTCCGGCGATGCCTCCAGCACTTGCATGTCGAACGGAAGGCTAACGGAAGAGACCGAATAATCTCCGGCAAAGTAGTCAAGCGTCTTGCCGCCCACCGTCAGCCGTTTTGCTCCCTGCAACACAAGGTAGATCTTTGGCTCGAATATGGCGGGGACTGGATCTCTCTTCCGAGAGCTGCGCCAGATTGTCAGTCGAGGGATCGAGGTCAGCGTCTGCGAGCCGCGAGCATAGGCGACCGCTATCGCTTTCAACTCTTCTAGTATTCCGTCCGCTTTGATTTCTTGCTCCGTCACGTCGTTCAACACTATCCCTCATTCCATTCTGGCAGGATTGGGCAAACCTTGGGTGGGATCGGACATGTGGACACGCGTTTTGGGGCCTATATTGGCGGATAGGAGACGATGATGTCAACAAAACCGATTGCACTCATTACCGGCGCGAACAAAGGGATTGGGTTCGCCATAGCTCGCCAGCTCGCTGAGAAAGACTATTCCATCTGGCTCGGATGCCGAGATCCAGAACGGGGCGAAAAGGCCGCGGCAGAGTTAAGAAACCTCGGTTTAGACGCCCGTTCTATCACCATCGATGTCACTAACGACGAAAGCGTTCAATCTTCGGCAACGAAATTTGGCGAAGCCGCTGAGAAGCTTGATGTACTGGTCAACAACGCCGGCGTCAGTCTCGGAAGTCCCGCATCTATCAGCAGCGAACGCATCGATGATGTTCGAGCGATCTTCGAGGTCAATGCATTCGGCCCGGTGAGGGTCACCCAGGCCTTTCTTCCGCACCTGCGAAAGGCGAAGTCCCCGCGCATCGTCATGATGAGTAGCAGTCTCGGCTCTCTGGCTGAGACACTAGACATTTCGAGCGCCACCTGGAATGTAGAATTCGCGGGATACTGCGCCTCTAAGAGCGCCTTAAACATGTTCGCTATCAAATTCGCCAAGGAATTGATGCAGGAAGGAATAAAAGTAAATGTGGCAGATCCTGGTTTTACGGCGACCGATCTGAATCATCACACCGGGCCTCGCTCGGTCGAGGAAGGGGCTGCCATCGCGGTCCGGCTGGCGACCTTGAGCGCCATCAGGCCAACTGGCGGTTTTTTCCACGACGGTTACCTCAACGATTTGTCGCGGCTTCGATGGTAGGCATCCACTCGTCAAAGTTGGCTGGGCCTAGCTAAAAGGCCTTGTAAACAATATCGGGGGCCGGCTGGTTCAGCAGGACCATGAAGACAAAGGTGGTCAACGCCACCGCTGAAATGTATACCACGCGAGCGTAACGGCCGGTCAGCGCTGGCCACTGAGCAATGCTGCTGGACAAGAACGCAGCGCGCAAACTTTCCCACAAACCCAGCGCCGCCGTGGCCAACAACCAGATCGCGAACCAGATACCAAGCCATTGGGCCACGCCCAGGGCGATGAAAACTCTGTCAATCTGCTTCCAGTCAGCCCAAAACCAGAAGAGCGTGAAAGCAAACCAACTGAAAGTCAAACCGCGGCCAAAAGCCACATAAACGGAATGGTTGGCCAGTGCTTTGTAACCCTTTCGTCCGAGACTGCTCGTCAGCCCCAGTTGCCAAAGCTTGTTGATCGCGACTCCGCCGCCCTGTAGTACGCCGAAGAAAACGAACTCCGACGTGCGCCCATGCCACACGCCCACCAGAAAAAAGGTGACGAAGAAGCACAAGACGCCGAGGAACGGAGCGAGTGTTGGGGAAGGTATGCGGCGCAGAAGCGCTACTAAAAGTGCATTGTACACATACGTCTTGAGCCAGCTTGAGAGCGTGATGTGCCATCGATTCCAAAAATCGATAAACGAGGATGCTGAGAAAGGGCGATCAAAGTTTTCCGGAAGACGAACTCGCATTAATCGTGCAAAACCAATCACAATATCGATGTAGCCGGAGAAATTCGCATAGAGAAAAAACGGGTAGACGACTGCCAGCCGGAAGGCGGCGTATAACAAAGGCCAAATTGGTAGAGGCTTGAACATTTCTGCCAACGCGTCCTGTTGTACTGCGTGGAGCAGCATAGCCAGCACATTGACCTTAAACGCGCCGCGAACAATACGTTCCAATTGCAGCCCGATAGTCCCGTGTCCCAGTGGTATCGGCTCGCCGGCAAACTGGTCCCGAGCGAATTCGTTATAGCGCTGGATGGGTCCGGAGACCAGTGTCGTGAAGTTGAGCGTGTAGAGGAGATAGCCAAATGGGTCAATGTGGTGTCCCTCTCCCTCATTTCCCGCTTCGATCAATAGATGCAGCACGCGAAAAAAGATATAAGAGAGTCCTAAAGTGAAGTACGGAAAATGCAGAAAAATGCGCTGTGGAAGAAAAGAATACTGCTTAAGCCAGACGTAAGCGAAGAGCACGGCCAGCACGCTCCAGACCCTTGACCTTGACCAGCCCCGCTGAAGCAGCATAACTCCCGCGTATCCAAGAATCAGAAAGCCTGTAAATGGCAAAAGCACAACAGGATTACGCGCGAGCAAACCGATAAAGACGAGGCTAACTACTAGAAGTACGATCGAGCGCCAAACGCGGGAGCGGCTCAAGTTAGACAAAACAGCGGCGACCAGGCCGAAGAGCAGAAACTGAAGGCCCGCTGTATCCACGGCTATTTCCCTGCTTCCGATCCTGTTATAGGCCAGGATTTCAATCTGATTCCGGATACTGCTCCATTTGTAAGTTCTTTAGCCAACAACCTGGAAATAAGTAAATTGCCTTCAGTATTCAGATGCCCGTCTACTGGGAAATAACTTTCATCGAGCTTCGGTGCCTGCCCTACATCTTGCAAAATGTCAATATAGATCGCCCCAAGGTTCTCTACAATCGGGCGCAGTTCCTTGTCAAGCCTGTAGGGATCGAAACCAGCGGGCCACTCGCCCACCGAGATCATTGCCGCCTGGGGGTGAATCGGCAGTAGCACGATAACCAACGGGATACCCGCTGCATTTGCCTTCGACTCAATTTCTTTGGCATATTGACTGAACTCCTGCAGATGTTCTTTCCATCTTGCACTCGGCTCTGCTCTTAGACTTTGCCACTCAGCAGTAGGCTCGGCCCCAGCGGAATCCGTTTCGCCAGTCATCAGATAGAACCTCATGTACTGACTCGGACTCTCATAGAGAAAGTGCTTCAGCAAAACTGCCGTGCGAGTTTTGTCCCATATGTTCAGCACTGCATTCGAAAACGATTTCGTCGCAAACGCAGTTTTCATTTGCAGCCATGCTCTCTCCAGAGTTCCAGAGGGCTTTGCCGAAGTGCGAACATGCTTCTCGATTTCCTTCGACGTTGCGCTGTCAGGCAGGAGGAATGATGCATTCCCGATCTCCCAGGGCGATAATGCCCAAAGAATCATGTCAGGCTTTTCTGCCAGAACTTCGTTGAATCGCAGAGCTATCACACGAGGAGATCGCCACTCCATGGCGTTGTTATAAAGTTCGACCCTGCGCTTAAGCGTTCTCGATAACTCGATAGGTAACAAGGCAGCAAAGGTTTCTTCTCTTGGCATTCCAAGTCCCTCCGCGAACGATGTTCCCTCCAATGCAATCCTGTAGGTTCCTTCTGGTTTCGGCCCACACACCATTCCTGCTCGATATCCGCAACTGTTGAATCTGTATTCGGCCAGTTTGGTATCCGTGTGCTGGTCCCAGCACACCGAATTGGGAACACCACGAACACCAGTCGACGAATCATTTAAGATCATGCAGTCCTGCGCCACATAAGTCGTGGTGCTGGGAAACATCCTCCGAGCAGTCAGCTCTACCGAAGCGCTTATGAAGCAAATGGCCATCAGGCTGATGGCCGGGAGAAGAAACAAATCTCTTCGTGACAGCCGCTCGCCGGTTGTGTCGCTAACCTCATCAATTCCGGATTTGTTCACGGGACGACAGTTTCTCGAGCAGCAAAACCACGCGAAACGACCTTCATGGGCGCGTCGTACGGTGCCGCTCCCGAAACGGGCATTTCGTAGAGCGTCAGGCCGGACTGATCTTCCGTCACCTTGGTAAAACCGAGCTTAGGGTAATGATCGGCCACAAGATTGTTGCGCTCCGTAGGCCTGTAAGTGCCGGTCAGCCTGTGGATGCCTGATTCGGAAGCATGGCTGAGAATCTCGCGCAGGACTGTATGTTCCACTCTTCGTCCCAGAACGCGGCAACTCATCAGCCATGTGTCTATGTGCCATACTCCGGGCCCATCGGCTCGGCAGATTACAACGCTGATCATTCCGTTATCGCCGAAAACGTCCGTGAGGCGCGCCTGGAGCGTAAAGACCGTCGGATCCTGCTCCGCCTCGGTGACTTCCGGCTCGGTGTAGCGGCGCGTGGTGAGGTTGTACTGGTTGGACTTGTTGATGAGTTGCACGATGCGGGATCTTCCTGTCGCATCGAAGGGCTGGAACGTGATCGTCATGTTCAGCGACGCCAGGTAGGCATCCACACCATCCACTTGCTTTTGCAGACTGGCGCGTTTGGCGTTGTCTTGGTAGAAGCCGGCGCGCTTAAGGTCTTCGGAGGCAAAAGCCACCGCCTCAAAATAACCACCAGCGGCGAGTGTTCTTGCGTAATGGGCCGGTTCTTCCGGAAGCTCGGGCACGGAGACTTGCGGAAGAAGTTCGCGTACCAGTCCCCGCTCGACCGGATTGTCATCGAGAAAAACCATCGCATCCAGGCCCAGCGACAATTCCTCAGCGATGGCCTGAATGTTGGTGGCCTTATCGTTCCAGTTGGCCTGGAAGACAGCAATGTGATCGAGCTTTAGCAGCATCTCGGCGTGTTTTTCAAAAGGCTCGCGCGCCACCACGTCGCTGTTCTTTGAGGAGACGGCCAGCACAATTCCGCGTTGTCGCAGGTCCAACGCCAAACGCTGTACGGCAAGATGCGCCTCTCCGCGGGCATCGCCCTGTGCGATTTTGATGCCATCCAACCCATCGTCCCCGATTACTCCACCCCACACGGTATTGTCGAGATCGAGAATCAGCACTTTTCCACTCTTTCCGCGCAGCGCCGCAACGATGCGGCCTACGTGATCTGCATAAAGCGGAATAAGTTGGTCGGAGAAGGCGAGCTTCGCCATGTTCCAAAGCTGTGCATCATGCCAATCGGCGAGACCCACGGTTTCCGCCAGTCCAGCCACATCGAGCAGCGCATCGCCCGAGCCCGGAACAAAATCTGCCAGATCGCGGTTGATGCCGTCAATGAGATATCTCAGCGTTCCGGGCAACGCGCGGTCCAGGCTGCCAAACAATGTTTCCGCGGGCGGAGCGAGGCTTTGAAATATACAAACGGCATTTGAGTTAGCTTTGATGCCGTTCCGAAGCGCCTGTAAGTATCCAATAACCCCTTGTACCGTCGCATTCGAGGCCTCGACATCCCCGAGAGTAAGTTTCAGTGGCAGCGCACGATAATCTAATGCGAAAAGCACTGCGTCCGGTTTCGACCTGTTGACCGAGGAGTCCGGAGTCAAAGCCTCCTGCGCAACCTGATCGTAAGAAGGCTCAATGATTTCGAGCGCGACGCCATGTCGTGCCGCGCTTGCTATTAACGCCGGAACAATCATGCCGGTCGTCGAGTTACTCAGCACCGCCAGCCGGAAGGGCGTCAGCGGTTGAAGCGATTTCCCCTCTGAGCGCGCTCTGCCAATGAGCTTAGCCAATTTTGTTAATTGGTTCAGGTCTAAAGCGTACCGTGCCAGCGCCTGCAGTTCACGCCCAAGAGCAAGCACAGGCCGCGACTCCGCGCCACCAGACGAAAGAGGAACTTCGGCGGACTTGGGCGCGGGTCGCGCGTCCGTTGTGCGCGCGAGTTCCTTAGAAGCAAGCACAGGCCGCGACTCCGCGCCACCAGACGAAAGAGGAACTTCGGCGGACTTGGGCGCGGGTCGCGCGTCCGTTGTGCGCGCGAGTTCCTCAAAAGACTCGGTTGCAATTCCTGCTGCCTTCAGTCTTCGCGAATACTCCTCTGGCACACGCGGCAACCATTGCAATTCTGCATACAGTGGGTTCATGGCGCCTTAGCGTTAGATCGAAAATTTGTTTTGCACGCCCGATTCTATGTCCGCGCCCTGATCAACGCGACGAGATCTCCCACGTTCTCTAGCTTGCCGATCTCCGACGTGGAAAACTTGACTTTGAATGCCTTCTCTGCCGTAAGAATCAGCCTGATATGAGTAAGGCTATCCCATCCGTTTACGTCTTTGGCTGACAGCTCAGGAGTGACTCGTATGGAATCTTCATCGAACACATCCTGGAAAATTTCAGATAATCGGGCGTAGATGTCTGCTTCGTCCAAACCAGGAAGTTCCTTTGGCTATCGACAGTTTCTAATACTATACTGCACGGGCTCACCGGATAGCACAAGCCTTCCTTCAGCATGAAGCACCTCGCCGGACTGCAAAGTAAATTGGGGTGTGAGCGAGTTTGAGCATGAACTTTCGGGCGGCAAGCCCTGCTCCGGGATTCCCAAAGATTGAGTTCGTGATGCGTAAGCCGTTTTGTTGAATCCAGTTGCGGATCAACTTCAGGAGCGGCTAACTTCGCGCTCGGTTCTGTCTGCGCCGCACACGGAATATGGCCGCTACGCCCACCATCCCGAAAGTCTCGAATGCCCACGTCCCCGGCTCGGGAACAGGAGAGTATTCGGCGCCGGTCCAGGAGAACGGCGTCGGCGTCCCTGGAGCCGTCAATGTGAATTGATATTTGGCAAGTACTTCTATGTCGAATATCGGAGTACTGGGAGGTCCACCACAGGTAGCGCAAAAAAAACTTCCGCCCTGGCGGGGCCTACGACGCTGACCACATCGCCGGCTGAAAGTCCTGTGTCGGCCGGTGGCCCGAACGTATACGATTCAAGCAGTATCCGGCCGTAGCATGAACTGCCACCGATTACCATGCCGTAATTACACGTAGCGCCCTCATAGCTGAAGTTGCCCCCGCTGGTGCCAACTTCAAAGTCTATGACTAGTGGTGCTGCGCCGGAACCGAACTGGTTGGGCCCCGGGAACCCGGGGAAGAAAGGTCCGTCAAAACTGAAAGAGGAATCCCACATTCCGCTGCAATTGCCTGATCCGCTGCTGGGATCCGAACTACATGTGCCTTGAAAACTCCCGAGCGAGCCGGCGCTAACCAGCGGCGCGATCACCAAAAATAGCCAAAGGACACTTCGGTTCATGTATACCTTCCAGAGTCGTGTTACTGCGTGCAGCGCGATTTGGTTGCGCCCTGCACTGGTCCAGTCCAGTCCCGAACTAGGCCGCTTCCCAGTATGCCTTCCCAGTATTGCGTTCAAATATATCAATTTAAGAATTATCCCCGCGTCCACTTTCGCAAACAAGGGATTCGGCGCCGTCGGATCCTCGGTGCCGCTTTCCCAAGCGTAATCGCGCTGTGCCTACTGAGAAAAGGCAAGCAGCGCAGGCTCTCCCCTCTTAAGATGGTTGGCTGTCCGCAGCTCTTGCCGGCCACGTTCTTTTTCGGTGACAAACTCAGACGATTTTTTTGGTCGTTGAATTCAAAAGCTTTACGCCTCCCCGCAACCAAAATCTTTTGCAACGGTCTCCTGACGCCTGCTACCCTCCAATCGCCTGATCTCTTACCCGAGGAGAAACTTCATCATGACTGCCCGCTCCATTCGCCGCGCCCAGGAACGCAAAGCCAAAAAGCTCGCCCGTAAAGCGAACATAGAAGAATCCCGCGAACTCGCTGTCGTTGAAACAGCCCCCGCGCCGGAAACCGCCGAAATCTCCGCCGCCCGTCTCGCCGCCAATCGCGCCAACGCCACTTTCTCGACCGGCCCCCGCACCGCCGAAGGCAAAGCCCAGTCCTCCACCAACGCTCTCAAAACCGCCCTCACCGGACGCACCGTCCTGCTTCCCTCCGATGACGCCGCCGCCTACGAACAGTACGTCGAGCGCTTCGTCCGCGAGTTCCAGCCCGTCGGCATCCGCGAATCCGAGCTTGTTCAATCGATTGCGGACACCAACTGGCGTCTCCGCCGCATCCCCACTCTCGAATTCGCTCTCTACGCCCGCGGCCGCAGCCAGTTCGCCGAAAAATTCGCTGCCGAACTAGCCGACGCTCAACCGGGCATGATCGAACTCGAAACGTACCTCGTCTACGAAAAACAGTTCCGCAACCTGCAACTCCAGGAAACCCGCCTCCGCCGCCAGCGCGACAAAGATCTCGCCGACCTCCGCGAAGCCCAGCAGGATCGCAACAAACAGGAAGCACAGGACTTCGCCACTGCCGCTACCATGTATCAAGTCGCCCGCAGTCGCAACCAACCCTTCGACCCGGCCGACCATGGCTTCGAATTTTCAATCGATGACATCGAGTCTTATATTGAAGGCGCTCGCACTGCCCAAGCCATGCGCGAACTAACAAAAGCCGCCTGAAGGCTTGTAGGTTAGGCTTCAGCCTGCCACCTTTTCTGCGTTTTCGACGCCCCCGCACCTACCCGCGAGAATGCTAGTGGGGATTACCATCTCCGGCGTAATTGCGGAGCGTGAGCACGCGGCTCTTGAGGATTTCCACGTTCGCCATCGTAAGGGTGACTTGGACCACGGTACCCTGCGTGCTACGCCACGGGCCGGACTGAAATTTCTTTTCGGCTTCTCGAAAGGCCAGCCACTGGCGCTGCGAGGCACGCAGCAGAGTTTGAGAAGCCGGGTCGAGCGACTTCAGCAATTTGTTGTAGACCTGGTTCAACTCCCGATCCCAGGCAGCGGCGGCTTTGGCGGAGCAATCGACTTGCCCGACGGTGTTGTTGCCCGCCGGTCCAGCGAGGCAAGTATCGAGCGTTTTATCAATCGGGTCAGCGGAAGGAGTCTGGGCGGAGAGCTTGCACGTGAGGCAAAGTACGAGAGCGAAGAGGGCCAGAGTGAGATTTTTGGGCATGATCAGTCGGGTCGATTCTTACTCTATACACTTGTGTTGAACTTTCGCACTGTGTTACCCGTTTATTTGGACGACAGCGGCGCAGACGGAACACAGCGGAGAAACAAGACATATGCCTGTAACAGAAACGATAAGTAGCGCACATATACACGCCATACTCGCGGAGAATGGTTTCGACATAGAAGACGTGTCGCCGAATGTTTTTTCGATTCGTCAGCCGGATACCGGGATCACGGTGCGGGCGTTCTTGGAAGGACAGGTGATCTTCTTTTCGTTAACCTGTCTGACGGTGGCCGAAGCGAAGTTGACGCCGGAGGTTCTACGGGTAATGTTGAAATCCGACAACGGCATTTCAACCTCGCATTTCCAACTGTATGGAATGGCGAATGGCGAGACGACGATTGCGTTGAGCAACTTTGCGAAGCTGCAGGAATTGGGGCCCGACGATGAGGATGATATTTTGTCGTGCCTCGATTTTCTGTTGGCGGACTTGTCGGTGGCGCGAAAGCTGTTGCAGCATCTGGCCTGAAGAATAACGAGCGAATTGGGAGATTAAGGATATGGGCTTCTTTTCAGATTTATTCGGACGGAGCGGCCGGGTGGTGCGCGGGCAGGCGAGCGACGCGGTGAGCGCCTTCGAGGATGCGAATTTCGATACGACGGTCCGGCAGACGATCGCGGACATGAAGGAAGAACTGAACAACGTGGTCCGGTCGTCGGCGGTGGCGATGAGCAATTACAACCGTCTGGATGCCGAGTATCAGAAGTACGAACGGCAATCGGCCGATTGGAAAGCGCGCGCGAACCAGGCGCTCGATGCCGGAAACGAGGACCTCGCGAAGAAGGCGCTGGGCAAGAAAGCGGAGTCGGACCAGCAGGTGTCTGCGATGCAGTCAGCCATTGAGCAGGCGCGGCAGGCGAGCGATAATCTGAAGTCGCAAGTCACGGAGTTGAAGCGCAAAATCGACGAAGGCGAGCGGACAGCGACAACCTTGGTCGCGCGTAAAAATGCAGCCACGGCGCAGAAGAAAGTGGCCGAGGCGATGGCGGGCGTGGCGAAGGGGGACAATGCCTTCGCGCAGTTGTCCCATTTCGAGGAGCGCGTGGCGAAGGAAGAGGCAACCGCCAAGGCCTTCCAGGAGTTAGGATCGGCGACGAAAGATCAGAGTTTGGAAGCGGAGTTCGCGCAACTGGGCGATCATTCGGTGGACTCCCAACTGGAAGCACTCAAGCGGGAGCGTGCGCTGCCGAAGCCGACCATTCCGTTGAGCCTGCCTTCGGGGCAAGGCCGGTAGTGCACAGGCGGCCCAAGGCTACGTCAACATGCCGTAACCATGCGGCGAGTCCAAGGAGAGCTTTGTGGGGCGGGCCCTCGGCCTGCGTCGGCCTCCCAGGCCGACTTCTTGAGCTTGGGCGAATGCTGGCAACAGCGTCGTCGGGGCCGCTAGAAGGCGTTTTCATACCCCAGGGTGGCCGCAGGCCATCAGAGCTTCATCTGCATCTGGATCTATTTTTTCACCAAGCTCTAAAGTTTACGCTACGGGAGCGCTGCGCATGATATTCGGCAGTAAGAACGGACCCACGCGGATCGATCCTTCGAAAATGGAGGACCTGGCGAATTTAAAGGTAACCGATGGGCGAGTCGGAGACACTCTGTCGATTGTGGGCGTGGGTGACGAATTTTCCGATCTGGATTTCACGGTCGATCGCCGGGCCATGGTCGAGCTCGGCGAAAAGCGATGGACAGAGTTGAGCGGCCTATATCGAAATCGCCGCGTGACGTTAGAAGTGCACAAGGACGACGAAGGTCTGGTGCTGGGCTGGTTCGATGCGCGGCAGATCACGCTCGACGAACTCGGCTTGGCGGAGGGCGATCTCGGAGAAATCGATAAGCGCCAGAATCCGGCGGATTTCTTCGAGTTTGAGGATAAGACGTGGAAGTACCGCTGGAGCCGGGAGATCGGAATTTTCGGCGAGAGTGAAGTGCAGGGCACGGGTTGTTATGCGTGGCGCTTCCAGCAGGAAAACGGAACCCGGGTGCTCACGGTGAGGAAATTTGCGGACCAGCCATTCATGGCGTATGTGGCGCAGCAGGTGAATGCGGGGGACGTCACGGTGTATCGCGGTTAATTTGTAAAGGTTGTACAAAAATGGAAACGAAATCGAGTGTCAGTGCGGCGACTTTTGTACTGGCATTGATTCTGGCGGCGCTGGTAGGTTTGTTTGCGCTGCTGTTTGTGGGTTTGCCGGCGCAGGTGAAAGCGGACATCGTGTCGGAGCAGCACCGGCTGGACACTTCGAAGAGCAACATAGAGAAACAGCGCACCACGGTGGCAAACGCGGTAACCAGCGATCCAGAGTTGTTTCGTGCGCCGGGCTTCGATGCGGAGTGGGCGCGGCAATACAAGCAGTCAGAAGCTTTGTTGACGCAGGCGGCCGGGGTTGCAGCGAAACTGGACCAGCTCAGCCGCCAAAACAAGCGAAGCACGATGACGGAAGTCGACCGGCTGCTGCGCGAAGAACGGCAACTTCGCTTGAGCGCAGAAGACCAGACGACGCCGGTCTACGACGCGTACGGGAAGCGAGTTGCATTCAAGCGCAATTTTCCCGATGCGTTGCAGTCGATTGAGTCGTCGGCGAATAAGCTGGCGGGTGCGGATTATGCGGGGCTCTTGCAAAAGGTCGAGAAAGCGGAGAACGACTGGCCGGCGAAACGGGCGGATCTGAGCGAGCGGCTGAATGCCCTGGTGACCAGCCAGAAGAAAGCAACGGATTGGCAGCGAACGGCGAAGACCCTGGAAGCCAAGCCGGGCGGCCAGTTGACGGCGGCAGATTACGCGCAGGCGCTCGACATACAGGATCAACTGGGGCGCGCGCCGGGACCGGAAGATGCGGATCATCTTTCTCAATTGAGCGTACAGGTTTACACGGAGTGGGACAAGGTTCTCGAAGACCTGGACCGCCAGCCGGAGAACTATCGCGCCAAGGTGAAACAGGTAGTAACAACGGTTCCGGCGCCGCAGCAAGATGGCACGACCACCTCTACCGAAGCGTGGCAAAACCTGTCCCCTGGCGAGTGGCAGGCTTGGTCGAAGAACGTCGGCATGACGCTGGCGCACAAGGATTACGGCAAATACGACAGCGAAGCGAACAAGACGCCGGAGCCTCCGGGCTTCGCCTACATGGCATCCCCCGAACAGGGGCGCAATCAATACGGCTATTGGGAGCAGCGTGATGGCGGCTCGTTCTGGACGTGGCTGCCGCAGTACCTGATCCTGCGAAATTTGCTTTCGCCGCGCTACTATCAGCCGATTCCGAGTACGGACTGGTCCCGCTATCAACAGGCGCAACGGGCAGGCACGTCGTATTACGGACAGGATTTCAATACTGGCAAACCGAAATACGGCTCGACCGGCACGTTTACCCAGAAGAGTTACGCCGACAGCCGGTATGTGCAGACGGGCGGATTTGCCGGGTCGAAATACGCGTCGGGCAGCAGCGGCGGCTATGCCGGGTCGAGGTTTGGGAGTAACAGGCAGGGCGCGCGCCCACAAGCGTCACCATCTACGGGCGGGTATTTCGGATCGCGTTTTGGCAGTGGCGCGTCTCCCGGTGGACAGAAGTTTGGAACGGCTGGAAAATCGGCTATGCCATCGAGCGGCTCGCGCTTCGGGCGTGCACCGCGTTCGGCTGGACGAAGTTTTGGGAGGCGCCGGTAATACAATTGGTTCCGCAGTGAATCAGATCACAGGAACCATGGATTTATTTCAATCGCGAGCGGGCTTGGGACGACGCGGATTTCTTGCTTTGGTGGCCGCTCCCTGGCTGCGCGGTATGCCCGTTCCCAAGATCAAAGATGTCTCAGTCATCACCACAGCACCGGCCGGCGTGCGGCTGGTAGTGGTGAAGATACAGACCGATCAGGATGGCCTTTACGGGTATGGTTGCGCGACTTTCACCCAGCGCGCGGAGCTTGTCGTGCCGGCAGTCGAGCGGTACCTGAAGCCCTTTCTGATCGGCCGTCCGACGGATGGCATAGAGGATCTATGGGAGGCGATGTATAACTCGTCTTATTGGCGCAATGGGCCGGTGCTGAACAATGCCATCAGCGGAGTGGACCAGGCGTTGTGGGACATCAAAGGACGGCTGGCGGGCATGCCGGTGTATGAATTGCTGGGCGGAAAATGCCGGCGCGGCGCGATGATTTACTCACATGCGGCAGGCGCGGAGAAAGAGCAGACAATCGCGCAGGCAAAGCAATTGATGGCGCGAGGAATCAAAGTGGTGCGGCTGCAGGTTGGCGTGCCGGGACAGGCGGCGTACGGCGCGGGAGGCGGGTCGGGACAGCCGGAATCAACGGCCGGAGAACTGCCGCCCGACCAGGTGTTTGAGCCGGGTAGTTATGTGCGCAGAACGCTCGCGCTGTTTGAAGCGGCGCGCAAGGAACTGGGCGGAGAGATCGAGCTGTTGCACGATGCCCATGAGCGTCTGCCGCCGCGGTTGGCCGTGCAGTTCGCGAAGGACTTGGAGCAGTACCGTTTGTTTTACCTGGAAGACGTGCTGTCGCCCGAGAACATCGACTATTTCAAACAGGTGCGTGCCAATTGCACGACGCCGCTGGCGATGGGCGAGCTGTTCAACAGCCCGCATGAGTGGAATAGCGTGATTAAGTCGTCGGTAATCGACTACATCCGGGTACATGTTTCGCAAGCCGGCGGACTCACTCCGGCGCGCAAGATCGCAATGCTGGCGGAGGCGTTCCAGGTGAAGACCGCATGGCACGGACCAGGCGATGTGTCGCCGGTAGGGCACTGCGCGAATGTAGCTCTCGATCTGGCCTCGTATAATTTCGGCGTGCAGGAATGGACCTTTCCTACAGACAAACTGCAGGAAGTGTTTGCGGGGTATCCGGAATTCCGCGATGGCTATGTGTATGCGAATGAGAAGCCGGGCTGGGGAGTGGAGATAAATGAGAAGGCGGCGGCGAAGTATCCGTTTGGCAAGGAGAAGGGCGAGCGCGGGTATTTCAATGGCGGCTGGGGCGTGGTCCGGCGGGAAGATGGCACGGTGATTAATCAGTAGGGCTGGCGGCGAAGCTGTGGAAAAAACAATTGCTAAATGACGAAGGTCAGCTTATGCTTGGTCGCAGTCACTATCGCCACTCTGTGCGTTAGCAGTTCCTGCAGATCTGGCGTCACTGGCAATGCTGCGACGTTCGGGACAACACTTCGGGACTATGCAAGGAAAGCCAAACAACGTGGATCGCATGAAGCCCTCGTTCCGTATGCGGCAGACGAACAGGAAGGGGATATGTTGATCGTGCGGAGCATTGGTGAGGCTATGAATCAATATGAGTGGATTGTCGGCGAACCGATCGAGGAAAAGACCTTGACGATTGCTACCACTACAAATTCCGTTGACCCTGATTCGATCTTTACCGTCTACCGTCTTCGCGTTGTCAAACGCTTCGGGCGATCGAAACACGCCCGTGCGATCAATGTATTGGAGACGAACGCTCTGAGGGAAATGCCCGTCGCAGACAACCAAGTGCTTCTACTAAAAAGCGGTGGAAATACCTTCGTCGATGGGGTTCTTTTGAAGAAACGAGGTTCACCTTGCTTCTCGGAATTGCTGCCCCGTCCCTACCTGCTTGGTCTTGCAATGGATGACTCGGACCGGATTGGCTGGCTGAAAATGGGGTGTAGGGCAATATATGCGATTGATGGAGATCGATTGACGCCGCGAGACCAGGAAGGCGGCCCGGTAACAGTTGGCATGAACGATCGATTTGGTAACTCTCTCGCAGCTTTCAGCAAGGCGTTCGAGAGTTCACGTTGACGGAGAGCGATGATGCCTTCGTCGGCTAGCGCCCCCAACGAACTTATTCCAGTGCAGTGAGGATCGAATCCCACAGGAGAAGGCGAGCTGAGATCGCGCTTTCGGCGGCAATGGCTGCTTCCGCCCACAACCGTCCGTCGCTGCCGCAAAGATCGCTCACCATTCGCAAAGAAAGCGGGCCATGGTCGTCGCCATCGAGCTCAATGTGACGTTCTAAATACCAGACGAACTTACCCAGGCCATTCCTGCCGCCGCCATCCAGATCGCGCACCAGCTCACGGAACATCTCAGGAATCAGATCTTCGCGGCCGAAAGTAAAGTTAGCGGCCAAGGCACCCAAACTGCTGGAGCGAATACCCTCAAATGTTGTTTGGACAAATTGGCGAGCTCCATCGGGTACATCTGCGAGTTCCATCAGATGCGAAATGGGCGTTTCTGGCGGGTTGAGCCTGATTTGGGAGAGAAGGTTGCGAATCGGGCGAGTGTCGGCGTCGTACTCCTCCATCGCCTCGAGGTAAAGCTCGAAATGGCTCATCGAGCGTCCCTCGAAAGTGTCACTCTCCTCCCCGAGCACAATTTCGTTAATGAAGCGCCGGCTCTCCGGCCAGAGCGATGGCTGCCACGGGATCGATACGCAAGTTAGCTCCCGCTGGAGTGCAGTGAGCAGGCTCATAAAATCCCAGACAGCGAAGACGTGGAAGGCCATGAAGGAGCGGATATGATTTGGTGTTCTGATGCTCTTATAGAGTGGATGCGCGGCAAGCTGGGCACGCAAAGGAGCGATATGATTTTCTATGCTGTCGATCGAGGACATGGCTACGTTTGTGGTCACACCTCCATTGTCTGATCGTAATTTCGAAGAGCTCTTCGACACACGACGCGGGGCGGCGTTACAGCAGAAACCTAATCAACTCTCAGCGCCTTGCAGCGGTTCGCGGATTATCCTGTGGAGTCGCTGAGGCCCATGTGATCCGCCGGACGCGGTCCGAGGGGCCAGCGGAATTTGCGATCCGACTCGGCGATTTGTACGTCGTTGATGCTGGCTTCGCGGCGGCGCATCAGGCCCTGTTCGTCGAACTCCCAGAGCTCGTTGCCGTACGAGCGGAACCAATCACCCGCTGGATTGCGCGACTCGTATTGGAAGCGCACGGCGATGTGGTTGTCATGAAAAGCCCAAAGTTCTTTGATCAGCCGGTAGTCGAGTTCCTGGGCCCATTTGCGAGTCAGGAACTCTACGAGGGCGGGGCGACCGGCAATGAATTCGGAACGGTTGCGCCAGCGGCTGTCTTCGCTGTAGGCGAGTGAGACGCGCCGGGGATCGCGCGTGTTCCAGGCGTCCTCAGCAGCGCGGACTTTGGTGCGGGCGCTTTCCAAGTTGAAGGGCGGCAGCGGCGGACGAGCTTCGGGCATTAGAGTCAGGTCTCCTCTTCCAACAAAGCATAGATCGTGTTGGGAGCGTTTCCTTCCAGGCGGTTGTTGACGAAAATGTAAGTCGGCTCGGCGCGGCTCTTGGCGCGAAGCAGGAGATTGAGAAGCGCATCGCGGACTTCCTGATTCACGTCCTGCGTTTCGCGGTATGGCGAGAAGAGGCGGACGGCGTCTTCATATTTGCGGCCCTGGCGCAGAAGAGCCCGCGCGACGGTGAAGTTGGTGGTGAAGGCGGCGGGCTGCTCCAGCTGAGCGGTCAGCAGAGGCATTTTGCTCCAGGCGTTGAAGACGTGCGCAATGTCGTGCTCGCGCAGCACTGCCAGATAGGCGGGATCGAAGAGTTCCGGATTGCGGATTTCGACGGCGTAGCGGAAAGGAGACGGCAATGCCGAGAAGAAATCGGAAAGCAAAGCAGCGAATGCAGCCGGCTCTTTGACGGCGCGACCGGCGGATGCGCCGAACTCGAAGACCAGCAACGGAATGCGCCGGGCATAAGGCGCAAGCAAGCCGACAAATTCGGAGAGGAATAATTCACGGTGGAGAAACGTGGGATTGACGAGCGAGGCGCGGGCGCCGTAGCGGGGATGCGAGGGGAAAGTGTGAACGGTGATCTCCTCGGGCACTTTGAAGGCGAACTGCAGCTGCTCGGGTGATTGGTCGAAGAGCTTTTTCCAGAAGTCGCGGGAAGGGAACTGGTAAAAGGCAAAGTCGCCGCAGACGATGGGAAAAGTTTCGGCGTATTCGGCGAGACACTCGCGTTCAAAGCGCGCCTTGGAGAAGCGGCCGCGCACATAATAGCGGTCGGGCGTATAAATCTGGCCGAGCCAGCCTGGATACTTCCAGGAACTGGTCCCGAGCAAGATGTTCTGGGCGGCCAGGGTACGGAGTTTACTTTGTAGTTTCTCTTTGAATTCGGATTCCGCGTCTTCAGGGAACAGGGGAAGTGTTTCGGGCTCGTGCATCGCCTTCTCGTCTCCAGAGTAAGTGAGAGAATCACGGATTGGTTAGGTGATGAAAAAGATCCAGTTACTTTTTGGTGCGTTCCTCGTTTGTGCAGGTACAAGTCAGGGGGCGAGCCCGCTGCAGAATCGCGCGCCGCTACGGCCGAATGCCTATTTAACGTTGCCATTGGGCGCAGTTCGCCCGAAGGGTTGGTTGTTGGAACAGGAGCGAATACAGGCGGCGGGGTTGACCGGCCACCTGGATGAATTCTGGAATGATGTGGGGCCTAACAGTGGGTGGCTGGGCGGCACAGGCGAATCGTGGGAACGCGGCCCGTATTACCTCGATGGCCTGCTGCCGCTGGCGTATCAGTTGAACGATGCCAAGTTGATTGCGAAGGCGAAACGGTGGGTGGAGTGGAGCTTGCAGTCGCAGCGCAGTGATGGCCAATTCGGTCCGGCGAAGAACGATGACTGGTGGCCGCGCATGGTGATGCTGAAAGTGCTGACGCAATACGCGGAGGTGAGTGGAGACGCGCGGGTCGAGCCATTTCTGACCAAGTATTTTCACTATGAGCTGCAGAATCTGCCCGGGCGTCCGTTGCGGGACTGGGGCAAATACCGCTGGCAGGACAACGTCTGGACGGTGGTCTGGCTATACAACCGGACGGGAGACCGGAGTCTGCTGGCGCTGGCGAAATTGCTGCATGAACAGGGCTACGATTGGGAAGCGCAGTTCGCGAATTTTAAGTACACGGGGAAGCAAACGAAAGAAGGGTTGGGGCTGGGCGGAAAAAAGCCGATACCCGAGGCGGCGATGCAGACACACGGTGTGAACAATGCCATGGCGCTCAAAGCTGCGCCGGTGTGGTGGCTGGTAAGCGGCGCGAGTCAAGACCGCGCGGGGCTGGGGCAGCAGCTGGCGATGCTCGACAAATATCATGGCCTGCCCAATGGCATGTTCAGTGGCGACGAGCATCTAGCGGGTCCGGATCCTTCGCAGGGGATCGAGTTGTGCGCAGTGGTGGAGAGCATGTTTTCGCTCGAAGAATCGTTTGCGATCTTGGGGGATGCGCGGCTGGCGGACCGCTTGGAGCGGGTGAGTTACAACGCGCTGCCGGCAACGCTTTCGAATGATATGTGGTCGCACCAGTACGATCAGCAACCAAATCAGATTGCGTGTACACGAGCGCACCGGCAATGGTCGACGAACGGGGATGAGTCGAATTTATTCGGGCTGGAGCCAAACTTTGGCTGCTGTACGGCGAACTTGCATCAGGGATGGCCAAAGTTCGTGGCGAATCTCTGGATGGCTGATCCGGCAGGCGGGCTGGCGACGGTGGCTTATGGGCCGAGTGAGGTGACGACGAAAGTGCAGGGGCGCGAGATCACCATCGATGAAGAAACAGAGTATCCGTTTCAAGGAAACGTTCGCTTCACCGTTCACGGGCAGGCGCAAAGGGCGTTTCCCCTGTCGCTGCGGTTCCCAGGATGGGCTTCGGCAGCGGCTGTGAAGATAAACGGCGGCCGGGAAGAAACGGTGAATCGCGGGTCGGCTCACAACGGCTTTTATGTGGAGAACCGCGCGTGGAAAGACGGTGACGTGGTGGAGTTATCATTTGCCATGGAACCGCGCGTAACGCACTGGTATCACCAGGCGGCGGTTTTTGAACGCGGACCGCTGGTGTTTTCACTGCCGCTCGGAGGCCAGTGGAAGGAATTGAAACAGCATGGAGAGAAATCGGCGGACTGGCAGATCACTTCCGATGCGCGTTGGAATTTCGCGGTCGAGCTTGGGGCGTGTGACAGCAGAGTGGTGCAGGGCACGTTAAGCGATACGCCGTTCGATCAAGAGCATCCGGCCGTGTCGCTGGTAGTGCAAGCGCGGCGGTTGGATGACTGGAAAACCAATGAGAATTCCGCCGCCGCGGTGCCGTTGAGTCCGGTGCGGTCCGAGGAGCGCTTAGAGAAACTGACGCTGGTGCCGTATGGGGCGGCGAAGTTGCGTGTGACGGCGTTTCCGTTTCTGCAGGAGAAGTCGGCGTGCGGGCAACTGAACTGAAGATGGACGGGCCGTCAACGTTCGAGCAAGCCGCGGATGCGATGGTCGCCGGTGATGCCGTGACGCTTGCCTCCTTGTTGCAAAGAGACCCGCATTTGGTTCAGGCGCGTTCGGAGCGTGCGCACCAGGCGACTCTCCTGCATTATGTGGGGGCGAATGGCATTGAGGATGACCGTCAGAAGTCTCCCAAGAATGCGGTTGCCATTGCGAAGATTCTGCTCGACGCGGGCGCGGCAGTCGATGCCGTGGCGGACATGTACGGTGGAAGCACCACGCTCGATCTGGTTGCGACGAGCATTCATCCCAAGCAGGCAGGTGTGCAGATTCCGCTGATGGAGACACTGCTGGAGCGCGGAGCTGCCCTTAATGAAGCGTTAGTGATTGCTGCCCTCCGTAATGGACGCGCGGAAGCCGCCGAGTTTCTCGCTCAGCGTGGCGCGGAATTGAATCTCGAGGGAGCGGCGGGTGTCGGACGACTGGATGTGGTCAAAACCTTTTTCCATGACGACGGGGCACTCGCTGCGGGAACCACGAAAGCGCAGCTGGAAGACGGCTTTCTGTGGGCTTGCGAGTACGGGCACAACGAGGTCGCCGATTTCTTGTTAAACAAAGGCGCGGCCCTAGGCACACAGGGAAATACCGGTCAGACGGGCCTGCACTGGGCCGTGGTGGGCGGACAGGTGGAAACAATCCGCTTACTTCTCGATCGCGGCGCGCCACTTGAAGCCAGAAACCAATATGGCGGGACGGTGCTAGGTCAGGCACTATGGTCTGCGATCAACGGTGATCCTTCAACTGACTACATTCGGATACTCGAACCGCTACTCGACGCGGGCGCCAAGGTGGAAGAGGATTTGCTCGAGTGGGTGGCCCAACAGGGCACCCGCTCTCCAGCGGAGAAAGCATGGATTATCGAGCTTTTGCGAAGTCACTCGCTGAACTGAACTGATCGGCACCCAACCATAGCCGTGACGCCGCTGATTGTCAGTTTTCGACGTGAACGCCTTTCCAGAAGGCGACGTGATCTTTGATGTTGGCAGCCGCCGGTTTGGGATCGGGATAGTACCAGGCGGCATTTTCGTTGCTTTGGCCATTGACGACGACATGGAAGTAATGAGCGGTACCCTTCCATGGGCAGACCGTGGTGTGGTCGCTCGGCTGGAGGAAGCTCTTGTCAAAACTGTCAGGCGGGAAATACTGGTTGCCTTCGACTTCTTCCGTGCGAGGACTTTGGGCGAGAGTGATATCGTGCCAGCTTGCTTTAGCCATGTTTAAAGGATGCTTTGGGAGGCGGGGCAGTTGTACGTAAAGTAGGGATTTGCGGAACGGGTGCGTAATGGCCGGCGTGCACCGCGAGACAGGCGGAAAAAACGCTGGGAAAGCGGGCGAACCCGGCCAGCGCGCATCTTCTAAGAAGCGGGTGCTGATCGAGTGTCAAGAGAAGAGATGAGAAGAGGCGAGGGCGGCGGCTGAGCTCGTCATGAGCGCGTTGATAGATGGCGAGATGACGGGAGTCAATAGCGTGAACGAGGGCGAAGGCCTGTTGGAACGAGAGGCACAGGCCTTCTCCTGTGACAGCGTCGACTGAACCTGAGGCGTCGCCGAGCAGCGCGAGGCGGCCTTGCGAGATGCGGCGGAATTTGCGGGAAATGGAGAGACAGCCCATCTCACGCGAGGCGTGCTCGGCTGAGGCGAGACGGGCCGCGAGTTCGGGAAAGTGCGCGAGGGCCTGTGCAAGGCGGAACTGCGGGTCGCGCGATAGCAGGGCGACGCCGATTTCGTCTGGCGCGACCGGTGTGATGTAGATCTGGCAGTTGGGTCCCCAATAGACTTCGACCTGTGATGACCAAGGAGTCACGCGATAGTGGCGGCGGAAGCCGTAGCGGCGGTGTTCATAGAGTGACTCGTCGAGGCCAGCGTCGCGGCGGATTTGAGAGTGTTGACCGTCGGCGGCAAGGACGTAATCGTAATCCGTGGTCACGCCGGAGATGGTGACGCTTGTTTCACGGAGACCGACCTGCTTGACGTCCCAGTGCAGAGGTATGTCAAGTGCGCGGGCGCGCTCGAGGAGAAGGGTGTGGAGATGAGTGCGGCGCAGCCCGATTCCTTGACCGGCCGGAAAATCCGCTGCGACGGAGGAGTGGGAATCCGAGAAGCGAATGCCGGAGAAGCGAAACCCAACATCAGATGGGAAGCGGATGCCGAGTCGGGCGAGCAGAGCGATGCCGGCGGGCAGCAGACCTTCACCGCAGGCTTTGTCGATGGGAGGCGTGGCTCGATCGATCACGGTCGGGTGATGGCCGGACTGGCGCAAAGAAATGGCAGCAGCGAGTCCTGCGGGACCACCTCCGATGATGCAAATTGTAAGCGGCAAGGCTATAGGGAGTAGATGCGCAGGACCATTACGGAGAGCCAAAAAAGGGCCGGGGACACGGTGTGTGAGGAGGAATTGTCCCCGGCCGATTCGTTCGTCCCGGAGGAGAGCAGCAGCCCGGACGAACGAAAAAGGTAAACGGAAAGGCTTTTTAAACTGCGGAGTGAGTGCGGCGGCGCATGAGAGCCAAAGCGGCGAAGGCAACCATCGCGACGAGAGGCAGGGTGCCGGGTTCGGGAGTCGGGGTGACAGCGGCGTCGGAATTGTCGGGAGCGAAATCAGCAATGACATTGTTGCCGCCGTTGCTGGAACGCGGCCAGAGATTCACCAGGTAAGCGGATGGAGCAAAACCTTCCGAGGGCAAGGCGCTCAGGGGAACGGTGGCCGATAGGGTATCGCCTGAAACGGTGATGCCGGAGATGGGCGTGTTGGCGCCGTTAATTAGATCGTGCACGGCGCTCGATCCGGAAGGGCTGATTACAAACACGGAATCGAAGGTCACGCCGGGAGCGATGGTGGGAAAGCCATGCATGCCGGCGCCGCGATCAACGCCCCAGACATAGATGGCACTGGGAGTGGTGCCGATCGCGCCATTCAGTGTACTCGTGAAGCGGAAATCGGAGCCGTTGAAGAAAACCTGGGCGCTCAGCACATCGAGATCGCCGTTATGGGGGCCGGTGAAAGAGGGCAGAAAATCGCCGGCGGGGTCCGTGATGAGCGCGGCCGTGGAAGGAATGGCGCTGAATAGCGAGAGAGAAAGTACGGCCAGAAGCGGAGTGCGCAGGCGCCGGCGTAGAAGTTTAGAAGGCAATTTGAATCTCCTGAAAGATGGAAGGGCGAAGCCTTACCGGAATCGGTCCGCACTTTGCATGAAGTTGGGTGCGGCCTATCGTCAGAGTAGGCGCGAGTGAGCATGTGAGTTGTTGGCGATTTGTAAAAGATTGCGCCTGAATTGCGGGGCGAGAGCGATTGCCCTGAAAATTCTGAATTTATACCTGTGAATTTGCGAATTTACTTTCTGTTTACAGAGTAAAGACAAGCAAAGCCCCTGTTTGCTGGCACTCTTGGGACGCCGGACGACGAACTTGAGCGTGCCCGGCAACAAGAAGGAGCGGGATGAAAATGTACGGGCGTTTTGCTGGAAGCTGGATGGGATTGTTCTCGTTAGCGTTAGCGGCGAGTGTATGCGGACAGGGACAAGGGCCCTCCGCGGATCGGCACGAGCATGAACAACAGGCACAACTTGCCTGGCGGAGTGCTGGAGGCGATGTCAGGAATTCGCGAAGCAATCCACAGGAAGAGCGGCTCAGTGTAGAGAGCGTAGGAAGATTGCGCCCGAAATGGGTATTCGCGACAGCGGGAGACGTGTCAGCGACTCCGACGGTAGAGGGGCGAGCGGTGTACGTTCCGGATTTTGGCGGTTTCATCTACCGGATCGACAACCGTACAGGCAAGGCGGTATGGTCGCGCAAAGTCTCGGAGTATACGGGACTGGGCACTTCTTTCTCGCGCAACAGCCCGGCGATTGCAGGTAATCTGCTGGTTTTTGGAGATCAGGCCAGTGCGACTTTGATCGCGGTGGATAAGAACACGGGCAACCTTGTCTGGAAGACGCTGCTCGACGCGAATGCGGAAGCCATCATCACGAACTCACCGCTGGTGGTGGGAAATCGGATTTATGTGGGAGTGGCGTCGAATGAGGAGGGCGCGGCGGCAGCGAGCGCGGGGTTCCAGCTTTCGTTTCGCGGGAGCGCGGTAGCAGTGGATCTGCGGAGTGGGTCCATCGAGTGGCGGTTCTATACGGTGCCGGAGGGCTACACGGGCGGAGCGGTTTGGGGAAGTACATTCGCCTACGACGCCGCACGAAATTCCTTGTATGTGACTACCGGCAACAACTACTCGGTACCGGCTGCGGCCGATGCGTGTGAGAAGCAATCGCCGGACCCGCAGCGGCAACTGGCTTGTCTGGCGAGCGACGATTACATCGATGCGGTGGTATCGCTCGACGCCGATTCAGGTCGTTTGAAATGGGCGCGACGGCTGCATGGGGCGGATGCATGGATTGTGAGTTGTTTGGGAAATCAGGGTGGTGTAGCCTGTCCGGATCCAGCAGGACCGGACTATGATTTTGGATCGGGCGCGAATCTGTTTACGGTGAAATGGCAGGGCTATGAGCGTGACCTGGTGGGCGCCGGGCAGAAGAGTGGCGTGTACTGGGCGCTCGATCCGGACGATGGCGCGACCGTGTGGGCGGCGATGGTGGGACCGGGTGGAACTCTCGGAGGAATCGAGTGGGGATCGGCGGTGGATGGCGCGCAAGTGTATGCCGCCATTACCAATGCCAGTTCAGAATTTTATCTGCTGCAGCCGCAGGGGCAACAGCAGGTGAACGGGGGATCCTGGGCGGCGCTCAACGCCGCCAACGGAAAGTTCAAGTGGCAAATTGCCGTGCCTGGGGTGAATCCGGCGTCGGGTAAACCAGCGGGCGGGCTGGGTGCCGTGACGGTAGCAAATGGTGTGCTGTACGCGGGATCGCTATCGGGAGAAATGGATGCAATCGATGCGGCGTCTGGGAACATTTTGTGGCGGTTCGAGAGTGGCGGATCAGTCGCCAGCGGCCCGTCAGTGGTGAATGGAACGGTGTATTGGGGATCCGGCTATTCGCATTTCGGGATCGGAACCGGGAATCGCAAGTTATATGCGTTTTCGGTGCCGGATCGAGGAGAGGAGAAGTAAGGCTTAGCGCTTGCACAAAGCGGACGCGGCGGATGCGCCGCAGTCCGCTGCGAGAGGAGCTTTGACAAGCGCTGACACCCCCCTTACACTTGCGGATATGGAAGTTGATTTCACCCCCGAGCAGGAAGCGCAGCTTTCGCAGATAGCCAGCTATCACGGTACAGGGGTGGCGCAATTAGTGAAAGACGCCGCTTTGCGCATCGTGGAAGAGGACAGATTATTCCTTGAAGCTGTCGAAAAGGGCATCGAGCAGGCCGACAGGGGGAGTTGCTCGATCACGAGGAAGTGGTTGCTCACTTCAAACGTAAAGATGGCGCTTGATGCGAGTTCGCTGGACTCCGGATGCAATCCTACCGGATTGCCAATGGCAAACTGGCAGAGACTTGGCTTGTTATGTCACCACTAGTCTCGGCATGGTCCGCCGCCGCCGCGCAGAAGCACTGGACAAGTGCGCCACCCATTAAGTAAAGCTGGCCGCCAAATTATTCACCCCACGCTCAATCTGAGCGACTACCTTTTTTGTTTAAATTGACATTCCCAGATACCAATGCAGTACACTAGGAAAGTTTGGCGAGTTGATTCTTCGGCTTCCGTGCTACCGTGCCTGCGATAGGCATCCGGCTGGAAGTCGGGCCCCGCTGCTGGACCAATACGCTTCCTCGATGTTTTCGAAGGGAGTTACGTTGGAAGCTGGTATGGGCCACTATCCGAAGCAGTTACCCTCGCGTTTGAGATCGGTGAAATACGCTATATCGGTCTTCTTGTAGTAAGTTTTAGCAGCAACGTCTTTCGGCATCCATAGCTAAATGCGGGCCGACACAGTTTTCAGCAGATCGTTTTTTCAGTAGATCAGGATTCACTGCGCTTTTGGCAGTTTGAAGGAGAGACAGCGTTTTACCGGTGAAGTTTGCTGGTTAGAACGTATCAGTGCAGCATGCCAACGTTTAATCAATTGGTGCGCAAGGGCCGACGCCCGACCCGTTACAAGACCGCCAGCCCGGCGCTACAGGCCTGTCCGCAACGGCGTGGCGTCTGCACGCGCGTGTACACCACTACGCCGAAGAAGCCGAACTCGGCTTTGCGGAAAGTGGCTCGCGTGCGTTTAACAAATGGGATTGAAGTGACGACCTACATTCCTGGTGTCGGGCACAATTTGCAGGAGCATTCGATTGTGCTGATTCGCGGCGGCCGTGTAAAAGATTTGCCGGGTGTGCGATATCACGTGGTCCGCGGCACGCTCGATACGGCGGGCGTGGCGAACCGGAAGCAGAGCCGCTCGAAGTATGGGGCGAAGCGTCCGAAGGGTGGCGCCGCGGCAGCCGCTCCGGCCAAAGGAAAGAAGAAGTAGGGGAGTAAGAGAAATAGTTTATGCCACGCAGACGACGCCCTGAGCCGCGCGATATTATTCCGGACCCGCTGTATAACTCGACACTGGTCGAGAAGTTCGTGAACTCGATGATGTGGGACGGCAAGAAAACGACGGCGCAGAAGATTTTTTATCAGGCCATGGATACGTTGCGCGAGCGATCGGGCGATGACCCGCTGAAGGCGTTCAAGAAGGCCGTCGAGAACGTGAAGCCGGTACTCGAAGTAAAGACGCGCCGCGTTGGTGGCGCGAACTACCAGGTACCGGTGGAAGTGTCGCAGAATCGCCGGATCAGCCTGGCGCTGCGCTGGCTGATTACCAATGCCCGCAACCGCCCGGATAAGGCCATGGCGGACAAGCTGGCCAATGAGTTGAACGATGCCTCCAATATGCGTGGAGGCGCAGTGAAGAAGAAAGACGACGTGCATCGCATGGCGGAGGCCAACAAGGCGTTTGCACATTACCGCTGGTAAGTAAGGTTAAGCAAGCAAGTTTTTTAGAAGTTTGGAAACAAGAATATGGCACGCACCACACCGCTAGAGAAAATGCGCAACATCGGCATCATGGCTCACATCGATGCCGGTAAGACCACGACCACGGAACGCATCCTCTATTACACCGGCCGCACACACAAGATCGGTGAAGTGCATGAAGGCACGGCGACGATGGACTGGATGGCGCAGGAGCAGGAGCGCGGCATCACGATCACATCGGCCGCGACCACCTGCCAGTGGAACGACATCACGATCAACATCATCGATACCCCGGGCCACGTGGATTTCACGGCCGAGGTGGAGCGCAGCCTGCGTGTGCTCGATGGCGCGTGCGCGGTATTCGATGCGGTGGCGGGCGTACAGCCGCAATCGGAAACAGTCTGGCGGCAAGCCGATAAGTACGGTGTCCCGCGCATTTGTTTCATCAACAAAATGGACCGGGTGGGTGCGGACTTCTTCTTTTCGGTGAAGACGATCGTGGACCGGTTGAGCGCACGTCCGGTGCCGATTCAGTTGCCGGTGGGCGCCGAAGATCAATTTAAAGGCGTGGTGGATCTGGTGAAGATGAGAGCCCGGATCTGGCGCGATGAAACGCTGGGCGCGAAGTTCGACGATGTCGAAATTCCCGCGGATCTGGTGGAACAGGCGAAAACGTATCGCGACCAGCTGATCGAAGCAGTATCGGAGTCGGACGATGTGCTGATGGAGAAGTACATCGAAGGGCAGGCGATTACCGAGAAAGAGTTGCAGGCGGGTATTCGCAAGGCGACGCTCGCGCGCAAAATTTTTCCAGTAATTTGCGGTTCGTCGTTCAAGAACAAGGGCGTGCAGAATTTGCTCGATGCGGTGGTGGATTATCTACCTTCGCCGCTGGACGTGCCACCCATTCGAGGCCTGGCTGTCGATGATCCGAACGAGGCGCTCGAGCGCAAGGCGAGCGATGCCGAGCCGTTTTCGGCGCTGGTGTTTAAGATCATGACAGACTCGTTTGTCGGGCAGCTGTGCTTTATCCGGGTGTACTCGGGCAAACTGAACGCGGGCGAATCGATTTACAACGTCAGCAAGGGCCGGCGCGAACGCGTGGGGCGTCTGGTGAAGATGCACGCCAACAAGCGGGAGGAAATCAGCGAGGTCATGGCCGGCGATATTTGCGCCGCTGTGGGCCTGAAGCAGGTAGTGACCGGCGACACCATCTGCGACGAAGACAAGCCGATCCTGCTCGAATCGATCAACTTCCCTGCGCCGGTGATTCAGCTGGCGATTGAGCCGAAGACGAAAGCGGACCAGGAAAAGCTGGGCATTGCCATCAACAAGCTGGCGACGGAAGATCCGACGCTGCACGTTTCGACGGACCCGGAAACGGGCCAGACCATTCTCGCCGGCATGGGCGAATTACACCTCGAAATCATCGTGGATCGCATGCAGCGCGAGTTCAACGTCGGTGCGAACGTCGGTAAGCCCCAAGTGGCCTACCGCGAGACGGTCCGTCAGCGATCAGAGTACGATTACACGCACAAGAAGCAGACGGGCGGCAGCGGACAGTATGCCCGCGTGAAGCTTCGCGTGGAACCGGATCTCGAGAAGGATTTTAGCTTCGAGAACGAGGTCAAGGGCGGCAACATTCCGAAGGAATTCATTCCCGCGATCGAGAAGGGCGTCGTGGAAGCGCTCGAAGGCGGCATCCTGGCCGGCTATCCGTTGAACAACATCAAGGTGACGGTGTACGACGGGGACTATCACGATGTGGACTCGTCGGAAATGGCGTTCAAAATCTGCTCGTCGATCTGCTTCAAGGAAGCGGCGTCCAAGGCCAAGCCGGTGTTGCTCGAACCAGTAATGCGGGTGGAAGTGACGGTGCCGGAAGATTATATGGGTCCGGTGAACGGCGATTTAATTTCACGTCGCGGACGTCTGGAAGGCACCGATGTGGCAGGCGGAACGCACATCATTAAGGCGATGGTGCCGCTTTCGGAGATGTTCGGGTACGCGACGGAGCTTCGTTCACGCACACAGGGCCGCGGCAGTTTCACGATGCACTTCGGGCAATACGAAGAAGTACCGCGCAACCTGGCGGAAGAGATTATTAACCGCAATAAGGGCGGAGTGGCAACCAAGTAGGAACGGGTAAGGAGGCAAGAACATGGCGAAAGAGAAATTTGACCGCAGCAAGCCGCACGTAAATATTGGAACGATCGGGCATATCGATCATGGCAAGACGACGCTGACGGCGGCGATTACCAAGACGTTGTCGAAGCACAATCCGAAGAACAAGTTTCGGAGCTTCGATTCGATCGACAATGCGCCGGAAGAGAAGGCGCGCGGGATCACGATCGCGGTGGCGCACGTGGAATACGAGACCGCGAACCGTCACTATGCCCACGTAGATTGCCCGGGGCACGCCGATTACATCAAGAACATGATCACGGGCGCGGCGCAGATGGACGGCGCGATCCTGGTAGTCGCGGCGACCGATGGCCCGATGCCGCAGACGCGGGAACACATTCTGCTGGCGCGCCAGGTGGGTGTCCCGTATATCGTCGTCGCGCTGAACAAAGTCGACATGGTGGACGATGCGGAACTGCTCGAGTTGGTCGAACTGGAAGTACGCGAGTTGCTGACGAAGTATCAGTTTCCGGGCGACGATCTGCCGGTGGTGAAAGTGAGCGCGCTGGGCGCGTTGAACGGCGAAGCGAAGTGGGAATCGTCGGTCGATGAGTTGATGGCGAAGGTGGATGAATACATTCCGCTGCCGGAACGCGCCATCGACAAGCCGTTTATCATGCCGATCGAAGACATCTTCTCGATTCAGGGCCGTGGCACGGTGGTGACCGGACGCATTGAGCGGGGCATCTGCAAGGTGGGCGAGGAAATGGAGATCGTCGGGTTTGCCGACACACGCAAGACGGTCGTGACGGGCGTCGAAATGTTCAAGAAGCTGTTGGACGAAGGTCGCGCGGGCGACAACGTAGGCTTGCTGCTGCGCGGTATTGAAAAGAACGATGTCGAGCGCGGCCAGGTGATTGCGAAGCCGGGCTCGATCAAGGGCTACAAGAAGTTCAAGGGTGAAGTGTACGTGCTGTCGAAGGAAGAAGGCGGACGGCATACGCCGTTCTTCAATGGCTACCGGCCGCAGTTCTACTTCCGGACGACGGACGTAACGGGCGTGGCGAAACTGCCGGAAGGCATGGAGATGGTGATGCCGGGCGACAACGTGTCGGTGGAAGTGGAGCTGATCACGCCGGTGGCCATGGACAAGGGATTGCGCTTTGCGATTCGTGAAGGCGGCCGTACGGTCGGCGCCGGCACGGTGACGGAGATTTTGAGTTAGGAAAGAATGGCAGGCTACTGCCTGCCCTACGTGACGGAAATTGGCAAAAATGAAAGAACGAATTCGCATCCGGCTGAAGGCCTACGACCACCGGGTACTGGACCAATCGACAGGTGACATCGTGGATACGGCCAAGCGTACCGGCGCCACCGTGGCCGGCCCTATCCCACTACCGACGTTGAAGAACCGCTACACGGTTCTGCGATCGCCGCACGTGGATAAGAAGTCGCGCGAACAGTTTGAAATCCGCACGCACAAGCGGCTGCTCGATATTTTGGAGCCGACGCAGGACACAGTAGATGCCTTGATGAAACTAGATCTCCCAGCCGGGGTGGATGTAGAAATCAAGGCATTCGGTAAGAACAAGTAGGACAGGGCAGGCGAGCGAAAGAAATCATGAGTCCAGGAATTCTCGGCAAGAAAATTGGCATGACACAAGTCTTCAATGCGGACGGGCAGGTGGTCCCAGTGACGCTGGTGAAGGCGGGTCCGTGTGTGGTGACGCAGCGCAAGACGCCGGCCATTGACGGCTACGACGCGGTGCAGCTCGGGCTGGTGGAATATGCCAGGAAGCCGAACAAACCGATGGCCAAGCACCTGGCGAAATCAGGAGCGGACGGCGTGAAGTACCTGCGTGAATTTCATCTCGGGCAGGGTACGGGCGATTTGAAGCAGGGCGACCGGGTGCTGGCGGAAGAGTTCAAGCCGAAAGAAGTAGTGGATGTGATCGGCACGAGCAAGGGCCGTGGCTTCCAGGGTGTAGTGAAGCGGCACCATTTCCGGGGCGGCGATTCGACCCACGGATCGATGTTCCACCGTGCGCCAGGCTCGATTGGCGGATCGTCCTTTCCGTCGCGTGTGTTTCCCGGCATGAAGATGGGCGGCCAGATGGGTTCCGATCAGGTGACGGTGCGTAATCTCGAGATCGTGAGCGTGGATACGGACGATAACGTGATTGCTTTGAAGGGCGCGATTCCGGGACCGAACGGCGGGTACGTGATGGTCCGCCGCGCAAAAAACAGGTAAAGACAGATGCCGAGTGTAGAGATTTTAGATTTGAACAACACGGCCGTGGGCTCGATGGAGCTGGCTGATTCCGTGTTTGGCGCGGAAGTAAACGAAGCCCTGCTCTATGAAGCGGTGAAGCAGTATACAGCGGCGCGGCGATCCGGCACGGCGTCGACGAAGACCCGGCATGAAGTATCAGGATCGGGTAAGAAGTTGTGGAAGCAGAAGGGAACGGGGCGAGCGCGCATGGGCTCGATCCGTTCGCCACTGTGGCGGCATGGCGGTACGGTACATGGACCGCAACCGCGAAGCTACGAATACAAGCTGCCCCGCAAGATGGTGCTGGGCGCATTGCGCTCGGCGTTGTCGGCAAAATTGCGCGATGGCGAATTGCGCGTGGTACGGGCCTTCGATCTGGCGGACCACAAGACGAAAAGCATGCTGGCGGTGCTGGGAAAATTCGAAGTCAAAAAGAGCGCACTGCTGGTCGAAGTAGGCGAGAACGTCAAACTGGGCAGGGCCACGGGCAACTTGAAAAACGTGAAGCTGGTGCCGACCAAAGATGTCACAGTGTATGACCTGCTGCGGCATGAACAAGTGTTGTTGAGCGAAGGCGCAGCCAAGAAATTGTCGGAGGCATTGGCGAAGTGAACGTATACGATGTGATCCGCCGGCCGTTGATCACCGAGAAGGGCCACGCGAAGCGGGAAGAAGAACGAACGTTGTGTTTTGAAGTGCATCCCGAAGCGAACAAGATCGAGATCAAGCAGGCGGTCGAGACGGTGTTCCGGGTGAAGGTCGCCGACGTGAAGACGAGTAACTATGCCGGGAAGCTGCGACGCCGTGGGCGTTTCAGCGGTTACGCGTCGGACTGGAAGAAAGCGTATGTGCGGCTCTCGAAGGGACAAAAAGTTCCCGAGTACGCCGAGATCTAAGGAGGAACGACGGAGACGCCATGCCTATCAAAAGTTTTAAGCCGTTTACACCGACGCGCCGCTTTCAGACGTATCTGACGCGGGACGAGATTACTAGAGAGACGCCGGAAAAGTCGCTGGTCGAGGGCAAGAAGCGGACCGGCGGACGGACAGCGAATGGCCGGACTTCGAGCCGCTTCATTGGCGGCGGAGCGAAGCAGGCGTACCGCCTGATCGATTTCAAGCGCGACAAGACGGGCGTGGTGGCGAAAGTCGCCGCGATCGAGTACGATCCGAACCGCTCGGCGCGCATTGCGTTGCTGCACTATACGGACGGCGAGAAGCGCTACATCATATGCCCGGTTGGGTTGGAAGTCGGGCGCACCGTGAGTGCGGGGCCGGAAGCGGACATTCTGGTGGGCAATGCTTTGCCGATCAAGAACATTCCAGCGGGTACCGTGGTGCATAACATCGAACTGCGGCCGGGCAAGGGCGGGCAGATGGCTCGTTCGGCCGGAGCCCAAGCGCAGCTGGTTTCGAAAGAAGCCGGAATCGCGCTGCTGAAGCTACCTTCGGGTGAGATCCGGCGGGTGCCGGTCGAGTGTATGGCGACGGTGGGCCAAGTCGGCAATGTCGAGCACGAGAATGTATCGCTCGGTAAAGCGGGCCGCTCGCGCTGGCTCGGCAAGCGGCCGCATAACCGTGGTGTGACGATGAATCCGGTCGACCATCCGCATGGCGGTGGCGAGGGCAAGACCTCCGGCGGACGGCATCCGGTAACGCCTTGGGGCAAGCCTACTCGCGGATTTAAGACGCGCAACAACAAACGCACCGATCGCTGGATCGTGACGAGAAAGGCAAAGAAGCGCTAGATGAGTCGATCGCTTAAAAAAGGACCGTTTACAGACGACCACCTCTCGAAGAAGGTGGAGACGCTGAACACGAATAATCAGAAGTCGGTGGTGAAGACGTGGTCGCGCCGTTCGACGATCGTGCCGGACTTTATCGGGCACACGATCGCGGTGCATAACGGCCGCAAATTCATTCCAGTGTATGTGACCGAGAATATGGTGGGTCACAAGCTGGGCGAGTTTTCGCCGACCCGGACGTTTAAAGGTCACGCGGCGAAGTCGACCGAGAAGGCGGCGCGGTAGCAGCATGGTGGATCAAAAAGTAAACGTATCGAAGGCGGAAGCGCGCTACATGCGGGTCTCGCCGCAGAAGGTGCGGCTGGTGATCGACATGATTCGCGGGCAGCAAGCGGGCGATGCGATTCACATTCTGAGCGCGGTCAATAAACGGATTGCGCCGGCGATCGAGAAGGTGTTGCGATCGGCGATTGCCAACGCCGAGAACAAGTCGGATGACATCGATGTGGACCGGCTGTTTGTGAGCGAGGCGTATGTGAACGAAGGGCCAAGAATGAAACGCATCCGCCCGGCGCCGATGGGGCGGGCGTATCGCTATCAGCGGCGCATGGCGCACATCGTTGTGAAGCTGGGTGAACGAGCCGCCGAGGCAGAGGAATAAGCAATGGGTCAGAAAGTACATCCATACGGTTTTCGACTGGGAGTGACCAAAACGTGGCGCTCGCGGTGGTTCGCCAAGCAGGACTATTCGAAGTTATTGCATGAAGATCTGGAGCTGAAGGAATCGCTGCTGGCGCGGTTGAAGGCAGCGGGCGTGAGCTCGATTGAAGTGGACCGGCCGGGCAACAAGCTGCGGATCACGATTCGCACATCGCGTCCCGGGATCATCATCGGCCGCAAAGGCGCGGAGATCGAGAAGCTCAAGGGCGATCTCGCGAAAAAAACGAAGCGCGAAGTTTTTATCGATATTCAGGAAGTGCACCGGCCGGAGCTGGACGCACAGCTGGTGTCGGAGTCGATTGCGCTCCAATTGGAAAAGCGCGTGGCGTTCCGGCGAGCAATGCGCAAGGCGGTCGATTCGGCGTTGCGTTTTGGTTGTAAGGGAATCAAGGTGCGCGTGTCGGGTCGTTTGAACGGCGCAGAAATTGCGCGCAGTGAGTGGTATCTGCAAGGGCAGCTGCCGCTGCATACGCTGCGCGCGGATATCGATTACGGCTTCAGCCAGGCATACACGACCTATGGCGTGATTGGTGTGAAGGTTTGGATTTACAAGGGTGAAGTGATCGAGGCGGGCAACCGCCGGACGAACTCGTTGCGCAATGAAGGCGAACCGCGGAGACGCCGCCGGGATGACCGGAGTGGATTTGAGCGGGGCGACCGCGGTCCGGGTGGCATGGATCGTGGTGGCATGGATCGCGGTGGAGTGGATCGCGGTGGTCCTGACCGGGGTGGAATGGAGCGGCGTCCGCCCACGCCGGCCGCGGATGCGAGCGGTCCAGTAGTGCAGCCGAATCCTGGCGATCTGCCGAAGCCGGCGACGTCGCCGGTGATTCCGCCACTGTCTGCGCCGACCGTTCCTTCGTGGAAACAGGAGCAAACCGGCGCGGCCCCGAGTGTCGAGGAGCAGACGAATCCTGCTACGGCTCCGTTAGCAGAGACGGCTCCCGCGCCTGAACCGGAAGCGGAAAAGCCGAACGAGTAGTTAGCAAGGGATTGGAGTAAAGAGGAAATACCGCTATGTTAATGCCGAAGAAGGTGAAGTTTCGAAAGCAGCAGCGCGGCCGCATGACGGGCAAAGCCTGGCGCGGCTCCACGCTTTCGTTCGGTGAATTCGGTCTGAAGGCGATGAGCTGCGGTTGGGTCACGAACCGGCAGATTGAAGCCGCGCGTATTGCGATGACGCGTTTCATCAAGCGTGGTGGAAAAGTGTGGATTCGAGTGTTTCCGGACAAGCCGATCACGAAGAAGCCGCCAGAGACTCGTATGGGTAAGGGCAAAGGAGCACCCGAGGCGTGGGTAGCGGTTGTGCGGCCGGGCAAAATGCTGTTTGAGATGGAAGGCGTGCCGTTGGCAACTGCCGAGCAGGCGATGCGCTTGGCGGCAGCCAAGATCTCGGTGCCGACCAAGTTTGTATCGCGTCCGCAAACGACCGACATCGCCAAGACGGTCGAGACGCCGGAAGCGAGCTAAGAAATGAAGGCAAATAAGATTCGCAATATGGATTCGAGCGAACTCGACCGGCAGGTGCAGGATTCGCAGGAGCAACTCTTCCGGTTCCGGTTCCAGATGGGCATGGGCCAGACGGAAGGTTTGAAGAAGTATCGGGCTCTACGAAAAGACCGGGCGCGATTGCTGACGGTGCAAAACGAGAAGCGGACAGCGGGCGGTGAGTCCGCGACACCGGTGGCAAAAGCCGCAGTGAAAAAGACTGTGGCCAAGAAGAAGCCGGCAGTGAAAAAGGCGGCGGTTCAGAAGACTGCGGCGAAGAAGAAAAAGTAAATGAGTTCAGGAATAAACGTGATGCCGGAAGCAACAGGCGAGACAACGACAGAAAAGAACAGCCACAAAAACGAGAAAATTGGCGAAGTGATCTCAACGAAGATGGCCAAGACAATCGTGGTGGAAGTGACGCGCCGTGTTCCGCATCCGATGTATAAGCGGATTGTGAATAAGCGCAAGAAATTCTACGCACATGACGAACAGCAGACGGCGAGTGTGGGCGACGTGGTGCGTATCATCGAGTCGCGTCCCTTGAGCCGGTTGAAGCGCTGGGCGCTGGGCGATGTGTTGCGTAAAGCGGTGCTGGTGACGGTAGAACACCCGGCGCTGGCCGAAAGCGCAGACACGCGCGTCAAGAAGACGATAAAGAAGAAGAAAAAGAAGTAAGCGCAACCGTTACTCGGCCGAAGCCGGTAGGTTGAACAGCAGAGTTTGGAAACAGGAGAAACGTCATGATTGGAATGCGAACCATGTTGGAGGTGGCCGATAACAGTGGCGCACGCAAGCTGCAGTGCATCTTGCCGCGCGGCGGCGACCTCGGGCTTCGCGCGGGCTTGGGCGATGTGATTACGGCGAGCGTGAAGGAAGCCGCACCCGATTCCAACATCAAGAAGGGCAAGGTCGTGCGCTGCGTAGTGGTGAGGATGCGGAAAGAAACGCGCCGCCGGGACGGTACCTATATTCGTTTCGATTCCAACGCGGCGGTGCTAATCAATGAAGTGGGCGAACCGGTTGGGACCCGTGTCTTCGGACCGGTAGCGCGCGAGTTGCGAGACAAGCGCTTTATGAAGATTGTGTCGCTGGCGCCGGAGGTGCTCTAAGAATTATGGCGAAAGTTGCATATCAGCGGCGGCAGGAAAAAGGTGAGCGCCAGCCGGTTCGATTGAAGATCAGGAAAGATGACATGGTCAAGGTCATTGCCGGCCGCGATAAAGGGAAGACCGGCAAAGTACTTGACGTGGACCGCTTCGATCGCAAGGTAACGGTAGATGGCGTGATGATTGTCAAGCGCCACACGAAGCCGAATCCATCGAAGCAGATTAAGGGCGGCATTGCGGAGAAACCGATGCCCATCGATATATCGAACGTGATGCTGTTGACGGCGGCCGGTATTCCGACCCGTGTCGGCTATCGCATGGATGAAGCAGGCGGCAAAGTACGCCGGGTGCGAGTAGCGCGTAAGGGCGGCGAGACGCTCGATAAGAGGTAGCGCTAGTGCAAGAGCCGGGAGAGGCCGTTTGGAATCGGCCGCGAGGATAAGGGAAGAGTTTCATGGCGAAGGAAAAAGATCAGAAGACGGGCGGCGGGGCTAAGAACGCTCCTCCGAAGAGCGCGCCGGCAGCGGACAAGAAACCGCGCGGAGAGAGGCGCGCCGCGGAAGCCGGGCCGGTACTCGAGAAGACGGCCACACCAAAGGCGCAGACCGGCAAGGCGCGTTTGCGGGAACACTATAAGAAGACCGTGGTGGAAGCTCTCAAGAAGGACTTCAGCTATACCAATCCGATGGCCGTTCCCAAGCTGGAGAAGGTGTCGATCAATATCGGACTGGGCGAAGCGGCCGGCAACAGCAAGTTGATGGACGGTGCGGTGAACGAACTGAGTGCGATTGCCGGCCAGAAGCCGGTAGTGACGCGCGCGAAGAAATCGATTGCTGCCTTCAAGCTGCGCGAAGGCATGGCGATCGGCTGCATGGTGACGTTGCGGGGCGATCGGATGTTCGAGTTTTTGGACCGGTTGATGAATGTGGCCCTGCCGCGCGTGCGCGACTTTCGCGGTGTGTCGTCGAAATCGTTCGACGGACGTGGCAATTATACGCTCGGATTGAAAGATCAGTTGATTTTTCCCGAGATCGACTATAACCGGGTGGAGAAGACCAAGGGCATGAACATCTCCATTACGACAACGGCGAAGACGGACGCCGAAGGGCTGGCGCTGTTGCGGCACATGGGCATGCCGTTCCGCCAGTAGTAGAAGCACAAGTAAGCATCAAAGGATTAGATGGCAACCACAGCAAAGATCGCGAAGGAAGTAAAGAAGGCGGCCGTGATGGCGCAGGCACGCAAAGACGGAACCAAAGTGAAGTTTCCGACTCGCTTGCGGAACCGCTGCAAAAATTGCGGACGGCCGCGCGGCTATCTGCGCAAGTTTTCGTTGTGCCGGATCTGTTTTCGGAAGTTCGCCCTGGCAGGGGAAGTGCCGGGCGTAACGAAGGCCAGCTGGTAAGGGCAGAATATACAGGAATGAAAGGTGCTGAAGGTAAGTAAATGACAGCAGACCCCATTGCCGACATGTTGACGCGCGTGCGAAATGCATTGATCGCGCGCCATGCCAAGGTAGATGTGCCCGCGTCCCGATTGAAGAATGAGCTGGCGCGGATTTTGAAAGAAGAAGGCTATATCCTCAACTTCAAGCTGACGGAAGAAGGCGCGAAGAAGTTTATCCGGTTGTATCTGAAATACACGCCGGGCAATTTACCGGTGATCTCACGGATTGAGCGAGTGTCGCGGCCCGGCTGCCGGGTATACGTGGGCAGCAAAGAGATTCCGCGCATTCTGGGCGGTCTCGGAATCAACATTTTGACCACGCCAAAGGGCGTGATGACGGGCCTGACTGCACGCAAGGAAGGCGTGGGCGGAGAAGTTCTCTGCCAGATCTGGTAACGAACGATGTCACGAGTAGGAAAGAAACCCATTCCCCTGCCGAAAGGGGTCAAAATCAACATCGGTGACGTGGTGCAGGTGGAAGGTCCGAAGGGGAAGCTGACGGTGCCGATCCCGGCCGGCGTGCGTGTGGAGCAGAAGGACGGGCAACTCGAAGTGGTGCGCGATAGCGATAAGTACGCGGCGCTGCATGGGTTGACGCGAGCGCTGACGGCGAATGCCGTGCAGGGCGTATCGGGCGGATTCACGCGCGAGCTGGATATTGTCGGGACCGGTTATCGTGCCGATGTCAAAGGCCAGGTAGCGACGTTCACTCTGGGCTATTCGCACCCGATTGAGGTGCTGCTGCCGGCGGGCGTAGACCTCAAGATAGACAAGCAGACGCACCTGGTGTTAAGCGGCTTTGATCGCCAGGTAGTCGGACAGATTGCGGCACAGATTCGCATGCTCCGTCCGCCCGATCCTTACAAGAATAAGGGCGTTCGCTATACCGGCGAAACATTGCGCAAGAAGGCCGGTAAGACAGGAGCGGGGAGTAAGTAATGGCTCGAGATTCCAGAAGAGAAATACGGGAACGGATTCACAAACGCATTCGCAGCCGGGTGTCGGGAACGCCGGAGCGCCCGCGGCTGGCGGTGTTCCGCAGCGTGAATCACATTTACGCGCAGGTGATCGACGACGCGCAAGGGCACACCGTTGCCGCCGCCGGCTCGATCGAAAAAGACATGCGCGGCAAAGGCGGCAACGTGGAAGGCGCCAAGCTGATTGGCAAAGCGGTCGCCGAGCGGGCCAAAGAAAAAGGGATCAGTAAAGTAGTATTCGACCGGGGCGGCTACCTGTATCACGGGCGAATTAAAGCGTTGGCAGATGCGGCCCGTGCAGCGGGTCTGGAGTTTTAATTACAAATGGCAGTGACTGTACGTGCGAAGCGTGTCGACACGCATAACCTGAACCTGAAGGAACAGGTGGTGAGTATTAATCGCGTGACGAAGGTGGTCAAGGGCGGAAAGAACATGAGCTTCTCGGCGCTGGTGGTGGTGGGCGATCCGGGCGCGAAGGTGGTCGGGTATGGAACTGGTAAAGCGAAGGAAGTTCCCTCGGCGATCAAGAAGGGCATTGAAGCCGCCAAAAAGAATTTGCGCAAAGTGAACGTGCTCGACACGACCATCCGGCACGCGGTTTTAGGGCGGTTCGGGAGCGGGCTGGTGTTGTTGAAGCCGGCTCCGGCCGGTACTGGAGTGATTGCGGGCGGACCCGTGCGGGCCGTGATTCAAGCGGTCGGAATTCCGAACGTGCTGACAAAATCGCTCGGCTCGCACAACGCGCATAACGTGGTGAAAGCAACGATTGACGCACTCGAGCAGTTGTGCGATAAGACTGCGATTGCCGACATGCGTGGGCTGCCGATCGAGCGGTTGTAGGGGAGCGAGAGCAGGGAGCGAAATGGCTACTGAGGGCAAAATTAAGATCAAGCTGGCGCGCAGTGTAATCTGCACGCCGCAAGCGCACAAGAATATTGTGAAGTCGCTCGGGCTGCATAAAATCAACCGGGTCGTAGAACGCCCAGACACGCCAGGCTTTCGCGGCATGGTGAAGAAGGTGCCGCACCTGCTCGAAATCGTCAAGGATTGACCGGGTAGAGAACGAACATGAATTTAAGCAATTTACGACCTCCGAAGGGTCAACAACGCAAAAAACGGCGCATTGGCCAAGGTATGGGCACGGGCCGCGGTAAATATGCGGGCCGCGGCGCGAAAGGTGCCAAGTCGATTTCGGGCTACAGCAAGATGCGCGGCTTTGAGGGCGGCCAGATGCCGCTGCATCGCCGTTTGCCGAAGCGCGGGTTCACGAATATCTTTCACAAAGAGTTTTCGGTAATCAACGTAGGCGCGCTCGAGAAACTGGAAGGCGATAGCTTCACGCCGGAGTCGCTGAAGGCGGGTGGCCTGTTGAAGAAGTTGAACGCGGGCTTGAAGATTCTGGGCAATGGCGAACTGACGCGCAAGATCACCGTGACGGCGCACGTGTTTTCGAAGTCGGCGCAAGAGAAGATTGAGAAGGCGGGCGGGAGCGTTTCGGTGATGGAGCGCAAACAGCCGAAGCCGGCGGAAGCGGAAGAGAGGTAGATCAGCCGGAGCTCGCTCAGATAAGACGGCCGATGAGCCGGGCGCGGGAAGGCACTTTGAAACATGCAGAAGTTCTTCGAAGCATTGGGAAACATGTTCCGTATCGCGGACCTGCGATACCGCGTGCTGTTTACGCTGGGATTGCTGGCGGTCTACCGGGTGGGCGCGTATATACCGACGCCCGGCATCGATACGATCCGGTTTCTAGATTTCTTCCAGCGCAATGCATCGGGCGGATTCCTCGGGTATTTTGACTTGTTCAGCGGCGGAATGCTGCGGCGCATGTCGATTTTCGCGTTAGGAATTACGCCGTACATTACATCCTCGATCATTCTCCAACTGCTGACAGTGGTCATCCCGACGCTTGACAAGCTCCAGAAAGAAGGAGAGCTCGGGCGGCGGAAGATTACGCAATGGACGCGCTACTTGACGGTGGCGCTGGCGGTCATTCAATCCATTGGTATCGCCTTTGCGCTGCAGAATTCGGATGGGCATTTCGTGCTGAATCCAGGATTCGTATTCATCTCGATGACGGTGCTGACGTTTACGGCCGGTTCGGCGTTCATCATGTGGCTGGGTGAGCAGATCACCGATCGCGGGATCGGCAACGGCATGTCGCTGATCATTTTCGTCGGCATTATTGTTGGTTTACCGAACGCCATTACCAGCATTTACACGAACACGTTCGTGACACACCAGTGGCCGGTACCACAGATGGTCATTATCATCACGTTGATGGTCGCGGTGGTGGGCTTTATCGTACTCGTGGAGCGCGGGGAACGGCGCATTCCGGTGCAGTATGCCAAGCGAGTGATCGGACGCCGGATGATGGGCGGACAGTCGACACACTTACCGCTGAAAGTAAATGCGGGCGGCGTGATTCCTATCATTTTTGCTTCGTCGCTGCTGGCGCTGCCCGCGACAGCAATGCAATTTCCCGTGGTGAAGAACAGTAAGTGGCTGGGTAACATGCTCGGTGCGCTAGGCGGGGCTGAGCCAACTTATTACCTGGTTTTCATCTTACTGATCGTATTCTTCTGCTTCTTCTATGTGTCGATTATCTTCAACCCGAGTGAAGCAGCGGACAACATGCGGAAATATGGCGGGTTCATTCCGGGTATCCGGCCGGGTAAGAACACGGCCGATTACATGGATAAAATCCTGTCGAAGATCACCGTAGTCGGCGGCTTGTACCTGGCCCTGCTCTCGATTATTCCGCAGATTATGATCCAGGGAATCCGGCTGCAGCATTTGCCTCTGATGGGGAATTTCATCGATGCGCATTTTCCGCGCTGGCTGCTGGATGGTTTGGGTGTGAACTTCTTCTTTGGCGGGACGTCGCTGCTGATCGTGGTCGGCGTGGCTATGGACACGGTGAATCAGATCGAGGCTCAACTCATCATGCGGCATTACGACGGTTTCACGCCGCGGTCCGGGCGCATCCGTGGCCGCCGTAGTTCTACCAGTTAGGCTGCCATTTGCCCTCTGACATTGCACAACGGCCTTCACTGGCAGTGATTCTGTTCGGTTCGCCCGGATCGGGGAAAGGAACCCAGGCCAAACTCTTAAAGAGCCACTTGAATGTACCGCACATTTCGACCGGAGATATGTTGCGCATGCATATCGGGCGAGGAGACGAGATCGGACGACAGGCGCAGGCGCTGATCAAAGCGGGGAAGCTGGTTCCGAATGAGCTCGTGAACCAGCTGGTGGAGCAGCGTTTAGCCGAGCCGGACGCGCGCAATGGAGTGATTTTAGACGGATATCCCCGGACTTTGAACCAGGCAGGGGTGTTGCTGGATCTCCTGCAAAAAAATGGGTTTGGCGTGGCCGTGCTACACTTGGTGGTTGACTACGAGAAGATCGTAGCGCGTCTGAGTGGTCGTCGTCAGTGTCCGGTCTGTGGAACTCTCTACAGCTTAACTACAAATCCTCCGAAAGTGGCTGGAATTTGCGACCTGGATGGGGCAACTCTGGTGACTCGCGAGGATGATCAGGAAGCGGTGATACGAGAGCGCTTGTTCGAGTATGACCGGCAGACGGTTCCAATCTTGAATTTTTTCCGGGAAGCGGGTGTACCGCTCTTCCAAGTGCCAGGCGGAGACGCTGCTCCCGAAGAGATTCTGCAGCAAATTCGGGGATTGCTGGAAGAGGCGGAAACAGCGGCGAGCGGTAAGAAGAGTGGCAGGTCGTGATTGTGCGTCGTAGTGCGATGGAGTTGGAGAAGCTACGGCGGAGTGGTTTGTTGGTGTATCGGATTTTGCAGGATTTAAAGGGTCTGGTGGCAGCCGGAGTCAGCACGCAAGACCTGGAAGTGGCCACAGAGAAAATGATCCGGGATGCGGGAGCGAAGCCGGCTTTTAAGGGGTACTACTCGCAGGCGGCCGGAACGAAGTTCCCGTACGCGCTATGCGCGTCGGTGAATGATGAAGTGGTTCATGGGATGCCCTCTGCGAGGCGTCACTTAAAATCGGGCGACATTATTTCGCTGGATACGGGCGTGCAGTTGGATGGCTATTACGGTGATTCGGCCATCACGGTGGCGGTAGGTGAAGTGAATGATTCGGTGAAGCGGTTGTTAAAAATTACCGAGGAGAGTTTAGAACTGGCGATTGACCGGGTGCGTGCCGGAAATCGCTTGTTTGACGTTTGTGGCACGGTCGAGAAATACGTGGTATCGCATGGATTTTCGATTGTGCGCGAGTTTGTAGGGCACGGGATTGGTACTTCGCTGCACGAAGAGCCGCAGATCCCGAATTACGTGGACCGGCGCGGCGAGAATCCGCGGTTGAAGCCGGGTATGGTGCTGGCGATCGAGCCGATGGTGAACGTCGGCAAGCCGGACACTAAGGTGCTGTCGGACAAGTGGACGGCGGTGGCGCAGGATGGTTCGTATTCGGCTCACTTTGAGCATATGGTGGCTGTGACCGACAATGGACCGTGGGTTTTGACGCGGCCTTGAACGGATGTGAAGGGAAGCGGAGAACGGACAACGGACGGAACCGTGATGGAGTTGCTGCCGAGCGCTCTGGTACGGATCAGGCTAGAAGGCGAGCATGAGTTGGTCGCTCATATGAGTAGCTCGCAGAGGACCAATTTTGTGCGGCTGCGGGTAGGTGACCGAGTACGGGTGGCGGTCTCGGTGCAAGACCGGACGCGAGGAAGAGTTTTGGAGTTGTTGACGAAAGGTCAGTAAAGTCGTATGAAGGTACGGGCATCAGTAAAGAAGCTATGCGATAAGTGCAAGGTGATCCATCGCCACGGTGTGGTGCGCGTGATCTGCACAAATCCGAAGCACAAGCAGCGGCAAGGTTAGAGGAACAGGATTTCAGCATATGGCGCGTATTGCAGGCGTAGACTTACCAGCGAGAAAAAGGGCGGCGATCGGGCTGACCTACATTTACGGAATTGGGCGGACCCGCTCGTTGTCGCTCCTTCACCGGGCCCAGGTGGATCCGGAGAAGAAGGTGAGCGATCTTTCAGAAGAAGAAGTGAACCACCTTCGAAACCTGATTGAGGGTGAAGGTGCGATTGAAGGTGACCTGCGCAAGGAAGTCTCCATGAACATCAAGCGTCTGATGGAAATGGGATCGTATCGTGGGTTGCGCCACCGGCGCGGGTTGCCGGCGCGCGGGCAGCGGACGCATACCAATGCTCGAACGCGTAAAGGTCCACGCAAGGGTACGGTTGCGAACAAGAAGAAAGCTACAGGCAAGACTTAGTTAAGGATTATTGATTCATGGCGAAGGCACCAGCAAAGTCGGGCAAGAAGAAGTCGTTTAAGAAGAAGGAAAAGAAGAGCATTCCGTTTGGAACGGTACACGTGCAGGCGTCGTTCAACAACACCATCGTGACGTTTACCGATCCGATGGGGAATGTGCTGGCATGGTCCAGCTCCGGCTCGCTGGGCTTTCGTGGTTCGCGCAAGGGAACGCCCTTCGCGGCGCAGCAGGCTTCTTTGACAGCGGCGAACAAGGCCAAGGAATCCGGCCTGCGCACGGTGGAAGTACGGGTCGCCGGCCCTGGTTCGGGCCGCGAATCTGCGGTTCGTGCGTTGTCGACAGCGGGCATTGAAGTGCGCTCGATCCGCGACGTGACGCCGATGCCGCACAATGGCTGCCGTCCGCCGAAGAAGCGCCGAGTTTGATTTTATTGGTAAGCGGGACGAAGGCCATGCCGGCCGTAAACCGCACCTGTGAGAGACGCGTTACAAGAGGCGCGATTTGGAGGGTATTGATTGGCACGTTATAGTGGGCCCGTTTGCCGGCTTTGCCGCCGCGAGGGCATGAAATTATTTCTAAAGGGCGAACGTTGTCACACCGAGAAGTGCGCCATCGAGAAGCGTAACTTCGCTCCCGGGCAGCACGGTAAAGATAAAAAAGCCAAGATCGTCGGTTATGGTCTGCAGTTGCGTGAGAAGCAGAAGGCGCGGCGCTACTATCGCATTCTCGAAGGTCAGTTCCGGAACCTCTACGAAAAGGCGGTGAATCAAAAAGGTATCACCGGTGAGTTGATGCTGGCCATGCTCGAGAAGCGGCTGGACAACGTCGTCTATCGTATGGGCCTCGCCACCAGCCGGGCGCAGGGCCGGCAGCTCGTGCGGCACGGACACATGACGGTGAACGGCAAGAAAGTGAACATCCCCTCCTTCACAGTCAGGGTTGGTGATGTGGTCGAAGTGCGAGAGCGAAGCCGGAACAACAGCAGCCTGCTGGCATCGCGGGACGCTACCGCGCATACCCCGAGCCCTTCCTGGCTGGAAGTGGACCGGGACGCGCTGCGTGGACGAATACTAGCGCAGCCGAAGCGGGAAGAGTTAGTGCAAATTCAGTTGAACGAGCAGCTCATCGTCGAGTTGTACTCCAAGTAAGGCTGCAAGAGAAGGGTAGGAAAAACATGTTTAAAGGATTCCAGAAACCCAAACGCCTGGTAGCGAATACCGAGTCGCTCACCGAACGTTTTGGCCAATTCACCGCACAACCGTTCGAGCGTGGATTCGGATCCACTATCGGGACGGGTCTGCGCCGCGTATTGCTGAGCTCGATCGAGGGCGCGGCTATCACGGGCGTTCGCATTGAAGGCGTCTCCCACGAATTCAGCCCGATTCCGGGCGTGGTGGAAGATGCGACCGATATCATCCTGAATCTCAAGCAAGTGCCGTTCAAGATGATGGGCGAGGGCATGAAGATCGCCCGGCTTCGCGTGGAAGCGCCGGGTGAGGTGATGAGCAGCCAGATCGAGACCGATGCGGACGTCGAAGTTCTCGATCGCAACCTGCATATCGCGACCGTCGGGGAAGGCGGCAAGCTCGACATCGAAATGCGCATTAAAAGCGGACGCGGCTATGTGTCGGCGGATCGCAATTACGACGAAGACTTGCCGATTGGCTACATTCCAATCGATTCTGTGCATTCGCCGGTTCGCAAGGTGAACTACGGCGTGGAAGCAGCTCGTCTTGGGCAGAACACCGACTACGACAAGCTGACAATTGAAGTCTGGACAAACGGTGCGATTTCGCCGCAGGATGCCGTGGGCCAAGCTTCGAAGCTTCTGAAAGATCATATGACGATCTTCATTAACTTCGAGGAAACACCCGAAATAGCCGAGGAGCCGGCAGAGCGCGCGATCAATCAGATGAACGAAGTGCTGAATCGCTCGGTCGAAGAACTCGAGCTGAGTGTTCGGTCCTACAACTGTTTGAAAAACGCGAACATCCAGACCATCGGCGACCTGGTGCAGAAATCGGAGTCGGAGATGCTGCGGACCAAGAATTTCGGACGCAAGTCGCTGAACGAGATCAAGGAAATCCTGTCGGGCCTGGGTCTATCGTTCGGCATGAAGTTCGACAATCAAGGCCGTCTGGTAGGCGGTGCGCCGTCCGCACCGTCCGACTATGACAACGAAGCGTACGCTGGACTGGACGACTAGCCGATGCGACACCGGAAAGCAGGAGTCAAACTCAAGCGCGACATCAGTGGCCGGCGAGCGTTGCTGCGCGGATTAGTGACCAACGTGATCGAAGAAGAGCGGATCACGACTACTGTTCCCAAAGCCAAAGCGGCCAAGCCGCTGGTGGAAAAGATGATTACGCTTGCCAAAGCGGACACTTTGCACGCGCGCCGGCAGGCTGCTGCTTTTCTCACCAAGCCGGATGCGGTAGAGAAGCTGTTTGAAAAGCTGGGACCTCGCTTCAATCAACGCAATGGCGGATACACGCGCATTGTCAAACTGGGTTGGCGCAAGGGCGATGGTGCGGAGACTGCCAAGCTGGAGCTGGTGGGATCGGAACTCGTCAAGCGCGCCGCCGACCGGGCAGCACGCCGCGAGGAGCGTTTGAAACAGATCCGTGATGGTGAAGGCGGAGCTGAGTAGGTCAGCACCGTCGAGTACGGTTAAATAAAGCCCGGGAGCAACACTCGCGGGCTTTTTTGGTCTTCGGGGCGGCCCCTCGGCCCAATGCCACTTACTTTTCCGGGTGGAGCGGGCCTTCTGGCCTGCTTTGCCGCCATTCCTGGCGGCATTTTTCCGGCTCCGAACCAGACAAGATGCTGTCCCTTTCCTTCCCCACGGCTGCTGGCCTGCTAAACCTGTTTCCTTCTCGCTTTCCAGCAAAGGCCCAACCCCAAAACTAAACTCAGCCCCATGAATCCCAGCGATGCCGGCTCCGGTGTTGGCGATGCCAGAAGGCCGTTCACGTTCGTGCCGTCTGAATAAAACCCTACCAGTTGGCCGAGATCGTTGATCCCGTTGATAGTCGTCCCGGTGAAGGTAAATGCCGGCGTAGCTGAAGCCTTGGGATCGTTCACCGTGTAGTAGCTTCCATTTGCTGTGTTGTAAACCAAGCCATTCGTCAAGCCGTTTGCATCCACGTACGACCCGACCACCAAACCGGCATTATTGAGCCCGAAGAACATCGTATTGGTCGACCCCGGCGCCTCAAAGTCGATGGTCTTGCTGCCGTTGATGTAAAATCCTTCCGTATTTCCGCCGATAGTGGCGAATCCGGAAATCGCTCCGGCATTGTTAATACCGGTTGCCACGCTGGCGGTGGATCCAGCCGGACTTACTGCGGTGAAACTCTTGGTCGCGATGTTATACACATATCCCTGATTAGCGCCATTGGCAGTCAAATAAAACCCGGCCGCCAGACTCTTGTCATTTACACCCAGCAGCTGGTTCATCGAACCCGCTGTTGGGGGCGTGTTCGGATCGGTCACCGGAGTCGTAAACGTGCTGCCCGTATGTACGAAGCCCGTGTTGGTGCCAGCCGCGTCTACCGAGAATCCGACCGTAACGCCGCCGTTATTTAAACCTGTGACCTGGGTTTGCGCTGCGCCCGGAACGTTTTCTATTGTGAAGTTACTCTGTCCGTACGGAGGCACAACCGTATAGCCATTATTAGCGACAGTTCCCATGCCATCTCCGTAATATCCAGCAATTGTCCCAGCCGTATTGATGCCAAGCAACTGATTGAAATTCGGATCAGTGTTGTTATTGATGGTTTGAAATTTGTAGCTGGCAGCTTGGGTAAATGCCGGCGCTACTAAAAGGGCGCCAACCACCGCCAGGTAATTTCGTGGAACAAAACGTCTGTTTTTCATTGTAAATCCTCCTTGTAAATGGGTAAAGCCTACCTTGGACATGCTCCGCCAAAGCAGTGCTGTTTCAGTGCGTTAGAATTGACGCGTACTCAGGCACTAACAGGTCTACCAGCCGCTTCCAGGCAGAGTCCTTGGGGAAGGATTAAGAATGTCTTCGGAATTTCTTATGGATTTCTAAATGGGCGCTACGGGTATGAAAAGACTGCATTTTCGCTTCGGTCCATTTCACCTCGATCCGGCCGATCAGCTCATCCTGCGGGATGGAAAGCCGCTATCGTTAGCCCCAAAAGCGTTCGACACGCTGGTTTATCTGGCCCAACATGGCAAGCGTCTGGTCACCCGCGATGAACTGATCAAAGCGGTCTGGCCCAACAGCTTCGTCGAAGACGGCAGCCTCTCTGTCAACATCTCGCTCCTCCGGCGCGCCCTCGGAGAGATGGACAACGGTGAGCCTTACATTGAGACGGTACCGCGTAAAGGCTATCGTTTCCGGCCCCAGGTAACGGTTGAAGCGGAGCCCGACGAGTTACCGCCGGCAGCCCTAACTGAGGAGCTTCCGCTTTACGACGTCCCAAAGGCGGCAATCACCGTCAGGTCGCAGACCAAGTTTTGGCCCTTTCTAGCTATCCTCTTTGCTCTATCATCGGCAGCGATCCTCTACACCATTGCTAACCGGCATCGGGCCCTTCCGGCGTTCGCGTCGATGCGCATCAGCCGTCTGCCTACTCGCGGCAGTATTTCGGATGCCGCCATTTCTCCTGACGGAAAGTATCTTGCCTATGCTCTCAACGAGCCATTAGGGCAGAGTCTGTGGATCCGCCATATTGCTACTCCTAGCGAGGTTCGTACGGTGACCGCGGAGACTGGCGGCCACTCAAACTTAACCTTTTCTCCCGACGGCGAGTACCTATATTTCGTTCGGACAAGCGATAACGGCGACCAGAGTTTATATCGGGTGCCGCTACTCGGCGGCGATGCCACTCGGGTGATGCCAGGCGTGACCGGACCGATCAGCCTTTCACCGGATGGCAGGCAGTTCGCCTTCATACGCATGGACCCTACCCGCTGGGAGGCTACCGTGATCGTTGCCAACATTGATGGGAGTAACGCGCGGCAGATCGAAACACGCCGGCGTCCCACTTACTTTTCGCTGCGAGGGCTTGCCTGGTCAGCGGATGGCCGCTCCATCTTCTGTTTCGCCGGAAACGCCTCCGATTACGACAGTAACGCGTTCTCTCTCATTCGCGTACGGGTGACGGATGGGTCGGAATCGCGGGTTGCTAAACAGTCGTGGGCCTGGGCGGGACCAGTCATGAGGTCAACGGAAAACAGCCTGCTCTTTGTGGCGAGCGCGCAAGCGGAGGACGCTCTGCAGATCTGGAAAGCATCTTTGTCACAGGGCAGTTTCTCGCGAATCACAAACGACTTAAGCAATTACATCCGGCTCAGTGCTGCTGCTGACGGAAACACCGTCGCTGCGGTGCGGGCCGCTACTTCTTCCGACATTTGGATTGCTCCCGCCAATGATATTGATCGTCCCGTACCGATCACCTCCAGCAATATTCAGGGTCTCCACGATCTCACCTGGACTCCTGACGGCAGGATCCTATATTCGGCTCGCGGACCAGACTATCTCGATCTCTTTGTCACAGGCAAGAACGGTCGCGATTTAAAACAGTTGACCGCTGGCCCGGGCAATAAAGCCGAATCAGCCGTGACGCGCAACGGCCGCTACGTGCTCTATCAGTTTCACGGCAAGATCTGGCGGATGGATCCCGACGGTGCAAATCAGCTCCAGTTGACGTTTGGCGCCCACGACGTTCATCCCATGCCTTCGGCCGACAGCGCCTGGGTGGTCTATACTTCGTTTGACAACTGGTCGCCGGCCATGGGCGGCAAGCCTACACTTTGGACGGTGCCGGTTGCTGGGGGACAACCGGTTCAATTGACTCAGTTGCCGACCTCACTCCCGCAGGTTTCACCCGACGGAAAATTAATCGCCTGCGCCTACTTTCCAGGAGGAGATCCGCGCTACTCGCAAAGACAAATCGCCGTATTCAAGTACGCTTCCGGCCCGTCGTTGCCCGAAGATCGGCCGATCAAGATTTTCGACCGGGATTCATCCGGCAACGATCCCGTCTACTTCTCTCCCGACGGGAAGAGCCTCGATTACGTCGTCTCGAATAGACGAGTGGGGAACATCTGGCAACAAGCGCTCGATGGCAAAGCGCCCGTTCAGCTCACTCATTTCATTGCCGATGAACTGTTCGATTTTGAATGGTCTCGAGACGGCGGAGAACTCGCATTAGCGCGCGGCAACGCAGTCAACGATCTGGTCCTTATCCGTGACTTCAACTCAGAGCGAGACTAGCGGGAGAGATACACGATGAAATTTATTCTGTCATTCTCTGCCTTTCTCGTGTAATCGGTTTCTCGGCGGAATCGTCAGTACGAACAAATAATGTAGATGCCGCTTTGAGCCAGATCCAGCCGCCGGAATGGACTTCTAGAGAAAACGGTATATCAATCCGGCCTGAACGTGTGTAACGTGCGGGTTACGAAGAACTTGATGTCAGGGCGGAACTCCTCGTAGAGCGCGCGGCCGAAGTAAGCACCGTCAGAAGCAGCAAATCGTTCGAGGAGATAACTTGTATCATTTCTTGGGCGATCGTTCGCCATCCCGGCGAAGGCCGATGCGACAGAACCGGCAAAGGGCGCTAGAGCGGGACGGTTGCCGTCAACGCCTGGGCTGAGCAAGACGCTGAGAAGCGCGCTGCGGACGCGATCTTTGTAAGCGGCTTCACCGGATAGGCGCGGACGCGGGTCTTCGTGGTGAAAATAGCCGATGAACAACTCCGCACCTTCACGAGCGCCGCGGCGGGCGTAATAGGCGCGAAACGACTGCCATAATCGTCGCCATCCTGTTTTCTCTTGTACGGATTGTTCTCGAGTTGGGCGATTCCGCTGCTGACGCCGGCGCGCAGCGAAACCCAGGGCGATAGGAATTTGGACCCGTACCAGCAACTTCTTTGCTGGAAACTACTGTAAGCTGCCGAGACAGGGCGAGCTGATCGGCGTGGCACGCCGCAATGGCATTGAGCGGAAACCGGACGGGGATCGAGGCAACCTGAGCAGTCAGGGAACCAACGGCAGCTAGCCCGGCGAAACAACGCAGTCCGGCACGGTTCATCGCGCCTCCTGAGCCTAATGGACAGAGGAAAGTCCTCTTTGGGCATTACAAGAGTAGTCCTGTTTACGTAGTTTGTCGAGGTGCGACTCGTGAAATTACTTGCGATGATGCTTTTTTCTTTGGCTGGACGCGGTGAGTTGGGGAGCAGGCGCTGAAGAGGCCGACTCAGTCGTCGCGCTAGTGCCGATTTTGCTCAAGATGCGGTCATGAATCCAGTGTTCGTCCCACCATTCCTTGGGATCGATCTGTACTCCGTCGACCATCATGCTGAAGTGAACGTGATCGCCGAAAGCCATGCCGGTAGCGCCGCTGACGCCTATCTGCTGTTCTTTCCCGACCATGTCACCGACCTTTACCAGAAGCTTGCTCATGTGGCCGTAGAGGCTCTGGAGCGAATAACCGTGGTCGAGGATCACGCAGTTGCCGTAGAGGCCGAGGCGACCGGCATAGATGACCTTGCCTGCATTGGCGGCCTTGACCGGTGAATTCATGGTTTGGGCCAAGTCATAGCCAAGATGCACCTGTTCGTCGATTTTGCGACCGTTGTAGAGGTAGGTTCGGCGGTCAGCAAAGAAGGATTCACGGGCGCCTTTGACGGGGATGAATGGGCCGGACCAGAGGATTTTGTGTTCAGTGTGAGTGCGTAGATCGTAGATAGTTTGCGTGTTGGCTTTGCGCATGTCGCGATTGAGTTTGACGAAGCGATCGACCAGACTGCCGGTACCGTCAGGATCAAGTTCGCCGACGACCTTTTGCAAATTACGATCGGTGACGTTGATGGTACTTTCGCGAAATTTCTTGGGAAAGACTTTCACCCAGAACGAGGTGGTGACTTCGGTACCGGCGATGTTGCGCGCGAAAGCGAGCGGAACAGTGTCGGGTGAGAGATCCCAAGGATAAGGAAACAGAGAGAAACGGTGCGGACTCGCATCGGGTTGGCCGGGCAGGGCGAAAGAACCGGCCGAGTATTGGGCGACATGGACGCCGGCTTCGGTCCAGCTTCCGCCGAGATCGAGTTTGACAAGTTCGGCGCCACCTTGATTGATGTAATGCTGAAATCCGTCGGCCACGATGGTTGGGGGGCGGAGGACGACCTGCACGTCCTGCGCGAGTTCGGCCGTCGAGCCTCGAAGATCGTTCGATGTGGCTTTGATGATGAGGCGGGCGGGGCCTTCTTTTAGAAACGAAGCCTGCTTCTGGCCGGCATAGAAAGTGTACGCGCCAACGCGCTGTTTGGTGTGGGTGTGGTCCTGATAGATGTTTTGAGACTGTCCGTTTTGTTCGAGCGTGGCGGAAAAAGCCTTGACGCCATGAGGGGCGTCGGCTTCGACCAGGATGGAGGTGGCAGGTCCAATGGAGGCGACAGGCTTCGCCAGTTTCAAGGTGGTCTCAGCGCCGGAGAACCAGATGAAGAGAAATAGGACCAGGAGGAGGGCGGCGATAACGACGCCCAGGCGTTTCAGGATGGGGTTGAATTCCATTTAGTTTTCAAGTACACGCCGGCCTTCGATGCGATAGTTGCCGGCGAGAATCCAGGCGATGGCTTCCGAATAAATACGATGCTCTTCGATAAGGATGCGGGCTGAAAGCGAGTCGACGGTGTCGTTATCGAGCACCGGGACGGGAGCTTGCAGGAGAATAGGTCCGCTGTCGAGATTTTCGTCGACCAGATGGACGGTGCAGCCGGTGATTTTGACGCCGTGGGTGAGCGCCTGGTATTGCGCATCCAGCCCGGGAAAGGCCGGGAGGAGCGACGGATGAATATTGAGGATGCGCTCGGGGAATTGGCGGACGAACTCGCCGGTGAGCAGGCGCATATAGCCGGCCAGGCAGACCAGATCGACATGATGTTCTTTCAGGAGACCGACGACTTGACGGTCGAAGGCGGCACGATCGACGCCGCGAGAGGGAATGGAATCAGTTTGGTAGCCGAGTTCCCGGGCGAGCGCCAGGCCGGGCGCATCGGGCTTGTTTGAAAAAACGAAGCCAATCTCACACGGGAGGACTTTGTTCTGGACGTTGCGCGCAATGGCTTCGAAATTGGAGCCCCGACCGGATAGAAGAATGCCGAGCTTCACTGGTACTGGACTTTCGGGCTTTTGCGGAACTTCTGGGCCACGACATGGCCGATCTCGAAAAAGGGCTCGCCGAGTTTTTCGAGAATTTTGGAAACGAGGCCAAATTTTTTCGGCGAAACGGCCAAGACCATCCCGATGCCCAGATTGAAGGTGCGGCGGAAATCGTCTTCGGGAACATTGCCGATTTTTCGGAGGAGATCGAAGATGGGCTGCGGCGGCCAGGAGCCTATTTTTATATCGGCAGCGCAGCCTTTAGGGAGAATACGGGGCAGATTGTCGGTGAGCCCTCCGCCCGTGATGTGCGCCGCGCCTTTAAGGAGGTCCTCTTTATGCAGGGCCTGGATGGGTTTGAGGTAGGACTTGTGGACTTTGAGAAGTTCATCGGCGAGCGAGCCGGCGAGGGCTGGGATTTTGGCCGCGGGGGTGTGGCCGGCGGCTTCGAGCAGGGTGCGTGCGAGCGAGTAGCCATTGGTATGGAGACCCTGCGAGGGAAGGCCGATGAGGAGATTTCCGGGCTTGATGTTCTCGCCGGTAATCATGCGGCGGCGTTCGACCGCGCCGACGATAAACCCCGCCAGATCGTATTCACCAGGCTGGTACATGCCGGGCATTTCAGCGGTTTCGCCGCCGATGAGAGCGCAGCCATTGCGCTGGCAACCGCGGGCGATGCCGGCGACGACGGTTCCGCAAACCGCGGCGTTTAGTTTACCGACTGAGAAGTAGTCGAGAAAGAAGAGAGGCTGAGCGCCTTGGACAGCGATGTCGTTCACGCAGTGGTTGACGAGATCTTCGCCAACGCTATCGTGGCGGCCAGTGGCGAAAGCGACTTTAAGTTTGGTACCGACCCCATCAGCGGAACTGACAAGGACCGGGTCTTTCCAGCCCTTCATATCGAAACCCGCGCCGAAGCTGCCGATAGAAGTGAGAACCTCTTTGCTGAGCGTTTTGGCGGCTTGACGTTTGATGAGAGATACGGCCCGATCAGCCTCGTCGATGTTCACACCCGCGCTGCGGTAGGTAGTTTTCTTGGCCACTGCTCGAACGTTCAGTTTAGCGAATTGATCGAGAATTGCCTTGCGGCTCAGGGTCCGGCACGGTCAAGACTTCGGTGGTGTTTTGCGGCGTTGAACCGACGAGTACTATCGCTCCAAAAATGAGTAAAGCGCCCAGCCAGCGTACCAGGCTGACATCTTCGTGGAGAAAGACCTTCCCGAGGAAGACGGAGACTACGTAACCAATAGCGGTCATCGGCAGGATAAAAGACAAATCGGCCACGCTCAAGAGAGCCAGGCGCGTCAGCAACGACAGCATCAGCATGGCGATGCCGCCTGCAATATACGGATTCAGCATGGCGCGCAAATAGCCGGCAGGATGGAACGACAAGCTTTCAGAAAAGTGTTTCGTGCCCCAGGCCAGCGCGAGATTCCCGAAAGCACGGAGCGCGATGAAACTAAGGAGAATCAGGTAGGTACGAACAGAGTGCCGGGTCGGCGGTGCGGCTGGACTGAACTTAACGGCAGACGTCAACCTACTGCAAAGTCTCCCGTTTGAAGTAACTTGCGGCGCTTGAAAACACTCTTCCTACTGGTAGGGATAGGGTCAAACTCTAAGTCTACCGCCATTGGCGAAGTTGAGTACATTGTAGAGTCATAGTCAGGAGCGGGTTAGCGAATGAAAATCTGTGTTTTGGGCGGGGATGGGTATTGCGGCTGGGCGACAGCTTTGTACTTATCTTCCAAGGGTCATACGGTCAGCATTGTCGATAATTTTGCTCGAAGACTTTGGGACAACCAACTGGGTGTACAGACGCTGACGCCAATCCATTGCATGACGGAAAGGCTGAAGGCCTGGCGCGATTTATCGGGACGAGAGATCGAACTGTTCGTGGGGGATTTGACGGACCACGATTTCGTCGAATCGTTTATCCAGGAATTTGAGCCGGAAGCATTAGTTCATTTCGCGGAACAACGTGCTGCTCCTTACTCGATGATCGACCGCAAGCACGCGGTTTTTACGCAGGTTAATAACGTTGTCGGTACTCTAAATGTGCTGTTTGCGATGCGGGAATTCTCTCCGGACTGCCACCTGGTAAAGCTGGGCACGATGGGCGAGTACGGGACGCCGAACATTGATATCGAAGAAGGCTATATCGAGATCGAGCACAACGGGCGAAAGGACGTGTTGCCGTTTCCCAAGCAGCCTGGATCGTTTTATCACCTGTCGAAGGTGCATGACAGCCATAACATCATGTTTGCCTGCCGGATCTGGGGCATTCGGGCCACCGATCTGAACCAGGGCGTGGTGTACGGGACGGTAACAGACGAAACCTTGCTCGACGAAACGCTCATCAATCGTTTCGACTATGACGAGGTGTTCGGTACGGTACTCAATCGATTTTGCGTGCAGGCGGCGGTGGGACATCCCTTAACCGTTTATGGAGAAGGCGGGCAGACACGCGGGTACCTTGATATTCGCGATACCGTGCGCTGTGTCGAACTGGCCTGCCTGCATCCGGCGGCGCGCGGTGAATGCCGGGTGTTCAATCAATTCACCGAACAGCTGAAGGTAAACGAGATTGCCATGCTGGTGCAATCGGCGGCGCGGAAACTCGGACGGGAAGTGGAGATTCAGCATGTGCCAACGCCGCGCGTGGAAGCCCAGGAACACTACTTCAACGCCAGGCATTCAAAGCTGATCGACTTGGGACTGAAACCGCATTTTCTTTCGGAGTCGCTGCTCGACTCGCTGATGAATATCGCGATTCGCTACCAGGATCGAATCGACACAGGTGTATTTATGCCGCAGGTAAACTGGCGCAATGCGCGTAACGACCGGCGGCGAGTGGTGCAGAGCACAGCGGAATTGCTGGCGGGGCAGGGCATCACAGAACGGAAGTAAGGACCGATAGTTTTGGGCCGGGTTGAGGTGCCTTCTTTGCTGGTGTTGATCGCGGCCGGATTATATTTGCAGGATTACCCAAGTATCGACGGAGTGCAATTTTCCTGTTCGGCAACAGGTGGATCGTCACCGGGTTTGTAATAGAAGCTTGCGCATTCCTGGGCAAGAACGCCGCCTTCGAGCGTGAGATCGCTTTGGAAAGCGTCCGCGATCAGTTGAGAGGCGCTGATATGACGCGTATCAAAGTACATGGAGTGAACGTCACTGCGAGCTGCGCCAAATACGATCCGGCTGACGTGCGCCCAGACACAGGCAGCCGCACACATGCTGCAAGGCTGAAGAGTGACGTAGAGAGTGTGGCCGGAAAAATCGGTAGTAGCAGTGGTTTGACCTAGCCGTCTAAGTGTGACGATTTCGGCGTGAGCAGTCGGGTCGTTGTGAAGATGTACTTCGTTGTGGCCGCGAGCGACAATTTGCCCGTCACGAACAATGACGCATCCGACTTCACCGGCCCCGGGCGTTCGATCGCCCAAGCGCGCTTCCTCCATAGCAGCGCGCATGAACTGCTCGTCGAGAGAAGATGCCATCCAGTCAGGCCAGATCGGTCAAGCTAAATCAGCGGGAACAATAGGCAGACGGCGAACGCGTTTGCCGGTAGCGGCAAAGATGGCGCCGGCAAGGGCCGGTGCGATAGGCGGGAGAGCGGGCTCTCCGATGCCGGTGGGCGCGAGGTCGCTCGGAATCATGTGCACTTCAATGGCGGGAGTCTCTTTCATCGAGAGAGTAGTAAATTTGCTGAAATTGCTTTCGACGGCACCGCCGTTTTGAATGGTGATCTGACTTTTCAACGCGGCAGTAAGGCCGTAAATGATGGCGCTTTCGACCTGTGCAGTGACGCCGGCGGGATTGACCACAGTGCCGATATCGACAGCTGATATTACGCGCAGTACGCGGACAGCTTTGTTGGTGACGGCGACTTCGACGACGGCAGCAGCGTAGCTGTTGAACGAAAAATGGCAGGCAATCCCGCGACCCTGGCCCGGCGGCATCGGATGATCCCAGCCCGCTTTCGTAGCGGCGAGTTGCAGAACAGCTTTCAGGCGTGCGGTGTCAAGCGGCACGTCTTTTGGATTGAGCGGACTCTTGACCAGACGCGCATTGCCGAGTTTCTGTAAACGAAATTGATAGGGATCGGCGCCGGCCGCATGGGCGAGTTCATCCAGGTAACTTTCCATCACGAAGCCGATGGAAGATGCTTCGACAGAACGCCACCAGGCGCGCGGAACGCCGGAAGCAGCAGGCAAATATTCGAGCTTATAGTTGGGGGTGAGATAGGGCATCTGCAGGGTGCAGCCGAGTTCGGAGGACTCTGGCGGCGCCTTCTGCTGCCACCATTCCGCGATAGATGTGGACGTGCTTTTATGCTGCCACGACACGATATTACCCCGCTCGTCGATGCCGCCGGTGATGCGGTGGTAGGAGGCCGGGCGATAGAAATCGTGCGTCATGTCGTCTTCGCGGGACCAGACGAGTTGGACCGGTTTACCGACCTTCTTGGCGACCTGCGCGGCTTCGATGGCGAAATCGGCCTGGTAGCGGCGACCGAAGCCACCGCCCATTTGCGTGGTGTGGACCTTGATTTTTTCGGGCGGAAGGCCACTCACTTGCGCGATGACAGATTGGGCCCAATCGGGACCTTGCGACGGCACCCAGGCTTCGGCTGAATCGGCCTGGATGTAAACCGTGCAGTTCATCGGCTCCATGGTGGCGTGAGCCTGAAAGGGGAGTTCGTAGTCGGCTTCGACTTTTTTGGCGGCGGGCAGCTTTTCCATAGCGGCCTGCGTGTCTCCCACGTTGAGAACGACTTTCATCTGGGAATCGACCAGGCGGCGGAACTGGCGGCGCAGCGTTTCGCTAGATTCGGCGGCGTGCGGACCGTTATCCCATTCGATCTGCAGTTGCTTGCGGGCCTGGAGGGCAGTGTAGGTCGAGTCCGCTACGATGGCGATACCACCGCAGGCGTGAACACCTTCGGGAACCGCGGGAATTTCGAAGACGTCGTGGACGCCCTTCATGACTTTGATTTTGGAAGCGTCGAAGGATTTGGGTTTACCTCCGAACACGGGGCAGCGGGCAACGACTGCATACAACATGCCGGGCACGCGTACATCAAGGCCAAAGACAGCGCTGCCGTCGGTTTTGGACGGGATGTCTTTGCGGGTGACCGGTTTGCCGATCAGTTGATACTCGGCCGGTTTTTTGAGAGGAACTTTGGAGAAATCGGGTATGGGCAGTTTCGCGGCGTCTGCGACGAGCTCGCCGTACGCGACAGATTGGCTGCCATGATGAACGAGCCCGCTTGAAACCGTGCAGCTCTCCGGCGCGACCTGCCAGCGCTGTGCGGCGGCGGTGACGAGCATAATGCGGGCGGCTGCGCCGGCTTGGCGCAAAGGCATCCACATGCCGGCCACGCTGCCGCTGCCGCCGGTCCCCTGATCGCCAAAAACAGCGGCATTCGTGAGGGCTTGTTCGACGCGCACGTTCTTCCACTCGACGCCGAGTTCATCGGCCAGGATCATGGGGAGGGCGGTCGAAATTCCCTGGCCCATTTCGGATTTGGAGCAGGTCAGGGTCACGATGCCGTTCGAATCGAGGCGTATCCACGCCTGAAACGGATTGACAACTTTGGTTTCGGGAGCGGCTTTGGCAAGGGAAGGAACTTCAAAGCCGATGATGAGGGCGGCGGTGGCGGCTCCGGCGGCTTGCGCGGACTGCTTGAGGAGAGTGCGGCGGCTTAGCGTATTCACGGTGGTGCTCATAGTTCGCCTCCGGCAGTTTGGGCGGTCGCGTTCGGATGCTGCATCAGATCGGCCGCGCGCAGAACGGCACGACGAATCCGCAAAGCAGTGCCGCAGCGGCAAATGTTGTTGGACATGGCTTCGTCGACGTCAGCAGCAGATGGGCTGGGGTGTTTCTTCAGAAATGCGACGGCGGTCATGATCTGGCCCGATTGACAATAGCCGCATTGCGGGACTTGTTCGGCGATCCAGGCTTGCTGGACAGGATGAGCGCGATTTTGCGAAAGGCCTTCGATGGTGGTGATCTTCTTGCCGGCAACGGCAGAGACTGGATACACGCAGGAGCGGGCAGGCTCGCCATCAATATGCACAGTGCAAGCGCCACAGGCGGCAATACCGCAGCCATATTTGGTGCCGGTAAGATTGAGCGTGTCGCGCAAGACCCATAGCAGAGGGGTTTGAGCATCCACGTCGACAGACTTGGTCTGCCCATTAAGTTCGAACGAGATCGCCATGTGGGCACCGTCCTTTCTAGTCAAGCTGAATACTACAAAGATAACCGAAGTCCAGGCAAGGCGCGGCGATCAGAGATCGGGGCAACAGGGAGTCAAACGCTCACAGGGTGGGTTTCTTGAGCGCTTGAAATAGATTGTTGTAGTCATCTGTCCAGACACGCACTCCACGCTCCTGGTTGATTGGCCTCGAATGGATCCGTATGGCGGCATTCTCCAGCACCTCCGGATTGTTTGTCACCAGTACCCAGTCGGCCGGCAAAATCGCCCCGTCGTCATCCCGGTGATTATGCACCATCACAGACCGGTATCCGGCATCGTTCGCCAGCCGCTCCACCACCGGCCCCAGATCGAGAAAATCGTTCGATACATGAAACGCGATTGCGCCATCACTCTTCAAACGACGCCGGTATGAATTCATCGCTTCCCTAGTCAACAGATGGACTGGTATTGCATCGCCCGAAAAAGCATCGAGTACCAGCACATCGTAGGGCGGCCCCGTTTCGCGCTCGAGCGCCAGTCGCCCGTCTCCGATGGTAATGTTCACGTGCGCCGGTGTATCTCGCAAATAGAAGAAGAGCGCGTTCGCTAAGTCCGAGACTTGCGGATTAATTTCGAAGTAGTGGATCTCATCACCCGCCCGCCCATAAGCGGCCAGCGTACCGGTGCCGAGACCGACCACTCCTATGCGCTTCGGTCCGCTATAACACTCACGCAGCAAGATCCCGATGCCCGAGTCAGGCCCGTAGTAAGTTGTTGGCCGGCTCTGTCTGGGCGGCAGGACAAACTCGGAGCCATGTTCGATGGTTCCGTGATATAGAATTCTTTCCTGATCGAGTCCGGCGTGCGGGGTCTGCGTCACACGCAGCGATCCATAGAAACTGCGCCGCAGCGAGAGCGCATTCGCGTGATAGGCCTGAAAGTTCGTCACCGCAACGACCACCATGCAAGCCGTGACACCGCCCCATAGCAACCGGAGCGCCCAGATGCGCTCGCGCCAGATCAGCAGCCAGGCGAGCAAAGCTGTAAAGACGAGCACCAACGGCAGCTCGTAAACACCATCGAATAAGAGGGGCGCCAGTAATCCAATGAAGATTGCTCCAGCTGCTCCGCCTGCCGCGATAAACAGATAGAAACTCGTCAACTCCCGGGGCGGCGGCCGAAGCCGGTTCATCTCGCCATGGCAAAACAAACAGCACACGAACAATCCCGCGAGAAAAATCGGCAAGCTCACCTGGATCGCTTCCACCGAGTTGATGTTGTAAATCGCATAGCCCAGAGTTCCCAGAGTGAGTGCCAGCAGCCGGGTCCACAACGAACGCCTGTAGATATTCGACGACCCGAAAGTCAGGACAAAACTTAACAGATAGATAGCCAGCGGAAGGACCCAAAGAAAGGGAACCGCAGCCACGTTTTCGTCTATGTGGTTGGTGATCGCGAGCAGCAGCATCGACCCGCAAGCGGCCAGCGCGAACCATTCTGCTTTTCGCAAGTTGGCGGTTCGTCCTGATTCATCCTGACCCTCTGCAACGTCTCGGTTGCTGCGCCTGCTCCGCCAGGCCACCCACCCGCAGAGCAAAGCAAACACCGCAAAGACCGCGGACCAGGCCACGCTCTGCCGGCGAGTTCCAAGCGACGGTTCCACGATTGTCGGGTACACCAGCAGCGCCGCGAGCGAAGCAAAATTCGATACCGCAAACATCCGGTACGGAGTGCGCGATCCGCTGCGCGCCAGCCAGGCCTGCAGCAAAGGGCTGGTGGCCGATAGTGTTAGAAACGGCAGACCGATGGTGGCCGCTAACATCCAGATGATCAGCAACGCCGGATGGTCAACCGCAAATGGTTTCCAGCGATTCCCCGGACCGATTGGAAGCAGCACTAGCGATGCCATCAGCAGGCTAATGTGCGTATAGGCTTGCCATCGGGAAGACAAATAACGAGTCAACAGCCGTGCATAGAGATAGCCCGCCAGCAGCGCCGTCTGATAAAAAACCAGGCAGATAGACCACACCGCCGATGACCCGCCAAACCAAGGCAGGATGCGCCGGGCCACCAGCGGCTCCAGAGCAAAAAGCAGAAACGCGCTCAAAAAAATAATCACGGATATGAGCGCTGCGGGCGCTGGCTGGCGGGAGTCATTCATTGCAAGAGGGGTAGTTTGCTACTTTTGTCTCCGGGCAGGAATTCATACAATACATGAGCGTGATAACCAAAGAGGCATGGGGAAAACTCCCGTCGGGCGAACCCGTCGACCTATATACACTGCGCAACCAGCATGGCATCGAAGCTAAAATAACCACTTACGGTGGACGCCTTGTCAGCCTCAAAACTCCTGATCGGCTGGGACAATTCGCGGACATCGTGCTGGGCTTCGAAACACTCGATGAGTATCTCCACAAGAATCCGTTTTTTGGAGCGCTAGTCGGCCGTTATGCGAACCGGATCGCCCACGCTCAGTTCAGTCTCGACGGGCAGACTTATACGCTTGCGCGCAACAATGGCGAGAACTCGCTGCACGGCGGAACCCGGGGTTTTGACAAAGTATTGTGGCGCGCGCACGAAGTTTCGGGTAACGAGCCCGCGCTGGAACTCGAATATCTGAGTGCCGATGGCGAGGAGGGCTATCCGGGCAATTTGCAGGTCAAAGTCCGATACACCTTAACTCCTGACGATGAATTGCACCTTGATTATCAAGCCGCCACCGATAAAGCGACCGTTCTAAATCTAACCAACCACTCGTACTTCGATCTGCGCGGCGCTGGTTCCCACAAAATTCTGGACAGCGTCGTGACCATACACGCCGACCAGTTCACGCCAGTCAACGCGCATCTCATTCCGACCGGAGAAGTGCGATCGGTTGGCAACACGCCTTTCGACTTCCGCCAGCCGACCGTTATTGGCAGCCGCATTAACGACCCGGACGAGCAGCTGAAGCTCGGCGCGGGTTACGACCATAACTACGTGCTGAACCGCAATGGCGACGCCCCTGTGCTGGCCGCGCGGGCGCTAGATCCGGAGTCGGGGCGCGTGCTTGAAGTTCTCACCACGCAGCCCGGCATGCAGTTCTACACCGGCAATCATCTCGATGGTTCAGTAGAAGGAAAAGGGTCCGTATACGGCTTCCGCACCGGCATGTGTTTTGAGACGCAGCACTTTCCCGATTCACCCAATCAACCGCAATTCCCGTCGACCGAACTAGATCCCGGTGAGCAGTTTCGCGCTACCACCATATTCCGCCTGCGCACCGATTGAAACAGGATGCCCGATCCGCACTTCTAAGAAACTCGCGCGCACAACGGGCCCGGGATCAAGCGCCCCGCCCGAAGAGCAGGCGAGTTCCTTCTAAGGAACTCGCGCGCACAACGGACTCGCGATCCGCACCCAAGTCCGCTGAAGTTCCTCTTTCGTCTGGTGGCGCGGCATCTCGGCCTGTGCTTGCTTTGCTGAATGGCGGCGCGCAGCCGTGCCCTGTGCGACTCTACAGGTATGAGCGATCCGAAGAACAAAGATAGTCAGCCGGATAAAGATCTGGCAGACGAAGAAAGATCGGTGCCTTCTCAGGCCGAAGGCGACCGTGAAACTATCGAAGAAGACTTAAAAGAGAAAGAAGATCAGAAGAAGTAAGTATAGGGAGTCGCCCCCGCTATTCACCCGTTCCTAGTATTTAAGATCTCCATCTCGCGCAGCACTAATTCAATCACGGCCTCATCTCCGATGATCGAATTAATCATCAGGTGATATAGATCGCGCTGCGGCCACACCTTGTTGTAATAGCGTTTTACAAACGCGGCGCGGTCGCTGTCCATGCGTTCCAGTTGCTCCTCTGCCTCCTGCACCGATTTCCCGGCGGCCTGCAAGCGGCGCATTTTTTCCTCATGCGGCGCATAGATGAACAGGCCCATATTTCGGGCATGCTCTCGCAAAAACCATGGCGCTGCCCGCCCGACAATGACACAGGGCCCGCGGTCTCCCAGGTCCTTAATAACGGCCTCGAACAGATTTGAAAGACTCTCCGAATCGAGCATCTCGGTTCCGGTCCCGGCGAAACGCTCCTCGTAGCTGCCCCGCATGAAGACCTTCATCAACCGGTAAAAGGTTGAATCGGGCTTCTCTTCCCGTTGTTCTACGCTTTTCACATCGCACTTCAGTCGCTTGGCGATTTCCTGAGTGATCTTCTGGTCCCAGAGCTCCCACCCAAGTTGATCCGCCAGCTTTTTCGCGATTACCGCCGCGCCGCTTCCGTACTCGCGCTCGATCGTAATAATCTTAATCACTCGTCGCTCCGTCGCCGAATATTGTACGCGAAATCGGTCGGGCCCCAAAATACGGTTATGCTAGCTATCGAAATTTCTCCTTTCGGCGGACCAGAGGTACTCAAACTGGTCGAACGCCCGCGGCCCGCGCCGCAGCCGGGCGAAATCGTCATTCGCGTGAAAGCGGCCGGCGTCGCCCGCGCTGATACGCTCCAGCGGCAAGGCAAATATCCACCGCCTCCGGGAGCTTCCGATATCCCGGGTCTCGATTTGGCGGGCATCGTCGATTCGGTAGCCGGCGACGTCACTTCGTTCGAGCCTGGCCAGCGCGTCTGCGCCATTTTGTCAGGCGGCGGCTATGCCGAATATTGCGGAGTACCGGCACTGCAGGTTCTCCCGGTTCCAGAAAATTGGAGCGACATTGAGGCGGCCACCCTGCCCGAAAACATGTTCACCGTCTACGACAATCTCATTACACGCGCTGCGCTGCAGGCCGGCGAAACGGTGCTTGTACACGGTGGCACGAGCGGTATCGGCAGCACCGCCATTATGGTCGCAAACGCCTGGCATGCGCAGGCCATCGCCACTGCCGGCAGCCCGGAGAAATGCGCCGCCTGTCTTCGCTTCGGCGCAGCGCACGCGATCAATTATCGCGAGAGTGACTTTGTCGCCCAAACGAAAGACTTTACAAGGCAGCGCGGAGTCGATGTTGTCCTCGATCTTGTCGGCGGCCCTTACCTGGCCCGCAATCTCGACGCTCTGGCGTCTGACGGTCGTATCACAATCGTCTCGACTCAGGGAGGCGCCCTTACAGAACTGAATCTTACTCATCTGATGTGGAAACGCGCGCGCATTATGGCGTCCATGATGCGCGCTCGCACTCCGCAACAGAAAGGCGAGGTGGCCAAACGTCTTCTCGCCGATGTCTGGCCGCTTCTTCCGCCGAAGAACATCATTCGGCCGATCATCGATACCGTTTTTCCCTTGGAAGAAGCGGCCGGAGCTCACGCCCGCATGGAAAGCGGCGAACATATCGGCAAAATTATTTTGCAGGTCGGCTAATCATTGCAAGAGCCACGCCTGATTGCTGTTCCCCAAAGGGCTCCACAGCTGCATTCCAGTCCAAGGTTGAAAGCTCCAGTTGGTGTCGTCTATGACCAGCCCGCTCGCCTTGTTCCGGATGACGTAACCAGAACCCGAAACCGTTAGCGACCACAACTGCGCATCCGTGCCGTCTGCCGTCTCCTGCAACAGGGGCGCGCCCGGTCCCATCAAACCGCCTGGATCGGCCAGCAACAGTCCGTTGGCCGTATTGGCAATCGTGTAAAAGCCGCCTCCGTTCGAGGTGAATGTCCACTCCTGGTTCGCCCCGTAATTTAACGGAAACTCGATTACTAACGTTCCGTATGCGGTTTCAAACGCCGGATCATCAAGCACCAAGTTACTCAGCTGGTTGATCACCAGGTACTGGCCATTTGGCAGCACCGGTTTCGGAAGAATGGAAAACGCAGTTACGCCGGTAGTCGTACCTACGAAGACCTGGCCTCCCGCGATCGTGGGCGTGATGTACTTGTTGCCCGGGCCAAACTGATCGCGCGCCGAAGCCGCTTGCGAGCTGTTGTAATACTCCACGCCTAAGTCGGTGGCATCGTAAGCGTGCAGGACCGCCGGATTACTGTTCTCGACAGCCCACAGAATTCCGTTAATAGTCCCCTGCGCCGAGATGCTGGGCGTCGCGCCCGGATAACCGAAGAGATTGCCGGTGGCCGAAACCATGCTGAGCTTCGCGCTACTGATCTGGAAGTCGTAGATCGCACTGCCCACCGGGCCAAAGTACACGTTGCCGTTGAAATACGCCGGATTCGAGAAGATCCCGCCCGGCAGTGCGCCGCTCAGCTGCTGGTAAATGGTGGCATTCGCCGTCGGATCATATTTGCCCATGTTGTCGCGGTCAATGACGTAAAGGTTCGAATCTTTACCTGCCCCGACAGCCAGGTGCCGCACAGTTCCGCTGCTGTCTGTTTCGTCCGGCAACAGCACTACGCTTCCCGAACCCAGATCCGTGTCGCTGGCCGATTCGGTGTTCGAGTTCGACATGGTCCAATAATCGGCCGGGCTCAAGCTCCCGTTTTGCGGAGTCAGTTTCACGAAAGCATTGCCGTAGTCGCCGCTTGACGGAAATCCTTGCGGGGTCAGCACGGTATCGAAGGTCCCGTTGGCAACCGCCGCAAATATGTTTCCTTGCGCGTCCGCGGCCGGCCCACCGCCGCTGTTCCACAAAGCGCCTTCAGTTCCGTTCGGATCAAAATTGAAGACGCTCGTCTGCTGAAGCGTAGCCTCGTTGTAACCAATGATCCAGCCTGTATATGGCTGGATGTCGCAATGCGAACCCCAGCTGGTGTACACCACGCCGTTCAGCAGCAACAATCCCGCCCGGTCTTTGTATTGCTTCGCGTCGAAAATCACCTGCCCGTTGCTGCTGTTCGCGCCAGAGCCGGGATAGCTGGCCTGCACGGTCGTGGGTCCGTTGAACTCCTCAGTACCGGTCGCAATGTCGAGCGCATGGAGTCGCTGATAGTAGTTGCCGCCCAAATCCTTGCTCATGGCTACCAGGTAAATCGTGCCGTGCGGACCCGCGTTTAAATCGATCACCGGTGTTGCTGTCACGCCGATCTCCGGAGCCACCTGGCCGCAGTTTCGGATGTCTGACGTGGTCTCGCCCGCGCCCAATAGCGAGACCTGCCAGAACGGCTTGCCGCTGTTGGCGTCGAACGCATAGACGCTGTCATGCTCGCTCGCTGCGTACACCACGTTGTATGTTCCTTGTCCCGGAATCACGACGCCCGAAACATACAAAGGCTGCGCATCCACTTTCCCGTCCATGGGGAAACTAAACAGCTTGCCGAAGCCGGCCGCATTCACGGTGGCGGGCGTCAAAATGGTTTCTGCCACATTCTGCCCTGTACGGGCGTTGTCATTGTGATAGGTAAGTACATTTACCTGACCGAAACAGAGCACCGCGCCGGCTGCCCCTAACACCAAAACGGATCTAGATTCACGACCAAACATTGCGTCTCCCTAAACTGTAATACTTAGCTGCTGGATCAAAGGCTTCGGGTGGCATTCGCCTGTTTTAGTTCGGAATTGCAAGTTGAGGGCGAAGGCAATGGTGGACGTGACTTCAGAACAGTGATATAAGTCAGACAAAATGTCGTCCAAAGAAATTTCGCCATCGCCAGTGTTTGTTCCATCAGGCCATTACTACTCGCCTATCGTCGATGTGAATGACCCATGCGTTCAAAAAATAATCAGCGGGTTTGCCACCACTGAAATACCTCATCGATCGGATCTGGTTCTCGATGACAAAGCCATGCTTCAGTGGCTGACTGCTATGTCGCCCTTCGCTGGGGAAATACCGTATGGAGACGATAAAACACCAGGTCTTCGTTATTTCCTGCATAATGATTTCTTCGAACACGGCGATGGCGCGGTGCTATTTTGCTTCTTGCGCGTGCTCCGTCCCAAGCGTTTTATCGAAGTCGGCTCCGGGTTTTCATCTTGCCTCGCGATGGACGTAAACGATCATTTTTTCGACCGGCAGATGGACTTGCAGATCATCGATCCTTTTCCTGAACGACTACTATCGATGCTTGCTGAAGACGATCCTTATCGAGTCAAGATCTTGGCGAAACGTGTCCAGGAAGTTCCGACGGAGGTCTTCCGGCAACTTCGGGAGAACGATATTTTATTTATCGATTCCTCCCATGTGGCAAAGACGGGAAGCGATGTAACAGATTATCTTTTTCGAATTCTGCCCGAGTTGAATCCGGGCGTGGTGATTCACATTCATGACGTCTTTTACCCGTTCGAGTATCCACCTGCATGGCTGAGGGAGAATCGCTCGTTTAACGAAATTTATCTATTGCGAGCGTTCTTGCAATACAATTCAAATTTCCGAATCTTATACTTCAACAACTACATGGCCCACCGCTTCAACTCGACGCTGAGAGAGAAGATGCCATTAGCCCTTCGCAACCCGGGCGGAAGCATCTGGCTTCAAAAAGTAGCGATGTGAGTACGCCGATGGCGGAAGTGCGTTGAACGACTAGACTTGTAGGATGTTAGTTCCGGGACGGCGTTTTGCGGCTTGTTTATTCTGCCTGTGTGTCACGGTTGCTATTCTTCCCCGTCAGACAGCGGTTGTAGCGAAGCAGCTGCAGGTGAAGGGTTTGAAAGAACCGGTTGAGGTCATACGTGATCACTGGGGCGTCCCGCACATTTATGCCAGGAACTCGGACGACCTGTTTTTTGCACAAGGCTACATTACTGCGCAGGACCGGCTCTTTCAAATCGATTTGTGGAGACGGATTGGCACGGGCAAGCTGGCTGAAGTATTAGGGCCGAAGTATCTGAAACGCGATCGTTTGGCGCGATTGTTTCGCTATCGAGGCGATTGGGATCAGGAGTGGCGTAGCTACGCACCCGACGCGAAGTCCATTGCTACGGCGTTTACCAGCGGCATTAACGCCTACATTCGCTCCCTCAACGGGCAGCGTTCCCTGGAGTTTCGGATGGCGGGCTTCGATCCGGGACTGTGGGCGCCGGAGGACGTGACGGCGCGCATAGCGGGGCTGCTGATGACCGGAAACATGCTGGCCGAAGTGACCCGAACGCTGGATGTGGAAAAGATGGGACTGGCCACCGACGATCGGCTCTTCCCGCCGGAGCCGCATATCCCGCTGATCGTGCCCAAGGGACTCGACCTGGCCGATATTACGCCGGCGATCGTGAAAGGTTACGTGGCCGCGATTGGCGCGATCCATTTTCCCGGAGAGCAGGGAAGCAATAACTGGGTAGTGGACGGCACGATGACACGCACGGGCAAGCCGCTTCTGGCGAATGATCCGCACCGTGGGATCGAATTGCCATCGCTGCGAAAGACCGTACACCTGGTGGCGCCAGGATGGGACGTGATCGGGGCAGGCGAGCCGGCATTGCCGGGGATTGCGCTCGGGCACAACGAGAACATCGCCTGGGGATTCACGATTGTGGGCATCGATCAGCAGGATTTGTATGTGGAGAAAGTGAATCCGGCCGACCCAACGCAGTATTTGTATCGAGGCGTCTGGAAGAAGTTTGAAGCGGAGCAGCAGGCGGTGGATGTAAAAGGCGAAGGCAGGCGCGAAGTCGAGCTGAAGTACACGCTGCATGGTCCGGTGATTTATGAAGATGACGGACGGCAGCGCGCGTACGCGTTGCGCTGGGTGGGGACGGCGGCAGGCGGTGCAGGTTATTTGCCCGCGCTGAAACTGGCGCGCGCGGAAAACTGGCCGGAATTTCGCCGGGCAGTTGCCAGCTATAAGATCCCTTCGGAAAACCTGGTTTACGCGGACCGGCAAGGCAACATCGGATGGATTGCAGCAGGCCAGGCGCCGATCCGGCATGGATGGGCAGGTTTGTTTCCGGTGCCCGGTGATTCGGGTGACTACGAATGGTCGGGCTTTCTGCCGGTAACGGAAAACCCAACCGCCTACAACCCGTCCCGGCACTTCGTGGCCACGGCAAATCACGACATTCTCCCGCCGCGTTATCCCCATGCGCTTGGGTATGCGTGGGCGTCACCAACAAGATACAACCGCATTGTCGAGATGTTGACGAGCGGACGAAAGTTCGATGTGGACGATTTTGCGCGCATGCAGCAGGATACGGTTTCGCTGCCGGCGCGTGATTTCTTGGCGCTGCTGAAGGACTGGCATCCGGCGCCAGGGAGTGAAGCGGAGCAAGTGCGTTCCGAGTTGCTGAGTTGGAACTGCAACGTGAGTATGGAGTCGCGTGCTGCACTGGTTTACGAAGTTTGGATTGAGCATCTGCACCGCGCGCTGCTTCCAAAGGGAATAGCTTCGGTTCGGCTGGCGCCGGATGTTTTGCTCAACGAGTTGAAGGCGAGTAGTGAGAAAGATGCGCTACTGGGGAAGACGCTGGAGGCGAGTTTGCGTGAGATTCACGAACGTCTCGGGGCTGATCAGACGGAATGGAAGTGGGGCAATCTGCACAAAGCGTACTTCCGGCATCCGCTGGGCGTGGCAAGTTTGAATTTGCCGGCGCATGCGCGGCCGGGTGACGGCTACACGGTAAATGCGACGGGCGGCCCAAATTATTCGCAAACGCATGGCGCGTCCTACCGTGAGGTTCTGGATGTGAGTGACTGGGATCGTTCCGTGATGACGAATGTGCCAGGGGAATCGGCTGTACCCGGAGACCGTCACTATGGCGACCTGATCGAGGGCTGGGCGGATGGCCATTACCATCCGATGCCCTATTCGCGAAAAGCGGTTGAAGCCGCGGCGGAGGAACGCCTCACGCTGTTGCCCGCGGTGGACCGCTAGTGGAGTGTAGCGATGAAAACGTTACCAAGCGATGCAACTCCGGTCGCTCCGCTCGCGGCTCTGAAGCAGCGTATTCTTCGGAGCCATGAGCCACGTCAGTGGCTCTACAACCGGAAGCACGGAAACCATGAGCGAAGCGATTGGAGTTCTTTACCTCAGTATCAAACGAAATGGCTGCGACACCTATGCAAAGACGTTCGTTTCTTTCGATTGCGATCTCGGTCTCTGCTGCGCCGGTGTTGCTCCGTGCTCAGAGAAAGACAGCCACTCCACTCGCTCTGCTGCGGGAGAACATTGAACGGATTACGAAGTCGGTAAATGCGAAATGGGGCATCTACCTGAAGTGCCTCGAGACGGGCGAGGAACTCTCGATCAACGCAGACGAGCAGATGGACACCATGAGCGTCATCAAGATCCCGCTGATGGTGGAGGCGTTCCGGCAGATCGAGGCGGGAAAGTTTAAGTTGACCGATCGAGTAACATTGCGCAACGAGGACAAGCGGCCCGGAACAGGCATTATTCGCTCGCTGGACGAAGGAGTTCCGCTTACCATCCACGATCTGCTAATGCTGATGATTATCGTGAGCGACAACACGGCAACCGATCTGCTGTTCCGGCAAGTGGGCGGCATTGATGCGGTGAACGCGCTGGCAAGAGACTACGGGCTCACGCGAACGCGTGCCACTGCTCCCGCGAAAGCCTGGTTCGATGCATTGCGGGCGGCGCCGAGCGCGGAAGACTTTTATCGGAAAGGCGAGCATCCGTTCGGGTTGTCCTCACCCAAAGACATTGGCACGCTGTTGGAGCGTATCAAAACCGGCCAGGCAGTGAGTAAACAGGCCAGCGAGCAGATGTTGGTCATCATGCGCGGTCAGGTTTACCGGACACGGCTCCCGAAGTATGTAGATAACTTTGTGATTCCGCACAAGACGGGCGATTTTCTGCCCTACATCGGAAACGATGTGGGAATTTTCGAAAGCCGGTCGCGCAACATTGTGGTAAGCATATTCACAGCCAATCATTTCGGCGAAGGAGCCACCCTGGAAGATGCGATTGGCAGAATCGGCGAACAGATCGCTAATTACTTCAGCTATCGAGCCTGATTTTTTTTGCTAATCGGTAAGGAACGCGGTGGTTTTAATGCCTGAAACTTCGAAGGTGCGGCGGCACGTTTTGCAGGCCACCTTGTCGTCCAGCAAGACCATATAGCTGGCGGCTTTGGCGAATTTGGCGCGATCGCGTTCGTCGGCGTTGCGAGGGAGGCTGGCGACCTTGCGGCGGACCAGCCAGCGGAGCTCATACGAGTTGCTGGCTCGGCAGAAAGTGCAATTCAAGTTAGCCGGTTTGACGGCCTGCTGCTCACGGTAGAAAGCGCGTTCATCCACGTTGATGAGTCCTCATGATTATTGGGCGAAATGGAAGTTAGCGACAGCGACTTCGTCGTTGCCTGGAACATAGAAGCCCACTTTGTCCTGCGTGAAATCGCGTCCGGTGCTGGAGGCGGTACCGATTTCGCTCCAGCCTTCGCCCGGCGACTTGACGCTGGCGGTAATGCTGCCGGGTTTCACGGACATATTGACCTGGACCCATTCACCGGAAGCAACGACAAAAGGAATGCGATTCACCTCATAAGACTTGCCATCGCGCATTTCACGCAAACTGGCATGTTTGCCATCGAGCGAGAACATGATGTAATTCTCGCTGTTTTGATAACCGGCATACCACTGTAGTTTGTCGTGTTTCAGGAATCCGCCGATTTTGCTGTGGGCGGTGAAGGAGTAGCGGCCAGTGGTTTTGGGAACGTTGTAATGGACGAATCCGCCGCCGCGGCGAACTTGTTCACCAGGGAGATCGGCGGGTGCAGCGGGCGCAACCGATTTCGCTTCGTCCGCGGCTGCCCTGGTTGCGATCTGGTCGGCGACCTTCGACTCAGGCGCGACTCTTTGGAGGGTGGTATCGGGAGCCGCCAGAGCAACGATTGAGCCGCCGGCGAAATCGCGCTCGAATTTTTTGGGCGTGAAGCCTTCCTGCCGCAGCTCGACCGTGTGTTCCCCTTCTTTGACATTCTTTACAGTGGCGACGCCGGCCTCATCAGCAATTGCAACCTGCGATTGATCGACAAAAACGGTAGTACCGGGTGCAGCGCCCTGCACTTCGAGCGAAGCCAGATTGGGAACGGGAAGCAGATCGAAGGCGAGTTCGCCTTCCTGGCCTTTAACAACGTCTATGTTTTGTGGCGGCGGATCAACAAAGCCATCTTTGTGAACGCGAATGGTGTAGCTGCCCACTTTGAGCAGAAGGCGGAGCTGGCCATGATCGGTTTTTCGACGATAGAGTCTGTCGCCAACGAACACACTGACGTCGTCCTGCTGGGTACTGACCGTCACGACGCCGGCATTGGCGTCCGATTTGATGTAGACGGTGAGAACGGGGGCGGGCGTGTAGGTCATCACAAAGCGCTGACGGTCACTTGCTTGTGCGACCTGCAACTCGTGATCGGTGTTGCCCAAATTGTCTAGAGCAAGGCCGTCGGGGCCGGCCTGGCCAGCCGATTTGCCGTCAATAGAAACTTCGGGCTGGGAAAGACTGGTGAGGATGCGCCCTTTGCCATCCTGGGCGGAGATCAGGACCGCCATCGCGTTATTAGCGGTAAGCGGCGCCACCACTTGCGGGGCCGTTTTATCCGAGACATCGAAGCTGAAGGCCGCGTTGCCGCTGCGACCCGCAACCTTGATGGAATGACGCCCCGGTTCGAGATGATCGAGAATCAACTCGCCATCTTTCAGGTCTTGCGGTTCGCCATCGTCTACTGAGACTGTGCCAGGAATCAGGTCCGTGTAGAGGCGCACGGTGGGGGCGGTGGATACGGCGGGCTCCCCGGCGTTGGTGTTCGTGACGGGAACCTTGCTGGATGCGCTAGTGGGTGCATTGCTGGCCTGCGGGGCAGACGAAGCTGCCGGCGTTGGCGAAAAGTTGATGCGGCGCGCCATTTGAATGAGATAGAAGAACCCCACGCACACGACGGCCAGCAGAACGAGGGCGAGATAGGTTGCACGACGCCAGGTCTTTCGATCCAGCGGACCGTGGTCGTCGGAGTGTTCCTCCTCGGGATTGATTTCGGTGACGGCGCTACTAGAAACACGCGGGGCGTCACCAGGCGGTGGGAAAAGAACGCCGTCGGAGGGCTGCGCGCCGGGCCGGCTGCGCAAATCGCGCGCGCGCTGTATGATTTCTTCCTGTGCTTCAGCAACGATAAGCTGTACATCGAAATTGCCTGCATGAATACGGCGAAGTTCCTGCACGCGCTCGAAGTACGAACGAAGTTGAGCGAGCGATTGAGAGGCACGAGCGCCGCTCTGGATCTGCTTCAACTCATCCAAAGAAGTTGCCGAATGCCCCAAGCGATCCACTGATAGCTGCAGTTCTCCAGTTGAATTATAACTAGACTACAACAGCTATTCTGACCGATTGGCGTAATTTAGCTCATAGAAGTGGAGATATTCGCCGCTCTTAATGCGATTAATCCAGGCTTGATTTGTGCGATACCACTCGACGGTGGCGGCTAGACCGCGATCGAAGTCGGTGAGTGGCGTCCAACCCGTTTCGCGGGTCAGTTTGTCGTTGGTAAGTGCGTATCGTCGATCGTGACCGGGACGGTCGGCGACGCGCGTGATGAGGGATGCGGGTCTCCCGGTGGCATTCAGAATGCGGTGAACGACATCGAGGTTGGGCAGGGAGCAATTGCCGCCGACGTTATAAATTTCGCCGGGACGGCCCTTTTCGAGAACGGCCTGGATGGCGCGACAATGATCTTCAACATATAGCCAGTCGCGAACCTGCTGGCCATCGCCGTACACTGGCAGAGGTTTATCTTCGAGAGCGTTCGAAATCATTAAGGGAATTAACTTCTCGGGGAATTGATACGGCCCGTAATTGTTAGAGGCGCGAGTTACCGACACATTCAACTTGTAAGTCGTGAAATACGAGAGAGCGAGCAGGTCGGAGGCGGCCTTGGACGCCGAATAGGGGCTGCTGGCGCGCAATGGATAGTTCTCGTCGGCGTCGTAAGGGGGCTCAATGCTCCCATACACCTCGTCGGTCGAAACGTGAGCGAAGCGAGCTAATTTGTGACGCCGGGCGGCTTCGAGCAGGGTAAAAGTGCCGTTGAAATTGGTCTGGATGACTGGCGCGGGGGAATGAATACTGCGGTCGACGTGTGATTCGGCCGCAAAGTGAATGACGGCGTCTGGAGCTTCGGATTCGAAGATGCGATCAATGGTCCCAGCATCGGCGATATCGGCATGAACGAACGAGTAGCCAGGATGCTGAGCGATGGGGAAGAGATTTTCAGGATTGCCGGCGTAGGTCAATTTATCGAGATTGACGACCTGGTCGGCCCAACCTTCCCGTAGCGCCATGCGGACAAAAGAAGAGCCAATAAAGCCGGCCCCTCCCGTTACGAGTAACTTCATTTATGTTGCAATTCCCAGTCGTAGGCGATGGAAGAATCGTTGTGCGCGATGCGGCCTTCATCTTTGGGGTCGTAAGTGCGGTTCGTGATGTAGACAAGGACAGAAGGTTGATCGCCGATCACTTTGTAACCATGGGCGACACCGGGAGGAATGAGTAATTGCCAGGGCCGCAAATTCCCGAGATAAAGCGTATTTTTCGCAGCGTAGGTCTTGGAGCCGCGGCGGAGGTCGATAAGCGCAACCTGGAGGAGACCCGCTGCGGGCACCCAGTAGTCGGTTTGAAAACGGTGGAAATGAAAGGCTTTGATGATGCCCGGGTAATTGAGGGCGGCGGAAACCTGTGAAGTAGGAGGAAAGCCTGCGACTAAGCCCTGCCCCAGGCGCGCGATTTCGAGAAAATAGCCGCGATCGTCGGGCCACAGCGGGAAAGGTTCAATCTGCACACCGGCAATCAGATCGGGGCTGGAAGGAGAGAGGATAACTTTGCCGATACCTGGGTCCGCGACGGGCACTTCAATTTCGACGCCGGATTCGAGGGCGCCGAGCGCGGCCGCGCTCACCGTTGGCCCGCTCCGACCGGTACTGCCTGCGGAGTTGTTTGCGTATCGTGAACGAGTTTGCTGGCGCGGAGCAGGGAATCGAACGTGCCGGCATCGGTCCACCAGCCCTCGAGAAAGTCGAAGGTCATCGTGCCTTCCTGAATATAGGCATTGTTGACGTCGGTAATCTCGAGTTCGCCGCGTTTGGAAGGTTTCAGCGTGCGCGTTTTGTCGAACACCGTTTCGTCGTACATATAGATCCCTGTGACGGCGTAGCGAGTTTTCGGGTAGGTGGGCTTCTCTTCGATCGAAATGATGCGGTTTCCATCGATTTCGGCCACGCCGAAGCGGTCAGCATCGGGCACTTCCTTCAGGAGGACCTGTGCGCCGCGGGTTTGACGTTGAAAGTTTTCGACCGCGTGAGTGATGTTGCCTTCAATGATGTTGTCACCCAGCACCACGCAGATTTTGCTGCCTTCCGCGAAGTGTTCAGCCAGAGCGAGAGCCTCGGCGATGCCGCCTTCGCCTTCCTGATAGGCGTAGTTGATGTGCTTGAGGCCGAATTCCTTGCCGTTGCCGAGAAGGCGCAGAAAATCGCCCGCATTGCGGCCGCCGGTGACGACGAGAAGGTCGCGAATACCAGCCTGCACAAGCGTTTCGATCGGGTAGTAGATCATGGGCTTGTTGTAAATCGGCAGGAGGTGTTTGTTGGTGATCTTGGTGAGGGGTAAGAGGCGGCTACCCGTGCCTCCGGCAAGCACAATACCTTTCATAAAACATTATCGTAACAGGGCGTAGGCGCCCTATCGCAAATAGCAGGCTCAAGCTTATGCCGGCACTTAGTCGAGATTCAGCTTCGATTGCGGGTCTGGTTGAGCCGCGGCCGAGGCGCGACCGCGGAGACGGCGACCTACCTGCCGGATGACAAGCAACAGGATGGCTGCCGCGATAGCGCCTTTCTTATAGAAATCCGACGGGGCGGAGGTGCTGAGCCCGAGGATGAGCAGAATGACAACCACTAGTGCCGCGGCGGCGCTCCATAGAGTCGTCGAAGAGCGAATCGTCGCCTGGCGTTCCCTGCCGGCCGGTTGTTGATAGCGATTCATGAGGACAGCCTCTGCCTTTCAACTTCTCACATTATGACCTTCGCTTGGTGAGGAGGGAATTCAGCGGCTATTCATCGAGCCGTAACACAATCGTAATAGCTGTTCGGTTACTCTTTGTGTGAGGAATGTGAATGCGAAAGATTGCGTTGATCGAGGATGATGCGGATTTGTACGCCCTGGTGAAGTACAACCTGGAGAAGGATGGCTTCACCGTAGTGGGGGCGCAGAGCGGACGAGGCGTCATCGATCTGTGCCGGCGCGAGCGGCCGGACCTGATTTTGCTGGATATCATGCTGCCGGATTCGGACGGCTTGGACATCTGCAAGGGTATAAGGCAGCATCCTGAACTGGCGCATATTCCGGTCATCTTTTTGACAGCGCGGGCATCGGAAACGGATCGGATCGTGGGGCTCGAATTAGGTGCGAACGACTACATCGTGAAACCGTTTTTCATACGCGAATTGATTGCGCGGGTGAAGATTCAGTTTCGCGGGCAGGCCACCGCTAGCCGTGTATTGAAAGCGGCCTCACTCGAATTGGACCGCAGCAGCTGTGAAGTGCGTTTGGATGGAGGGCTGCTGACGCTCACCGCGACGGAATTTCGGCTGCTGGAGTTTCTGATGAGCCGGCCTGGCGTGGTGTTCAGCCGGGAGCAGTTGCTGGATGCGGTGTGGGGACATGACCGCGCGGTGACCGACCGGACGGTGGACGTCTATATCTTGCGCCTGCGGCAGAAAATCGAATCGGATCCGGCCAACCCGTCGTTAATCCGGTCGGTGCGTGGATTCGGCTATAGCTTTAATAACAGTGTGCAGCCGCAGGAAGAACTGGAGCACGTGCGCACTGCAGCCGTGTAACGTTGCGGCGTATTTCTAAATCATCGCGGAGCCCCGGCGTTTCCGCTCAATCCCTGACTTACCACCTCCGATAGCCGGGCGATCAGCAATTCCCCCGGATTATCGGGAGACCAATCCGATTGCGGGATATCGTCAACCGTCACGGCCATTGCTACCGGTCCACCCGGAGAATAGATGATTCCCACATCGCTCCGTAGGTGATCGAGCGCCCCGCTTTTGTTGGCCACTGTGACGTCCTTCATATTTCGTCCGAGACCATCATGGTCGCGTTGCTTTTTCAAAATGCCCAGCATCTCCGCCGACGCCGCTTTACTCACCAGCTCGCCCTTATAAATTTTTTCGAGCAGCGTCACCATTTCAAAAGGACTACTGCGTCCAATGCCCCACTTCTTGTTCTCCGGCTTCGCTCCTTCATCTGTAATGCCGCTGGGCACTGGCTTCAAATCGTTGCGATCTCCCAGGATCTTACGCATCACCCGCGTCTGTTCTAAGCCTAGTTTGGCCATTTGCGCATTCACCGCGTTGCCCCCGACCCGGTTCAGAATGAGGTTGGTCGCGGTGTTATCGCTCAATACAATCATCAGCGTCATCACGTCGCGCAACGGAAATCCATCGTTGTCCGACATATCCTGCAAAATGCCGCTGCCCGAAACCTTCTCTTCGTGCGTTACCTTGAGCGGCTGGTTGAAATCGAGTGTGCCGTCATTCGCTTCAGCAAAACACTCGGTCATGATGGCGAGCTTGATGGTACTGGCGGTTCGCACAGGGTCGGTTGCTTTCAAGCTGTAACTCTGCCCTGTCTCGAGATTCTTGGCGTAGAGGCTTACATTGCCTTTGAAACCGGTGAGCTTCGCCCTTACCTGCTGATCCAGCTTGCTGCTTACCGGCTTTTGTCCAACCAAGCTCGCGCAGAACACAGCCCCAATTACACAAATGCGAAAAGTCATTGCCGTCATTCTAACTGTCGCGGTGCGGGTTACACTGAACCCGATGCGGCGTCTGGTTCAGGCAGTTCGTCATGCGCTTCCCGGGTCCGCCCTTCGCTTCATTAATAAACTCCGCTTCCGGGAATACCGCCGCCGCTTCGGCGCGATGAATCGACGCGATGCTTTCAGCACCATCTATCGCGACCGCATTTTCGGTGAAGCTCCCGGCGAGGCATTTTATTCCGGCGATGGTTCCACCGGCCGCTTTGCCGACGCCTATTGCGAGATGGTGGCAGATCTCGTTACACAGCACGCGATCCATTCGATAGTCGATCTGGGCTGCGGCGATTTTCGCATCGGCGCTCGACTGGCGTCACTGGGCATGCGATACAGCGGCGTCGACATCGTGCCTGAACTGATCGCCCATCATCAGCGCCAATATGCTTCGGCAAGCATCTCGTTCGATTGCCTGGATGTCGTCGAAGATCCGCTGCCGGAAGGCGAATTGTGTCTCATCCGCCAGGTATTTCAGCACCTCGACAACGCCGAAATTAGCGCTGTGCTGGCGAAATGCAAGCAGTACCAATTCGTCTTGATTACCGAGAACGTCACGGCCGGTCCAGTCCGGTTTCCAAACGTGGATCATGTGCACGGGCCGAAAACACGGCTGGTAGAGGGCTCTGGAGTTTTCGTCACCGAGCCGCCCTTCTGCCGCGCGGCTATGCGTACTTGGCAGCTTCCTTACGACGAGACCAGCATTCTGCTGACGGTCCTGCTTAAGCCATAACTTATCTGGTGGCCGCGGTGTAACCGCCGTCAACGATCATCGAGTGTCCAGTAACATAAGACGCCGCTTCGGAGCAGAGCCAGAGAACCGCTCCGGCCGCTTCTTCGGGCCGGCCAATCCGTCCTAAGGCGACCATATCCTCATACCGCTTTACGACGGCCTCCTTCGCTTCCGGATTCCCGCCGCTCACTCGATCCACCACGCCCTCGAACATGGGAGTTTGAAAGCCTCCGGCAACTAACGCATTTACGCGGATACCGTGCCGTGCGTACTCCAGCGCCGCCGACTTCGTCAGTGCCAGCACGCCCGCTTTCGCAGCTGCATAAAGTGACGCCTGCGGTACGCCGCCGAGCCCATTGACCGAGGACGTGTTCACCACAGCACCCCCCGACGGCTGCTGAGCCAACATTTGGCGAATCTCTTCTTTCATGCACAGCCAGACGCTTTTCAGATTGAGAGCGATTGATCTGTCGAACTGTTCCTCGCTGAAGTCAGCCGTCAATGCGAATGGTTCTTCTATCGATGCAGCGTTGTTGAAAGCGCAGTCCAATCTCCCGTACTGCTCCACGGTTCTTTCGATCAGCGTCCGCACCTGCTCGCTGCGGGACACGTCGGTGCAAACAAATGTCGCGGTTCCCCCGGCGGCTTCGATCTCGCGCACTACTTGATTTCCCCGCTCAACGCCCCGTGAGGCCAGGACCACGTGAGCGCCCGCTCGCGCAAACGCCAATGCCGTTGCCCGCCCAATGCCGGAGCTTCCACCTGTCACTAGAGCCACCTTGCCGCGCAGTTGTTCCATTTCGTGCCTACTTTACCAGCAAAAACGAGCTCGTGGCTCCACATAGACTCTCCGTAGTGAGCACGCGACGCGTAGACGAACGGCTGCTCTACTAGAAGTGCTCGGAGTCTATCTTTACAGAACTCAGCACGGGCCCGTCATCCGTGAAGCGAACGGCAAATGGGTAAGCATCCGGTTGATGCAGGAGCCGGTGAAGGCACTGATGCAATCGTATCTACGCACCAAGGCGACCAGCTACAAATCGTACCGGCAGACAATGGAACTCCAGGCGAACTCCTCAAACAACACGATCTTTGCCGATGCGGATGGCGACATCGCCTACTGCCACGGCAGTTTCATTCCGCGTCGTGACACCAGGTTCAACTGGACCAAAGCCGGTAGACGGCAGCAATCCTGCGACGGAGTGGCACGGTCTCCTTTCCGTTGACGAGACGCCGCATTTGCTCAATAATCCAAGAGTCTTAGAGTGAAAGTGGACTTTTTCTGCTACCACGGAAGTCGCCAAGCGTTGTACCGCGTTAGATTCCGGAGTGCGTGACGCCTTCTAAATTAATCCTTTATTGCAATTAGCCCCGCAATTCCGGCTGGCTCGCGTCTCGCTTCACCCACGCATACGCCTTCACCGAATTCTTCCAAAAGAATTTTTCGATGGCGGCCGGATCCTTCGCCCTGATGAACTCCTCAGCCAGTTGAAATACTTCCGAGTAATTCGCCCACTGCTCACTGTTAGGCCAATCGCTCCCGTAGAGCAGGCGGTCGGGCCCAAAGGTTTCCCAGATCATGTCCAATCGATCTCGATAAAAACCGAGTTCCAGCGGCACGCGACCATCCACATTCCGCACGATGCCGGAAACTTTGGCGAACACTTGCGGTCGCTCGCCGAGCCGCTGTAAATCCGCGTTGCAGGTTCTGCGCGCGGCCAAGTTGTCAGGTGGCGTCAACTCAGGCAAGTGGTCGACAATCACCTTCAACTCGGGAATGCTGTCGGTCAAGCGAACCACAGCATGAATCAGTGACGGGTCAGGGTTCGCGGTATCCAGAACCAGCCCTGCCGCCACTAGCAATTTCAAATCGTTCACAAATCCGGGCTTAACTAACTCATTACTCAAGTCGCGCCCCCACAAATTCCCGTAGCGGATTCCCCGAAACAGAGGATTCCTGTGCAAGCGCTCCAAGTGTTTGCCGAAATCTGGCGCGCCGGGCTCCAGGTCACCAATCGTGCCAACAATGATGCGATCTCTTTCAGCGATGTCCAGTACCCACTGATTGTCATCCAGCCAGGGGCTGCACTCTATCTCGATTGCGCCAACGACACCATGCGGAGCGGCCACCTTTCGGAAATTGGCTGGCAGCGCGCTCTTGTATATGGAGCTGTCTTTCGGCGGCCATGGCACGCCTTGAGGACGCGAGACGTCGAACAGATGAATGTGCGTGTCGATAATCGGAACGTTTCTCGCTGGTTCAGCAAACATGTTAGAGACATGGACAAACGCAGCCGTAAAGGCGTCACACAGGAAACTCCTACGCTTCACGCGAGCATTATATAAACGGTCGGCTCGAGACCTCAGCTCTTGGCGCGATATTGCTCACCGGTTGCCTTACTTCTCTTCCGCAGCAAACACCTGGTCGAGCAACACCGCAAAATCCCGGCTCTTATGCAACACCGAATCGCGTAACGTGCTCAACTCCCGTTCCGCCGTACGTAGCCGGTCTGCGAGATGCAAACACGCCAGTACAGCCGTTCGCGTGGAGTCCAGATTGCCTGCACGCCGCGCGATCGCCAACATCAGCTCGTCGATCTCACGCGCCAGTTCCTCTGTATCGCTTGGATCGCCCGCCGCGGAAACCGAGTAGGTTTGATTGAAAATAGTCACCCGGACAGTTTGTTTGGGCATGTCCGGTGCTTCCATGAAATGCGTGTTCAGGTTCGGAGAGTAAGTAGCGCCACGAATTAGCTGGCGCTGAGCAAATCCAGTTGATTCAATAGCTTTTCGATGCGCGTCTTTACCTGTTTGCGCTCGCCTTTCATCGTCTCCAGTTCCTGCGAGAGATGATTCACTTTCTGAGACAATTCACCGTTCTCGTTCTGAAACTCGACCGACATCGCCTGAGTCTCTTCCAGTTCCGTCTTCGCCGAATGAGCCTGCTCTTCAGCCGCCTTCAACCTTTCGTGCAACTGGCTGTTCTCGTTGCGCAGACTGGAGATAGCCTGTACGGCGCGTGTGATTCGCTCTTCCAGGCTGGCTAAAGTATCGAGACCTTCTTGTACCGCTTCCATGCTGTTTTGATAATACCGGGCTACTGCACGCGCGCTTGATGAGCAGTTTTCGCTCTATCCACCAGCGTCGCGAATCCAGCCGAATCATTCACCGCAATATCAGCCAGCACCTTGCGATTCAGCTCAATACCCGCTCGCTTCAGGCCATGGATGAACTTGCTGTAAGAGATCTGCGCGCCGCGGCAAGCCGCATTGATCCGCACGATCCACAATGAACGAAAATCACGTTTCTTCAGCCGCCGTCCCACATAGCCGTACTTAAGAGCTTTCTCAACGGCTTCCTGCGCGGCACGATTCAGCTTCGACTTAGTGAGGAAGAATCCCTTCGCTCGCTTTAGTGTCTTGTGGCGATAGTCCCGCCGGTGGGTTCCTCTTTTTACTCTTGGCACGTTTTCTCCTTTTTCATATAAGCCTCATAAGAGGACTTGTGAGAGAATACAGGCACGTGCAGCGCGCTGCTTCTACTCAAAACGTCTAAAACTAATACGGCAGCATCACGTGCAGCTTCGCCTGATCGGTTTCGTCTGCAACAACGCTGTGTCCTAACTTCCGCTTGCGGGAACGCGACTTCGAAGTCAAAATGTGCCGTGCAAATGCATGCCGGCGTGTGATTTTCCCGGTACCTGTCTTCTTAAAGCGCTTGTGCGCACCCTTATGTGTCTTCAGCTTGGGCATGATCTAACCTGATTTTCGAGTGGTTGGCGCTACCGGCCAATTTGTGAATTGCGAGAACTACTCAAGGTAGAGTAACATACCGCCTCGGGCGACCCCGTACCGTAATGGGCAGTCTAAGGCGAACAGTACTGCAGACAAACAACTTCTCACTCGCTATCCTGGAATTCTTCGACCCATGCCATCTGAATCGCTTCGAGCTTGCCTTCGGTAGAAGCCGCCGGGTCATCCTTGAAATTCGGTAACTCAGTAATCCACTTATGCAAATCCGTGTACCGGATATGTGTCGGATCGGTGTCGGGATGCGCTTCGAAGAGGCTCAATGCGATGTCTTCCGTGTGCTCCCAGGTAAGGCCAGCCATGCCTTATTGTAGGCGAACACCGCTATGGCCGATCCTAGCTGTTTTCGTCTTGACCCTCTGCGCGGGGCCCGCCACTTCCCAAACTGCCACCAACAGCCCCATCCAACTCGCCTCCGGCACCGTCCTCGAACTGCGCCTGACTCATTCTCTCGCCTCGTACTCGTCGAAAACCGGCAACCCGGTCGATGCCGTTCTAATTGCGCCTGCTTTTGCCAACTATCAGCTCCTGATTCCCGCAGGCGCCTCGATCGCCGGCACCATCCGCGGCGTACACCGCGTCGGTCTCGGTTTGTTCCACGAAACGGCGCGACTCCAAATCGAGTTCACTCATCTCACGCTACCGTCCGGCCTCTCCGTCCAGATTCAGACCCAGGTTTCGGAAATCGACAATGCGCGCGAAACCGTCGACTCGCAAGGTCGCGTTCGCGGCATTCGCTCAACCGGAACCCTCGGTTATCGAGCTAATAACCTGATCGCCGGCTTTGCCATGGTCGATCCCATTGCTTACATCTATGTCAATGCTGCGTCCGCCCGTATGCTCCGTTTCTCCGAACCCGAGATCTGGTTTCCGGCCGGCACCGAACTGGCCGTCAGACTGACGCGCCCAGTGACGTTACCACCGGCGCCGGCCGCTCCTTTTCCCGCCATTCAAGCGGACGCCGCGCAAGCACTCGCACTCAGAAATGTCGTTCGCTCGTTGCCCTATCGAACCGCCACCGAGTTCTCAAACAAACCATCCGATCTGACAAATCTCGTCTTCCTCGGTTCGCCGGCCGCTCTCGAACGCGCTTTCCGCGCCGCGGGGTGGGTCCAGTCCGATCGCCTGAACGGAGAAAGCAGCTTTCTCACGATGCGCTCCATCGCCGAAAATCAGCGCTATCAAAACGCTCCTATGTCTACTCTGCTGCTCGACGAACAGCGCCCACTCGCCACTTACTCCAAGTCGCTCGACACCTTTTCCAAACGCCACCACGTGCGCATCTGGCTCCGCTCCGAAACCTGGAATGGCGCATCCGTTCTCACCGCTTCCTCCACGCAGGACGTTGGCATCCAGTTCTCCCGCAAAAACAAAACCTTCATCCATGTCATCGATACCAACATCGATCACGAGCGCTTCAAGATCGTCAACGATCTTCTCTTCACGGGCTGTGTCACCGGGGCTCAACTGTTGCCGCGCCCTTGGATCCAGCCTGGCGCGCGCAACGCCACCGGCGAGGACCTCAGAACCGATAGACGTGTTGCCGTCCTTCAGCTTAATGACTGCGAACATCCGCACGATCCCATCGATCTGCAAGCGCCTCCTGATCGCGCCGCCACCGGCAACACCGTTCAACGCGGCTTCCGCCAGGGCTTTCTCATCACCCGCAACGATATCTATCGCGGCAATCTGATTTACCAGGGCTTCGAGGGTGCCAAATTCGGTGTTCACTACCTCAAACACAAAGGCGATACGACGCAAGATTCCGCTGCCCAAGCGCTGGACGACCAGGCGATTGAAGAGTCCATCCCGCTCGCGTCCGATACGCCCAGCAGCCAAGCCGGCACTCCCGATTCCGCACGTCCGGGTGGCGGATCCGGCAGGCGCGCGCCTCCGCCTCCCGAACCGTTGCCCGTCGATCTGCTCACCACTCGCGGACCCTTATTCGAAATCGGTATCGAAGGCGGCTGGCTGCGTTTCGGCAGTACGCTCGATAGCGTGAATCTGGCTCTCCAATCGCATACGCCCGACATCCCGTCCTTCAACCTGTTCCTGCAGAATCGCCTCGGCAGCGGCTGGGCTATCGGCACTTTCGTCACGCTCAACTCGTGGCGCTATTTCTCCAACGAATTTTCCTTCGACTATCAGCGCGGCTCGTATCGTCTCGGCGCATCCTTCAGCGGATATCCCGGACAGCCACCTCTCGGTTACCAGGAAGAAACCACCGGCCTGCTTACCAATCAGTTCGGCTATGCGTTCGTCGCCAATTTACGTCCTCGCGAAAAACGCTTTCGACCCTATGTCGCCATCGGCCCAGCCTTTCAGTTGCTCCACATCACCGATAATCCCTTCAAATCTTCGGCTGGAATTTTCAAAGTCGGTTTGCGCAACGTGGGTTTGATTCTGGCCGCTTACAATTTCGCAAACAATCCGCCTCTTGATGGAGGAGGAGTCTTTCAATTCGGACTGCAATACGGCGGCGGAGTCAAATACCGTTTTGCACGCCATTGGACCGGACGCCTCGATTATCGTGAAACGCTCAGCCCACAGCCGGACTTCATTAAGCGTTCAATCCACCTGGATGACCCATCCGCTTCCGATGAGTACACCGTAGTACGGGAAAGCGTTCGCCCACATGGCCCGTTGCGCGAGCAGCGGGTCGTAGCAGGCATCAGTTTTGTGTTCTGAAAAACCAGCTCAATCGATTTTAGTTCCGCGCAACGCCCCGCGCACTGCCGTGTTCATCATGTCTTCGGCTAAATTTTGCGTAGCCTGATTCAGCACTTCCAGCTGCGCGTTGATCGCATGATGATCGTTCCCGTGATACACACCCTGCAGATGGCGGATTGCCGCTTCGATCGTCCCACGTTCCGCGGGGTCGAGCGCTCCCCACGCATCGCTTTGTTGCGCCTTCTTCACCGCTGCCAGCACGTTATCCGCTTCCACCCTCGCCTCGCGCACCTGCCGTTCCCGCATATCGCTCTCGGCATTATCGTAAGATTCCTGGATCATCGCGCCGACCTGCTCTTCCGATAATCCATACGAAGGTTTCACTTCCACACTCTGCTCGATCCCGGTCCGCCCATCTCGCGCCGTGACATTCAATATGCCGTTCGCATCGATCAGAAAACGCACTTCGATCCGTGCAAAGCCGGCCGGCATCGGAGCCACATCCTTCAAGTCAAACCGCGCCAGGCTGCGGCAATCCTTTACCAGTTCGCGCTCTCCCTGCAGAACATGGATCAAGACGTTCCGTTGCCCGTCCACCGCCGTCGTGAAGCTCTCCGAAGCGCTCGCCGGAATCGTCGAATTCCGATGAATCAGTTTCGACACCACTCCACCCATCGTCTCGATCCCCAGCGAGAGCGGGGTCACATCCAGCAGTAACTGGTCTTCTACATCGCCCGCCAGGATACCCGCTTGCACCGCTGCGCCCAGGGCCACCACTTCATCCGGATTCAATTCCGTATGCGGTTTCGATTTGAACAGCCGCTCGACCGCTAACCGCACCAGCGGAATGCGCGTCGATCCGCCTACCAGTACCACCTCATCGATTTGTTCGGCCGTCAACTTAGCGTCTGCCAGACAAGCCCGGCAAGGCTTTAGCGTCCTCTCCACCACCGGCGCAATCAACTTCTCAAACAACGCTTGATCGATTGCCCGTGCGTATTGCTTGCCTGCATAATGGAGCTCGATCTTCGTGTCCGGCACAAACGATAATTCTTCTTTGGCCCGCACCACCGCCCGCCGCAGACGCTGTACTCCCTCAGCATCGGTCGAAAGATCCATGCCCCACTCCGACTGCAGATCCTCCAGCGCCACGCGCAACAGAAGATTGTCTATGTCGTCGCCGCCCAGATGCGTATCGCCATTCGTTGCGAGCACTTCGAAAATCCCATCGTGCAACCGCAAAATCGAAACATCGAACGTGCCGCCGCCAAAATCATAAACCGCAATCACGCCCTGTTTGCGTTTGTCGAGTCCATACGCGAGCGACGCTGCCGTTGGCTCATTCACCAGCCGCAGCACATCCAGTCCCGCCAGTCTTCCGGCATCTTTCGTCGCCTGTCGCTGCGCATCGTTGAAGTAAGCCGGAACGGTAATCACCGCTTCAGTCACGGGCGCGCCCAGTTCTGCTTCCGCATTCTCCTTCAATTGCCGCAGCACCGCCGCCGAAATTTCCGGCGGGGTAAACGTGCGGTTCCCAAGCTCCAGCTGGATGACCGACTCGCTATCACCGGCAATCCGAAACGGAAACAATTTCAGCTCGTTCTGAACGTCGCCGACCCCGCGCCCCATCAGCCGCTTCACCGAGTACACTGTGCGCTCAGGATGCGTCAACAGCAATTCGCGCGCCGTCTCGCCCACCACCAGCCGGTTCTGTTCCGTCAACGAAACCACACTGGGCACGATCTTCCGGCCCTCGACGTCTTCCACGATGCGGGGCCCAGTCAATTCCATGTACGCGACCAGGCTATTGGTCGTACCAAGGTCAATGCCGACAATCTTAGATGTACGGCTCTCACCGAAGTCAATTTGAAATGTACTCATGATCTACGCCAAAGTTCTACAACTGATCCTCAACCGCTTCTCGCACTGGATTCAAAGCCCGATCCACATCACGCAGTAAATTTTCGATATACCGCCGCCGGTTCAGCACCCCGCGAATCTCATGCAAAGCCTGCTTCGCCGTCTCACTCTGCACTTCGGCAGAATCATACTTGGAAAAAAGCGTCTTGAGTTCGAGATCCACTTCCCCGCGCAGAGACCCAAAAGTTTCCTTGGCGGCTTCCAGTTGCGGCCTCGCCATTTCATCCCCGCTCTTCATCTCTTCGAGCGCCATGTTCAATTCGAATACTTCTTCCAGCAGCTCCGGTGGAACATCTTTCGAACGCTGCTCGCCAATCGGGAAGCCTTCTTCGGTTAACAGATATTCCGCCCGTTTCACCGGATCGCGCAGAGTTCGATACCCATCGTTTAACAGGGAGGTGGCCTCGAGTGACTGTGCCTGCTCCTCCGCTGCTTTGCGAGTAAAGCGATCTGGATGCCACTGCCGACTCAACTCATAGAAGCGCTTTTGCAAATACTCTTCGTCGACAGTTAACTTACGATCCAGCTCGAAGAAATCAAAATAGTTAGAGGGAAGGGAAGAAGACATACCGAGAAGGACAGAGGCGCGGGATGCTGTCCACATCCCGCCAGGGAGGGGTGCTTACGCCGAGAAGGAAGTGCCGCATCCGCAGCTCTTGGTTGCGTGCGGATTTTCAAATACGAAGCCAGACTGCATCAATGAATCCTTCCAGTCAAGCGTCATACCATCCAAAAACAAAATACTTTTCGGATCTACGAAGACCCGAACATCACCGAACTCAAAAACATGATCTCGCGGTCGCGGCTCCGGCGAGAACTTGAACTGATAGCTTAATCCAGAACAACCGCCCCCGAGGACACCCAATCGCAAACCACCCGAGACGCCCTCCCGCTGGAAAGCGTCGCGAATTTTCTGCACTGCCTTTGGAGTAACAAAGACCTGCTTCGGACTTTGGGTCTCCGCCGCTGGCTGGCTTTGCTCCGGCGAGCTAAGCTGTGTCAACTCACCCATGGCAGTTAAGCCGTTACAGTCTCGGCCACTTTGGGAGCTACGCTCTGCTTTGCCTTGTAGTCGCCGATGGCTGCTTTAATAGCATCTTCCGCCAGAACCGAGCAGTGAATCTTCACTGGAGGCAACGCCAGTTCGCTCACGATATCTGTGTTTTTAATTTCAAGAGCCTGATCGACCGTCTTGCCGCGCAGCCACTCCGTCGCCAGCGAGGAACTCGCAATGGCGCTCCCGCAGCCGAACGTCTTGAATTTGGCGTCTTCAATCACGCCGGTCTCCGGGTTTACTTTAACTTGCAGCTTCATAACGTCGCCGCATTCCGGCGCGCCCACCATGCCGGTACCCACGTCCTTGCTGCTCTTGTCGAGCGAGCCCACGTTCCGCGGATTCGAATAATGATCTAGAACCTTATCTGAGTAAGCCATTCAATTCCCCTTTCTCCAGTCTAGTGCGCTTTCAAATTTCCTGCACAACTGCTTTAGTGCGCCGTCCAGGATACCTTGCTCAAGTCCACGCCCTCTTTCGCCATCTCGTACAACGGTGAAAGCTCGCGCAATTTCTGCACCACATCCACTACCTTGTCGCCCACGTAGTCCACTTCCGCTTCCGTATTAAACCGGCCCAGCCCGAAACGGATCGACGAGTGTGCAATGTCATCCCCCGCGCCTAATGCCTTCAGCACGTAGCTGGGTTCAAGGGTTGCCGAAGTGCACGCCGACCCGCTCGAAACCGCGATGTCGTTAATCCCCATCAGCAGGCTTTCACCTTCAACGTACGCGAAACTGATGTTCAGGTTGTTCGGCAGATGGTGCTCCATCGTACCGTTCACATACACCTCATCGAGATCCCGCATCAAACGATCTTTTAGCTTGTCTCGCAAAAAGCTCATGCGCTTCGATTCTTCGGCCATCTCTTTGCGCGCCAGCTCGCAAGCCAGACCTAGGCCGACAATGCCCGGAACGTTCAAAGTGCCCGATCGCATTCCACGCTCGTGCCCGCCGCCATCCATCTGCGCTGTAATCTGCACGCGAGGATTGCGTCGCCGCACATACAAAGCCCCCACACCCTTCGGCCCGTAAATTTTGTGTCCGGTCAGCGACATCACATCAATCCCGTCCGCCATCACGTTCACCGGAATCTTGCCCACTGCCTGCACCGCATCGCTATGGAACAACACACCACGCTCTTTTGCGATCTTGCCGATCTCCGCCATTGGCTGCACCACGCCGATTTCGTTGTTGGCATACATGATCGAAATCAAAATGGTTTTGTCCGTGATCGCGTCCCGCAGTTGATCGAGATCGATCAGCCCGTTTGTCTGAACCGGCAGGTAGGTCACGCGGACGCCTTCCTTTTCAAGTCGCTTGCACGTATCGAGCACCGCTTTGTGCTCCGTCGCCTGCGTAATAATGTGGTTGCCGCGTTCCGAATACATCTCGGCAATACCCTTCAACGCCAGGTTGTTCGATTCCGTCGCGCCGCTAGTAAAAACGATCTCTTTAGGCGTCGCACCGATCAGTTCGGCGATCTGCTTACGGGCGTTGTCAACACCCTCTTCCGCTTTCCAACCGAACTCATGATTTCTGGATGCCGCATTACCGAATGCTTCCAGGAAGAAAGGCTTCATTGCATCGAACACCCGTGGGTCCAGCTGGGTGGTCGCGTGATTGTCCATGTAGATCGGCAATTTCATAACTGTTGTTTCCTAACCGGAGTTTGCGTTTCAAGCCCCTTCGGCGCGCTTCCCAGCGTCACCAGCGAGCCTGAAAATATCTCTTTCCGCTCGTCTTCGGAGTCCTGCAGCATATCTTGGATGCTCACTCCTTCGAGAAGTCTCAGGATCCCGTCGTGTATCTTCCTCAATGGGCGCTTTACCGTGCAGCGGCTGGCGTGTCCGCAATAGGCATCTTCTGTAAAGCAGTTCGCCAGCACGATCGGTCCATCGATCGCGCGAATTACTTCGAGCGCCGAGATGCGCCTCGGATCGCGCGACAATCGATAGCCGCCATTCGTTCCGTATTCCGAAAGCAGGAACCCGCTCTTGCCCAGTTTCTGTAATAGCTTCGACAACACCGGTAGCGGAATCCCACACGAGTCCGACACCTCTTTTGCGCTGACCGATCCACCTGTCTCAGAGGCGCGCATGGCGAAATGCCGCAGAGCGATCAAACTATAATCGGCTTTCTTCGTGAGGCGGAGCATGAGAACTTGCGAAGGAAGACCCAGAACAGAATCTGCACCGTTCTGATCCTATATCTCTTTATAACATGCGGGGGCTACGACCAATCACTTTGATCCACCTGCAAAATCAATAATTTGTGACAATGGTCTCGCTTCTCACATTCAGACATTACTTCGCCCGATTGTTCCAGTATCCTGGAAAGTTGCGTGATTAACTCAAACTCCAAAGTCAGGCTCAAGATTTTCGCGTGATTCGTCTTTTTCGCGTATTTATTCCGGCGAGTGTAGTGGCGCTCCTGGTCTCCGAAGTCATCCTCATCCTGGCCTGCTATGTGCTTGCTCTACTTATACTTGGCCTCGATCCGGGCTTCTATCTGTTCGAGGAAAACAATTACTGGAAGCTGCTGGTTGTCACCGGCTTGGTTATTTTATTCCTTTACTTCCAGGACTTATATACCAGCCTTCGCGTCACCTCCCGGGTGGTTCTTGTCCAGCAGGTTTGCCTCGCCGTTGGCTGTGCACTCCTTCTTATGGCATTCGTCGGCTACCTCAAACCCGACGTCCTCCTGGGCCGCTGGCTCATGGTTCTCGGCAGCTTCGCCGTTGTCATTGCGCTGCCCCTGTGGCGTATCATCTTCTGGCGCTACATCGTTGCCGGCCTAAGCTCCGAGCGCGTAATCCTGATGGGCTCGTCCAGCATCCTGCAGGAAGTGATCGCCCAGATTCAGGACCGTCCCGAGTTCGGCTACTCCATCCTCGGTTACCTCGCCGAAGAAGAGGGTCCGTCCGATTTCGCTGTTCCTTGCCTGGGCCGGGTCGACGAAGTCCGCCAGGTCTGCGCCGATCACAAACCCACCCGCATTGTCGTCGGCATGGCCGAGCGCCGCAACCGCCTGCCTGTGCAGGACCTGCTTGAAATCCGCTTTGGCGGCGTCCGCATCGAAGATGCGGCCGACACTTACGAGATGGCCCTGCATCGCGTCTGCAGCCGCAAGATCCAGCCGTCCCAGCTGATCTTTTCTTCCATGCTCGGCCCACGCTCGCAGGCCATTGCGTTCCAACAGTTCTACTCGCTGATCCTCGGCGTAGTCGGCGCAATTCTCACTTCGCCCTTTATGCTGCTGGCCGCCCTCGCCGTGCGCCTTACATCCACCGGGCCCATCTTTTACCGCCAGCGCCGCGTCGGTCTCGACGGCCGCACGTTCACCCTCTACAAATTCCGTTCCATGTACGTCGATGCCGAGGCCCGCACCGGCGCTGTCTGGGCAAAAAAAGACGACCCCCGCATCACCTCTATCGGCAAATGGCTCCGCAAGCTGCGGCTCGACGAACTGCCTCAGTTCTGGAATGTCGTTAAAGGCGACATGACCATCGTCGGCCCCCGTCCCGAACGACCCGAATTCGTCGAACTGCTCGCCCAGCAGATCCCGTATTACCGCCAGCGCTTGGCCGTCAAACCCGGCATTACCGGGTGGGCGCAAATCAACCATAAATATGGCGACACCCAACTCGACGCCATGATCAAGCTCGAATACGACCTCTACTACATCAAGCACATCGCCCCGGCGCTCGATTTTTACATCATCTTTCACACCATCAAAGTGATGCTGCTCAGCCGCGGCGCGCAGTAACGCGCTATCTCTCGCCGGGACGGCGCTGATCGCCCTCTATGAGCGCCCGCAGCGCTTCCGGATACAGGGACTTTAGTGCCGGATACGCCTCCGCCAGCCGGATCAAATCGAGTTCGTCCTTCGTTCTTTTGCTCAGCCGCCGCTGCGGATCGAGGTAGGCCCAAAGCTTCCCCTGCGTCACATCCTCCAGCGACGCGACTTTCACGCGGACCCCCAACACCTCCGCCTCAATCGCTCTCGCCAGGAACGCCTGGTATCTGGGATCCGTTGTGAACTGAATCCGAAGCGTGCTGTCCGGCGTTACCGCATCTACAACCCGCGTTGACTGCGCATCAGGCTCAAACTCCACTACCAGATCCGCATCCAGCGTATAAACCGGCTCCACATAGCAGTTCACCGCCAGACCGCCGATCAGGCAGTACGATCCGAACGATTCACACGCTGCGATCAGGCGAGCGAAGTCTGTGGCCCCGCCCCGTGTAGTCAACTCGTAAACCTCCGCTGCTGTCACGAAATTTTCCTGCCAATTCTCACCAGATGCGTCTTACGCCATACTTGTCAAATAGCTTTTCGTTACTCACGATCGGCATATTCTCCCCTTGCGCTTGTGCGATCAGCATGCGGTCAAAGGGATCCTTGTGGAGTCCGGGTAGCAGTCCGGCCCGAATCGCATGCTCTCCGGAAATTGCTAGAACCTGAAAGCCTTCGCGCTCAAGGTGACCACTGAAATCGGCCGCCAAGTCAGCTGCTGTGGGTAATTTACCGAGCCTGACCTTCGTAGCAATCTCCCAGGCAGATGCCGCGCTGACAAACAAAACGTTCCTGGTTTCGGCGATGACTTTCCGGGCGCGAGGTGCTAACGCCGGATCGTCGGAAAGCCACCAAAGCAACGCATGTGTGTCTAGCAGCGCGTCCACGAACACTTACTCCCAGGCGGCGAGTTCATCGGCCGGTAACTCGTCGAAGAATTCAGGCCCAACTGCCAGCATTCCCTTCAATGATCCCGGTTGCCGCTTCCCTTTTACCTCCCCGAACGACACCAGCCTTGCAACTGGTTTATTCCCGCGCGCTATGATTACCTCCTCTCCGCCTGACGCCTTCTGTATCAAACGTGAAAGATTTGTTTTTGCCTGATGAATCGTTACTACGCTCATATTGTCACCTTAGCTAAATCATCTTAGCTGGTGCGATCGTCTTACGCAACCTGCTGATATCCTGACCAACGTAGATGATCATTCTCGAATCCGAGAGACTCCTGTTCCGGCCCCATGAACCCGCGGATCTCGAAGCCTACTGCGCTATGGAGAGCGATCCTGACGTGCGCCGCTACGTCGGCGGCTCTCCCCGCACCCGCGCCGATGCCGAACGCAAATTCCACGAGGTGATTCGCGAACAGTCTCCAAGCCTAGACGTCTGGGCAACGGTGCTCAAGCAAAACTCGACCTACATCGGTCGCAGCGGTTTATATCATCGCCTAAAGCCCGACGGCGGCTTCATCCCAGGTGAAGCCAATTTGTCTTTCTATCTCGCCCGTGAGTTTTGGGGCCAAGGCCTAGCCATCGAAGCCGCCCGCGCCCATATTCATTTCGGCTTCGAACAACTGAATCTCGCCCGCATCGTGGCAAACGTCCAGGTAGGAAATGATGCTTCCGTTCACATCCTGCAAAAGCTCGGCTTTACTCTGATAGCGACCGAGCAAGGCGTACGCTCGTTCTTTCAGTTCGCTTTACTTAATCCATCCCACTGAGCTTTTGAAGTACGCCCGCCGCTCCGACAGCCCAAACATTCCCAGTCCGTGCCGCCGCCACCGCGTTCAAATTTAGTACCGGAATCGGCTGCCATCTCAACCCCCCATCTGTCGAGATGTCCGACCCACTCGGACCCACCGCGAGAAAGCCGCCTCGCCTCCCCGGCAAACTGATCACCGCCGATCGATAGCCGCCGAGCCTTCCCTGCGCTGGAACCCGCCACGTCACCCCGCCATCGTCCGTCATAGCTAGGCTCCCGTTCGCTTGGTCCGCCTGCTTGTAATTTCCACCCACCGCCACGCCATGCCGCTTGTCCGCAAATGCCAGGGAGAAAACTCCAGCCGATGCAATCCCGGCGTTGAGAGGCGTCGTCGAAACTGCCCACGTGCTGCCCCGATCCACCGAATGAAACACCCGAGCTGTCTCGCCTCCGCCAGTCCCAAACCAAACATCGTGCGAGCCGTAGGTGAACAGACAAGTCCCGCTCGCGGCAAACGCTCCCTCCTTATCAAGCGCGCTCGGTCCTTCTCGCCGCTGCCACGTTTCCCCTCCATCGGTCGTTACAAAAATCACGAAATGGCCGCCCACGGGATCGCCCAGCAAAATGCCGTTTTCACGACTCCAAAAGGCAAATGCATCGAAAAATCCATCCTTATCCGGGTTTGTAAACAACAGCCGCCACTGTTTCCCGCCATCTGTCGTGCCATATACCCGCGACTTTTTCTCCGTCCCGCTGCCCATCAGCACCGCATCCCGCTCGCTCCAGCCCTGCACATCCCGGAAATCGAGATCCGCCGCCCCGCTCACCGTTCCCGCCTGCCAGTGAGTGCCGCCGTCCGTCGTGCGCAGCCACGTCCCTTTCGTACCGCTCGCCCAAACTATCTTGTCTGAAACCGCGCACACACCCCGCAGACCCGCATCGGTAACACTCGCCCGCGGCATCCAAGCTAACGTCAACAGCAGCCAAATCAGCATCCCGCCAATGTATCCCCTTAACTCGCTGTCGTCCACCATTCCCCATCGTCATTCGCCGGTTCGCACACGCCATTCGCCGATTCCCCCGTGACCAATACCCCGCAAACTCCTACCATCGACTTGAGGTTGAACATGCCGCAAAACAACTCACACAACTCGACAAAGAACTGGCTTCGAAATTTCGAGAGCCTCGCTTTGCCCGTCATCCTCCTCCTTACCGGCCTGATACTTGTGGGAGGCGATCGTGTCGGCCTTCTCTCGTTGGACCGCATCCAGAATCTCTGGCCCGTCGCCCTGATTCTGGTAGGTTTAAGCGATTTGTTAACTGTAAGCAGCGAGGAATCGCCAGCCCCCATGCCCTCTTCCAGGAACGAAACGCGTCGTGTCTGAACGCCCCGGCTCCGATCCGAACGATTGGCTCAGGTATGCCAAGCTGAACAAACAACAGCAACGCTTTCTGCGCCGGCAAAAGCGCCCGGACGGCGCGCCGTTTCCGCTAGCCATTGTTCTCATCGGAGCCGGGGTCCTGCTTTTTTTGGGCAACCTGGGTGTCTTGCCCGTGCGTGATATCTGGGTTTACTGGCCCGTCTTCCCAATCGCTGCTGGCTTAGGTCGTATCAGCAGCGCGCGTAACACCGGGGCCATCCTGAGCGGCGTCCTCGCCCTTATCTTCGGAGCCTACTTCCTGCTCTCGAATCTCGGCTGGCTTAACCTGCGCTTCAGCGACGGAAGCGGACCCATTGCATTTCTGCTCATCGCGTCGGGCCTGATCACCCTCGTCAAAATGCTTGACTTTTCACGTGCGCCTCAGCCGGACACCTCGCCGCCGAACACGTCTCAGCCGTTCACTGCTCCATCGTTTACTATGCAAGGCGACCAGCGCAATGCGGTCAACGATTTCGTGCTTCTCGGTGCCTTAAAGCGCCGCCTCGAAACACTTACCTTTAACGGCGGCCAGATGATATGCGTTCTTGGCAATATCGAAATAGATTTGCGCCGCGCCGTCATAGCCCCCGACACCCGCACCGCCGTTCTAAACACGACTGCCGTTTTCGGAGCCATCAAGCTCCGTGTGCCGCAACACTGGCGCATCCATGTAAGCGGCATCAGCATCCTCGGAAACTTTGAAGACAAAACCATCCCACCCAGCCTGGCGCTCGACGCCTCCACTCTGGTCATAACCGGCCTCTCGCTCTTCAGTTCGGTCGAGATCGAAGACTGACGCCCTAAGCAGGTATGCATCCCATCTTTCAAAACAAGCGTGTGTTGAAAGGCTATCTTGCGGGCTGGTTGCCGATCGCCGTCATGCTCGGTTTCGTGCTGCGCGTCTCCTCGACGCTGCCCTGGCTCGAAGTGCTTGCGGTGATGCTGCCTCTTACGGTCGTGCTCGCCTTCATCTGTCTGTCCGCCTACTATGTCTGCCGCGCGCTCGATCTCCGATCTACGCCCGATTGGAAGCTCATCATCACCTTCCTTATCGCCGCCATGTGCGGTAGCACTGCCGTCATGGTCGTTGGCCATCTCTGGGTCTGGATGTTAGGCCACGTGTCGCCCGGCATCGAACGCCGGTTCGGGGTCGCGGTCCCGGTTCTGTCCGGCATGTTCGCGCTTGTCTACCTGTTATCCATCGTTCTGCACTACCTGATCCTGGCCCTTGAATCTTCCCAGAAGGCCGAAATCCTCTCGCGCGAAGCGGAACTCAAAGCTCTAAAGGCTCAGGTCAATCCCCATTTTTTGTTCAACAGTCTCAACTCCATCAGCGCGCTCACCAGCATCGATCCCACCCGAGCGCGCCAGATGTGCGTCGCCTTGTCCGATTTTCTGCGCAATTCGCTGCGTCTCGGCGAACGCGCCAGCATTCCGCTCGGCGAAGAACTTGCTTTAACCAAAAGCTATCTCGAGGTGGAAAGCGTGCGCTTCGGCCAGAAGCTCCGTATCCGCCAGCAAGTGGGCGATGGGTGCGCCGCCTGCGACGTGCCTCCACTCTTAGTCCAGCCCTTGATTGAGAACGCCATCAAGCACGGCATAGCCACTCTCTCCGATGGCGGCGAGATCACATTGACAAGCGAAAAGTGGCAGGGTCAACTTCGCGTTACTGTCGAAAATCCCTTCGATCCCGAGGCGCCCCCCGCCCAGAAAACCGGCTTCGGACTGCTCGGAGTACGCAATCGCATTCGCGCTCGCTACGGTACTCTCGGCCGCCTGGACATCGATGTTCAGCCTGCGCATTACCGCGTTGTCGTCTCGTTGCCTTGGTTGTGTAACGAGCCGTGTAACGAGCCTTTTGATGAGCCATCCGAAGGAGCAGAATGAGTATCCGCGCCATCATCGTTGACGATGAAGAACTCGCGCGCCAGATCCTGCGCGAATATCTCTCGCACGAACCCGATGTCGAAATTGTTGCCGAATGCGCCAACGGCTTCGATGCCGTCAAACGCATCTCCGAACTTCGTCCGGATCTCTTGTTCTTAGACGTGCAGATGCCCAAACTCGATGGCTTCGAAGTCCTCGAGTTGACCGATAAAGAAGTCGCGGTCGTTTTCGTCACAGCCTACGACCAGTACGCGACCAAAGCCTTCGATGCCTCGGCCGTTGATTACCTTCTCAAGCCGTTCGATGCCGTTCGCTTCCATGCCGCGCTCGATCGCGTCCGGCAACGCATCGCGAGTAAAGCGCCCGCCGTCTGGAGCGCTACGGAACTGCGCCAGGCTGCCGCAGTGCCCGGTCAATACACCCAGCGCGTGGTAGTGCGCGACGGCCCGAGCCTCCATGTGATTCCAGTGGCCCACCTCGACTTCGCCGAAGCCCAGGATGACTATGTAGCCCTGCACGCGCGCGGCAAAACGCATCTGAAACAGCTCGCCATCTCGCACCTCGAAGCGCTGCTCGATCCGCAAAAATTCGTGCGCGTGCATCGCTCGTTCGTCGTCAACCTGGAACGCATCTCGAAGGTCGAGCCGTACACCAAAGACACCCGCATCGCCGTGCTCTCGGATGGCAGCAAAATTCCTGTCAGCCGCAGCGGCTACCTGCGTCTTCGCGAACTGATGGAACTTTAACGGTTTGGAGCACTACCCCATAAGCGTTAACTTAAGGCTCCGGCGGCACCTTTGATTCCCGGCCTTCTTGTGCAGCGAGCGCTTTTTGAGTGCCTCGTGTCTCTTGCACGGGCCACTTCTACGAAACGCCGACTTTACGTTAAAGTGAATTCGTAAACGTGTAGTAATGGCAGATAATCGAGAGAATCATGCTTTGCTACTCGCAAACCTCTCACGCAAATAAGATGCTTCGATATTGTGAAGTTTTGGATCCGCTCTCGAGGGAGCGATAAATGGCTGAATTAGCGGCTCAACCTATTTCCGTACAATCACTATATTCCTGGTACGCAGAAGAAAAGCTGTATGTAAATCGTCGGTATCAGCGAAAGCTGGTTTGGACCCTCGAAGAAAAGCAGAAATTGATCGAGTCGATCCTTAAGAGATATCCGATCCCCGCGATTTTGCTAGCCGAAAAAGAAGCTCAGCCAGGGAGCTACGAAATTATAGATGGTTTGCAGAGGCTACATGCGATCATCTCGTTCATCGAAACAGCCTTTTCTACCATAGATCGCAAATTTTTCAATCTGGATTACTTCCCCACAGCAAAGACCCGAGCGGATGAGGAAGGCTTTACTCCGAATACAGCGAGTGATTACCTCTCACAAAGGGAAGTGGGCACACTACTGGACTACGTATTGGCTGTGTCGGTGATGCGTAACGCTACGGAGACTGAAATCAACGATGTATTCGGGCGGATTAACACCTACGGGCATCGACTGAGTGATCAGGAAAGACGACAGGCCGGTGTGCAGAACGAGTTTTCAGAAATGGTGCGAACTATCGCTTGCACCTTGCGAGGCGACGTGTCGACCGAAGTCCTTCCCCTTCGCTCGATGCCGGCGATAAGCATTGATCTTCCAATGTCGAAACATGGATACGCAGTGAGAGCTGAAGAGGTATTTTGGGTGTCTCAGGGCGTGCTACGGTCGACCGATTTGAGAGACAGCATGGACGAACAGTGCATTGCAGATATCGCCGCTTCCATCATCAGCGGCCAGATCATCGAGCGATCTAAGGATGAGCTTGATGAGGTCTACAGTCCGGGCAGCGCATTGTCTGAGCGAGTCCTGACTAGCCTTGAAGTATACGGTCCTCACAAGTTTGGGGAAGAATTCAAGTTCTGTGTCGACGAGATTCTAAAGGTCTGTGATGCCAATGGGTCGGGAAATGGGCATCTTAGAAAACTCCTCTTCAAGCAACAAACAACAAATGCTTTTCCATCGGTTTTCGCGGTTCTCCTGATTGCTTTTCACGAGCTGATCATAAAGGAAAGGCATCGGATTTCCGACTATTTCGCTGTTCGGAACGCGATAGCAGATTTAAGCACGCGTATCGAGACTGGAAGGAAGGCCACCTCTCCTGAAGAGCGAAGGAAAAATATCGACGTGGTGAAGGGCCTTGTTGCAGGCTATTTCGTGGAAGGTAATGCCGGGCCGGCGGTGTATGGCAATCACGCGACTACAGACATTGAGGGCCTTATCAGGCGCTCCGAAATCGAACTCGCGGACTATGAACTAAAGCAGGGTTTCCTTTCATTAATGGAACCACGAGTCGCAGATGTGGCACTGATGGGCAAGGTCATTAGGACAATATGCGCTATTGCAAATAACGGCCCCATGCGGATAGGCAAGGTAATACTTGGAGTTACTGACAAGGAAGCTGACGCAGACCGAATAGCGCAATTGGATCAGGTTCTCCCGAAGAAGGTAGGAAGACGTTTCGTTGTGGGAATCAATAGGGAGGCTAAGTACCTAAATATTTCTGTCGAAGAATATTTCTCTAAGTGGAAGAGTGCCATCAAGTCTAGCGGGCTTTCGTTGCACCTAAGAGACTCAGTGCTCTCCAATACCGACTTCAATGATTTTTACGGGTTGGGCGTAATCGTTATTACCATTCCGCAGCAGAAGGAGCTTTCCTACGTCCATGAAGAAGTGTATTGGCGAGATGGCGACTCGACCAGCAAGGCCGAGACGGCTAAACAGATTGCTGCTCTGGCGCGCCGTTTCTGATAGGAACCTGATTTCCACCAGAGCTACCACCCGGAACGGCATTCCCCACGCATCATGAAGCGTGCGCGATCATCCCCAAACGGGATTGCGACAGCTGAGTGAAATTCCTTTCCTCGATTGTTACTTTGACGTAAAACGCGCATGCCGCCAACGTATCATGAGCATTCAATTAGCGCAATGCCGACATCTTGCCGAAGTCCTTTAGTCCGCTCGCGTTCATGGGATCCCTACTTGGACCGCAGTTCTTCTTGTCATTCACAGGGCAATTCGAAGCTTCTTTCGCACTGGAGATAACTTTCGATCGCTTGCGCAGCCAGTTTCGAAATGTTGCTCCCGTCCCAGAGCTTCCGTCATCCGACAACAATCGCCGGATATTTGGAGATGCGCTAGCCCTATGCGGGCGGAATGTTCTGGTTGAAGCGGAAGAGATTGGCCGGATCGTATTAGGCCTTGATCGCCGCAAGCCGCTGGAGGCGCGCGGCTTGCGTTCTCAGTCGGCGCAACGCCGACTACCCGTCAACTTGGACCGCGGCATGGTTCGCGACGGACTTCGAAGCGGAGGAGATAAAGCGGGCCGATTTGATTAAGGTGGAATCTGGGCACGAGCTCATGACTAGCATTTCGTGTGCGAAGGTTCCAATTGTGTGTCACATTCGCTGACCAGAACAGATTTCGCGGCTGATCACCATGACTGCCAGGTGCTGGGTGTGCTCTCGGAGCGATGAGACTTTAGGGTTGTTTCAATGGGTCGGACACTTTCCCAGTAGCGCTAGACAACTGCGGCGCGGGTTTGCATACTCCGACCTATGGAGTTCAGGCCAGCGCGCCAAGCTGGTGAAGTATGGTTGGGTTGTCAAAGTACACCTTCTCGCATACCAGATCGCTTCCTTCAAAGATAAAGAGAAGGACACAATCCACTTCCGCCTTTTTTTCAGTGGGTGTGAGTCCGGCCCAAATGCCCCGCTGGGTTCCGCCAAATTTGGCCTCTACGATGACTGCCTCGTCCGCATGGTGAAGCGATAGCTGCCGGACCCAAAGATCCGGGAACGCACTTAGCACTTGTTCCACAAATGCGTGCACGGCTTCTCCGCGCCTGAGTACAGGCCGGCTGTAAGCGGTGCATCGGCAAGGCGCATCAAAGGTGAAAGAGCTGAAATAAACTGTGGCGAAAGGCTGAGCGTAGAAGTCAACTTCCACCGCGTTCTTTGATCCCTCACTGAGCTGCGGATATGCATCGAAAGTACCGTCCGCAGCCGTGATGCTATACGACTCGCCAGCGTAGGGGAACTGTATGTCGAAACCCGGTATCTCAGCCGGGCTGGCCGGAAGTGAACCCAAGAAACAGAACAGAATGGCGAGATAGCAATTTCTCTGCAGCCTACTCAAATACCCTCTCAAACACCTAAGTTACAGGTCCCGCCAATCATAGTTTCCCCGAGCGCCTCCGCGACATTGCCCGGACGGATGTAGTAGTACTGCACATACCGGAAGCAGGTCAGTCATGGGTACTACCCGCAGATAGGACACTCGTCCCGGCCGTCGTACCGGAGTTTGCAAATCCGATTGTTCTTTTACCATCAAACATTTACGTCCTATTGCATTCCCGATCCATTTCGCCCGGCTGTTAAATTCCGCGCAGGTCAACCATATGTCCGCCCCCGCAAAATCGCAGCTGCCCGTGGCTTCGTTCCTCCAAAAAACCGCAGCCGCTGCCCCTCCCGCCGCTTCCCGTCGAGAGCAACCATCTGGCTTCGTTCCTCCAAAAAACTGCAACTGCCGTCCCTCTCGCGGACGCCCCACAGGAGCAACGGCTTGGCTTCGTTCCTCAAAACCGCAACCGGCCGCCTCTCCCGACGACGCTCCCCGAGAGCAACAATCTGGCCTCGTTCCTCAAAACCGCAACCGGCCGCCCCTACCGTCGACGTCCCGCGAGGGCGACAAATCTGGCTTCGTTCCTTAAAACCGCAACCCCGTCGCCGAAATTGGCTTCGTTCCTCAAATTTCCTCATTGGCTCGGAAGGATAGGCTTCAGCATGAAATGGCCGAAGCGGAACGTTAGCAGGATCTAAAAATTCAGCCGCGCCGCGTACTGCAGCGTACGGCCGGCATTGCCCTGGTTGAGATTCGCCTGGCCAAACGAGGAGCTTCCAAAGCTCGTGTTCGCGGACGTGAACATGATGCTGTTCGTCAGGTTGTATGCTTCCATCCGGAACTGTATTTTCCACCGCTCCATAATTGGAAAGGTCTTCGCCAGGCTCGCGTCCACATTCCAGAATGTCGGCGCGCTGACGCCCGGAAAATTACGCGTTCCGGCTTGCGGCGTGAAGGCGGGCAGCGTCTTGAAAGCGGCGGGATTGAAAGCATATCCGGCAGGCACGTTTTGCCCCGGATCGCTTACCACCTGATACGCGCAGCAAAATGCCAGCTGCGCTCCGGCGTTCAGTGTGAAGTTGGAACTCAACGTCCATCCGCCGAGGACGCCATCCACCAGCCGGTTGGCGCCGGCCAGCAGGGACCGCCCTCGGCCCACCGGCAAATCATAAACGCCTGAGATGACGGTCCGGTGGCGCGCATAAGGATTGCCGGTACTGTCGGACCAGACGGGGGTGCGATTGTAATAGAACAATCCGCCGCTCGGGTCGGCGCTGGGGAAGTAAGTTTGCCACTCCCGGTTGTACAGATACGAGCCCAGAATTGTGAACCCATGCGAGTAAGATCGCTGCAACTGCACTTCAAAATTCCTGACCACGTCCCGCTCAATCGGCAGGCTGCCTAGCGTGATTTGCTGGTACTGCGGATACGGCGCGAGCAGCCGCTGCAAGGCGATTGTTTTCTGACTACGCAGCGATCCGGGAAATTGCGAAGGCGTCAAATACTGGTAAAAGGGATTCGCCACCGACGAGATAAACTGCGGCCCAGTCTGAGCGTTGTAGTAGAGCGCTGGATTGGCCTGATTCAGAGGAAAGGCATTATCGAAGAACGCGTTCGAGTCGATATTGCGGCCATTTATCCCGATGAAGCTGACATCGAGCCGGAACTGGCCGGGCAGCTGCCGCTCGATGGTCGCGTTGTAGCGGTCGAATGAGCCATCTTGATAATTTTGATAACGGACATAGTTATTGCCGGTAAAGGAACCGCCTAAGTTGGTGTTGACACCCAGGCTCTTGCCGGTAACCGGAAGCAGCGGGTTATCGCTTGAATACGGATTCGATAGCTGAGTTTGCGGCACGCCGTTAACCGAGGCTTGGATGGTGGAGCTCTGGCTGTAGCCGGTGAAGTTGGGATTAGTCAAGAGCCCGTTAAACACCTGCGAGTTCAGCATGAGGTTGCGGCCCCAACCGATTTGCAGTACCGTCTTGTCGTTCAGCTGGACAGCGCCGCCGAGTCGTGGCTCGAAGTTGAAGACCGGCGCTTTAAACGGCGAGCGATTTGAACCATCGGCGAAGATGTACTGACCATTGGGCGGTGGCGCGGCCTGGCTTGCACCCAGGTACTGGGCGCGGAGGGCCAGCTCACTCGGCGTGTAGGGGAATGGATTGTTCGCGAGCGTGGGATTCGCCGCGTTCAAATTCAATTGCCGCAGGTAGCGGTTTTGCGCATCCACCGGAGCACTCTCGTACTCGTAGCGCAAGCCCGCGTTGATGGTAATGCGCCGGCTGAGTTTATAGTCGTCCTGCACATATCCTCCGTAATAGTGCAGCGAGATGTTAGCGGGCGGCGTAAACCCGGCTGTCGAACTGTTGTCCGGCGCGCCAAGCAAAAAGGTGGCGTAAGGATCACCGCTCAGATTGACGTTTGGCGAAACAAACGTAGCAGCCGTGGTAGCGCTGGTGAAGTTAAATGCCAGTTGCTGCGGATAGGCGAGCGTCACCGCCGCGTAACGCACGTCGATCCCGGTTTTCAAATTGTGCGGCCCCCATGTCTTCCCCAATTTGGCGTTTCCGTTGTAGCTGTGCGGCTCCTGAAAATAGAGGCTGCCGACTCCGAATTGCTTGTAAGCCGAGGACGTAGGCCCGATATTCAGGGTTGGAAAATAGACGCTGCCGTTGTACTGACTGAGGTACGGCTGATACCACGGATTGTTTGGCCACAAGTTGGCCAGGCCGCCGGCTCCAATAACGTTTTGCGGCGCAGACGCGTTGTCGTTGAAAGCGGCATAACTGAATCGAACATCGGCCACAGTAGTGGGGTTGAGCGTATAGGTCGCATCCAGCGCGACATTTCGAGACCACATCACTCCACCCTGCCCGTTCCCAGCCGCCGGCGAATTCATGCCCGTGTAATCCGGCAGCACGTTGCTCGCATTGAACTCGCTATAGCGCCCAAAGACTCTGAGCTTCTCGCTCACATCCCAGTCGGTGCGGTCCGAAACATTCCAGTATTTGGTTTCGAGCGCCGTCGCAATCTGGAAGTTATTCGCGCCCGCGATGTTGGCCGGCGCATGATTCGGCTGCCAGAGATCGGCCATCATTTTCACCGCGGTTGGATCCAGCCGGGTAGCCGGAATCCGGTTGCCCGCAAACGGCGTGCGCGTGGCCACCCCGGTGGTGGAGTTATATTGCGTCGTGTTCGGATCGTAAATGGTCCGCAAGCCGCCAGAGATATTCAGAGATTGCGAGTAATCGCCGGTTCGCTCGAGCGCGGTCGGCAAGGTGAGCGCGCCGCCATAGGGAGTGAAGGGCACCGTCTCGCGCCAGCCTTCATAGCTGCCGAAAGTGAACAGCTTGTTTTTCCTGATGGGACCACCCGCCGCTCCGCCCCAGATGCTGTTTCGCTGCAAGCTCGGGCTATGCAGCAACCCATTCGAAGCGGCGTCGATCGCCGGATTTCGGCCGTAGTAGTAACCGACGCCATGGATCTCGTTGGTGCCCTGGCGGGTTGAAATGTTTGTAACGCCCCCCGCCGTGTGGCCATACTCGGCATCCACCGCCACCTGTTCGACGACGACGTTCTGAGTAGCGTCCAAGGTCGGCGTATACGATCCTTTCGGCCCAACCTGTACCGGCGAGCCGTCAATCAGCACGTCGTTCGCGCGCGATGTCTGACCGCCGAAATCCAGTTCCGACGCCTGCCACATGTGAAAGGGAGTGGCCGAGGCCGGATAGTTGTTCTGGACCGCCGGATCCAGCAGCACCAGGCTGAATGGACTCCGATCCAACACCGGCAGGTTTGCAATCTGCGTCTGAGTAATGGTCAAGCTCTTGGAGCTGGTATTTAACTGTAGTTCCACCGCGTCCGCCGCCACCACCACCGATTGCGAAAGCGTGCCCGGCTGCAGCGTCAGGTTAACCGTCACGTCGCCGGAGGTCTCTACCCGCAGGTTTTCCGCTACCGTCTGGCGGAAGTCGCGCATTTCCGCGGTCACTTTATACCTGCCGGGTTCCACCAAAGGAAACCGGTACTCGCCGCTTGCGCCGGAGGGCAAAGTCTTCGTAATTCCGGTGTCGACGTTTAACAGCGTCACTTGCGCTCTCGCCACCGAAGCATTGCTCGAGTCGGTAATCAAACCCTGCACCGTCGCCCGGTAATCCTGCGCGAGGCACACGCTCAGACCCAGCAGGGAGCTTATCGCTACTTGAATCCAAAAGTGACTGACCTGATGTTTCATGTTGCGCGCTCCCCGCCCCCTCCGAATTTGAGAGCAGTTTGACAGGCACCCGCCGTACAAGCAAGCAAGCTAACCGTAAGTACACGCGTAAGCAGCAGGTAAGCAGTTGCTGCTTAAGTCGCTGATATACGGGGTCATCGGAAAATTGATAGCCTGGATGGTTTCTATGAGGGTTCTCGATACCGAACTCATTACCCCCCGCTCCCCTCTCGACCCCCGCTGGCAGCTGGTGCAGCGCGTCGCTGCCAGCCCGCTCTTTGCCAAAGGCCCCAAGCTGCGCGCCTTCCTTCTCTACGTCTGTGAAAACTCGCTTGCCGGCAGGCCGGAAAACCTCACTGCCCAACTGATCGGCTCCCGTGTCTTTGGGCGCGATCCCGGCTATATCCCGAGCGAAGACAACATCGTCCGGGTCGAGGCCCGCGAGTTACGCAAGCGCCTGGCCGCCTATTTCGCCGCCGAAGGCTGCGGAGAGCCAATCGTCATCGAAATTCCCAGGGGCAGTTACGCGCCTGTCTTTTTGCCCCGCGAAGCGGAGAGGGAGATTCCGCCGGTTGAGGAGAGCTCCCCGGCGCCCCCCGCTCCGGCGCGCAGCCGGATACCCTGGCTAGTCCCGGCGCTTGCCGCCGCCCTTGCCATTTGCCTGGCGGGTAATTTTTGGCAGGCTCTCTCGTCCCCTTTCCGCAAAGAGCAAGAGGTATTTCTTTCTGATTTGCACCAATCCGCCTCCGAGCGCGCGGACTTCTCTGTCTACGATGAACTGCTCGGCCCGCTGGGAGCGAATCCGGGCCGCGATGCCCTGCTCGTGCTCAGCAACCCCCGCGTCATGACCTACTTTGTTTCCGATTCCAACACGGATCCGGGAAGCGATTCAACCCTCAGCATCCCGGTCCCCAAAGACTTGAGGAACGCTCTCGCTCCCGCCCTGAAGCCGTCAGACCGTACCTTGCCATTCATGTTCTTCCATGTCACGCGCGAATCCTATACCGGGACCGGCGAAGCCATGGCCGCTTTTTACGTGGGTCGTCTCATGGACCTGCTCGGCCGCCGCGTCCACCTGACGCAGGGACGTTTTCTGAACTGGGATCACGTTCAAAAACAGGATCTCGTCCTCCTCGGCGGCCCTTACAGCAACGACTGGAGCTACGAAAAAGACGCCAAATCCAATTTCGGAATTGTCGGAGACTCCATCGTCAACTCCAAGCCTTTGTCCGGCGAGCAATCCGTTTATCGCGGCGACCGGTTCACCGACTATGCCTTGATCGAGAAGCTGAACACTCCTTACAATTTCGAAACGATCCTCTTAGCCGGAAATTCCAGCGCGGGCAGCGCCGCCGCCGGAGAATTCATCGCCAATCCCGCCAAGATGGGCCTCGTTCACGAACAGCTTCAAACTACAGCCCGTGGAAAGACCTTCCCGGCAGCCTGGGAAGTCCTCATCCGCGTGGCCGTGCGCGACGGCCTACCGCTGGACAGCTCCGTCATCGCCACGCGTCCCAGTTCTGCGGCACCCCAGTTACCGACGGAAAGTGTTCAAAACGGCAAATGAGACGATAGCCCTCGCTGCGCCGGCGCCGGAGCAGATCCTTCACTCAACGTGGCTCGGGGCGGTGCATGACTGAAGTCCAAATCCGCCGGCTGGAACACCAGTGACCGGTCGAGAACCATTTCCACAGTAGATCCTTTGGTCAAAGTTGCCTCAGGTCCGCGGGTCATCAGCACGCCAATCAAGCCCGCCGCCGCCCCTGCGCCTGCCCCGATGCCAGCTCCCCGGCCAACATTTCCTGCCGCTGCTCCTACGCCCGAACCGATCACCGTACCGGCCGTGCTCGCCCCGATCACGGTTCCAGCATCTCCTTTCTTGTCTCCAGCCCCCTTGATCGTGCCACCTTCCTTCTGCAAGGTCTGGTCAGTCCGCGGATCGATCGCTCCCAGATCCGATCGGAAATTCTTGCTCACGCCATTCGGTAACGTCAGCGAATCGAACCGCACCTGCAGCGAACCTCGCCCCTTTACCGGGCCCGGCCGCTTCACTTCCGTCACCGTGCCCGTCACCCAGCTGCCTTGCGGAATCACAATCTGGTTGTTCTCCAAAATTGGAAAAGCCGTTTCGAGATAAATTCGGTCTCCAATTGCGGCTTGGCGGGTACTCACGCTGTTAATCATGTTCAGCAGAATATGCGTTCCAGCCTGCACCTGGATCCCGGTGCTTGCCGCGTCGGCGCCGTCCCGCTGCTTTAATCCGTCCGGCGGAACCGGTGCGTTCGTTGTCTGCTGGCCGCAGACCAGAGCGCACGCTACTAAATGTAAAGAGATCAGCTGTAAACAGATCCGCTGTTGAAATTTGGCCATCGTACGATGTTCCTTGTCGTACTAGTCTACCCGTAAATTTCACTGTCCCGCAGCTACCCGCTTCTGATTCATCGGGCTATGCCGCGACACCAGACGGTATGCCTTGCGCAGCACCGTGCTGACAGGCAATCTAAGTAGCGCCTCGACCGCCATCCATTGACAAACCCCAATGTCCTTCGGCGTCTCACCCGTGTGGACCCGGAAACGATAGTTATGCACCGTGATCCCATGCCGGAACTCACCGAGTGTCTCCCCGAGAACCGCTTGCGGGAGCTGTAATCGCTCAGGCAATTCCCAGAATCCCGGCATAAGCCGCGAATCCGGCGCACGTTGCCACACCAGCAGCATTCCATCCCGCTCGATCCAAAAAACCGACCGCTCTTCTTCCACGCTTTTCGCCTTGCTCAGCTTCACGGGAAACTCGCTTTGCCGCCCCAATTCTCGCGCCTGGCATTGCTGTGCCACCGGACAGAGCAGACACTGCGGATTCTTCGGCAGGCATATTGTCGCGCCAAGTTCCATCATGGCCTGGTTAAAAGCTCCCGGTTCTCCGCGCGCGAGAAGCCAGTCGGCCAGTTCCGCGAACCGTCTTTTGCCGCTTAGCGACCCGATATCCGCCCCCTCCGCAAACACCCGGCTCAGGACTCGTAAAACATTCCCATCGACCGCCGCATAGGGGAGCCCGAATGCGATGCTAGCCACTGCGGCGCTTGTATAGTCTCCTACCCCGGGCAGCGAACGTATCACTTCATGATCATTTGGAAACTCGCCCAGCGCGTCCATCATCTGTGCAGCCTTCTGCAGGTTTCTGGCTCGATAGTAATAACCGAGCCCAGCCCAGTGCGCCAGTAAATCGGATTCCGTGGCGGCGGCCAGCGCCCTGAAATCCGGAAAACGGGCTAAGAACCGCTCGTAGAACGGAATCACCGCCGCCACCCGCGTCTGCTGCAGCATGATCTCTGAGAGCCAGATAGCGTAAGGATCGCGGGTTCGCCGCCACGGCAAATCACGCTGATGCACTCGAAACCACGCCAGCAACTCGCTCTGGAACACGCGTACTTCGGCAGCCGTTTCGCCGGTTTTCCGCATCTTATACTTAAGGTCGAACGCAGGCGTCAGTTGTGCCGCCTGTCGCTCTCTCCTGAATGCCCAAAGACCAGCACCCGGACTCCTCTCGCGTTATCGCTAGTCCCGTCCTCTCTATTCGTGGTGCGCGTGTTCACAATCTCAAAAATATCAGTGTGGACATCCCGCACAACCAGATCTCGGTCGTAACCGGGGTTTCCGGTTCGGGCAAATCTTCCTTGGCCTTCGACACCATCTACGCCGAGGGCCAGCGCCGCTACGTCGAGTCTCTCTCCGCCTACGCCCGGCAATTCCTGGAACGCATGGAAAAGCCCGATGTGGACGAAATCGTGGGCATCGCGCCGCCCATCGCTATCCGCCAGAAGAATCAAACGCGTAACCCGCGCTCGACAGTTGCTACCGCCACCGAGCTCTACGACTTCATGCGTCTACTCTGGGCGCGAGCCGGACGGACGTACTGCCCGAAAGATGGCACTCGCATTCAAAGCGACACCGTTGATCAGGTCGCCGCGGAAATGCTCGCCCAGCCGTTGGATTCCCGCTGGTACGCGCTCTTCCCCGTGCGCGTCGAAAACTCGGACGCCAAAGCTTTGCGCGATCGACTTTTCGAACTGCGCCAGCGCGGCTTTACGCGGCTTTTTCAAAACGGCCAGACTTTCGAGTTCTCCACCCCCGAATCGCTCCTCGAAATCGACTTCTCGAAGCCCGTATACGCGCTCGTCGACCGGCTCGTTATCCAGCCCGATCTGCACCAGCGCCTCGTCGATACCCTCGAGATCTGCTATCGCGAGAGCGGCGAAATCTTCTTCGAGCAGGCAGGCGTAGCCGAGCCCCGAACGCTGCATTTCAGCGAAAAGTTCGCCTGCAAAGTCTGCGGCCAGGTCGCCGCTATCCCTGAACCCACTCTCTTCAGTTTCAACAACCCGATGGGCGCTTGTCCCTTGTGTCAGGGGTTCGGCAATACCATCGACTACGACCCGGACCTGATCATCCCCGATCCTTACCTATCGCTGCAGGACGGCGCAATCGATCCCTGGACAAAACCGCAATACACCTGGTATTACGAAGAGACTTTTCTGCCCAAAACGCGCGGTAAAGTGCGTTTGAATGTTCCCTATGTTGAGCTAAAACCTGCCGAGAAAGAACTCGTCCGAACACACATTCGGAAATTCTTCGCCGAAGTGGAAAAGAAGAAGTACAAGGTGCATGTCCGCGTCTTCTTGAATCGCTATCGTGCTTACACCGAATGCCCATCGTGCGGCGGGACACGGCTCCGCCCGGAAGCCTTGTGGGTGCGCCTGGATGATTGCAACATCGCGCAGGTCTCACGCATGAATATCGCCGCTGCGCAAGACTATTTCGATCACCTCAGCTTGAGTCCGGAAGAGCTGGAGATCGCCGAAAAAATCCTGGATGAAATTCGCCAGCGCTGCAAGTTCTTAAACGACGTTGGCCTGCAATACCTGACACTTGACCGCCTCTCGGCCACTTTGTCCGGGGGCGAGGCGCAGCGCATCCAGCTCGCAACCTGTCTGGGCTCCCGTCTCGTAGGCGCGACCTATGTACTCGATGAGCCTTCCATTGGACTCCATAGCCGCGATACCGTCCGCCTTATTAAAATCCTGAAGGATCTCCGCGAACTCGGCAATACCATCATTGTGGTCGAACACGATCCCGAAATTATGGCCGAGGCGGATCACATTCTCGACCTCGGCCCTGGTGCAGGCGAAAGTGGCGGCAAGATCATATTCGCGGGCACTTATCCTCAACTGCTGCTGCCCAATTCAGGCATCGACCGCGACACACAATCTCTCACCGGCAAATATTTACGCGGCGATCTCGTTGTCTCCCATCCGCGCGACCCGCGCAAAGTGAATTCCAAGCGCACCATTCGTTTCTTCGGAGCTCGCGCCAACAATTTGAAAAACGTCGATGTCGAGATTCCTCTCGGGATGATGGTGGCCATCACAGGCGTCTCGGGTTCCGGCAAGTCGAGCCTGGTTCATCAGGTGATTTATAAGGCGCTCGATCTGCAGGTCAACAAAGATCGGCCAACCACCAAAGGCGAGACCGAGGAGGAAGCGCCCTCGCGCAAGTTACCTCTGAAGCGAGTTGAGCGAGCGAACCTGGTAAGCAGCGTCGTGATGGTCGATCAGTCGCCGATCGGGCGGACACCTCGCTCGAATCCCGTTACCTACATAAAAGCCTTCGATCAAATCCGGGATCTTTTTGCGTCAACGCCCGAAGCGCAGCGCCGCGGCTATACCGGTGGACACTTTTCCTTTAACATCCCCGGCGGCCGTTGCGAAACCTGTCAAGGTGATGGCACGGTCACAGTCGAAATGCAGTTTCTCGCCGACGTGGAACTCGTCTGCGAAGAATGCAAGGGCACCCGCTATAAGCAGACCGTTCTCGACATCCAGTACAAGGGGCTGAACATTCACGACGTACTGCAACTCACCGTTCGCGAGGCTCTGTCGTTCTTCGCCGAGACACCTCGCTTGGCGGCGCGTTTGAAGGTTCTCGTCGATGTCGGGTTGGGCTATCTCCGTCTCGGACAATCGGCCACTACGTTGAGCGGAGGCGAAGCGCAGCGGGTCAAACTAGCCGCGCATCTCTCGCAGGCGAGTTGCGAAGGTACGCTATTTCTGTTCGACGAGCCTACCACCGGCTTGCACTTTGACGATATTGCCAAACTGATCCAAGCCTTTGAACGGCTCATCCAGAGCGGCGGCAGCATTCTGATCATCGAGCACAATCTCGATCTGATCCGCGCGGCCGATTGGGTGATCGATCTCGGTCCGGAGGGCGGGGAAGCCGGCGGACGCATCGTCGCGCAAGGCACGCCGGAAACGATCATGACGGCGCCAGGATCGTATACGGGCCAGTATCTCGGACAAGCCCGCGTTGAGAGCGCCATAGCCTGAGTTGCAATGTACACGCTGCGCGATTTGCCGTCGGTCGATCAGGTACTTCGCAATATCGGCGACATAGATAGCTTTCCGCATGAACTGGTGCGCAACGAAATCCGCACTGTTCTAGCCGAGCAGCGTCAAGCCATCCAGCATGGCGCTCCCCTTGATGAGTCAATCGAAGAAGTCGTTGCAGGCCGCCTTCGAGAGCTCTTCAATCATTCGCTGCGCCGCGTAATCAACGCGACGGGCGTGATTCTTCACACCAATCTCGGTCGCGCGCCGCTGCCTGCTTTGGATCTGGTGGCCGGCTACTCGAATCTGGAATACGATCTTGAAACGGGCAAACGGGGCAAACGCGATGATCTGATCGCTCCTTTATTAGAACGGCTGCTGGGCCGTCCTGCTATTGCCGTCAACAACAACGCGGCCGCGGTCTATCTTGTATTGAACGAACTGGCGGCGGGCGATGAAGTAATCGTGTCGCGCGGTGAGCTCATCGAAATCGGCGATGGGTTTCGCATCCCCGATATTATGCAGCGCGCCGGTGTTCATTTGCGTGAAGTTGGTACGACCAACCGCACCCGCGTGGAAGATTATGAGCACGCGCTTTCGGATCGCACGCGCCTGATCCTGCGCGTGCACCCGTCTAACTTCCACGTCACCGGCTTCGCTGCAAGGCCTTCTCTGGAAGAGTTGGGCGCACTTGCAAAGCAACGCACCATTCCCCTCTACGAGGATCTGGGTAGCGGCTGCCTGGTCGATTTACGTGGCCAAAATATCGCCGAACCTCTGGTACAGGACAGCCTCAAGGCCGGAGTGAATTTAGTGTCGTTCAGCTGCGACAAACTGATGGGCGGTCCACAAACGGGCATTATTGCGGGCGATCCCGATCTTGTGCGCCGCATTCGCAAGAACCCGATGTATCGCGCCTTTCGCGTCGACAAACTTATTATTCAGGCCTTGCAGACGACGCTGCAACACACGCTGCGCCAGGAGTGGGAACAGATTCCGGCGCTGCGCATGATCTTTACGCCGCTAGCGGAAATCCGTGCGCGCGCCGAGCGGGTAGCGGCTGAGCTTCCCGGGTCTGGTTGGAAAATTCGGGAAGCGGTCTCGGTGATTGGAGGCGGCTCAACACCCGACGCTACTCTGCCGACCTGGGTACTTGAAGGTGCGGTTCCCGATGCCAGCGACGTCGTTGCACGGCTGCGCCGCGGCCCAATTCCGGTGATCGTCCGGATTGAGCAGGATAAGATTATCGTCGATTTTCGAACGGTTTCCGAAGACGAAGAAGCGCTGCTGGCGGAAGCAATTCGCGAGAGTTGCGCACGCCCTTAATCACAGCGCCAGACAACCTCTCCTCCAACGATCGTCGCCACCGGACCGCCTCGGAATTTGCGCCCGCTAAACGGAGTGTTGTTGCTCTTTGAAGGCGACCGCTTCACATCGTAGGTCCACTCATGGTCGAGGCCGAAGATGGTGACGTCGGCGGGAGAGCCCGACCGCAGGGCGCCCCGCTCCGGCAATACAATCTGTGCGGGTCCGCGAGTGAACAGATGCACAAAGCGCTTTAGATCGATTCTTCCGGTATGGAGCAGTTGTTCGAGCGCCAGGCCAATGGCTGTTTCGAGTCCGATGATGCCGAATGGACAGCGCTCGAATTCCTGCATCTTCTCGGCTCCGGCATGGGGCGCGTGATCGGTTGCAATGGCATCAATCGTGCCATCGACCAAGCCCTGCGCGACCGCCTTTACGTCAAGCGACTCACGCAGCGGCGGCTTCATCTTGTACCGGCTGTCGTACGGTTTCATGTCAGTGTCGGCCAACACAAAGTGATGCGGAGTCGCTTCCGAGGTAACGGGCAGTCCGCGACGTTTGGCTTCGGTCACGAGCGCCACAGAATTTGCCGACGAGATATGCGCCACGTGATAGCGCACCCCAGTCACTTCGGCGAGGATGATGTCGCGGGCGACCATCACGTCTTCCGAGCAGCGCGGAATGCCGCGCAAACCGAGGCGGGTTGATTCCACGCCCTCGTGCATGTCTCCACCGGCACTCAGATGCAGATCTTCGCAATGTTCAATGAGGGGGAGATCAAGCGCACCGGCAAACTCCATGGCGCGCCGTACAACTCGTGCGTTCATGACCGGCTTACCGTCGTCGGAGATGGCGACGATCCCGGCCTGTTTCATGGAGGCGAGCGCCGCCAGTTCTTCACCGGCGCTGTTTTTGGTAATCGCACCGATAGGAAACACGTTTACCTGAGCGAAGCGCCGGGCACGGTCCACGATATAGCTCGTGACGGTTGCGTTGTCGTTGACCGGCTGGGTATTAGGCATGCAGCAGATGGACGTGAAGCCACCGGCGGCAGCAGCTCGCGACCCGGTCTCAATCGTTTCGGCGTACTCGAATCCGGGTTCGCGCAAATGCACGTGCATATCGATGAATCCGGGCGCGACTATCAGCCCGGAGGCATCGACTATTTCACAGCCAGTTGCATCGATGTCTCCCGCAATTTCCCGTATTACACCGTCTTCTATCGCCACGTCGCCCACACGATCAATCTCCTGAGCAGGATCGACCACATGGCCGTTCTTAATGACTAACCTGCTCATGCCGCGAGCACTCGTTCGAGCACAGCCATGCGCACGGCGATGCCATTTTCGACCTGGTTCAGAATGGCAGAGCGTTGGCCATCGGCCACTTCGGACGATATCTCGCGGCCACGGTTGATAGGCCCCGGATGAAGCACGATAGCATCCGGCTTGGCCATCTCCAGATGCTCGGGCCGCAAGCCATAGAACTGAAAATACTCGTTCGCCGACAACGGCGCTTCGTGCTGCCGCTCGAGTTGGACGCGGAGCATCATGATGACATCGACTCCGCGAATGGCTCGCTCCATATCGGTGGTTAGTTCGATACCGGACGCCACTTTTGCCATCTCGCGCGGCAGCAGCGAAGGCGGCCCGCACAGAACCACCTGGACGCCAAATTTCGAGAGAAGAAAAATATTCGAACGGGCGACCCGGCTGTGCGCAATATCGCCGATAATCGCGACGCGCAAGCCTTCGAGCGTCCCGCGCCGGTCGAGAATCGTCCGTGCATCCAGCAGCGCTTGGGTGGGATGTTCATGGGTCCCATCGCCCGCATTTACAAATGGAATGGGGAGATAGCGCGAAAGGAAATGCGGAGCACCGGAAGCGGCATGGCGCATGACAATCGCATCAGGCCTCATCGCTCCGAGGGTATTTAAGGTATCGACCAGCGATTCACCCTTGGTAGTGCTCGATGCCGAGGCGGTTATCGAGATAATATCCGCGCCCAGCCGTTTAGCGGCGATCTCGAAGCTCGTCCGTGTGCGGGTGGAGGCTTCGAAGAACAGATTGACGATGCTGCGATTGCGGAGAATATCGAAGCGTTGGAAGGTCTGCCCGGCAGGCGGTTGGAAGTCTTTCGACCGGACCAGAATCTGTTCGATCGTTTCGCGTTCGAGCGATTCGATATCGAGTAGTCCCGGTTGCGCCATGCTAGCGGGCGGCCGCTTCTCCGGAAGCCTCGATCCGTTCCACCAGCAGCACTTTTTCCTGCGCGTCCACTTCCTGAAACTTGACCTCGATGATTTCCTGGCTGCTGGTTTGCACCATTCGTCCGACATAGCGAGCCTCGATCGGCAGTTCACGATGCCCCCGGTCAATCAGGACGAGCAACTGGACGCGCGCCGGACGTCCATGATCGAAAAGCGCATCGAGCGCGGAGCGAACCGTGCGCCCGGTATACAACACGTCATCCATCAGGACGACGTCCTTGCCTATAATCGAAAAATCGATCTGATCGGCGTGCACCACCGGCCGCTCACCTACCGTCGAGAGATCGTCACGGTACAGATTAATATCGAGAATTCCTACCGGGATTTCGAGTCCTTCAAGGCTCTTGATCTTTGCGGCAATGCGTTGCGCCAGCGGTACGCCCCGGCGCTTAACGCCGACGAATGCCAGCTGTTTGAGATCGCCGGTTTTTTCGAGAACTTCGTGGGCCAGCCGCACGAGAGTGCGATCGATCTCGGAAGCGCTCATCAGCTGTTTCTTTTCGCGAACGGTTGACATGAAGGCTTCAGTAATATGCTGTCACGCAGGTTAGCATGTAGCTTCGTGACGGCGGCTCAGGATTTCAGCCGCCCGCGAATGCGTTTAGCGAGCTTTTCGATTTCTTCCGTTTTTTTCACAGAGTCGAGCGATACAACGTACGATCCCGCGCCCTTCAATGCGTTGTGTAGATCCTGCGCATCGGAAAGTAACTGCTCGGCATCTTTGAGCGCCTGCTCGTGCTGCTCTTTGGCAATCGCGTTCTTCTGCGATTTACCGTCGGGCATGCGCGGCTCTTCGTTGGCGTCCGGAAATTTCGGCTTCCTGTTTTCCGGAATCTGGTCGTCCTGTCTGCTGCCTGCGAAGGCCAGAATGGAACTGAATAGAGCCGCCATCACACTCCGTCTTGAACTCATCTGGTTGCTATCATAAGCCACTTATGACGATGCGGAAGGGGCTCATTCGATGGAAGTCGGTGTAGGACTCATCGGACTGGGCAACGTGGGGCTGGGCGCACTCGATATCCTGACGGAAAACTCAAAATCGATCCAAGAGAAACTGGGATTTCCACTACGGGTGCGCGCTGTTTGCAGCCGTCACGTTCAGACCAAAAAACTTCCCGTTTTCGACAATGCCGTGCTACAGACCTCCGATTGGAAAGAGGTTGTGGCTCATCCGGAAATCGACATCGTGGTGGAAGTGGTGGGGGGAACCGGAACCGCCGGCCAAATCATCGAAGGAGCGCTGCGTCATCGCAAGTCCGTGGTGACGGCCAATAAAGAGCTGATGGCATTGCGCGGCGCGGATCTATGGAGTCTGGCCTATCAACATGGGGTGAATCTTGCTATGGAAGCAAGCGTGGCGGGCGGCATTCCGATCCACACCGTTTTGCGCGAGGGCATCGCTGGCGATCGCGTCGTCGAACTTTACGGCATCCTGAATGGCACCAGCAACTTTATTCTGACCGAAATCGAGCGCAGTCAAGCCAATTTTCAATCCGTGCTCGCCGAAGCGCAGCAACTGGGCTACGCGGAGGCCGATCCCTCAGCCGATATTGACGGACTCGATGCGGCTTCGAAGCTGACGATACTCGCAGCACTTGCCTTTGGTGAAAAACTGACACCGAACGATATTTACACCGAAGGCATCCGGCGCATCATGCCGGTCGACTTTGAATACGCGCACCAGTTGAAGCAGACGATTCGTTTGTTGTGCCTGGCACGTCAGAGTGAACGTGGTCTATTGCTTTCGGTGCGTCCCAGCCTGATTCCGCAATCCGCCATTCTGGCGCAGGTGCAAGGGGCGTATAACGCCATCTGGATTCGCGGCTGCTTTGGCGAGGACACTTTCTATTACGGCCGCGGCGCGGGTTCGAGACCGACTGGCGTGGCGGTAGTAAGCGACCTCATGCGAGTGGCGCGCGAGATTCGATTTGGGAGCCCCGATCGGGTGAGTCCGTTTGCTCACGAGAGGTTGGGCGAATACAAACCGATTACAGTAGCTACCCAGGAGTCTCCTTACTATCTGCGATTCCGCGTGGAGGACAAGGCCGGAATTATAGCCGCACTGGCGACTATTCTGGCCCGGCACAAGATAGGGATTGACGCGGTGCTGCAATTGCCCCGCGAGGACTGGCGCGACCTGCCATTTGTAATCACGACCGAAAGCGCCCGCGAACAATCGATTCGGGATGCGCTGGTCGACATTCGCGCGGCCGACTTCCTGGTTGAGCCGCCCTTCGCCATGCCAATGGAACGCGGCTTCTGAGACCCGAAGCGAAACCGCCGCTACATGTTACGATTTTGAAGTACCCGAGACCGCCAGGAGAGGTGGCTGAGTGGTCGAAAGCAGCGGTTTGCTAAACCGTCGTAGTGTCAAAAACGCTACCGGGGGTTCGAATCCCCCCCTCTCCGCCAGATCTATTTTCATTACATCTAATGCCTCGAGCGATCAGGTATTGAAGCAGCAGATTCCAACCTTTACTACTGAACGTCTGCGACTACGTCACCTCCAGCCGGGCGATGAGGAGTTTCTGGCGCGTCTGAGCACTGACCCTCGAGTGATGCAGTACATCCATGCGGGCCCGTTATCACCTGATTGGGCGCGTCGTGAGGCAGATGTCGAGGTAGAACTCGCCGGATATCGATGGCATTTCGGCCGCTGGCTCATGGAGATGCCGGCGACTGCTGTCCGGATCGGTTGGATTCAGCTTGTGAAATATCGCGGGCCCAAGTTTGACGAGAGCCGGAGCGATGATCTGCAGATGGACTATGAGCTGGATTCAGCATTTTGGGGCAATGGATATATGACAGAAGCAGCCCGAGCCGTGCTCTCTTACGCGTTTGGCAGGATGCGACTGGATCGGGTCGTCATTTACACGCGCCTGGAGAATGAGCGGTCGGTGCGACTGATCGAACGCTTGGGATTCGGGCAGGTAAGCACCTGCCTGGATGAGGTTGGAAACACCTGCCCGCTGTACGTGCTGAATGCGGAACAGGTTACCGGAGCTTCGATGCACCGCGCTTAGGTCCTTTGGGGCTTCACCTTGAACCGAATTCCCGGTTTGAGACGTTCAATACAGCGAAGACTGAAGTCTTGAGCGACGGAAGATCATAAATGACCGTTTGCCAAACAAGGCTCAAATCAACCCTGTCATATTCGTGATCAGGAGCTTCCGTAAAGATGTCCTGAAGCAGCGATTGTGGATTGCTGTTTCTAAAAGACAAGAACAGCCTCGCGCGTTGCGCGTTGCAGCACGTCCGGCTTCAGCACCTCCCGTTGCAAAAGATCGGCTTTCACGCCGAGGATGTCCGTTATTTGTTCTCAATGCCGATTGCTCCCATTAAAGAGAGTCTCTTTGCTCTGTCGAAGTCGGCCATCAGGTCGACTTCGGATTCATCATCCGAGTCGCCTCTCCCTAGCGAGCCGAACAGGGAAATGCAGTTGATGCCGGCAGCTCGCAATTCCGGTTCATGCTCGCGCAACTTTGAAATAACGTGGTCCCTCTGCAAGTTGATTCAAAAGTAGAACTTCGCTCCCAACTGGACTGTTCTACCGATGGTGGCCCCTAAAGATCGGCCGAAGTTCGTAGAGTAGTCGTTTCCGCTGGGTGAGCTGAATTGGTTGTGATTGAAGAGATTGTAGGCTTCCAGTCGCAGTTCGATAAGGCGATTTTGTTCGCTCTTGCTCAAGAAGATTCTTTTCGAGAGGCTAAGATCGGTGTTGTTTAAACCAGGCCCATGAAAATTATTGCGGCCGACGTTACCCAGAGTGCCGATCGGTGAGAGCGCGTAGGAATTGGGATTGTAGTAGTAGTAATTCTTGGAGGTGGTGCCGCCGCGCACGCCGTTGACCAGGGTGGAATTGCGCACATCGTAGGTGGTCGATGGCCCGGTCACGTTGGGGCGATCCCAGCAGCCATAGTAAGAGAGGGAGTCGCAAGTAAGCGAACGGTAGTTGGAATCGTAGAGCAGCACGGGAAAGCCGCTCTGCAAAGTGGTGATGCCGGCCAGATGCCAGCCGTCTAGAACCGAGCGCGTTAAGAAATTATTCCAGTATCGGCTCAGGTGCGGCAGCTCATAGCTGTAGCTGATAACAAAGCGCTGGCGGGCATCGTAGGAGGAATCGCCTTTGTCGGTTGCGAAGTTGTATGGGTTGGTGGAGCGGCTGCCGTTGGAACTGTTCTCATAGCCGGAGCCGTCGTCGATGGCGTGGCTCCAGGTATAAGACGCCTGAAAATCGAGGCCATGCGACAAAGCTTTGCGGAGGCTGACCTGGAAGGAATTGTAGCTGGAAACTCCTTCCGTGCTTTGCACGCCCACGGAACCGTAAGGAACGACGCCGGAGGTGCCGTAAGCGGGCTCATACAAGGCGTGGTCAGGGTACGAGGTGTGTTGGGTGGCGCGGTCGGTGACGCAGGCCGGTGTAACAGCGCAGGCAGCAGCGCCCGCTGGCGTGATGGGATCGCCTTCGTAGGTGAGTTCCAGGTGGCGGCCGAGCGCGCCTACAAAGCTGACCTGAAGAATGATATTGCTCGGAAGCTCACGCTGCACGTTGAAGTTGAAATTCATGGCGTAGGGCGTGGTGAAGTTGGGATTGATGACGTTGATACCGAGTGGCAGATAACCGAGTCCGGCGAAATCGACGCTAGAGCCCTTGGTAGCCGGGGTGAAGGGGAAGGGATTGGCGACGCGCTGACCGGTGGAGATGTCCGTATAGGGATCAGCAAAGGAGGGGGTGCCGCCGATGCCTCCAATGCCGGGAGAGGTCAAAGAGAAAGGCGCTGCTCCCAGGTTTTGCAAAGTGAGTTCCTCTTCGACGCGATTGAAGTAAACACCGAAGCCGCCGCGAATGACAAACTTTTTGTTGGCATCTGAGCCGGGCGCGTATGCGAAGCCGAAACGTGGCCCGATGTGGTCGTAGTGGTTGTAGTAGCCGGAATCGGTACAGCCTTTGTCGCCGGGGAAAACGAGACCTTGGGGCGCAGTGGGGAAGATGGTGGATTGCTCGCCGGGGCGGAAGCAGTTTAGAGCTTCTTTTCCGAAGTGCTGGTTCACCAGCGGCGTGTCGATCTGGTAGCCCGCGCCGTAGTTCAGCGTGAGGTTCTGATTTACTTTCCAGGTGTCCTGGGCGTAAGCATAATACTCGTAAGTGCGGGCGACGATGTAACCGCCGCTGCCCTGCGAGTACGAGTCGGGGACGCCGAGCAGGAAGTCGACGGCCGCATCTCCTGAGCTATAAGCGCCGCTGCCGCCGAAGGAGTAATTGCCGTTGTTATTGCCGTAGAAAGGGTTGTTGACGTTGTAGCGCTTGCCGTCGAAACCGAATTTCATGGTGTGGCCGCCGGCTGTCTTGGTGAGGCTGTCGGTGAGCTGATAGGTTTCGTCGATGCGGGGCTGCGGCCCGTTGGTGCTGAACCCGAGATCGAAGTAGCCGGTGACACCGATGTAGGGGATGCCGGCCGCGGTAGTGTTCTGGGGGGTAATCCCCGTGAAGCCGAGGCTGGAGGGGAGAACGGACTGCTGAGGAGTCACGGCGTGGTAGTTAAAACGCTGATAGGAGAGGCGCAATTCGTTCAGCGTGGTCGGGTTGAAGGTATGCGTCCAGCTGGCAGTGGCTTGTTTGTACGCGAGTAAGTTGGCATCACCGAAGCCTGGTAGAGTAGCGCCGGTGAAGGGAAGCGTTTCGGTATTGGCGGAATTTTGAAACGTCAGGTTGGCCCACACAACGTCGCGCTGGCTGAAGGTGTGGTCGACGCGAATGATGCCCTGGTCAACGACGTTTGCCACGATCGGGTTGAAGGAGAACAGATTCCCGGGGGTGTTGGGCGCGGGAACATAGGTGAGAAGTTTCTGTGAGATGGGGTTGAAGTCGGCCAGCGGGATTTGACCGCCCGCGAAGATGGTCGCGTATGGCGTTCCAGTTGGATAGGTTGCGCCGTTGCTTCCCACCAGAGGGAAAGGCGAGTTGCCGGAGAGGGTCGTGGGATCGATGACTCCGTTGCGCTGACTGGCGGAGAAAACTGGAACCGGTGCCGACGTTCCTTCGGGAGAGCGGTTCCGCGTGCCCTGGTAAGAGGCGAAGAAGAACGTGTGATCTTTCCATACCGGGCCGCCTAGCGTGCCGCCGAATTGATTCTGGTGAAAGACGGGCTTGGTGGCCTGGAAGAGATTGCGGCCGTTCAGGAAGCTATCGCGATAGAACTCGAAGGCGTCGCCGTGAAACTGATTGGTGCCGGATTTAATGATGGCGTTCAGAATGCCGCCCGAGTTGCGGCCATACTCGGGGTTGATGGTGCTGCTGATGAGGTTAAATTCGGCGATGGCGTCCGGGCTGGGAATGATAGCCGGAGTGTTCAGCGGGAGATCGATGCTATCCGCGCCGTTAATCAGGAACGAGTTCTGCTGGGACTGGCTGCCGTTGGTGGCGAAGTTACTGCCGAAGCGATCGCTGGAGGAGACCACGCCGGTGCCGAGGGTTTGCAGCGATGTCCAGTTGCGGCCGTTCAGAGGAAGGTCGACAATTTTCTGCGCTTCGAGGACGCTGCCAAGTTGCGTGGTAGTGGTTTCGACCTGGGTGGCATTGGCTTCTACCTGAACGGTTTGATTGACTGCGCCCACGGGCAATTCAGCTTGCACTACATACTGCTGGTTGAGCACGAGCTTGACGCCTTTGACGGAGAAAGACTGAAACCCTGCCTTGGTGACCTCGACATCGTAGGTGCCGACGGGAAGTTGCAGGAATTGGAAAGTGCCGTTCGCTTCGGAAGGAGCCTCTTTCGCGACGCCGGTGCGGGTGTTGGTGGCTTTGACGTTAGCACCGGCGATGATCGCACCAGAGGCGTCTGCGACGGTGCCGCGGATCTGGGCGGTTACTTCCTGGGCGGGAAGGTGGAATGACAGGCCGGCTGTGCACACGATGGCAAGCAGCAGGCGAGAAAAGCGGAAACTCGTGGCTGAAAACGATGCTGTAGGCATGACCCCTCCTCATGACCCGAGAGATCATGATTGGGGATAATAACATCGCGGATACTATGAAGCAACTAAATATTTACTAGTTTCAGTACGAGGAAATTGATGGGGCGGAACGAGCGATGGCACTGAAGATGGCTTCGAATTTTGGCGGGCATCCCACCAGTTTGGCCTCTTTGATATCCTCAGAAATTAGGATAAGTTGAGGTTTTTCGATGTCCGGACATAGTAAATGGGCCACTATCAAGCACAAGAAAGCGGCCCTGGATAGTAAGCGGGGGAAGGTCTTCACCCGGCTGATCAAGGAAATTCAAATTGCGGCGCGCGCGGGTGGCGATCCGGATGGAAATCCGCGTTTGCGGACGGCAGTCCTGGCGGCCAAAGCGGAGTCGATGCCGGCCGATAACATCAAGCGCGCGATCATGCGTGGTACCGGCGAACTCGAAGGCGGCCAGATCGACGAAATTCTGTTTGAAGGATACGGCCCGGGCGGCGCAGCGGTGCTGGTGAATACGGCGACCGACAATCGCAACCGAACCGTCAGCGAGATACGGCACATGTTCTCTAAAAACGGCGGGAATTTAGGCGAGGTCGGCAGCGTGGCCTGGATGTTTGAAAGAAAGAGCCAGATAATCGTCGATGCGGAGAACACATCGGAAGATCAACTGATGAGCGTGGTGCTCGATGCGGGCGCCGATGATATACGCGATCAGGATGGAGCATGGGAGATTCTTTCAGCGCCCGAGGCGCATGACGCGGTTTTGCAGGCGCTTGAGAAGGCCAAGATTTCGAACGAATCGGCTGAGATCGCGATGGTGCCCAAGAACACGGTGAAGCTGGATGGTAAGAATGCCAACGCCATGCTGCGGCTTTACGATCTGCTCGAGGAGCACGATGACGTGCAGAACGTGTACGGAAATTACGAAGTAGACGAAGCAGAAGTCGAAGCTCTCGCCTAGCTTAATTGCGAGCCTGGGCGTGACAGAGACATGCGAATAGCCGGCATCGATTGCGGTACTGAAATTACCGGTTTCGGGATCATCGATACCGACGGGCGGTCGCATCGGTTCGTGACGGCCGGAGTCATTCGCACCAAGGCGTTCGATCCGCTGGAGCGGCGTTTAAAGTGGATCGCCGAGCAATTACGAACAACCATTCAGGACTTTTCACCGGAGATCGTAGCGGTGGAAGAAGTGTTCTATGCGGTGAATGCGAAATCGGCGCTCAAGCTGGCGCACGTGCGAGGTGCAGCTATGCTGGTGGCGGCCGAAGCGAACCTGAGCGTTTGTGAGTACTCGCCGCTCGATATCAAAATCAGCGTGGTCGGGTATGGCCGGGCAGAGAAGCAGCAGGTGCAGATGATGGTGCTGTCGCTACTCGGGATTAACCAGCAATTTGCCTCGTTCGATGCGACGGACGCGCTGGCGGTCGCCATTTGCCACGGCAATCGAATGAACTATCCGATAGCGGCGGGAGGACGCCGTTGAAGCAGGTGATCCTGCTCGCTTTTTTGGCCGCCGGGCAGATGGCGGCTGGTCCAACACTCATCTACACGCGCAGTTTTCCCGGAAGCACGCCCGACTACTTTCGAATTGCCATTGAGCAATCCGGCGCGCTGCAGTACAGCGAAGCGCTGCACGACAGCCAGCCGCTACATGCGCAGATGGCGAGTTCGGAAGCTGCGCCGCTGTTCGATATGGCAAAGGAGTTAGGCTATTTCAAAGAACCGCTCGAATCGGGATTGAAAGTCGCGAACACGGGTAAGAAGACGTTCAAATTCCAGAATGAAGCGGGCGCCGTTTCAGAAGCCATTTTCAATTATTCGACGAACGTGACCGCGCAACACCTACTGGATAAATTTGAGCAGATCGCCACTTCAGAGCGGGCTTATATAGATCTCGACCGGACAGTTCACTTTGACAAATTGGGCGTGAACGATTCGCTTGCGGAGATTGAATCGTTATGGTTGCGCAAGCAGTTGACTGCGCCGGAGCAATTCATTCCTTTACTGACGCGGGTGGCAAATCACGAATCGTTCATGCATCTGGCGCGCGAGAGGGCAGCGCACCTGAAAGATGAAATTGCCAAGCCGGCGGTGGCCGACGTGTCGGCAAGTCCCGGCAAACCGCAATGATCCCGAGTGAACCGCTGGTTGACCGCGTGATCTGGATTGTGCTCGATAGCGTGGGGATCGGCGCGATGCCCGATGCGGCGGCGTTCGGCGATCTGGGCAGCGACACGCTGGGTAACATCGCGAAGAAATACCGTCTCCATCTTCCTAACTTGAGCCGGCTTGGTTTGGCGAATATCAGGCCGCTGGCAGGTTTGCAGGCAGCCGAGCATCCGGCAGGCGGATACGGTAGATGCAGGCTTGCGTCGCCTGGGAAAGACACTACGACCGGGCATTGGGAGATGGCCGGCATCATATTGGACAGTCCGTTTCCGCTGTTTCCGCGTGGCTTCCCGCCACAATTGATGGCGGAGTTCGAAGGCAGGATCGGGCGTAAGACGATTGGCAACAAGGCGGCTTCGGGCACAAGGATTATCGAAGAGCTTGGGGAAGAACACAGGCAAACGGGCGCGCCCATTGTTTACACCTCAGCGGACAGCGTGTTTCAGATTGCGGCGCATGAAGAGGTGATTCCCGTTGACGAGCTGTACCGGATTTGTGAAGTGGCGCGAGCGTTGCTGCAAGGTCCGAATGAAGTCGGGCGGGTGATTCCGCGGCCATTCGCAGGCGGCCCCGGGAACTATAAACGCACCGCTCAACGGCACGATTACGCAGTGCCGCCGCCCTCGGGGATGCTGCTCGACAAGCTGGCGGAAAAGGGCGTGCCGGTTTATGGCATTGGCAAAATATCGGACATTTTTCTGGGCCGCGGAGTGACCCGCTCATTGACGACCAGCAACAACGCAGATGGGATGGAGAAGACGAATGAGGCGATGCGCGAACAGGCCGAGGGATTGATCTTTGTGAACCTGGTCGATTTCGATCAGCAGTTCGGACATCGGAACGATCCGCAAGGATATGCGGCGGCGCTCGAAGCAGTGGACCGCTGGCTGCCGGAACTGGCTTTGCAGGAAGACGACATGCTGCTGCTGACGGCAGACCATGGCTGCGATCCCACGACACCGTCGACAGATCATTCGCGGGAATACACGCCGCTGCTGGTATTCGGGGAGCGTATTGCAGCAGGAGTAAATCTGGGAACGCGCGGGACACTCGCGGATATCGGTCAGACGGTGGCGCAGAACTTCGGCACCGGGATAGCGGCTGGCGCGAGTTTTCTCGACGACATCAGGAAACGAGGTTCGGAAAGGATAGACAGGCAAGCTGGCCTATGAGACGGCGCATTACGGCGGGAAACTGGAAGATGTACAAGAGTCCGGCGGAGACAGGTCAGTTCCTGACGAAGTTCAAGCAGTTAGCGGGGAGCGTAGGGCAATGCGAAGTAGTCATCTTTCCGACCGCATTGAGCATGGCCGCCGCGGTAGACGGGGTTGCAAGCACGGGGATTCAGGTGGGGGCGCAGAACGTGTATTGGGCTGCGGAAGGAGCGTTTACCGGAGAAGTTTCGGCGGAAATGATGCGGGCGGCGGGCGCCACCTGGACGTTGGTGGGGCATAGCGAGCGCCGTCACCAGGTTTGCCACGAAACGGACGCCGAGGTGTTGAAGAAGGCGCAGGCGGCGCTGGCGGCAGGGCTTACGCCGATCATTTGCGTAGGAGAAAAGCTGGAAGAACACAAGGCCGGTAAAGCACATGAAGTGCTGGTGCGGCAGTTTGCCGGGGGCGTGGCGGGGTTGACCGAAGAGCAGTTTGCCAGAATCGTGATTGCTTACGAACCGGTGTGGGCAATTGGCACGGGGCAGACGGCGACACCCAAAATCGCATCCGAGGCGCACAAGCTGATTCGCTCGGAAGCCGCCTGCCGCTTTGGTGAGGAGGCGGCGCAACAGGTGCGGATCCTGTACGGCGGCAGCGTGAAACCGGACAACATCGAAGGGCTGATGCGTGAGGTGGAGATCGATGGCACACTGGTAGGCGGCGCGAGCCTTGACCCGGAATCGTTTCTGAAAATTGTAAAGGCGGCTTGAGCATTTTTCGGGATTGCTCGCTAATTTTGAGGGAATGTTCAGAAATCGACGTTAAGCTGATAACCAGGTGAAGACATTCCCGGGTGATCGTTGGTGCATCCTTTTTGTCGCGGCGCTCGTCTTTCACCTTGGTCTCTGGGGTCAGAAAGCGCATCCTTCTCCGGTAGGTTCCACACAAGCAACGGCCAGCATTGCGGGAACGGTGCGAGATATTCGTGGCGTTGTGATGCCAAGTGTCCTGGTGACGCTGGCCGGTCCGAGTGATGCAGTGGACCGGGAGGTGACAGCGGACAAAGAGGGTAAGTTCGTATTTTCCGAATTGGTTCCGGGAACGTACCATGTGAAGATCGGCGCGGCAGGCGCTGCCGCATCGGCTGCGGTAGAAGTAGTCCTCGCTGCAGGCGAAAAGCGTGAACTGCCAGTAATCGCGATGGGCACCGCCACGAGCACGACAACAGTGAATGTGACGGCGACCTTGAACGAAGTAGCCGCTGCCCAGGTAAAGCAGCTGGAGGCGCAGCGCGTATTTGGCTTTGTGCCGAACTATTACAGCAGTTACATCTGGGATGCAGCGCCGATGACACCGAAGCTGAAGTTCAAGCTGGCGCTGAGATCAACGGTGGACCCGGTCGCGTTTCTGGTGGCGGCGGGAGTGGCCGGTGCAGAACAAGCGCACAAAACGTTTCCTGGCTATGGACAGGGTGCGGAGGGTTACGCCAAGCGGTATGGATCAGCGTATGCGGACGCGGTGGTTGCCCGCATGATGAGCAGCGCGATTTTGCCGGCGGTTCTGCACCAAGACCCGCGTTATTTCTATCGAGGTTCCGGCAGCGTCCGCTCACGTGTCATTTATGCCGTGATGGCAACATTTATCTGCCGCGGAGACAACGGCCAAATGCAGCCGAACTATTCGCAGGTGCTCGGTGGCTTCGCGGCAGCAGGCATTTCGAATGTGTATCGAGCTTCGGGCGACCGGAAGGCGAGTCTAACGTTTCGCAACGGGCTGATCATCACGGGGAGCGCCGCAATAACGAATGTCTTACGAGAACTCTTTTCGCGGAAATTGACTGCGAATGTGCCGGCTTCCGCGAATGGGAAACCGTGAAGGGGGCGCGCGGCGTGCCGGATTGCGTCGACGCCGATACGGCCAAAGTCGAAGCTTTTGGTTTTACTTTCCCCAGTCTTTTTGAAGGTCGAACGGATTGTCGTGCACGCGTTCGCGGATGCCGGCGTGGAGAGTCTTGGCGAGGGAGATGCTAGCTCCGCCAAAGCGGTTGCGGATGTGATCGACTGAGCGGAAGGCGCTTCTCAGGCGAGCGGTGCTGGCCTCTTCGAGAAGATTCATCTGGCCTTCGACGGATTGCAAGCCGCCGGCATGTACTCCGAGCAAACGCACAGGTGTTTTCTTGTCCCAGGTCTCGCGGGAAAGACGGATGACAGCGCCCGCGACTTCGCGGTCGAGCTGAGTGGCGTGGTCGAGCGAGCAGGCGCGGGTAAGCGTGGAGAAGTCCTGGTAGCGCAGCTTCAACTGAATGGTGCGGGAGTAGAGACGTTGTTCGCGAAGCCGTTTAGCAACCATTTCAGAGAGTTTCAGGAGCGTGGTTTCGAGGCGCTCGGGATCGGCAACATCCTGGCTGAAGGTGTTTTCGTGGCTGATCGACTTGGGGTCTTCCTCGACGCCTATTGCGGAATCGAACCAGCCGCCGGCATCGGTTCCGCGGGCTTTGCCGGCCAGGGCGAGTCCCCATTTGCCGAAGTGGGAGGCGAGAAAAGGTTCGTCAAGAGAGGCGAGATCGCCCACCAGGCGGATACCGAGCCGGTGGAGAGCGGCTTCGGTTTTCTTGCCAACGCCGGGAATTTTGCGGACCTCGAGCGGGGCGAGAAAGCGGGCTTCCTGGCCCGGCAGAATATGCAGCACGCCGTTTGGCTTGGCTTGGTCGGAGGAGACCTTCGACACGAGACGGGAAGAGGACAGGCCGAGCGAACAGCGGAGATTCACTTCGCGCCAGATAGCTTCATGTAGGGAGTGCGCGGTTTGCAGCGGCGGTCCGTGAAGCCGGCTGGTGCCCGAGAAATCGATGTAGGCTTCATCGATCGAAGCCATCTCGACCAGCGGTGAGAAGCGGTTCAGGATGGCAAAGACAATTTTCGAGTAATCGCGGTAGCGTTCGGGATGACCTTCGACGAAGATTGCATGGGGGCACAACTGCCCGGCGGTGCGGAGCGGCATGGCGGAATGAACGCCGAATCTACGGGCGGCGTATGAAGCGGCAGCGACCACGCCACGCTGGTGGGCGTGACCTCCGACGACGACGGCTTTGCCTCTGAGCGAAGGGTCGAAGAGCTCTTCCACCGAGACGAAGAAGGCGTCCATGTCGACGTGACAAATCAAGCGTTCGATAGCGATGACCTACTTCTTCAGGGTCGCATGGATCAGCCGTGGGAAGCCGGCCAGATCGGCTTCAACCTGGATATCGGTCCAGGCGTATGCCAGCATTTCACGGACGGCTTCGAGTGACTGATAGCCGAGCTCCATCAGCACTGTGCCGCCGGGGCGAACGGCGATCGCGGCGGCGGCGATCAGGCGCTCATAGATTTCGAGGCCAGAATCGCCGGCGAAGAGCGCGACGTGCGGCTCCCAGTCGCGGACTTCGCTTTGCATGTTGGCGGCGTCCGCCCCGGGGACGTAGGGCGGATTCGAGACGAGCAGGTCGATGCTGGCGGGCGCTACAGCGTCGAGAAGATCCGCAGCGAAGAAGATAACCGGTGCCTGGTGGATGGTGCTGTTGCGCCGGGCGACCTGCAGGGCATCAGTCGAGATATCCGACGCGAGTACCCTCCGATTGCTCTCGAGCGCGACGGTTGTGGCTATTGCGCCGGAGCCGGTACCGACATCGAGGACCACGCTGTTCGGGTTTCGCTGCAAGAAGGTGAGTGCGGCTTCGACCAGGTGCTCGGTCTCAGGGCGGGGAATCAGGACATGAGCGTCCACATAGAAGCTGCGTCCGTAGAATTCCTGTTTGTGCGTGATGTATTGGGTGGGTTTGCCTTTGAGTCGCTCGTTGAGATAGCGGCCATAATGGATCCAATGAAGTTCGGTGAGCTGGTCGTTTGAGTGGGCGTAAAGATAGGCACGGTCGCTCTGGAGAGCGTGCGCGAGAAGAACCTCGGCCGTGAGCCGGGGTACCGGGATGGAGGATTTTTCTAAGAGGGCGACGCCTTGCAGGAGGGCTTGCTGGACGGTTAGAAAGTTTGCGGCAAGGCTAGGCGGCGGCACCTTCGTCTCTCAGGCGGGCGGATTGAAAGTAATTGGTAACGGCATCGATCACAGGCTGCATGCGGCCTTCGATCACCAGATCGAGTTGATGGAGAGTGAGACCAATGCGGTGATCGGTGAGACGGTTCTGCGGAAAGTTGTAAGTGCGAATCTTTTCGCTGCGGTCCCCCGTGCCTACCATGCTCTTGCGCTCGGCTCCAATTTGCGCCTGCTGCTTTTCGAGCTCCAGCTGATAAAGGCGGGAACGTAAGACCTGCATGGCTTTTGAACGGTTCTTGATCTGCGACTTTTCGTCCTGGCAGGAGACCACGGTGTTGGTCGGCAGGTGGGTAATGCGAACTGCCGAGTAAGTCGTGTTGACCGACTGTCCGCCTGGGCCGGAGGAGCAGAAGGTATCGATGCGCAAATCTTTGGCATCGATCTGAATATCGACCTCGTCTGCTTCGGGCATGACAACGACCGTGATGGTGGAAGTGTGGACACGGCCCTGTGTCTCGGTGGAGGGAACGCGCTGCACGCGATGCACGCCGCTTTCGTATTTGAGACGGCTATACACCCGTTTGCCGCTGAACATGGCAATCACTTCGCTGAGACCCCCGACCGACGATTCGCTAAGAGAAGTAACTTCGACCTTCCAGCCCTGCTCCTCGGCATAGCGAGTGTACATGCGAAAAACTTCACCGGCGAAGAGCGAGGCTTCATCACCGCCGGCCCCTTTGCGGATCTCTAGAATAATGTTCTTCTCGTCATTGGGATCTTTGGGAAGCAGGAGCACTCGCAGATCGTTCTCAAGCTCTTCCACCTGCGGCTCCAGCCGGGTGATTTCAAGTTCGGCCATCTGGCGCAATTCGGGATCCGACTCTTCGAGCATGAGACGAGACTCGGTGAGCTCCTGATCGGCCTTTTTCCACTCGCGAAATTTGGCCACCAGTTCGAGCAGTTCGCTCTGTGCCTTGGCCACTTTGCGATACTCTAACGGATCGTTGATCACCGCCGGATCGGCCATCTTCGCGGTGAGCTCGATCGATCGAGCTTCTGCTTCTTTTAGTCGTTCAATATATTGCATGTCAGCACTCGATCCTGTCGGAATTTCTGCTCCGGCAAGATGCGTTGGCCAAGGGTCGCAACTGAAGCGCCCGGGCGCGGCGACCGTGCGGCACTGGCGAAACGCCGGAGATACCTTCATTGTCGCGGGTTTGGGGTGTTAAATACAAGCGTCAGTCTTGTCTCATGCAAGATGAGCCCGAGCGAAAGGTTCGTTTCTCACACGAGATGAGCCTGGAGGGATTTCGGGTGGGGGCCTGCAAGCTGGGTATCACGACAATGGGCTGGTGGAAGCCAAGAACGGGGCGGTCATTTGCAAACACATGGGTTACAGCCACATTGCTGCAACGCATGCGGAACGCATCCAGCAGTTCTAGCAAGAGCATTTCAATTCGTAGCTGAACTTTCATTGCAACAGGCCAAGCAGAGCTTGTTTGGAGAGACGCAGCGCCGTGCCTGAGGGCAATGTAAATGACGGGCCAGAGCAAAAAAGAAGGGAGACATCCTCGGCTACCTACCGCGTCGGACTCTCTTCAGGCTTATCTTTGGATTGGAAAACAATAAGCCCCTGCGCCACTTGCGTGTCTCGGCTACAAACCTATCTGGAAGAGATCCGTCAAAAGGATTTCGGAGGATCTCGATGAAATTGCTGTTTACCGCCGCGCTCGCCTGTGCCGCTTGTACTTGTTCCGCGTTTGCCGCCGGCAATCCTTGGAACGGCACCTGGCTGCTTGATGCAAGCAGAAGCACCCCTGGGATCAAAGACCAGGCTGCGGAAGGCTACCGCTTTTTTCTCCAGCCCGATGGGCAAATTTGCTGGGAAATCCCGTCGCTGGGTGAGGTCGTGACGGGTAAAACCGATGGACAGCCGATGGCCATCCACCGATCGAAGCCAACCTCTGGCCTCACACTTGGCGTCCGGGCCGATGGTCCGCGCGTGCTGTGTTACCAGGTGGCCCGGAATGGCAAGCTGGAAGGCGAAGGCAGGATGACGCTGGTTGAAAATGGCAAAGCGTGGGTCGACATCTCCTGGCCGGCCGGCAAGCCTGAATTCGCCGGTGAACTGGTGTACGTCAGGCAATAGCTTGCGCTCTAGTGCTCCATCCGCAGCGTCTCTGCCGGGTCGATTTGTGTAGCATCGAGAACCGGACCAATTGTCGCCGCCATCGCGACCAATCCAACAAAGACACCCGCCGCCGCGAACGACAACGAATCCGCCGGAGTGAGCCCATACAACAAAGATCGAAGCGCCGGGCCGGTTATCAATGCCCCGGCCAAGCCGACTAAAATTCCGCCAAACGTCATCAAGAATGTCTGGCGCGTCACCAACGCCGCCACTTGAACCGGGCGCGCTCCCAACGCCATTCGAATGCCAATTTCAGGCCTTCGTTGCACAACCGCATAAGCCAGCAATCCATACAGGCCAAGTCCGGCCAGCACCGCCGCCACGATTCCGAACAGAGAAGCCAGTGTCGCCACAGTTCGCTCCGGAGCCGTGGTCTCTTCTACCTCCCGCTGCAGCGTGCCGACTTCCAGAAACGGCAAATCCGGTGCAACCTGTGCCGCTGCTCGCCGCACCGGCTCCAATATCGCCTCCGGCCGCCCGCGCGTACGAACGTTCAACACGAACGAATCGAAGTCCGTCTCGAGCAGGTAATACATCGGGCGAATCGGTTCGCGCAACGACCTGTATTTGGCGTCGCTCACCATCCCAATAATTTGGTAAGACGGCCCCGCCACGCTCCCCTCCACCGCCGTCCCAAACCGCTTGCCCACCGCACTCACACCCGAAAAAAACCGTCGTGCAAATGCTTCGTTTACAATCGCCCTCGTCAGCGTCGCTTGTTTCGGCTGGGGAACATCGCTGGCCGCGAAATCACGACCCGCCAAAATCCGCATCCCCATCGTCTTGAAATAATCGGGCGACACATCGTTGTTATTCGAATTCATAAAATCGGTCCAACCGATCTTTTCTCCGGCGCGCGCGACACTCCCGCTCCTTCCGTGCGAACGCATCACGCCAAACGAAGAAGTCGCTACCGACTCCACGCCCGAAATCGCTCTCACCCGCTCCATCAGCCCGCGCAAGAAGCCCGGCGCTGCTTTATATCCCTCCAGATCGCAAGTAAACGTTGCGACGGCCTCTTTATCGAAGCCTGCAGGCGTATGCGCCAAACGTTCAAAACTGCGCGCCAGCAGTCCCGCGCCCACCAGCAGAAATGTGCACAGCGCAATCTGCACACCAATTAAAATCTGCCGGCCGCCGAACCCGCTGCTTACCTTTGCCCTGCGCAGCACACTCTCGATCCTCAACTGCAGAATCGCCGGCGCGGCACTCGTCGCCATCAGCAGCGTCATCGCGATTGAAGTCGTCAGCAAAAACAGCAACACCCGCCCGTGCACACCCGCATCGATTGAGACCGGCACAATCGAAGTGTAAAGATCCCGCACCGGCGGCAGCAGCCGCAAAACAATCGGTGTCATCGCGATCGCCACCAGCCACGCTGCAGCCGTTGCCATCGCCGACAACAGCAGACTTTCCATTGCCATTTGCCGCGCCAGCCGCCAGGGACTCGCCCCAATAGCCAGCTTGACCGCCAGCTCCTGACGCCGCGCTGCCGTTTGCGCCAGCAACAAGCCCGCCACATTCAGGCCCACAATCAAAACAAGCACCGCCACCGCCGCCATCGCGAGCTTCAGCGCCTCTCCCAAACTGTCGCGCAATATCGACGTCCCACGCTCCAGCGGTTCCAACTGCATCCCCCGTTTCAAAAGCGCCGACGCCTCTTCCAGTGATCCCTTCTCGTGACGCAGGTAGTAATCCTTCATCGTTGAATGCCAGATCGCCAGGCACTCTGCCTGCGCCTGTGCCGGAGTGCTACCGGGTTTCAACCGCCCCGCCAACTCGAACATGGCCCGTTCAATTTTCGAATCGGCCAACAGTGGAAACGCTCGTAAAGGAATGCGGATATCCGGAGCCGTGTCCGCCGAAAGCCCGTTGAACCCCCTCGGCATCACTCCCACAACCAACAGCCGGTGTCCGTTTACCGTGACGGTCTTCCCCTTGATCGCCTGCCGGTCACCCCCGAATTTCCTCCGCCAGAACTCGTAACTCAACACCGCCGGCGGCATGCCCGAATTCTGCGCCGCATCATCCGCCATCAGCACGCGCCCCAAGTACGTCCTCACCCCCAGTGCTTGAAAAAACTCAGGTGTAACCGCATGCACCGTGATCTGTTCCGCTGGCGTCGGCGTCGTCATCCGGAACCGCATGTCCAGGCCTGTCTCGCCGAACACGAATTGCAGAGCCGCACCATGTTCCTTGAGCGCCTGGTAATACGCATACGGAAAATAGCTTCTCGGCGGAAGCTTGGGAAGTTGCTGCACCATCCTGACCAACTGCGATGGATCCCGCACCGGCAGCGGCCGCAACAACACTGCATCGAACAGACCGAAAATCGCCGTGCTGGCGCCCATTCCCAGCGCCAGCAAGACCATTATCAGCGCCGTCGATCCAGGCCTCCGAGCCAACGTGCGCCACGCCAACCGCAAGTCGTTCATGCAAACTATTCTATGGGTCCAAACCCGTTTGCTTCTATGGTATTGATTTGTGAGTTGACCCAGAAGACAATGACACAGTGAGGGCTCAGAAAATCATTGACAAATCGGGTCGCGTCTTGATCCCCAAGCTCTTGCGGGACGAGCTTCATCTGGAGCCCGGCGACACTCTCGACTTGGAAGGCGCTGGAGAAGAGATCATTCTTCGCCCGGTCCGTGGGACGGGCCAGTTAAGCGAGGAACACGGTGTCTGGATCTTGCATGCCGGACAGTCACTTACCGCCTCCGCCACTGGTGAAATGCTGCGGCAGATCCGGGAAGAACGTGACCTGGTGAACCTCAGCAGACAAGACGGCTGAGACTCCCTGAACTTAGTCCGCCGCCCTTTTTCGAATCAAAGCGGAATACCTTGCCGTGACTCGATCTTTAGCCTTCAGCCAGCGAAACCCCGGAACACCAAATAAAGTGCCACGATCGATCATCTCCTTGCGAGTTTCCGGAAAAGGCGACGCGCCGAACTCCATGCCGCAAGTCACAGTTCGCAGGTTCCACGGTGGATCTGCTCGTGACCGGTTTTCTTCCCAGATCCCGAGCCACGGGGAATCGGTGCACTGCCAGTCATAGCCGAATTCAATTTCGGACAGAGGATCGTAGGCTGCGAATCCCACTCGCTCACTCCGCTTGTTAAGCAGGTGCGTCGTGAATTTCGCGGAACTTGGGTCAGCGGTGAATGTGCTGAGATCGGCTTTACCGCCATTTGCGAGCGGTGCCATCGGCCAGCTGAAATCGGTTCCCGCGGCGAGAGTCGATTTCCCGAACACCGTCTCGAACGTTCTCGATTTCTCGGCTTGTAGCGTAAATTGCGTTTTGCCGTGCTGCAAGAAGGGCGGCCCGAGCGTCACGTGTTGCGTCCAGGCGATGGGGCGATCGAGAGCCAGCAGATTCTCTACCGTTTCCTCGAACTGGATCGATTCGCTGCCGGCGCGCAACGAAATCAGGCGCTCAAAATGCAAACCGGCCAGCGGCAGGTCCGCTTTCAGCTTTACTGCCCCATCCCTAACGTCGACTCGGTAAGGAACCACCGATGCCTCGCCATGCACCGTCAAGCCGGACGCCGCTTCCTCTTCCGACGGAGGCCCGAACATATCGAGACACAAATTATGCCCCATGATGCCGGCCAGCAGCTTACTTTCGGAATTGCCGCCGTACTCCGGGTGAATGTCGGCGCGATAACTGGACGGCTCTATTGATGGCCAAGGTGGAATCCAAAGCGGGTTAATGCCGGACGCTTTGTGCAAAACTTCCGCCACATGGCCGCCTTCTTGTAAAACGGTTACGCGAATGAGATCGTTCTCTATTTGAGCTGCTTCACGCCCGTGAAACTTCACTTCGCGCAACTCGGAAACGTCATTTGCGGCGTGTTGCCCTTGTAGCCCAGCTCCTCGATTAGCCCCGCTCGTGACGTATAGTATCCGTCTGCCGTCATGCTTTTTACCAGCGCGAAAAATTGCACGCTTCGCCCCTGCATTACTCCCGAGTTCGCATCGGCCGCTTCACACAACGGTTCCAGAATCGCCAGTTGTTGTGCTTCGCTCAGCTCAACAAACTTCTTGGCCGCCGCGCGATCGGCTTCCATATCGAGCCAGCGCAAACCGTCGGCGAAGAGCACCTGCTGATCGGTGTTGCGCGCCAGAACAAGATCGATATAAGCCGGTACGCCTGCGCCTACCGCGCCCGGTGAGTCGGTTGCAGGGATGATCAGATCCGTAATGCGAGACAACGTAGCGAAATCTCCTTCGTTCAAAAAACGAGGTAGCGCCCCAGCCGGCGGCGCAGACGGCGGATGATGATGATGCTCGGTTTCCTGTCCGACAAGCTCATCGCTGGCGAAGGGATACGCGCACGTGGCGCCGATCGCGCCGAAGATCTTCAAAACTGAACGCCGGTCACTCGAATAGCTCGACATCAAACCTCCCTCTTCTGCAAACGATCGGCAATGTGATCGGCGGTGCGTGTGGCCAGCGCCATAATCGTCAGCGTCGGATTTTTTTCGGAAGAACTCGGGAATACACTCGCATCGACAACATACAAGTTCGGCACATCGTGCGAGCGGCAGAATTCATTCACCACCGATGTCTTCGGGTCCGTTCCGATGCGGCATCCACCCACCTCGTGATTTGTCGCCGGTTTCGCGCTCACTGACAAAATCTCGCCTTTGCTGGCCAGCAGAATCTCGCGGCACCAAGCCTTCATGTCGTTGTGCAGCTTCTGGTCCGATTCGCCCAACTTCCACGTCCGGCGCGCGCGCGGTAGACCGTACTCGTCAGTAATCACCGGATCGAGATCGATGTAGCTCTCCCGATTGGGAATCATCTCGTGATAGCCCGTGAAGGTCAGGTAAGCCGGATAGCGCTTTTTTATAGATTGCTTATAGCCTGCGCCCATACCCTTCATGCTCTTGGCCCAGCCGACGCTACGGTGATTCTGATAATTGAACTGAATGCCGAAGCTGCGCGCATAGTCCCGCTTCTTCTCATGCATGAAGGACGGCACGTAAGCATGATCGAGAAATCCTTCATCGTTAGTGGTCTGCTTGCCCACAAAGTCGGTCAGAAACACTTCAAATCCGGCCGTAATGTGCGGAATGAAATTCTTGCCCAGCTCGCCGCTCGAGTTGCCGAGACCCGTCGGGAAGCGGCTCGATTTCGACATCAGCAGCAGGGCCACGCTTTGTGCGCAAGCGCAGGCGGCGACCACTACACGTCCGCGAGCCACTCCTTCCCCGCGTGTTTCGCGATCGAAGAAACGGACCTCTTTGACTTTGGTTTCGTCGGAAACAGGCAGATCGTAAACAATACTGTTCGAGCGTAACGTCAGCTTGCCGGTCGAAAGCGCCGGAATCATGTGTACGTCGTACGAATTGTATTTGGCGGCTACGTCGCAGCCCGACATGCAGTTGCCGCAATAGTGACACGCCGGACGCGACGCCCGCGGCTTCGTCAGAGTCGCTTTGCGCACGTGAATCACCGGAATGCCCAGTTTCGCCGCGCCGGCCTTAATCGCCAAGTCCGTACACTTCATCGCCGGAGGCGGCATAAAGATCCCGTCCGGCATATCTTCTAAATGGTCGTAGTTGCCGCACACGCCGACCTGCTGTTCAATGCGGTCGTAATACGGTTTCATGTCGGCGTAACTGAACGGCCAGTTCTCGCCGCCCCCGTCATGATCGCGCCCTTTGAAATCGCGCTGGCTGAAACGCAGCGCTACTGCATTCCACAGCTGCGTCTTGCCGCCCAGACCGCGGCTGCGCTCTCCGTCCATCCCCGGCTTGCCGGGCTTCATCGTCGGAATGTGACGGAACGGAAATTCGTAGGGCAGCGCATGCGTGTTGAAATCCGTACGCGTATTTAGTTTGGGGCCTCCTTCGAGCACCAGCACGTCCGCTCCCAATTCCGCAAGCCGCGCCGACAGCGTTCCGCCGCCTGCCCCGGAACCGACTACCACCACATCGTAAATCTTGTCCGCCATTTGTTACTTCGTTTTATTCTCAAAAAGAAACAACCCGCTCTTGCCTGCTACCACAAAGTCGAGGTCTCCATCCCCGTCAATATCCACCGCCGGAATTTGTAAACCTCCGCCGGTACGTCCGCCGTAATCGACCACGTGTTTCACCCACTCGATCTCTTTCCCGGGAACCATCAGCCTCTCATACCAGTACACTCCAAGTGGTTCGCGCGCGCCGGGATCTTTCCCGTTATGCGCCATAAACCGTTTGCCGGTCAGCAGACCGATGTTTTTCCCATCGTGAAAATTAACCACCGTCACCGCATGGGGTTGCGACCAGCTATCGTCGATCATGTGCTTCTCCCACGACCCGCCGCCTTTATTCTCCAGCCAGAAAATTCCATAATTGTGAGCCATGGACGTGATTACATCCGGCTTGCCGTCGTTATTCACGTCCGCCACGTACATGAATCCCACATCGCCCAGCTTCCACTCTTCGTGCAGTTTCCAATCTTGGCTCTTCGGGTCTGACGGCGCTTCGAGCCAGCCATTCGGCGTCAAAATATCGTTCCGTCCGTCGCCGTTTACGTCACCCGCCCCGATCCCGTGACCGAGACTGTGCGGACTGGCAATGTGCCCCTCCATCCCGCCATGCCCATCGCGGCTGAACCAGGTGAGCGGGGCCTTCGCATCGCCGAACTCGGGTAAGACCTCGTTGGCTTTTCCATCGTTGTCAAGATCGACCAACTCCGCAAATTCGACTGGCGCAATCGTGCTCATCGGACGCTCCTGCCAAGCACCCCCGTGATTGCCTGGGTTCTGCCACCAGGCGACTTTCTTGCTGAACCAACCAACAGTAACGAGATCGACATGCCCGTCGCCATCGACATCAAGCGGAACCGTGCTCAGGTCATCGATGTAGTTATTTGTATAGTCGATGTCGCGGAAATGATGCTTTTTCCAGCTAGGGCCTTCATACCAGTTTTCGCCCGACACAATGTCGAGTTTGCCGTCCCCATTGATGTCACAGACCGCCGCCGACTCGCTCGATCCTAAATCGATAGTGTGTTTCTGGAAGGGCACATCGGCTGGCCTCACCGCCTCGTAAGCTGCCGCCACACAGCAGATGCCGATGAGTGCAAAAAGAAATTTCTTTGGCACGACGTATAACCTATCACCTGCCAAACTCGTATCTAGAAGTGTGGGATCGTAAGCATGATGACTGATCGCGAATAGATGACCCACCTTTTTTGCTGCTTTTTACTCCTCTGGGCTGATGCTGGAATGCCAACCCTCACCCATACCCCCCTGGAGAAAGGCTTCAATGACATGTACAACCTGGAATTTGCAAAAGCGCATCAGGCCTTCGAAAATTGGGAGAAACAGCATCCAGATGATCCGGAAGCTCCGGTCTTCGATGCCGCCGCTTATCTCTTCTCGGAATTCGACAGATTGCGCATACTGCAATCGCAATTCTTTGTGAACGACCAGGGTTATTCGTCCCTCAAACGGCAGATGCCGAGTCCAGAGATTAGGCGGCAGTTTGAGGCGGCGCTCGGGCAAGGCGAAACGCTGGCAACAGCGCGCCTGAAAAAATCGCCGAATGATCAAGTGGCACTGTTTGCCAATGTATTGCGGCTGGGATTGCACTCGAACTACCTGGCCCTTATCCAGAAGAATAATTTCGCGGCCTTGACGGAAGTCAAACAATCGACATTCCTGGCCGAACAGCTGGTCAAGTTGTATCCAGACAACTTCGACGCTTATATTGCCATCGGTATCGAAAATTATCTGCTGAGTCTCAAACCTGCTCCTGTTCGCTGGTTCTTACACGCGACCGGAGCGCAGACCGATAAACAATTTGGTATAGAAAAGTTACGGCTCACCGCCACGCAAGGCCACTACCTGAAACCTTACGCGCAGTTGCTATTAGCGGTAGCTGCCTTACGCGACAGGAACGACCAGGAAGCACGCACTTACCTGTCCGACCTGGCCACGCGTTTTCCGCACAACCCGCTATATCGCGAAGAGCTCGCTAAGATTCAGTGATTACAGAACGTCGCGGATGCAAGCTTTGAAATGGCCCGGCGTTACCTCGCGCAGCTCGGGAATCACTTCCGCGCATTCCGGGATAGCGTACGGGCAGCGTGTTCTAAAAACGCAGCCGGACGGTGGGTTTACGGGCGAAGGGATTTCGCCGGTGAGGATGATCGGCTGCCGTTTTGCATTCGGATCGGGTGCCGGCGCAGCCGATAGCAGGGCTTGCGTGTAAGGATGCTTCGGGGTGCGGCTAAGCGCGCGAGCCGGCGCAAGCTCCATAATCCGTCCCAGGTATAGAACGGCTATGCGGTGGCAGAGTCGTTCCACCACCGCCAGATCATGCGAGACGAATAGGATAGACAACATAAATTCCTGCTGCAGCTCCTGAATCAGCTCGACGACTTGCGCCTGCACAGACACATCGAGCGCTGAAACGGGCTCATCGGCCACTACAAATTTCGGATGAAGAATCAGCGCGCGAGCGATTCCGATGCGCTGGCGCTGGCCACCTGAGAATTGGTGCGGATACCGTGCCATATATTCGGGAGGCAGCCCGACCCGGCGCAAGATTTCCGCTACTTGCTCTTTTCGTCCGGCAGCAGTAGCGCTGCCATGAATGCGCAACGGTTCGCCGATGATCTCGCCCACCGTCATGCGCGGATTGAGACTGGCAAACGGATCCTGAAAAATCATCTGCATGTCGCGCCGCAGCGGACGCATTTCGGACCGGCTCAAGTGCGTAATGTCGCGCCCATCGAAGAGAATTCGTCCCCCGGTCGGATCGAGCAGCCGTAAAATCGAGCGTCCGAGCGTGCTCTTTCCTGAGCCCGATTCGCCGACCAGTCCCATAATCTCCCGGTCGCGGATCGTTAACGTGACGTCTTGTAGAGCATGCACCTTTGCCCCTCCGGAAACCGGAAACACTTTTTCCAGATGCTGTACCTCGACCGTCATCAGGCGCTGGCGTGTAGCTTGCGCGCGCTCTCGAGCAGCTTTTGGGTATAGGGATGGCCGGGCGCCGCGAAGATCGTGTCCACGGGCGCATCTTCCACAACACGGCCCTGGTACATGACAGCCACCCGTGTGGCCATTTGCGCGACTACGCCTAAGTCGTGCGTCACGAACAGAATACTCATACCGATTTCCTGTTGCAATCGGCGCATTAGGTCGAGGATTTGCGCTTGTACTGTGACATCGAGCGCAGTCGTTGGCTCGTCGGCTATTAAGAGCGAAGGGTTGCACGAGAGCGCCATAGCGATCATGACTCGCTGACGCATGCCGCCCGACATCTGGTGCGGATAGTCGCGCAAACGTCTTTTCGCATCGGCTATTCCAACTAGCTGAAACAGATCCACCGCCGCAGCCAGCGCTTGCGTCCTCGTCTTGCGTTGATGCAGAACGATCGCTTCCGCCACTTGATCGCCTGCCGTGAAAACAGGGTTGAGCGAGGTCATGGGTTCTTGAAAAATCATCGCGATCGAATTGCCTCGCACCGTGCGCATGTCGCGTTCTGAAAGCCGGGTTAAATCGCGGCTGCTTCCGTTTTCTGCCGTAAATTCGATGGAGCCGCTGACGATTTCGCCGGGTGGAGAAATCAGGCGCATAATCGACAGACTCGTGACGCTCTTGCCTGACCCGGACTCGCCCATCAACGCCAGAGTCTCGCCACGTTTAATTTCGAAGCTCACGCCGTCCACAGATTTCACAACAGCAGTCCGGGCATGGAAGTACGTCTTCAAATCACGAACTGCCAGGACAGTTTGTACACTCAAGTTTTCCATGCGCATTGCAATAGGCGGCATCCAGACGGAATCGAGCACTTACAGCCGTATCCGCAGTAGAACCGCAGACTTCCGTATTCTACGGGGCGAGCAGATTCTAGCCGACGAGTATTTCCGCTTCGTGCATGAATTTAACGCGGAGCTCGTTCCAACGTTTTTTGCGCGCGCTGTACCGGGCGGCCCGATCGAGGCGGAAACATATGAAGTCTTTAAGGCGGAATTTCTCGAACGGCTGCGCGCCGCCTGTCCGGTGGACGGCTTATATCTCGCCATGCACGGAGCGATGTTTGTCGAAGGCATGATCGATGCGGAAGGCGACTGGATTTCAGCAGCGCGTGAGGTGGTCGGGGAAGATTGCCTGATCAGCGCGAGCTACGATCTGCACGGCAACATGAGCCATCGCATCATTGACGCGCTCGACATGTTTACTGCTTACCGGACCGCGCCGCACATCGATGTGGAAGCCACTATGCGGAAGGGCTTGGGAATGCTGGTCGACTGCCTCCAAAGAAAGGTCGGGCCGATGATCGTGTGGACGGCGATTCCGGTTCTGATGCCCGGCGAGCGCAGCAGCACGTTAGACGAGCCGGCGAAATCGCTTTACGCCGAACTGGCGGTGAGCAATGCAAAGCCTGGCGTGCTCGATGCCTCCCTGCTGGTGGGTTACGTGTGGGCTGATGAGCCGCGCGCAACGGCGAGTGCTGTTCTCACGGGCATGGCTGGGCGGGGCTTATCCGAAGAAGCGCGGCGGCTGGGTGGGCTCTACTGGGAGGCGCGCGAGCGCTTTCAATTCGGCGTGAAAACAGGTTTGCTCGACGAGTGTTTGACCTGGGCCGAAGCGGCGGAGACGCGTCCGGTGATTCTGGCAGATTCGGGCGACAATCCAACCGGCGGCGGCGTGGGCGATCGCGCCGAAGTTTTGGAGGCGCTGCTCGAACGTGGCTTCAACGATACGCTGGTGGCTGGCATTGCCGATCCCCCGGCTACCGAGGCGTGTTTCCGTGCCGGCGCCGGGCGGAAAATTCTTCTACAAATCGGCTCCGCGCTCGACCCGCAGGGCGGCACGCCTGTCCAGTGCGAGGTAGAAGTGATTTGCTTAGCGGACCGCCAGGCGGTCGTTCAGGTGGACGGCATCACGGTCGTGCTGACCGGTTTCCGGCGTCCTTTCCACTATTTGCAGGACTTCTACCGCTTGGGGCTCGATCCCGCGAAGGTCAGACTTCTGGTCGTCAAATCAGGTTACTTGTCGCCCGAACTAGCACCGCTTGCCAACCCGAATCTGATGGCTTTAACCGATGGCGCGGTCAATCAGGACATAGAGAGATTGTCGAACCGACGTCGTCCGCCTAGCTATCCGTTCGACAAGTCATTCCAGTGGCGTCCGGGAACTTACCACACACAGTGAAGCTTGCTTCGCTACTGCTGCTACTCATGCTCGTAGGGTGCGGCGCGCCGCGTCGCTCCGACGACGAACTCGTCATGATGCAAACCGAAGCGCCCCGCAGCATGGACCCGGGAAATCACACCGCGACCTACACAACCGCCGTGCTGGACCCGATGTACGAATCGCTGGTGCAATTTGATGAGAAGCTGAACCTGGTTCCCGGTCTCGCGACCGAATGGCATTCGAATCCCGCTGGAAATATATGGACGGCGAAGCTGAGAACCGGAGTATTTTTTCACGATGGAACCAAATTGGATGCGCCGGCCGCCGTGGCTTCGTTTGCCCGGCTGCTCGATGCCAAACGAGGGCTGGCGGGCAGCGGCAGCTTTCGCTCGGTGGTCGAACGCGTCACGGTTTGTGAGAACGGCAGCGCAGTGTGCTTCTTTCTGCGGGAACCCTACGCCGCTTTGCCGAGCTTGCTGACGGTGACTCCGGTGGTGAGCCCAAAGGCCGACGCGAAGGGCATGCTGGAACAGCATGCCGTCGGCACTGGCCCCTACAAATTCATCGATTGGAAAACCGGCGAATATGTGCTCGAAGAGCGCAACTTGCAGTATTGGGGACCAAAACCGAAATGGGCGCGCCTCAAGTGGATCTGGAGTACCGAACCGGCGCTGATGAATATGGCGATTGCGGCGCGTGAAGTCGATTTAGTGAATCCGCTACCGCCTGTTTTTGCCGAAGCGCTGCGGCGGAACAAGCGCGTAAAGCTGCTCGAAGGCAAAAGCTCGGCGGTGTTTTGGGTGGCGCTCAACATGCGGAGTAAGCCGCTCGACGACGTGCGTGTCCGGCAGGCGCTCAACTACGCTACCGACCGCGCTGCTCTCATCCGCTCGCAATTGCGCGGGTACGGGCTGCCGGCTAATTCACCGCTGGCGCCGGCCGACTTCGGCTATGATCCTGCTATTCGCGGCTACGCTTTCAATCTGGCAAAAGCACGGGCGCTGCTGGTGGAAGCGGGCTTCGGGCAAGGATTTCACATGAATGTCGCGGCCCAGGAAGGCCAGACGAATATTGTGCAGGCGCTCGCCGGTATGTGGGCGCAGATCAACGTGACGCTGCATATCCGGCAGATGGAGACCGGCGTCTTTTCGCAGGCCATCTTTGGAAGTCCGGCGCAGAAACGGGAGCAGGATATCCAGGCCGTTTTCGCGTCGTGGACTTCTTCCAACCTGGATGCCGAGCATCAGCTCGGGCCGCTCTACAGAACCAAAAGCTGGGCTCCAGCCGGGGCGAATCTCGGGTTCTACAGCAACAAAAAGTTGGATCTCTTGCTCGACCAGGCGGCCCGCGAACTAAATGTCAGAAAGCGCGAAGAGTTGTATTCAGAAGCCCAGCAGATCATTTCGGACGACGCGCCGCACGTTCTTCTGTATTACGTGAAAGATCTGGCGGCCGAGCAGGCGTCACTGAGCCGTCCATGGATCTTTCCCGGAGGAGAAGTGCGTTTGGCGGGAGACGAGTGAAGACGTACCTACTGCGGAAACTGCTCACGCTGCCGGCGATTCTGCTGTGCGCGTCGTTCCTGATTTTTGGGGCGGTGCGCTTGCTGCCCGGTGATCCGGCGCGCCTCATGGCGGGCATGCAGGCGGATCAAAGCGTCGTCGAGACTGTGCGCACCAGGCTCGGACTGGACAGGCCCTTTGCCTTGCAATACGGGTTATTTCTGACGCGAGCGCTGCACGGTGATCTGGGCACGTCGATCCGCTCGCAGAAACCTGTGCGGCAAGAAATTGCAGAGCGGCTGCCGTACACGCTGGGACTCACGGTCGCCGCTTTCGCTTTCGCAATTGTGCTGGGCTTGAGCACCGGTGTACTGGCGGCGGCGTTTCGCGGCTCCTGGATTGACGGTGTCGTGACATTTTCGGCAATTGCCGGCGGTTCCATCCCGAACTACTGGCTGGCATTGATGGCGATGGCCGTGATCTGCGTCCAACTGGGCTGGCTGCCGCTGATGGGCGCCGATGGATGGCGCAATTATCTGCTGCCTGCCACTACTTTGGGTTTGTTACCGGCGGCGATCATCGCTCGCATGACCCGCGCGAGCATGCTAGAGATCCTGAGCCAGAACTACATTCAGACCGCGCGCGCCAAAGGATTGAGCAATGCTAGCGTGTACCTGAAACATGCGTTGCGCAATGCACTGGTGCCCGTTGTGACAATCGTGGGCATGAACTTCGCGGGGCTGCTCGGTGGCGCGGTGATTACCGAAACGGTGTTCAGCTGGCCCGGTGTCGGCCGGCTACTCATCGACGCGGTGCGCTACCGCGATTACGCCACCATACAGGGCATTACGCTGCTGACTGTAGCGGCAGTGATCGTGATGAACCTGGCGGTGGACCTGCTGATCGGGTTTTTAGACCCGCGGATCCGGCTAGAGTAGATGATCCGCTATAAAAACCTGACCATTGGTGCAACACTCGTCGGATTGCTCCTGCTCGCCGGATTGCTGGCGCCGCTTTTCGCGCCACACGATCCTTATAGTCAGGATCTGGCAGTAACGTTTCAGGGACCATCCTGGCTGCATCTTTTCGGCACAGACGATTACGGGCGCGACGTGTTCTCGCGCGTGCTGTATGGCGCGCGTTTGAGCCTCCTCGAAATTGGCGTGAGTGTCAGCCTGGCCGTACTGGTGGGCGTGAGCCTTGGTTTACTCGCCGGCTACTTCGGCGGCCTTGCCGATCAAGTCATTTTGTGGTTTACAGACGTGCTGTATGCGTTTCCGGGCATTGTTCTGATGATTCTGCTGGTGGCGCTGTTGGGTCCTGGGTTGTTGAATACGCTGGTGGCGATCTCTTTGTTCTCGGTGCCGGTGTATACCCGCCTGACGCGCAACCTGACGTTGACTCTAAAGCGCCGCGAGTTCGTGGAAGCCGCGCACAGCCTCGGCGCAAGCACCTGGCGCATTTTGATTCATCACATCTTGCGGAATGCGTTTGTGCCTATCTTGATTCAAGCAACCGTGAGCGCCGGCGAGACGATCCTGACGGCCTCGGGCTTGAGCTTTCTCGGGCTGGGCGCTCAACCACCAGCGGCAGAGTGGGGCACCATGATGGGAGAAGGCCGCAAGTTTCTGGGCGTGGCGACTCATCTATCCTTCTTCCCGGGCATGGCCATCACCCTCGCCGCGATCGGATTCAATCTGCTGGGCGATGGATTGCGCGACAAGCTTGACCCACGTTTCTGAAATTATGATTCTGGAACGGCATCGATAATGAAAGAGTGACGGACCAACTATCCTTGTCGCTGTGGCTGGCAAAAAGCCTTCCGGGCAGCCGGCTGCGGCAATTTGAAAAACTTCTGCGCCTGTTTCCGTTCTCGCAGCGGCCACAGCCGCAATCGGTGGTGACGATCCAAGGAGTCGATTCTACCGAGCCGGCGCTGCTCGAACGGCCGGTGAACGGGCCGGTCGATCCATCGGAAGTAATTACGACCTTTCAGGAGTACTCGGGAGACGACATTGCTTACCGGCTCGAAAGCTGGTGGGATTTATGGAAATTCGATGGGGACGACTGGAAGCTGGCTCCGGTGCGCGTCGAACTGGCCTGCTTTGGACCGGAGTTCGACAATGGCACCGGTAAGGAAACCGCCCGCCAGGAAGACTTGCGGATCGACTTTGGGGTAGACGCCTATTTCCTCCCGCAACCGGAGATCGAGGGGAGCGCCAAGCTCGTGGAATCGAACATCAAGAGCCTTTTGCGGTTGGTGCACGAGCTGGACAGCACGCTGCCGGTGGCCAAGAGAATGCTTGAGACCGAGTCAGGAGAAAACTTTGCCCACCGCCTGCAGGGAGTTTTGACAGGGCGCGCGCAGTAAACGGTCAAGGAACGGCCGCCAGCGGAAAACGCAGAAAGCGGATGCGCTTCCGATTCCAGGTGTAGGTGAGTAGCAGATCGCCGTTGTGGGCCTGAATGAGAGCGGGGTACGAGTATTCGCCGGGAGCGCTTTCGAGGGTCGAAAACATTCGGAAGTGAAGACCGTCGCGGCTTACGGCGAGATTGAGGGGCGTGCGTCCAGCGGGGGTGTTGTTGTAAACCAGAACAGTGCGCCCATCTTTCAGCGTGATCGCGTCGATGCCCGAGTTGGGATTAGGCAGGTCGAGCGGATGGGCGGGTGACCAGGTTAGTCCGGCGTCGCTCGAGTCGGCAACGCAGATGTGGCCGATCTGCTGAGTCGAGCGGGCATAGAGGCGTAAATGGTTGCCACGGACCTGGACGACGGAGGGTTGAATAATGCCGTCGATCTGCTGCGGGACCGTGATCGGGCCGATACGACGCCAGGAGACGCCGCTGTCGGTGCTGCGCTCGATCCAGCAGGCCCACGTGCGATAGCTCTCAACCGAGGTGCCGCTGACGACGATGCCGCCGGGAAGGACGAGGGGTTTAGCGCGGATGGGTCCGTAAAGCCCGGCTGGCAGATGTTCAACCGGAGACCAGCTTTTGCCATTGTCGATGCTGAAGCGGCGGCCGGCGGACCAATCGTCTGGGTGGGGTCCGAATTTGTAGTAGAGCCAGAGACGGCCGTCGTGGGTATAGAACAGCACTGGGTTGTAGCAGGCGATTTTGGGTTCGCGCGCGAGTTCAAAGGGTGGAGACCAGCCGGCGCTATTGCGGCGCGAGGCCCAGATGGCAACGTCGGGATGTCCTTCCGCAGTCCCGCCGAACCAGGCGGCCAACAGATTGCCATTGGGTAGCTCCACGATTGTTGATGCGTGGGCGGAAGGGAACGGGGCGGACGTGAAGATGAATTCCTCTGGCGCATTGGCTCCGAAGAGGACCGAGGTGAAGAGTAGGAGAGTCAGCGGGCGCAGAGTTTAGCCGAACAGTTCTTGCAGGGTTTGCGCGTCGAGCAAGCGAACGCCCAAATCAAGCAGTTCTGGCCCAGACAGCTGGGCGAAATGCCGATCGGCCCAGTCGGGCAAGATGCCGAAGCGTTTTTCGATCTGTCTACGCAGGAGTGGGCGCGCAGTTTCCTGCAAACCTTCCTTGAAGCCTTCCTTGAAGCCGCGTTGGTATGCGCGGGCGAATACTTTGTTTTCTGAGATGTCAATTTGCACCGGCATTTTGCGGTCCAGGGACTAAGCCAGCAGTTCTTCCAAAGTCTGGGCGTCGAGTAAGCGGAGGCTCAGGTCAGCCAGGGCTGGCTTGGAAAGTTGAGCGAGTTGCTCATCGGCCCAGTCCGGCAGAGTGCCGAAGCGTTTCTCAATCTGGCGGCGAACGACCGACAGTTCGCCTTCCAGACGGCCTTCTTGACGGCCTTCTTGGTGGCCTTCCTGACGGCCTTCTTGGTGGCCTTCCTGACGGCCGCGCTTATATTCGCGGCCTAGTACTTTGTTCTCTAAAATGTCGATGTGCACTGGCATTTTCTTAATCTCTCCCTCGACTTCTTCTTCTAAGCCTCGCAAGCCTGCCAAGAGAAGTAGCGCTTCCAAATAAAACGCCCGCTGTCCGGCATCCTCCTGCCGTACTATTCTTGCGATGATCTCATCGACTGTTTGCCGCCGATTTGCAAAGCGAGTGAGGATGCTGAGTACATTATCGCTGGTATCCGGGCTGGCGAGCAAAAGGCCGCTGTCTATCTCGCGCAGGTCGATCAGCCGGTAAGCGAATGAGCCGGAATGCCACTCCAGCCGATCGGCCATATGAATCGCTTCGCGCCCGACGTATAAGACGATCTGCCGTGGAAAGTTTCCTTGCAGGCGGTAGACTCCCAGGCTGTACTCCGCCATGCGCAAGGCCATTGCGGGATCGTTGCTGCTTTGAAACTCGAGTTGCACCAACGTTCCGTCGTCGGCGCGTCCTAAGAGGTCGACACGCTGATTCTGCACGCGCGGCAACTCGATGGGCAGCCAAGTCTCGATAGTAAAGCCGGTCAGCCGGCTCAACGTCCGTTTCGATTTTTCGAAGAGTAGTTTTAAGTAGTTTTAATATGATGTCGTAGGTCTGCATGAACTTGCGATACTAAACATTGCCTGCGCAGTTGGGCAATCGCCGGATGCTCTTTCGGGAGTGTCGGGAGGAAAGTCCGGTCTTCACAGGGCAGCATGCCGGCTAACGGCCGGGGATGTGTGCTCAAAGCGCATGTTACGGATAGTGCCACAGAAAATATACCGCTGGCTTTGGCAACAAGGCGAGTAAGGGTGAAAAGGTGCGGTAAGAGCGCACCGCGGGACGAGTAATCGCGCCTGGCAGGGAAAACCCCATGTGAAGCAAGACCAAATAGGGGAGGAGGAGCGGCCCGCTCCGTTAGCACTTCCGGGTAGGTCGCTTGAGCCATTCAGTAATGAATGGCCTAGACGAATGGTTGCCGCCGTGAGAACGGAGACAAAAACCGGCTTACAGACTGCGCAGGCGTATCCGTGAACATCCGCCTTTCAATTCTCGCGCTCTCCCTGCTGCTGATAGCACGCATGTTGCTATCCCAGTTGCCCCTGCCCCAGAAGCTCTCCGCCGAAGACAGCCGGGCCTTCCATGCAGAGTTGGACCGGCTGAGAACTCTTTCACCAAAGGCTAACGACCAATGCGCGGTGCAGTGGCAAATTGCCAAAACATTTGCAGCGGGCGGTCAGAACCGGCAAGCAATCGAGTGGCTGCGGAAACTGGTTGATGCTGATCTTGGTTTCGACCCATCTCGAGATCCCGACTTTCGCCCCATCCAGAACACGGCGGAATTTCAGGAGCTGATGAAAAAAGTGGGTGGCCAAACACCACCCGTTTCGAATAGCCGTCGTATTGCCACGATGCAGGAACCAGATCTGTTCCCGGAGAACCTAGCCTTTGACCCATCCACCAGCACCTTCTTTTTAGGTAGCACTGTAAAAGACGAGATCGTGCGCTGTTCTATCGGGGCGACCTGCGTTCCTTGGATCACACCTCATGAACGGCAAGGATATGTACTCGGAATAAAGATTGACAAGCACTCAGGTACGCTTTGGGCAACTAGCAACCAGGCTAAGCAGGCGAGTCTGCGCCAGTACGACCTCCAAACCGGCAAATTGAGACGAACTGCGCAGATCGAAGGCAAACACGTCTTTAACGATCTCGCCCTGGCGTCCAGCGGTGCTGTTTTCGTTACCGACATCACCGGCGACGCTGTTTACGAACTCGATACCCAAACCAGCGCCCTCCGAAAGATCGCCTCAGACCACACATTCACCGCCGCGAACGGAATCGCTATCTCGCCAGACGAGAAAATGCTCTACGTTTCCGCCTGGGGAGACGGTCTGGATGAGATCGACCTGGAATCCGGATCAGCGACGCCCGTCCAGCATCCCGCAAAAGTTTGTCTTGCGTACATCGACGGCCTTTATGCGACCAAAGATAGCCTGATCGCAATTCAAAATGGTCCGATGACGCCTCGCGTAGTACAGTTCAGGCTGAGCGCTGACGGCCGCAGCATTCTTGGACTGACGACGCTCGAGCGCCGCAATCCTCTATTCGACGGCATCACAACTGGCGCATTAGTGGGCGGCCAATTGTACTATGTAGCGAACCCGCAAATGGATAAGAAAAACGGCGTAAAGCGCAGCCCTCTTCAGGTTCTGGCCATTCCTGTCTTTCCGTGATCAAGCATCGGCAGAAGGGGGAGTTTTTACCGTCCATAAAAGGGCTCGACGGTAATTATGGAATTTGGGAGAAGGGAAGCGCGCGCGGCCGGTCACGGGGGAATGATAATAAAAGTAAGTCTTTTTATTCAATAAGTTAGAGTGGCTGGCGGGGAGGGTTGGAGAGGGCCATGCGGGTATTCTCCCGATGCCGAGAAATGGGCTAACGAGTGAGACAAAGACATGGTTTGGGAGGAGCAAATCGGGTGGGCGACGGTAATAATGGCGCGCTGGGCTGCCTGGGAGATGGGCGTCAGCCCATCGTTGTCGGCGAAGAGGAGGGGGAACTTATTGCCTTTGCGGCCACTACGAGTAATCGGCTGCGCGAGTGTTACGCGGGCATTGCGGAATTATCCGTTTACGTTGACCGGCGCTTCCGTCGCCGGGGGATCAGGCGGATGCTGCTTGCTGAGTTACTGCAGGAGGCCGAGGAACTTGGATTTTGGAAACTCGTTTCCAGAGTGTTCCCGGAGAATCAATCGAGCCGCGCGCTCGTCCGTTCCCTCGGATTTCGCGAAGTGGGACGCTACGAGAAGCATGGCTGCCTTGATGGCGTGTGGCGGGATGGCGTGTGGCGGGATGTCATCATAGTCGAACGACTGATCCTGAAAAACCCGAAATAGCCGTAGTCCGAATGCATCAGGTTCTCGTATATTCGGATTCGCTGACTTGGGGGATCATCCACGGTACGCGCCAGAGATTGCCGTTTGACCAGCCGTTGGCCGGGTGTGCTCGAGAATCGGGTGAATGCCTCGGGTCAAAAGGTCCGAGTGCTCGAAGATTGCTTGAATGGCCGGCGTACCGTGTGGAACGATCCATTTAAACCAGGTCGTAACGGTCTGGAAGGACTGGCGCAGCGCATTGAAATGCACTCGCCTCTGTCGCTGGTCATTCTCATGCTCGGCAGCAATGACTTCCAATTCTGCCACCCCTATAACAATGCCTGGTCCGCAGCTCAGGGCGTAGCGGCGCTTATCCATGAGATCCGAACAGCACCAATCGAGCCGGGAATGCCGGTGCCCCCGATCCTGCTCGTCTCTCCGCCACAGATCCAAATGGCCAAAACCAAGCATGCTCCCCACAGGAGCATCGCGGCAAAGTTTGATGGCGCAGAACAGAGAGGGGCAGGGCTTGCCAAGGCTTACTCGCAGGTAGCGTCGGATGTAAATTGTCATTGCTTTGACGCCGATACTGTTACCAGCACAAGCGTCGTAGATGGCGTCCACCTCGACTCCAATCAGCATGAGAAACTTGGCATTGCTTTAGCCGAAGTCGTGCGATCGATCCTCACCATTTCTTAAAACGTTTTCTTTCTCGGAAGTAATAATCGTGCTCGGTCCGCAGCGGCTATTCCACGGTTTCCAATTGCTGCAAAATCTGCTTCGGCCATTGCGCCCGGTTATAGCCGATCGCCTCAATTCGAACGCTGCCCGTCGGATCGACAATCCATGTCCGCGGTACCCCTTCGACTCCCGTCATTTTGTCTACGTCCGCCGAAGTCATCTTGATGATGGGGAAGGTGTAATGCTGCCATTCCGCGAACGACAAGCAGGCGTAGGCTGGTTCCCGGCGCAAAATAGCGATGCTAAACCACTCCCTTGTCGTGACTCTGTAACCCTCGGCCCTGTTTCTGAGCCGCAGCTATTCGTGCCTCAAGGCAGCGAGAGGATCTACACTGGCTGCGCGGAAGGCAGGTGGGAGGCTGGCGGCCGCGGCAGCGATCACTATGCAGGAAAGCGGGCCGAAGAGACTCCAGAAATCGGTTGTCTTTACTTCGAATAGCTGCGAAGCGAGATAGCGGGCCAAGCCGATGCCCGCGATGATCCCGAGGGTGATACCGGCGATAACCGGCACCGACGTGTCAGAGACGACGAGACGCACGACTGAGGAACGACGGGCGCCAAGGGCCACTCTGATCCCGATCTCGCGAGTTCTGCGGATGGTGGTGTAATTGACAACCCCATACAGTCCGACACCTGCCAGGACCAAGGCGACCGCCGAAAAAAAGCCGGCTAATAGCGCGAGCAGACGTTCGCCGATTAAGGTGTTGTCAATTTGAGACCTGAGCAGGATGCTGCCGCGAATCGTCAGCTCCGGGGCAGCGGCTTGGATTTCTTTGCGAAGCGACGGCATCAGCGACGCAGCTCGGGACCGTGTTCGAACGTTCAAAGTAGCTCCGGCCACGTCGCGCAGTGGACTATAAATGGATGGGCCTTCCGGCTCTCGGAGATTGTTATAGCGCGCGTTGGCAACCACTCCGATGATTCGTTGTTTCACCGGAGTGGGATCATCCCCAAATTTCTCGAACGTCTGGCCGATGGGATTCTGTCCGGGAAAGAATCTGTTCACAAAAGCCTGGTTCACAATTACCGGCGAAGAACCGGGCGTTATCTCTTCAGGAAGAAAATCGCGGCCGGTGATCCACCGGATTTGCATAGCGCTGAAGAAGCCTCGGGAAACCGGCACCTCCGTAGGGCGGACAGCCTCGTTTGCGCGACCGGGCAGGCGAATGACCGGTAGCGAGATCCAGACCAGATCTCCACCCATAGGCCGCTGTTGCGAAAGGCTCGCTGCCTGAACAAACGGTAGATCGCGGACATGATCGAGCAATTTGGCTCCGGAGTCCTGGCGATGCAACTGAGCGTCGGGGGGCGCTAAATCAAACAGGATGACGTTGTCCGGGACAAAGCCGAGATCGACCGCAATGAGTTTGCGAAAGGAGAGTAGCAACAACCCTGAGAGGAACAGCACCGTCACGCTAAAGCCGACCTGTAGGGCCAGCATCCAGCGCAGCGACCGCATGCTGCCCGAGTGCCGCACGGCCGCCGACTTGAGCGCGGCGTTGGGCGATACCGAAGAGGCGCGAAGCGCGGGAACGAGGCCGAACAAGATCATCGTGAGCAGGCTTAGCAAGGCTGCGAACGAGACCGTTCGGAAGTTGAGAGAGACATTCAGCCAAGCGGGGAATTCCGTTGTGCCGAGCCGCGTTACGATGGCTGGCGCGGCGAGCGCTGCGAACAGGAGCGCTGCTGTTCCTGCCAAGAATGCTAGTTGTCCGCCCTCCATGAGCATCTGCTGAACAAGCCGAAATTTGCCGGCCCCGAGCGAGACACGAAGAGCCATTTCGCCGTCGCGAGCCGAAGCGCGCGCGAGCATAAGGTTCGCCACGTTTGCACAGGCGATCAGCAGCAGAAGCATGCAGATCAAAGAAAGAATCCAGAGAGGCCGCTCGAATTGTACGCGAAAGAGGGAATCGAGACCTCTCGACGCGTCTCGAACGTGGAGCGGCGCATCGGCGAACTGCTGAAGTTGGCTTCCATGGAGATTGCGCGGCGGGTTGATTCGGATCCGCTCACGCAGGAAGTTGGTAATGGCCGCCTGCAGGGGTTCACGGAGTTGGGATCCTTTGACGCCCTTGTGTAGACGGCCCCAGACATGGACGCTGCCGCGGTCTGGATCGGCTAAATTGCGAGGGTCTGCCGCCGTACTGAGTGGCAACCAAACATCAGTCAAATAGCCGGGTTGCACGCCGCTGAATGATGCTGCCGCCACGCCTATGATCTGGAACTGCTTGCGTCCGATAGTGACCCAATGACCGAGTACAGATGGGCCGGCGCCGAATCTACGTCGCCAGTAAGCGTAGCTTAAGACGGCAACCCGTCGGCCGTCGACCAGGGAATCGTCATCGGGCTGGATGAGACGGCCTAGTGCGGGTTTAACGCCGAGTATCCTAAAACCTCCTCCGGAAATCGAGTCGGCGCGGATGTTGTCACTCATGTGCCCCGAGTCGTCGAACAGCGCCGGTTGCAGGCCACCTGAAAGGCTCAGCGCAAACAGTTCGGCACGATCCTGCGCGGTATTCCGTAGAAGCTCATATTGGGGAAAGCTAAAAACGTCGGACTCTTGCGCGACGTTCTCAGGGCTGAAGAAAGGCGGCAGGACCAGGGCAAGGTCAATGAGTTGATTGGCTTCAGGAAGTGGGAGAGGCCGGAAAATCAGAGCGTCGATCAAGGCGAATGCGCCGGTGCAGGCACCGATTGCGAGAGCCAGCGAGGTGATTGCGGCCAAGCTCCCGGTCCGATATTTGTTGAGCATGCGCAACCCGAAGCGAAAGTCCCGAAAGAGATTTTCCAACCAACGAGTGCCGTTAGCGTCGCGGCATTCTTCCTTGACCTGTTCAATGCCGCCAAACTCCTGGCGCACTTGCCGGCGCGCCTCGCGTTCACTCAGCCCACTGATCTTGAGGGCGGCAATTCTCTCTGTGATGTGGAATTGAAGTTCTCGAGCGAGATCTTGTTCCAACTTGTTCCGTCGCAATAAGCGTGACCACCATTTCATCGGGCACCTTCCTCGGCTTGGCTCAAAATCAAGCCCACCGCTTCTGCCAATCGCCGCCAGCTCGCGGCCTGTGTCTCCAAATGGTCTCGTCCCTTGTTCGTAAGGCGGTAAAACTTGGCATCTCGCCCGCTGTCGGTTTCCTTCCAGTCGGATTTGACGAAGCCTCGATTTTCTAATCGATGTAAAGCGGGATAGAGGGAACCGCCCGGCACCTGCACAATGTCGCGGGAAATTTGCTGCAGTCGCTGGGCGATGGCGTAGCCGTGCACCGGCTGGACGGCGATAATTTTCAGGAGGAGGAGGTCCAGCGTACCTTGCGGGAGATCGGATTTGGGCGAAGGATTGACCATAGCTTTGGCTCCTACCTATTTTTTACCTCATGATAGATAGAAGTGCAAGCTATGAGTTTCAGGTCGCCCTTTGTTTCGCACCGCGACAGTTTTCGCCGGCATTGATGAGCTCAGTTGATTTGGCCAGGTGTGCTGATCCGTTCGCGTTCAGGTGTCTCAACGCGTTGGGTACACCGTGGATCAGAATGTAGGTAATGGAGACTATACAGGTTGTTCTGAACGCAAAGCTCCTAAAAGCCGTAGGCGTTGCAGCGAAGAGGCAGAAAGTGAATCGAACCGCCCTGATTCGCCAAGCTCTTCAAGAACATTTGAACCGGCTTCACTTGATGGATCTGGAAAGGCGTGACCAGGGCGGCTATGAGGCTCGGCCGCAGCGGGTGGCAGAGTGTCGCGCTTGGGAGGAAGTTGCGGCTTGGCCGAAAAACTAACTCGCGGCACCGTTCATCTTTACCATTCGCGCCTCTCGACAAGCAGCGAACAAGACGAGAGTCTCACAGGAACGCCTCGGTAAATGTGTCGCGAGTTTGAGTGCTGTACGAACGGAGCAGGTTGTACAGCTCTGCGATTACCCTCGGATGTGGTTGAGACTCGCTCTCGCCTCCACTGCTCCTGCTCGGGCCCGTTTGCAGCCGGTCCTACGATAAAATAAGGCTCGATGGCGATTAGCAAAGAGCTTTTGGATATCCTCGTTTGTCCGGTATGCAAGGCGAAGGTTCTCTTGAAAGAGGACGGGAGCGGCCTGAAGTGTGTGGGCTGCCATCGCGTGTATCCGGTGCGCGACGACATTCCGGTGATGCTGAAAGACCAAGCGACGATTGAAGCCTGACGGTTCCAATGAGCATGGTGGAGAAGTTAGCGAACGGTTCGCGCGTAGCAATCGTACGATTGCGATCGCTGGGCGACTGTGTGCTGACGACTCCGGCGCTGGCGCTTTTGAAGCGAGCACGGCCCGATTTAGAAGTAGGCATGGTGGTGGAGGAGCGGTTTGCCGAAGTATTCGCGGGCAATCCGCTGGTGAGCAAACTGGTCGAGGCGAACTGGCAGGCCGTGCGCCACTGGCGGCCGACACTCTGCCTGAATTTGCATGGCGGGACGCGCAGCCAGTGGATCACTGCGCTTTCGGGCGCGCGTTACCGCGCCGGATTTGCCCATCACGCAACCACCCTCGCTTACAACTTTAAGATTCGGCGAGCGCAACACATTCTCGGCGTCCATCGGCGGGTGCATACGGCCGAGCACATGGCCTCGGCGATGTTCGCCTTGGGCGTGCCATTGAGCGATGTGCCGCGCGCGCAATTATTCGCGGGTTCGCCTTCGATGGCCGAACGTCACGCCGTGATCCATGCGTTTGCGTCGGCCCCGGAAAAGCAATGGGCCGCGGAGCGGTTTGCCGAAGTGGCGCGGTATTTGAAGCTGTGGAACATCACACCGGTGTTTTTGGCTGGACCGGGCGACGATGCCGGCGCGTTTCGCGATCACCTGGTCCTGAAAGGCACGTTGACCGAAGTAAAAGCGGTACTGTCGAACGCCGTGCTGTTCATCGGGAACGACAGTGGTCCGGCGCACATGGCCGCAGCCTTCGGGGTGCCGAGCGTAGTTCTTTTCAGTACTTCGAATCCGGCGATTTGGGAGCCTTGGCGGACGGAATCGGAAGTGATCGTATCGCGGGAGGGTCTCGATCAAGTGAGCGTCTCGCGGGTGATCACGGCTGTAGAGCGGCTGCGCAGCCTGGCCGAGGCGCACGCTTGAAACAGTTATACCGGCTGCTGCAATACGCGCGATCCTATGTTCCGGCACTGATTGCCTCGGTTGTTTTCATGGCGATTGTAGGGCTTTCGCAGGGCCTGGTAGTAAAGCTGATTCCGCTGGTGTTCGAACGGGTGCTCGATACCACTGCGCCGGACACGCCTGCGCTGCTGTTTGCCGTGCCCCATACCCACTTTGCGATTTATCTGAACGACATCTTTCCGGATTCGGTGCACAACATCTGGACCATGGTGGCGCTGAGCATTATGGCGTGTTTTCTCGCCAAGGGCGTATGCGATTACCTGGGCAACTACCTGATTAACTGGGTAGGCTTGAGCGCGATTATGGACCTGCGCCTCGAGGTTTTTGACCGGGTGCTGCACCAGGACGCTCGCTTTTTCGAAGCACAGACAACCGGGCAGATCATGTCTTCCATCATGAACGACATCGACCGCATCCAGGTGTCGATTTCGACCATGCTGGCCGATTGGCTGCGGCAGACGTTTACCGCGCTGTTCCTGCTGCTGGCTTTGATTTCGATCAATTGGCGATTGTCGTTGATCAGCCTGCTGGTGTTTCCCGCAGTGGCCTTGTTGACTGTGCGGTTGGGCAGGCGGATTCGCAGCACGACACGGCATGCGCAGGACATGACAGCCGGGCTGAACGAGATTCTGCAGGAGTCGATCACCGGCCATCAGGTAGTAAAGAGTTTTGGCGCGGAGGATTTCGAGTCGAAACGATTCCGGCTGGCCTCCCAGCGCTGGAAGGCGGGGAACTTGAGCTATATCGCTCACCAGGCACTGGCTTCGCCCATCATCGAGATGTTCGGGGCCATGACGATCCTGCTGCTGCTATATCTCGGGCGGCAACAGGTGAAGAGCGAGGCCATGACAGCGGAAACGTTTACCGGGTTTGTGGTAGCGCTTGTCATGCTGTACGAGCCGATTAAACGGCTGACCAACATTCACAACATTTTTCAGCAGGGGTTGGGCGCGGCTCAGTCGGTGTTCGGCTACCTGGATCAGCAGCCGGACGTGACCGATGGAGCGGAGGCTGTAAAGCTGACGCGGCTCGACCGCGGCATCGAATTTAAGAACGTCAGTTTTGTCTATCCGAGTGCGCCTGGGAAGAAAGTGCTGGATGGGATTGATCTTGCCGTAAAAACCGGCGAGGTTGTGGCGCTGGTGGGGCAGAGCGGGGCAGGGAAGACGACGCTGGCGAACCTGGTGCCCCGCTTTTATGACGTGACGGATGGATCGCTCACCATCAACGGTGTGGACCTGCGCGCTTACAAGTTGAGCAGTCTGCGCGAGAGTATCAGCATTGTGTCGCAGGACACGTTCCTGTTCAATGACACGGTCTTCGACAACATTGCTTATGGGCGGCCGGACGCGAAGGAAGAAGAAGTGATCGCGGCGGCGCGTTCTGCCTTAGCGGATGAATTTATCGGGAGTCTGAGGGATGGCTACCGGACAGTAATTGGAGAGCGCGGGGCCAAGCTGAGCGGTGGACAGAGGCAGCGGCTGGCGATTGCGCGCGCCTTGTTAAAAAACGCTCCGATCTTAATTCTGGACGAGGCCACCTCGCATTTGGATACGGAATCGGAGCGCCTGGTGCAGCAGGCATTGACCGTGCTGATGAAGCAGCGCACGGTACTGGTGATTGCGCACCGGCTATCAACCATCCGTCAGGCGAACCGGATCGTAGTACTCGATGACGGCAAAATTGCAGAGACCGGAACGCACGAGAGCCTGCTGGCGAGACGCGGTTTATACCATCGACTGTACGAGATGCAATACGCCGATATGAATGCGATTGCCGAGTGAGCGAAGTGAGATCGCACCGCAGATCGTCCGACGCGCGAAGCGGTCGTCAGGCGGAAGGGCGAGGCCGCCAGGGACGCCGTTGGATGTTGCGCGAGATTCTCAGGTGTGAGTGAGCCTTTTGAGGCTCTTCTGCATTTACGTCTAAATTCCACATATGTCCACACAGGAGGACCGATGGCAAACACACAGATGCTCATCGCTGAAGCCTATTCTGCTTTCAACCGGCGGGATATTGATGGTGCGCTGGCGCTCATGAGTGAGAACGTGAGCTGGCCCAAAGCATCGGAAGGCGGTCGTGTAGTCGGAAAAGAAGAGATTCGCGCCTACTGGACGCGCCAGTGGAAGGACTTTAACCCTCACGTGGAACCGGTGGAAGTGATCGACCGCGAGGGAAGCAAAACCGACGTGAAGGTTCACCAGCTTGTGAAGACCCTCAGTGGCGACGTTCTTTCAGATACGGACGTGTGGCACGTTTACACCATCGCGAACGGTCTGATTGAACGGATGGATCTAGGAGAAAGCGATCCAAGCTTGCACCAAACTCCATCCGCCGCGTTTTCCAAGCGCTAGGATGCGGTGGGGGATGGGCGGCGCTCGCTCGTTTGGCGGCACTGGTGCTGCCCGACGTCCCTCCCGGCAATTCGCGAGAAGCGGATTGGTCCCTACAAGACGTCTAGTGTTGACTATGTACTCTCTGAAACGTCCGTTTCAACAAAGTACAATGGCCTCCAGATGAGCGCGTCTGTGGCCGACTACTGGGTTTCGACCGACCGCCAGGGCGCTGCGGTGCGCAGCATGACCGGCTATGCGCAAGTGAGACGGCAGACGAGCGCGGGGGAGTTGACGCTGAGTTTGCGGTCGGTCAATCACCGTGGATTGGATTTGCACTTCTATCAAGGGCAGGAGTTTGGCGCATTCGAGAACGATTTACGAGGCGTGTTGAAGCGCGGCATCGCCCGCGGCCATGTGGAAATTCGCACGAGCCTGACGCGGGCGGCAGAGAGTGAAGGCAGCGGGTTCAATCGCGAGGGGCTGAAACAATATCTGGCTGCCTTCCGGCAGGCGGCGGACGAGTTTGGCTTGGAAGGCAAGCCGGATTTGAATCGCTGGCTGACGCTGCCGGGAGCGCTCAACGGGAAAGCAAGCCCGGAGGCCCTCGGGCCCGAGTTTAGCGTCGATTTGATGGCCGCGGCGGCAGAGTGTCTGGCGACGTTCAACGAAACCCGTGAACGGGAAGGGCAGGCATTGCGGACCGAGATCGAAACGCGGGTGGGCGAGATCGAGGAGGCTACCCGCACCATGCTTGCGCTGCGTGAGGAAGCTCTGCCGCAATTCGGCAAACGCTTGCGGGAGAAGCTGAACGAACTATTGGGCGGAAGCGGCCTCTCGGAAGCACGCCTGGCCGAAGAGGCGGCGCTGCTGGCCGAACGGTCGGACATTCAGGAAGAGTTGACGCGTCTAGGGGTGCATACGGCGGAGCTGCGGCGCATGCTGGACGCCGGTGGCGAGGTCGGAAAGCGCCTCGACTTTTTGCTGCAGGAACTCAATCGCGAGACCAACACGGCCTTGTCTAAGAGCACGAATGCGGGCGAACCCGGGTTGCGCATTACCACTGCGGGGTTGGCGATCAAGGCGAATATCGAGAGAATACGGGAACAGGGACTGAACCTTGAATAAGGAGGCATCGGTGATCGCGCAAATCGGAGTGCGCGGAGCAGCCGGACAGTCTTTCGAACCGATGAGTACAGTTTTTATTATTTCGGCGCCTTCGGGGTCGGGGAAGTCGACCTTGGTATCGCGTTTACTGGCGAGCGATCCCGGCCTGCGGTTCTCCGTCTCTTACACAACGCGCAAGCGGCGGGGCAATGAAAAACCCGGCGAGAGTTATGTGTATATCACCCAGGAGGAGTTTCGGCGGCGGATAGAAGAAGACGAGTTTCTGGAGCATGCCGAGGTGTTCGGGAACTATTACGGAACGCACCGGGAAGTACTGGAACAGGCGCGGGCCGAGAATAAGGATCTGATACTCGACATTGATGTGAAGGGTGCGAGACAATTAAAGGATCGGATTCCCGAGGCTGTATCGATCTTTATCTTGCCGCCCTCGCGAGACATTTTGGAGCAGCGCCTGCGGGCGCGGTCGGAGGATGCGGAAGCGGTCATCCAACGCCGATTGAAAGATGCGGCCGAAGAGCTTCGGAATTACAAGCAGTACGATTACGTGCTGGTGAACCACCAGGTAGAGGAATCCACGGGGACGCTTTCGGCCATTATTCGGGCCGAGCGAATCCGGCGGGTGCGAATGGAAGAGCAGATCCGGCCGATTTTGAAAAGCTTTGAAGAGAAGCCTCCGTCCTTATTCAGGTAAGCAAGCGTAGAAAGTAGAAAGAGAATTGAATGGCAGATAAACCAAGACCGAATGCGATGCACAGCATCCCGGAAGACCAGAATGCGAGCACGTACCGATTTATTATTGTGGCGGCCAAACGTGCGCGGCAGTTGCAGAACGGACAGCGCAGTGTGTTGCCGGCAGCGAACAAAAAGCCGACCACTCTCGCGATGGAAGAGACGCGGCGCGGACTGGTGCCTTACGTGGATTTGAACCAGGAGCAGGAAGCGGCGGCGCTGGAAGCTCGAACGGAATAACCAATTCGCGATGCGGGTGGTGGTTGGAGTTGGCGGAGGAATAGCGGCCTACAAGGCGGCTGAGCTGGTCCGCGCGCTGCAGCGGGACGGTCATGTGGTGCAGGTCGTGATGACCCAGGCGGCGCGCGAGTTCATTCAGCCCCTGACGTTTGCCGCGTTGACCGGCCAGAAGGTGATCACGGAGTTGTTTTCGCATGAGAGCGGAAGCGATACTCTGGCGAGCGCGGTGGAACATATCGGTGTGGCGCAAACACATGATGCGCTGATTGTGGCTCCGGCGACGGCAGATCTGCTGGCTAGGTTTGCCACTGGCCAGGCGAACGATTTCTTAACGACGTTGTACCTGGCGTTTACCGGACCGGTTATTCTGGCGCCGGCCATGAACACGGCCATGTGGGAGCATCCGGCGACGAAAGCGAATTTGGATACGCTACGCGCACGCGGCTGTTTTACGGTCGACCCGGATGAGGGCTGGCTGGCCTGCGGAACCTTGGGCGCCGGACGGTTTCCGGATCCGCTGCGTATTGTGGCCGAGTTCGATTTGTTGACCGAACGCAGAAAAGATTTGGCCGGGGAATCGCTATTGATCACGGCGGGTCCGACCCAGGAGGCGCTCGATCCGGTGCGTTTCATCAGCAATCGGTCGAGCGGAAAGATGGGCTACGCGATCGCCGAAGTAGCGGCCAGGCGTGGCGCGCGCGTGACCTTGGTGACCGGCCCGGTGTCCATACCGGTACCACCGAATGTGCGTGCCATACAGGTGCGCACCGCAAAGGAGATGCGCGCGGTGGTGCTCGACAATCTCGAACCGGCGACGATCATTATCAAGAGCGCGGCGGTGGCAGATTATTTTCTTTCGGAAGTGCCGGCGCAGAAGTTGAAGAAGACGGCGGCGCGGCTGTCGCTCGAGCTCGATCCGACACCAGACATTCTGGCGGAGATCGGACAGAAGAAAGAAGACCGGCTGCTCATCGGCTTTGCGGCCGAGACGGAGAACCTAATAGGGGAAGCGCGCCGCAAGATGATTTCGAAGCACTGCGACATGCTGGTGGCCAACCTGGTGAATCGCGATGGCCTCGGGTTTGAATCAGACCAGAACGAGGTCGACATTATTACGCGCTCGGGCCGGACGGTGCATGCCGGCCCGGCCGAGAAAAAGAAGATTGCCGAAAGTATTCTGGACCAGGTTGCGACACTGCGGTTGTCGCTGCGTACAGCGGAGACTGCGGTCTAGGCTTTGAGGAACATGCGCACAACGGGCCCGGGATCAAGCGCGCCGCCCGAAGGACAGGTGAATTTCGTTGCTGTATGGCGGCGCGCAGCCGTGCCCTGTCCGCTTTCAGGCAAATATAAACCAGCATGACCCGCGAGCAAATTCGCAGCTATCTGGAGTTTTATCGCGACCTGGGTTTTGAGCAGATGTACGTAAGCACGATGCCCCGTCCGAATCCGGCAAAGAAAAGTGAACCGGAAGCCTTGCCGGAGGCGCTCCCGGCAGGCGAAAGCCTCGACCAGATCCGGCTGGATATCGGCGATTGCCGCCGATGCCGGCTTTCCGAAGCGCGGAATTCCATCGTGTTCGGCTCGGGTAACGAGCGGGCGCGATTGGTATTCGTCGGCGAAGGTCCGGGCGCAGACGAAGATGAGCAGGGATTGCCGTTTGTGGGCCGGGCTGGGCAGTTATTGACGCAAATGATCGACAATACCGCCTCCAAAGAAGGCATGTCGATCCGCCGGGAAGACGTCTACATTTGCAATGTGGTGAAGTGCCGTCCGCCGGAGAATCGCACGCCCCAACCGGACGAAATGCAGACCTGCGGGCAGTTTCTCTACCGGCAGCTGATGACGATCCAGCCGAAGGCGATCTGTGTGCTGGGCGCTACCGCTATGAAGGCACTGCTGAACACGAAAGAAGGCATTACCAAGCAGCGCGGACAATGGCAGAAGTGGCGCGATATCCCGGTGATGGTCACCTATCATCCATCGTATTTGCTGCGCCAGTACAACCAGCAGGCGCGGCGCGAGGCTTGGGAAGATTTGAAGACGCTGTTGCACTTCGTGTATGACTGAGGGACGGGACGGCACCGGATATTTTGTTTCTTTCGAGGGCATTGAGGGGAGCGGCAAGTCGACGCAGCTGCGATTGCTGGTAGCCCATCTGCAAACCCAGGGCGCGACGGTAACGGAGAATCAGGAGCCGGGCGGGACCTTGATCGGCAGGCAGATCCGGCGCATCCTGCTCGATCCGGACAATAACGAGATGGCTGCTATGACGGAGCTGCTGTTGATGTTCGGATCGCGGGCGCAGGCAGCAAAAGAGACGATTCTGCCGGCGTTATTGCGAGGCGAGACGGTCGTGAGCGATCGATTTACGGATTCAACCATGGCCTATCAGGGTTTTGCGAGAGGCTTAGGTTTAGACACTGTGCGCGCGGCGCACCAGCTGGCCTTGGGCTCGTTATTGCCGGACTTGACGATTTGCGTGGACGTGGATGTGGAGACAGGATTGCAACGGGCCTTGCAGCGAAATTTGACGGAACCGTCCGGGTTATCAAAGACGACGCCCGAGACAAGAATGGACCAGCAGTCGCTAGACTTTCACCGCAAGGTGGCGGAAGGGTACCAACGCATCGCCGCGGCGGAACCGCAGCGATTCCGGCTGGTGGATGGCCGCGGGAGTGTGGAGGAAGTAGCGGCGCGCGTGCGAAGGCTAGTGCGGGAGCGCTATCGCTGAATCCGCACGAATATGACCTGGTAATTCCGTGCAGTCGCGACGACAACCCAGGCCGCGTTCGGCATGCGGCGCGCTTCTCTCACCCGCAAACGGTCGGAATCGAGGCGGTCCTCCATGGCTAACTGTTCTCAGGCGGCGAATCTGGGTCATAGGCTCGACGAATAGCCAAGCTCACCTGGCGCATCCGGCGAGAAGTTAGCGGGCGTGGCAAACGCTCTCCAAGAAGGGATTTCTTCAGCGTCGTAATGAAGTGACCTTTCAGCCACGATGGCCCTGGCAGTCCGGTTTCGCCGGGCTCGAATCGAAGGGTCGTGGGACCGTCGCCACCTTGACTACCGAATGGAACAATCAGAACGGAATCGACTCGATCGCTCATGTTCCTGGAATCAAGCGACACCACGACAACCCAATGGCGAGCGGCCGGGCTTCGGAGCATCGCGGTCCAGATGTCGCCGCACCGAGGGGGAACGCTAGGGCCGGTCAAAGTCCATCTCTTGAGATGAGCCGCTTAGAGCTTCTTCGAGAGCCGTCTCCTCCAGAGCGGCTTGAGGAGTCAACCGTTTGAAATAAGCCGCAGTTTTACGATCGAGAGTGGCACGGTTTTCCACTCGTCGAGCCATTTCCACAGCCCTGTCCACCGCCTCGCCGACACTCTCTGCCCTGCCCGACTCCACTATATTGCGAAGGTAGGAATAGTTGTTCGCGCCGATGGTGGTCGAGAGCTTCTTGCGTTGTTGCATGTCGCCTATTTTAGGGGATAAAACATCCCCTAGGTAAGTGGTAACTAAAGCAAAGAACCGCCGCAAGTACGCTGTGATTCGGGCGGCTACAAACGATCCATGCAGAAGCGTGCTTCTGGCGCTGCCAGCGGTGAAACTTCTTGATTGGCGAGGTAAGTCTTCACGCTGCTGTAGCTGCCATTTTGCGGATTCCGGTGAACGATGAGTCGCTTGCCTTGTACGTCAACTACCCAGTATTCCCGAATCTCTGCGCGGGCGTAGAGAGCGCCTTTCACTCGCAGATCGAATTGCAAGGTTGAATCGGCAATCTCGATTGCCAGCAGCAGATCCGAGGGCAAAGGAATCGAATCGTATTCACGGATGGATTTTTCGGTAACCATCAGGTCGGGTTCGGGCTCGTTGCGAAGCATGTCTTCGGCCGATACATCGGTGGGCGATTCGAGTCGTACCCGCTCATTACCGAATACGTGCTGGAGCCACGTCAAGATCAGGTGCTGCCAAAGGAGATGCGGGTGCTTCTTGCCCATCCGGTCGATCAGGTCCCCGTTAATCAGTTCCAGCTTCTCGGCGTTGGGGAAGCCCAGGTCCACAAGCGCGTGCGCTTCCTCTCGCGTCCAGACCTTACGCGGGATGTCCACCTCTGCTCGCATGTCTCATTGTAATCTCACTGGAGCCTTCCTTCAGGAACGGAGTACGCCTGACTACAGTGTAGAATTCAGATCAACTTGGAGCCGTATAAACCGCCGGGTCTTTATATGATTTGTAAGTGAAGGGGGCTGTTCTGAAGGGTAAGGAATTTTTCGGGAACCAGGCGGTAGCCGCGACGCTCGACCAGATGCGGATCGGCGGCCGGTTAGGACAGGCAGTCATCTTGAGCGGTCCGGAAGGTGTGGGCAAAGCGACCCTCGTAAGGCGGTTCGCGGCGGAGCTTTTAGGCGATGGGTCGAAAATCGAGCGGGACGATCTCAGCCGGCCGGAAAATCTGGAGATCGTGGAGGCGCGCGAGAAGTGGACGGCGGACAAACGGGCGGACGATCCGCTGTTGTTCTCGTCGCATCCGGATTTTGTTACATTTGCCCCGGAAGGACCGCTGCGGCAGATTACCATTCAGCAGATGCGTGTATTGCGGGAGCGGGCGCAGTTCAAACCATTGCGCGGGGAATACCGGATCTTCTTAATCGACCGATTGGACCGGGCCAACGAGCAGGCAGCCAATTCCCTGCTGAAGGTTTTAGAGGAGCCGCCGGCACACCTGATTATTTTTGCGACGGTGGAGAATCTCTATGACTTGCTGCCGACGATCCGGTCGCGCTCGTTGGTACTACAACTGGCGCGACTGCCGGATGACGATGTGGCGCGATTCGCCGCAGCACGGGAACTGGACAATGCGGAGGTCCGGGTGGCGCTGGCTGAAGGCTGCCCCGGCATTGCAGCCAAGCTGGACCTCGACGTATTTCGCGCGAGACGGGCTTTGGTACTGGCGGCGTTCGAGTGCGCTGCCGGCATTATTCCGTTTTCGGCCTGGTTGCAGGCGGCTGAGTCCTTCTCGAATAAGAAGGCTGAAAAGCTGGATCTGTACCTGAAGCCGGCCTATGACTTGCTGGAGGATACGCTGGCGGCTGCGCATGGCCGGCCTTTGCTCAGGAACCGGGATATCGAGCAGCGCGTGGCGGGTTTGGCGGCTAAGATTACGTTCCGCTGGCTGGAGAAGGCAGTGTTGGCGGTCGATGAGCTTCGAGTAATGGTACGGCGCAATATACAGAAAACCGCCGCACTTGACGCTATGATTATTACATTGCGGAACCAACCGGGCGTTGTGGGCACCTAGCTGAATAGCAAGGGCTTAGAGTTTCTGGACGGAACCAGCTTGAAGGGTCAAAGGGAGGACGGCGCGTGGATTCGCTCGTGAGAAAGCCGGCTCGAACCGTATCGGGAGACATGAAAGAGGCGGGGCGTCGACCGCCAGCCGTGAAAAAGAGTACGCCTCCCGATCAGACAAACGCGGAGCAGTTTTATTATTCGAAGCAGATGCAGAGCAAAACACACATGACGGTAACGCTGACCGATGGAGAGAAGTTGGAAGGTGTGATCGAGTGGTATGACCGGGACTGTTTGAAACTGAATCGCATCGGCGCCCCGAACTTGTTGTTATTCAAGCACTGCATTAAGTACATGTATAAAGCCGAACCGGAATAGGGCAGAGGCGAAGCGGCTGAACACGTGTTCACACTAGCCTTGGGGGACGCAGTTCGCTATGATAGTTGAGTTCGGATTCTCATCCAGCATTGGACCAGAAGCTTCGCCGGGCGGTCGTTAGAGGCCGGTGAAATCGCCTGGACAGTAAACCCATTTAAAGGTTCAGAATGTACGCAGTCATAGAGACAGGTGGAAAGCAGTATCGCGTCTCGCCGGGTCAAACCATTGAGGTCGATACGATAGTCGGGGATGTTGGGGCAGACGTGGAGTTTGACCGTGTGCTGGCTATATCGAGCGACGCTAACGAATTGAGCCTAGGCGAAGGGCTCAAAAGCGCGCGCGTGCGTGGCAAGATTGCAGCGCACGGACGGGGCGATAAGATTATCGTGTTCAAGTTCAAGCGCAAGAAGCAATATAAGCGGACCATTGGACACCGGCAAAACTTCACCCGCGTGCAAGTGGAGGAGATCGTAGCCTGAGGCTGCGGATAATTTTTTTCAATGGCGCATAAAAAAGGCTTAGGAAGTTCGAAGAATGGCCGGGATTCAAACTCCCAGCGACTGGGCATTAAGGTGTTTTCGGGAGAATTCGTCAGTGGCGGATCGATCATCGTCCGGCAGCGTGGAACGCGCTACAAACCCGGCAAGAATGTCGGACTCGGCAAAGACGATACCTTGTTTGCGACAGTGACCGGAACGGTTGAGTTTCGAGACCGGGGCCGGCTTGGCAAGTACGTCAACATTGTTGCAGCCCAAAACTAACCGCTTTGTTCTTTTTCAGAATATGCGCGCATCTAATTAGTAGAGCGACGCAGGAGTTCACAAGTTTTCCGTGTTCATCGATGAAGTAGTTATTTCTGTGAAGGCCGGGGACGGCGGTAATGGTTGCCTGGCGTTCCGGCGCGAGAAGTTTGTACCGCGAGGCGGTCCGAGCGGTGGCGATGGCGGCCGGGGCGGTGACGTTGTTCTGGTAGCGAGCGAGCACTACAATACGCTGCTCCATTTCCGGTTCAATCCGGAACATTCGGCGGAGCGGGGCAGGCACGGCGAGGGAAGCAATCGAACGGGCCGCGATGGCGCCGGCGTTGAACTTCCGGTACCCGTGGGAACAATCGTGTACGACGGCGAGAGTGGCGAGCAGTTGTTCGACTTCACTGCTCCTGGTCAGACGTATACGGTGGCGAGCGGTGGCCGAGGCGGCCGAGGAAATGCGCGTTTTACATCGTCCACGCACCAGGCGCCAACTGAGCACGAAGACGGTAAGCCGGGCGCGGCGTTGCGCCTGCGATTGGAACTGAAGCTGTTGGCCGATGTGGGACTGGTTGGGTTTCCAAATGCCGGAAAATCGACTCTGATTTCGCGGCTTTCGGCGGCCAAGCCGAAGATCGCCGATTATCCGTTCACCACGCTGCAGCCTAATTTGGGAGTAGTTCAGGCGGGTGACCACACTTTTGTGCTGGCCGATGTGCCCGGACTGATTGAAGGTGCGCACAAAGGCTGCGGGCTGGGAACGCAGTTTCTCCGGCATATCGAGCGCACCAAGTTGCTGGTGCATATGGTGGATGCATCGGAGCTGAGCGGGCGCGACCCAGCGGAAGATTTCGAAGTCATCCTCGGCGAATTGACGAAGTTCAGTCCGGAACTGATGCAAAAGCCGATGATCGTGGTAGCGACAAAGGTGGATGCCTGTCAGGACGAAACGCGCCTGCGAGCCATCCAGAAAAAGGCGGAGCAGCATAATTTTCCGTTCTACGCAATTTCCTCTGCGACCGGTAAGGGGCTGGACGAATTGCGCTACGTAATGAGTGCGGCGCTTTTCCCCGTTGCCGAGAGGGTCGAAGTGCCCGTCGGAAGCTAGACTCTGCCGGTGCAGGGCCCGGTCTTCAAAACCGGAGTGCGGCACTTTCCGTGTCACGGGTGGGTCCGACTCCCATTAGCTTCCGCCAATCAAATTAAAAAAGCGGCTAGGTTTAGCCCCCCCCTCATGTTTCTGCAAAACGGCGACGAAACCCCACCATCGTGCTTATCTCGCCGAGTTCCCGTGAGGAAGACATCTGCTCTGACAGGTTGTAGTGCTCTCCGTACTGGGATATTTGTCGCGATCCTTGATCGGACGAGCAAATCCCGGAGCGTGTACGCGGTTTATAGGCTATCCTCACTTGCTTTCTTCTGCAAATGCATGACTGTCTCGAAATGATAGGTCTGCGGGAACAAATCGACCAGCGCCAAACGCCGGACGGTGTACTTCTCAAGTAGCGTGCGGGCATCGCGGGCCAGCGTTGCCGGATCGCAGCTCACGATGGTCAACCGCGGCGGTAGAAGCCGCAGTAGAGCTGCGGTGGTCTCACGGCCCAGACCCGCGCGCGGCGGATCGACTAGCAGCAGTTCCGGAGTGTCTCCCAAGGCCGCCAGATAATTTTCAGCGGACGCGCGGTTTGCAGTCACCACATTCCTGCTTTGTCCCAGGTTGTATTCGAGATCGCGAATGGCCGACACGCCGCGTTCAACCGCGTCCACCCGCCGGAAACGGTTCGCCAGCGGCAGCGTGAACAGCCCGACGCCGGCATATAAATCCACCGCGTAGGCGCCCTCGGCGTCCTGCAGGGCTTCTGCCACCAAAGTATCGACCAGGAACCGGTTGACCTGGAAGAAAGAGCCGCCGCTGATTCGAAACCGGAAAGCGGCTGCATGGTAATCAATCGGTCCCGGGACTAACGACGGCAGGAAGGTCTTGCACCATTCGAAGAAACGTGCCGCCACTGGCCGGATCGATTGCAGCACGTTCAACTGCAGTTCACTCCCGTTGGTGAACAGCTCGAGTGACTGCAAAAAGCCCGGCCACTCCGGACGCTTCGCCGCCTGCTGAATCTTGGCAATCGCTTCCACCAGTAGTGGCGCCGATATCGGGCAATGGTCGACCGGACAGAGATCGCGCGAACCGGATTTGTGAAAGCCTGCCTGCCGTCCGGCGAAGTGCAATTGCAGGCGATTCCGATAGGCCCACGGCTCGCCGGTTAGGGTTGGTATTTCGTCCTCATACCTGAGGCCGCCCAGCCGTTGCAGCGTTTCCCGCAGAATCGCCACTTTCTGCGCGACTTGGAATTCGTAGGCGGCATGCTGATACTGGCATCCGCCGCACGTTCCGAAGTATTCGCAGCGCGGCCTTACCCGTTCGGGCGAAGACTCCATAATCTCCGGCGAAATGCCGCGCAGCAGCCCCGTTTTCGCGCGTGAGGTGTTCACGGTCACCCGCTCTCCCGGCAGAACAAACGGCGTCAGCACTACCTGTCCGTCGAGCCGCGCCAGCCCGTCGCCGCCGTACACCAGTTTTTCGATCGTTAGCGTTTCCGACATCCCTTACGATGAAGAATCTTCCCCTTGCAATGAAAGCACGAGTCCTATCCGGCGTCCAGCCTACCGGTCAACTACACATCGGCAATTATCTGGGGGCTCTCAAAAACTGGGCCGAAATCCAGAGCCAGTACGAGAGCATATTCTGCATTGTCGACTTGCACGCCATTACGGCTTATCAGCAGCCCTCGGAATTGGCGGCTAAGATTCGCGAAACGGCGGCGCTCTTTCTGGCGGCCGGCATCGATCCCGAACATTCGTCTGTCGTTGTTCAATCGAGTGTGCCGGGCCACTCGGAACTCGCCTGGCTGCTCACCTGCGTGACGCCGCTGGGCTGGTTGTATCGCATGACGCAGTTCAAGGTGAAGTCGGAAAAGCAGGATACCATCGGCGACGGCCTTCTCCAGTATCCCGTGCTGATGGCGGCCGACATTTTGATTTACCAAGCCGGGATCGTGCCGGTGGGCGAAGACCAGTCTCAGCATCTGGAACTGGCGCGCGACATTGCGCAGCGTTTCAACTCGCTCTATGGTGATACGTTCGTTATGCCTGCGACGCGTTTGCCCGCAGTGGGCGCTCGGATCATGGGCCTGGACGACCCGACTCAGAAGATGAGCAAATCCGCTCCGGGCAGCAATCACGCGATCGCCCTGCTCGACGATCCCAAGACCATCCAGAAGAAAATCGCGCGCGCTACTACCGACTCGAAACCCGCAGTCGATCCGGATGATCTAAGCGCGGGCGTCGCCAATCTGCTGACTATGGCGGAAGCTTGCGATCCGTCCGTTAACAAAGCGCGCGTGGCGGGCCTGCGTTATGGCGATTTCAAGAAGCTGGTGGCCGAAACGGTGATCGCACGCCTGGAACCGATTCAACAGAGCTATCGCGAAGTGACGGCGGACCCGTCGTATATTGATCAGGTTCTGCGGCGCGGGCGTGACCATGTGTTGCCCATTTCGGAAGACACCATGCGCAAGGCGAAACGAGCTATGGGGCTTTATGCTTAGGGCTCACAGGGCAGGCTAAAGCCTACCTTACGCTGTGTTAACTCGGCTGTCATCAAACCAGCGCTATTATGGGGTTGCTTGAGCACTCAGACCGCACCTCTCAGGCCTGTCGAGCGCAGCACAAAGTTCAAGTCGTGGGCGTTGATTGTAACCACGAACCTTATCTCGCTGGTTTGTATGGGGTGGGTTTTGAATGGCGCCGGCCTCCAGCACATCTGGGGTGAAGTGAAACACATGCATTACGGCTGGGTAGCCGGTGCAGTGGTTCTAGACATCTGCGTCTACCTGTTTCATGCTGTGCGGTGGCGTCTGCTTCTCTGGCCGATTGAGCGTGTTCCGTTCATTCAGGCAGTCGAGAGCATCTACGTGGGGCTATTTGCCAACGAGGTTCTTCCGTTCCGCGCGGGTGAACTGATCCGCTGCTTTCTGCTGTCGAAATTCACCACTGTTCCGCTTTCCGTTACGTTTGCCTCCGCTCTGATTGAGCGAATCTTTGATGGCATCTGGCTGCTCGCCTGCTTCTTCGTGTGCCTTCGGCTTGGAAGACTACCAGGCGTATTGGTGCATGGCGGATACATTCTGGGGGTGCTGATCACGATTCTGACTATCCTACTGGCGGCGGCCATGTACGCCCGGAAGCAGTCGCTGAACAAAGTATTCGGCTTCGCCTGGCCGCGCTGGTTCGACACGCTGATCGAAGATCTCCATCTGATCGGGCACTCGCGCTACCTTTATTTTTCGTTTCTAGTCAGCGGGCTATACATGCTGGCGCAGATGGCGCCGATTTACATGCTGGTGCAAGCCAATCGCCTGAACGTACCTTGGACGGCTTCGTTCATGCTGCTGGTGTTACTCCGCTTGAGCAGCATCGTGCCGCAAGCGCCGGGCAATCTCGGATCTTTCAATTGGGTGACCGCCCGTACGCTCATCCTGTTTGGCTTAGGATCGGGACATGCCAAGCGCTTTTCGCTGATTCTCTGGGCGGTGATGACGATTCCGCTTATCATCATTGGTTTCATTGCGCTCGCTCTTGAGGGCGTCAACATGACGCATCTGCAGAAACAAGCCACGGCGGCGGTGAAAGAGCGCGGCAAAATCCCGGTAGAATAGGTTATAACGGGGTTATTGGTCATGCCGATCCAGTCGTTCCAGGTCAGTGTTCTGCTGTTTGCATTGTTCGCCTCGATAGCTGCTGGAGCATCCAGCAATCCGGTCGCGGAACACGACATCGGGAAACGCCCGGAGATCGCTCTGAATAGCGCCGAGATGGCGTTTGACTCTGCTCGCGAAGCTTATACAAAGGGAGAAATCGAGAAGGGCGACGCTGCGCTCGAGGAGATGACAAAAGATCTCGATGCATGCGTCAATTCACTGGAAACGGCGCACAAATCCCACTTCTACAAGAAGGCTGAATTGCGCGTGGCCATGCTGCAGCGGCGTATGAAAACCCTGCTTGACGATATCGATTTGCCGAGCCGTGGATGGGCTGAACAGACAGACCGGAAATTGGAAGAGATTCACGAAAAATTGCTGGCCGGGGTGATGCGTAAATGAAGTCGCTAGTTGGCTTGGGCATGCTCCTCTGCCTGGGCGGAACGGCTTGCGCGCAGGATCGCGATTTTCTGACTGCCAACGAAGTCGAGCAGGTTCGCGAGGCGCAAGACCCTAACGACCGCCTGGCCCTCTACGTGCATTTTGCGAAACAGCGCATGGACCTGGTGCAGCAATACCTGGCTAAAGAAAAGCCCGGCCGCAGTATCTTCGTCCACAATGCTCTCGAAGATTACACGAAGATTATTGAAGCGGTCGATTCGGTAGCGGACGATGCGCTGCGGCGTAACAAGCCGATCGATAACGGCATGCTCGCCGTATTGGATGCCGAAAAAGAATTTCTGAATCAGCTCAACAAGATCCAGGATAGTGAGCCGAAAGATTTCGACCGCTACAAATTTGTTCTCTCGGAGGCGATCGACACAACAACCGACAGCCACGATTTGTCGCTGGAGGATGCAAAGAAACGCAGCGCGGATCTCTCCGCGCAGGACTCCAAAGAAAAGACGGAACGGGAGTCCATGATGTCCCACGACGAGCAAAAGGAACGAAAGAAAACGGCCGCTAAGGACGATGGCGAGAAGAAAAAAATACCCTCTCTGCTGCGCCCTGGCGAGAAGCCTCCGAATCCGCAGCAGTAACACGTCGCACTTCTGTCGTAGATTGGAAGAGGGATGTCTTTTTAGTGGGCCACAACCACAATCACGCGAGCAAAACCGGCTGGGTGCTGAACATTTCGCTAGTTGCTACTTTGGCCTTTACGGCGTTCGAGGTGCTGGCGGGGCTGCGTTCGCGCAGTCTGTCGCTACTCTCCGACGCGGGCCATAACTTTACCGACGCTTTAGCGCTGTTGCTGGCCGCGGTCGGCGTCTACCTGCAGAGCAAGCCCGCCGATCACTCCAAAACCTACGGCTACGGGCGGGCCGGCGTGATTGCAGCGTTCCTCAACGCGGCCACGCTGATCGTGGTCTCTCTAGGCATCTTTTGGGAAGCCATTCAGCGATTGCTTCACCCCGAGCCACTGGACGATCGCATCATGCTGTGGGTGGCGCTGGCTGCTTTAGTTCTGAACACCTGTATTGTGATTGCGCTCAACAGCGGCAAAAAGGGCGACATTAATATTCGTGCGGCGGCGACTCACATGGCGGGAGATGCGGTGGGTGCCATCGCCATTATCGCGGGCGCGCTGGCAATTCGCTACACCGGGCTGACCTACATCGATCCGGTTCTTTCGATTGTCCTAGGCATTTTCATTCTCTACACGGCCTGGGACATTATCAAGGAATCGCTAAACATCCTGCTCGAAGGTTTGCCGCGCGGCATGGCTTTGCCGAAAGTGACGTCGGCGATGGGATCGGTGAAAGGCGTGATCGATGTGCATGACCTTCACATCTGGAGCCTGGGATCGAGCACGCATGCGCTCAGCTGTCATGTGCTGATTGACGACATGCCGCCGTCCTCAAGCGAGTGCATTCTGAAAGGCATCAAGGATGTGGTGCGCGGTTTCGGCATTCATCACACTACCGTTCAGTTCGAGCACGTGCCGTGCATGCTGGCGGAGAATCCGTGTTGCCCGCCCAGTGCGGAAGTGGCGCACGATCACGCCCACGATCACAGCCATTAATCTGCCGGTCGTCAAATAGCCGGACGGATTTTGAGTTCTTTCAGGGTCCGCCGTCTACACAGGAACTGGTTCGTCGGCGCTGGGGCCATAGATGGCAGGAACGGGCGCGTCGTTTAACCGGAGATAGACTGTGAGCTGGCCGCGATGATGCGCGAGATGATTTAAGACCATGTCGCGGATGTTTATGTAGCGCGGGATTTCGCTGACCACGTGGCCGGAAACTAGAAAACGCCAGTTCTTAAGCAGATGGTCGTCATTGGTGTGGCGCAACGCCGCGAGGCCTTTTGCAACGGCTTCATGGAGCGCGTCCACGAGTTCGCCCGGAGTATTCCTGGCCTTGGCTCGGTAAGAAAAGTCGCCGGCGGGGTCCATATTGATCTGGTCGTGGTCGATGATCATTTCGATCCAGGCCGGCATGCTGGCCACCAGCGCGGCGAGATAGCCGAGCGGCATGGATTTTTCGTGCGGTTTCCAATCGTTGCGGCCTTCGGGCACGCGTTCGAGAACACGGCGTGTCGCCGCGGCTTCGCGTTCGAGTTCCGCCAGGAATAACTCTGTCATTTGCATGTTTGTGAATGCTCCTGGAAGCAGAGTACGTGGTGTTATATGCCGTCTTGTGTCATGATTGCCAAAGTTTTTCTGGAATTATGCGAGCCGACCGACTTCTTTCCGCGATTTTCCTGCTACAGGCGAACAAGCGACTCAGCGGGCGCGAACTGGCGCGGCGGCTGGAGGTATCGGAACGGACAGTGCATCGGGACATGGAAGCCCTAAGTGCGGCCGGAGTGCCGGTGTTTGCGCTGCGTGGATCGCAGGGAGGGTGGCAGCTCGACGAGCAATGACGAACCCAAGTTCCGGGGTTAAGCGATGCGGAACTGCAGGGACTGTTGCTGGCGCAGCCGCAGAGTGCAGGCGAAGGCCGGCGGGCGCTGGACAAGCTGGTAGCGGCTCTCCCGGCTGGACAGCGGGAGCGAGCGGCAGCCATCCGGGACCGGCTCTTTGTGGACACGACTGCGTGGCGGGGCTCGACGGAAAATCTTGCCTATTTGCCCGTAGTGCAGGACGCGGTTGGTCGCGGTCGCAAGCTGCTGATCCGCTACCTGCATTCCGGCCGCCACCCGCAAGAGCGAATGGTAGATCCGCTCGGACTGGTGGCGAAGGGCTTGAGCTGGTACCTCGTGGCCGGCACGAATCGGGGCATTCGCACGTTTCGGGTGTCCCGAATTGAGCAGGCCACGCTGCTCGAAGATCCTTGTGAACGGCCGGTGCACTTTGATTTGGGAGAATACTGGCGTTCGTCGACGAAGGAATTTCAAGAGAGCTGGCCGAAGTTCACGGTGATTGCGCGGCTGGATGCTCAGGCTGTGCAGTCAGCTAAGCCTTGGCACGTAATTGTGCCCGTACAGGACGGACTGTACCAGATGGAATTCGGCTGTGAGGAGGAGGCGTGTTTCGTGATGTTGGGATTGGGGCGGCGCGCGGAGGTGATCGAGCCGGCGAGTTTACGGGAGCGCGTGGCGACGGAGCATCTGGAAGCGCGCAGGCCGCTGGGCGCGGCACCTAAAGAAAGCTGACTACAGCGGCCCGGGCCGCCCGGCGCGTCCGTTGTGCGCGTGTTATTTAGAAGCCTGCCGGACGGTCTTGGGCAACATTGAAATTGCGCTCCAGGGCGAGTCCAGCCTGCCCGAGAGTGCCTTCTTCGAAGAGGCGTCCGATGAGGGTGACGCCGTGGGGGACCCGTCGCGGCGGAGAGAATTTAGGGAGCGGGCGGCTGGGGTCGGGCGCCCAGTCGGTACGGGCTTCAGAGACTTCGACGAAGCCGGCGCGAAGAGTGAGCGAAGGGTGGCCCGTGAAGTTGGTGATGGTAAGCATTTCGTCGCGGAGTGAAGGCACGAGCAGCAGATCGACGGTTGAGAAGAGGTGAGCCATTTGCTCAGCGATTTTGCGGCGGAGCCGGTCGGCCTGGACGAAGTCGACCGCGGAGAGAAAGCGGGATTCACGAAAGAGGTTGGGCCAGGCGTCGTAGGTTTGCTCACGTAGCTGATCGGCTTCCCCGCTGAGCGTTAGTTCTTCGAAGGCGGCGGCGGCTTCCGAGAAGAGGATAATGTTCAGCGAATCGTAGGGCCAGTCGGGCAGCGAGACCGGGACAGCGGTCATCCCGATTTTGGATACGGCTTGGAGCGCGGCGCGATCGACTTCGGTGGCGGGGCTTTCGTTCATCCAATGGGGGAAGTAGCCAACTCGTAAGCCTTGGACTGGCGCGTTGGCGTCGAAGTCGAGATAGCTGGGAACGCTCGCGAGATCGCCAGGATCGGGTCCGGAGATCGAATTGAGCACCAGCAGCGTGTCTTCGACACTGCGCGTCATAGGACCGAGTTTGTCGAGCGACCAGCAGAGCGTCATCGCTCCCGTGCGCGGGACGCGGCCATAGGTGGGCCGTAGACCAGTGACGCCGCAGCGCATGCTGGGGCTGACAATGCTGCCGCCGGTCTCGCTTCCGATGGCGAAGGCGAGCAGGCCGGCGGCGGTGGCAGCCCCGGGACCGGCACTTGAGCCGGAAGAGCCCTCTTCGAGCAACCAGGGATTCATGGTTTGGCCGCCGAACCAGATGTCGTTGAGAGCGAGTGCGCCGAGACTCAGTTTTGCGACGAGTACTGAGCCGGCGGCGTGAAGGCGTTGGACGACAGCGGCGTCTGTGGACGGCCGGCGATTGCGAAAAGGCTCGGCGCCCCACGTGGTAGCGATGCCGGCGGTATCCAGCAGGTCTTTCGCTCCCCAGGGAATGCCATGGAGAGGGCCGCGATAATGACCAGCGGCGATCTCTGAATCGGCGCGGCGAGCTTGTTCTAAGGCGAGTTCGGGCGTCAGTGTAATGACGCAGCGAAGCTCGGGGTTGAAGCGTTGCAAGCGCGCGAGGTAGAGGCGCGTAAGGCGTTCGGACGTGAGCTGGCGGGTTTCGATCCAGCGCGAGAGATGCGTAACGGGCGAGAAGGCGAGATCTGTATCGTTCGCGGGTAGCGAAAGGTGTGGATCGGGGCTGCGGATGAAACGATTGCTAACCGGGCCGGATGGTTGGCCGGGAAGAACGGCGCTCCAGTGCGAGTAGGGCGCCAGGGCGGGTTCGAGGGCGACTTTGCGCGGACCGGTGCGGCGTTCGTAGACGGAGGCCAGCGAGGTGCGCCAGCTTTGCGCGGCCATTTTCCGTTGGTCTGGCGTGAGTTCGATCTGAACGAGTTTTTCGGCTTCGGCAAAAGTCGTGGGCGAGATGGCGGGACCGACAGCGGGTGTGGTGCCGAAGGCGGGGGGAGCTCCGGGTGTGTCCTGAGCCGGAAGTTCGAGCGCAGCGGACAGGAAGCCGAGAGCGGTTAGGAATCGCCTGCGTGAATTCGACATATTTTATTTGAGCGCGGCATCGAGATCGGAGCGATCGTTGAGCAGGAGCCATGTTTTGATAGAGACGGGCAGGCTGCCGCTCGAGAGCAGATCGTCGTGAAATTGTTTGAGAGAGAACTGCTTGCCGTGCTGATCGCGGTAACGGCCGAGCAGGCGCATGATCTCGAACTTGCCGGTAATGTAAGTCATTTTCTGGGTGGGCGTGGCAGCGGCTCCGGCGGCCTCTCCGGTGGCGGATTCGCGGTCGAGACCTCCGGCATCCGTGAAGTACTGAACGGCTTGCGCGAAGGTCCAGCGGCCGGTCTGAAGATTGACGTCGACACCGACGCGGGCGGCGCGATAACGGGAGAGCCGCAGGATCTGACCTTCGGCCGCGGAGCCCGGCGGATAAAAGCCACGGCGTAAGAGCATTTCTTCGGTGTAGAGAGCCCAGCCCTCGATGAAGACGGCGTCATCATGGTGGCGGCGAATTTCATCGGGCAGGTGATTGGCGATGGAGATTTGCAGGAAGTGTCCGGGAATGCCTTCGTGGCCGAGGATGGGACGCGGCTCCTCGATCGCGGCACGGATATAAAAGTTGCCGCTATCGGGCGAGTAGGTGGGGATGAAGTAGAAACCGCTGCTGTCGGCATCGTAGACGCCGGGCGGATTCATAAAACCGCCCGGACTGGTTGGCTTAAATGCTTCGGGCAACTGGCGTATGTGGAAGGGGCCCATATAGGCGGGGATGTCGATGAGATTTTGTGTTTTCAGAAATTGCAGAATGTCGTGCAGGCGGCTTTCGTAAGCATCGAGGAACTGTGCCTGATTGGCGGGAATGTGTTGGGCGCGTTTCGGATCGGGGTTGGCCATGTCGGGATTCGGCAAAAGCGCTTCGAGTCCGCGATATCGGGCCAGTTCAGCCTGGCCGAGCATGTCGAGCTGGACGGAATCGATGGGCAGGAGATAGACGTGATGCAGATAGTATTCGTAATTTGCGACGCCCATGGGTTGCCAGGGCGGCATGCTCTGAAGATTTGATTCGAGGTGCGCGGCGAAATCGTGCAGCGCTTTGAGGGCGCCGTCGCGAGCCGTCATCAGGGCGGACTTCTCGGCGGGGTTCAGGCCATCGGCGAGTGTCATCAGGCTCTGCGTAAAGAGCGGATCGATGGAGCGGGCAGATTCCGCGGCGAGCTGCGCATAGAGACGGACCGGCTTCGTGAGATTGGTTTGGGCCTGATTCAGCAGCGCGGGCATGGCATTCAGACGGGCGGTGGCGGCCAGAGCGCGATCGTGGTGCGAAGCGTAGTCTTTCTTGAGCAGGGAAAAGATGCCGTTACTGCATTCGTCGACGTAGACGAGCGGATTCGATTGTTCGGAGTGCAGAACGCGCGCGTCGAAATCGGGAGCTTCCAGTTGAGCGCGGAAAAGGATGGCGTCGATCTGATCGTCTTTGGACCAGGAGGCGGTTTGCAAGGCGCGGACCTGTTCGAGGATTTCATGAACGTGCTGCCGGCGCGATTGAATGGCGGCGCCTGAAAAGTCGGTGAGCTGGTTGTCGAAGGTGTGGAGGCCGGAATCGCTGGCGCCTACCGGGAAGGCACGATCATTCCACTGGTAGTAAGCGTGGGCGAGCGAGCGGAGCTGCTCGGGCGAGCTGATAGCATTTTGACCGGACGCGACGGAAACGACGAAGCAAGCGGCGAGAACGAGTCTCATCGGCGCAATGTAGCACAAGTTCTTGTGTCGTTCGCTTGGTAAACACCGGGGATGATAGATGTAGCCGCCGAATACCTTTGAGCAGGAGTCAAACTACTTCGCAATGACAGACTTGGATCTCAACCCGTCGGAAACCATTTTGAGCGGATGTTGGTCTCATCGCAATGGCCGGATTGTGGCTGACGAAGCTTGTCAGAGAATCTCTGCGCTGATAACTTTGCGTTTGGAGAGAGTCGCTACGAGCGGGTGGAATTCCTTGTATCGCGATCCGAGAGACAAGAGGCTATGGAAATTGACTTATCCTCGAAGCGAGCTCCAAGGCGGAGGGCCTCCGGAATTAATATTCTTGACAAGTGAGGGCCGGAGCCAAATACGGCAATGCGGGGAATGTTCTACCGAAGCAATTATGATTGATTTTGGCCGAAGTTCGACAACTGACGCTGGTGGAATGCCGCGCATATTTTGTGGGCCTTTGGTCTATCGTTCGCAGAGTCCGTGCCTCCGGTATTACTGAATACCCCGAAGTCATTGACGCCGCTCTATCCGTGGTCGCATCGTTGCTGATTCAAGGTAAAATCGTAGCCGGCCAGTTTTCAGGCGTGAATTTTCGTTCGTGGCAGCGTCCGCCCCAAGAGTTCGTCGACGAAATTAGACGGCGCTGGATCGTTCTTGGGCGGGATCCTGATGTAGGTGAGCTAGCGTGGTTTACCGCGCTTCAAACGAGCAATTCATTAAGCGCACATTGAACCGCGATAGAATCTTCTTCGCAAGGAGAAAACGAAATGCCGTCAACTGCGGAAATCGCGAAAGATCTAGTGGCCCTGTGCCGAGAAGGCAAGAACATGGAAGCCATCTCGAAGTACTACTCAAAAGACATCGTAAGCGTGGAATCGGCGAGTGGGCCGGACATGCCGGCCGAGATGAAAGGCCTCGATGCAGTAGAGAAAAAGACCGAATGGTGGATGGATAATCATGAGGTACACGGAGCAGAGGTGGACGGTCCTTACGTAGGAGAAAACGAGTTTGCTGCGCGATTTGTTCTCGACGTGACGCATAAGCCTTCCGGCAAGCGCATGCAGATGGATGAGATGGGCGTGTATAAGGTGGCGGACGGGAAGATCGTGTGGGAGAAGTTTTTTTATAACGCAGGGGGTTAAGGCTTCCACCAGGTGTCGACAAATGAGCTGCCGACCCGCAATACACTTTCCTCGATAAAGTGTGGCGGACCCGGCCCAGCGCAGGGGATTTCGTATTCGGCCAGTACGTCCAGGGTTGCAACATATTCGTAGTTGGCGTAATCGAGCCATCGTTTGCCTGAGGAGTCAGACGCAATTAGCTGGAGCGAATGCGAGGCAGAAATCTGGAAGAGCACGTTGCGTGCGTCGAACTTGCAAATCGCCGTGTTCGGCTCGACGTTCCAACAAGAAGAGGTGTATACCTTATCGGGGTCTCTATTTCCCGAGAGGCTATCATAACCGACGAGTTGGTCGATGTAGGTTTGTGGCTCATACCAGGGCAGCAGAGTACCGTCCATTTCAGTGTGGGCATAGGCAGTCACTTGTTTTGTAACCGGATCGAAGTTGATCGATGTATAGCCGTAGGTAAAGCCCGCGCTCTCGCCGGGCCGAGCCTCTCTCTTTGTCGTCTGCGGGAATTCGCGATAGAAACGATCGCGGCTCTTCAGGTTTGCTTCCAAGCGTGCAAAGCGTGAGGCCGGTAACGCTGCCTTTAGTTGATCGCGGGAGCGTTCGGTTAAGGCATCAATTTCGTTTTGGATCAGTTGCGACCTGGAAGGGAGAGTGGGAAAAGACTCCGTTGTGATGAGGCTGCTGCCGGCGAGCTCCTTTCGTCGGAATGCAACCGCGACGGTTCGCTGCTGCGCTTCGAGACGGGTCAGCTGATTGTCGAACCGCAAAGCAATGTGTGCGACTCGTAAATATTCGTTCGGGGTAAACCCAAATTGATTCCTGAAGTGATTTCTAAATGCATCACCGCTTACGCCGTGCGACTCAGCGACTCGTGCCTGCCGGTCGAAGGCGGCTACGTGGCGGAAGAATAGCCGGTAAATCGCAGGGTCACTTATGGGCTTTCGCATTGGAACGGGGAATAATTCGGGGGGGACCTCCTGCGCTGAGCTGACAGGTGCTAGCGATGCCAGGCAAATGATCGCGCACAAGAGAAGTCTGAACATTTACTCGCTTGACCGGCTGAATCATTATCGCTTGAAACTGCTCGCAGTGAAGTTCTGCCGCTACGAAGGTGAGGATTCCGAATGTTGGTTAATACTATTCGTCGCGTAACGTAATCAGCGGATCAATCCGCATCGCTCGCCTTGCCGGAACGTAACAAGCGATCGCGGCGATCAGGCAGAGCGCACAGACAACGAGGAAAAAAGTGGCCAGGTCGGTAGGCCTCACACCGTAAAGCATGCTGGCGATAAACTTCGTCAGTCCTAGAGCGGCGAGAATGCCAATCCCAATGCCAATGAAAGTCATCCATGCCCCATCGGTGAGGATCATGCCCAGGATGTCTCGGCGTGCTGCTCCCAATGCGATACGAATGCCGATCTCGCGGGTGCGTTGTCCTACGAGATACGACAAAACACCGTAGATTCCGATACTCGCCAGGAGCAGAGCAAGTCCGGCGAAAACGGCCAGCAAACTCATGGTGAAACGCTTGCTCGCGATGGACTCCTGCACCACCTGTTCCATCGGCCGGCCTTCGTAGGCAACCAGCTCATGATTTACCGCTTGGAGGTGCTGTCGAAGCAATGCGAAATTCGGCATCGTTGAGCTATTGCCGCGGACAAAGGCCTCGATCCCTTGTGACATATGGCTCACGTCATGATCTGGCATCTGATCGAGCGGAAGAAAGATCTCGGCGTGCAAAGGTCGCGCCGTATCATCGAGACCCCACTGACTCAGATGGCCCACAATGCCCACAATGCGGGGGGCACGGCGTTTGTCCAGCTGCTGAGGGTCATTGTCCAGATCGAGATACTGACCGATAGGGTCGCGACCCTGGAAATACTTTTGCGCCAGACTCTCGTCAATTACCACCACGGCCGGAGCATGTTCGGTATCACTACCGGCGAGGAAACGACCGCGCTTCAACGAGATCTGGAGAGTTTTCAAGTAGTCCGGTTCGACGACATAGACCAGGGACATCGGCAGCTCGCTCGGATGACCGGGTTTGGAGCGTCCGGCGAACCAGATGTGCCAATCGTAGTCGTCTTCCATTGGGCTGGAGGCCGAACTCAGTGACACAGCCTTGACGCCCGGAGTAGCAGCGAGCTCGTCATGCACCCGACGCAAGAATGCCCGAATGGCCGCAGGATCCTCCTTCACCAAAGATGACTGTGGGGCAATCGAGAAAGTCGTCACGTGCTGCGGATTGAATCCGGGATCCAGCCCCCACAACACCATCAGAGTGCGGACCATCAGTCCGGCGCCGACTGTCAGAACAAGCGCCAGCGCCATCTCGGCAATGACAAACACTCGCTGCGTCCGGCTGCGAGAACCCGCCACGGATCGCCCAACATTCTTCAATGCGCCCGCGAGATTGGTGTTTCGCAATTTAAGCGCCGGCGCCAGGCCAAACGCAGCGCCGGCCAGAATGGATGACGCCAGCGTAAAAAGTAGCACGCGGAAATCCAACCGGATTTCTTCGACGCGTGGTATGGCGTGCGGCGCAGAGGCAAGAGCCGCCGCCGTTCCAAACTGAGCCAGCAGCAGCCCCAGGCCGCCGCCCACGAGCGCCAGCACGACACTCTCGGTTAAGAGTTGCCGGATGATCCGCCATTGCCCGCCACCGACGGCGATACGAATGGCAAACTCGCGCTCCCGCGAGGTGGATCGCGCCAGCAGCAAATTCGAAACGTTGACGCACGAGATGAGGAGCACGAAAAAGACTGCGCCCAGAAGAACCAGCAATGGCCCGTGCATATCACCCACCATGGCCTCTTTCAATGAGACAAGATTGGCTTTCACGTTGCTGTCGGCGTTGGGATAGGCGGTGGTCAGTTGCCGCGACACGCGGTCCATGTTCTGGCGAGCTCTTTCAAGAGTGACTCCGGGTCTGAGCGATCCGATCGCCTTCATACCCCAGCCTGCGGCTCGATCAGCATAGAATGCCGGATCGTTGTATTCGCCGATGGGCGTATAGATATCGTTGGGCGTAGGGCCAGCCTGAAAGTTTTCAACCCGCAGACGAAAAGTAGATGGCACTACACCCACCACCGTCCGGCCCACTCCATCTAACACCAGACGCCGTCCGATGATATTGCGTGTTGCACCGAAGTCGCGTCTCCAAAGTCCCTCCGAGATCATGGCGGCGGGCGCCGCGCCCCGGTGATCATCCCCGCTGTTGAGATTGCGACCGATTACCGGTTTTACGCCTAGGATTTCGAAGAAGCCTGCCGAAATCATTTCACCTTGAAGATGCTCGGGCTCGCCAGCGCCCGATAGATTGTACCCGCTCGGTCGATACGCGGCCATCGCCGAAAAGCTTTCGTTCATCCGCTGCCAGTCCAGAAAATTGGAATAGGAGATCGACCCATCCTTAAAGTCCGGCAATTCTTCATACAGGACTACAATGCTTTTCGCATTCGGGTACGGCAAGGGGTTGATCAACACGCCGTTCACCACCGAGAAGATGGCGGTGTTTGCTCCGATTCCTAGGGCAATTGTGAGGATCGCGATCACCGAGAAGGAAGGCGACTTCAACAGCTGGCGGCATGCGTATTGGAGATCGTTTAGCATAAACGCGTAAAAACTCCCCCTATACATAAGCATTCCCCATGCCAATCAATAAATGATTGAATTCAGGCTAGAGCCAACGGCGCGATCTCCGAATACGAACAAGAGCGTCCGAAAGTGAACATCCGCAGGCGCAGAACGGTTGAGCTGAAATGGGAAGACGCTAAAACTTGATCCGGACCGTCTGGGGGGCAGCGTGGTTAGAGAAGCGAAGCAGGAGCGTGCGGCCATGGTGCTGAAATTTCTCGGGATCGAGAGGCTTGTCGTCCAAAGTGACGCTTCTTGGGGCCTTTGTTGAGAGGATTCTGACGACTGCATCGGTTTGATCAATACCCTCAGCGCGGAAGGCGAGTATATTGGCCGTCGCGTGCTCGTCCATGATCTTTGCCGAAGCTGCCAGGATGCGAGGCGCAGGGGATTTGAAGTAACTGACATCGAGCAGGAATGCGCGGGTGCCTGGGGTGACCGTAACCATGCTGCTTTCTGCCAGATTGGCGTCGAAGAGGTTGATGAGATCGCCTGTCACGATGACCGGCGACGTTATTCCGCTTGGCGATTCTCGCTCGAGTCCTGCGGCAATGACATACGGTCCACGCCGGAGAACGAGGGAGTTCGTCTCGTGCAAAGAAAGATGGACGGCTCCGGCCGCAGTCTGCAACATTCGCATCACTTGGTCACCACCAGACGGCATGTACGTGAGGGCCGATGGGCTTTGCGGCGTATAGAGGACGTAACCCTTCCCCACGCTACGAAGTCCGGTTGCGTTCGCTGCGATTCCGAGAGTTTGGAACAAGTGTTCGCGAGGCGTGGCGAAGTGCTTGCCTTGGGAGTTCCACCAATCCCTAGCGCGATTAAAAGGATCTTGGTCGTCATCTAAGACGATAAGCGCGCCCCCGGCCTTCACCCAGGCCGCCAGGGCACTGTGAAAATCGGGCGATGGCGGCTTCTGTCCCTCGTAAGTCAGCAGAAGCAGTTTGTAACGGCTCAGGAAACTTGCTGCTGCGTTGCGGTTTGAGGCAGTCTCAATTTGAACGGGCTCGACGGGCATGCCGCGCAGGAGCAGCGGAAGCGCCAGACCGTAGAAGTTTCCGAGGCTTTTGTCGGAGGGCTGCGGGTCGGCCCGTTGAAACATGAGGGTATCGGACACTAATATCCCGATGCCCTGCGTCCCTGCCGTTTCCCAATGGGTTGCCGCAGCGGGTTGATGCATTTCACCGAGGGCATGGAAGACGGTCTGCAACTCGGTCTCGTAGGTCTTCGGGATAAATGTCTTGTCGGGGGTGCGATTTGACTCCGTAGGTTCTTCGGATGGACGCAGCGCCTTTGGGCCGAAGATGCGGTCGGGCCACGGAAGCACCTCATAGCGCGCTACTGCGGGTTGGAGCAGCGAAGCCACCAGGGTGCTCTCCCAATTGCGGCGATAGTCAGTCCACGAATGGTTGGGATTGTCTTCGATGGGATCGTTTAAATACCAAATGGGCTTACCTGAGGAGCGTGCGATGTTCTGGAGCGCCCCATACTCGAGAAAGGCAGTCTCGAAGGTACGTTCACGCATCACTCCCGCGTAGACATTCGGCTCCCGGGCGGTGCCTGTCCAGACCTGTGCGATGTAGCCATCCGCACCGACGGCAAGTAACGAAGACTCGGGGCTGACGATCCTCCATTGCGCATAGTTGATGAGAGAGTGCGAGGCGACGTAGCACGGAATCGAGCGGCCGTGTACGGTGCCGTAAGTTTTGACGGCAGCGAAGACTTGGGCAAGCGTGCGGCGGTACAGAAAATATTTGAGTTTCGATGCACGATACTGCGCATCGGCGGAGGTGTCGGGAGCTTGCCACGGCTCGTGATAAAAATCCTGCCACTCTCGCTTGAAGCTGTCGCTCCAGCCAGTGTTGGCCCAGAACTCAGGTTCTTCGAGGTAGATGGCCTCAGCGCCGGCAGCAAGAGCGGCTTCGACACCCTTGGCAAGGTAACGGCCATACGAGGGGCTGGGCGAGATATAGGGGACCTCGCGTCCACTGTGCAGGCGGAGCTTGCCGCTTTTTTCCTGCTGGGTTTCGTTCCAGTGCTCCTTGCCGTCGAAATCTCCGCGCAGATAAGGAGCGTAACGGCCCCAGGCGACGCCGGTCATGACCGTGACATGGTAACCGTGATCGCGCCAGGACTGAATTCGCTGTGCCACGGTATCGTCGACGCCGTAGACCATGACCGTATCGGCGTTAATGTTGGTGCGTGGCGACCAGGGGCGGTCCGTTTGGAAAAGAGTTTGAGGCGTCTGCGTCTGAGCCAAAACAATAGCGGCGGAAACGAGCAGCCAGGTCACCGCGCGCTTGCAAATCCTCATTCGTAGAACAAGCTTACCGTCAGCAAAGCACCGGAGTGTGATTAAATCTGGAGCTATGAGAACGGCTCTGTCTGTCTTGTTTTTGACCTGGCTTGCCGGGAACGTGGCAGGGGCCGTGAGTACTCCGCGCGAGAGTCTGCTGGTGCTGTCGAAGGGCGATCATACGCTGGCCATTGTGGATCCGTCCAGTTTGAAGGTAGTGGCCAAAGCGCCCGTCGGCGAAGATCCTCATGAAGTGATTGCGTCGACCGATGGCCAGTTCGCTTATGTTTCGAATTACGGAGGCGGAGCTTACAATACGCTGGCCCTGATCGATCTGATCCATCAGAAGGCGATGACGGCGATCGATCTTGGCCCGCTGCGTGGTCCGCATGGACTGGTGTTTGTGGGGGGAAAGACCTGGTTTACGGCGGAAGGCGCGAAGGCGATCGGAAGTTATGATCCGGCGAAGAAAGCGGTCGATTGGATTCTGGGGACGGGGCAGGACAGGACACACATGATCCACGTTTCGGAGGACATGAAGCGGATACTGACCACCAACGTTAGTTCAGGGACGGTCAGCATCATCGAGAAAAGCACCGCCAGACGTCCGATGGGACCGCGTGGCGGCGATTGGGAGGAAACGGTGGTAGGCGTTGGCAGGGGTGCGGAAGGGTTCGATGTTACGCCGGATGGGAAGCAACTCTGGGCAGCGAATGCGCAGGATGGCACGGTTTCGATTGTCGACCTGACGGCCAAGAAGGTGACCGATACCTTGCAGGCAAACGTGCCGGGTGCGAACCGTCTGAAGTTTACGCCGGACGGCAAGCTGGTTTTCATTTCATCGCTCGGGAATGTGGGGCTGGCTGTGCTGGATGCGGCGACGCATAAAGAGGTGAAGCGCATCGATATTGGACATGGCGCGGCCGGTATTCAGATGCAGCCGGATGGCGCTCGTGTTTATGTGGCCTGCACGGGCGAGGATTATGTAGCGGTGATCGATTTGAAGACGCTGCGGATCACGGGGCGGATCAACGCAGGACCAAAGCCGGACGGGTTGGCCTGGTCGGTGCTGCGTTAGGGGCGGTGGAGACAACTATGTTCCGAAAGTCTTGCATGGCGATTTCATTCTCTTTGGCGTTCGCGTACCCGACCACCGCTGCAGTCCCTGCTGCGCAGTCCGCTTATGTGCGTGTGAGCCAGGTGGGCTATGAGTCAGGGAAAACGCCTTTTCGCGCATATCTGATGTCGACGACGGACGAAACGGGCGCGACCTTTCGGGTTCTGGATGGCGCGGGGCACGCAGTAAGTGCAAGCGTGGTTGGGCCGCTGCTGGGCACTTGGAGTAACAGTAAGGCGCTGACCTACCGGGTATATGCGCTTGATTTTCAGGTGTCGGGGTGTGCGCGATATTCCATTGCGGTCGTTGGGCGGACGCCGGCCCGTTCGCCTGAGTTCGCGGTGGATCGTCCCGAGGTGCTGTATGCCGGCCTGTTGTTGAATTCGAAGTTCTTTTACGAGACAGAGCGGGATGGCCGGAATTTCAAGCCGAATGCGCTGCGCACGGCGCCCGGGCACTTGAATGATAGACAAGCGAAAGTCTATGAAACGCCGCTGTTGGACGATAACGATCTGATCGCCACCAGCGGTTTGCCGTTGAAAGCGACAGGAGAGACGATCGACGCGGAGGGGGGATGGTGGGACGCGGGCGATTACATGAAATATGTCGAGACCATCAGTTACACGGTTGCGTTGCAAGAGATTGGAGTGCGCGATTTCCCGCGACAAATGGGCAAGGATGCCGCATGGAATCCGCCGCCGCCGCCCCTCGCGATTTCATACTCGGGCAATTTTGCCGGATCTCCGATGAACGCCGATTACAGCACGGAAGCGGCTTTCGGCATTCAGTTTCTGATGCGCTTGTGGGATGACAAGTCGCGCACGCTTTATTACCAAGTGGGCAATAGCCAGGATTGGGTTAATTTTAACTTTTTGAGCGATTACGATATCTGGCGGCTGCCGCAAGCGGACGACCAGTGGAACGGCTGCGACAGCACAGCGCGATTCATCTGTAACCGGCCGGTATTTGCGGCTGGGCCGGCCGGGTCGAAAATTAGCCCGAACCTGGCTGGCCGGCTGGCTGCGGATTTTGCAGTGTGTTACCAGCTGAATCGAGAAAGCAACCCGCTGCTCGCGAAACAGTGTTTAAAGAATGGAGAGGACACATTTGAGCTTACCGATACTTCGCTGCCCGATCCGGCAGCATCGGTTTCAGCGGGAACTTGCCGGGCAGATTGCCTGCTGACGATCATTCCATTTGACGGATATCCGGAAACGGTTTGGGATGACGATATGGAGTTGGGCGCGACGGAGTTATATCTGGCGTTGCGCACGGCTACTGAGGAGGGATCGGCTGATGCGGCCGACTTGCCGCGCAAGGCTCCTGGTTTCTACCTAGCGCAAGCCGCGCATTACGCGCGGAATTACGTCGACAAGATTTATAAGACGGGAGCAGCCGATACCTTAAATCTCTACGACGTGAGCGGGTTGGCGCATTTCGAGTTGTACCGGGCCATGGGACTGGCCGGCGATCCCGCTGGATTGGCGATGACACGGACGAGCGTGCGGCAGCAATTCTTGAAGCAGATCGACGATGCGGTTAATGTTGCCAAGACGGATGCGTGGGGCTTTGGCAGTTCCTGGAGCAGCGACACGGCGTCGCATGGGGCTGGGCTGGCGGTGATGGCGAGCGAAGCGTACGCGCTGACCGGCCGTCCGGAATACGATATTTACGCACAGCGCTGGATGGCAAACATACTCGGCGCGAATGCCTGGGGCTCGTCCTTTATCGTGGGCGATGGATCGAAGACTTTTCCCAATTGCATACAGCACCAGGTGGCGAACTTACAGGGAGCGCTGGATGGAACGTCGGGCGGGACGCCAGTGCTTTGGGGAGCTGTTTCGGAAGGACCCTCGGGCGCGGCTACGTCTGGATTAGTGGACGGGATGATTGCCTGTCCGGCGAATGGGGCAGATCGATTTGAACGATTCAATGGAAACGATGGAAGTTTCGATGCTTCGCAGACGGCGGTATATGAGGACAATGTGCAGTCGTACAGCACCACAGAACCGGCGATCGATTTGACGGCTACTTCGTTTTTGATGTGGTCGTGGAGATTGAGGGAGGCAAGCCGGTTGGAGAGGTAGGTGAAGCCAGGAACATTTTTCTCAGCATGTGTTTTTTCTGCTTTGTGACGTCTGGTGGCAGTTAGCGTCAGTGGTTTAATCGCAGTGACTTACGTGGTGGCTACTAAGTTGCTTGGGGAGATTGCGAGGCAGAGACATGAAATACCTACTAGCATGGATTTTGGGAGTTCCCGGCGGACTGATTATTCTATGGTTCCTTTTTAATCATCACTAGGGAATCATTGGGCAGATAGCTTTCGGGCAGACGTTTACTTTCTGGCAAGTTCCCGATACACAACTTCCGTGAAAGTTGCGAAAGCAGGACTGTTTCCACCCTGAGCGGGCGGAGGATCGGCAACCTCCCGTTTGATTTGATCGAGAGACTTGCCCTGCGCTACCAATTCCTTGATTTTCGCCCCCTTCGTTTCGGCGTGAACCAAATATTCGCGCACCTCTGACTTCGTTTCCGGCTTACCGTGTCCGGGAATGAAGGTATCTGCATTCAAGGCAACTATGCCTTTGGCGGCCGCAATCCAGCCCTCGGATGACCCACCTTTTTCCAAATGGATTAGAGGATCGGGCCTGTGTGTGATGATGTCTCCGCTGAAGACGATTTTCTGCTTCGGCAGATAAATCACGAGATCGCCGCTGGTATGCGCGGGTCCCCAATGTAGCAATTCGAGTGAGACATCATCGAGTTCTAAGTGATCTTTGTCAGCGGTTATGACGCGCGTTGGGAGATGGTCGGCTGGGGGCGCATTCTTATCCCCGGCTGCAATTGCGTGCTGCTGCTCTTTTTTTTCGTTCTCGTGAGCAATGATGCTGAGGCCTGCAGGAAAAGCCGCTAGCCCATTTACATGATCCCCGTCGCTATGGGTCAAAATTACCGTGTTTATTGGTTTGGGTGTCAACTTGCGAATGTCATCCAGTAACTCATTCGCGCTAGCCGGAGAAATCTTGGCGTCGATAACGATCACTCCGTTCTCCCCGATGATGACGCCGCTATTTCCTCCGTCACCTTCTATCCAAGAGACACCTCCCGTTAGCGGATGGACAACTAACGGAGCCGGTGCGGGACTCTGCGCATGTGCCAACACCGCAACAGCAGTGGCCAATGCGAAACGAATAGAGACGCTTTGCCGATATGTCATGAAGCGACTATTGTTGCACCAAAGACTCCGGCATCGCCTTGCGAATGAAGAAGATTGTTTCTACTGAACGTCCGGGCCCGGTTGCCAGACCAATGTCGCTTAATGTTGCCGAATGCAAACGCGGTAGCTACGCTGATAAAGTCAGTTCTACGCACACTAATAGGCGTGATTAGTGACCAGCGACTTGCCGCCGCTCTCAGCAACCGTTTGCACATTTTTAGGGCCGATCAATTGAGCTAATCTCGTGATGGATTGCTCGCTTGCTACTAAGTAGCAGCGGGCAGGTTTTTGCCAGAGTTTAATCCATTGCTGGTCGTCCAGGAAAACATTGGGCGCTCCGGGCGCGTAGGAGCCGTAAACGAGATTGTTAAAGCGGCCGTTTAGCAGCCACGCTGTGCGGTTTGTGTAAAAGAAAATCGACGAGTAGGTGTAGTAATGATGATCGATGACTAAGTCGCCGGGTGGGGAGTGCAGCAGAGCATTGGCTAATGGGCGTGAACCGAGGAAGGGATCAAATGCGACAAGCGCGAGGCGGGCAGCCTGGTAGAAGACGACCATCATGAGGGCAGTCGCGAAAAACGGTTTGCTGCGACGGGATGCGGCGAAGTTGCCGACTGCGCCGATTAAGAAGGCAAGCGCAGCGAGGAATAGCGGCACACGCAAATAGGCCAGAGCGGGGATGGTCAAGTCCTCCATGTGGCCGAGGGAAAGTGTGTAAGCGGCTGGATGACGGCTCAAGGCTAATGAGATGTCTCCGGGAGCGGGAGTGTGTCGGACGGCGAACCATAAGCCCAACGCAGCGATGGCGCAGATGGCGCTGATGGTGGCCAACACTTTGGTTCCTACTTGGATCCAGCGGCCACCTGCCGCCATAGCGGAGCCGATGAGCAGGGCGAAGGCCGGATAGCAGGGCATTGAATAATACTCTTGCGTGGTGGAGAAGCTAAAGAAGACCAGGATGAAGCCGATCCAGCAGAGGGCGAGTAATCGGGTACGGCTTGCACGGTCGACGGGCCGGTAAGTCAGTCTTACAGCGGCCGGGAGATAAACGCTCCACGGAAAGAGCCAGAGTAAGTGAAAGAGCCAGAAGTAGAGTCGGGGGACAGTATTGTAATCGCGCGGGTACCGCAGATTTAAGAAGCGCAGTAACTGCTCGTTGATGAAGAAGAACCAGAAGAAACCATGATACTCGCCTGGGACGCTGTGCATGGTGAAGTCGAAGTAGGGTGGATTGCGCAGCATCGCAAGGATGTGCCAGGGGGCGGCGATGGCGAGGATAAGCAAGACACTCGACAGGGGACGGAAGCGACGCCAGATAGAAAGGTCGAAGAGGCGGCGGGTGAGAGCAAGATAGACGAGGGCTGCGCCGAAAGGAAAGACTACGCCGATGAGGCTTTTGAGCAGTAAGCCGACACCTAAACTAGCAGCGAGCAGAAAGGCCCACAAACGAGGGCGCGGCTCATCGTCTTCGAGCAGGCGCAGGAAAGCCCAGAGAGACAGCGCCACGGTGAAAGTCTGCATGACGTCAGGTATCTGGATGCGGGTAAAGAGGAAAAGGCCGACGCAGGTGGCCATGACCAGACCCGAGTAAAGTGCGGCGCGTTTGCCGAAAGCCCATCGGGCAAAAGCGGCAGTCAGCCAGGCGAGTGCGATCGAGGAGAAGGCGACGGGGAGACGGGCGGCCCAGTCGTGAACGCCAAAAACCTTGTAACAGAGCGCAATGAGCCAGTAAATGAGCGGAGCCTTTTCGAGATAGATCACGCCATCAATTCGAGCGGTGACCCAATCGCCCGAAGAAAGCATGTTACGGGCGATCTGCGCCTGGACAGCGTCAACGTCGTCCATGAGGGAAGGCGGCGAGACAATGCACGCGAGATAAACGGCAGCAGCGACGAGTAAGACGACTAAGTAGAGGTAAGTAATTGACCGACGCCGACCAGTTTGTGGCTGCTGGTCGAGGGTGCGCACTGGATCTGCCATCGATTCATCCAAAGAAATAAGATCAGCAAGCCCCAGAGGTGATACCCGAGGTTTGCGCGGCGGCTCAAGTGAGCCTGTACGTGACGCCGGATGGCGTCGAAACGAAAGAAGTCGCTATAGGAGGCTTCGGCGGTCGAGAGGGTATCGAGGAGGAGTTCACGTAAGGGGCCGCGCAACCAGTCGTGAGCGGGGAAATCGAGGCCGATCTTGGGGCGGCCCATGATGAAGGAAGGCAGTTTGTGCTTCATCAATTCTTTCAGGATTATTTTTTGGCGGGAGCCCTGAATTTTGAAGTGCGTGGGGAGGGAAGCGGCGAACTCGACGATGCGGTGATCGAGAAAAGGCGGACGAACTTCGACGGAGTGGGCCATACTCATGCGATCGACTTTCATGAGGATGTCGTCGGGCAGGAAGAAAGTCTGATCGAAGCGCAGAAAGGCTTCCAGAGGGGGATTGAGGGGAGCGAAGTCAGCAAGGAGGCGCTCGAAGGCGGGAGGAAGCGGATGCTGGACGAGGCTGTTTTTTTCGCTGTCGGAAAAAGTTCCATTCCAGAAGGTATGACCGCGCAGAGGCGACAGCAAGCTGCCGGCGAGAAAACGCTTGAGTTTGTATTCGAAGCTGATCTTATCGTCGGAGACAGGGAGCAGGGTAGCAGCCGATTGAGCCAGACGGAGCAGTGGAGCGGGCCAACGGCGAGCCAGCCGGGCTAGTTCACTGGCGCGATGGGTTAAGTAGCCGGCGAACATTTCATCGGCACCTTCGCCGCTGAAGGCGACGGTAGCGGTTTGACGGGTGAGTTTGGAGAGGAACCAGACGGGAAGCGCTCCGCCATCGCCGTTGGGTTCGTCGAAGAAATCGGGGAAGTGCTCAATGGCTTGGCAGAGATCCGAGTTTTCATCGAGATCGAGCTGTTCGTGACGAGCGCCGTAATGAGCGGCGACGCGCGCGCTGATGGCGCCTTCATCGAAACTGCGTCCGGAGAAGGCGACGGAATAGGTTCGGATGGGCTCGGAGGATCGTTGCGCGGCATAGTGCAGGATGGTGGAGGAATCGAGTCCGCCGCTAAGCCAGAGGCCGAGGGGAACATCGGATAAGAAGTGCTCGGCGACGGACTGGCGGAGCAAGGAGTCGAGTTCTTCTTCTGCGTCGGCAAAGGAGCGGCTGCGCGGAGCTAAGGAGGGGAACCGCCAGTAATGATCGGAACGGATTTCGCCCTCCCGCCATTCCAGCCACGAGCCGGGTGACAGGCGTTCAATGCCTTCGACCATGCTGTGAGCGCCAGGGGCGTAATTGAGAGCGAGATAACAATCGAGGGCGGAAGACGAAAGAGTGCGGTCGATCTCGGGATGGACGAAAAGGGTTTTCAGTTCTGAGCCAAAGTAGAGATCGCGGTGATGGTGAGCGACGTAAAGGGGCTTGATGCCGAGACGGTCGCGGGCTAAGACGAGGCGACGGGAAGACTCGGTCCAGAGGGCAACGGCGAACATGCCGCGGAGCCGCGAAAAGCAGGCAAGATCCCAGTGAAGAAAGGCCGCAAGGACGGTCTCGGTATCGCTGTGAGTGCGGAATTCGAAGCCGAGAGATTCAAGTTCGGGTCGGAGTTCGAGATGATTGTAGATCTCACCGTTGAAGACGATGATGACGTCGCCGTCGGGCGACAGAATAGGCTGATCACCGGCCGCGAGATCGAGAATTTTAAGACGGGCAGCGCCGAGTGAAACAAAGGGAGATTGAAACACGCCTTGCTGATCCGGACCGCGGTGTCGAAGCGACTCGACAGCAGCCTGAATGCGGGTGCGGGGCGCAGGAGAGCGGAGATGAGTGAAACCTGCTATGCCGCACAAAGAGAGAAACCTCCAGGGCGACCTTGAGCCTGCACGAGAGGTGATTTGTTGACGGTAGGGAGTTGCAGGCAAGGGAGAGACATGAAAGTAGGTTCGCTAAACTCGGGTGTTACTCAACCAGTCTAGCCAGAGAGAATGAAACAACTCTGAAAACAGTCCGCGTAAGTTATTTTTTTCATGCCTGAGCCGATTCTTTGGACCATCCTGGTAGTTGCGGCTTCGCCTTTCGTCTACTACTTATTAGCCATTTTTGGTTCGCTGCGGTTTTTCATACGCCCGGATCCTTATGCGAAGACGCCCCGGTTCACGCCTCCGGTGAGCAATTTAAAGCCGGTCAAGGGCCTCGATGTAGGTGCGTACGAGAACTTCGCGAGCTTGTGCCGGCAAGACTATCCCGAGTATGAACTAGTGTTTTGCGTGGATGCCGACAATGCAGCGGTGCTCGAAGTATTGGACAGGTTGAAGGGAGACTTTCCGGAACGCTCGATCCGCGTGCTGTTGGGATCGAACCGTTCGGCGCTGAACGACAAGTCGGCCAAGCTATCGCGGCTGGTAAGTGAAGCGAAGTATGAAGTGGTGGTGATTAACGACAGCGACGTGCGGGCGCGGCCGGACTATCTGAAAACCGTGGTGCAGCCATTGGCAGATCCAAAGATTGGCGCGGTGACTTTGCCGTACGTGCCCCTGTCGGAAGACACTTTCGCCGATGAGTTGCAATCGGTGGGGATGTATTCGGATTTCTATGCCGGGATTTTTGTAGCGCGCGAACTGGATGGAGTGAAGTTTGCGTTAGGTCCGACGATTGCGACGACGAAGTCGCAGCTGGCGAAGTTCGGAGGTTATGAGGCGATTGAGAACCGGCCGGGCGACGATTTACTAATCGGGCGGCTAGTGGCGGAACAAGGGGCGGAGGTGGAACTGCTGCCGTACGCGGTGGAGACGGTGGCGGATTTCGGATCGTTCAAGGAACTGCTACACAAGCGGCTGCGCTGGATTGTGGTGATGCGCCATATGCGGCCGTGGGGACACTTCGGATTGTTGTTTACGCAGGGACTGCCGTGGTCGATTCTGGCTGCGGTGCTGGCTCCTTCGAGGACAGTGGCGGCGGTTTACCTGGCGACTTATCTCCTATTGCGATGCCTGATGACGTGGATTATCGGCGGGTATGGATTGAAGCAGAAATCGATGGCGCGGAAACTGTTTTTGATTCCGCTGTGGGATGCAATGGCGTTCGTGATCTGGGTGGCTAGCTTTGCCAGGAGCAGTGTGCGCTGGCGCGGTGCGGAATACTATATCCGGCAGGGCGAGCTGGTGCCAGTGGGGAAAAGCAATTGAAGACTTTAGCCGTTTGGGGCGTACTGGTGGCAGCGGCAGGCTGGCCGGCGATGGCGGCGAATCCTCCGCAGGCTGAGATCAGCAACGGTGTAATACGGGCGAAACTGTATTTGCCGAGCGCGGAGAACGGATATTACCGGGGCGGGCGGTTCGACTGGTCGGGGGTGATTTCGCGGCTGGAGTATCAAGGGCATAACTTTTTCGGGGTGTGGTTTCCGAAATACGAAGCCACGTTGCATGATGCGATTACGGGGCCCGTGGAGGAGTTCCGCTCCGAAGATGGAGCGCTGGGCTTCGGAGAAGCGAAAACGGGGGGCCTGTTTGTAAAAATTGGCGTGGGCGTCTTGCAGAAGCCGGACGACTCGCCGTACGAGTTTGCGAAGAGCTACAAGATCGTGAACACGGGGACCTGGATTATCCGGCCGCATACCGATCGAGTGGAGTTTGTCCAGGAGTTGAAGGGCGTGGATGGATACTCCTATGTGTACTCGAAGACCGTGCGTTTAATGAAAGGCAAACCGGAACTGGTGCTGGAGCACACCTTGAAGAACACCGGCCGGCGGGTGATCGACACCGAAGTGTATGATCACGACTTTTATGTGATTGATGGCCAGCCAACAGGGCCGGCGGTTTCGATCAAGCTGCCCTTTCGCGTGCAGGCGAAACAGGACTTGAAAGGCGCGGCGGAAGTGCGCGGGGATGAGATTGCGTACCGGCGGGAGCTGTCGGAGTCGCGCGAGGATTCGGTGGCAAGCTACCTGCAGGGATTTGGGAGCAGCGCGGCGGAGAACGACATTCGAGTGGAAAATACCAGAGCGGGCGTGGGAGTTCGGGAAACCGGAGACCATCCGCTTTCGAAATTGTATTTATGGTCGATTCGAACGACGGTCTGTCCGGAGGCGTACATCAAATTGCATGTTGAACGTGGCAAGAAGGTGAAGTGGGCGATCCGGTACCGTTTTTATAGGTTGGGGGAAGAGAAATAAGCAAAAAGAGCTTGAAGGGGGATTATAAGTGGGCGTATACTTGTGAAGGTATGGCACAAGTGACGATCTACCTGGATGACGAGACCTTGACGGTGGTGAAAACGGCGACGAAGACCGGCGGCGTTTCGCAGAGTCAGTGGATCGCAGAGGCGGTGCGGGAGAGGGCGAAGCGGGAGTGGCCGGCGGCGGTGCTAGCGCTGGCGGGCGCGTGGTCGGATTTCCCATCTGCTGACGAAATTCGGGCAAAGCACGGCGTGGATGTGAAGCGCGAGCGGCTGTAGTGTTCGCCTTAGATACCAACACGCTGATCTATTTTTTTAGGGGTACCGGGCGAGTCAAAGATCATTTGCTGTCTTTGTCGCCAGCCGAAATTGCGATCCCAGCAATCGTTCTGTACGAGTTGGAAATAGGGACTGGACAGGCTGAGCATGCTTCGAAACGCCGGGGCCAACTTGATGAACTGGTAAGGGCGGTCTCGGTGCTGCCCTTCGACACGGCAGCAGCGAAACGAGCGGCCGAAGTAAGTTTAGCTTTGCGGAAAACTGGAACCGCGATTGGGCCGATGGACGGTCTGATAGCGGGCACAGTGTTGGTGCATAACGCAACGCTGGTGACGCATAACAGCAGGGAATTTCGCCGGGTGCGTGGATTGGATGTAGTGGATTGGTATTGAGCGTGGCGGGCTAAGCCTACCCTACGGCAGGGTAGGCTTCGCGGTGAGGTGACTACTCTTGCGGGAAGACGAAATCAGCGTTATAGCCGCCGCCATCGTCCTGGTACTGGGCCGAAGGAGCAAGCGGAGTTGAGCCTATCAGGACATCCTGCATAGACTGCTTGGTGTGTGCCTTCTGACGATCGAGCATGTCCTTGAGGAGCGGTTCGGTAACGGAAGGCTCCTGCCGGGATTTTTTGTATTTCATGCGGGCACGGTAGCATTCGGCGCAGCGAAACGTTCCAGATCGAGTGCCAAAGATAAATTTATAGGGTCAGTAAGTAACTGTTATTTCTGACATAACGCCTCAACGTGTCACAATAGGCGGTTTTATTTCGATTTGTGACTGGGGCGAGATGCGGACGAAACAACTGTACGGGGCGACGGCGCTGCTGCTGGGGATGGCGGGAGCGGCGGCGGGTGAAGTGCCTTCGGCGATTGCCATCAAGGACGCGCACGTGGTGACGGTGAGCGGGGCGGAAATGGCCCGGGGCACTGTGGTGCTGCGGGACGGACTGATCACGCAGGTGGGTGCGAACGCAACGATTCCCGCGGACGCATGGGTCATCGACGGCGCTGGATTGACGGTGTATCCGGGATTTATCGACGGCTTGAGTACCTGGGGCATTCCGCCGACGCCGACAGCCACCCCGGCGGCCAGGGCTGCTGGGGCAGGAGGAACGCCTCCGGCCACGGCGGCGCCAGAACCAAGGGTCCGGGGGGCGGAAGATCGGCCGCAGACCTATGCGTATGAACGCGCGGCGGACCTGGTGACATCAACCGATACTCGGCTGGACGCGGCTCGTGCAGCCGGGTTCACGACGGCAGCCACTTTTCCCAACCGGGGCATTGTGGAGGGCCTGGGTGCGGTAGTGGACCTGGCGGGAGAGCGGGGGCGCGACATGGTGGTGGCGCAACCGGTCGGCGAGCAGATTCTGTTTCGCGTGGGCGGCGGTGGTTACGGACGCGCCTTTCCTTCTTCCCTGATGGGCAACATTGCCTATGTGCGACAGCTGTATTTAGACCTAGATCAATATAAGCAGGCTAAGCAGTTGTATGCCAAGCATCCGGCGGGAAACAAGCGGCCGGAGTACGATCATGCTCTCGAAGGACTGGCGGAATCACCCCGCTTATTACTGCCGGGGGACGAATCGCAGCAGATCCAGAGGATTTTACGATTTGGGAAAGAACTGAAAACGCCTTTTGCGGTCTATGGGCTGCACGAGGGCTACGCCTGCCTGGACGCATTGAAAGAGGCGAAGACGCCGCTGCTGGTGAGTTTGAAGTGGCCGGAGAAGCCGAAGAATGCCGATCCGACAGAGGCGCCCAATTATCGCGATCTCGAGATGCGAGAGAAAGCTCCGGCGGTCCCGGGAATGTTGGCGCAGGCGGGCGTGAAGTTCGGGTTTTACTCCGACGGCGTGGATGCGGCCGCGGACCTGAAAAAAGATGTGAAGCGGGCGATTGATGCGGGTCTGCCGAGGGCGGATGCGGTGAAGGCGCTGACGTTGAATACCGCCGAGATGTACGGGGTGGCGGACCGGTTGGGAAGCATTGAAAAAGGCAAGATCGCAAACCTGGTGGTGATGAAGGGGGACGCGTTTGAGGACAAGACGACGGTCGAATACGTGGTGATTGACGGTAAGGTGTTTCAGCCGTCGAAAGATTTGCAGAAACCGCCGGGTGGTGGAACCAAGACATCGGTGGCGGCCACCGAAGGAGAAGCGCAATGATGCGTAGGCTGATCGGAATTTCGGTGTTATGCGTGGCCACGAGTTTCGGGCAAACGGTGCTGATTCGAAATGCCACTGTGCTGACGGTGACCAAGGGGACGATTGAAAATGGCAGCGTGCTGGTGGAGAACGGGCGCGTGGCGGCGGTCGGCAAAGACATCAGCGCGCCGGCGGGAGCGCCCGTCATCGACGGGACAGGCAAATACTTGATGCCGGGGATTATCGACTGCCACTCGCATACCGCGATCGAGGGCGGAGTCAATGAAGGCACCCTGTCCGATTCATCGATGGTGAATATCAAGGACGTGATCGATCCCACGGACATAAATATCTACCGGGCGCTGGCTGGTGGATTGACGGTTTCGAATGTATTGCATGGCAGTGCGAACGCGATCGGCGGCCAGACCGAGGTAATCAAGCTGCGCTGGGGGAAAACTGCGCCGGAGATGGCGTTTGAGGGAGCGACGCCGGGCATTAAGTTTGCGCTTGGAGAAAATCCGAAGCGGGCTGGTTATCCGCAGCAGGGTTTGTTTTCGCCCGCGCCGGTAGTCGAGCGGCGCTATCCGGCGACTCGTATGGGCGTTGAGGAAGTGATTCGCACGAGTTTTGCGGAAGCGAAGAACTACCGGGCGGAGTGGAAGCGTTATGAAGAACGAGTAAGTAAAGGCGAGCACCCTATACCGCCGCGGAAGGATCTGCGGCTGGAGCCGCTGGTGGAGGTGCTGGAAGGAAAGCGGTACGTCCACGCGCACTGTTACCGGTCGGACGAGATTCTAATGCTGCTGCGGGTGGCGGACGAGATGGGATTCAAAATACGCACTCTGCAGCATGTGCTCGAAGGCTACAAGGTGGCCGACGAGATCGCGAAGCACGGGGCGGGGGCTTCGACATTCAGTGACTGGTGGTCGTACAAGATCGAGGCGTTCGATGCGACGCCGTATAACGCGGCGATTATGGCGCGTAAAGGTGTGGTGGTTTCGCTCAACTCGGATTCGGATGAATTGCAGAGGCATTTGAATTTAGAGGCGGCGAAGACGATGCGCTATGGCGGGTTGAGCGAGACTGAGGCGCTCGCTATGGTGACGATCAATCCGGCTAGGCAGTTGGGGATTGACGGCAAGGTGGAGTCGATCGAGGTGGGGAAGTCGGGCGACCTGGTGCTGTTCGACAAACATCCGTTGGATGGGTATTCGAAGGTGTTGAAAGTGTGGATCGATGGGCATGAGTATTTCGATCGCGATAAGGACCTGACGGCGCGGGCGGATTTCGAGTCGAAGAAGAAAGCGCTGATCGATAAAGAGAACGCGGCGCAGAAGTCGCGCGGCGGTGATCGAAGTACACAACAGAGCAATCCGTCGGGGGAGGCCATTCAATGATGAAGCTATTGATAGGAGCATTGTGCGGGGTTTTATGTAGCGCCGAGTCGCTGATCATCAAAAATGTGACGGTTCACCCGGTGACGGCGGGCGTGATCGAGCACGGGTCGGTGCTGGTGGTGGATGGAAAGATCGCGGGTATGGGCGCCAACGTGGCTGCGCCCAGTGGGGCCCGGGTGATCGATGGACAGGGACTGCAGTTGTATCCGGGGCTGATCAATGCGGCGACCAACGTGGGCTTGTCCGAAATTTCAGCGCTCCGGGATACGGTGGATCTGGACGAGATCGGGCTGTTCAATCCGGAGCTGCGGGCGGAGGTGGCGTTTAATCCATCGAGTGAACACGTCGAGGTGACGCGGGCAGCGGGAATTACCTCCGTGATCAGTTTGCCAAGCAGCGGCGGAGGTGGCGGCTTTGGGCGGAATGCAGCGACGCACATCATTACGGGACAAGGCGCGTTGATGCACCTGGCGGGCTGGACCTGGGAAGAGATGGCAGTGAAGCCGAGCGCAGTAATGGATATGGAATTTCCCGAGATCCGCATGGTGCCGGCGCGGTATGCATCGATGATTCCGGGAGGCGCGCGGACGTACCAGGATGAGGACAAGCAATACCAGGAGCGTTTGCGAGAGATGAGCCGGTTCTTTGAGGATGCGCGGCGTTACGAGAAGGCCAAAGCGGCGGGGGATAAAGATCTCGAGCAGGATTTACGACTGGAAGCGATGCTGCCGGTCATTGAGGGGAAGCAGCCGTTGTTTGTGCGGGCTTCTCGGGAGAAGGCGATTCGGGATGCGGTGGCGTTTGCGGATAAAGAGAAGGTGAAAATCATCATTGCGAACCCGCTCGAAATTGGAAATACCGGGCCGCTGTTGAAAGAGCATGGGATTCCGGTGGTATTGGGCAAAGTGTTCGAGCTGCCGCAACATGATGACGATGCGTACGATGCGCCGTATACGCTGCCGGAAGAATTTTTCAAGGCCGGGGTGAAGATTTGTTTCGGGACTTTTGACGTGGAGTTTGCGCGTAATGTGCCGTTTGAAGCAGCGCAGGCGGTGGCGTTCGGCTTGCCGCAGGAAGAAGCATTGAAGGCGTTAACGATTAATTCAGCAGAAATCTTGGGCGCGGGGAATCAGATTGGCTCCATTACGGAGGGCAAGATCGCCGATTTGATTCTGACGGATGGAGATCCGCTGGAGGCCAAGACGAATATTAAAGAGATGTTTATCGCGGGCAAGGAAGTGAGTCTGGAATCGCGGCACACGCGGGAGTATGAGAAGTGGATGAAACGGCCAGGACCGGCCGCTTCTACGGTCAAATAGCGGGCGCGACGTCGAGCGGGGCTCGACGAACACGGAAGGCGAGCAGCACAAGCATGATGCCGAAGAGCAGTGCATAACCGGCCAAAAAGTAGACGAGGATGACGGCGCCGGTGATTGGCTCGACGAACAGCAGGATGCCGAAGAGGATAGACAAGATGCCGGCGATGATCAGGAACCATTCGCCTTTGATGTTGCGGCGCATACGGAAGGCAGCGGTGATTTCGAGTGCGCCGGTGAGCAGCGCCCAAATAGCTACCACCGTGACCAGTACCGCGGCGGCTGCAAAGGGCGAGACAAGGGCGTAGATACCGAACAGCAAGCCAATGACGCCCTCGAACAGAAAAGCTCCCCAGCGGCGGTGTCCTTGTACGGCGCGAACGGTGGAGATGATGGCGAGGACGCCGTCGATGAGAGCGTAGATGCCGAACAGGGTTGCCAGGAAGGCGATGGTGATGCCCGGAACGGCGAAGGTGACCAGGGCGAGGACGATGGCGGCAATGCCTCGCAGGAGCACGGCCCACCAGGTGGGATGATAGACGGCCGGAACGGCGACTTGACTCATGTGACTAAGACGCGGGATGGCGAGCAGACTGTTTCGAGCGATAAATGCGAATCAACTGGCCGATGGCGTAAGTGGCGAGTGCAATCCAGATGATGGTGTCGAGAACGGTTTCGTTGAGAGTCACCGCGAAGGTGGCCAGAGCGAGACCGAAAGCCCACATGAAGCTCTCGCCGGCAAAGGCCTGACCCCAATGAGGCGCGCGACCGCTCGAGGGTAGGCGGGGCGTGAGCGAGGGGAAGAGACGCGGGACATCTTCTTTGAAATGACGAAACGATTCGCCTTGAGATTGTTCCAGCTCCTGTTCTTCACGGCCGATCAGACGCCGGTAGAAGAAATAAGTGGCAAAAACAAGAACAAACCAGCCAAGCCGGCTGGCGAGTAATCCGAATCCGGCGCTGAGAAAAACGATGCCGAGGTAAAGAGGATTGCGGACATATCGATACGGCCCGTCGGCAACAAGATGGTCGGCGTGAAGATGGATGTCATGAACGACGTCGCTACGCAGGTAAGCGGTGGCCCAGGTGCGAACCGCCGCTCCGATAAAGACGAGCAGAGCGCCGAAAGCGTAGATCCACTGGACGCCGTTCTGCTGCGGGAGAGCCAACAGGTGGGCGAGGCCGGCCGCGGCGTGGTGATGGTCAATCACTTTGCAGGCAAAAGCGAGAGAGAAGATGAGGGCGATGATCCAAAAGCGAAAACGAAATTCGAATTGGGAAGCGATCATGCGGTGTAGACATGATACGAAGCGGATCGCGCTGCGAGCGAGCGTCCCGCTATGTGGCTTGGCCGCGTAAGGGCACTTTTAGTTTCGGGCCGCGGTGGGCCTGACGCTTTGGAGGGAGCAAGTCTACATCCGGTTCCAAGAGAAGAGCTAGTTCGGCTTCCCAACGCTCATCGGCGCGGTCCGAACAGTGAACCAGCTCCCGCCGTGTCTCCCGCAAGATATGTCGCAGAGACGGGGTGGGATATTTGGGCACTAACTCATCTTTCGGACTACTGAAACGCGACAAAAATCTCACTACACGGTCTTCGGCATATTCGCAAGCAAAGCCTTGCCGGCTCGCCGATTCTGATTTGGAAGAGGGGTCCTCGACCGGACCCAGCTCCTCTGCAATATTTTTCCGTATATCGGTCCGCGGATTCCGCAGCAGAGCCGGATCGCACTCCCGACCGGCCGTCTGGAGCCGGTTCAGAATATCTCGCACGATTTCGTCGAGAACCGCCAAATACTGGTTAATCTCTGATCGAGTACCGAGGAAAAGCTCCCGGCTATAAGAGGTATCGGACGCTGCTAAATCGAGACATGATCGCAAAACTTCGTCTGCCCAACACCCATACAGCCGCTCTTCGGCAATCTCCTCTAAGCCCTGTACTAACAAATCTTCTTTGCTGGGGGCCAGAACGCGTTCCGGGTCGGCCCAAATGTCGTCGGATGTCTGCTTGGGAGGCATTAAGACAATTTTGCTACTTCCAGTATCGACGTATTCTCTAGATGTACTTCGGCTGCCGTACAGGCTTTCCATCGCGACGCGGGATTCCAAATCGGATTTCAAGTGGAAAGCATCGGAGTAACAAGAGGATCAGTTGCCAGAGGGAAATGAGTTACACCGGTATGCCGAGCATCATGCGGAACTCTTTGCCGGGCGTATCGTGCAGGTGGCTGCGCCGAATGGGCGTTTCGAAGAGGGCGCCGGGCAACTGAACGGGCGAAAGCTGCGGCGCGTGGAGGCGTATGGAAAGCATCTCTTTTATGACTTCGGTCCGAAGCGGCAGCTGCATGTGCACCTGGGATTGTATGGAAAGTTTAGGGAGGGTGCGATGCCGTTTCCAGAGCCGAAAGGCGCGTTGCGGCTGCGTATTTCGACGCGGAAGTCCTGGCTGGAATTGCGCGGGCCGACGGCGTGCGAGGTGCTGGACGAAGAAGGGCGAGAGCTGCTGGTCGATCGGATCGGGCCGGACCCGTTACGCGATGACGCAGATAGCAGGGTGGCGATCCGGCGCATGCACAAGAGCAAGGCTCCGATGGGGGCGCTGCTGATGAATCAGGCGGTGATTGGCGGGATCGGGAACATCTACCGGGCGGAGTTGTTGTTTCGGGCCCGAGTAAATCCGTTTCGCGCAGGCATGAGCGTGAGTGAAGAAGCTTTGGAAACGCTGTGGTGTGACGCCCAGGCGTTGATGCGGGACGGAATGATGGACCGGCGGATCGTGACGACGTTCGCTGCCGACCGTCCTCATAAGAGGGGCAAAGCGCGGCGCGGCGAGACACACTATGTATACCGGCGACGCGGCTTGCCGTGTTTTATTTGCGAGACGGAAGTTAAGATGCAGGAGTTTGCCGGAAGAAAGCTGTACTGGTGCCCCCATTGCCAGCCGCTCGACTAAGATCGCGAGGTTCACATGACACGGCGGGAAATTATCTTCGGAGCGGGCTCATTGCTCTGGGCAGATGGCGTGTACCCGCCGGGCCTGACGGTAGAGGCTTACATCTTTCAGCAGTATGCGAAACGGAAAGGTAAAACGCTGCAGGATGTGTTGCCCGAAGTAATTCCGATGGCGCGCGAGACGGGCTTTCACAACGTCGAGCTGAATGCCGAATTTCTGACGCCCGAGTTGAGCCGGCAGACGTTAGAACTCGTCCGATCGAACGGGTTGCGCATGCCTTCGGTATATAGCGGAGGCCCTTTGCATGATGAGCGCGCGGAGGGGACGATCGCGAAGGCGCTGACGACCGGCAGGTCATGCCAGCCGTTCGGTTGCCAAGCGGTGGTCTGCAATGCGGATCCGAAGGGCGAGGGCATTCGGAAGACGGATCGAGAGCTGGAGAGGCAGGCTTCCGTCATGAATCGCATGGGCCGCGAACTGGCGGCGAGCGGACTGCAATTAAGAGTTCACAACCACACGCCGGAAATGCTCGACAACGCCCGGGAATGGCGCAGTACGTTGCGTGGCACAGATCCGCAATATGTGACGCTTTGCCTGGATCTGGATTGGGTGCGTCAGGGTGACCAGGATGCGTTGGGTCTTCTCAAAGAAGCGGGCAAGCGGGTCAGCGAGATTCATGTGCGGAACTCGCGGGACAAGTTGTGGCTGGAAGCGTTTGAGCCGGGAGATATCGACTACACAGCGATTGCCGGGTACCTGAAATCGGCTGGTCTGAAGCCGCTGATTGCGGTGGAACTGGCGTATCGGGAGAAAACGGCGGTAACGCGCCCGCTCGCAGACGATTTACGGGCGAGCCGGTTGTATGCGGAGCAGGTTTTTGGTACCCGCTGAAGGACAAGACTAGTACGACAGAACCCTTTCAACCTGTTTTGGAACAAAAATTTGTCCTGGGGCAACAAGGTGAGGTAAGCTGAGCTTCGATAACCTGAGCTTCCTGGTGAAAGAAATGACGAAATGGTCGCGCATTCCGCTACTCGCGGTGTCGCTGGCCTCGATCGGCTCGGCGGCCAGCCTGCAGCCATCCGACCTGGAAGTGCGTCTGCAGAATCATCTCACAAGCTATTCGTCTCCGGTAGGGACTGCATTTCGCTGCGTGGTTATTCACCAGTTCGAAACAGGCGGCCATGTAGTGATTCCGAAGGGCAGCGAGGTGTACGGCTCGGTCGTAAAGGCGCGGCGAGTGGGCCTGGGGATTGTACACGAGCGCGCCGGATTGGAATTAAGTTTCAACGAGTATTCCACGCCGGACGGGCGTCGCTATCCATTGCAAGCGAGACTGAGGTCGATTGACAATGCTCGGGAGCAGGTCACGGCCAAGGGCGAGGTGAAAGGCGTACTGGCGGCCAGTAATCCAAGTAACTTGTTGAACGGGTTCTGGATGAAACCGACATCGAATTTACTCTTCCGGGGAGTGCTTGGTTTGACGGGCGTGTCGAACCAGGTATGGGTCAAGTTTTCCGGGGGTCCAATTAGCGCGGCGGGAATTTTTGCGGCTCGCTGTTTATTGTTTCCGTTTCCGGAGCCGGAGATTCATCTGCCTCCTGGCACCGACATGAAACTACGGGTGCTGGTTGAGCCGGCGGGCAGCGAAGCCGTTCCCGATGCGCAGCGGGCGGGAGCGCAGGCTGAATTTTCGGACTGGCTGGGGCGAAAGCTCAGCCGGCTTACTTACAGGAAAGGCCAAACGGCGCCCGACCTGATGAACGTCGTGTTAGTCGGGACAAGACCCGAGATAGCGGCTGCCTTTGTAACATCCGGCTGGTATATGGCGGACCGGCGTACGCTGCTTTCGTCATCGCATATGTGGCAGGCATTCAGCATCAAAACGGAATATGCCGCCGCGCCCGTATCGCAACTGCTGTATCATGGCGCACCGCCGGACCTGGTATTTGAAAAGTCATTTGACACCATCACCCAGCGGCATCATATCCGGTTGTGGAGGGCGGGTGTTTTCGCGGGACAGGAGGTCTGGCTCGGTGCGGCCACGCACGATACGGGTATAGGTTTCAAACTCAGCTCGCTCGCTTTTTCACACAAGATCGACAGAAACATCGATCTGGAGCGCGAGAAAGTGTCGACGGACCTGACGTTTGCCGGTTGTGCCGGTGCGCCGGAATTGCTGGACGGCGAAACGTTTTCGACGATTTACCAGGACGGCCGCCCGCATCCGGAGTTGTTGCCGGTCAACCACATTGAAGCCCGTGCTCAGCCGGCAACTCATGCGGAGACAAAACAGGCGTCGGCGGAAATTAACGAAGATGGAAAGACGCCGGCGACTGCGGCGCAAGAGCCGGCGGTTTTGACGGATGGCGATCTGGTGGTGCTGAGAGCGCAGGCCTGCGTCGCGAACGAGCCGAGTGTAGCGGAGCCAAAACTACCCGGGACGAAACTAACCCGCCTGACGCGCCGGATCGTGCTCGAAGCGCGGAACTATGTGCTGCGGGACAACACATATTACTGGGGCTATCGCATGATTCGGAACCGAAGTTTGACCAAATCAATTCCCGAATAATGGGTGTACACAGGGCGGAAATGTTCTGTTACACTGATTTCGTCTTTGCAGTTATGTATCCCCTCCATTGTCTTCCTGCCGCATTGACGTTTGGTGTCTAGAACAGCCCTACAAAGACGAATCAATCTATTGGAACCAGGTGTATGAATGACTAACATCTTTGTTGGCAATCTGAGTTTTAAGACGACTCAGGAAGACCTTATGGCTTCCTTTTCGCAATACGGGAATGTGGAACGGGTGAATATCGTGACCGACCGGGATAGCGGGCAGTCGCGGGGCTTTGCGTTTGTCGAGATGACGGAGCGCAGAGATGCGGAGACGGCGATCTCCCAGTTGAATGGCGCGGACTTGAATGGCCGGACGATGAACGTGAACGAAGCGCGACCGAAGCCGCAGGGCGGATCAGGCGGCGGTTATGGGAATCGCGGCGGTGGCGGTGGCGGAGGACGAGGGAATGGCGGAAGCGGGCGCGGCGAACGATCAGGCGGGGGCGGAGGCCGGGGCGGCTCGCGCTGGTAGGCGGCCCCAATTTACATCGGGATAGAGCCTACTCGACCTCGGGAGGGTGGGAGTTTCACATCGGAAGAGGGCGATGGCTACAGCTGATGCGGTCCCGATACCAACCGACTTAACAACCTGCGATCGCGAGCCGATCCATGTTCCTGGCAGCATTCAGCCACATGGTGTTCTGCTGGTTCTCGACGAGAGCGAACTGACGATAACGCACACTAGCGTTAATTCCGAGAGACACCTCGGGGTTTCCTGCGACAGGCTGTTGGGCAGACGATTTGACGATTTATTCGAGCCGGCAGAATCAGATCCGTTGATCGCCGGGTTACGTAACGCCAAACTCGATGCTGGCCCGCTGTATCTGAGGACGGCAACGGTTCGGCTGGCGAAAAGCAGTTTCCACGTGATTGCGCACCGTTTCGACAATCGCCTGATTGTGGAATTGGAACCGGCGCCGGATGGTTCGCGCGGTGCATCGTTTCACAACTTGTATCCGATCGTCAGCACTTTGGTAGGACGCCTGAAGCGCGCCGAAGCGGTGGAGGCTATTTCGGAATTCGCGTCGGTGGAAGTGAAACGGCTGACGGGCTTCGACCGCGTGCTGGTCTATCGATTCGACGAGAGCTGGAACGGGCAGGTGATCGGCGAAGCACGGGATGAGAGTTACTCGCCGTATCTTCATCTGTGGTTTCCCGCTTCTGATATTCCCAAACAAGCGAGAAAGCTGTATGAGTTGAACCGGCTGCGGCTGATTGCAGACGTGAATTACCAGCCGGTGCCGATCGTGAGCACTAAGAGTGTCGAGGAAACTGGGCCCGTCGATCTGAGCTTTGCGAGCTTGCGGAGCGTGTCTCCCATTCATATTGAATACCTGAAGAACATGGGAGTCAGGAGTTCCATGTCAATCTCGCTGTTAACGGCGGATGGGCGCTTATGGGGACTGATCGCGTGTCATGACCGATCCCCCCAGTTTGTTCCGCTCGAAGTGAGAACTGCTTGCGACCTGCTGGCGCAATTGGTGTCGACACAACTCGAGGTGGCGGAAGAGAGGGCGGCGTACGAGCGGCGGATCGGACTGACGTCAGTGATGACGCGGCTGCTGTCGTACATGGCACAGGAAGATGACTTTCTGGATGGGTTAAGAAAGCACTCTGATGAGTTACTCGCTGTCGGCGACGCATCGGGTGCGGCGATTGTGCATGCGGGTGCTTGTACATGCTTGGGCTCGTGTCCGCCAGAGCCGGAGATTCTGCTAATGGCGGAGTGGCTGAAGGCGGCCCGGCGCGAGGAGGTTTTTTCTACCGACTCTCTGCCGGCGCTTTTGCCGGGTATGGAGCGATTTCAGGAGCAGGTAAGCGGTTTACTGGCGATTTCCATTTCGGAGATCTACGAGAGTTACGTGATGTGGTTCCGGCCCGAAGTGATTCAGACGGTGAAATGGGGCGGCGATCCGCGCAAGCCGGTGGAGGGGCTGGCAGGCGGGACGGAGAGGCTGTATCCGCGCCAGTCGTTCGAGACGTGGAAGGAAATGGTGCGTGGGCGATCGCGGCCCTGGCAGGCGGCGGAGATCGAGGTAGCGGGCGAACTGCGGCACGCCATCATCGGCATCGTTTTGAAGGAAGCCGAGGAGTTAGCGGAATTAAGTGTCGAGCTGCAAAAGTCGAACCAGGAACTGGAAGCCTTCAACTACTCGGTATCGCATGATTTGCAGGCGCCGTTCCGGCATATTCTCGGCTATTCAGAGTTATTGCAGGCGTCGGCGGCAGAGAAACTGGATGAGAATGACAGGCGATATATTAAGGTCATCGTGCAAGCGGCGAATTTTGCCGGTACTCTAGTAGAGAATCTGCTGAGCTTTTCGCATTTGGGTCGCACCAGGCTGTTCAGCAGGCGCATCGATACCAACAGGCTGATGGAAGAGGTGCGGGCCGGGCTGGAACAAGACACAGCGGGGCGGCTAGTTGTCTGGAAGGTCGGGAATCTACCCGAGGTGCAGGCGGACGAGGTGCTCATCCGGCTGGTATGGCAGAACCTCCTGCAAAATGCGTTGAAGTTCTCCAGATATCGCGAAACGGCAGTGATTGAAGTAGAGGGAGCGGAGGACGGGGACGAGATCGTCTTCTCGGTCCGCGATAATGGGGCAGGCTTCGAACAAGCCTCGGCGGATAAGCTGTTCGGGGCATTTCAGCGGCTTCACCGCTCGGAAGATTTCGAGGGGAGCGGAATTGGCCTGGCAAACGTGAAGCGGATTGTGACCCGGCACGGCGGAAGGGTATGGGCGCGGGGCGCAATAGATGAGGGAGCGTGCTTCTTTTTTGCACTTCCGAAAAAAGCGTAAGGGCGCGAGTATGGAACTAGTGATCGAGTTATGAGTTTGGCCGAAGCGCCCGTCCGCATTCTGATGGCGGAAGATAGTCCGCTGGACGTCGAACTGGCGCTGAATGTCTTGCGTGCGGCCGGAATTGAGTATGAGTTTGAAGGAGCTCAGGACCGGCACGGTTTCCGCGAGAAACTGCAAGCTACCTGCCCGGATGTGATCATTTCGGACTTTTCAATGCCTGGGTTCGATGGCTATGCAGCTCTGACGATGGCCCAGGAACACTGTCCAGATGTTCCTTTTTTATTTTTGTCGGGTGCGATCGGAGAAGAAGTAGCGACGGAGAGCCTGAAACGCGGCGCCACTGACTTCGTGCTGAAGGAGAAGCTGGAACGCCTGCCGCTGGCCGTACGAAGAGCGCTGCGCGAAGCGCACCAGCACCTGGAGCGCAAGCAGGCGGAAGAGGAACTGGCCCGAAAAGCGCGCGAACTGACCGTTCTGAACGATGATTTGCAGCAGTTTGCGTATGCGGCCAGCCATGATTTGCAGGAACCGTTGCGCACTATTGCTCTCTTTTCAAAGCTGTTATCGACGCGCTATAAGAGCAGCCTGGACGGGCAGGGGGAAGAGTATCTCGGCTATATTGAAGCGGCGGCGCGGCATATGAGTTCGCTCCTTGAAAATCTGCTGATTTACGCACGCATTCCGGCACAGGACCGGGACGGCGAACAGGTGGATTTGAGCGAACTGGTAGACGGGACGTTGTTCCTGTTTCAGGCAACGCTGAAGGAGACGAAAGGAAAAGTCACGCGTGGTGAGTTGCCGACAGTAGCCTGCAATAGCGCGCAACTGGAACTCGTCTTTCAAAATTTGATCAGCAATGCACTGAAATATCGGGGTAGCAGTCCGCCAAACGTGCGGATTGAAGCGGTGGAAGACGGAGACGAGTGGCTGATCTCGGTAAAGGACAATGGCATCGGTTTCGACCAGACATATGCCGATCAGGTGTTTGGTCTGTTTAAGCGGTTGAATAATCGGGATTTTCCAGGGACAGGTCTCGGTTTGGCTATCTGCAAGCGCATCGTCGAGATGTACGGCGGCCGGATCTGGGCGGAGTCGAAGCCGGGCTGCGGATCTACCTTTTCCTTCAGCTTACCGGCGCGTGCGAGATCGTTGGAGGAGCGCGGTGAACGGGCTGTAGTGGAGACAGCCAGCTGAGTGGAACAGAAGCCTTCCTGCGGCAGGCCATCAGGCTGGCCATTCAGAATGTCGGATCGGTTGCAGGTGGCCCGTTTGGCGCCGTCGTCGTAAAACACAACGAAGTAGTGGCCAGTGGGAGGAATCTCGTGACGTCGGTCAACGATCCCACGGCGCACGCCGAAATGATGGCGATACGGTCGGCATGCCAGACGCTCGGCACCTATAGGTTGGAAGGCTGCGACCTATATACGAGTTGCGAGCCGTGCCCGATGTGTTTGGGCGCGATTTACTGGGCGCGCATGGAGCGCGTGTATTTTGCAGCTACCAGGCAAGAGGCGGAAGCAAGCGGTTTCAGCGATGCGGCGATTTACCGGGAGATGACGTTTAAGCCTGAACAGCGAAGAATCCCTGGCCGGCAGTTGCTAGCTGCGGAAGGGCGAGAGGTATTTCGTAAGTGGGATGCGAGCGGGGCCAAAATCCTCTATTGAATGGGGATATTCGAGCCACAAGAAGCGCGCACCACCAACTCGCCATCGAGCAAAAAATCGCGGGTGGGTGCGTCTGGATATTTGATTCTTTCGAGCATAGTGGCATGCGGCACTTCGCCGATACTTCGCAGCGGCTGCCGCACAGTCGTCAGAGGAACGGGAAGCAAGCTGGCGTAGCCGGAATCATCGATACCTACGATACGGATGTCTTCGGGTATGCGCGCCCCGACGGCTAAGAGGCTGTGCATCAGTTGACCGGCGACATGATCGTTGACACACACCCACGCTTGTATGGCCGAGTCGACGGAGAATGCTGCGTCGTCTATAGCGGCCTCGACAAGCGGCAGGCCGTGCTCTCGCAAGGCCGCTTCATAGCCGCTCAGGCGCGCGGCGACAGTCCAGGGCGCGCCGTGGTCGCCGAGAAAGCCGATACGGGTACAGCCGAGCTGAATCAAGTGTTGGGTGGCCGTATAGCCAGCCTGACGATGGTTCAACCCGACCAGATCCAGACGTCGCGGCTCAGATTTCGTCGCGGGGCGACGATCGAGCAGGACAACCGGAATGCTGGCATTGCCTAGCGCGGCCAGGATGGCGCGGTTGGTTTTGTCGGCATCGCGTTCGAATTCGAGCAGCGCAAAAAAGACGCCGGAAATTTTGCGGGAGATGTACTGGCGGCAGAGATCGCGAGCCTGCTCCTGCTTGGCGGATCGCTCGCCGTGAAAATGACCCCAGAGGAGCGCGTGATCGCTCGCTAGCGGTGCATTAGCGATTCCGTTGCAGATGGGGCCAAAGATCTCAGTCTCGCCCAGATCGGGAATTAGCAAGCCGAAGAGCAACGAGCGATCAATGATGGGTTCGGTTGCGCGTACGAAAGTGCCGGAGCCGGCGACGCGGTTCACCAAGCCCAGATGCTGCAACTCGCGAAGCGCCCGGCCGACCGCGATACGCGAGGTAAAGAAGCGTTTCACTAAATGGGCCTCGCTCGGAAGTTTTTCACCGGGTTGCCAGTGTCCATAGCGACTTTCGGCGCCCAGTATCTTGCGCAATTCGCGATATTTGGGCTTAGGCGCATCGGATGAGGCCATCGCGAAAAGTTTTCACGCTACGTGCAAATTAACTTTGAAAGGAATATCTGATGATGCGAAACATACCCTTTCCCTTTTTAATGAAGGAGACTCTGGAGTCGATTCCGCAGCGAGCGCAACGTAAGAGTGAGAGCGTAACAGCCGAGGCCGGTGCGGCTTTCGCGGCAAGCCATGGAAGCGCATTGGCCTGAAACTTTGGAACACAAATGGTTCTTGAGTGAACGGCTGGGGCGCGATGTGGGCTCGAAGGTAGCCGAGGTCGATTACCTGGAGAACGTTAAGCAACGTGATGGTTCAAAGAGTTTGGTAGCGCGCCTGATAGAAGCTCTCGAAGGCATGATGGAGGCGAGCGGGCCGAACTCGATTGCCAACCTGGAACGCGCCCTGCGAACGCAGAGTTCCGCGAACCGGTAAGCTGATGGTCGCCTCAGGCCGACCACGCTGGCGACAGTAGCTATACTTTTTCTTGCGCGGCTGGTGGATGCAAGTCGATGCACAACCGCGGGCTTCTCTGTGTCAGGGCATGCGTCGCTTCGAGAGAACATTTCTTCGGGTTGCAGAAGCGAGCACAGGCCGCGCGGGGTGCCCTCTAGGCCCAATGTCACCTACTTTTCCCAGAAGTGTTCACTGCCGTGGATGGAGCGAGCCTCTTGGCCTGCTATGCTGCCATTCGTGGCGCCATTCTTTCGGCTCAAAGCCGCCAGGAGCCGCGCTATCTTTTCCTACCCTAAGTGGGCCTGGATCAAAACTAAGTGACATTGGCCCTCTAGGGCCGCCACCAAACAAAAGAGAAACTTCAGCGGACTTGGGCGTGGGTCGCGAGTCCGTTGTACGCGCGAGTTCCTCAACAGCGCACAGGCCGCAAGCCACGGCACCATACACGGAAGCAACTCGCACTTTCGGGTGTCTTGGGCGCGGTGCGTTGTGCGCATTTTTCTCACAACTATCGGCGAGTTGTTTCTTTTTGCTTTCGCTCGCATTGTGTCTGCGGGCGCAAAAAGCGCCCAGTTCCGCCGATCGTCCCTGGAATCCGAGCGGAGCGCAATCCTCATTGCAGAAACTCAACAAACGGATGACAGGCGAATTTCAGCTGTCGGGCAGTGTCGCATATTCGCTCCCGCAGCTGATCGACCTTGCCGAGCAGCACAACCCCGAAACACGTAGCGCGTGGGAGGCAGCCAAAGTACAAGCGTCCATGCTCGGCGTGGCGAAGAGCGATCTGTATCCGACAGTGGCGGCCACGGCTTTCGGGCAGACTTCGCAGGAGGGAGTGTTACTCTACAACACCTTCGTCAAGCAGATTCTGGGGCTTGGCGCGGGGGAGTTTACTCTGAACTACACCGTCTTCGATTTCGGAACGCGCCTGGACAGAATCGCGCGGCAGCGTGCCAATCTGCTGGCGGCGAATTTCGGGTTTAACGATGTACACCGTCAGATCATTTTCCAGGTGATGACGTTCTATTACCAACTGTTGAACGCCAATGGCCAGCGGAAAGCGGCCGAGGCGAATCTGGAGAATGCCCGAGCGGTGGAGCAGGCGGCCGAAGCGCGTCTGACGCATGGCCTGGCGACACTGCCGGACGTATTGGAAGCGCGCAGCGCCACCGCACAGGCTGAATACGATTTGCAAACTACCATTGGGGCGGAGGAAACGGCAACCGGTGATTTAGCGACAACTTTGATGGCGACGCCCTCGTCAACGTTGCACGTGCAAGGAATCGACACACTAGACGTGCCCCGGGAAATCGGCGGCACGGTCCACGATCTGATCGCGCGGGCGCTCGATCAGCGTCCGGATCTGCTGGCCCGGTTGGCGGACGTGCAGGGAGCGGAAGCGGACATCCGGCAAGCACGCTCGGCCTATTATCCAGATCTTACGTTTCAGGGTAACTACGGGTATTTGCGCGCGTATGGAGAACAGCCGCCATTTGCGGGAACGTACGCGGGCGCCCCCGCTTACAACGCGCAGCTGAGCCTGACCTGGACGATCTTCGACGGAGGGCGTCGGCGCAATCAAGTCGCGGAATCGAGAAGCCAAGAGAAGGAGGCGCTGGCGCGGGCGGAAGCGACGCGGGATCAGATTGCCGATGAAGTCTGGCGATCCTACTCGGATACCAAAACGGCGCTGCGACAGCGGCTGGCGGCGTCTACTTTACTCGAGGCATCGAACTCGTCGTATAACGCGGCACTCGAATCGTATAGCTACGGAGTGCGCAACATTCTCGATGTGCTCTCGGCCCAGCGCACTCTGGCGCAGGCTCGGTCGGCGGACATTTCCGCGCGCAGCCGGGTGCTCACCGACTTTGCCGATCTCGCGTACCGAACAGCGGACCTGGTGCAACGAGCGCCGTCCAAGGCAAAACCATGAACTCCCGCAAACCAGGTTTTTGCTTTCTGCTGCTGGTGGTAGCGCCTCTGACTGGCTGCCAGAATGCGCCCGCCTTCAATATCTACGGTTCGTACTTTCCCGCCTGGATGTTGTGCATGCTGGTGGCAATTTTATTAGCGGTGCTGGTGCGGCTGGTAGTGAAACGTTTGGGCGTTGACGAGCAAATGGAACCTGGGATCGTGACGTATCCATCGCTGGCGGCTTTCTTCTCTTTTACTTTGTGGCTGCTGTTTTTCAACTGAGGTGCAGATATGGCGGACGATGAGAGTCAGGCGAAGCAACGGAAGTTCAAGATCCGAATCATACCGCTTCTGAGTGTGCTGGCCGCCGGGCTAACGGGTGCGATGGTGATTCATGCGGTCGATACCGAGCCGCGCACCGACGATGCGGAGGTCTTTGCCAACTTCATCGGCATGGCGCCGGTAGTAGAGGGGCCGGTGGTGAAGCTGGCGGTGCATGACAACCAATTCGTAAAGGAAGGCGATCTGCTGTTCGACATCGACGACGCGCCTTACCTCTATGCTCTGCAGAACGCCAAATCGCAACAGGCAGCGCTGGAAGGGCAGATCGCTAATGAGCGGAGGCACATTGCGTCCCAGGGAAGTGCGGCGCTGGCGGCCGATGCTGCCACGCGTAGCGCGCAGGCCAACGTGACGCAATCGGAGGCAATGATTAACCAAGCGCGCGCGGACGTGAATCACTCACAGGCCGCGGTGAAGCAGGCAGTAGCCGAATGGGAGTATGCCAACAACAATTTCAAACGCCTGGAGCCGCTGCTGGCAAAGCAATTCGTTACGGTCGACCAGGTAGACCAGGCGGGCTCGCTGGCAAGGGCCAGAGACGAGGCGGTCCGCCAGGCCAATGCCCAGCTCAAACTTTCCGAGGCGCGACTGGGATCGGCGCTGGCCGGTCAGCAGCAATCGGTGGCGAGCCTGGAGCAGAGCCATGCACAGGCCACACAATCGCTTCGTGCGATCGATCTGCTGGCCCCGATCGTGGCGCAACGGGGCAGCCGCGCGGCGGCGGTTCGCACGGCGCAATACAACTACGATCACTGCCATGTCTATGCGCCGTTCGATGCACGGGTAACGAATCTGACGATCTCGGAAGGCGCCTACGCGCGCGCCGGGCAGCAGCTATTCACCATGATCGATACCCGCACCTGGTGGGTGGTGGCAAATTACCGTGAGACGCAATTGCAGAGAATTCATCCAGGAATGCACGCCGATGTGTATGTGCTTTCGAAGGCCAGCAAACATTTTGCCGGTGTGGTGGATAGCGCGGCCTACGGCGTAACGCTGGATGCAGCAGTGGTGGGAACTCTTGCACCGGGCCTGCCGGATGCGCAGCGCACCTTGAACTGGGTCCACTTGGCCTCACGCTACCCGGTGCGGGTGAGGATCGAGCACCCAGTTACGGACGTACTGCGCATTGGCGAGAACGCTGTGGTGATTGTGCGCGGCGATGGCCCGGCTCATGATTCGCGTGTGAATGGGCGGCGCTAGCGATGGCCACTCTCGCGCAAACGCGTCCAGTCGGACAAACCAACGGACCGTGGCGTTGGGTTGGTCATTTCCTGAAGCAGGAGCTGGCGCCCTATCCTGGCCGCGGCTGGACTTCCGCGCGCATGACGATTGCCGCCACGTTGATGATGATCTGCATCATGGTGTTTCGTCTACCCGGAGCGGCACTGGGTGCGTACTACACACTGCTGTTTTCGCGAGAGAGTCCGCAAGCCACAGTGCGCGGGGCGGTCACTGCCGTCAGCGCGGTGGGTTGCTCGGTGGCGTTTGTGCTGGTGGGCGCGCTGGCGATGCTGGGCAACCCGTTCCTTCATTTTGTCTGGGTAGCGGGCATTCTCTTTGTGACGTTCTTTCTCATCAGTGCGCTTTATCAATATCCGGCGGCGACTGCCTTTGGATTTCTAGCGGTGACGTCCATTCCGATTTGGGATTTTCCAGGTAACACCAAGCAGCAGGTCCAGGCCACACTATGGACGGCTCTGGCTATCGTAGCCGCCGCTCTTATCACGGTTGCCGTGGAGCTGGTCTCACAGCGGGTAAATCCGTTCGATCAGTTTTCGGAGAGTCTCGATATTCGCTTAAAGACGATAGAAGATACGCTGCGCGGCTGGGCCGATGATCGCCCGCTAGCCACGTTCACGCAAGAGAAGCTTGTGCAATTTGCCATGACGGGCACGGCTACGCTACGCCGTTTACTGGCGCGGTTCAACGAGAATCCGCAATACGCGGCCGAGATGAGCGCGCTGGTCGCGCTCACCGGACGCTTGATCGATCTGTCCGCCAGCCTGGAAGAGTCGCATGCACTGGTGAGCGAACAAGACCGGAGCATTTTCCGCGGAGCGGCTGACCATTTGCAATTCCTGCGGTCCGCTCTGGCGCGCGGTGACCTGAAGGCCGTATCGAAAATGGATGCGGCGGTGTCGCAATCGATTCCGAACTCTTACGCGGCGGACATCGAGAATACGATTGCGCAGATTCCGCAGGTGTTTTCGGGGCTGCACCTTCTTTCCGAGTATTTCCCTTCTGCGATCGATCTGCAAAAACGCAACCCGCTCTTCAAGGAGGATGCTTTCTCGAACGCAGACCATCTGCGCTTCGCACTAAAGGGAATGCTGGCCGCGATTTCCTGCTACCTGATCTACAACGCGATCGCTTGGCCCGGGTTGAGCACCGCAGTGGCAACCTGTATGATTACTGCGCTCACCACTGTGGGTTCGTCGCGTCAGAAGCAAATCCTGCGTGTGGGCGGGGCTATTTTAGGCGGCGTCGTAATCGGCATGAGTGCGCAGATTTTCGTGCTGCCGTACATAGACAGCATTACGGAGTTTACGGTATTGTTCGCGGCCGTTACGGCGTGTTCCGCGTGGATTGCTACAGCGAGCCCGCGGTTGTCGTACGCGGGCGTGCAGACCGCGTTCGCTTTCTACGTCACTCATTTGCGAACGTTTGCGCCCCAAACTTCTTTAGCCGTGGCGCGCGACGATGTGCTGGGCATTTTGCTGGGACTCGGAGCCATGTGGGTGTCTTTCGACCAGATCTGGGCGAAAGATGCTGCTTTGGAAGTGCTTGATTCGTTTGTGGCCAACCTGCGACGCCTGGCCAAGTTTCACAGCAGCACGGCGAAGGGCGACCTACGGACGGCGATCAACCGGTCGCGCACGGAACGGGCAGCCATCAACGGCAATTTCGACAGGATACGCAATGAAGCCGACGCGCTAATTTTCGAATTCGGCGCAGGCTGGCGGCAGAAGGTTGCCCTGCGTAATCAGGTACGGGCCTGGCAACCACTGTTGCGGACCTATTTTCTGCTGGAGATTTCGCTGGTGCACTATCGTCTGCAGGCGCCCGGGCGTCTGCTCGCTGCCGACGCAGAGACGAATGTTGCAGAAAGTGAAGCTCTACTCGAACAGCTGGCCGATTTGAAAGACTCGCGGCGGAAGGATCAGATCGAGCCAACGAGGACCAGCATTCGGCAGGGTCTAGAGCGTGCAGAGCAACGGCTTGCAGGAGGCGAAGCGACAGGCGAACAGGCGAACAATAATAATCCGCTGACGATAACGCGCTCGATGCTGCGCGTGACGAGGGATTTGGCTAAGGCGATGGTGTTGTAGGTCAGGAAAAATGTCCTTAAGCGCGGCCCACGGCCCTTCAGCCAATCGTGACGGCTGCCGTCGACCAGCAGCATCATACCCTCTTGCGATCGTCACTCGCGCCCCTTTTATTTGTTGCAGCTCTTTCTGGCTCAACTCTGTCACCCTCTCATTTCTTCCGATGACAGAATCGCGGAACACTTAAGGGGTGACAAAATCGCTGACCAACATCAAATTGCAAGTTGAGGGATTGACGTACCTGGAAATTCCTGCTAGAAATTAACAAAAGTGTATTAGTCTCTAGTTTCACAAAAAAAGGGTTTTTCCATGCTTAAGAGGTTACCTCGTTCGTATCTTTTAGGAGTAATAGCGCTTGTCTGCCTTACTCCAGCCGTCTACGGCCAAACCACGTTTGGTTCGGTAGTCGGAACCGTCACTGATCCCTCCGGTGCCGCCATGGCCAGCACGGAGGTCACACTTACCAATCTCGGGACGCAAGAAAAGCGCACCGATACAACCAATGCTGATGGTGCTTACACATTCGTGAACGTCGCGCCGTCGAACTACTCGGTAGAAGTCCAGAAGCCGGGATTCAAGCGCACGCTGCGCACTCCCGTGGTCGTCCAAACCGGCACAACCAGCAAAATTGACGTGGCGCTCGAAGTAGGCGCTGTCAACCAGACCGTCGAAGTCACTGCGCAAACTCCGTTACTCGCTCCCGAATCCTCCTCCCTGGGACAAGTCATCGACGAACGCAAAACAGTGGAACTGCCGTTAAATGGCCGTAATCCGCTGAACCTTGTCGCCCTGGTTCCGTCAGTCGTTCCGCAAGGCGGCGCGATGGGCACCACCAACGGAACCAACCCGTTCGCCTGGGGCAACTATCAGATTGGCGGCGGCATGGCTAACCAGAGCATGGTTTGGCTCGATGGCTCGCCGGTAAACGGAAGCTACATCAACATCACGGCGTTGATCCCTACTCAGGACTCCCTGCAGGAGTTCAAAGTGGCCACCAACAATCTATCGCCCGAGTACGGCCGTTTCGCCGGCGGCGTGGTGAACTTCACCACCAAATCGGGCAGCAACGAAATTCACGGAACCGGCTGGGAGTATTTGCGCAATAAGGTCCTCGACGCCAATACGTTCTTCAACAACAAGAACGGAACGCCCGTTGGCGCATTCACGCAAAACCAGTTCGGCGGCAACTTTGGCGGTCCCGTTTACATTCCCAAAATCTACGATGGCCGCAATAAGACATTCTTCTTTGTCGATTACGAAGGGTTTCGGCTGCGGCAGGGCGCTTCCTACACCGAAAACGTACCTGATGCCGTCTCACGCACCGGCGACCTAAGCGCTTTGGCAACAGGGCTGGGCAAAAACATCTATGACCCGCTGACTACCTGCGGCCCCCTAAGTCAGGGTTATACCAGGGTCTGCAGCGGCACCGAAAAGACCGGAGACCGCCTCCAGTTTCCTGGCAATGTCATCCCGACGAATCGCATCAATCCCACTTCCGTGAAGCTTCTCAATCTGTTTCCGACGCCGAATGCTGCCGGTCTCGCGAATCAGGTCAACAACTGGACCTCAAACTCCAGCCAGGGTGGCAACCAGAACGAAACTGTCGCCCGTATCGACCAGAATGTTTCGGACAAGCAGCACATTTCCGCCCGCTACACTTACTGGGGCAATCTGAATCTGCCGACCGATCCCTTTCACAACGGAGTCTGCCAAGATCGCTGCACCGAAGTTTTCAACACCAACAACTTCGTCCTGAGCGATACGTACTCGTTCAATCCGACAACCATTTTGGAAGTTCGCTTGAGCTATCAGCGTTTCAACTACGATCGGACTCCCGAGACCATCGGCTACGACTTAACTCAACTCGGCTGGCCCGCAGTCAATAACACTCAGGCTGTTTTTCGCGACCTGCCCGTTCCGATCATCAACGGCTTTGAAGGTCCTTTCAGCAGCCAGGGCGCGGGTAGCGTGATTATCGATCGCAACGATAACTATCGCGCCGCCGGTACACTTACCAAGATCTCAGGCAACCACACTTTCAAGTTCGGGGCCGAGTTTCTCCGCCTAACGCACAACTATACTCAGACTAACAACCCGACCGGTGCCTTCAATTTCAATCCAGACTTAACGGCATTGAATGCAAGCGACTCGAGCGTTGGCGGTCTGGGTCTCGCCACTTTCCTCCTTGGCTATCCCTCGGGCGGCAACGCCTCGAGCCCGGCTTTGGTCGCTGCTCAGCAACTTTATCCTGCAGCCTTCTTCAACGACGATTGGCACGTCACCCCTAAACTGACCTTGAACCTGGGCGTTCGCTGGGAGCATTCCGGGCCATGGACCGAGCGTTTCGACCGTATTTCTTTCTTCAATCCTGGACAGCCCAACTCTGTATTGCAGGCGCAAGGCATCAACCAGCCGGGCAACATCGACCTGGTGAATACACCGCCTGACACTTACCGCAGCGCCATTCTTCCCAACTATAAACAGTGGGCGCCACGCGCCGGCATGGCTTACCAGATCTTTAACAAGACGGTTTTCCACGCCGGTTATGGCGTGTTCTGGCTGCCTAATGACGTTGCCTGGGACACCAGCCCAAATAACGACAACCTCAACAGCTATTCCACACCGGTTCTCGAATCGACGGTAACCGGTCTGCCTGCCTGCTTTAATCACGGTGGCTGCAACGCCGCCGGACCGACCACGGGCAGCGGCGCTTACACCATTTCCAATCCGTTTCCAGGTGGAATTCTTCCACCTCCCGGCCGCAGTCCCGGTTATGCTCAAGCACTTCTCGGAACGGGCATCAACATGAACCAATTGCGTAATCCTTACGGTTACGCACAGCAGTGGAATGCCGATCTTCAGCAGCAATTCGGCAATGGCTTCCTGCTCGATATTGCTTACGGCGGAGCTAAAGGGACGCATCTCCCGGTAGAATCTCCGCAACTCGATCAGTTGCCCGATAATTATCTCGCACTCGGCCAAGGCCTCACTAACACCGTCGCCAATCCCTACTTCGGAATTGTCACTGCTCCTGGCGCTTCGCTCGGAGCGGCCACAATCCAGGCTGGGCAATTGCTCCGTCCGTTTCCTCAATACAACGGCATAAACTACGCCGGTCAGGGAATCGGCGATTCCACGTACGAGTCGCTTCAGGTTAAGGCCGAAAAGCGTTTCTCAGGTGGTAACTCGATTCTCGTCGCTTATACCCACGCCAAGCTGATCAGCAACACCGACACGATCACGGGTTGGCTCGAAAACGGTGGTACCGGCGGCGTTCAGGATTGGAATAACTTCAAAGCCGAAAAGTCGCTTGCCTCGTTTGATGTGCCAGACCGTCTGGTCGTCAGCTATGTCCTCGACGTTCCGGTTGGTAAAGGCCGCAAATACATGAGCAATGCCAATGGCTTAGTTAATGCCGCCATCGGCGGTTGGGGATTCCAAGGTATTACCACCATCCAAGAGGGTTTCCCGCTTCATTTCGGCACCAACTCAAACAACACCAACTCGTTCGGCGGAGGACAGCGGCCCAATGTTGTAGCCGGCTGTAATCCCGTCATCTCAGGTTCTGCTCAGTCTCGCTTGAACGAATACTTCAACACCAGCTGTTTCACGCAGCCGGCCCAATTCACCTTTGGAGACGCCAGCCGCACCGATCCGGTCTTGCGCTCGCCAGGAGTCGCTAACTGGGATTTCACTGCCTTCAAGAGCTTTGCGCTCTCTCCCGAAGGTCGAGTCAATCTCCAGTTCCGAGCGGAGTTCTTCAACATCTTCAACCGGGTGCAGTTCAATTACCCCGGTCAGACTCAAGGCTCTTCCTCGTTCGGCGTCATCAGCAGCCAAATCAATCAGCCGCGGCTGATTCAGTTCGCGCTGCGACTGTCCTTCTAATCGCCCAGCTTCACAAAACAAAAAGGCCGGACTCGTCTAATCGACGACTCCGGCCTTTCTCTTTGCAGCACCTAGCCTTCTAATTCTTCCCAAATCGGCGCGCAGTCGATGACGAATCCTGGCAGCACAGTGGATCGAACTTCCGTTGCATCGGGTATCTCGACCATCTCGGCCGCAGGCAGGAAAACGTAGGCTGTTTTCAGCTTGGGGTGGAGAAGAACAGCCTCGGTCACACCGGACTCGATCCATTTTCGACATTTTTCCTGCTGCTGCGCCAGCCTGTCCGACGGAGACGTTACTTCAATCAGAAACGTGGGGACGTGGCGAGTCTTAGTGATGGTGCGAGTGGCGGCTTTGCCTTCCCGCTTCAAGGTCTCTTTCGGTACCCACGCGGCATCGGGAGAGCGTTTGGCGCCGCTCGGTAAATTGAAGGTGGCGCTGGCATCGAAAGCGCGTCCAGTTCCGTCTCGCCTTGCCCAATTTGCCAGTTGGCGGGATGCTTCACAACTGCTGTAGGCGCTCTCTTCGCTGTTTCCGGGGGTCACAATGATATTCCCTTCTTCATCCATTTCCAGCGAGGCTTCCGGGTACATCTCGCAGGCTCGTTCGAAGCGGTCGTCGCGATCCTGGTCAGCATCGCCCGCCGTAATAATAACGACCTGGCCGGGCGCGTCTAACAGATCGAGAAAGTCGGGCATACCTTCAGTCTAGCTACTTCACCTTTCTTATGTGGAGCGGGCTTTCAGCCTGCAAAGTCGGCTTTCAAGGCGACTTAAATGCCGCCGGGAACGGCGGCATAGCAGGTCTGGAGACCCGCTCTACGGGTCGCGCAGATCGGCGTAGGCGCTCGACCATTTATACTGATCCGAACTAGCGACCAAGCCCGCGCGCACCGGGTTATCTTCGATGTACTTCCGTACTCGCTCAAACTCGGCTTCATCCCGAATCCAGTGATCATAAGATTCGCTTTGCCAGAAAGATTCGCCAGTTCGGTTTAAAATCCGGTTCGCTTCACGAGATGTGTAGCCCTTCACTGACTGCAGAAATTGTGCCGGCGGCACTCGGGGACTCACCAAAAAAAGCACATGGTTGCTCATGACAACCCAGGCGTGTAGGTCGTAGAACTCCAAACGCTGCTCCGCGTACCGGATCGACGCAAGCACTAAGCCGGCAATTGAGTCTATTCTTAACCAAGTAGGTCCTGACCGGGCTTCATCGAGAAAGCGATCCATCCACGCAAACGTTTTCCCGGCAGAACTTAAGGAAGCGGGAGGAAAACGATTCTGCGGCAAACTGCCCTTGAGGTGCCAATCTCAACGTGGGTTCCCCGAGCCCAGTTTCTTATAAGCCTCCATCTCCTTACCAGCCTCCGCCGGTCTTCCCTGCTTCCGATAAATTCCAGCCAATCCGAAATGCGCTTGTGCCGCTAGCGATCCCGCCGGTTCAGCCGCGATTACCTGCTTCCACGCTGCTTCCGCCCCGGCCGTATTGCCAATCAAAGAATTTGCTTTGCCCAATGCCAGCAAAGTCTGTGGCATCGCCGGACGTAGTTTGTCCGCCCGCTCCAATTCGCTGCGCGCCTCCGCAATCTTCCCCTCTTGCAGCATGGCGTTTCCCAGCGAATACGCCGTCTCTGCATCGCCCGGTTGAATCGCCGACTCGGCTCGAAACTCTTCTTCCGCCTTCGGCCACTCGGCGGCCGTCGCATACAACTGCCCTAACGCCAGATGCACTCCGGGTGTCGATGAATTTGACCGCAGCGCCTCCCGGTACTCTTTCTCACCCTCCGGCACCTGTCGCAAAGCAGTATAGTTCTCCCCCAATGCCTGATGGGAACGAGGCGAATCGGGATAGTTCGCTTCGAGCGTATCCATCGCCTCTTTCGACAACAGCCCGCTTGCCCGCCCTAGATAGTAGAGCAACTCCGGATCATTCGGATGCTTCGCAAGTGCCGCATTCAAATTCGCAATTGCCTCGGTTAGCTTCCCTGTTTTTACCTGCGCAATGCCTAACCCGTCCTGCGCGTGCGCCTTCTCGAAATGGGGAATCGCCTCCGCCGCATAACCCTGCTCCAGCAGCGCGTATCCCAACATCTGCTCCGCTCCAATCAGCGCTGGATTCAGCTCCAGAGAATGCTTCAACGGGCCAACGGCTTTGTCAAATTGCTTGTCCTGCAAATACGCCGCGCCCAGATTCACAAACGCTGCGGGCAAAGTCGGCGCCAGTTCCGTCACCGCTTTAAACTCCGCGATGGCTGTCTTCATTTGCCCCGCTTGTTGCGCTGCCATCCCCGCTTTGGCATGCTGAACCACGTCCGGCGAAACCGTTTGCCAAGCCAAGCCTAAGGCTGCCATCGCCACCGAAAGCATCAGTGACTTTCTTCTTCCTTCACTTCCAGAAACTGGTCTGCCTTTACATCTTTCAAAACCTGATGCACGCCCGAGGGCCACCAGATTTCGACCGTTGCCCTCTGCTCCGCGCCCAAACCGACGTGTACCCGTTTATCACTCGCCGAAGCATAGCTGCCCGCCGAGGTCGCATACTGCCATTGCCCGTTCACCTTCAGCCGCGCGCCAAACCCATCACGATTACTGCGTACGCCACGCAGCGTGATCGTCAACCAGTGCGCCCCGTTTCCAGCCCGATTGTGAAACACAAGAGGCCGGCCGCCGAGCACCGTCATCACCACATCCATCGACCCGTCATTATCCAAATCCCCAAAGGCCGCACCCCGCCCCGCTACGGCCACGGTAGTTCCACTCTCGGCTCGCTCAAATCGACCCCTGTGATTCAGCGCCACCAGCGGCGGCTCCAGATAGTGCATCGAAGGATCGATAGCCCCTACGTTATCCATCACATGACTCTGCGCCACAAACAGATCCTTCCAGCCATCGTTATTGAAATCCTCGAGCCGCATGCCCCAGCCCGAACTGCCCGCCGAAAGCACGCCTAAGCCCGTCTCCAGACTTCGATAGCTGAACACCCCGTTGCCATCATTGTGATATACCGCGTAAATCTGTTTCGCTAAATTGGTAACCACAATATCCGGCCGTCCATCGTTATCGTAATCGCGAAAATCCACACCCATCCCCGCAAATGGTTTCCCGTTATCCGACAGCGACACACCCGCATCGAGCGCGCACTCGGTAAACGTTCCGTTCTTGTTGTTGTGAAACAGAAACTGTTCCATGCCATCGTTCGCCACGAAAATATCGGTGAAGCCGTCTCCGTCGTAATCATTGAACGCGACGCCAAGTGCGCGGCCCGCATGCGCCGCAATCCCCGAGCGTGCGCTTACATCCTCGAAAGTGCCATCACCGCGGTTGCGATAGAGCAGGCTCGTTGTCGCTGGAAACTCGCCCGGCGGACAATACGTCTCCCGCGCGCAGACCTTGCTGTGCTGCAAATCCCACTGCAGGTAGCGCGTTACAAATAGATCCAGCTTGCCGTCGTTATCGAAATCAAAAAAACCCGCCGAGACTGACCAACCCCCGCCCGCTACCCCGGCCCGGGCCGTCACATCACTAAATGTGCCGTCGCCGTTGTTGTGATACAAGACGTTGTGCCCGTAGCTCGTGACGAACAAATCCGTGTTGCCGTCGTTGTCGTAATCCGCCGCAGCCACGCCCATCCCGTAGTTCCCATCGCCTGCATTGGCCAGCCCCGCTTCCCTGGTCACATCCGTGAAGCTGCCGTCCCGATTCTGCCGGTACAGCCGGTTCCAACTGCGCGGATCTTTTCGATCGAACGTGCGATCCAGCTTCTTCGGATCGCCGCTGTTGACAAAGAAAATGTCGAGTAATCCGTCGTGGTTGTAATCGAGCAGAGCCACGCCGCCCCCCATCGTCTCGATCAAATATTTTTGACGCGTGGGCAAGTTGCGGTGTACGAAATCAAGCCCCTTCGGCAAGCCCGCTTCAAACAGCGCCGCCGAACCCGCGACTGCCATCAAACTAATCAGTAAGAATCGCAAAACCAATAAATCGCAAACCCAAAGAATCGCAAACTATGAAGCAACGAACGCAACCTTAGTATAAGTTGAGACTTGCACTCTGGTGCCTCCCCCGCCCTCCTCGACATCGTCGAGAACGCTCTTCATGCACAAGCCTCCCAATGGCTCTTTCTGCGTGAACTTCGCCTGAGCTCCGGCCACCGAAATAACTTCCCTCAACGCCTCGAAGCAATTGCGCTCGGCTGCCTTCCTGACTTAGCCATGAAGCGCGGCTGCTACGAAATCAAAACCCTCGCGCGCTGATTTCCTCTCGAATCGTGTTGGCGTCAGGATATGCTCACCGGGTACACCTTCGATTTGCCGTCATGCGGCTCCCAGCATTAAAAGCGGCAGATGTTCGCAACCAAAACCACACTAATTCCGGCCGGCGCAGAGATAGCAGGGCAGGAAAGTTCCGCCAAGTGAAGACCTATTCCGTCGGCCCGCTGCTCGCGATCATCGCTTTTTGCGTCTTGACGCCAGCGATCATGTCGGCGCTTTCGCTCACGGAGTGGCAGTCCCTGCCGACGCAGGCTCAACGCTCGGCCTACGTCTTGCGTTGCGCGGAGACCCTTGCAGGGAAAATGCCTGGGAGACGCCAGGCGGTCATCGATTGGTTCACGGTGACGCCGACTGGCCGTTCCCGGTCCGATGGACTGGCGGCGTTCCAGATAAAAGTTCTCGTGCTGGACAGCTTGGCGCGCCGCGGCCGGGCAGACCCTTTCACGCTGACAGTTCAAGACATTCTGACGGCTTTGATCCACGACAGGTTTTCGCCACATCGAGATCCGTAGCCGGGGAGGGGGTGAAGCTGCTACTGAATCAGTCCGCCTGATTTACCGGCTGCCAACGAGAAGCTAACTACAGACTATTACGAAGAAGCGCTTTTGGGCCTTTAACTCCGCGCCCTCACGCGAATAGTAGCGACGATCGCCAGGATAATCACGGGCAACATACAAAGCACCCAGGCGAGCAACCAGCCCCACATTGTGACGTACATCTGGATCGCCGGAACCAGCGTGGTAATAACAAGAACGCACCAGGCGATCCAGATCAGAGCCGACAGTAGTCCGAAGATAGCGATGCGGGGCATGGGCTTGCCTACGCCGAAGCGCGTGCTCTCGAATTGGCCGCTTTTGTCCAGAAGCTGCGGCGCGGGCGGGCATCGGTGACCGGCTTTGAACGCACCGGTCTTTCCTGCAGGATGAGATCGCTGGCCTGGACCAAACGCTCGGCATGGAACCATCGCTGGAACGGCCAGTCGTGGAGAACGTTGCAAATGGCCGCTAGGCTCATCCCTTCGTGGTGAGCCATCCAGCAGCGCACCACCTCTCCTTTGGGACTGAATAAGCCGCGCCGGGGAGTTTCCGAGTAATCGGTCGATTCATAGAATCCGTATTCAGTGAGTAGCTTGCTCCGCCGCATCCGCAGAAGATTTTTCAGCGAGTTTACCGGGTCGATCATCAGAGCGAGGCAGCTGGAATAAGGCGAAATGACGAGTGCCCGCGACTTATCCGAACTGAGCGCGAGGCAGGGAACTCCAAAGGCGGAGTATTGGTAGTTGGCGTCCGCGTCGGTCTGGCTATAAGCGGCTTCTGAAATGCCCCAGGGCAGGCGCAGTTTCTCGGTGTAAGCCCGCTGGGCGCGCACGGCAGATCGTGTGGCGCGATCGAGGAGCGTATTTGGATGAGAGCGCATCCAGATCACCGGCATCAGGTATTCGAACATGGTGCCGGTCCAGGAAATCAGAGTAGTTTCGCCCCCGCAAGCCGTGTGTTTTCTGCCCAGGCGGAACCAGCCATCTTGAATAAGATCTTCTTTGGCCACCGCGATAAAAGAAGCAGTGCGAGCTTCGGACGCTAATAAGTCATAGCAGGATTGATTGAGCTTTTGAGCGGTGACGTCGTAGCCGATAGACAACAGATTGCGGCTCCGATTGATGAGCGCGGAAAAACCCATTTCGTCAGCGAGTTCATCGGCTACCGAGACGAGATCTTCCAACCGAATGGCAATCGCCTGGACTCGATCGCGGCAAGCAGGCAGTTCATTACGCAGTTGATAGACCAGATCCAAGATTCCGGGAGGCAGATCCGTCTTGCCTGTGAGCGCACGAAGGCGCTCGTCGATCTGCAAAAAAAACTCAGAGGCGCTGCCGGGTGCCAGGGCTATTTCGGGCAGTTCCAAAACTCCTGGAGCAAGCAGCGGTTCATATTCCGGGAGGAACCAGGGCGAGAAGTCGCGCACCGCTTCACGAATAGCTTCGATGCGGTTGCGCAATTCGACCGGCCAGGAGACGTGCTGCTTCGGATCTGCCGCCTTGCCGCCTGTGGGAATGTCGTTCGTGAACTTAAGCAGCTCCGGCAGCCACATGGGCGTGCCATGCAGCTTGAGGATAGCGCCCAGAGCGGCCGGAGCGGATGTTCGGTCGAGCATCCGGTAATGGTCGGCGACACCGGCCAGAGCATTATCGTTTATAACCGGTTTGCGCAGAAGCTCGATGCACCCTTCTTTGAAACTCCATAGAGACGCAATCAGATTCCCACTATCGACGCTCGATATGAATGGCTGTCCCAGCGGCTTTAAGGAAATGTTGTCGTACCAGTTCAGAAAATGGCCCATGTAGCGCTGCAGTTTCGGCAGAGTATTCAATGTGAATTCGCTCTGCTGAATGAACTCAGGCAACGTGATGAAGCCGAATTCAAGAGCCGCTTGACGGGCATTTATCAGCAAACCGAGGTTCGTCGGCGAGAGCCTTTCGGCAATGCGATAGGGCTGCTCTTGCACGTTGTCCGGGATTAACCAGTGGTTCTTCTCGTTGCTGAATTCGGCGAAGTATCGCCAGGTGCGCAGAGCCACTTCCCGCAGGAAGAGACGGTCTTTTTCCGAGAGGTCGAAGACTTCGAACGGGGACCGGTTGAGCCAGTAACTGATCAGTTTTGAGAAGGCCCAGAGCAGCAGAAAGGGTAAAGCATACGGAATCGCGTCGGGTTCAAAGTACAGCGCGCAGCCAATCAGGATTGCGACGACCGGCACCCAATCCAGGTAGATATCGACCGGCGTGCGTTTGCGGATTCCCAGCTCCGCTTCTGTGGCGGTCTCCCATTCGAGCAGGCGAGTGTGGGTGATCGAACTACGAATCACTGTTCGCAAAATGGCGTCAATGGCGACGAGCGCCTGGTGCGCTAGGAAGGCGATGTTTAGAACGATGCTGATATGCGAAGTAAAGAAATCAGAGATGGCATCGCGCAGAGCCATCCAGTTTTTCGCGACCGTCGTACGAATCAGCGCAAAGATCAGCCGGAAGTAGATGGGCAGGAACAACAGCGCCACGGTGACGAGAGTCCAGAAGCGCGGGCCGCCGGGAAGCCAGAACCAACCAGCTACCAGCAGCAGAAAAGTCGCCGGCTCGACCAGGCTGCGGCGCAGGTTGTCGAGAATTTTCCAACGGGAAACCAGCGAGGTGGGATTCTCCACGGATCGGCCCGATTCGTCCGGAACTTTGTTCAAAATCCAGCGAACGATCTGCCAATCCCCGCGCAACCAGCGATGTTTGCGGCGATTGTAGGCGCTGTAGTGCGACGGATAGTCGTCAATCACCTCGATGTCCGAAGCCAGCCCGGCGCGTGCATAAGCGCCTTCGATTAGATCGTGGCTAAGCAGCGCATTGCGAGGGAAGCGATGTTCGAGTACCTGGCGCAGGGCATCTACGTCATAGATGCCTTTGCCGGTGAAGATAGCCTCGCCGTAGAGGTCCTGATAGACATCGGATATAGCGCGTGAGTAGATATCGAATCCTGTCTGGCCGGAATAAATGTTGGCCAGGCGCGAACGGGAAGCAGAATGTACGCTGATGCCGACACGCGGCTGCAGAATGCCATAACCGCTGGTGACAATGTTCAAGTCAGGATCGATCACCGGCCGGTTCAAGGGGTGAGCCATGGCGCCGATTAGCCGCTGCGCGGTGCCGCGAGGTAGCTGAGTATCGGAATCGAGCGTTAAAACGTAACGAATCAGGGGCAGCTTAGTAAGGTCGCCCGTCTTAACAGGGAACGGATCGAAGACATTCCGCAGAAGCTGATTGAGGTCGAGAAGCTTGCCGCGTTTGCGCTCCCAGCCCATCCAGGCATGTTCGCGGGGATTGTAAACGCGGTGACGGTGAAAGAGATAAAAACCGCCGTGAGGTTCTTCGCCATAACGCGTATTTAACTCGTTGATCAGTTCGATCGCAAGATCGACACGCCGGTCCTGTTCGCCCGCTGGTTCGGCCGAGTCCGGCAGATCGGTGAGAAGAGCGTAGAAGATATTAGGATCGCGGTTTACCAGGTAGCGGACTTCCAGATCTTCGACCAACTGGTGGATTTGCTTATCGTTGATAAGGAGCGTGGGAATCGCCACCATGGTGGCGGCGCCGGCGTCGACTGAGCGCGAGAAATCCAGTTTCGGAAGAGGGTGCGGCGTCAGGACGGCCGTGACGAGATAGTTCACCAGCTCTACAGCGGCTTGTGTGGCCGGAATGAGCAGCAGGAGAGCGCCTGCAATGAGACCGAGTCCGCCCTGTGTGCGGACAATGCTCATAATCAGCACCACGACGGTGATGAGAGCGACCGTCTCTACGCCGAGGATATAAATTTCATCGGGAAAACGGCGAAAGAAGCGCTGTAACGAAGAAGTCAACGAAGGCCGGTAGGCAATCCGAGACCCAAGCCGTTGCAAACCAACCGGATCCAGCAGATAGTAACCGACGTGGCGCAGCCGGTCGCTGAGCGTATCGGATGCGCTCAGATCAAGCTCTGCCTCACTGGCCATGCGGACGATCAAGCGAGCCAGTTCCAGTTCGTTGACATCGGAACGGCGCGAGATCTTGTCGATGCGCTGGCGGTAGATTTCGCGGCTCTCGAAGTCCATGCGTCCGTAGACCGGATCAGCAAGAAGAGCGCGATGAACTACCGACAGAGGTTCTACGATGCTGCGCCAGTCGCGCTCCCCAATCAGGCGCAGGCTTGTCACAATGCGCGACATCCCCATGGCAGGGGCCTGTGGTCCGTCGGACCGGAAAGCGGCTATGATTTTGGGACCACGGTCCGCCACTACTTCGAGAAGAGCCACTTTGAGCCCATCGAGCATGCCGCCTAGTTCAGCCAGCCGAAGGTGCTCGACGTTATCAATCGCCGTCACAAACTCGGAGAAAATGTCTTCATTGACCCGATTTTCCGTGGCGGTCAGCAGTGCGCGAGAAAGCACAATGACGCGCGGAATGGATTCTTCCGTCTGAGTGCGAACGGCTGGCAATCGCGACAGCGGACGCAGCATATCGCGCATGCCGTCGAGATCGGTTCGAACGAGCCGGAAGTTGTCGAGCAGCCAGCGCAGATCATCCGACGGCTCTTCCGGCCGCAGGCGGTACAGTTCTGTCTCGAGAGCGGAGAGGCGTTTACGAAGATCGTGGTGAATGGCTCGGAGACGTTTCGAAGGGCTTACTCCGCTCACCCAGGAGCAAGCGCGCGCGGCCACGACAGCCTGTTGGCGCAGGCTCGAAAGTTCGGCTTCGGTAAGCTCGTCCTGCGACGCGGGGGACTTCGGCGTAGTCGTCTGGGCTGCGGTTTGTGCAGGGAGTTCTGCCATGGATATCAACGATAGCTTGCGGCTTGCAACTCAAACATTTCGGCGTAGCGGCCGGCACGCTCCATCAAAAGATCGTGATTGCCTTCCTCAGCTATACTCCCATTCTCCAGCACAATGATTCGTTCCGCCATGCGCACAGTGGAAAAGCGGTGCGAGATGAAGAGAGCCATTTTGCTGGTGGTCAGTTCGTTGAACCGTTCGAAGACTTCGAACTCGGCTTTGGCATCGAGTGCAGCGGTGGGTTCATCGAGTATCAGCACCTGCGCTTCCCGCAAATAGGCGCGGCCCAGAGCAATCTTCTGCCATTCGCCGCCCGAAAGATCGACGCCGCCTTCGAAGCGCCGTCCCAACATCTGTTCATAGCGTTCAGGAAGGCGGCTGATGACGCCGTCAGCCAAACTTTTTTCCGCCGCCGAGTGGATCCGAACGTCATCGTTGCGAAATTCGATGCGCCCGACTGCGATGTTCTCGCGAGCCGTCATTTCGTAGCGCATGAAATCCTGAAAGATGACGCCGATTTCCCGGCATAGATCCTCGATGTCGTAATCCCGCAAGTCGACGCCATCGAGCAGAATGCGTCCACCGCTGGGATCGTAGAGCCGTGTCATGAGCTTGACGATGGTGGTTTTGCCTTGGCCGTTCTGTCCAATGAGCGCGATACGTTCGCCGGGCTCGAGACGGAAGTTCAGATTGTCCAGAATGAGCCGATCGAGCCCGGGATAGTGGAATGAGACGTTCTGAAACTCGAAGCCGGCGCGAATGGGACGTGGTGCGGGCAGCGCATTAGGTTTGGAGAGAACCGTGGGCTCCATTTGAAAAAACGCGAGGAGATCGGTGAGGAAAAGCGCCTGGTCCGCAATCCCCGAAAGCGTGGAAAAGATCAGCGAGAGGTTCGACGACGCATTCAAAACCGCGCCCGTTAAAAAGACAAAATCGCCGTACGACGTTTTCCCCATCACCGTGTTGAAAATGACCCAAACGTAGGTGGCGTAATAGCCGGCCGTGCTCAGAATCGAAAGCGGAGTAGCCGCCAGCAAACGCCTGCGCGAAAGAGAAAGATTCTGGTCGAGCACCTGGTCGGAGAGGTCGGTGAATCGCTTGGTAAGGAAGCCGCTCAAGCCGAAGAGCTTCAGTTCCTTCGCGGCTTCCTTGCTGCCCCCGACTTGGCGGAGGTAATCGAGTTCGCGCTTGACCGGCGTCTGGCGAAAGTTCAAAGCGTAGTTCAGGAACGCAAAATGACTCTCTCCCAGGAACGCCGGGATCACGCACAATATCAGGATCAGCAGCAGCAAAGGCGAGTAGTACAGGATGGCAGAAGAAAGAATAACCGTCGTTAGAACCTGCTGGAACAGACGGCCGAGCGACTGGATCATCCCCAGGCGATCGGTCGCTTGCACGCGGGCCCGTTCCAGTCGGTCGTAGTACACCGGATTCTCGTAGGCTTGCAAATCGAGTGCGGAAGCATGCTCCATCACCTGGATGCTCACGTGCCGTGTATAACGGTCGGCCAGTACCCGATCGTAGTAGTCGATCACTCGCCCGAACACATTGCCGGCTATCACGAGACCGAACTCCAGGAGCACGAGTTTCCAAACCCAGTCCGAGTAGCCGGTGTACTGGATATGGCCGGTTTTGATCTGCTGGATGTAGTCAATGATTCTTTTACCGACGTAGCCCTGCGCGAGCGGAACGAAGGAAACGAGCACGCGGTAGAACAGGCCGAGCGAAACTACCCAGGGACCTGAACTCCAGACAATGCGCAAAACTGGGGGGACGTTCTTGAGGGCCTGCAGGCGGTCGCGCCATGCTTTGGCGGAGGATTGAGTGGCTTCTTCGGTCACAGTTATACGGCGATCCGCGAGCGATACGTCATGATGGAAAGGCTTTGAAGAGTTCGAGCCATCTCAGGCACAAATTCTACTGGTAGACTCGCGGTCACCCTTGATTGTTACGCATCGACCATATGGCGGTGGCAAGTACTCGCCTGCCACTGCGGCGTCGGTAGAGAAGTTGAGCGAAAAACGGCTTCAGGAGGCGAAGGTCAAGCGCGCTGAATCAACAGATTCGAGGAACCAGTCGTAAGTGGTTCGGAGACCGTGCTCGAGCGAAATCGAAGGCTGCCAGCCAAGTGATTTCAGCCGGGTCACGTCGAGCAGTTTGCGTGGTGTTCCGTCTGGTTTTGAGGTGTCGAAGGCGAGCTTGCCTTCATATTCGACGGTGCGGCCAATCAGCTGCGCCAGTTCTGAAATTGTAATGTCATGACCCACGCCGACGTTGATAATTCCCGCGTCGTCATATTGTTCCATCAGGAAGACCGCGGCTGAAGCCAGATCGTCGACGTGAAGAAATTCGCGGCGTGGAGTGCCTGTTCCCCAAATGACGACTTCAGACTTGCGCGCTTGCTTGGCTTCGTGAAATTTACGCAGCAGGGCAGGTAGCACATGAGAGCTTTGCAGATCGAAGTTATCGCCCGGCCCGTAAAGGTTGGTCGGCATGAGTGAGATGGCATTAAAGCCGTACTGTGCTCGGTAGGCTTGGCAGAGCTTGATGCCGGCTATTTTAGCGACAGCGTACCACTCATTAGTGGGTTCGAGCGCGCCGGTCAGGAGCGAGTCCTCGGTCATTGGCTGCGCTGCAAATTTGGGATAGATGCAAGAGGAACCTAGAAATTCGAGCTTTGAGACGCCGAAACGCCAGGCCGCATCGATGACGTTCAGTTGTATTTCCAGGTTTTCGCGAATGAAATCGGCTGGGTAGGAGGCGTTAGCCAGGATGCCCCCTACTTTGGCGGCGGCCAGGAAAACATACTCGGGCCGTTCCGATTCGAAGAATTGATCGACGGCCAATTTCGACGTAAGGTCAAGTTCGGCGCGGGAACGGAGTAGGAGGTTGGCGTAGCCAAGACTCGTGAGACGCCGCTCGATAGCCGAACCCGCCAAACCCCGGTGGCCCGCAACGAAGATTTTGCTGCTGGTTTTCACGTTAGTCTCCCGGGACTAACGAGGTCACATACTTTTGCTCGTGAATCAGGCGTTCCTGTTCGGCCAGCTTCACATCGGAGGCGACCATCATGCGCACGAGTTGCTGGAAACTGGTAACGGGCTGCCAGTCGAGGGCTTTGCGAGCTTTGCTCGAATCGCCCATGAGGTAATCGACCTCGGTCGGGCGAAAATAACGAGCATCGACTTCGACATATTTCTGCCAATCGAGACCAGCCGCCGAGAACGCAGCTTCGAGAAATTCGCGCACCGAATAAGCTTCGCCCGTAGCTACCACAAAGTCGTTCGGCTCGCTGTGTTGTAGCATGCGCCACATGGCCTCCACGTAATCTCCGGCGAAACCCCAATCCCGGCGTGCATCCAGGTTGCCGAGAAACAACTTCTGCTGCAGTCCGGCCTTGATCCGTCCGACCGCCCGGGTGATCTTGCGGGTCACAAACGTCTCGCCGCGGCGTGGCGACTCGTGGTTAAACAGAATTCCGTTCGTAATAAATAAGTTGTAAGCCTCGCGGTAATTCAGGGCGTACCAATGCGCGGCTACCTTGGAAACCGCGTAAGGACTTCGCGGATAAAATGCCGTCGATTCGCTCTGCGGTGGCTTGGCGGCGCCAAACATCTCCGAGGAGCCCGCTTGATAGAAACGAACCTCACGCTTTGTGTGCTGCACGTGGTCCCGCATACAATCGAGCAGACGTAACGTGCCAACCGCATCGGCATCAGCCGTATATTCCGGGTTCTCGAACGATACTTTTACGTGCGATTGAGCGCCGAGGTTATAGATCTCGTCGGGGCGAGCCGCCTCAACAACGCGTCGCAAGCCGGTTGAATCGGAAAGATCGGCGTAATGGAGAATGAGCCGGCGACCGCTTTCGTGTGGATCTTCATAAAGATGATCAATGCGCGAAGTATTGAAGCTCGAGCTTCTGCGCACAATTCCGTGGACCGTATAGCCCTTTGAAAGCAGCAGTTCGCTCAGGTACGACCCATCCTGGCCGGTAATGCCTGTGATTAAAGCGGACTTACTCAAAATTAATCTCCTAAAGTGTTTGATGTTTGTCTGTTTCGGGCCGAGGTCAAGGGCAATGAGCCGGCGCCGGAGCGAGTTGTTTGAAAAGCGGGTAGGACTATCGCTGGCTTGTTGAAGCCTGTAAGGCTCGGTTTGGCCGGTGATGAAGTCTCGGGTAAATATATATTCACCCCGAGACACTCCTGCAAGATCTGAAAGAAAGAATTCAATAACGATTGTGATTCGCTTTGCATGGATCGTCTCAGCGAAATACTCCCTTTTTTGCCGAACGACATAGTAAAGAGCCACGCCGTTAAGGCGGCCGACGGGTCAAAGACTTCCTCGAAGTGTTCTCCTTCCAGGGTGAGCTCCACGGCAGCGAAATGTAGATCTTTGCAAATGTTTCGAATCACAGTCCAACACTCTCGCTGGGTCTGGGCCTTTGTCAAGGCTTCGCGAAAGTGGGACAGGTAGATTTCATGCTGGACCAGGCGGAGAACACCTCCGTTTGAAAGAACTCGCTTGGCAGTACTGAACTCGATGTAACCGAGACGTTTGATTCCCAGCCAGGCGAAAGCGCAGAACAAGACAATAATCAGGCCGCCTACGTGATAAGACAGTGAACTTTGCAGTAGCGATAAGGAAGCGGCTATTCCACAAGCAATGTAAAGGACAATCGCGGCGCCTCGCGGCTCGAACCCTAATGCCAGCAGGCGATGGTGTATATGTCCGCGATCCGGCTGAAAGATCGGCTGATTGCGCAGAAAGCGACGCCCAATCGACAGGCCTACATCGAGCAGGGGAAGAGCCAAGGCCATCGCGGGGGCGATCATGCCGAGCAGCGTGGCAGATTTTTGACTCCAGATTACGGCAAAACATCCCAAAATGAAGCCGATAGACAGGCTGCCGCTATCCCCAAGAAATATGGAAGCCGGATTGAAGTTGTAGCGCAAGAAGCCAAGCAGGCACCCGAGAAGCGGGACAGTCGCCATAGCAAGACCCCAATTGCCTTGCAAAATCGCCGCCAGTAAAGTCGTAAGGGTCGCAAAGAGCCCGATCCCCGAGGCGAGTCCGTCCAGCCCATCGATCAGATTAAAGGCGTTCGTACAACCGACTAGCCAGAAAATCGAGAAGGGTATGGTAATCCACCCCGAATACGGTTGACCGTCGAGGAGGTGGATTCGTGCACCTGCGCTTACTGCCCAGATCGCACCGATCACTTGCCCGGTTAACTTTTGCCACGGCTTCAGTCCGATCAGATCATCGATGAGGCCGGTCAGAAATACTAACCCTGCGGCCGGTAACAGGGAATAGAGCAAATCTCGGTGTTGCACGGCAATTTTGGCGTGTGCCGGCGCAAACACTAGCATCAGCGCTAAGGCTCCGACATAGGAAACGGCGATCGGGATACCGCCGATTCGGGGGATAGGACGGTCGTGCAATTTCCGGTCGTTGTCGGGCATGTCGACCAGCTTGAATTTCAAAAAAATATCACGACAAAGGGGCGTCAAAATCAGGCATAAGATAAGCGCTGTCGCGCCCAAGGCGATAAGTGCGTACATTAGTGATCCCTCGATCGGTTGCTCACGACCGGTTCTAACGGATGCTGCGCTCTGTTATGGTTCATGGCGTCACTAGAACTCGTTGGGCGAAAGAGCTAATTCTCCCGGTGAATCATTTCTGCCTGAGGCGCCCACCAGCCTGCAAATACGGTCAACACCCAGGGGGAGATCATAAAATTCGAGAAAGGCGTTGCGGGCTCGCCGTCCGGCTTCTTCGACTCGGTTGCGATCTTCAGCCAGCGAGTCGAGCAGTTGAATAAGACCTGCTGAATCGTTGCAATCGATTTGCCAACCGCAGTCGTGTTTTCGAATCAGAAGCGAGGCGGTCGACATGCGCGGCCCGATATAAAGAATGGGACGGCCCGCCGCCAGGAGACCGTAGACTTTACTCGGCACTACGGAGCCGACGCAGTTATTGCGCTGCGTGACGAGGCCGATATCGCCCGCTCCCAGGCTTTCGCCCAGGTTCGTCTTCGGGCTGTAGGGACGAAACTCTACAGCGGTCAGCTTCGCGGCCTCACAATCGGCGGACAGTTGCTTTCGTAAAGGCCCTCCCCCTGCAAAGATGAAGCGGAAGCGAGCATCCTGCTTAAGGGCAGTCATGGCGCGCAGCAAAGTATCAATGTCGTGGGCCAACCCGAGATTCCCGGAGTAGAGAAGTGTCAGGCGGTTGTCGTCCGACGGCCGGGGAACAGGCTGAATCAAGGCGCCATCGGCCCAATTTTCGGCGATATGGATCTTGTCGGCGGGGACGCCGCGCTGCATTAGACGCTCTTTCATGCACGGTCCCAAAGCGAGGATTCCATCGGAAAATCTTCTGGACCAATCAGCAAGCAGTCCGGTAGCGCGGTCGAGCAAACCGCCCTCCTTAAAGTAGTTCAGGTCTACCGCAACGTCTGGGTAGACGTCCATTTCCCAAATGAAATGACGCGTTCCGCGCAGCAGTTTGAGCGCGTTGCCGATTAACGAAAGAAGCGGCGGCGTCGTGAGGGTGATGACGAGGTCCGGCCGCTCAGCCGTGAGACCTCGGCCGAGACAAGACAGAAAGAAAGAACCATAGGAAAGCAAGCGGCCCAGCGAGCCGTGCACGAAGCGCGTCGTCGGAACACGATAAATCGCGACGGGGGGCGGATCGGACAGATCTTCGGGCGCGTAGCCGCCGGCTTCGGAGCTAATGGCGTAAACCTCGTGCCCCCGAGCCGCCAGACCGCGCGCTAAGTCAGTCAGAAACTGGCTCGTCGCCGCAGAGTCGGGCCAGAAAAACTGGTTGAGGAGCAAAATCCTCATCGCACAAATTCCTCGTTTCGAGATTTGGCCGAGACTGCGGTATCCGTTGCCGGCTCTGCCAATCCGCTTAAAGAGGAGTGCTCGGAGAGCCGGCGATTTCGCACGAAAACGGCTGGATTGCCGGCATATACCTTCCAGGCGGGAATGCTTTTCGTCACGACACTCCCCGCGGCGGCTACAGCGTGCTCGCCGATTGTGACTTTGGGTCCGACAAACGCCCGAGCACCTACCCAGGAGCCGTTCTCGAGCGTGATGGGTCCAAGGATCAAGCCAAAGGCCGGATCGCTCCAGTCATGATTCCCGGTGCAGAGGTATGCACCTTGCGAAAGGCACACGTTGCTTCCGAGTTCCACCCGCGTCAAATTGTCAATCCAGCAGTCCTCGCCGAGCCAGCAGTGATCTCCGACCTTCAGGCGCCAGGGATATTTCACGCGCACGCCGGGTTTGATCACGACGCCTGAGCCCACTTCGGCTCCAAACAAGCGCAGCAGGCAGACCCGAAGGGCCGAGGAGGGCAGCCACGAGTTGCGCAGGACGGGCAATCCTGCAAAAAACCAGGCGGCTTGCCAGAAGCGCGAACGGCCGGGATCAAACCACGAATTGTCATAACGCCCGAGTTCGACCTGATTCATCGTCCGGCCTCTGCATGGAACTGCACCGTGGCGGGTATCGGGCCGCCCTCCAGCCAGTCGTATACCTCTGCCATTTGCCGCCCGACCACCGGCCAGGTATAGCGCTCGGCTATCAAGCGCCGGCCATTCTGGCCGAGCAACTGCCGGTCGCGAAGGGAAAGCTGTAACAGGCTGATCAAGGCCGATTCGACCTCAGCCGCGCGAGGTTGGATCATCCAGCCGCAATGCTGCTCCTCGACTTCCGGCAGATTGCATTGTTCGGTCACAATCACGGGCAAGCCCATCCCCATGGCCTCGAGTACCGAGACGCTGAGGCCTTCGGAATAGGACGGCAATATGAATCCATCGGCTGCTGCCAGGGCGCTCCATTTTTGATTCCCCTGCAGCATGCCGGTAAAAGTCACGCGAGAACTGAGAGACAGTGCCTCGAGCTGACGCTGGAGGCGGCCTTGTGTGTTTTCGAAATCAGGTCCAGCCACTACCAGATGCGCCTCTGGAAAGCGCGGAGCCACTTTGGCCCAGGCATCCGCCAGGATGTCCAGTCCTTTCTTGAAGTGAATACGGCCAAGAAACAGAATTAGCGATTTACCATCGAGAGCAGGGAAGCGCTCCAGAAAGGCATCCGGTGAAACGCCGAGGGGCACCTCCACTCCGTTTGGAATAATTGCAATAGGGTTAGTCAGGCCGAAATTGCGGTAGTCGCGCGCTTCGGCTCCGGTGAGAGCATGCAGGCAGGCGGCGCCCCGTAGATTCCTACGTTCAAAAAGCGCTGCGTAAATATCTTTTTTCCACTTCTTGTTCGCCAAGGCCCAGGATTCGAGCATCCCGTGAGCCGAAATGACGTACGGCTTCCTTTGAGACCGCGCCAGGTGTGCGGCTGTCGAGGTGCTCCTTTGCCAGAGACCGTGAATATGAACGCCCGCCGAATGGATAACCGTTGCCCGGAACGCTTTTGTTTGGGGGCCGCGCAAAAACGAAGCCAGTCGACCGATTGGATAGTGCTCGACAATAACGTTCCGGCCAACGGCAGGCCGAAAGTTCTCGCCGACTGCGCAGAATCCCGCCACGGTAACCGATTTCTCGCCTGTGCCGGCAACAGCGGAAGCAAGCGCAGGAACGGCTGCACTCAAACCACCGTATTTCGGGTCAAGGTGCGAGACCACGCTCGCCCAGTTCGGGCGGACGGCCCTAACGCCGGGTTCATTGGCAGCGCTGGTCGGGATGGCGGAAATCTGTTCGGGAGCAAGCGGCATGGTGGTCATGACCTCGCAATCCGAGCGACTTCGGCCGCCCAGGCAGCCGGAGAAAAGCTCGCAATGATTTCTTCCGACGAGCGCCCCATTTGGGCTAACGACTCGGCATCGAGTGCAGCAACGGCGCTGAGGCAGGCAGTCAGATCTCCCTGGATCGCGGGGTCGAAGGAGCACCCGTTCTCTCCCTCGAGCAACAGATCTTCGGCGCATCCGCAGCGACGCGAAACGATCAGCGGCAGGCCGGCCGCCATGGCTTCGTTCGCCACTAAACCCCAGGGCTCGCGGATGCTGGGCAGTACAAAACATCCGGCAAAGGCATAGTATTGCGGGAGTTCAGCGGTACTACGCAAGCCCGCGAAGTACACGTCCTGTCCATACGCTGACAAGGCAGCTATTTGTTCCAGGGCCAGTCGTTCTGGACCATCTCCCACCAGTACCAGCGCCCAGTCGCCTCCCCCACGCCGGTACTCCAGATAGGCTGCGAGTAGGCCGCGCATATTCTTCTCTTCCGCCAGCCGCCCGACATACAGGAAGTATTGTTCCGGTAAGTCGAAGTCCGACGACTCGGAGTGTTTATGGATAGCTTGGGAACGTTCGCGGAAAAAATCGTTATCGACGACGTCGTAAAAACCGGCAATGCGGTCAGGCCGAAAACCCAGGCGCTCAAGATACCTCCGGTGGGGCGTCCCGCCGGCTACTGCCCAGTCAAACAGAAACCGGATCAACCACCCTTTAACTGCTTCTTTGAAGGCACTTCGCTCGTGGTCGGCCTCCGTGCTTTCCGTCATGAGGACCGTACGGCGGCGCTTCAGCTTGCCCCAGAGAGCGGCGGCTAGTCCCGGCGCCGTGTAGTATCCCGGCACTAAAACCACCTGTGGGTTGCGCCGGTTGAGCTGCTTCCAGACCGCCACTGCGGTTTTCAGTCCCTTTACTTCCTGCCAGCTGTTTTCGGGGAAGAGCGTCTCGACCGGAAGAGCGGCGGGCAAATTCTCGCGGAACTTCAAACCCGCGTGAACACCGATCCCACCCACCATTTCGATACCTGCTACCTGGCCCGACAGATCCGGATTCCGGGTGAGGCCTTGAAAACGCGCTACATGGTAGGCATACCAGTCGATCCAGATCACAACAACCCGGTTTGTTCCCTTCGCTGGGAACGCCGGATTCGAAATGATCGGTGTTTCGGATTTAAGCACGGTACAAACCTCCCGAAGAAATGAACTCACCGTCTGAATCGAAATGCGCAGTTAGAGGCGATGCGGCCGCGGGAACGATCTCCAGATTGCGAGCGGTTTCAGCGCGCAAGGCCCACTTCCAGACGATCCAGCAGGGCGCCGAAAGTAGCAGAGTTCGAAAAATGACGGCCTCCATGGTTTGCATAACCAGGTAAATGGAAAGCGCCGACAGAATGGCGTACTGGCTCGCCCAGGCCGGCCCTGCGGTGACGGCTTTGCGCCAGACCCATCCGTAACACCAGCCGAGTACCGCCAGAGCGACCAGCGCCAGCCACCAAAGCTCGATATATAGATCAGCAATAAGACCCGGGGCCGAGCCGTCGGCGCCGACCCAGCCGAGCGCGTCCGCAAAACCTTCGCCCGTGCCTGCATTCGTGAGCAACTCCGGTACGCCAAAATCCTCGTACTTGGTCGGCCAGATCGCACTCGGGATCGGCCGAACCAGGAGTTGCGCCAGGTAACGGCGCATCCAGAAGTAATGACCGCGACGCTCGGCGCTGATGACCGAGCCTGTGCCGTAGATGTATTCGTTCCCGGTATCCGGCTTCTCGACGATATTCGAAACATCTCCGTTCATCTCGAAATTCGAGCCGATATAGATGTTGCTGCGATTGGCCACCAGGAAGAGAACCAGCCAGCCCAGCAGAAACCCGGATACCAGCATGGCGACCACCGGCGGCCGCCGATTCCGATTGAGATACCAGCCCATCATCACAATGACGGTGATCGCGAAAGTAGGGCCGCGGCGCGCCGTTAAGAGCGCTTGCACCAGCCAGGGCAGCCCAAAGAGACAGGCCAGCCCCAGGTTAAGAATCTTCGGACCCTCCGAGGCAATGGCTGCTATCAGCAGCAACACACCGACCAGGAGAAGTAGATTCCCGTCGCGTACATATCCGCTGTCGTCCCAACCCCCACCGTAAGAATTGCTGAAGGCCTTGGTAAAACCACCCACGTTGTGAATCGACGTCAGCCAGCAGGTCAGTCCAACACCACCCACCAGGGCTCCCCCAATGCGGAGACGGGAACAGGCGATACTCGACAGAACGGGCGCACGCTCACGTGGGCGTCGAATACGGGCGCCGGCGGCTAGACAGGCGCCTGCAAAAACGAGAATTCCCAGCACGTTCAGTGTTTGTACCCGCAATAGTTGCTCGGCATCAAAGAAGCGGTCTAAACCGTCCTCCGCCAGCAGTCGCAGGGGCATCCATCCGTATATGAACGCCATCATCGGCATGATGAAGACCAACGGATGAAAAACATCGCGGCTTCCGTCGAGAGCACAGAAAAGTGCGATCGCCGCGATCACCACGGCGCTCCACAGTAGAGCTTCAAACATACTGGGACTCCCGAGTGAAATTCGGCGCATTCTGCGGTCCGGAAGCACCCGCAGGCTGGGCCAGCAATTCCTGCGCAGCCTCTACCACCCGAGCGGCAAAGCGATCCCAGGTAAAGAATTCCGCCCGTGCGCGCGCCGCCTGCTTCATTTCTTGTAAAGCAGGCCGGTGCCGCAAGGCCCAGTCGATATGGCCGGCGACCAGATCCGGGCGGCGAGGTTCCACGACAAAACCTTGCTGTCCGTGCTCGATCAGATCGGGCGCGGCAGTGTGAGTGGTGCTGAGAATGGGAAGCCCGGAAGCCAGCGCTTCGAGCAGTACTTGCGCGAAGCCTTCAGCCACCGATGGGAATACAAAGAGGTCGGCCTGTTGATAAGCTGCCTGCAATTCCGGCAGACTCACCGAAGGACGGATACGAACGTGGGCTCGAAACGGCTCGAACAGGGAGAGATCGTCGACGACGCGTCCGCAAACGGTGAGCTCGACCGGCGCGTTCCCTAATAAGCGCAGGGCTTCCAGGAGGTACTTGATGCCTTTGCGTTGGTTAATGCTGCCGACAAACAAGAGCCGCAGCGGACCGGAAGGCGATTGATTTTGCGGACCAGGAGTAAAACGCTTGAGATCGACGCCGTAGGGGATAACCCGGATCGAATTCGGCGCCGCGCCATTCTCGATGAGCGTTCGTTTGGTAAACGAAGAGGCGACCAGGAAATTGCTAGCCATCTTGGTCTCGGCGACGAGGCGGCCAAAATCCTCTTCCGGCAACGACAACTCCCACTCCTTACGAAGCGAATCGGAACAGTCCGGGTGATCGGACAGTTCCTGTTCGAGAATGCGACGCACGCTGGCCGGGTGGGGATGCAGCTGGAACAACACGCCGGGCTTCCCGTAGCTTTGGAAAGCATGGTAGCCGTAGTAGCTGTAGCTGATCAGCAGCGCATTGCTACGCGCCGCTAGTCGTCCTGCCGTGCGGCCTAGAACGGCGTCCGTGTGGCGGATCGCTCTGCGGCGAATCGCAAATGAGATGCCCTTTCGTTTTTCTAGAAGGTAAGATAGCAAGCCGGAGAAGAGCGTCTGTCGAACAAGACGGCCCGGCACTGCCGGATGATTTCGCTGCGCCAAAAGAACTCGCAGCCTGGCAGGCAAAAGCGCGGACAGCCTAGCTGCCCAGGAGCGATCCTGTGGCCAATATAGATCAGTGACTAAATGCTTGAGCAGGCCTGCATGGGCGAGTGCCGCAGCGACCTGATAGGCGTCCCGCGCCCCGCGGTGAACCACCACAACGCCTCGGGTGGGTACTTTGCCCGTGACCATCAGAGCAGACCTTCGAAGTACGTTTTCAGACGTTCTGCCGAACGGCTCCAGGTGAATTCGCGGGCTCGCAAGCGGCCGCGATCGGCGAGATCCTGGCGCAGCGATTCACTGGTAAGAAGGCCTTCGAGGGCCTCGAGGTGTGCCGCTGCCGACTCGGGCGAGGCCAGGATGGCCGCATCCCCGGCGATTTCCGGGAGGGACGACGCCCGGCTGGTTACAACCGGCGTGCCACAAGCCATGGCTTCGATGACCGGCAATCCAAATCCTTCGTAGCGGGAAGGGAACCAAACAATCTGGGCCGCAGCATACAGGGCGCGCAATCCATCGTCAGGTACAAAGCCCAACACCCGGAAGCGATCGCCCAGCGCTTTCGCCCGCTCGATGTAGGCCGGGTTTGAATGATTAATCACGGCCAGCACGAGATCGGGAAAGCGCTCTCGCAAAGCGGGCCAGGCGGCGAGAACCAGTTCCGCATTCTTGCGGAAATGCAGGCCTCCCGGAACGAGGATGAAGGGGCGATCCGCCAATCCGACTCCGCGAACATAGTTAGCGCCGGCAGCCGTCACCGGTTCGAAGAAATGCGGGGTCACAGCATTATGTACGACGCGCAGGCGCGAACGGATATGTGGAAAGAAGTGTCCCAGCCGGTCGGCTGAAAATTGCGAGACAGTATGGAACAGGTCGGCTTTCCTGTCCAGCTTGCGATAGAGCAATTGCCACTTAATTTTCTGAGCAGAGAAGGACTTGTCCCGCAAGTGGGCTGCTGGTTCAAAATAGGCGGCGTCGTGCAGAGTCACCGCGAGCCGCGCCGTCTTGGTCGGAACATAAGACTCGGCCGTGCAGTACATGATCTGCGCTTCGGGCCAGTACTTCTCGGCACGGGGCCGATCAAGCAGAAACCAGTAGGCTTGTTGGCGCGATGTCTCTTTTTGAAAGAGGTGGTAGCGGAACTCGGTCCAGGGCGCCCCCACCAACGGCAGGATACGCTCTTTGTCGCTAGGGTCGGCAAGTAGTTCGAGTTTTACGTCGTCTCTCAGGGCCAGATGCTCAGTTAACTGACGAGCCACGCGACCTGCGCCCGTCGAACGGTGGATATTGCGCAGATGAACATAAGCAAGCAGTTTGAGCGGCCGGACAGCGACAGACTTACCCAGCGCTTGCGCGGGCAGCGTTGCAGTACGAGTTGCCGGAGGCATTGCGGCAGTCTCAGCCATTGACGCCCCTACTCAGCGAACGGGTGTCCTCAAAGCGGTCCTGGCCCACCTGCTTCGAAAGAAGGGCAGACTGCCTGAAGTCTGCCTCTTTGTTTCTTCGAAGCGCGGGCTTGGCGCCAGCAACCGTCATGCTGATTTAGACTCCGAGGCTGCGGCTTTGGAAAGATCCGCGTACTGATAGTAGCTCTGATAGTAGTGCGATTTCCCTTCTTTCGACGGATCGAAATCGTTTAGAATCGTGCCGATCACGCGAACATTGTCGTCGAGGAACAAGTCTCGCGAGGCAGCGGCTGTCTCGATATCGGTGACGCGCGCGCGGAAGACCAATATGACGCCGTTCGACATGCCGGCCAGGATGCGGGCATCCGCCATATGAAGCATGGGGGGGCTGTCGATCAGAACGAAATCGAATTCGGTAGTGAGCCGATCGAGCAAAGTGCGGAAACGAACCGAGTGCAGTAGGCCACTCGGCTCCTCGGAACCTTTGCCGCTCGGAATGACAAAGAGGCCTGGAACCGGAGTCGACTGGCAGAACGCCTCGGTAGGCGCCAGCTTGGCATCGATATCGCCTCGCAGCAGATCCCGTAAACCCACTTCGTTTCTGACATCCATGGCTTTATGGAGGCGCGGCTTGCGCAAGTCTCCATCGATCAGGAGCACCCGCCGGTTTGCCTGAGCAAGTGCCAGGCCCAGGTTGCAAGTAACCGTCGTCTTGCCTTCTCCCACACTGGGACTGGTGATCACGAAGGTTCTGGCCCGTTCCAGTTCCTGGCCGGCCAGCAGGACGGAATAAGTAGTATTTCGATACGCTTCTGCCACCAGCGAGGCATGATCCTGCCACACGGCCATGTCGAGGGGCCGGTGCGGTCTGGGTTTTACAGGGACTGGAGCGCCTGTAACGCCCAGGGTGGCGGCTGAATTGTTCCTAAGTGCAATCTGCGTGACTTGGGAAGGCTGCCGTAAACCGCGCTTCGCCGAAGGAATGACACCTAATTCCCGCAAATTGAGATAACGAGATACTTCTCCCGGGCCACGCAGGACCGATTGGGTTCGTTCCTTGAAAAACGCGCATCCCATACCGGCCAGAAGCCCTAGCAGCATTCCGACTCCGGCAGAAATACCGCGGCGCGGTGAGATCGGGATCAGCGGAGCGCGGGCGGCATCCACCACGCGTACGGTGGAAGCTTGCATGGCGGAAGCAAAACCCGCTTCCTTCACGCGCTGCAATAGAGTCTGATAGAGCTGTTGGCCCGAATCCACTTCCCGGCGGAGCATACTGACTTGCGCCTCGCGACCCTGTTCTTGAGAGACGCGCCCCTCCTGGGCCCGGTACTCGGTATTGAGCAAGGACTCGCGATGAGTAGCAGCCTGATACTCATTGCGCAGCCGCTCGAGTACATTGCCCTTTTCTTTGGAGAGACTATCCTCGATCTCGTGAATCTGCGCCCGCAGGTGCTGGACTTTGGGATTCGCTTCGGTCAATGGCGGTACGAGTGCCGCCACTTGCCGGCGGAGATCATCGAGCTTCATCTGATCGTCTCGCAGTTGTGTACTGTCGAGCACCATGGGGAGCGAATCGGCGGGCGCAGAAACGCTAATTTCGTACTGCGCCTGTTTTTCGACCCGCTCGCCTTGCGCCTTCATCAGCTCGGCCTGCAGCTCGCGCAATTTTTCTTCCGCTACATTTGCGCCACCCTCTTTCAAGGTGAGTGCATCGTTGCCGGTGCGCGACTCGAGTTTCTTCTGCGCCTGATCGACACTCTCGCGCACATCTGCCAGTTGCCGCGACAGCCATTCGCTGGTCGCTTTAGCCTGGCTGAAGCGAACGTCACGATCCTGATTGGCGAACTCCCGGGTGAGAGAGTTGCAGAATTCGGCGGCAAAGCTGGCACTCCAGGAGTCGCATGTAACCTCGACCAGGCGTGTCAGGCCAAGCGGCTTAACCATGACCCGCTTGGCGGTGAATTCTAGGAGCGCTTGCTTCGAAACCTGTTTATCACCGGGCAGATGGAAATCCTGCTTCATCGCTGAGACTACATCAGTACGCCGCAGGGAGGCGATATCTCCCTGGTGCTTAACAGCATTGACTGTGCGCTCGCGCAGTGTGTCGCTCTGCAGCAGCTTGATCTGCGTTTGTACGTACGCCTCGGAAGAACCGCCTTCGTTGCCGGTCTGCGACACGGCTTTCATGTCGAGAAAGTTGTCGTTCAGATTCTGGATATCGAGTGACGTGCGGGCACGGTAAACCGGTTGTACGCCGATGGTGATGGCCCATCCGAGGAGCGCTCCGGCTAGAGTACAGAGCAGGATCAGCCCACGTCTCCGCTTGAAAAGCCGGGCATACTCCGCCAACAGGCTGTCCGAGGCCTCCTGGTTTTTGTCCGCAGCTGCCTTGAAATGGTTTAGATGCAGGCCATTCGCCGGTCGAACCAACACAGGCGAACTCAGGGACATCCCTTTGCCGCCGATTTTTTCTAACTCCTCCATGGACTGTCTTCCTTCTCTTGAAATCTGGATTGAATTTTGATGGGACATTAGTGGCGGTAAATCATGACGCCGGTAGCGATCTGTATAGCGGCCTCAGTGGCGCGTTTCATGGCGGAAGCCGGCGCATTATCGGGAACAAAGAGAACATCGTTGGCGTGCATCTGCAAATCGGGCGCCTTCCCGGATAGCACCAAGGACAGATTCACCGGGACCTCGTTTTTGTTGGATGGTTTGCCGTCCACCGCCCGCAGAATGCGCGCCTTCCGGGCGTTTGCACCGGTGCTTGTGCCTTCGGCCAAAGACAGCGCCTGGGTGATCGACATCGCTTCCTGGGAGTTCAAGCTGATGCCGCCGGCCTTTCTGACTTCGCCGACGACGTACACCATATCGGAGCGCGACACCGAAATGACGTCATTGGCCCGCACTTCGATGTTTTCAGCGGGCTTACTGCCGTCCAACAGGGTATTGAGACGCAGCTCCGCAATGGAGAACTCACCCGATGCATCTAAATGACTGCTCGGCAAAGGCAGACTACCTTGCTTCACCTGGCGCGTAATCGTCAGCTTTTGACCAGCGTCTGGTTTGAGACCGCCCGCCAATGAAATCACATCGATGAGTCTGGTCGGCCCCTGCAGCTGGTGCAGGCCAGGAGTATTTACTTCGCCCAGGATCGAGACGGGCCGGCTGCGGTAGTCGAGAACGTTAATGGTGATTTGCGGTGAATCGATATACTTAGACGCCAGTTTGGCGAGCGAGGTGCGTAGCTGATCGACGGTTAACCCCGCTGCGTGAATGCGGCCGACCAGCGGCAGCTCTATGTAACCATTTGGATCTATGCGAACCGGCTTGTCGGAAATATCCTCAAGGTCCACCACATGCACCGAAAGCTGATCCTCCGGACCCAGCAGATAGGTAGCTTCGGTGGCTTTCGGAGTATTGCCCGCACCCGGCGCTTCGGCCGAGAAAGCACTGCAAATCGGGAACAATAAGAGAACAAAAAAACAAAGACACTTGTTCATGAAGATATAAATCCAGTTCTAAGAAATGGGGACATCGCGGAAAAGCGAATTAGGAGGGAGAGCACAGCGGTGGCTTCCAATCCAAGGGACAGGTAGGCCGGACACAGATTAACTTCATATCGCGATTCCCTCCGAGGAGTCGACTTACAGCGGTTCTGATTGTCATTACCGCAAAGTTACAGGCGAAGTGTCAATCAATAGTGGTAATGAATCTGGCAGAACTAATCCAGTACTGTCTACTCATCCAGATCCTTCTCCTTCAACGTATCTATCGTCACGAGTTGCGAAAACCTTTAGGATCGAATCTTTGAAGCAGTCGTTTTTTCTGCTCACAAAAATCCCAGCGGATCCGATATAGCTAGTGTGGCCATTTCCAGGTTTTTGTCTTGCAGACAGCCGTCGTTTTCTTTGCGCCGCCCGTACTAGTACAGGGTTTTGGACCTTGAACAGCAAGCTTTTCGGCTGCGTTTGTATAGGCCTGTTTACGTTGTCGGGCTATATCCTGTCCATGCCCGATCCGAACGGCTTGGCCCGTAGTGCGCGAACGATTGCTCCAGGCTTTCCTTCAACATCAATCGATCAGGCGGGCTTCGCGCTCAACTTAGGGAATCTTTTCAAGAGCGTGAATCCGTTTACGCTGCGCTGGAACGATCGACGCCCAATTGGAAGTCTGATCCTCGCCACCGCGGCGTCGCACTGGCCGAAAAACCCGCGCGGATGGTTTCTGGATCCAAACCTCGAAATCACTAGCGCCGCCGGACTTGCCAAGTTCCGTATCCGTTTATTGGCTTGGGCGGATCGTAGTGTTGCGATTTTGCAGAGAATGAATGCCCAGGGTATGGTCACCTGGGATGTCGAAGGCGAGCAGTTTCCGCATCCCATCACTTACGTCGGAGACCCGCGTCTAGTCGAACAGTTAGCGCCCGAAATGCAGAGTGTCATCGATGAGTATTTCGCCCGATTTCGCCGCGCGGGGTTGCGTGTCGGCGTGACAATCCGACCGCAGACAATTTGCGTTTCCGCGGATGGAAAGGTTGCCCATCAGACTAAGTCCAGCGATCCCGCGCAAGTTTTGGTCGACAAGATTACGTACGCCAGAAGACGTTGGGGAGCGACTCTCTTTTACGTCGATTCAAACGGTGATGAAGCCCTTCCTCTCTCTTTCGCCGTGCTAGCGCGCGTCGCCCAGGTTTATCCGGATGTGCTGCTGATGCCGGAACACAAAAACGCCATTTATTATGCAAAGACTGCGCCCTATACCGAACTCCGCCGTGGTTATAGCTCAACACCGGAGATCGTGAGGAGCATTTATCCCGGGGCCTTTAGTGTGGTCAACACGGCAGATGCACCGGTCAGTCAGTACTTTGGTCAGCTGAAAAGGTCGGTGGCAAATGGCGATATTCTCATGTTCCACGCCTGGTTCGACGATCCCGCCAATGCACTGATCAAGGAGCTTGCTAGCAGTCGCGAGCGTAGCTATTAATTCGTGGCTACACCTCTCGATACGGGACGGTAGTACCAAGTTATTGCGGGAATAATCCGATTTGCCTCTGCTTCGCGTAAAGTATCAATGAGGCAACGCTTATGAAAATTAACCAGACTGGTCTTTTGGTCCTATCAGCAGCTCTCTTGATTCCGATCGCTTCCGGCGTGGCGGCCGAAAACGGCCAGACGATCACATTGGGAACGAACACGCAGATTCCGGGAACAGAACTGAAAGCTGGAACCTATACGTTTGCGGTGGAAGATCGATTGCCAGATCGGGCGATTGTCCGTGTCTCGAACTCCCAGACTGGGGAGCATTCGCTGGTTCTCGCCGTGCCGGATGCGAAAGTGCCGGTGACGTCGGACGACAATCTAGCCTATTTCAAGACAAATGGTAGCGACAACAAGTCGGTAAAAGCATGGAAGTGCGCAGACTGTGCTGCTCCGCTCGAATTTGTGTATCCGAAACTCGAAGCGGTGAAGATTACCGGTGACACGGCCGAGACCGTGATGGCCGTTGATCCTTCCTACGACAAACTTCCTGGGAATCTCTCGCCCGATGACATGAAGGTGGTGACGCTCTGGCTCTTGTCCCCGGAACGGGTGACGGCCAGCAACACGGGAGAAGGTGTCAAGGCTGCTAAATATGCGGCGCCAGCAGCGACAGCAACTGCGTCCGACACGGTGGCTGCAAACACCAGCGCGGCCACGCAAGCTCCTGCTGCTGCACCCGCTCCTGCTGCTGCTCCCGCTCCTGCTCCTACTGCTAGCTCTCCAGATCCGACAGCCGCACCCGCGCCCATGTCTCACCGGCGGCAGCTCCCTAAAACGGCCAGTGACACCTATCTTTATTTAACTGGCGGTCTGGCCTTTCTCGCAGCAGGGTTGACGCTACGTTGGAGGAGACTAAGCCGGGCTTAGTAATTGAAGGGTTTTGGGGTTTCAGGATCTCGATGCCACAAACAGCTCAAACACGCGCTCCGGTGCCTCCCATGGCGAGCCGGTCCCCTGAGGAACCAGCCTTTCGGGACGACTGGTACCTTCTGCCTTACCAATCGCCGGGCCAAAACCGCTTAGGATTGCGGCGTCTCTTAGCGCGGATGCCGAAATCCGGAGCACGAGACTGGCCTAAAATACTAACCGCGTTCGCTCTATCGGCCTTTGTAGGGCTCGGTGCGGCGGCATTCCGTACAACGGAGCAGGCGAATCACTCGTCTTTGGTCAGCACCTCGACGATCAGGTACGCGCAGACTCTGCAAACGGTGCCGGCAACCACACCGGCACCCGCCCGAGTCAAACCGGACGCCTATCATCAGCTCGTTTCGCCGCATCCGCTCAGCAGCGACGAAGCGAATCGTCTCAAGACCCGCAATCGTCGATTAGAGGCTCTTGTCAAGGTCCTGCGGCAGCGTGCTGAACGGAAAAATCCTGCTCATGAATGAGTGGCGTCCCCGGGTGATGAAGCTCCGGGTGATCTTGGGCCGCGCGGATTGGATGTTCTCGTTCCTCGGCCTTATCCTCCTGTGCGTTGCAAGCGGGAATCTGGCGCGGTATGAATTGTTCCAACATGCCGGAATGGCATCATCGTCCATTGCGCCAGCAGCGATTTTATCGCGTGTCGGCTTAACGGGAAATCGATCGGATGCTCTCCGCGTTAGCGGTAAGCTGCAGGTACCGCGTTTAGGGATGTCCGTCCTGGTAGTGGAAGGAAATGAAGAGGAGGGTCTCAGCGTCGGAGCAGTCCACCTGGCTGACACTACGGTGCTGGGCGGAACGGGCAACGCGGTCATCGCCGGGCACCGCGACACTGCGTTCTGGCCGTTGCGAAATTTGAAGGTGGGCGACTTAATTCGTCTGCAAACGAGCCGGCGATTTTCTTACCGCGTGCGTGCTATTAGCATCGTAGAACCCGCCGATACATCCGCTTTGCGGAGTTCTGCCATTTCCGAGCTAACGCTTATTACCTGTTATCCATTTCGTCACGTCGGAAGCGCCCCCAAGCGCTTCGTCGTGAGAGCGGAACCGGCTAGCTAAGAGCATCAGCAGCGGGCATAAAGGCTCAAGCGTCGCTTGCCGGATGGCGGTCGCAGCAAAGGCTAGACTATTGACGTGGAAACTTCCGTCAACGAACAGCAAGACCAATTGCGGGACAGGTTCGCCGTAGCAGCGCTTACGGCATTGTTAAGCCATATTCCCCCTTCCGCCGTCTTCGCGGCCCGGCAGGACAAGCACACCGAAGACGAAGCACACGAGCGCCTGGCGAGCGAGGCATACCGTTGGGCAGACGCCATGCTGAAGGCCCGGCAACAGTCGTAGCTTGCCCGATTGCCTTATGGACTTAGCGAAGCGGTCAAAATGGCGAGAGCCAGAGCCGGAGGCATCACCAGCACGCCCCACTTCAAGAACCGCCAGAAGCCAATGTCCTGACCTTCGCGCCGGATCGCAATCAGCCAGAGAATCGTAGCCAATGAGCCGGTGACTGAAAGATTTGGTCCCAGGTCGACTCCGATCAAAATCGCATTTCGGAGTGGACCGGTTGCCCCGGCCGCTTTCACGGCTGCTCCACAAATTAATCCGCTCGGGAGATTGTTCATCAGATTCGAAAGGAGAGCAACGCCAAATCCCGAAGTCAGGCTGGCGCGGAACGATGGCCACCTTGCCATTTCCCGGAGCGCACGGATGGCCGCACCCAGCGCACCTGCGCCGTTCAGCGCCTCGACAATCACAAACAATCCCGCTACGAGGGGCAGCACGCTCCACGAGATTTCCTTGGCAATCATTTTAGGTGTCCGATGGTCCTGAATCGACACACCGATCGCAACCAGAACACCCGCGATACAGGCCGGTGCGCCCAGATCCAGATTGAATGCCGAAGCCGTCATCAGCGTGATGGCCAAAAATCCAACGCCATAAATTGTCAATTTGCCGGTTGGCGACAGCAGCTCTTCGTCTACGGTTGTTCTCATCTCACCCTGCAAAAGCTTGCGTGAAAGCCAGCGGAGAATTAGGAAGGTAACTAGAATCGAGACCAGCGAAGGCAATCCAAACGTCAGCAGCCATTTCCCAAGCGGCGGCATGAGCGAGCTATAGACCACCAGATTCGCGGGATTCGAAATAGGTAGAACAAAGCTCGCCGCATTGGCTATAAAAGCGCAGATAAACAGGTAAGGCAACGGCTCTGCTTCGGCGGCCTGTACCGCTGCCAGCACCGCCGGCGTCAACACGACTGCGGTGGCATCGTTAGACAGGAACACAGTCACAACAACGCCCACACCATAGATCAACACAAAGAGGCGTCTACGGGAACCGCTCGACACCCTCACCGCATGTCCCGCCACCCAGTCAAATACACCCTCGCGGCGGGCCAGTTCCGACATGATCATCATCCCTGTCAGAAACAGATAGACGTCCAGTCCTTTGCCCACAGCACGCGCGGCCGACAACGGCGAAATCAGCCGGCACAATACGAGTAAACAGGCCCCAGCAGTGGCCCACCAGGCTTCGGCCAGACCTCTGGGGCGAATCAAAACTAGCGCGATCGATACCAGTGAGATCAGCCAAATGGCAGCCGTTTGCCATTGCATGGCAAGAATGGATTCGGTCATTATGATGGTCGAAGAGGAACCGGGCAGAACGGTCTAGCTATTCCGCCAGGAAGGCCAGGGACCCTTCGTTCCTTTTTCGTTGGGACCCAGCTCCGTACCGAGGATGCCTTTTGCCGGATATGCGCCGATCGCATTTTCGTAATCTGTGCTGCTTCTCTGCGGTGTGATGTACTTGCCACTTTGACTCACCACGCATGAAATCTCATCCCGCGCGTATTCGCTCGTGCCGTTCGTGGCGCAGACTTCAACGCTATGTAGGCCGTCCGGTATCGCGGACGAGTTCCATTCCAAGTGCCAGCGCCCCTGCGCAAACCGCATGGATTGGTGCGGCGCTCCGCCGATTGAGCACGTCACAGTAGTTCCGGGCGCGGCGCCCCACACCTTGGCCCGTATAAGAATCGTGCCCCGAACGACGTGTTCGGCGCTACCCGGTCGCGTGATGAGCTTTTCGTCGGCAGGCGAGGTAATCATCACGAAAGGCCAAGGACCGCGTTCTTTGAATTTCCAACTCACCACGTCACCATCTACTATCGTGATCGAGAAACCAGGCGGCCCTTCTTCAATCTGTCCGGTCGAGCGCGTCGCAGCGTAAATCGTTCTCCCGTCGTTCGCCAGCTCGTTGTAGTGGGTGTGCCCCATTTCGACCAGCTCCACTCCGAACTGGCGAATCAATCGCGTGAAGGGCTCGGCTTGCGTCACTAATTCGCTTGGATAAAGGTGTGTAAACACTAGCGGTCTGCAGCCGGAAGAACGGGCCTCGCGCAACTGCTCTTCAAGCCACCGCATTTGTTCGAAACTAAAGTCAAAGTCTTTCGCCCGGGCACCGTCCATGGCATTCAGAAAGAGCAGGCGGAATCGTTTTAAGCGGATCGCTCGACAGAGATTCCCCTCCAGATACCGTCTGAAAAGATCCAGCGTGCCAGCCTTTCGATCATGATCGCCGGTGATGATGTGGACGGGCAGCTTCAGCCGGTCGAGAGCCCGGCGCACCGGCTTGTATTGCTCTTCTGAGCCATCTTCAACGTTATCGCCGGGAAGAAATGCAAAATCGACTTTGCCCGCCAGGTGAGCATTGGCATGGTCGATCAATTCGAGGAAGTCCAGATAGTTCTCGTCCTCGGCATCGCGGATATGCAGGTCGCCAAAATGGACCCAGCTTAAGAACTGGTCAGGCTTCGTTTTAGGGTCGGTCATGGTCTATGCGTCTTGCATCGCAACTAACGAGCCAACATTACGGCTTTCCTGAGCAGGCTCAAACCAGTCCCCAGCCGACCCGAAAGCGCCCAGCGCTGAACGTATTCTGCTCATTTCCCAGAGCTCGGATGCTCTTTCGCATCCATGCCATATTGACGGAGTTTTTCGTAGAGAAGACGGCGGTGGATGCCAAGAATTTCTGCTGCTTTGGACTTGTTTCCTTGTGCCGCCGCTAACGATCGCTCAACCAGCGCTCGTTCTAGTAACTCAACGTTTTCTTTCCAGCCGTTCTGTAACGGAACCAGATCCGACCAGTGTCCGGTCGCCGTCCCCTGCTGGTCATCAAGTAGGAGAATGTCATCGCGATCAATAACATTGCCACGCGCCAGCACCAGCGCTCGAGCGATGGTGTTTTCCAGCTCCCGAACGTTTCCTGGCCAGTGATGTTCGCAAAGTATCCCTAGCGCTGCCGGCGTCAGCGAGGCCATCCGCCCGCTGCGTTGCAGAAAGTGCTGGACCAGCGCGGGCACATCTTGTTTTCGCTCGCGCAGCGATGGCAGCGCGATGGTCACGACGTTGAGGCGATAGTAGAGGTCCTCCCGAAACTCGCCCCGAGCCACGCCCTGTTCGAGGTTCTTCGAGGTGGCTGTAATCAGGCGAATATCGATATGCGTGGGTGTGTTGGTTCCCAGGCGCTCGATCGAGCGTTCTTGCACCGCGCGCAACAGCTTCGCTTGCAAGGGCGGCGCAAGTTCCGCGATCTCATCTAGGAACAGCGTTCCGCCATGGGCCTCTTCAAAGCGCCCGATCCGGCGATAGAGCGCGTTGGTGAATGCTCCTTTCTCGTGTCCGAAGAGCTCCGATTCCAGCAGCGATTCCGGGATGGCCGCGCAATTCACTTTGAGCAGCGGCCCACGCGCACGCGAGCTGTTCTCATGAATCGCATTCACCACCAGTTCCTTACCGGTGCCACTCTCTCCCCGTACCAGGACTGTCGCATCCGATGCCGCTACCTGCCCGATCAATTTATAAACACGCTGCATCGGCGGACTATAACCAACCATCGCCAGAACCCTGGTCGCCAGCTCTTCCGATATAGTTGCGTTGGCTCTTCGCGACAGCCGGCGATGCTCAATTGCGCGTTTGAGCTGTGATAGAACATCTTCAAATTCAAGCGGCTTTGAAAGATAATCAAACGCGCCCAGCTTCATGGCTTCAATAGCCGTAGTGCTGTCTCCGAACGCTGTCATCACAAGAAACATGCAAGTCGAACCGCCGGCAGTTGCCTGCCTCAGCACAGACAATCCATCCAGTCCCGGCATGCGGATATCGAGCAGCACAGCGTCCGGTTCTTCATGCAATGTCAGCGACAGCGCTTCAACGCCGTCCCGCGCCGCAAGCACGCGAAAACCTTCTGACTCCAATAACGCGACGAGTGAGGTGCGAGCCGCATCTTCGTCTTCTGCGACTAATACGGTTGAGATCGACATAATGACTTTTAGTGCCTCGGAAACTCGACAACAAACCGGGCGCCCGCCGGGCTCGTGGCGTAAACCAGGTCGCCGCCTTGACTACGCATGAGCTCGCGCGAAACGGCCAGCCCCAAGCCGGTCCCAGAGGGTTTTGTGGTGTAAAAGGGCTCAAACAAATGTTCCTGCTGTTCGGGATCAAGCCCCGGTCCATCATCCTGTACTTCCACTTTCGCCGTCCCGTTTTCCTGAGTTGTACGGACATGGATGGTTCCACCGCCCGGCGAAGCCTCTAACGCATTCAACAGCAGGTTGACCACCGTTTGCGTGAGTTGATGCGCATCGAAAAAAGCGCGGAGTTCTTCCTCGCTGTTTTCGAGACAAACGCTGGTATTCTGCATGTCAGCCTGCCGCTCGACCAGGCTGACGCAATGCTGGACCACAGGCGCGATGGCCTGTATCTCCGGACGTGGCTGCCGCGCTCTTTCCAGGTCGAGCAGTTCGTTCAACAGGACAGTGAGCCGGTCGACTTCTGTTCGAACTGTTTGGAGATCTTCTCGGCGGATGCCGTTTGTGTCCAGTCTCCGCTCCAGTAATTGCACGGTAAGGCGAATGCTGTTCAGCGGATTTCTAATTTCGTGCGCTAAACCTGCCGCCAGGCGACCTAGCGCCCGCAAGCGATCTTCACGTCTAAGCTCCGCTTCGAGTTTTCCGCGCGCCAAAGCCATCCGGTTGATCGAGCTGCTAATCGCGCCCAATTCGTCCGCTCGCTCGGGCAGACGAAACTGAAAATCCTCCTTGAGCCGCTCCAGCCCATCTTTAATCTGGACGACTCCACGCGCCAGACTCAGACCGGTCACCAGCGTTCCGGCAACGCTGATGAGTGCTGCCAGCACAAGAATCGACAGTAAGAGTTCACGCCGGCCTGCACCGGGAGTTCCGCGGCCAGGTAGCCGCTTCATGGCCCAGATCACGGTCTTACCGTTCTGAGCTGGCAGGGCGCTCAAGACGAGAAGATCTGTCTTGCCGCGAATCACTTGCTCGCGCATCCGATTCGCCTTCTTGCTGTTTTGCGCCAGCGTGCTGATCAGACTCTTCTCCGCACTCGGTACATCGATCTTCGCCGTTCCTGTGTCATGGGTCGGAAAGGCATAACCGAGAAAAGCAGTGTCACTGTAAAATCCTCCTTCCACCCCTGGATACGACCGCAAGACGGTTTGTGTGATGCCTCGCAAGGAGACATCACGAGCCTGAGTGGGAAGACCAGACCATGAACTGTCCGATGACGCCCGATACTCAAATTGTTGTTTTAGTTCTCCGATTGCGCTCGACACCGACTTGTTCGCTTCTCCCAACACCACTTGTTCCGCGCTGCGAATCGCCTCGGTGATGAGGACCACGCTCAGCGTTGCCACCGAAACAGCCGCTATCAGCGTGAAGAGCAACTGCAGGACCAGCCTGTTTTGGAGTAACCGATTCACGTCGCTCCTTATAGCACCGGCGGCTTCGGTACAGGCGGTGGCGCGGGTGGCCCTATGCCTGGCGTTGCGGCCTGCGCCAGATTCTCCAGCGCCTTAATGATTTCTTCCGCGCACTTCGCGTTTTCATCAGCGGCCACCAGATCGTTCCGCTCGTGCGCCCGCACCGCTAGTTGGTAGAAGTCGCGAGCCCATTGCGGAAACGCCGCCGCGCGCTTGTCCCCCGATTGCTGAAAAAAGTAATCGGCCTGCTGCGTCCGGAAATAAACTCGCTGTAAATGGTCAGCTGTCGGACCGGCTGGGGGTGGCCCCTTCGGACCTCCTCCGGCTCGCAGATGCTGTTGATGTTCGGCCACGTGCAGCAATGCGTCGGCCGCTTCCGCCATACGGTCTTCTTTGAAACTCTGGCCGGATCGAAGATCCTTCTCCGCGCTTGCCAGAAAGGCGCGGCTGTAGGCACAGGCGCGTTGCGCCGTCACATCCACTGGCTTCGTCGCGTTTACTCTTGTTCTAATTTCTGCCAACCGAGTCGCCGGATCGGGAGGCGGACCGGGTGGGCCGCTTCGCGCCCAAAACAACGCGGCGCTTGCTAACAGAATTCCGAGTCTTGCCCTCATACGAAACGCGCCACTCCCTGCCTGGGTAGCACGATGACAGCCATGTGTCCCCTGTTTATTCGTTGCGGCATGGCGACGTGGCGCTGTTCGATTGTCGCTCAACTGCGTACGGTTAAGAGTCGCTCCTAAACCATTACGCGTGCGGAGGCTGCGCAGGCGGAGGAGGAGGCGGTGGCTCATCGGTTCGTCCCGCTGGCGTCGGACTCGCTGCTGGAGGGGGCGGAGCACCTGCCGGCAATGATGGCCCACCGCGCCTAACGTCGTGTCGCATGGCCAGCGTCTGTCCATTGATAGTTAAACTCTGCACGTCCACCACCGTTCGATCGCTCACCGTGTTTCGAGCAAACCCTGTGTAGGTGACTGTTGCTCCCACTTGCACCGAAGAAGGATTCGTCCCTCCAAACGGCGCTACTGACGCCAGTGTGCCGTTGTTGAGCAGAAATCCATTGATCGATCCATCTGGACCATAGTTCAATTGCTGAATGCGTCCTGAACCGGAATAAGGAGCGGCTGCGCCCGGCTGCGGCACGCTGAACGTCTTCCCTGAGGTGCGGTCCTGAATACCTTGGCTTTGGATAGTCTGCATGCCGCTCGGCGACGTCTGAGCAACGCCCGTGATCTGCACGTTGTCGCCTGCGTGCATCGCGGGTCCGATACGTCCGGCCGCCGGCGGAGGCAAGTGAACCAGCGTGTGATCGCTCAACAAAAATCCCTCGATTTCTCCATCCCGGTCGTAGTTGAATTGCGAGATCGTACCGGTTAGGGTCTTGAATACGCCCGCTTGGGCCGGCGGTGCTCCCGCAGGCGGACCGCCGCGTCTTCCTGGTCTTTCTTGCGCCGATCCGCTTGTGACTAACGCCCCGCCCAGCAGTGCGTAAAGCAAAATTCGTGATTGATACTGTTTCATGAGAAGTAAACCTCTGCCTCAGAAGTTGCAATAGGCTGCCCAATTCCATCTTCAAGCTCATTAACAGGCAGCGCGTTGTTCGCTGTCTGCCTCACCGCACATTTGTGTGTGATGAGCGCTCATGGGAAGCAAGATTTTTGTTCAGATTTGCCTAATCCAGATGGTTCTGCGGCACAGGACGATTACTCGGATCTAGAACGTGTCCGCGAAGCTGTGGCACGGTGGCCGGGAACAGTGGAGCGACGCTGCTTAACAGGAAGAGCAAGATGCGGGGCATGGATTCTTTGGCTGCACTCACGCACCTCCCAAAATAAAAGCTTTTGCTGAGAAGCACCGTACGGCCCGGAACTGCGCTGAGACCGAACACGCATTGAATAGATCGGTCACCAGGCCCCGGCTGCAGTCTGCACCGTTAAGCGCGCGGTCAGCGAACAAGCCTTGTACCCATTTCGCACGCCCTATCATTTACAGGACGGCTTCCGCTCACAAAAGACACTAACCTCGATTTGGACCATACCGTGCAAATATCGTTCTCGGTCAAATTATGCCAAAGAATGCACAGAAAAAAAGTGGAGTCGTTCAATCCTTCAACATCAGCCCCAAGGGCCACTACGAAGGACTCCTCCTCGAAAACAAAGGCGAATTGCTGCAAGTCAATTTTCCGCAGGAATGGAGTTCAACCATAGCTGATCTCGCCGCCCCGGGCAAGAGCATCCATGTCGAAGTCGAGTCGCACGAGAAAGACGGGCACGGTCTCCATCCCGTATACCGGTTGCTCAGTCTAAGCAATGAGAAACAGGGAACGTTCTCGCTTGACGAATCGAACGGTTCGGGCAATGGTCACTTCGCGGGAAAAGTCGAACGTCTCAACTATGCTCTTAATGGCGAGGTGAACGGAGCGATTCTCGATACGGGTGACTTCCTCCATCTGAAACCGCATGGTGCGGCTGCTCTGGAATTAGCCCTAGGAATGAAGGTCAAAGGCACTGGGGCCTCCAGGCCTATGATCGGCGGTCATCGCGTGATTGAGGCCGCTGAGGTCAATGGAGTCGCCCTGGGACAAAAACCGAAGCCTGGGAAGAAAGCCCACCATTAACCCGCTCTATTCCATCAGCGAAGCGCAGCCGGAGTCATGACTGTTTCGACACCAGGTCCCGCAATGCAGGTCCCGCGCCGCACGATGCGAGCCCTCGACTGGCTGAATTTTTCTCTAGCCGATGTGCAAACTGGCGTCGGTCCGTTTCTGGCAGCAGCCCTGACGATCAAAGGGTGGAATTCTGCTCAAATAGGCACGTTCCTTACGCTAGGCGGGCTCCTGGGCGTTTTCCTGCAAGCGCCGGCCGGCGCCTTCGTCGATGTAACTCGCCGCAAACGCACGCTCATCGCCGCAGGCATAGTTGCTGTTGTCGTTGCTTCCATGCTCTTAGCCTTCGGTAAGGGCTTTGTACCTCTAGCTTTGGCGCAACTGGTTTTAGGTTGCGTTGGGCCATTCATGGGTCCGGCCGTAACGGCCATCACGCTGGGTCTGGTCGGAAAAACAGTATTCGATCGCCGGCTCGGTCGTAATCACACCTTCGATTCCGCCGGCAACGTATGTGCGGCGCTACTCATGGGGTGGGTAGGCTGGCGTTTCGGCATGAAGACCATCTTTCTGATCGTCCCTCTCTTATCCATCCCCGCTTTTCTCGCGCTTGCTGCCATTCCTGCTCGTCAGATTGACTACTGGACGGCTCGCGGTGGACGGCATGGTCCTGCTGCTGCCGCTGGTTCGAATCTTCGGGTCCTCGCACGTGACCGCGTCTTGCTAGCGTTTGCCGTAGCCGCTTTTCTCTTTCATTTCGCGAATGCTGCGATGCTCCCGCAATTGGGAGAAATGCTCGCCCACGGCAATATCCGTTCGGCAGCGCCCTTCATGTCGGCAACAGTTACGGTGACACAGCTTGTCATCGCCCTGACAGCGTCCACGGTCGGTGTTTTGAGCGCCCGCTGGGGACCGCGTCCGCTCCTGCTGATTGGTTTCGCCGCGCTCCCCATTCGCGGTGTTCTTTACACGCTTACCAGTTCGATTCCACTTCTGATTGCCATCCAAACGCTGGACGGTGTCGCAAACTCTATCTTTATCGTGGCCTCCGCTGTTTTGATTGCGGATCGGGTTCGAGGCTCGGGTCACTTTAACCTGGCCGCTGGCGCGATCGGTACTGTCGTCGGCATCGGAGCTGCTTTAAGCAACACGGTAGCCGGGCTTATCGCGCAACGGGCGGGATTTCAGGTCAGTTTTCTGGTCCTTGCTGCCATCGCGCTTATCGCTTTTCTCTGCCTGCTGGTGTTCGTTCCCAACAGAACCGAAACGATCTCTGAGCCTCTTCTAACAGCGGGTAAAAATCAATGAGCAAAGGGTTGTATCAGCAATCTCGACCAAGAGGAGATCGAATATGAAAGCTGGATGGGTTTTTCCATTTATTATCCTGGGCGGTGTCCTACAGACCTTCGGAGCCGCCATGAACGGGCAATTGAACAAGGCTATGGTGAACCCGTTCCTGGCCAGCACCGTATCGTTTGCCCTCATTACAGCGTTTTTTCTCGGCTTGTTCGCGGTTTTCCCGTCGCCTTTGCCGAATGCGGAAGGGCTTGCTGCGATGCCATGGTGGGCACCCCTCGGCGGCCTGGTAGGCGCTGTCCAGGTGTATGCCGGACTCACTCTGGTCAACAAGGTGGGCGCCGGTCCCTTCGTCGGCTTTACCGTCACCTCTGCCCTCATCACATCACTGATTGTGGATCACTTCGGTCTCTTCCATATGCCAGTTCACACCGTCAACCTTTGGCGAGTACTTGGAGCGTTACTCATGGCGAGCGGCATCGCCTTAATTGCTAAATTCTGATGAGCTTATTTCTCAAAGCACTACCACGTCATCCCCGCCACAAATCATCCCTTCGGCGATCACAGCTGCATACACTCCCGCTTTGCCATCGTGCAGCCGCAATCACCGCTTTCGAACCAATACGCAGCTGTTTTCCAACAAACTGATCTTCACCAAAACTTTCCATCGACTCAAGATCCAGATAGATGTTGGCCCGGAACCTGCGCTTATCTAAGCTGTCGCCCACTTCTTTACTGAGCTGTTGCGCGGTCTGCAGGGAAAAAATAGAGAGCGGCCGGCAATCCGTCAGGGCTCGATCCGATTCCATCAAAGTCAACTGATGCGCCTCGCGAATTCCTTCGCGAAGCTGGCCAATCAGCGCCGGATCATCGATTGCCAGCATCTGTCCTACAGGTTTCTCCACGTCGATTGCCAGATCCACCGAAGATGAGTAAACCGGTGTGACCCCGGGCGGCAGTGCTTCTGCGGCGGCTAGGTTGACTGGCGTTGCCGCTTTTTCTGGATGACGGTATTGCGAGCGATACAGCAGCATCTCCCCCTGCTCCCTTGCCGTAAAGAATGGAAATCCGAAAGGCGCGGCCGAACTGCGAAATGCGAACCGGCGATCACCGTATACGCCGGCATACCCAACGAACAGCTCCCGCAACTCTTCTCCCCGCATGCTCTTCACGGGGTAACGCCATACGCTTTCGATTTGGCCGGTGATGCTGATGCTGACTATCCGTCAAAGCAGGGCCGGCTGATGGAATGGTCGGGGCGGTGTGATTCGAACACACGACCCCCTGCGCCCAAGGCAGGTGCGCTACCAGGCTGCGCTACGCCCCGACATGTGAAGCTTCACTCATTCTAAACCACTTATCCGATTTCCGATACGGTGAGTCTTGTCCAATGCAAGATGAGGCTGAAGAAGCAGTCTGTTTCTAACGCAAGATGAGCCTGAAGGAGGGAGGAGGAGGGTTCTGCATGCTGAGGATTGAACGTCAGCGTGAGAAATGGGGAACGGTTAAGCCTGGAACAGATCCGGGCTTTTCTGGAAGCAACGGATGAAGTGCAATTTGAAGCGGCAAACCGGGCTGAGGTATACGGCTGGGTGAGCCGGACGTTATGCGAGCAGGAGTATTGGAAACAGAGCAAAGCGACCAAGGGGCTATTGCGGCGCTATCTGGAGAAGATGACTGGGCTGAGCCGGGCGCAGATGACACGATTGATCACAGCCTATGTAGAAACGGGTGCGGTGGAAGCACGGCGCTAGGCGGCATCGCTTCGCGCAGCATTACAGCAGCGTGGACGTAGCGCTGCTGGCGGAGGTAGATGAAGCGCACGAAACGCTCAGCGGACCGGCCCCGCGGCAGATTCTCCAGCGCGAGTTTGAGCAGTATGGCGAGCAGCGTTTCGAGCGGCTGGCGGGCCTCTCAGTGGCGCATATTTATAACCTGCGCAAGAACCGCAGCTATCGCGAGAAAAGATTGCGTTACGAGAAGACCCGTCCGGTACAGATCGGTATTGGAGAACGGCGGCGGCCGGAGCCGAATGGAAAGCCCGGCTATTTGCGCGTGGACACGGTCCATCAGGGTGACCTGGAGGGTGCCAAGGGCGTGTATCACAGCAACGCGGTCGATGAGGTCACGCAATGGCAAGTAATTGGCGCAACCGCCCAGATTGGCGAAAAGTGGCTGATTCCGGTGCGCAAAGCGATGCTGGCGCAGTTTCCCTTCGGCATACGCGGCTTCCACTCCGACAACGGAAGCGAGTTCATCAATCACACCGTCGCGGCGTTATTGAACAAGCTGCTGGCCGAGCAGACCAAGTCGCGGCCTCCTGCAGTTTCATTTGCGAGTATTTCTTAAAGACCTTTGCGTCGCCTTGTCGCAAGAGCTGGGTCACCCATTCGTTCGCCACACCACCAGCGCTGAGACGCGTCGCGTACGTGGAGCGCAGATCGTAAATCCGCAAATACAACACCTTTCCTCGGCGCAACGTCGCGTGCCAGACGGTTTTCAGAGTCTTCTGATGGCCCAGTCGGATTTTCATCGCTCTGAAACAACCATGGTCCCGGTCCCGCGACTAGGATCTGTTCGCGAAAGGCCTCGACGGCTAGGGCCGTGAGCGGCACCTCCGCGATTCCGTTCGGCGTTTTCGAATCTGGAATCCACATGACGGCGCTTTCGAGATCGACTTGCTCCTTTCTCATTGGCATCAATTCCTTGTACACCCGCAACCCAGTTTCGGTGATGATCCGAATGATGTTGCAAAGATAATCAGGCGCATGGAATTCGATAAGCTGTTGTTCGGACCAGCCCATGTAGCGCGGTCGGAACAAGCCTTTCACCTTTACCGGATATTCGACTCCCGCGCAGGGGTTCGCGGGGAGCAGCTTTTTTCGAACGGCTACGTTGAGCATACGTCGAAGAACCCACAGCTCCTGATGTACTGTTGCCGCTTGAGCCGCTCTTTCTGTACAAACTCCGGCGATCGTTTTGATTTGAACGCGAGCCAGGAGGTGCGCCGCAGATAATGCTCGATGTCATCGGCGGTGATATTGGCCACGGATCGCTGGCCAAAAGACCGATTAAGATTAGGGCTGCTCGTTCGTTTGCTTCATGTGTCTTCTGTACGCGAATTGGGGGTATGGAGTAGTTCTCGAGGAAAAATCCACCCAATCCGCAAATTGCAGTTGCTCTCCTTTCCGGACGATCTCGAGGATCTTGTTGTCCCTGGCCTGAAGTCGTTCACGGAGTTTCCGGTGCGCTTCCTGCCATTCATTCGTGTTCGTCGACTCCCGGATTCGCTTTCCGTTCCGGTCTCGATAGACCATCCATAAAACCTTCCCATCGTTGCGGGGGTATATGGAGCCATTGTGTTTACTCGGTCTTGGCATTTCCCACCTCATATTTGAAAGTTGCGCGGAAGGGACCGAGATCCCGATTTAAGAAATCGGATATTTCGGCCTATCACGCGGAGATTGACGTTGCCCCCGAGAACTGAGCCACTCTAAGCTGGAGTTTCCCTAAGAAAGAGGGAGACAAAGGATGAAGAAGAGCAGATCATCGGGATACTGAAGCAGGGTGAAGCGGGGTTGGCGACGTCGGAGTTATGTCGGCAACACGGGATCAGCAACGCGACGTTTTACAACTGGAAGGCGAAGTACGGCGGACTGGAAGTGAGTGAAGCGCAGCGGCTAAAGCAGTTGGAAGACGAGAACCGGAAGCTGAAGCGGATCGTGGCGGACCAGGCGATGGACTTGGTGATGCTGAAGGATCTAGGTTGGAAAAAATGGTAAAGCCTGAGGCCAAGAGAACGGCGGTCGCCGAGCTGCGGAAGCAGCATGGGACGAGCGAACGCCGCGCCTGCAGGCTGGTAGGGTTGAAGCGCTCCACGCATCGCTACCGGCAACGGAAGAACGAACGGCGGGACACATTACGCGCACGCATTGAGGCGATCGCGGGCGAGCGGCAGCGTTTCGGCTACCGACGCATCGCGGCCCTGCTGCGGCGCGAGGGTTGGCAGGTGAACCACAAGTGCGTTCACCGCATCTGCCGCGAACAGCAGTGGACGGTGCCGAAGCGTCGGCGCAAGCGCATCCGGCGGCCTGCCGCGCTGAGCGTAGCGGCCACGCGCCCCAACCAGCGCTGGGCGATGGATTATGTCAGCGACAGTTTGGCGAGCGGCCGTAAGATCCGCGCTTTAACGATTGTCATACCTACACGCGGGAGTGCCTGGCCATGGAGGTCGAAACCAGCTTGCCGGGCGCACGTGTGCGGCGCGTGCTGGAGGGTTTGGCGCGGCAGCGATTGCGGCCGGAGGAACTGCGGGTCGATAACGGTCCGGAGTTCATCAGCCGGGCTGTGGCCGCTTGGTGCGAAGAGAACCGGCTTCGGCTGTGGCATATTCAGCCCGGCAAGCCGATGCAGAATGGACATGTCGAAAGCTTCAACGACGCCTGCGCGACGAGTGTCTGAATGCGAACTGGTTTATCAGCTTGCAGGATGCGCGCTCAAAGATCGAAGACTGGCGGCGCGATTACAATGAGCAGCGCCCCCACACCGCGCTGAATTATCGAACACCCGCCGAGTTTGCGCGGGCTGCGGGAGCGCTTTCCTTCTCGGTGCCCGAGGCAGATACAGCAGAACGGAAACGGCATCAAGGCTTCCCTTCGGCGGCTGGCGCCGGCCTTGACACCGCCCCTGTTCTGCTGAAGAGTTCCATTATCAGCGGAAAGGAAAGCTTCAGTTGTTAACCGGAAACTCTAGTTATGATTGGTACAGCTTTTTGGGGGCACGTCGAAATTTGTTCTGTGAATAGCATAGTACTAAGTGTCGGGCCTACGATGTGGTCCGGTTTAGTCTGTCACTGCGCAATCCCCGAGAGAGATCAAAGGATAAAATGAATTCATGGAGCAGACCTCTCCTCCCACTTACTCACAAGGTAATCACATGGCGGCCGACCAGTACGTGGACGGGACGTATCTCAACAAGGTTCCAGACTGGCATGAAGGAGACTCCCCCTGGAAGGCGTCTCAGGTCCTGCGAATGTTAACGAAACACCGCCTTTTGGTGTCCTCCGTTTACGATCTCGGGTGCGGCGTTGGCGAATTGTTAGTTCAGCTTCAGAGAAACTTGCCGCCGGAGACTACTTTGATTGGCTTTGATATCTCACCTCAGGCAATCTCCTTGGCCAAATCAAGGGAGAATGACAATCTAAAATTTCGCAATATTGATTTTCTAAGTAGCGAGGCGCCTGTTCCGGATCTTTTACTTTTGCTCGACGTCTTTGAGCACGTGCCGGATTACATCAGGTTTTTGGAGGCATTGAGGAAGCGGACAGCTTGGGTGATTTTCCACATACCTATCGATGTTAGTGTCGTAGGACTAATTAAAAGGTCATCATGGATGCTCCACATGCGGCGTCAATACGGGCACTTGCATTACTTCACGAAACAGACTGCGCTTGCCACGCTTGGCGACGTTGGCTATAAGGTTGTTGACTGCTTCTACACTGACGACCTTGAGATCCCCGGGGGGCACATTGGAAGATCACCGCTGAAGAGAATTTACTACCAGGTAAGAAGGTTAATTTTTCACTTCAATCAGGATCTCAGTTCCGCCTTATTCAACTCTTACAATTTGATGGTTTTAGCGCAAGGAGACCGGTCGGCTCCTTCGATCTCAGCCGGTCCCAATCCCTAGACAGCAGTGCGTCTCGCGGCTAACTATGAAAACTTGCTCCGGTAAAAGCGATAGTTTGGGCCTTGCTCATAGAGCGCGAAGTGGGGCGCAGAATCGAATAAGGGTGCCGATTGAGGCTTGATTAGCATGACGATCACATCTCTGGGATGGAGCTCGATGGACTTATTGAGCGAGCTTACCAGTTTCTGCATCACTTCGGCCGCAAATGGGTTGTAGAGATACAAAACCATTGGGATATTGGGGAATTCGTATTCAACAGCGTTCAGGCACACGGACTGCATTTTCGGAGATCGCAAGCGAAGGTGTTTACAGGACCTGACATTCTGAATCGCCTGTTCGTGCAGGTCTCTTTGCAGCTCTATTCCTTCAACAGATTTAAAAGGAAATCCTGCTGCGATGAGTAAGCTTCTACCTTTGCCCGATCCAAAATCAACGAAGGCGTAACGGGAATAGTCGGTAATACGTAGAGCCCGAAGCAGAGTTCGCATTTTACCCGGGCGAATTGGCTCATACGGATGATTCTCGCCGCAACTAGTTGGATAAGGGCCCTCCATGGCGGTATCGACCTTGTGCCAGACGTCAAAAAACCAGCCTTCCGCATTGGTTGCGAACCGCCCTAAGTTGTTTAGGATGGGCACGCGCCAGAAAAATGAATAGTTCATGATTGTTACAGGCTTTCCTGATGCGGTGTAGTTGCAGAATCAAAAGAGAGGTCCGGGGAAGCGGCCGGTTGAGCATCGTTGCTGGATCGCCGCGGCTTGCCCGGTTGTTTTCGCATCGCTTTTAATTGAAGGGCAGCGAAACCCCACCAGGAAAGCGGCACTTCATATGTTGTAGTTTCGATGATGCTGCCCCGGCTCCAAAACCTCTTATAATGGGCGTCACCGTTGCCGAAATCGAAATTCAGTCCATGTTCGAGAGCCCACTTTACGATATGCTCGATCAGTAGAGCTCCCGGCGAGTATTTCTCATAACGAGCATCGAATGCAGCGATCAAGCCCTCCAGGGTGTTTTTTCCTGCGGAGATCATATTGACCGCAACAGGAGCTCCATCGAGCATAAGCGCCATGATCATGGGCTTAGGTCCTCCGATGGGGCGCCTCAGCAGTTCAGTGAGAAATTCCTGGTAAGCGTCTGAAAAAAGCCAAAGTCCCTTCTTGCCGGCTCGTTCGGCCCAGATCCTCTTTTGTGAAAGCATCCATCGAACGAGATCTGGACAGCGCGGATCACTGGGTTGAATCATTTCAACCCTCACATTGCCCAGTTCGGCAAACCGCCTTTGTGCTTTGGCGTGGTGCCTGCGGTGGCTTCGGCTCAGCGATGCGTAATAGGACGACCAATCCCCTTCCTCTTTTAGATGAGCGAAAACATTGACGTCGCTCTGAATGGCGGCCCTTCTGGAACAAGGCAATGCGGAATGCAAGCTTGTTCCGGTCCGGACATACGGCAACACGAAGAGATCAGCCCTAGACTTTTTTGCCGCCAGGCGCCAGGCGGCGCGAACCCAGCCTGGTTGGTCAATGGCATCGCTGATCAGAATATCGCTGAATTCGACCCCACTTGCATCAAGCGATCGGACTATTTTCCAGACGAACTTACGGTATGTAACGAGAGGCCAAGCGGCGACCATCCGGCCTTTCTCCCAACCTACAAGGCAGAAGAGCTTACGGCCCGCGGGGTGGGCCACCGCCTGCCACATATACAGGCAACAATCAAAGCTCCGAAAGACTTCCTGTCTGCTCGATGCAGACCAAAGGGCATCCCATTCCGGTTTGAGCGCTTTAAACCGCTCAGGATCGGTAACGATTTCAATATCAAATGATTTAGATGAATAAGTAATTGGCGGCATGTGTTTCAGCTGCTGTAAGAGACTAAAGGCGTGGGCTACTGCTCCCAAAACCACTCGACATATTCTCGATTTACGGTTGTGATCCCGAGGGAAGCTGTCCAGTATTCTCTGCGTCAGGAGACGGATAGTCCGGGGCTCTTCGCGCGGTTCTCAGATAGAGTGCGAGCCGTCCCCAGGGACTAAGCGCTATGTGATAAGTCGCGGTGTTGATGAAATAGTTCCTGCTCCAAAATGTCTTGGAGCGCTCTCCGCCATTGCCGAAATCAACATCCAGCTTGTGCTCGAGTGCCCATTTTACAAAGTGCTCCATCAAAAGCATGCCAGGTGAATGCTTTTCATGGCCGGCATCGAACGCCATGATCAATTCCTCAAGACAGTGTTTTCCTATCACGGTAATAGCTACGGCAATCGGAGCTCCGTCGAGGGTAAGACACATGATGAGGGGCTTCGGCATCGCACTTGAAAGCATCAGTAAGCGGGTCAAAAAGTCGCGATACCGTTCCGAGTAGAGCCAGAATCCCTTCTTGCCGGTTCGTTCGGCCCAAAACCTTTTCTGGGCAAGCATCCATGTAATCAGTTCCGGGCAGCGCTGGTCGCCGGCCGTAATTACCTCAAGGTGCAAATTGCCGAGCTCTGCGAGGCGGCGCTCTTTTCTGGCTCTGTTTATGCGATTACTTTTGCTTAGCGAATTGTAGTAAGAAGGCCAATCTTGTTCGTCCTTCAAATGAGCGTAAGGGGCAACGTCGCGATGGATCGTTGCCGACTGAACCGACGACAACACGGCATTAAGCGGGGTGCCCGATCGGATGTAAGGAAGCACGACGATATGGGATTTCGACTTCGAGCTCACTATCTGCCATGCGGTCGAAATCCAACGTTGCTGGTCGATCGTATCGCTAATCAGAACCTCAGTGAACTCTGCGCCGCTTGCATCCAGCGGCCGAGTAAATTTCCAAAGGAGCTTACGATAAGTCGTAAGAGGCCAGATGGCGATCATTCGACCTTCTTGCCAACCTACCAAGCAGAAGAGTTTATGACCCGCCGGCTCCGCGATGGTCTCCCATGCGTTAAGGCAGCAGTCGAAGCTTTGAAACACGCCGTCGCCAGTCCATTCCAGCCAGAGAGCATCCCATTGAGGTTTCAGGGTACGAAAGCGCGTGGGATCCGTGACGATCTCTATGCCGGATTGTTGAAGTGATTTGGGCGGGTTTGCTTCAAGCAATTGCAAGACTTCTCCTAATTTGAGGCATTAGAACGTTGTTCTTTAAGCTGCGGAATCGGAAATATCTTAGGCTGACGCACGCCGGGATTACGGCACCAAGCAGTAGGCAGAACAAAGGCCTGGTTGGCATGTAGCAAACTCCGTGATCCGGAATGCTCTCTCCTGTTTTGCGTGTTTTAGATCCCAGAACCGGAGTTCTCATGAAAACAAATGCTGTCGTCTTACTCTTCTTGTGCCTGGCCGGAATTTCGCCGCTATTCGCAGGTGGCGGCTCAGTCGTAAATGTAGAGTCGTTTGGAGCAGTCGCAAACGGTAGCACGGACAACACGAAAGCAATCAATGCAGCCGTTGCTTCGCTGCACCAGGGGCAAACGCTATTCTTTCCTTGCAGCGCAGGAAACGCTTACGTTGTCGATTCCCCGATCAGCTTTGGCAAGCTGAACTATACACACATTGAGGGTTCAGGCCCGGGCTGTTTCTTGTATTACAAGGGTTCTACTCCTCAGCCCTATGCGTTCAGTCTCGTAGGAGCGGAAGCCGTAGATGTCAGAAATATGGATTTCTACGGTGGCAACTCGGCGGCTCCCCCTCAGGCTGTCCTTTTGCTCGGCCGAACCAATGCTTCGCAGCAGTCCGGGCAATTCAAGTTCAACGGAGTGAGAGTGGAGGGATATGCAACAAAGGCGCTGGTCTATTCGATCGCCAGCGAGGAGAATACTTGGCTCGAAACAAGCTTAGATCTGAACGGCGGCGGAGCATTATACGCGTTCTATACATCGGGGAGCGATGACTTGGGTGTAGCAGACTTGCCGACCGCGAGTAATCTGTCGATTTGGATGCAGAATTTCCATATCTGCGACTTCTCTTCGAGCATCGATCCTACTCACGTATTGATCTACGACAATGGGCTTTCCAGCGCCACAGGAAATCACACTTTTCGCGATGGATATTTAGCTTCACGGAATGGAACCGGTTTTGCGTTTGGCGCAGAGGGTACGAGCATGATCTCCTGGATGAGCCTAACTGTTGATAGCAATCGTTTTGAGAACGGCTATCAGATGTTCAATTTCACCGGCGGCGGCGCCTTTGGCGACGTTAGCCTGACAAATAACAAGAGTGCCGGCGTCAGCAAGTATCTAATTTACATGCCCACCGCATGCTACGACTGTAATTTCGAAGGGAATGTTGTGCAGCAGGGAGACGGGGCGACAACCGTGTTTGGCACATTGTTGAACTCGTCGGTATCTGAGAACTACAGCTTCACAGTCCAGCACGTTATCAGTTCCAACGTGTTCAATCGGTCAGCAGGTACTTTGCAGCTATCATCGAGTTTGTCTGGAGCGGCATGTAATGCGACGACCGAGGGTACTATGCGCTATCTTTCGGGTGCAAGTACGGGCACGGGAGTATTTCAGATCTGTCAAAGCCGTGCCGGTAGCTTCTCGTGGATAACACATTAGTGGTTCCGCTCGGCAAGTAGTTGCAACACACGAAGCGCCGATTCGGAGCCGCGCGCGTAAGCAAGCGGTGTTTCGCATTTTTCAATAAGCTCCTAACGTGCAAGTTTTCGAAAGACCGATATTGTCGAGTCGCCTTGTTGAACTGCATTACCAACAAATGAACAGTTACGGCACGTTGTGGGCAAATGGATCAAATACTTGCTCACTCCGGCGGCCTTGTTGCTCCTGAGAGTGATGTCGCCAAAGGATCCACCGCCGGCGAACTCAAACATCTGATAACCATCCTCAAACCGAATGCTGTCAATGGTTAGGCTCATCCATGCAATATGGCCCTCCTGGGAAGTGATGGCGAACCCGGTGCCACCTTTGGAAGACATATATCCATCCCGAAATGTATGGTTACCGGCGGCGCTATCTGCTCCGGCATCGTAGATCAACACATGGGAGGGGTCTATTGGTGTCGAGTAGTCGCTGATATGGAAGTTTTGCATCCAAAGTGAAAGGTTACTTGCTGCCAATTTTGGCTGACCGACAATATTCAGGTCGTCGTAAGCGGAGGTATAAAACGTGTAACGAGCGCCGCCGCCGTTCAGATACATTCCGGGGGCGATCCAAGTGTTCTCCTCACTTGCAATGGAATACACCAGAGCCTTTGTTGCAAATCCTTCGACGCGGACGTTATCGAATTTGAATTGTCCCGATTGCGAGGCGGCGTTCTTGCGCCCTAATAGCATTACTGTTTCCGGTGGATTACCCGTGTTTCCGCTGTAAAAGTCCAGGTCACGGATGTTAAGCATCTCCGCACCCATAAAGCTAAACGCGTATGCCTGCGGGCGTGTTCCCATGTAATAAAGATCGCAGTCTGGGCCATTTCCCTCAAGACTGGCATACTGAACATTGCCGAAATCGAGCGGCGACAGAATCAGGTAGCGGTTACCGGCCAAGCAGGGAAACACCAGCTTTTGTCCTTGCCTTAGCGAGTCGATCGCCCGCTGGATCGCCCGCGTGTTATCGGTTTTCCCATCTGCAATAGCCCCATAGGATTCGACAGTGATTTGCGCGGACACGGGTGCTCCGAGACATAGCAGGCTCAGAAGTGTGCCGAGAGCTCTGGAAGCTGTCACTTATAGGCTGTAATTAGCATATTTTGGGATAAGACAAAGCTAAGAGCCCCAGTTTCGGCAGTCAGGAGCAGTCGATGCGGCACTGTGGCAGCGGCCCAAAGAATAAGGCGGGCAAGACTTTTGACGCCGTGGATGACGAATCGGTCTTCGTGACATTGAACCTTTGCAAAGCCGACAGTCCGGAATAGCTGCTCGGCGTCCGTGGGCGCGAATGCGCGCTCGTGCGTGAGATCGCCGTACCGGATCCGCATTCCGTAGAGCCCTTCGGCATTCGGAACGTGAGCTATGCAGATGCTATGGGCCAAGTCAATTTGTTCCCGCGAAATGTCGACTCCAGTCAATCTACTCGTTAGATAACTGGCTTCATCGCGAATACGGCAACAAAGTGCTACTCCAAACGGAGTGTCTTGATTCTTTGCGACGGCCCGAGCCTACCGACGGAACGAGCCCGATATTTGAATGCACGAGGCTCTGGCCAAAGTGAATCGCCCTGAGATACAGTCGAATGGGAGCGAATTACTTCTCGGAGTTGAAAGTACATCTTCCTGCTGGAGTTGAACACTGGATAGCTGAAGATGGTATGTTGCAACAGCAGATCGTCAGGATTTTAAACTCGAATAGCAGAACGATGTGGCTTTCGACTGCTCCCATACGGCGATACAGGCGGTGGTAATTTCTTCCGCACACGCTTCAATGCTGTAGGTGGTGATGATTTCCTCGCTCCGGCGACCGAACGCGTCTCTCAATTCCGGGGATTCAACAAGAGTGCGGAGTGCTGCGGCGAGATCCGAAACGTTCCCACTTTGAAATATATACCCATTTCTTCCGTGCTCAACCAGATCGGGAGCGCAGCCGACCTGGTCAGAAACAATTATTGGCAGACCGAAGTTCATCGCTTCGTTGATAACGAGACCCCAAGTCTCCTGGTAAGCGGATGGAAGGACCAAGAAGTCAGCCGCGATGTAAGCAGCCGGCAGTTGTGTTTGATTTAGAAAGCCAGCCCAATGGACGTCTGAGACGGAATTCGCCTTAACAAAGGTCTGTAATTGCTGCCTTAAGGGACCATCACCAGCAAACAGCAGATGGCATTTAATATTTTGCCTCACACGCCAGAATGCTTCCAACAGTAATTGAGGCTGTTTCTTGTCAGTCAGCTTTCCGCTAAAGAGAATCACGGGCTCAGAGTCTCTGATACCAAACTCTGAACGTATAATAAAGCGCTGGGGTCGAAGCTTAGATCGACAGGCCTGAAGCAGGTCATTATCGACACAGTATCGCGCCCGATGTAGTCGTTTTGATGGCGTTCCGTAGTATTCAAAGAATCGTCGGCTGTTTGCACCGATATAAAGTCCGCAAACGTTCTTGTAAATATGTGGGAGGGTTAACCATTTTATTGCGCGCTTCACACGGGAGCGAGGCGTCAAGAGCGTCTGTTCTTCTCGTAGCAAGACCGGAGTGTCGACTAGTTTTGCGACTAATACAACAAGCCATGAGTTAACGTTAGCGTACCCGTGAAGCCAGATCACATCGTATTGTTTGCGCAGGAGATCACGAAGAATAGCCCAGTTTGGGTTCAGAGTAAAACGTTCGGTTGGCCGATTCATATCGTGCGGAAACAGAACGTGGCGATACCCACCGAGCAAGGGAACATCCCATCGGACCGTAGTCGAGAATTGGGAATCGAAGTACGCGTTCAGACTACTGCCCGAACAAAAATAGACGGTCAGATCCAATTCCGGACGCTTCGCCAGCGAGCGGTAGAGAGGTGCGAAATACTGTATGGGATGAGAAACAAGATGGGCAACACGGAGCTTCTTCGTTCCGCGATTCGCTTCGCTTGATCTCTGACGTATAACTTTCATGGATGTTGTGGTTCATCGCCCGTTTGCGGCTGGGGCTGCTCGATTTTGCAGAAGTTAAGTAAAAAACCTTCGTTATGCAACAGTGATTCGGCTTTGAGGAGCAGCCGAGTAAGCGGACGGGACCGGACAGCGACGTAGCGCTGGTTACACCGCCGAAGACAGCATAGAGGAGAATACTGCCTCGGGAACCGGGCCATTTCCCTCAAGACTGGCATACTGAACATTGCCGAAATCGAGCGGCGACGTAATCAGGTATTGGTTACCGGCCAAGCAGGGAAACACCAGCTTTTGTCCTTGCCTTAGCGAGTTGATTGCCGTCTGGATTGCGTGTGTATTATCGGTTTTTCCATCTGCAATGGCCCCATAGGCTTCGACAGTGATTTGCGCGGACACGGGTGCTCCGAAACATAACAGGCTCAGAAGTGTGCTGAGAGCTCTGGAAGCGGTCACTTATAGGCTGTAATTAGCATATTCTGAGACAGGATAAAGCTACGAGCCCCAGTTTCGGCAGTCAGGAGCAGTCGATGCGGCACTGTGGCAGCGGCCCAAAGAATAAGGCGGGCAAGACTTTTGACGCCGTGGATGACGGGTCGGTCTTCGTGACATTGAACCTTTGCAAAGCCGACGGTCCGGAATAGCTGCTCGGCGGCCGTGGGCGCGAATGCGCGCTCGTGAGTGAGATCGCCGTACCGGATCCGCATTCCGTAGAGCCCTTCGGCATTCGGAACGTGAGCTATGCAGATGCTGGTCCTTTTTAAGACGCGAAAGACTTGATCTAGAATCTCGAAGAGTTCATCTGCTTCGAGATGCTCGAGAATATCCATCATGATTACGGTATCGATGGACTCGGAGCTCAGATCTTTGAGCTCAGAAAGTAAATCGCGGCATTTGACCTCACGTATGCCCAATCTATGGGCCAGGTCAATTTGTTCCCGCGAAATGTCGACTCCAGAAACATTTATATATCCGGTGCTTTTCAGGTAATAAAGGAAGGCGCCGTGGCCACACGCCAAGTCTAATATTCTGGCGCGACGATCCGGGGGGACATACCGGGCGATGATCCTGCGAATGTAGGGGGCGCGTGGCCGAAATACTTCCTCGGGCCGGTCCGAAAGGGAATTAGCCCCGGAAGCCTGTCCGCTGCTTACGTAGCTACCGTAGAGTCGAGTTTTCCAAGACACGGAGGAATGATCTGTTCGGGAGTGAGGAGTTATCAAAAGGCAACCTCAATAAAAGAAGTTCTCACCTATAAACATGGATTTGCATTGGCTCATAATCCGAGCCAGCGGGCGTTCACGAACTGCGGCATAGCGAGGGCTGATGGTGCCGCCAAAACCTGTGTAGAGGAGAATACTGCCTTGGGAACCGAGACCGGCAAAATCGAATTTGAGATCACGCTGCGCTGCATCCTTTACGCTTTCCCATATCAATAAGCTTGTTGCACCGTTACCAGCGTCTTCGGCTCGCGTCGACAGAGTGTAATAACATACCCGGCTATCCCAAGCGCAGAAGATCGCCGCCACCATTTTGTTGGTTTGATTATAGGCCGCCATGATTCTGCCACGTTTACGATTGATTGCCGCGGAAACTATGGCACTGCATACGCGGCCGTCGATCTCGTTTTTGAGGCGCCTGGATGCTAGGTTCCTTTCATAAGTCCAAGCAAACTTCGAGACGTCATCCAGCTCGCGCACGGAAAGCTGTTCTCCGGCCCGACGGATCACATTTCTAGTCTTATTTCGCATCTGACACCACAGAACGTCGACCGGTTTAGGAGTAATTTCGTAGGTAAATTGTACGTACGTACGGAACTTCTGTTCCTGAAAAGCGATTACATCCTGGATACCGGCGTGGCACTTGATGTATTGAGAAACGGTCCGCGGCAATTTTTGGATCAGAGTACGAGTCAGATCCATTCTTTTAAGAAAGCGATTACTCGAATTGCCCTCGCCTTCGTCGGTGGCCGGTCCTAAGAAATAGGTGGCCGGAGGCATGCGAAGTTCCCTCAGGCCGTAACTTTCCCTGACATAGAACGGGAGCCGTCCTACGGTCCGGCCGCCAGCAGTAACTTCGGCGACATCGAAGCGCCCGCGTGTGGCAGCTTGCAGCCACCATTCTTCATGGAAGATAGTTGGAACTAGCGGGTCATACGATAGAGCGGTTCGATTCGCGGGTGAGCCGCTTTCCAACGATTGCGCGGCCGCCGCACATTCCGGGTGGTTGGCGGCTAGACTTGGCTGCCGTGTATGTAGCATGATTTCCCTGTGTTTCGGCTCATCTCGAATGTGTACTGTGGATCCCGTGTTGATGGGCGCAGTAGGTAATCTCGGTGCCTTTCAACGTTGATCTAGCGTCGGACTGGGAACAAAGCGCCCGCTTTGTGCGCCTAGCTAGTGTTTAATCTACGCTTTCTACTAAATCGGGCCGGATTGCCGGTATGGATTTCCATGGCCGGAACGTCTTTCGTAACAACGCTTCCAGCGGTAACGATCGCACCCGCACCAACCGTAACGCCTGGACACAAAGTGGCGCGGGCGCCGACCCAGGAGCCACGCTCGCAAACAATCGGGCGTCGGAACAGGCGCATATTGGGGGAAGACCAATCATGGTTGCCGGTGCAGAGATACGCTCCCTGGGAAACGCAGCAGTGACTTTCGATTCTCACGGACGCCAAATTGTCGATCCAGAGATCTTCTCCCAGCCAGGTAAAATCGCCAACTTCGAGATACCACGGGAACTTGACCCGCAGCCCCGGCTTGATATACACGCGACTGCCGATTTTTGCCCGAAACAGGCGTAAGAGCCAGCGCCGAAATGCGGAGGATGTTATCAGATGAGACGCTAATAGCGGCAAACCAAAAAAGTACCAGAGAGCCTCAATCCAGAGCGGAACGCCACGGACCAGTTCGGCATTATCAGGCGAGCGTAAGTCGATGAGACTAGGGTCTTCCCGTTGAGCTAGCCGCATAGTATCGTTTGATGGATCATGGAGGGGGGGATCCCGGGAGTGGCATTTTCGTGAGTAGCACTCTTGGATTTATCCGCAACCAGCCGATAGAAGCTCTCCCACTCTATGGGAGCAGTCCCAGCGCGTTTAACCACAATGCTTGCTGCGGCGTTGGCAATCTGAACGGCTGTGAGCATGCTGCAGCGTCCGGCGAGCGCGACCGCCAGACAGGCGATGACAGTGTCTCCGGCGCCGGATACGTCAAATACCTCTTCGGCAAGCGCCGGGAAATGATGAGCGTGACTTGGGGTAATCAGAGTCATTCCCCCGGCGCCCTGAGTAACAAGCAGGTCGGTACATCTGATTCTTTCGCGGAGCCGGGCGGCAGCGCCGATGGTATCGGCATCCTGAATGGCCATGGCGTGCAGGGCTGCCTTGAATTCTTTCCAGTTCGGTGTGAGGCAGGTGGCGCCGGAGTACGGAGTGTAATCGGAGCGCTTGGGGTCTACCAGAACCGGTATGCGCCTTTGATTGCAAGCTTCGATCAGCGATTCGGTGAGATGAACGGTGAGAACGCCTTTTGCGTAGTCCGAGAGGATCACAGCGCTTATGCCTTTGTCCAGCAATTTGAGGACGCCGGCATACAGCCGTTCACAGACAGACGGCGCGATCTCATCACAGACCTCATGGTCCATGCGGACAATCTGATGATTCTGACACATCACACGGGTTTTGGATGTAGTCGGGCGGTCTGGATCCGCGATTACGGCTGTAGTGTTTACATCGCTATGAGCCATGATGGCCAGCAGCCGCTCACCGGCAACATCGCAGCCCACAACACCGGCGAGAATCGCCCGTGCATTGAGCCCAACGACGTTGAGGGCGACGTTTCCGGCACCGCCGGCGGCGAATCGTTCGCCACGCACGGTAAGGACCGGCACGGGGGCCTCAGGAGAAATTCGCGTCACGTCTCCCAAAATGTATTTGTCCAGTATGAGGTCGCCGATAACGAGTACGCTGGCATCGCGGAATCCGTCTACCGGCAGTTCCTCGGCGAGCGAGAGATCAAATGCCAAACTGGAATGGATATTCATGCGGAAAGTTCTCCGAAAAGTCGAGCTTCAACGATCTCGCACATGCAATGGTAGGAGACCAAATGAAATTCCTGAATACGAGCCGTGTTTTGGCCGGGAGCAGCTAGGACGATGCCGGCTTCCCGGCAGGCAGGGCCATTTTGCGAGCCGGTCAAAAGGATTGTCAAAAGGCCTAGTTTTCGCGCTACGCCGAGGGCCTCCAGAACATTAGGCGAATTGCCACTGGTGCTGATACCAAGCGCGACATCACCGGGCTGGCCGAGCGCCTCGATTTGGCGGGCAAATACATCTTTGAATGAATAGTCGTTGCCACAGGCGGTCAGGGCCGCGCCGTCGCTGCATAAGGCGATGGCCGGCAATGCCCGGCGATTCTTTTCGAAGCGTACAACCAATTCTGCGCACAGATGCTGGGCGTCGGAGGCGCTCCCTCCGTTTCCAAAGAGCAGAAGCTTTTTGCCGTCTTCGAAAACGTCCGCGATGCGGTTTGCGGCCCGTTCGACCGCGGCTGGGTAGTTGGATTCCGCAGCCTGCAGAAAGCTCTGGGCCACTTCAAGGAAGCGCTGGGCTATTGAGAGCTGAGGAATTTTGAGTGTAGTGGGCATGGCGCTGGTGCGGATTTCTCACAGGTGATGAATAGACGATGCTCTTGTGTCGCCTGCCTGGCCGGATCTGGCTGGCAGACCACAAACCCCGATGGTCCGCCCCGCCAAGCCAGACAGCAACCTTAAGAGAATCCGCATTCGTCGAACGCTCAAGAAGGCTGCGGACACATCTGGAGTACTTGTTCCACAGCAGCCTGAAAAGAAAGCCCAGGCGGTTGATTTTCGCGGGTGGTTTCCGCTGAAACCAGCAGCGCTCTGCATCCAGCGCTTTGCGCAGACAGGATGTCCGAGGGCGAGTCACCAATCATGAAGCAGTCGTCGGCCCGGCTTTGAAAATCGTTGAGCGCGCGACGGAAGAGTGCCGGGCCTGGCTTGCGGCACTCGCAGTTTTCAGCCAGCGAGTGGGGACAGAAATAAAAGCGGGCGATCCGCACGGAGAATTTGTTTAGCTGCGCCAGCAGTTCTGAATTGACCGCTACAAAGGTGTCGTAATCGAAATATCCCAAGCCCAGTCCCTGCTGGTTCGTGACAACGACCAGGGTGAAGCCGTGATCTTGGAGAGTTTTGAGTCCGGCTCCGACGCCGGGTAGCAATTTGAGGCGGCGTGGATTGTTCAGGAAGGCAATGTTTTCGATCAACGTGCCATCACGGTCCAGGAAGACAATGGGGCGGCCAAGCAGAGTGGAAGTGTGGAGCGGGGGGGCATGCAGCGGCAGAGAGTTTATGCGTTCGAGTAATTGGGTCGTGCTGCTGTCCTCAGTTACCGGGATAACGGCGCAGATTCCGCCGTATGATTCAACGAAGGCAGCTGAGCGAAGTCCGGCGCGATTATAGTCGCCGCCTTTAACGTATAGGTCAGGTTTCAACTCGTGGAGAAGCGCAAGCGGCCTCGGTTCGTCAAATACCGTAACCGCATCTACACACGCGAGGGCGGCAACCAATCTGGCTCGCTGCCGTTCGCCGCTGATTGGCCGTAACGGACTTTTGTACGAGCGTACGGAAGCATCCGAATTGATCGCGACGATCAGACGATCACACAATTCGCGTGCTTTTTCGAGGTAATCCAGATGCCCGCCGTGCAACAGATCGAAAGCGCCACAGGTAAAACCGATGCGGCATCCAGAAGCGCGCCAGCGGGCTACCTCCGAGTGAAGAGCTGCTTGTGAAAGGACCTTCTTCATCGACAAATTGACTCTCCTGAAGTCCATTCCACCACTTGGGTGCCTTCCAGCTTTGCAGGAAGGACGCAGGAATGGTTCAACTTGCTTGCCACGGCGGCAAGGACGTGGTCGATTTTAATACCGCTCATGCAGGGATGCCCCTCGATAGGGCAGGTGGGCATGACACACCCGGCACATTCGACGTCGCGATAGAGAATTGTGCTATCGGAGCTTAGCGGGAACCAGGCGTTCAGGTATTTATTGACGCGACTAAAAGTAACGACTGCCGGCACCCCCACTGCGCCGGCCAGATGCATGGGTCCACTTTCGGTAGCAATGACGAGGCGGCAGGCTTTCAACAGAGCAGCCGATTCTTCCACGGAGAATAATCCACAGGCATTTAGTCCCGTTCCGGATTGTGCGATGGCGAAGGCGGCATCGGCGGTGTCTTTGTGGCCGCCCAACAGCACTGCTTCTACGTTAAATTCGGTCTCAAGTCGGTACAGCAGGCCGCGAATCGTCTCCGCAGAAATGTTTCGAGCGGCGATGTTTGAATACGGACAAATGGCTACAAGGGGACGTGCAGGATGCCGGCGGTGCGAAGCCACCCACTCCGTTACGCGCCTTATAGCGCCCTCACCGGGCAGAAGCAACGGCGGATTGGAATATTGGGGGAACTTAGTTGCGGCTTCCGCGCCCCAAATGCGGTAAAAGCGGCGGAAGGCTTCGGTCGTTTGCAAAGGAGACAACTCTTTGAGTGATGTCTCGTCATCATCGAGAACGTCGAATCCGTGCAGCTCTTTTACGCCCCCGATTTTGAAAAATAGTCTGTCCCGTTCGATCTGGCGTTTCGATCGCAGCGTGGGCATGAGATAGACACAGTGGGCAGGCCGGTAGTATCGCAACTGAGCCAATAATTTGGCGACTGAGAAGATGTGGGACGACCCCTCGCCCGGAGGCCGGTAGTTGATCTGGTATTTGGATTTCCAAGCCATATCAAAGACGTGATTTGGCATTACCTTCAGTTTTGTATCGAACCGGCTGATCAGCAAGTATTCCGAACACGTAGGAATGAAATCGCGCAGCGAACGGAGGACGGGTATTGAGACGATGGTGTCTCCGAGCGAGCCGATTTGTAGGACCGCAATGAGCGACATGGAGTTTTGAGGGGTTTTCGATTAAGGCCGGAATTGATTCTCTTTACGGAAGCGCTCTTTTGAAAATCGGCCGTTGAAAACGGTCTGAGAGGCCGGGCGAAGCGCCCGGTGCGCAACCAAAGGGTCGCGCAGGCCAAGAGTCCCTCCCACCAAAGTAACTGGATCTACTCAGCGTCTTCGTCATATTCCGCCGCTCAGTAAAGGCCGCGGGGGAGAGCTGAAGCGCGATCGGCGGTAACGTGCCCCTAGAAAGAAAGCTGCTCCGGCGGCCAGCAATGCGAGTCTGAGCAGACCGATAAGGGCATAAGGAACATCGCCTTCGAAGGAATGAATTAACTCTGGGAACAATGCTGTGTACAGAAACACTCCTAAGCTATTCTCGCGAGAGGGCGAACAGAACAGATAAACAAAACGGAGAACGGCACCGATCAAAAACATGCCCAGCAGGATCCCCGGTAGAGAAAAATTGCCGTAGAGGTCGGAAATAACGTGTATCGAGCTGAAGCCATTAAAATCGCTCGGCTCGCCCATATAGGTTGTTTCGAAATCAGCGGCGGGAACCGAAAGCGGTTTGTCTTTCCAGATCTGCCGCGGAATAAAGGTGAGCGGTATCTGGAGCCAGTCTGAGCCGAATTTATAGGGAAACGGATGCGGCGTATACTTCATGACCAGCGCGAGGGCATCGACGCCTGCATCCCGGTCCACCATTTGCTCTAGCGCGGACGGCTCCTCTGCCACTCCCTTTTTGGAACTCAATAGACTGGAAGCAGAGGATACTCGGGAGACAATGTCGCCAATATTCTTGGGCGATCCCTCGGATCCTACAACGACAAAACGATAAAAATTCACAACCCCAAACGCAAACATCAACACCGGTAAACCAATAAGCGCTATCTCCCAGAGCCGAAAGCGCCGCTTGCAATAGTGGTAAACAATGGCCGCCTCAAGAAAGGGTTTTATGAGAGCGGTCTTGCCGCCGGAAATCCCGAGTCGAAAGCCGATCAGCGCGATGCTGAATCCCAGGAACAGCCAGACGGCGCTACGGCTGCTTTTGCTCTTTGTCGTGGCGAGGAATATACAGACGGCAATCCAGGAGAGATCGATTAAGTTTTCGAGGAGGACAATAATTCCCGGAACCGGGTGACGCTGAAATTCGACATTTCCGTAATTTCCCACAACTGCCCCGATTTTGAACAGGTACAGTGAACACCCCAGACCAACCGACATGATCGCGGCGATTTTGAATGGCGGCATCGAGCGCGGCCATAACACCGCAGCCTTGGGCAAAGAGTGTAGCCAATTAAGCGGAGCCTTTGACCAGAAGCCGATAAATAACGAGCCATATCCGAATGAGGCGCACCACAGTGCCCCCGGAAGATAATCATCGTAGGGGTTCCGACCGAGCCTGGGTAAGAAGGACGACTTGGAGAGGTAAAACGCCCTCAGTACGAAATAAGTCAGGAAGTATACCGCCACGATGTTGGTTGGCAGAAAGACATCGCCGCGTGCAGGCGTACACGCGAGTTTGAGTAGGGGCTGGCTCACCAGCGCTGTCAGTAGTGTGAGCGGGATTGCTGTCGCAGAATTGACCCCCGAATAGAGGAGGGTTGGCAGCAGGATCAGCGCGAAGAGACTGGTTCCCACCACGCTCAGAACAGAATCCGATAAAGGTAACCTGCCCTGTCTGCCCGAAATTTGGAAAGGAGGATTAATGGGCGAGGTCATGGATTGAACGCTGCGCAACTCCGGAATGATTCCGAGCGGGCATCCGGGAAAGGATTTGCCGCATCACGTTTTCATTTGTTGTTTCATTGCGAAGGTGTCGAAGTTGCCCGTTGCGAGCCACTCGTCGTCTCCATTCGTCTTCGGCCAATAAACGCCGGCATTTGAGAGCGCATTCGTCCGGATCACTCCAGAAAACGGCCTCTTCGTTTTCGCGGTACAGGGCCTCATGCTCGCAGGTGCGTTCAGCACATAAAAGTCCGCCTAAATGTGGTACTTCGAACGACCGTGTGGTACAAAAATCTCGGTTTCCCTTTGAGAGCATTCCGATACAGACCTTTGCCGACTGGATGGCCATCGCGTAATCATCTTCGCGGCCCAATCCTGGACCGCGCCAATATGGCCGCAATACCGGCCACTCGCGCGCCCGGTGCCATTGGTTACCCCAAAGGCTCAGAGGAATGCCTCGTGCCACCAGCTGTTCGAAAAACGGCCCCCTTTCGGGCATCCAAGTTCCTATAAAAGAAACTTCAGATTTCCACTTGTCACGATCAAGAGCCGAAACTGGCCGGGGCGCGTGGAAGACCTCGTCCGCCGACATATATACGCGCATGACGTCCTTTGCACCGAGAGCATAGGCCTCTGGAACATTGCAGTCTCGAGCAACTGCAATCAAGTCGTAAACTGGAACGGAGCGCAGGTAGAGTCTCCATTTGTCTCCATCACGCGATCCGTACGGATCGTCCAGGTTGTAGTTGAGAACGAATCTCGCGCGCTGCTTCAAATCACAGATCAGTTCGGGGCATATTAGATTTCCCGCATCCACCCAGACTAGATCGAACTCGCTGAATTTGATCGCGGCGAGCACTCGATTGCGAATGTACCGCGCCAGGCCCAGGCTGCCGGTGTGATGGATCCAGAAATCACTGAGCCGGCGTTTCGGAAGAAACGCAAGTGGATCCAAAATGTGTACTTGGTGTCCGAGCCTGGAAATGCTGAGTGCCCGGTGACGAGATGTTCCGCTATTCGGTCCCAGATACAGTATGGACAGGGCCGACTCGACGTTTGCCTCGGGCTGCGACAGCTCCGGTTTAAAGATCATACAAAGTAGCTCGAGCGGTTCGGCCAAATGAAAATAGAGGCGAAGGCAAAATGAGGGCCCGCATGAAATCGCCGGTCTTATCTTGTAACTGGTTTAAAGATGTGCGGAGAACGATCCAGATCATGGATAAATCGATCAGCAGCAAGGCGATTGCGGCGCCGGACAATCCCATTCGCTGTACGAGCACCCAACCAAGTCCAAGGAAAAGTGCGGAAATTCCAACGAAGGCAACTGTAATGCGGTGGTGCTCATTCGTTGACATAGGCACGGCGGAGCTTGTAAACCAGAGCGAGTTTGCCAAAGTCACGAAGATAAGAATATGGAAGCAAGTAGGATCAAACACAACAGCCTTATGTATCCAGACCCGGTAAACGAAAGGCCCGAAACACCACAACGCCGTTCCCGTCACCAGCGAGAGAGCCAAACTGGCCTGGTAGGCACCGCGGTGTAGCCTGCGGGCTAAGGGAATATCGCCCTGCCCGAAGGCGCGCGATAGCTCGGGCCACACGGCCCATGCGATCACAGCCATAAGCTGGAAGTTGACGCGAGTAAGCGTGCGGAGCGTAGAGAACTCCGTCACGGCGGCGGGTCCTTTTAGCCGCGCGATGAGAAGAATGAATCCTTGTATCCCAATCGAGTTAGCGAGCGGGAAAGCCATAAAGCCGAAAGCCGGAGCAGCAAGCTGCTTGACTCTTTGTAAACGGGCGTGCTGCAGCCCCAGATAGAGCCAGGGACTCCTGCGGTGGAGCAGTAGACCATAAATAACGGTACCGGCGGTACGCGTTAGTAAATACGTAATGGCCATCCACAGGAGGCTACTACTTAGCACTCCTACGACTGTCGCCAGCGCTGTTTCGGATAGGCATAAAAGGGAGCCGAACACGGTTCCGGTCGCAAAGTTTCCGTCGCATCGGAATCCACTTTCCAGAATCCCGCATTGCTGACTGATTAAGACATAGAGGCCCAACACGAGTATTACGGCGGATGCCTGCCAGTCGGATAAGGTGGACAGGCGCATCCAACGGTGCCAAGGCACCGACCAGACGGCGACCGCACAGAAGAGCGATGCGAAAAGTGAAACGAGCAGCAGGAGCGCCCAGGAACTCTGAAACGTTTCTAGTGCTCCTTTCCGATCGTCTCTGGCGACCCGGACAGTCATATCGCTTCCAGACGCATCTCCAAAGCCGAGATTGCTCAAGGTGAGATAACTCGGAATGGCCCATAAGATGAGCCAATCGCCATATTTGGGGGCACCCCAAGCGTAGAGCAAAACGGGAACAGTACCCAATTGAGTCACGGCACTGACGACGGGGCCCAAGGCGGTAGCGCTGACACCTCGGAGGAGACGCTGAAATAACGGGCTGGATTGGAACCGTCTTACTTGAATCAAGGTGTTCCTTGTTTAGAGTTGGCAAAAGAGGCAGGCGAAAAGGCCTGCTATGCACGAAGCGTCAAGCATTCGTGGGCAGTTCTTCGCGTGATGAGTAATAGCGATAGTGATAGGGGTATGCGTAAGCAGAGCGGCTCGGATCCCAGTCGTTGAGGATACAGCCGAGTAGACGAATCCGATCTTCGAGGAAGCGATTGCGCAGAGCAAGTAAAGCATCCCGCGTGGTTTGTTCGGCGCGGACGACCAGGACGACGCCATCGGCTTGGGTGCCGATCACGCGAGCGTCTGTGATGTGCATGGCTGGGGGAGTATCGATCAGGATCAGATCGTATTCGCTCTTCCAGCTTTGCAGCAGTTTTGAGAATTTCGGCGCATGAAAGAGATGGGTAGCCACTCTACTGGGACTGCCGGCCGTGAGCAGGCTGAGTCTTCCGCGCTGGACGTGTTGGATGAGCCCGCGCCAGTCGGATTCGGGAGTCTCGGAAGCAAGCAGATCCGTGAGGCCTCCGCTTCGCTCGACTTCGAAGATTTCATGCAGGCGCGGACGGCGGAGATCGGCATCGACCAACAAAACGCGCTTACCAATCTCGGTGGCAGCGTTGGCGAGGTTCGAAACCACACTGGTTTTTCCGTCGGCGGGTTCCGCGCTGGTAAAGACGAGAATGGACCCGGCCTCCTGGGTGGCTTCCGCCCCAAGCAGGACGGAGGTTAAAACCGAGTGAAATGCTTCCACGATCTGCGCAGTACTTTGGGTTCTTTGAGTGGAATGGGTCGAGCCCGGGCGGGTCGCCGAAAGAGCACTGCCGCTTGCGATCTCTGAAGGAGTGAATCCCCGCTCGGGGAAGATCCGGGAGATCCGATTCGATCCGTGGATGAGGCGCGGAATGGAGCCCAGTTCGGGAAGTGCGGCCCAGAATTTGATCTCGCCGGGGGTGCGCAGAGTTCGATCGGATCTTTCGCGGATCAAGACAAAGCCCAAGCTGCAGATCAATCCAGCGAAGAATCCCAACAAGGCATTGAGTTTGAAATTGGGGAAAACAGACGCTTCGACGTAGGCTGGGTCAACCACGCGAACATTGCTCGCATGAAGGGCTACTGCGATAGAGGCTTGCTTCATCTGCTGCAGCATGGTGTCATATAGCTGACGGTTGCTATCGACATCCCGCTTGAGAATGTTGTACTGCACGGTACGCTCATCCTGACCCGCAACCTCCCTGGCCTGGGCATCGTATGCGGTGGCGAGCAGTTTTTCCCGACGGAGCGCTCCTTGGTAGTCGGTGTCGATGCGCTTCATGAGATCAGCCCGCTGACGATCGAAAGCTTCGCGAAGCGCGGAGACTTCCGCGGCCGCCTGCTTGAGCTTGGAGTAACCAGAGTTGTAGACAGCCCCCAAGCTCGCAAGCTGGCGAGCGGCTTCGTCGAGCCGAGCTTGCAAAGCCTGTAGGCTTGGATTGTTCAGTACATCGGCGAGCGCTTCCGGGGGGCTACTTCTCGCGAGTTCATAGCTCGACTGCTTCGCGATCCGTTCCGCGGTAGCGGAGGAGAGCTGCTGTTGTATTTGTTGTAGCTTTTCTGTTGCCACGTTGGTCTGGTTTTCCTGATCAGTAAAGAGCAGCCCGGAATTGCGAGCATAGGCTTGGAGTGCGTCCTCCGATCTGCGCAGATTAGAACGAGTGTCACCAATTTCACGATTTAGCCAATCGCTGGTTTCGTGAGTGCTCGCCCAACGAGACTCAATATTCGTGTCGATAAATTCCCGAACCAAAGTAGCGGCGAAATCTCTCGCGAGTTGCGGGTCTGTGGAATCGACGGAAATGCTCAATAGGCGAGTTCGAGGCGTGCTGCTCACTTTGACGCTCTTCGCGGCTGTCTTGAGTAGTTCGCTACGTGGAGGTTGACGGGAATCGCCCAAATGAAGCCGACTTTGCCAACCTGATGTCGGCGGGCTCGATTCGTGCGAAGGCTCGCGACTCAGTTTCGCGCGCACGCGAGCCAGCAGAGAATCACTCTGCAACAATGCTGCTTGCGTCTGCTCTTCTGAAACGTCCGGATCCGATCCGGGGACAGTAGATTGCGCCGGTCGCATGTGCATGAAGTCCTCATTGAGGTTGAGCACTTCGATTGAGGTCGTAGCGCGAAATACTGGTTTGAATGGAAGTCCTACCAGAACGCCCAGGAGCAAGCCCAGGAGACTGGCAGCGACCAGTAAGAGCTTATGCCGGACAACCAGATGCCAGTAGTTGAGAAAACCCGCGCCAGATTCCCAATCTCCTGCCAATTCGACCGTGTATGGTCTTGGCGGATTGCCGCCTGCGCTCGCTTCGGGCAGAGACAGGACGGGGCCGGGGCATCGCGCCTGGGAAAGCGGGACGGGAGATGATTGTTCTTTACCTTTCATCACTCACCTAAAAAACAGGTCGGAAAAACTTTGAACCGACAGTGCCTTCCTTGGGGTCAGCTTCTAAATGGGTCATCTCAGTGTCCAGCGTAAATGCTAGAGTATGTCGCCGCATTCACAATTGCATCAAGCGCCCGGAGACCGGCCTTTTTGGCGTTGCTGCCCGGAACAAAGAGGATGTCGCTCGGATGCAAAGGCACGTCAGCCGATTTGCCGGCCATCAGTCGACTTAAGTTAACCGGTATCTCGACCCGGCTTGAGGAACCTGGAACCGTCCTAAGAATGCGTGCCTTCGAGGCTGCCGCCGTCGTTTGCAAACCCTCTGCTAGCGCCACAACCTGAAGCGCCGAGAGGGATTCGTTCTCTTTCAAAGTATAGCCTCCCGGCTTGGCTACAGATCCGACCGCATAGACGACTCCCGCCGTCGGAACGGAGACGGTATCGCCCGGAAGTATTTGTATGTTCTGGCTGGCATGCGGCACATTGATGATGTCCTTCAGCTTGACAGAGGCGGTGCTGAAGTGTGAACTCTGATCAATTTGCGTGGTCAAGAGAGGGATGGCGCCGTTTTGCAAAGGACGAGTAATTTGCACGATGTATCCAGCTTCGGGAAGCAGTCCCCCGGCCATGGAAAGAACTTCAAAGAGTGTCTTTCGACCCTGAAGCTGAAGAATGCCGGGATTCTTCACGGCGCCGAGAACCGATACCGGCTGGCTGCCGAACGTCTGGAGGGTAACAACCGGCTGTGGATTCTTTAGGATAGGCTCCAATTTGGACTGTAGTTGGTCTTCCAGGTTAGGGGCTGTCAATCCCGCGGCATGAATCCGGCCGATCAGTGGCAGGCTTACGTAACCGCTTCCATCAATCCGAAACGCTTTGGTGGCGTATTCATTCTCAAGGCCCGGAACGACGAGAGTGATTTGATCTCCCGGCCCAAGCACGTAATCGCGGTTAGGCTGGGGCTTGGTATCCGCAACCAGAGAAGAACTGGCTGTGTTCGCGAGGAACATGAGCCATAAGGCGAATGCGTAGTGTCTCATGAAGGTTATTAGAAATTGGTCAACCGTGGCGTTTAATGTTGCGGACGGCCAGCAAGTCCCCGAGATTCTTTTCAAGTGAGGAAGCGAGGAGGCGATTACCGAGTTTGTTGAAATGTGTCCGGTCGGACAGCGTGATGAGAGCTACTTTGTAATCAGAAACGGCGCTGGTGAGATCAAGCAGCGGCACCTCCTCCGATGCCGCCCACTGTTTCAGCGCAGGAGGCACAGAAGTGGTCGCGCCGGTTGGGATTTCGCGGCGAAACGGCACGAAGACGACGGCGAAGCGCCCGCCAGCGTGACGTGACAGTTCGGCCATCGCCGAAAGATCGCGCAGATTCGCCCCTTCGGTCCCGGCATTGTTCTGAATGGCCGTTCCGGGGTCCTGCCGGGTACGAAGCGAAAGAGTCCTCGATAGCAACTCCTCCACGGCGGACCAGTGCTTTGCCGTGAGGCCGCTTCTCTCTGCTTCCGAGAAGGTTGCGAAGGGCTGTGCCGGATCTCCGCTGTTCAGTATCAGCAGAACGTAATCGGAATGCAAGATCCCACGCGACCGCAGGTATCCAAGCTCGTTTGATATTGCCCATCCGTTCACGGCAGCGTTAATTTGTTCCACTCTCCGGTGCAAGGTCCGCGAGAGTTCTTTGCGGATCAGCTCAACGAAGATGTCGTTCTGATCAACTTGGGTTGTGCCGTAGGTAATGGAATCGCCTAAGAACGTGAGTCGCAGTACGCCGTTCGATTTTTGCACCGCAAACTCCGGGCATCGCAGGCCGTAACTGTTGATCTCGGTTCGAGCAGTAAATCTCCGGAGATGCTGATTCGGGGAAAGGATATATCCGCACGCAGGATCGGATTGGTACAGGAGTGGATTTCCCAGACCTACGATCAGACGAAGAGCCAATTCGGCGGAGATGAGTGAAACAGCCACGGTGGAGAGCGCCAGAAACCATAGCTGTCTATACCACTTTTGTGGCGCGACTGAGGTGCTGGAGATACCCGGCATAGTGTGCACTAGAGAACCGAACGGAGGGAACTTGATTAGTCAGCGGAATGGGTATCGCGAGGCGATTCAGGCGGCTGCTTCGCGAGCCTTCTCCGCTTCCGCGATTTGTTCTTCGATCCAGGCGTAGGTCTTCTCGAGACCCTCCCGCAAAGGCCGTGAGGGCTGCCACTTCAGTTTCTGCCAGATCAGACGGTTGTCTGAATTGCGGCCGCGAACACCGAGCGGGCCAGGAACGTGGAGAGTGGACAGATCCTTGCCGGCAATCTCCATTACTAGCTGTGCCAGACCGTTGATACTGACCATCTCTTCCGATCCGATGTTGACCGGTCCGGCAAACTCGGATTCCATTAAGCGACGGATGCCGTCAATGCATTCCTCGATGTAGAGGAAAGACCTGGTTTGCCGTCCGTCACCCCAGATCTCAATTTCGCCGCCACAGGGCGCTTCGGCCACCTTGCGACAGATCGCCGCCGGCGCTTTTTCGCGGCCACCGTTCCAGGTGCCCTCCGGCCCGAAGATGTTATGAAAACGGGCAACCCGGACCTGCACGCCGTAGTTTCGCATGTACGCAAAATAGAGCCGCTCGCTGAATAGCTTCTCCCAACCGTATTCACTATCGGGCGCCGCCGGATAAGCTGAGTCCTCCGAGCATTTGGGATTATCCGGATCCAACTGGTTGTATTCGGGATACGTACAGGCTGAAGAGGAGTAGAAGAATCGCTTGACTCCGGCTCTCCGTCCGTATTCGAGCATGTTGAGATTTATCTTGGCTGAGTTATACATGACGGCGGCGTCATGTTCACCAGTAAATATATATCCAGCGCCGCCCATATCGGCGGCCAGTTGATAAACCTCATCTATGTCCGTAACTGCCGTCCGTGCGATGGATTCCTCACATAGATCGCCGAGGACGAATTCGTCGGCATGGGTTTTGGCGTATTCGGGCGTCTTGAGGTCCGCACCACGGACCCAGTAACCCTCGGCTTTCAGCTTCTTGACTAAGTGACTGCCGATGAAGCCACCGGCGCCACCGACCAATATGCGTTTCATCTTGCTTGATTCTCCGGTTTATCACGGCTTATGCCGAGGTTTAGAGTGAAGTCGTGTTCAGAAGCGAGGAATATCAAGGCACTTACTCTTCCGACTCGAATTTATAGTTTCAGTGATTTAGCCGTGCAAATAGGGTTCAGTAGGCGCCGTCCGCCGATAGCACGGCTTTGACGGTGCAGGCGAGAATATAGGCATCCAGCCACACTGACCAATTTCTTACGTAGTACTCATCAAGGGCGACGCGTTCGCTGTAAGTGGTGTTATTGCGGCCAGAAACCTGCCACAATCCGGTGATTCCAGGTAGGACGCGAGTGTAGAGGCTGAACGCGGTGCCGTATTTTTCTATTTCGGCGCTGACGATGGGACGCGGACCAACCAGGCCCATATCACCGGCCAGAACGTTGAAAAGCTGCGGCAACTCGTCGAGGCTGTAGCGGCGAAGAAATTTGCCTGCGGGAGTAATGCGAGGATCGTTTCTTAGCTTCTGATCGTTGCGCCACTCAGCGAGCGCTTCCGGATTGCGCTGCAGGTGCGTTCGCAGAATTTCGCTTGCATTCTGGTACATCGTGCGGAATTTCCAGGCCTTAAACGTTTGTCCGTTTCGGCCGATCCGGAGGTGGCTGAAGAAAATGGGCCCCTCGGAGGTGAGTCTAATCACGACAGCAGCTGCGAGAAAAACCGGAAGAAGGGCAAGCAAGATGACGACACTGGCAGATAGATCGACTACTCGTTTGGTCAGTGCGGATCCGGAATGAAACAGGCGCTGCGGTAATTCGAAGCCTAATTCGCCGCCGATATCGCGCCCGGCGATATGGAGGCTGCACAGGCCGGGAAGGTCGGGGACCAAGAGGACGTGACGAAAGCCAATACAGTATTCCTGAATTGCGTGCCGAACCTGTGCTCTATCCTGGTCGGCCATTGCGATGATGGCGTACTGCGCGATGCCTCCCGCCGCAGCGGCAGGGCCGTTTCTTATGTTGCCGAGCACGGGCGCTTCGTTGTATGTTCGATGATCCAGGACATCGGTGGTCAGCAAGCCCACCACACGAAGGCCCAGATGCCGCTGTTGGCGCAGGGTTGAGAGAACGCGCTTAGCGACAGTACCGGAGCCAAACACGACGGCGGAAACGCCCCACCACTCCCGACCGGCAAGCACGCGGCGCGTTAATTTGCGGGCGAGCAGTACGACTGGCGCTCCCGCAGCCCAAGTTATTAAGAAAACCGATCGCGAGTAGGAATCTTCATTGCGCCAGAGAAAGGCAGTACAGGCAATCAAGAGGAACACCGTCGTGATGGATCGGAAGACGCGCCGAAGTTCCTCGGCGGGATGGAGGAGGAGACCCGGATAGAGGTCCTGGCCGAGAAAGATCCCGATGAACACCAAGATCGCCGGAAACAATTGTAAGCAAAAGCTCAATTCAAACTTCGCATTTAGGGCACAACGCCCAAGCACTGCGATCCAATACACGAGAGAGAGTGCGAGGAAATCGGAGGCCACCAGGCAGCCGGATGTGCGCCAGGGGGCGGCGGACCGCCGGGTGCGCAAACGGTCTGCCGTAACAGCAAGAATTGGCTGTGCGCTCATGAGAGTAATCCGATCTTGTGACGAGGGACGATTCGATGGTTTAGTACCGAATGTTGGAAGAGCGTGTCTGGAACCCGCTTATTCAGTGGTTCGAGAAAGAACGGGCGAGCCTCTCCGCTGCAGTCGGGGTGCGGTTTGACGCGGCGGCGGAAAGGATGGATTCGAAGCGAGCGGCTATTTGATCGATATCGAAGGTGGTTTCGGCGTAGGCGCGAGCGTTGCGGGCCAGGTCCTCGCGATACAGAGAATCCGCTGCGAGCCTGTTCGCTTCCGCGATCCAGGCCGTCATGTCCTCAGGATCAACCACGATGCCAGCACTGCTGCGGCGAAGAACGGAAGCAGCTAGATTTTCTTGCGGACCGCCGAGGAGGATGGGCCGCCCAGCGCAAAGATAGGTCAGAATCTTCGAAGGCACTGAAAAACGGCCTGCGTCTGTTTCTAGGGTTGCCACCAGAACGTCGGCTGCAGCCAATACTTCCGGCAGACGATCATACGGTTGAAAACCTAGCGTGGTCAGGTTTGGGAGCTGCGGTTGCGAATCCAGGTAATCGCGCCCGATTCCCTCGGAAAGAACCACGACATGACAGCTCGGGCCCAGTTGCTTGGCAAGCGCATATAGAAGATCCGGGCGGTGCTTGAGCCCGAGTGTTCCCGAATACAAGAAGAGTGTTTTATCACCGAGACCCAGACTTTTGCGCCATTCATTATGTTTTGGCACAGGAGGTATTTCATCCAAGGGAGCCCAGTTTTCAATGACACTGATCTTTGAGGAGGGAACTCCCCAAGCCGTCAACAGGGATTGGAAGGCCGGTGAGATCACGATTGCGTGGTTGCTACGATTCGCGACGGCTCTCTCAATAACTCGAAAAGGCGTGCTCACCTGGCGATGGCCGAATTTGAGTTTACGGCGAACGAAGTACGCGATGGCTTCGCAATAAACGTCCTGTACCCAGTGGACGAAGCCAATATTCTTTTGCCGGCAATACCAGAGCAATTCGGCTTGGATATCAATCGGCGTATTAGCTGACAAGACGACATCTGGCTGTAATCTGGCGATAAGACGCTTGAGGTCGCGGGCGTATTTGCGCTGCGTGATGAACCGGCGATGGGGCGAGTATTTGTTGAACTGAGAAGACAGCCGAATCGCTTCGACCGACAAGGAGGTGGGATCGGAGGCATTCAGTGTGAGGCGTCCTTTGGGCCCGGCCAACCCGACGGGATACGCGTGCACGACCGACTGGTGGCGTTCTGCGAGCTTGCGGCTCAGTTGCATCTGAAAAGGATGCCCTGCGAAATCGTGGATCAAAACGCGCATTTTGGGGACACTCAGGCGTGCGTAGAAATTATGGAGGGCTAATTTATGTGCTGTTGGAGCAGAGCGAACAGATTACTGCTGGTTTTGACTACGTCGAAGTGGTTACAAAAACAATGGCGCGCGTTTGTGTGCATGGATGCGATTTGCACGGCAGGCTGTTCGGCCCACGTCTTCAGGAGTCGGGTGATTCCGGCCACGTTGTCGCTTTCGGCAAATCCCGCTCGATCAGCTACAACTTCGCGCCAAATGTTCACCTTATCTGTAATAAGCACAGGCACACCGCAGGCTAGGGCTTCCACCACCGAGATTCCAAAATTTTCCTGATGGGAAGGCAAGATATAGGCTTCCGCGCTCCGGATCGCATCCCATTTCCTCTCGCGGTATAGAGGCCCGGTCCAGACCAGGTCTCGGCTTATGCCTAGCCGTGATGCCACTCTCTTCAGTTCCATGACATAGTTATCCTCGCCGGGGCCGGCGATCATAAGCGCGTGGTCCTTGAACTGTTCTCGGCAGTTTGCCAGAGCACAAAGAAGGATATCGATGCCCTTTTTCTCGTGGATGCGGGCCAGGAACAGTAAGAATTTGCGGGAGGCCAAAGCTGGGAATGCACAGTTCAGCTCCTGTTTGGCTTGCTTCAGATCCGTCAATCCTCCGGGCGTCAACGCGGGATCAGCGATGCCGTAGCCGGTGATTTGTTCTTTGCATTGATATGGCCAGAAAGCACCCCGCGAAAGCAGCCGCTCCTCTTCGGTTGTGAAGAGAACGGCCGCGGCGTCTCGCATCACCTTCCGTTCAAACAGGAGCCAGTAGGCTGTCTTCTTCGTCTGTTTATGCGGATATCTGCGCTGGAACCATGGATCGAGCGCTCCGTGAGTGAAGACAAAATATGGCACCTTTGACCGGACTGCGGCGCGCCTGACTGCGGCACTGAAATACATCCAGATACCATCGGCGATTACGGCATCGAATCTATGCACGTTTGCCGCTAGCCAGGAATCCAGCCGGCGAGAATATCCGAATTTTCCGTATCGGCCAGGCCCGATAGCGTTGATATGGAAATCCATCGTCTTCAGCCAAGAGGCGGCAGGGGCATCGAGACACGTTACTTCCAGTTGATGACCGCGAGCCGCGGCTTGGCCGGCTATGTTCCTGACGCCCTCCACGGGCCCTCCCCAAGCAGGATTCATCGTCCGTATTACGTGAAGGATTTTCATCGTGGTCGGCTGTTTGCGGCAGAGATCAGGGACTAACTGTCTTGGGTGTACCGGGAACTTCGATCTCTTATTCCGACAAAGGAACTTTCGCAGTGCTCTGCGGCTCTTGCCGGTTGTGGTGGATTTCGTTGAGTTGAATCGCCAATCTTTCTATGCGGCTTTCGAGCTCGTTCACCCGTGAATGCAGAGAACCTCCCGGAACTTGCTCTGGTTGGTGGAGTAAGAGGTTGATCCCAGCGCGGACCATTTCAGAAACGGTGCGAATGCCTTTCGCATAGCAAAGATCGCGAAACCGGTCGTATTCTTCCTCGGTCAGTCGAAAGCTAACCAGTTTACAGCGGATATCCATGGACATGTAATAAAAATGGGGAAACGGTAAGTAAGGTGAGGCGATCGGTACCGCTAAAGGCGCGCCCCACAACTTCAGAGTGCCGCTACCCAGTCGTGGTCGACTTCGACCGAGACGGAGCGCTGCAGAATCGAGAGTGAAACAACAAAGCGCCAGTTAGATTTCTTCTTAAGCAGGATGCCTTGGACTCCGGTGAGGGAACCGTGCTTGATTCGAACCGGCTGACCCTCGTGGAGAAAAGGGCATGGTTCGGCCGCCAGACCGGAGCGCAGAACGATTTGGATGGCTTCGAGTTCGGCGTCGTCTACAGGGGCAGGTTCATTACCGAAACCGATGATTCCCACTACGCCGGGCGTGGTGATGATGGGCAGCCGCTCCTTAACATCAAAGCGGGCGAACACGTAGCCTGGAAACAACGGCAGCGAGGTTTGAACAACTCTATCGGACCACCGGCAGCGAGTCTGATAGGAGGGAAGATACGACGTATAGCCTTTGGCTTCGAGAGCAGTGGTGACGACCTTTTCGCGATGAGATCCCGTGCGTATGGCATACCAGGGATGGACTGCAGACAAATTTTGGGCGTGTAAACAGGCCATGAAAACCTCCGAGAACTGTTTGCGTGAGGCGTGTGGATTTCTGGACAAGCTTCGCCCCTTCAATCCCAGGCTTGAATCTCCAAAATAAGTGTGCGTTAAACAACGCGCACTTTCATCGCTTCGGTCACGTAGTTCTGTTTGCGGAACACCGCGACCGACGCTTTTGTGATTTGGTGTACAACTGTGATACCACGTTTTACGTGGACGATCCAAGAAAATGGTAGATCGTTCGTACTAGCGCTACAGTTCCGCGTTCGTACTAGGACTTCGTAAGCGCCCGGTCAATCTTTCAATTACCCCTAATCGAAATCCAATGACGAAGCCCACATCGTATCTATCACGTGAACACCGGGAACAAAGCGACTGGGGTGTTGCTTTTAAGCGGCCAAGCGTGTTAACTGGCTTGTGTAGCCTAGCTATGCGGCAGCAGTTAGAAGAGTTTCTGAATGGAGTGCTCCGGGATGTGTGCAAGCACGTCGTGGAACCAAGCGAAGGGGTCGATTTTATTCAGTTCGCATGAGCTCACAAAGCTGCGCAGGATCGCCATCGTTTTTCCGCCGCGATCACTGCCAAGAAAGGTCCAGTTGCGTCGGCCGACAGCTATGCCGCGCAGGGAACGTTCCGTCCGGTTGCGGGTGGCTGCGCGGCAAAGCGCGGAGTTATTGGAGCCGCTGTATCAGCAACTGAAGGGGTTTGTGTTGTGCTTCAAGGTAGTCGGGACCGACGACACGCCGGTGAAGGTGTTGGATCGCCTTCTGCCGCACACGCGAACGGGAAGATTGACAACTCCAGGCCAAAGCGGCGAAAGATCTTCGCTTGCCGATGCACCGGTGAATCATCCGCCACTTTGCTCACAATCACCTGCGCCAGCAGACTGGCCGACGCAGTGCTCTTCTCGATCGGCTGGGCTGGTTTGCTGGCGGTCCGGATCTTGCATGCGCAGGCGTACTGCTGGTATCTTCGATCACCAGCATCTGCGCCGGAACAGATTCGTAGCGTTCGCTGAGTTCTTCGCCTATGTGACGCAAAGCCTGCTGACAATCTGAGGAGTGCCTATCGGCCTCCGTCAGATCGTGAACGATGCGCTCGCGCTTGAGGTGCCGCGGCAGCGCTTACCTCCGCGCGGCTTCTTCTCGCCGCTCGTACTCGCAGCCGGTGGATCGGGATCTCAATCCTCGCCCTTGCGTTCTTGTTCTGCCACGGTTGCGGTATCAATGCCGAGTTCCCGGGCAAATAGCGCCAACTGATCGGCGCTAATCTGCCGCTGCAGGCACCGCTCTTGGCCGCCAGCAACTGGCGTAACAGACGTTGCGTTTTATCCAGTTGCGCCGTTAGATCGACCAGCATCTGTTGCAGAACCTTGGGATCTTCCAGCAGGCTCTGGGCATTGATCGGCACTAAGTTGATTGTAAGTGCAATTCGGTGCTTTTTAAAGCAAAATTATTAGTAACCCGAAATGTTTTTATGCGGCGTTCGTTCTCTTCCGCTCGTAGCGCTTGCGCCGCCTCGCCTGGCTCAGATCGATACCGCTCAATAACGCGCTCAACTCCTGCGCTGTGATCTCAGTGCGGCGTTCCTCGCCCTCGCCGAACGGCATCGCGTACGTACCTTCCTCCAACCGCTTCGCCCAAATCGCGAATCCATCGCGATCCCAATGAAAAAGTTTTACGCGATCTCTTCTGCGATTGGAAAAGACGGCCAAATGGCCAGCTAGTGCATCCAGTTTCATTACGTTGGTCACCAAACCGTGCAGACCGTCGAAGCTCCGCCGCATGTCGCAAGGCACCGTGCATAGGTGCACACGCACGCTCGCGGGAAGGCCGATCACCGCGCGTCCCGCAAGGCCTCGAACACTACGCGCAAACTCTGTACATCGGCCGGGATGTGCAGCACCTCGCCACTGCTCAACGTGAGCTCGAACTGGGCCGCCGGTTTTGTCTCCACCAATGCGAACGACATCGGCTTGTCCTTGCTCAAGTGCTGACGCCACCAGTAAAACGAGTGCTCCGTCAAGTTTCGTTCCCCGCAGAAATCGCGAACCGGTTTCCCGCTTGCTTCCTGTTCAGCAATTACAACGCGCCAATATTCTTTTCGCTCACTTTGCTTCTTCTTCATGCCCCCACTATGGCGTCACCCAAACATTCGCGCTAGTTGTGTTCACGTGATGGATACTATAGTAAGCACTGTGCGAGCCGCAACGCGAGTGAACATCTTTCTATAAAGCGAACTTCTAACTCAGACCTATAGTTGCAAAGAGGGCCAACTGTGCCTGACGACGCGCGCGTTACTTGCGAGTGGGTTCGGGTCGTTCAATCATCTGAATCTTCAGTACTGTCTTACTCGCGTCAGCTATCGCAGCTTTTCACACCGTCCGGCTGAACGTGATGATTGCTGCAGGTTCGGAGGTTTGCTTACCCACGGTGTCTGTACACACGTGCTGACGCACTCCATTACCCCCAGCTGTTCGACGCGCTCGCGCCTTAAGAGGCGCGAGCGCGTCGAACAGCGTGAAGACCTCACTCTCGGAGAGCTGCCCCTAGAGAGTGAACGTACACGCTTTACCATGCTTGTCAAATGCAGCCTTCATCTTCGCGCCCGAGCCCAAGACGAATAGGCTGTCTCCTGTGATGGGATACGACCTTTTTAAATCAGCTTCGTTGATTTGAGCAAACAGAACATTCGTGAAGATCGAAGCAGCCATCGCAGACCGCAACTCAAGAGTCATTGTGGGCAAGTTTACCGCTTCGCAGCGCGCGCCGCGTAACAGCAAAGTAGTGTTTGATTTTTCTTGAAAGCTGGACAAAGCGTTGGTCGGCGAAAAATGTTAAAGAAATCCGCCTCAGCGCCATCTGCCGTGAGCGGAAGCAGATGCCCAGATTTGATGTAAGCCTTGGAATTACGGCATCGTTATAGAATCAGTGGAATGTCGTCTCTTGCGTGAGGTGCTGGAGTCATTCGCGAGTGCCATTGCTACCCACCGGAAATGGTTCGTGTAACATTGTTTCTGTAATTTGACTCCAAAACAAAACGAGGGCCTCTTGTTTTGGCGGGCCAAGTTTGATTTCCTTTTATGAACGACCAAATTCATGACAAGGAGCAAACTATGGCCTCCAGGCTGACGATAACGTAAGTGAGAATGTGGTTCAACTGCTTTGTGAAAGCGGGCTTGGCGGATGCGATGCGGCTGATGCTGAATGAGGCGATGCTGGCCCGTACCAACGGACCGACAGCGGCGCGGGCATGCCAACGGCTCAAGCCGAAGACTCTAAGCACACGGGTAGGCGAACTCGCTTTGCAGGTGCCCCAGGTGCAGGGCGAGGTGGAGTTTTATCCTTCGGCTCTGGAGCGCGGCGTGCGGAGCGAGCGAGCGCTGAAGTGGGCCATTGCCGAGATGTACGTCAAAGGCTTATCGACCCGGAAGGTGACGGCGGTAAGGAGCGAGCTGTGCGGGCTGGAAGTGTCCAGCACTCAGGTCAGCCGGGCTACCCGGCTGCTCGATGAGGAGCTGAACGAGTGGCGCAACCGGCCGCTCGGAGAGATGCCGTATGTGTTCCTGGATGCGCGCTATGAAAAGATCCGGCACGGTGGATCGGTGGTCTCCTGCGCCCTACTGATGGCCTTTGGAGTCGATGAAAGCGGGCATCGCACGGTATTGGGGGTGAGCGTGTCGCTGAGCGAACCGGAGATGCACTGGCGAGACTTTTTCGCCGGCTTGCAGGCGCGCGGATTGTCCGGCGTGCGCTTGCTGATCAGCGACGATCATGCCGGCCTGAAAGCGGCGCGGGAGGCCCGTTTTCCCGGCTTGCCCTGGCAACGCTGCCAGTTTCATCTGCAGCAGAATGCCGGTCACTATGTGCCGCGGCTCGATATGCACCGCGAGGTGGCCGCCGATCTGCGGGCCATCTTTGAATCGACGGATCGGCTGGATGCCGAGCGCCGTTTGCGCCAGACCGTGGACAAATATGCACAGCGCGCACCGAAGCTGAGCCGCCTGGATGGAGGCTAACGTGGCCGACAGCTTCACTGTGTTTACTTTCCCGCCGACGCACCGTCGGCGCTTGCGTACTTCGAACTTGATGGAGCGAGTCAGCAAAGAACTAAAGCGTTGCACCCGCGTGGCCACTTTGTTTCCGAACGAAGCCTCGCTGCTTCGTCTCGTCAGCGCGGTACTCATGGAGATTAGTGAGGAATGGGAGACTGAGAAGACTTACTTGGGAATGAATAACTTGCACCCGCCCGAACAAGATTAATCGAATTTACAAAAAGGATGTTGCTTTATCCGGAAATGGCTAAAAAAAGAAATTAAAGCGATCTGGGAGGGGTCGCGAGCCACGCGCGTTTGTCGAGCCGAATGCCACCGGTAATCGATATTGGGGCAACGCAAATCTTTGTAGGGGCACCTCCCGATCGACAGCATCCGGTGCCAGGTCCGCCTCGGGCAGGATGCGCTCGGCTAGCCGGTTCCGAACCGCCGGCAAGCGCAGCACCCGGCCGACATTGAACGGCACGTAGCCGAGCAGATGACCGAAGGCGAACAAGCGACTTGACCGCTGACAGGCAGCGGTAGCGGCTCGCCTCTGCCAGCGCCGCCAAGCTATCGGCGAGGGCCTGCAGATCCGCGAGGGTCACCAGCCGCAGGTCCTTTCCGACGAGCGCCCGACGTCGGCGTGGAAGGCGCATTGGGTACTGGCCGGCCGGCTACGGAGCCACAGTCCGACGAGCTGATCGGAGGAAGCCAACCCAAGCTGCGTCAACAAGGCCAATTCTGTCACGGTTTTGCCACGGTGGTGTCAGAAACGGGTCTGCATAACGTTGTTACCGCAAGTTGTGCGGACCTCGGACGCTCGCGGGCCCAATCGTCCTTGCGTTAAGCGTCGCCCAGCTCAGCAACGTAATCTGCCGTTCGCGCCAACCTCCATCAAAGCCGCACGGGTGCGGATTCGAAATTTGGCGCACGAGAAGAGATTAATATCCAGCTGCCGAAGCCATACTTGCGAAATCCTCCCAAGCCACTGAATCAGCTTGGGGTTCCGGAAAAAAATAGAACCGCACGACGGATGTATGTGTCCTGCTCCAAATCCAGCGCCAGATGCTTCGATATCGCTTTTATACCAGACAATACCCAGAAGTCGAACAGGATGGCAAGGGGCACCGCTTCTCGTTGGCATGAACTCTGTGGAATTGGTTCTCCTTGCTACGGACCGTCGAAAGTGAAGCCACGGCTCCATAGTAGAGGCAGAAAAGCACCCGTTCCAGGCTCCGTCGGTCCCGCAGCGATAGAACTGATCGCGGCTTTAATACGTAGTTAAGACATGCCAAACGAGGCGCTCCGCGCAGAACTGATCAGATTACGGACCGAAGACCTGCGGGTCAGACAAGAACTGGTCGATGCCGGAGAGCTGGGGGGCAGCTACGTTCCACGTACGGAGGCAGTGCACACTTATAATGCAGAGCGGCTGAAAGAGATCGTTCAGGAGTATGGCTGGCCGGATGAGCAAATGGTCGGTGAGGATGGAGCGACAGCGGGGTGGTTCATCGTTCAGCACGCAATTGGATTCCCTGATCTGCAGCGCAAGTGTCTTCAGCTGCTCCAGGATGCGGCGAGCCAGGGCCGAGTTCCCCGATGGCATGCCGCCTATTTAGAAGACCGGATAGCGATGCAGGAAGGCCGCCCACAACGTTACGGAACACAGTGGATAGATGATTCGTTCGACGGTCGGGTTCGTCCGTGGAAGCTCGCAAACGCTGAGCGAATTGACGACTTGCGCGCTGAAGTGGACCTTGGGCCGCTTCCGCCGGTCCCCGAACGTGGATCGGAATTGTCAGCTGAGCAGCAACAAGCGATCCAAACCAATCAGCGCTGGTGGGAGGACTGGTTTGTTAATAAAGGCTGGCAATGAGAATGTTATCCGCGCCCGGCTTTTCGCCGCTCTCGCGCGGTTTGGGCTGTTCTCTTAACAACTTTGGTCGCCTTGGGTCGCTCTTCTGCAGATTTCTTTAACGCTCGCAGCCCGCTTGTGAATACCGGAACTGACTTAAGTTCTAGATGCAGGTCGTAATGGTTGTTCCAATATTGCAGCGTATGGGAGAGGAACGCGTTTCGGGCTTTGGTCGCGTCCCGTGTTAGGATTCCCGCTAACATTCCCTCATGCTGCTTGACTGCCGCATGGCTTTCAACCGGCAATTTAGCGCCACGCCCCAGTACCGAGAATACGAATAAACGAAGCGAGACGGTTTCCAGGCACATTCGCAGATATTCGTTTCCCGCCAGTTCCCAAACTCGCCGATGAAATGCGACATCTGCCTCGTGAAAAGCGGCCATGTCTGACCGAGCGGCGCTGGTGCGCAAACGGTCTACAAGCCCCGTCAGCTCTGCAGCTGCTGTCTCATCGATCCGCAATGCCGCTCGCTCGAATGCCTGGACTTCCAGCGGAAGCCGGACTTCTAAGAGCTTTCGATAATCTTCCGCTTTGAGCTCGGTGACATATGTTCCGCGATTGGGGGTTTTACGGACTAAGCCCTGAAATTCCAGTTCCTTGAGACCTTCGCGCAGGGTAGGTTGTCCGATGCCAAGCGCCGATGACCATTGCTGCTCGATAATCCGGCTGCCTGGTTTTAACTGCCCTGTCATGATCGCGTCCCGGATTGCTTGAGCCGCTGCCTCAGGGGCGGACTTCAGATTCAGTCGTGAGGATGGGGATTTCCACCATTCCGAATCGGGGTGACTCATTGCTACCAGGATAGTATCTGATGGAGCTAAAGATGATCTTTGATCTGCATATTGACTCTCTAGATAAACGATTATAGAGTGTAGTCTGCAATCGTAAACCCCGCCCATGATTTCAACAGACGCCGACCCCAGGGCATTAAACGGGTGCTTGATCAAGAGCACCGTCGTTGCAGGTATAGCCGGTCTGTTGTTTGGATTCGATACCGCCGTGATCGCCGGTATGACAGGAGCGCTCACGGAACACTTTCATCTGTCTCCTGCTTCCCTAGGATTAACGGTTGCCATCGCATTGTGGGGCACCATCGCGGGAGCAACTCTTGCTGGTTATCCCGGTGACCGATATGGCCGGCGCGACAGCCTGAGCGGTTTAGCGGCGTTGTTCTTCATCACGGCTCTGGGGTGCGCTTTCGCGTGGAACTGGACGTCATTCGTCACCTTCCGTTTTATTGCGGGATTAGCGATCGGCGGATCTTCTGTACTTGGCCCGATGTACATCGCGGAAATTGCCCCCGCAAGTTGGCGCGGCCGTTTAGTCGGGTTCTTCCAGCTAAGTATTGTGTTCGGGATTCTGGTCGCCTATTTCTCGAATTATGTGATCGGTCAACTCGATCTCGGCGCGGTCGAATGGAGATGGAAGCTGGGCGTATCGGCTATTCCAGCATTGGTCTTGTTGATCGCTCTCCTCTTTATTCCCCGCAGTCCTCGCTGGCTGGTTCAAAAAAACCGGATCGTTGAGGCGCGTTCAGTTCTGACAATGATGGGAGACCCAAATGTAGAGGCCGAGTTGCACGACATGGCGGCAGCGACCAGCGGACGATCGAGTGAGCGGCTGTTCGTTCGAAAGTATCGTTACCCCATCTTTCTGGCAGTTTCGGTCGCCATGTTCAATCAACTGGCTGGTATCAATTCAATTCTTTACTATCTGAACGACATCTTTTCGATGGCCGGTTTCAGCAAGGTATCGAGTGATCTGCAAGCGGTTGTCATCGGCGCAACTAACCTGCTTTTCACCATGCTCGCCATGTCAATCATCGACAAGGTTGGACGCAAAAAGCTACTTTTAATCGGATCTGCTGGAACCTGTGCTTGCCTTGGCATTGTGGCCACCTTCTTCGCCACAGGGAAAAACAAAGAATTCCTGATCGTTCCGCTGATCGGCTATATCGCCTTCTTTGCGTTCTCACAAGGGGCGGTGATCTGGGTTTACATCAGTGAGGTATTCCCGACGCGCGTCAGGGCGAAAGGCCAGAGTCTCGGCAGTTCCACTCACTGGATTGCAACGGCTGTACTGTCCGGCGTCTTTCCCGTCTTGGCGGCACGTTCGGTGGTGATTCCGTTCGTATTTTTCGCCGCCATGATGCTCTTGCAATTCTTCGTCGTGTCGCTTTACTTTCCGGAAACCAAAGGCATACCGCTCGAGCAGATGGAAAGACAGTTGCAAGTTTCGTAATCTTGGCCGCTCCTGTCTGCCAGCTCCGCTCGCTGTTCTGCGCCAAGGGCCGTGATGCATTCCAGCATCGCGAAACTTTCGTTCTATGGTAAGCGCCCGATGAACCCCTCTGGCGCAGGAAGGGTTGCAGGACTGATCCTGAATGCGTGAGAGGAGACCTACCGCGAAGCTGGAGCCCAGAGAGGCGGCAGGAGTTCTTCAAGCCGTGTAATAGGATGTTCGGCGATGCGGCCGAGCACGTCCTGGAACCAGACAAACGGATCGATTTTAGCGAGTTCGCAGGAAGAGAGAAAGCTGCGCAGCACGGCCGCGGTTCTGCCGCCGTTGTCGCTCCCGAAGAAAGTCCAGTTGTTCCGACCCACAGCGAAACTCCGCAGAGAACGTTCCGTCGCGTTGTTGTCGATAGACAAATCGCCGTCGGAACAGTAGCGAGTCAACGCCGTCCAATTCTTCAGCGTGTAAGCGACCGCCTGTCCCGCATCGCTCTTCGGCAGCACCTGTTCGCGGATCGTCAGCAGATACTCGTGCAGCCGGTCGAGCGTCGGACGCGCATCCAGTTCCCTTGCCATGCGCAGCTTCTCTCCGCTCCATCGATTCAGGCGCGCCGTTTTCTCCACTTCGTAGAGATGCGCGATCATGGCCAGCACTCCGCCCATGCGCGCCTGGTCGTTAGCCAGGGCATTGTGAAAATGACGGCGCGCGTGTGCCCAACAGCCTACTTCCACCATTCCCCGCGAGGGGTCGATAAAGAAGCTGTCGTACACAACAAAAGCGTCGGCCTGCAGATGTCCGCGATAATTTTTCAGAAACGCTTCCGGTCCGGCCCGTTCGCGAGTCGGCGTGTAGTCGTAAATCACCGCCGGGTGATCGCGATCTCCCACATAGGGCCAGATACGTCCCGTGCGCGTGTGCGGCAAGTTCCGGTCCAACACCTTCACCGGCGTGTCGTCGGTTCCCACCACCTTCGACGCCAACACGAACTCCTTCAGCTTCCGGTAAAGCGGATCGAGCAGACCGGCGCATTGCCGCATCCAGCCGCACATCGTCTGCTCGCTCAACTCGACGCCGGAGCGCCGGAAGATCTTCGCCTGCCGGTGCAAAGGCAAGTGATCCTCGTACTTGGACACGATGACCTGCGTCAGCAGACTTGCGCCCGCCGTGGCCTTCTCGATCGGCTGGGACGGTTTGCCCGCCGTCTTCACCGTGCATTCGCAAGAGTACTTCTTGCAGACGTCTTCGATCACGATCATCTGCGCGGGAATGTACTCATAGCGCTCGCTGGTTTCTTCGCCGAACTCGCGCAGGTCCCGATCGCAGACCTCGCAATGTTTTTCCGCCTCGTCCAGATCGTGAACGATGCGCTCGCGCTTGAGATGCGCGGGCAATACGCGGCGACCGCGCGGGTTGGGCGCGGAGCCTTTCGAAACCGGCGGATTTTCATCGTCGGGCCCGTTTCCGCCTTCATCGGTCTTCGACAGAGCCTCGACATTCACACCCTGCGCTTTCAGTTCGGCTTCGAACAACGCCAGTTGCTCGTCGGTGATCTGTTCGCTTCGCCGGCCGCTCTTTGCAGCGAGTAACTGCCGCAGCAGGTTCTCTGTTTTGATCCGTCGCGCTTCGGAAGCGTCCAGTTGCGCAATGAGATCGAGCACCATCCGCTGCAAAACTTCCGCGCTAGCTGGCAGTTGTTCGCGGTCGATCGGCACTCGAAAACATTATCGCCTGAAATGTTCTTGAGCGCTACGCAACAATGGCCAGGATTCGACGCTTATGCGGCTTCGCCAATCTTCGGACAATAACGCTTTCTTCGCTTTGCACGGCTTAGATCGATACCGGAAAGCAGCGAGCCCAGTTCGGCGACCGTGATCTCGCGCCGCTTCTCGGCGGACTCGCCGAACGGCATGGCGTAGGTTCCTTCTTCCAGCCGTTTCGCCCACACCGCGAATCCGTCGCGATCCCAATAGAGTATTTTGATGCGGTCGCGACGCCGGTTCGCGAAGACGAACAGATGTCCGGCGAACGCGTCCAGCTCCATCGATTGACTGACCAGGGCGTGCAGCCCGTCGAAGCTCTTGCGCATGTCGCAGGCCGAGGCGCACAGATACACCCGCACGCTGGCCGGCAGGTGCATCATATGCGTTCCCGCAACACGCTCAACAACGTGCGCAGGGTCGCGGCATCCGCGCCCGGCAAGACGCGCAAGCGGTCGCCGGTGGACAGTAACAGTTCGATAGGCGCACCGTCCCTCGCGCCCGGCCCACTGGCGTCCACCAAGGCGAACCGCACTGGATCGCTCGCCTTCAGACGTTTCCGCCAACTGTAAAAAGACGGCTCGCTAACCCCGTGTTCCCGGCAAAATACATTTACAGCCTTGCCGCTGCGCTCTTGTCGCCCAATCAAATCAACCCACTTCTGTCTTCTGGAAAGCACCTCGGAATCTCTCATGCTTTCCACTATCAAGCCACGGTCTCTTATACGCTAGAGGGGTTCGTGGGGTGCTTACGTTCTATGCAGTTTCAGGTAACCAGACAGCCATCTCGACCGGCCCGCGATTAGCGTTAGCGTAGTAGGGAATGGCACGGAATTGGATCAACTTGGCAGCAGGAATATCTTCGGTTGGGGCATACAGGGAATCGCTCCAAGCCGGAGCGTCAATCACGGCGACTTTGCCTGTGATCGTCGTAACCCCTCCTAAGAGATCGGACACGTGCTCACATTTCATCTCTGAGTGTGTGTGCACTCCGAAACGGCGGACATCGTTCCCGTTGTCGGCAGATTCGAGGCAGTAGACAAGCGGGCCACGGGTCAACGCTACTTTCCCAGAGTCGGCCTCCACCTGAGGATTCGCCTTTATGCTCTCCGCAGGCATCGGCATGCTGAGTTCGACTACATCGCCTTTCTTCCACGTACGGGCAATTCGCGCATATCCACGGAGCCTGTCTGCTTTTGTCACGGCACCGTTCACCTTCAACTGCTCGCCCTTGCACCATGCCGGGATCCGCACCATCAGATTGAAAGATGTGGCGCGAGTCGGGTCGACCGAGATTGTGACCGTGCCGTTCCAGGGATACTCTGTTGCTTGTCTGATCGTGAGTGGCGTCTGTCTGACGGCAGTCGACGCATTGCTCCCTACAAACAGGTTTACGTACAAACTGTCTGCATCCTTGGCGTAGATATACCCTGGCATGGCCCCCATCAGCTTTAAGAACATGGGCGGGCAGCACGGGCAGGTATTCCAGACCCACCGGCTCCGGTCTTTGTCGGCTTCGAGAGGGTTCCTATAAAAGTACGTATCGCCTTGCAAGGAGACGCCTGATAAAGCACCGTTGTAGAGTGTTCGTTCCAGTTGGTCCACATACCTTGCATCGCCGAAAGCCAGGTTCATGTTGCGATGAAAAAAACCCGCTCCTACAGCCGCACAAGTCTCCAGGTAGGCATCATTAGGCAAAACATAGTCGGGGCCAAATTTTTCTTCGACGGCATAGGCGCCTACGCCGCCTGTGATGTGCATGCGCCGCAGGACCATATCGTTCCAGAGCCTGTTCGCGGTTTCCATGTATTCTTTCCTGTTGTTGACCTTGGCCGCCGCCGCTATTCCCGTACACAACAGAGTGGCGCGCACAGCATGGCCATTAATCGTCTCTTGTTGAAAAACAGGCTTATCGTCCTGCGCATAGGTCCCCCAGGATGGCCTGCCGTTCCCATACTGCTGATGACGGACAAATGCCTCGGCAGCATGCGAATCATCCCAATCGGGCTTGCCGATATTGTGACCACGATCTTCAATCCAGAATTCCGCCAATGCTAAATAAGCGGAGTCATGGACGGGTACTGAGAGCTTATTGTGCAGATCCGGCTCTGCACGGAACAACTCGTACATCTTGACCATTGCTTCCTCGGGAAGAGGATGGCAAGGCACGATATTTTTCTTGGGAGGAGGCCCCATAAGCTCGCACATGTAGTTCGCAAACGTCACTCCCGTTTGAAGGAGCGTGGCCTTGCCGGTAGCGAGATAGTAATGAATCCCGGCGTCGATGAGCGCTCCGGCATTGTAGACCTCGTGCTGCCACAATTGAAACCCGCCATTCAGGCCCCATTCGTGGCCAGGCTCGTCGAGTTGCGTGTAAGTGTTGAGATAACCATTCGGATTTTTCGCTGCAGCCGCGGCAATACGAGCGATGTAGCCGTCGACTTGCTTCTCCAATTCCGGATCCGGATGAATGACCATGAAATCGGCTGAGGCGCGGATCATCTCGTAAATCAGGCCGTCGTACCACGGAGGTCCTGCGTGACCTCCCCGTTGGCCATCCCGCACCTTGTCAAAGTTATTTAGAGCGCCTCCGCGATCATTTTCGAATTTCCGAAAGCAATCTCGGATCGTCACCTCCTGCCAGACCTTTATCTTCGGCAGCCAAAATCCATCGGTAATGAATACCTCATGGCTGGAGACAGGCGTAAGAACGTGAAGCTCGGGCTGCTCTGGCGAATCGACGGTATGCGGGTCTGTTTCGAGAAGTGGGTGATTGAGCGCAGCAGGCACAGCAAACGAAGCCCCCCCTACTAGAGATGCCTCTCGAATAAAGCGCCGGCGTGAATAATTCATAAATCGTCCTTACCTAACATCCAGCCTAGGCCAGTTCCTTGCGTTGCCGCGTCCGATTCAGGGCGACAGCGGGAAACTGCCTGGTCAAATATAATCTATAATCTGAGGCTTGAGCTGTCAACAAATCGTTTCTTGATAGAAAACATTTGACAACTGATAGATTATAGATTATTTTCACCTTGGGACTAGATACTGCAAACGTACCAAGGAGACCTCGATGTCTGATGATGTGACGTTCCACTCAAACTTCTCTGCCGGCTCGCCTGGCTGCGTACCCTGTTGCTCGTGGATTGAAGCCTCGGTCGCAGACAGATCTCCATTACCTACCTCAAACTCGCGCTTTGGAATGGTGTGGCCCCTATTTGCAGTTCTGTTCCTTCTGGTAACGGGTCGCTGTTCCGCGCAATTCTCTGGAGGCGTTCAGGGGATCGTTTCCGACCCGAGTGGAGGAACCATTCAGAATGCTGCGGTTACTCTCGTCAATAAAGCCACTCAAGTCTCACAGAAGACAACCTCTGATTCCTCAGGCAACTACCGATTCCTCAGTCTCGCCCCAGGCTCTTACTCCATATCCGTTACCGCTCCTGGATTCTCCAATGGCGTCGTCAATTTTGCCCTTGAAACGGACCAGACGCTAAATGTCCCGGTTTCACTTGCTTTGTCGGGACAGTCTCAAAAAATAGAAGTAACCGGGGAAGCGCCTATCTTGAATACCGCCGAGACCCGCACCCAATTGACTTTAAGCAATCAAGCAGTTCAAAGCTTGCCGTTGTCTGGACGTAACCTTGTCAATCTGGTGACTATGGCGCCGGGAGTGACAGGTTTAGGAACAGCCGCTGGCGGCAGCCCTGGATCTGCGGTCGATAACTATGGCACTGAACTGCAGGTGGATGCCAGCGCGAACGGTCGGGGAAGTGTTGGGAATATGTATGTCATCGATGGTTTGGATATCACTAGTTTCATCAGGCCAGGAGTTCTGAACGTAACGCCTAACCCAGATTCCATTCAAGAGACATCAATCCAGGCCAACACATTCTCCGTTGAGTATGGCCGGGCCAGTTCCCTGCAAATGGTGATGACCACCAAATCCGGCACGGATGCGTATCACGGACTGGTAAGCGATTACTTCACGAGCCAGCAACTGTGGGCCGGCACCGAGTTTATCCACAACTATTCACCTTTTCACACAAACAACATGTCCGCGGATATAGGCGGCCCGATCATCCCACATCGCCAGTTCTTCGGGTTTTTTGCGATTGAGCCCCTCTGGCAATCAACTTCGGGAGGATCGCTCGTCACAGTGGAGGATCCGGCTTTCACGAGTTGGGCCCAAACAAACTTTCCGAATACACTCGGCACGAAGCTCGTTACCACTTACAAGGCCACAGCAGGAGCTATCACCGGAGTGTCGAGCACGGCCGGGCAGCTTTTCCCGGGCACTTGCGGTACCTCGGCCACGGCTTTCCTTCCTTGTAGCCTGCCAGTGACGGACAATGCCTTATTCTCGTCCACCAACTATCGCAACGCGTATCAATATAATCTCCGAGTTGACAAATACTTTGATCGCGACCGGCTTTACGGAACGTTTTTCAAAAATAACCTCAACACGGGAGGACCTAACGTTCGGCCAGCGTTCGATACAACGAGTACCTATCACACGGATTCAATCCAGGTAAATGAAACTCACACGTTTTCCCCGTCGACATTGAACGAAGCGATTTTTGGCTATCTCAACGTGCAAGGTCTCTCTCCTTCGAACGGTACGTTCACAGTGCCCGCGGTGACCGTAACGGGCTTGAATAGCGGCTTTGGAAGCGGGTTTGCCGAGGGAGACTTCATTCAGCATAGTTATCACTGGCGTGATTTGCTGCGCCACGTGCGTGGGGCCCACACGCTGGAACTCGGGTACGAAGGCTGGCACGGACAGGATATCGTCTACTTCCAAGGGCCGTATTCGCAACCCTCCTTCGGTTTCAATAACATCCTCGATCTAGTGGAGGACAAACCGCATACAGAATCGAGTCTGGCCTATGATCCTCTGACCGGCAACGCTGCGCCGGGCAATTACTTTTTCGCCGAGACAACTGGAGGTGTTTTTTTCCAGGACGCCTGGAAAGTAAATGACCGATTGACGATGAACTACGGATTGCGGTGGGACGACGATGGCAATCCGTATCCTATCAAGAATCAAATACTTTCTAACTTCCGGTTAGGTGCGGGCCTAACCGAGCAAGAGCGCATTGCCAACGGGTTTTACTCCCAGCAAGGGAATGTCTTCAACCACGCCATCACAAATGTGTGGAGCCCTCGTTTCGGGCTTGCTTGGGATCTTACCGGAAAGAGCAGCTGGGTGGTACGCGGCGGCTTCGGTGTCTACCATGATTGGCTGACGCTTGGCAACACAGAGAACAACTTGAAAGGTAATCCACCAGGATGGATTTCCCCTACTTTCTATGCCGGCACCCCCACTCCTCCGATCTTCTCGCTAGGAACCCATAACAGTTACCCATTCGGGTACACTTACCCGGCGCTACCGGCCGGCACCCTCGATAGTCGCGGCGGTCTCGTGGGAGCTCAGTTGACAGTGGGTGGCAACGACGTAAACATGAAAGCTGAGAACACATTCAACTACACGGCGACCTTGGAGCACAGTTTCGGTCGAGCTCTGGTCAGCAGCATAGGATACATCGGGCAGCGGTCAAACAACCTGGTGACGGGAAGCGCGCAAACAAGCGCTACCTCTTACGGAGTCGATATCAACCGCTTCTCGGGAGATCTTATTCAATGCAATTGCACAGTCCCCACACGCCTGAACCCTAGTTTTGGAGCCATCACCTATGCAACTAATGGAGCCGAGAGCGAATACAACGCTGTTTACGTAGGGCTTCGGGGTCGCTTGGCGTCACGCGGCTACTTCAACGCTTCATACACGCACTCCCGGTCTTATGACGATGCGGGCGTGTATCCCACAGCTACCAACATTCACCAATATTGGGGGCCGTCTACCTGGGATGCGCCCAATCGGTTCTCACTGTCTTGGAGCTATGAAATTCCGGGGTTAAAACACGGACCCGGCTTTGTAGGAGGGCTCACCAAAGGGTGGACACTGAGTGGAACAACAATTCTGCAAAGCGGGACGCCGTTCACTGTTTATACAAGCGCCACTTTCGCCCCGCTTCGTAACTCGACAGGCCAGATCACCGGATACGCGCCAGGGAGCGGAGACTTCAATGCGGATGGCGATAACTTCGATTATCCAAACGTTGCAAATTACGGTCAGCAGACAGATCGTCGATCCTATTTGAACGGCGTATTCATTCCGTTAAACCTGACAACGCCTGGTTTGGGCGTGGAGGGGAATGAAAAAGTCAATAGATTCCGTAACCCGGGATTCGCCGAACTCGATGCAGCGCTCCTGAAGGACATACCGCTGCTGGAGCATCTAAAATTGCAACTCCGCGCAGAAGGGTTCAATGTGCTCAATCGTGTGAACCTTGGGGGCGTCGATGCGAACCTGTCCGATGGAACCTTCGGGAGGTCGACTTCTCAACTGCAGCCGCGCTGGTTCCAGTTTTCCGCTAGAATACTCTTCTAAAATTTAGAACGTGAATAGCCAGCCGCGGACCGTGGGAATTGCTACTTGATGCTACACCAGTGTGGCCTGAATCTGTGTGACGGAGGCCGCTGTTAGGTGGACTGACAACCCTCTCGCGGTGGCCTGAAGCATCATCGGCTTCGGCGAAACTGTATCGGGCTGGTCGAAATATTGTGATCATGAAGATCACGGCTTGCCAATACTTTGCCTGTTGCGGAAGAAGTCCTGGCCCCACGCAGATCAATCTGTACTTCGAGTGGTGTCACGGTACTTGGGTTGGTCGCTGTTATCGTCAACACTTTCCCTTTGAGCGAGGCCGATCCCCGCAAGCCCCAGAACGATGTATTCGCCGCACTCTCCCCGGAACTCACACTCGGAGCCGAGAAAACAGTTCGAATTGCCTGCCCCGCTTGATGAGCAGCGTACATCGCAAAGACGTGGAAATTGGGTGTCGTCAGGAACTTGTCCTCATGCGCGAGAAAGAGCGCGTTTATGTTGTTTATCAACTGCGCGCAATTCGCCATCATCACCTTGTCGCAATTACGGTTGAAGGTATCGAGCGTCAGCGCCGTAGCGATGGCGTCTCGAATTGTAATCTGTTGTCCGAAGATATGCGTCGGATCGGCTTCTGTTCCTTCCCGGTACCAGGGGCCGTATTCATCCACCACCAATTTGACTTTATGCTCCCGGTCGTATTCGCCTATTGCTGCCCAATGGTCAAGCAAAATCTGTTCCATCCGGTCCGCACTGCGGAGCAAGTCGTACCAGTTCTCCGTATCGAAGTGAAGAGCATCGCCGCCCTTCACCCGCGCATAGTGATGAATGGACCAGCCTCGGAAATGGGGATTATTGTCAGTGTGCCCGGCAGTATAAATCTGCTCGAAGAAGCGCCGTGTCCAATCCACATCGTCGCCGTTTGGGCCGGCGGCAATGAATGTAAGATCCTGCCCAAATTCCGGCACCCACGTTGTGAAACGGCGAAATTCCGAGGCATAGTCTTGCGGCAGAAAATTGCCGCCGCATCCCCAGCTTTCATTCCCTACGCCCCAATACCGGACGTTAAATGGCTCCGGGAAGCCACCCGCTTCGCGCAGCTTTGCTAATCGCGTGGAGCCCCTGGGAGAGTTGCAGTACTCTACCCAATGCGAAAAATCGAGTGCCGGCAAACTCCTGAGATTAGCGGCCAGGTAGGGCTCTGCATTGCACAGGCGGCAGAACGTCATAAACTCATTCGTGCCGAATGCGTTGTCCTCGAAGATTTGTGGACCTTTCTCCTGAAGTCTCTTTGCGTCTGGAGTCACCTCCCAGAAATTTGTGCGTGTTGGACGCTCGCTCCTGGGCCCGATGCCATCTTTCCAGTCGTAGCTATCGGCAAAACAACCACCAGGCCAGCGAATGACGGGAGCGTGAATCTCCCGAAGCCGGTCCACTAACGTCTTCCGAATCCCACGTACGTTCGGAATTTTGGAATCCTCGCCTACCCACACACCGTCGTAGATAACGCCTCCGATGTGCTCCGTGAAATGACCATAAATGTTAGGAGAGATAGCCCCAATTGGCTCGTTGGCGAAAACCTCGATTAAGGCACTGGCCGCGCTTTCGGCCGCCAAGCCGCTATTGCTCCACACGAGTGCCGCTCCAGCGCCCGCTGTGCTCTTCAGAAAGTCTCGTCTCTTCATATCCATTCGTCCCGGTGGTATAAAAGCTAATCTATAATAGATTGCTACTGCAATGGAAAGAAGGGGAAAGGGCATGGAGATCTCACTTTCAGGCAAGGTAGTCATCGTCACGGGCGCGTCTTCGGGTATCGGACTAGCGATCACACGGCTCTTCTTGCAGTGCGATGCGAAAGGAGTTATTGCAGTCTTTCGGCGCAGCGAGCTTCCAGAGGAACTTCGTTCGTGCAGCGCGGAATTCGGCGGCAAACTCGAGATCGTGCATGGAGATGTCGCGGAAGAATCCACCGCTGTGAACTTCACCGCCGCGGCCATGGATAAATTCGGCCACATCGATGTATTTATAAGCAATGCTGCCGTGAGCGTTGTGCGGGCCATCCACGAGCACACGCCTGAGGAGTGGGATCTCGTTATGAATTCAAATGTCAAGGCGGTCTATTGGGGGGCCCGCCATATCATTCCAATCATGATTCGTCAAAAGGCCGGACTTATGCTATTCAGTGGTTCCATATCGGGTGAAGTGGGAATTCCCACGCAAGGAGCCTATGCGCCCTCCAAGGGTGCGCTGCATCAAATCACGCGTCAAATGGCCGTCGAATATGCCAAACACAACATTCGGGTCAACACCATCGCTTGCGGGACGGTCGATACGCCAATCGTCCACAGTTCAGCAAAGGCTTCAGGTGACGAGGCCGGCTATTGGGACATGCTCCGCCGCAACCATCCCATCGGCAGAGTTGCCAGCGCCGAGGAAGTCGCGGCGTTCTACGCGTATATGGCCAGTGACTATGCGTCGTTCTTTACCGGGTCAATTTTAATGCTCGATGGCGGCTATACCGCTCAGTAACTCGGATCTTGATATCACATATGCAAAACATGTTAGCTGCCAGGTATTTAGGTCCGAGCCAGATCGAGCCGGTCATAGTTTCTGTGCCTGCTATCGAACCCGGCGAGGCCCTGATCAAAGTAAGCGCATGCGGCTTTTGCGGGTCGGACATCGGCATCATATCGGGAACACATCCGCGCGCTAAAGAACCGCTTACGATCGGTCACGAGTTCTGCGGAACCATCGTGGAAATGGGGTCCTCAAACCAGGGCTTCGCGGTTGGAGACTTCGTTACCTTATATCCGCTGATCTCATGCGGGGTGTGTATCGCATGCAGGACTGGCCATCCACATGTCTGCCGGACTCTTCGTCTGTACGGTTTCGATACCGCTGGAGGCATGGCCGAGTATGTCAAGGTTTCCATCAGCGGCCTCATTAAACTACCCAAAGAAATCTCTCCCCAGGTGGGCGCTCTCATTGAGCCGCTCGCCGTAGCTGTGCATGGCGTATCGTCCGTCAAATTGACAGGTAATTCCGTAATAGCTGTGCTGGGCGCCGGCCCTATTGGTCTTCTCACCGCTCTCGTTGCGTCCCATTCCGGAAGCCCGAAAGTTGTAATCAGCGACGTACTTCCTTCCAGAATCGAACTCGCCTCTCGTCTTGGCCTGAGAGCAGTGTCGGCGGGAAACGCGCTCTCTCGAGCCGTCGACGCGTTAACTGCTGGAGAGGGTGTCGATGCGGTGTTCGAGTGCGCGGGAGTTCCCGCCAGCGCGCGGGAAATGACGTCCCTTCTTCGCCCGCGCGGAACCATTATCAATCTAGGAGTCTTCAAGGAGCCGGTGCCGGTCGACATGCAAGCCGTCAACTTCAAAGAACTTACTATCGTCGGATCTCGTGTCTATACAAAGAACGACTTCGCCACTGCTGTAAAACTCGCCAGTCATTTGCCCTTGAACCAAATCGTGACTCATACATTCCCCTTGCATGACGTTAAAGCGGCATTTGAAAAATTCAAACAAGGGGAAGGAGTATGCAAAGTGCTCATTCTCCCTAATGGCGCGAGCGAATGAACACACCGAAAGAAGTTACAAATCGCGAACACAGCGAAAACTCATGTTAGTCGTCGCGCTATCAATGGTGTTTGAGGTCCTTGCGGCCACGCGATATCGATTGCAGTAGGTAGCATGGCAGAGATACGATCCGCCTCGGATGACTTTCGCGGACCCTGTTTTCGGACCGGTCGGGTTTAGTTTAGTAGCCGTTCTGTGAAAAGTGGCGTGAAACCAATCGGCGCACCACTCCCACGCGTTGCCCGTTATTGTATACAGGTGATAGCCGTTCGGCGGAAATGCATCTACTGGGGCAGCCGCCGTGTAGCCGTCCTCCGCGGTATCGAAGACTGGAAATTCACCTTGCCAGATATTGCACAGGTGCGTGCCACCCGGGGTAAGTTCATCTCCCCACGAATACAATTTCTGCTCGAGTCCGCCGCGCGCCGCGTATTCCCACTCGGCCTCCGTCGGAAGACGCTTGCCGGCCCAGTCGGCGAACGCCGTGGCATCGTTCCACGAAACGTGGACTACCGGATGATGCGCACGAGCCTCTATCTTTGAAGCAGGCCCCTCGGGATGTTTCCAATTCGCCCGGCTGACTTTGCACCACCAGTCGGCGTGCAGCACCGTGTCTTCCACCAGGCGCTTGTAATCTTCGCTCGGGATATGTCCCTGAAACACAAAAGACCATCCAAACATCTCGGCTTCCGTTCGATACCCCCTCGCGCGAACGAATTCACCGAACTGCTCGTTCGTAACTGGAAAGCGATCTGTCAAAAACGGAGCGAGAGTCACCTTTCTAATCGGCCCTTCGCCGTCAGCGGGAAAACCATCCGCCGTGTCAGTTCCCATCAGAAATGGACCGCCGTCGAGCTGGACCATTCCTTCAATTGATCCCCGGCGAATAAGATGACGTTCGGCTGGGGAGATGGGGAGAGACTCTGGGAGATCGGATGCGTGGGTCCTTGGAACACAGCAAGGCCGGGCGGACACTTGCCTGGAATTCATATTCGGTCCTTGCGCAGATAGTCAGGTGACGGCTTTGCTCCCTCGCGCTGCTGCTGCGGAGTCTGCGGCATAGGCCACGGTTGCACCCCTACGCGCTTGGCCCATTCGGCGTAGCCGGCAACCATCTTCGTAACACGTGCCTTATCTTTGTCCGCCAGGTTGTGCAACTCTGTCCGGTCTTCCTCCATGTCGTAGAGCTCCCAGTAATCTGGAAATTGCGAGACGAGCTTCCATTTGCCCTCGCGCATAGCGCAGTTTCCTTCATGTTCCCAGTAAATCGGACCCCGGTTGGGCCGCACACCTCTTTCAAAAACGGGAAGGAGACTCTTGCCGGCAAGTGCCGGCGGCGCGTCGCCGGACAATGTGGTGGAAGGGTAGGGAACGCCCGCAATGTCCAGACACGTCGCCATAATATCCGTCTCATGGCCGACCTCTCGCGTAAGCGAATTGCCTTTCTTAATGACACGCGGCCAATAAGCAATCAAGGGTGTGCTGATCCCGCCCTCGTGAGCGTAGTGTTTGTAAAGCCGGAAGGGTGTGTTGCTGCAGTTGCCCCAGGGAATGCCATAACTTTGGAATGTATCCGCCGGCCCAGGAAGGATATCGGGCCGGTTGCCCCTTCGAACAGGACGGCTCTGGAACATCTCATGAAGTTCTTGACTCGAAGCCGCCGGAACGCCGATCTCTTCGTAATTGCCCCCGTTGTCGGCCATAAACAGGAACAGCGTGTTATCGGCAATGCCGAGCTGTTCGACCTTAGTCATGATCCTGCCGATGCCTTGATCCATGCGGTCGATTTGAGCAGCATAGACAGCCATGCGGCGCATTTCCCACTCTTTGTAGGAAGCAAGTTCCCAGGGCGGCACGCGCGGATCTCTCGGCGTTATGCCCCACTTCTCGTCCACGATCCCCATACCCAACTGCCGCTGATGCCGCTCCTGTCGCAGATGGTCCCATCCATTTCGGTACTGATCCCGATATTTCGCGATGTCTTCTTCGAGCGCCTGCAGAGGCCAGTGGGGAGAGGTAAACGCCGTGTACAAAAAGAAAGGTGTTTGCCGGCGCGCGAAATCTTCGATGTACTGCGCCGCGTTCTCTGCAATCGCGTCCGTATAGTAGAAATCTTTTCCAGCTTGGATCGGAGTGTTATCGCGGGTTAGCGTGTTCGGATCAAAATAGTTGCCGGCCCCGGCGATCGTTCCAAAATATTTTTCAAATCCACGCTGTAGCGGCCAGTTGTGATTCGTAACTCCCTTGGGCGGGGTCAGGTGCCATTTGCCTGCCATAGCGGTTTGGTAGCCTCCCGCGCGCAGAGCTTCCGCAATCGTCACGCAGCGATTGCTGAGGTCGCCCGCGTAGGATGGAAACGGATACCTGCCGTCATCGTCGGCCATCATACCCATGCCGGCCTGGTGAGCGTAAAGACCGGTCAGCAGAGAGGCTCGCGACGGACAGCAGCGAGGATTGTTATAGAACTGAGTGAAACGCAAACCGCCGTTCGCCAGCTTGCTCAAATTGGGAGTCGCAATCTCCGATCCGTAAGGCGCAATATCGGAGAACCCCAAATCGTCCGCCAGAATCAAGATGATGTTCGGGCGTGCGGCCGGATGGCTGTTCGGCAAGTCTTGCGAGGCGTCCGCCTGTGTCGCCGATACAAGCAAACCCGCGGCCGCGGTCGTGCTGTCTTGCAAGAACTCTCGTCGAGTCTTCATTCGTGGTAGCACACCATTGTCTCGCTGAGTCACTTTATCTTCTAAACTCAATTTTGCGGGAACGAGGAACGGAACCGTGGGTATGTGGAGCAGAGAAGAAACACACAAGCGAGTGATGCACGATATTTGGTATTACGGAGCATATGGACCGGCAGGACCGAACGGAAACGCGGGTTGCCCCGGAGTTGAGGCTATAATTTTCTCAAATGGCTGCACTGACCTCACCACCCGTTCAGATGGCGCTCGAAGTGTACCTGCACACTTCCTACAGCCCGGATTGTGAGTGGATCGATGGCGAACTAAAAGAGAGAAATTTGGGACAGTTCGATCACGTGAATTTACAGGGCGTTCTTGCCGTGTATCTTTCGAGCAATGCCAAGATGTGGGATGTTCGAGCGCTCCCGGAGCAACGTTTGAAGGTGAACCAGTATCGATACCGAGTGCCGGACATTGTGGTCATCGCCAGACAGAATGAGAAAGAACAAACGATCACGATTGCTCCTTTACTTTGTATCGAGATCCTCTCGCCCGACGACACCGTATCCGATTACCAGGAACGTTTGATGGACTATCTTGCGATGGGCGTAAAAGCAGTCTGGATACTCGACCCTACAAAGCAGCGGGCTTGGCAAGTCACGGGGCAAGGAAGTTGGGTACGCGAGCCGAAGTTGCTAACGTGCGGCGTCATCGAAGTGGATGTTGTAGAGATCTTCCGACTTGCGTCAGAATAATTCGCACAGCTCGATGTAGGAGCTTGAGGTGCTCCGCTCAGAGCGGTTGCAGTTGGCGCTTCTGCCCCTAGTCAAAGCAGTTCACGCCTGTTCATCTGTGCTCACGCAGGAATGATAACGAAATGGTTGTGGGGCAGTTCCGCGAACTGCGCCGGACTCCCAGGCTGGCTCTTCCATACATCGAGACCACTTAAGTAAGGCTCCCTTATCAGAATTCGGAATCTGACCCCGGAGTTTGAGCTTTTGGCTCTACGACGCGAACTTCTTCGTTCTCTACAAGCGAGTCCGGTGGATTGGCGACGATCCGGGCATCGGCCGGCAACCCTGCTATAACTTCTACGGTATTTCCAAAGTCTTTGCCCAACGTTACCGGCAAAAGATGAACCCGATTATGCGAATCCACCGTCGGAACGCGTAGGCCTTGCGCGCGAAAGATGAGCGATGTAGCCGGAATGACCAGAGTCGGATTCGAAGATTGAACCTTGAAATGGACCTCCGTATAGGCGCCGGGAAAGAGAAGACCCGTAGAGTTCACTATGTCGACTTCGACCATCAATGTGCGAGTGGTCGGGTCGATCGAACGTGCAGTACGTACCAGCGTGCCCGTAAAGCGACGCCCGGGAAGTTCAGGTAGAGTAAGATCCGCTTTCATGCCCGGCACAGCCGCATGCGAGTAAGCCTGAGGCACCTGTACGAAAATACGGAGTTTGTCGATGGCAGCGATGTGAAACAGCTCCCGAGTCGGCCCACCGGATGAGCCGGAATCGATCAACTGTCCGATGTCGGTATTGCGCGCGGTGATGACGCCATCAAAGGGAATATAAATCTTCTCGAACGAGACCATCTCCTGGAGGCGTTGCACATTGGCTTGTGACGACCTAACGGTGGCGTTGCGAGCGGCCGCATTCTGCACGGCGTTATCCACATCCTGCTTGGCTACTGAATCGGTTTTGAAGAGATCCACGTAACGGGCGGCGGTGGTTTGCGCGAGTTCCAGATTCGCCTGCTGAGTGCGCACGTCTTCTTTCGCTTGCTGTAACTGGCGATCGATCTCCGGACTTTCAATTTCGGCCAGCAGCTGACCTTTCCTGACGTGCGTTCCGATGTCGAAATACCAGCGCCGCAGGTAACCGTTGGTGCGAGCGTAGATGGGCGCATCGACGAAGGCCTGAATGTTGCCGGGCAAGATGATCTCCTGGGCCGGCGCGGCGTGCGTGGGGCGCAGCACCGTGACGTCCGGCAACGCGGTGCGATCGGTCTGCGCATGCAGCACCTGGCGAGCGCGCAACCGCGGGATCAATCCGAAAGCTACCAGCCCGGCGACTACTAAGAGCACGATTAAGAGGCCGAGAATAGCGCGCAGGCGGCTCACGAGGATTTCCGCCGCCCGTGCAGCAGGCTGAAGAAGACTGGGACGAAAAAGAGCGTAGCCACAGTCGCAAAAGAAAGGCCGCCGATCACAGCCCGGCCCAGCGGCGCATTCTGCTCTCCGCCTTCGCCTAAGCCCAGCGACATGGGCAGCATTCCGATGATCATCGCAAGCGCGGTCATCAGCACAGGACGGAAGCGCGTAAACCCAGCCAGCAAGGCGGCATCTGCGGCAGTGTCCACGTCCGGCAATTGCTCTTTGGCAAAACTGACGACCAGGATGCTGTTGGCGGTGGCGACTCCCATACACATGATCGAGCCCGTGAGCGCCGGCACACTTACAGTGGTGTGGGTCAGAAAGAGAAACCACACGATGCCCGCCAGCGCTGCAGGCAAAGCCGAAATGATGACGAAGGGATCGAGCCAGGATTGGAAGTTGATCACGATGAGCATGTAGACGAGGATGATGGAAAAGAGAAGGCCCGCGATCAAACCAACAAAAGACGACCGCATAGTTTGTACCTGCCCGCGCACGATAACTCTCGATCCACGGGGCAGAGCCTTTTTGTTGCGCGCAATGATCGAATCAATCTGCCGCGACACGCTACCGAGATCGGTTCCATCAACCGACCCATAGACGTCGATGACGGGTGCAATGTTGTAGTGGGAGACGGTGCCCAGGCCCTGGCCACGCACAATCGACGCCACGCTATCGAGAATTTGCGGCGCGGCGGCGCCGGCAGTGATGGGAATGTTCTTGAGATCCTGCATGGTGTCCATCTGGTATTGCGGCGATTGGGCCGCGATGTTGTAGCTGACGCCGCTCTTTGGATTCAGCCAGAACGTCGGCGAAGTCTGAAAGCTGCCGCTGAGAGCGACTAGAATATTGCTGGCGACATCCCGAGTGCTGTAGCCCACGAGCTGTGATTTGGTGCGGTCAATGTTGACGTACAACTTCGGTTGGTTGAAAGGCTGTTGGATACGCAAATCGGACATGCCGGGAATGAATTTTACCTGCTGCAGAAGATTGTCGGCATAATTTCGATTCCCTTCGAGATTCGGGCCCAACACCTGGATGTCGATGGGCGCCGGCAAGCCAAAGTTGAGAATTTGCGTGACCATATCGGAAGGCAAAAAATAGAACGTGACACCCGGATATTGGGAGGGCAGGGAAGCGCGCAGGTGGCGGATATAGTCGAGGGTCGGGTGGTGATGCTCTTCGAGCGAAACCTGAATGTCGGCATCGGCGGGTCCGATAGCGCCGGAGTTGCTGTAAGAGGTATTGATCCCGCTGTAAGGGAGACCGATGTTGTCGAGGATATTTGAGATCTCGCCGGCTGGAATGGCGGCCCGAATGGTTTGGTCGATACGGTCGCAGAGTTCAGCTGTTTCTTCGATGCGCGTTCCGGTTTGGGCGCGGAGATGAAGCTTGAACTGGCCGGCGTCTATAGTGGGGAAAAAGTCTTCACCGAGCCAAGGATAGAGACCGATGACGGAGGCGATACAGGCGATAAAAAAGAAAATCGTGAAGAGGACTTGATGCCGGATGCTCTTCTCGAGCAGGGAACGGTAGCCGGCCCGGAACGATTCAAAGCCATTCTCGAAGACCGCTTGCATTCGGACGAAAGGATTACGCGTATTGGCATGCGCCACGGCCTCGTGATGCGAGTGGCCTTTCAGCAGGTATTTGGCGAGCGTGGGTACGATGGTTCGCGAAAGGAGATACGACGCCAGCATGGCGAAGACTACGGCCTCTGCCAGGGGAACAAACAGGTAGCGTGCCACGCCCGCAAGGAAGAACATCGGCACAAAAACGATACAGATGCTGAGGGTGGATACGAAGGCGGGTATGGCGATTTGCGCGGCGCCGTCGAGAATCGCCTGCTCGATCTCTTTACCCATCTCGAAATTGCGATTGATGTTTTCGATTTCGACAGTAGCGTCGTCGACCAGGATGCCTACCGCGAGGGCTAGGCCGCCGAGAGTCATGATGTTGATGGTTTCGCCGAGCGCGCTCAGCATGAACAGCGAGCAGAGGATGGAGAGCGGAATGGAGACGGCTATGATCAGCGTGCTGCGCCAGCTACCTAAAAAGACGAGGATCATGAACGCGGTCAGGCAGGCGGCGATGATGGCTTCGCGCACGACGCCATTAATAGAAGCGCGCACGAAGATCGATTGATCGGCCACCGGTTTGACTGCGAGTTCGGGCGGCAGTGAAGCGAGAACCGTAGGAAGAAGCGCGCGGATACCGGCGACGATGTCGATGGTGGATTCATCGCCCGATTTTAAGACCGACATGAGCGAGCCGCGGATGCCGTCGGAGCGAACAACATTGGTTTGCGGTGGGTAGCCGTCACGTACATGCGCGACATCTCGGATGTAGATCGTAGCGCCGTTGAGCGACCGAATCGGCAGATCGTTGAGTTCAGCGACCGTGCGCGGGCTGCCGTTCAGTTCGACGTCGTATTCAAGCGAGCCGATTTTAGAAGTGCCGCCCGGCAGGATGAGGTTCTGATTGCCAATCGCGTTCACAACGTCGGACGGCCCCAGACCCTTGGATTGAAGCGCCTGTGTATTGAGGTCAACCTCGATCTGCCGCTGTTTGCCGCCGTAGAGATTAGGGATGGCGGTACCGGGTACCGTAACCAACTGTGGCCGGATAAAATTCGAGCCGAGATCGTAGAGTTGCTGTTCGCTGATTCCTCGGCCCGAGACGGCGAGTTGCAGAATAGGCACCGACGAAGCGTTATAGGTGATGATGAGCGGCGGCGTTGTGCCCTGCGGCAACTGCTTCAACTGGGTTTGCGAGATGGCAGTGACCTGAGCGATGGCAACACTGATATCGGCATGCGGCTGGAAGAAAATCTTTACGACTGCGATGCCGTTCATCGATTGCGATTCGACGTGCTCGATGTTGTTGACGGTTGTAGTGAGCGCGCGTTCGGTGATGTAGACGATGCGTTCCGACATGTCCTGGGCGGAGAGCCCGGAGTATTGCCAGACAACGCTCACCACCGGTATATCGATATTCGGAAAGATGTCGGTGGGCGTCCGTGAGATAACCACGGGCGCCAGGATGAAAAGCATCAACGATAAAACAACGAAAGTGTACGGTCGCCTTAGAGCGAGGCGAACGATCCACATAGAAACTCCTGAGATTTACGGATTAGCAACGGCGCGGAATGCAAAGTCTAATTACAGCAGATAGGAAAACATATTAGATGGATGAGGTCTGAAGAAGGTCAAGCTGGCTGTTCGGCGGGTGAGGAGGAACGGCGGGATCGCCCTTTGCGAAGCCAGCCGGTAATGGAGTAAATGCTTCCGGCGACGCATATGGCCGTAAAGGCGTACATGAAATATTTGAATCCGTTGGAGTTGACCATGTGGATGATGGCGCGGCCGAATTTGATGGCGAGCGCTCCCAGGATGAGGAATCGAACAGCACGGCTTACGGCGACGATGCCTAGGAGTTTGGGACGCGGAAAGCCCAGCGCGCTGTTTACCGCGACCAGCATGGTGAAAGGGAAGGGCGGCGGTGCAAGGCAGCCAATCACAACCGTTTTTGCGCCATGTTGTCCGATCTTGCGTTTCAGATATTCGAATCGTTGTTTGCCGGCTACTTTTGTGATCCCGTCCTCACCGAGTCTGCGGGCCACCAGATCGAGAAAGAAGACGCCCAGCGTGGAGCCGGCGGCGGCGGAAGCGACATAGATCAGGTAATTGTCGTGATGCCGGGCCGTAAGAGCCACCACCAGCAAATCGTTCCCGAAGGGTAGGAAGAGAAACGAAGAATCGAAAATGCCCAACACGAACGGGCCGAAGTAACCGAGGTGAAACAGGCTTCGCAGAAGGTTATGGAGCATTTTCTCTGGGTGAGTGAATCGTAGTGTATGTGCTCATTATGACGCTGAAAGCAGGTGCTCAGTTGCTGTGATAAGGTTGCGGTTGGTATTTCGAGGAGGTGGCATGAAGTTCACTCGTTCGCTGCCGGTAGGCGCGGTAGTGCTCGTAGGCGTGGGCCTGCTTGGAACGCTCAATCATATGAGAGCGCAGGCCGGAGCGCAGAAAACAAAACCCAAAACTATGGCGCGGGTTCTGGTGGTTGCGGAAACGAAAGGGTTCGAGCATGATTCGGTACCGGATGCGATGGCCAACATCTACCGCATGGGGCATGACACCAAGCTGTGGGATACCACGCTTCGGACGGACACAGAACTGATCACGAAGAAAGATCTGAAGCGAAACGCCAAGACGCTGAATGACTTCGATGCGCTGATCTTCGCCAGCACGACTGGCGAACTCGACCTGAGCGACGACCAAAAAGCCGACATGATGTCATTCATCAAGGAGGACGGTAAGGGCTTCGTCGGTATCCACGCGGCACTGGACACCAATTACAAGTGGCCCGAGTATGGAGAAATGATTGGCGGTTGGTTCGACCAGCATCCCTGGTTTACCTTCGAGGCGCCGATTGTCGTGGAGGATCCGAACTTTCCGGCGGTACGCCACTTCCCGCACGAGTTCGTGAAGCGCGATGAAATCTACCAGCCGATGTCCTGGTCGCGCGATAAGGTGAACGTGCTGTTGAGCCTGGATGCCTCGAAGCTGGATTACAGCAACAACCCGCGCATCCACCGTCAGGACCATGATTTTGCGGTGGCGTGGTCGAAGATGTACGGCAAGGGACGGGTGTTCTACTCGACGCTGGGCCACACCAAAGAAGCGTGGGACGATCCGGACATTCAGAAAATGTATTTTGAGTCTATCAAGTGGGTTCTCGGGATGACTGAAGGCAGTACAACTCCGCATCCGAAGACCGGCATGTAGTTCGTCAGGCTACGCTAACCAGATCAGAAGCGACTCGTTTTAGCTGGCCGCAAGCCGCGAAGATGTCTCGACCGCGTGGCTTGCGGATGAAGCACGGGACAGATCTCCGGACGATACTCTGAAAACTGGCCACACGCTCTTCGCTGGGCGTCTCGAAAGGAATTCCTGGGCCCGGATTGAGCGCGATCAGATTAACCTTGCAGTTGAGTTGAGCAAGCAAACGGACCACCCGGCGGGCATCGTCGTCGGAATCGTTGATCCCGCCCAAAAGCACGTATTCAAAAGTTAGTTTCTCCCAGGTTCTAAGGGGATAGCGTTTGCATGCTGTGATGAGATCGCGCAGGTGGTATTTGCGGGTGATCGGCATTAATTCGCGGCGTTGCTCTTCGGTCGAAGCATTTAGGGAAATCGCTAATTTGGGGCGGATTTCGGCTTCTCCTAGTTGCTCGATAGCCGGAATTATGCCCGAAGTCGAGACAGTAATACGTTTTTCCGACAGCCCAATTCCCTGTTTATCGGTGAGAATGCGCGTCGCCTTCAAAACACTGGGGAGATTAAGTAAGGGCTCGCCCATGCCCATCATGACGATGTTGAGACGGTTGGCCGACTCGTCATGTCCATTTTGTGCAGCGACGTAGAGCACCTGCCCGACGATCTCCCCGGCTGTGAGATTGCGTTCGAGACCCATCAGCGCCGTCAGGCAAAAACGGCAATCGACAGGACATCCCACCTGACTCGAGATACAGATGGTGTCTCGCTGCTTTTCGGGCATTAGTACTGTTTCGATAGTGCGATTATCGGCTAACTGAAGCAAGTAACGGCGTGTGCCATCAGAGGAGTCATAGCAGTGTTCAACCGACGGAAGTCCGACCGAGTAGCTGTCGACTAATCGCCTTCGCAGGCCCTGTGGTAAATTTGTAATACTCGACAAATTATCCACACGTTTCTTGTATAACGCGTCAAATAACTGTCGAGCTCTGAAGCGAGGTTGCTCCGGGCCGAGTAGTTCTTCGAAATCGGCCAGATCCATCCCAACCAATGGCTCGCCCTGCGGTTGTTGAAGCAATTCGATTTTAGTGTATCCTGCTCTAGCTCGGAAAGGTTTATTGTTAATGGTTTCTGTATCTTCCCACGTCCGAGAGATCAAACGAGCCGTGCTTCCGAACGGTATCCGCATAGTTACTGAAGTTATGCCGCACGTGAGGTCGGTGTCGCTGGGTATTTGGATTGGCAGCGGCTCACGCATTGAATGCGGACCGGAAAATGGGCTGTCTCACTTTATCGAGCACATGCTCTTCAAAGGCACCAAGAACCGTTCCGCGGAAGACATTGCGAAATCAGTCGATTCGGTTGGCGGGGGCCTCGATGCTTTCACCAGCAAGGAACTGGTGAGTTTCAATACCAAGGTTCTGGACGAGCATCTGCCGTTTGCGTTCGATATTCTCTCCGACCTGGTGTTAAATCCGTTGTTTCGGGAAGAAGATATCGAGAAAGAGAAAGGTGTCATTCTCGAAGAAATCAAAATGGAGGCCGACCAGCCTGAGTTTGTTTTGCACGAGACTTTTATCAGCAATTTCTGGAAAGGCCATGGGTTAGGCAAGCCCATTCTGGGAACAAAAGAGACGGTGAAGAAGTTTGGTCATGGGATGCTGCATGACTTCTATAGCCGGGTATACGCTCCCAAGAACATTTTGATCACCGCGGCGGGCAATTTGCAGCACCGGGACATCGTGCGGCTCGTAAACGAGAGATTTGCGGATTTGGCGGAACGGGACCGGCCAGAGCTGGGCGCGATTCCACGTCCGCACGCCCCCATCATTTTGAAGAAGAAGGACTCGCTCGAGCAGGTTCACATTGCCATGGGCGTGCCGGCGTATCCGCTGGCACATTCGGCGCGATTTCCGCTGTATGTGCTCAATACTGTGCTGGGCGGCGGCATGAGTTCGCGTCTCTTTCAGAACATTCGTGAGAAGCAGGGATTGGCCTATGCGGTGTACTCGGAGCTGAATCTGTTCAGCGATACCGGCTGCTTCACGATCTATGCCGGAACGGGCGTGGAAACGGCCAAGCAGGTGGTGAATTCAGTAATTCACGAATTCCGCGTCTTCAAGGAAGAGTTGATCAGCGAGGACGAGTTGCGCCGCGCCAAGGATCACTTGAAAGGTTCGTTGATGTTGAGCCTGGAATCGACCTCGAGCCGTATGTCGAACCTGGCGCGGCAGGAACTTTATTTCAAGGAGTTCCTTTCGCTCGACGACATGCTCGACAATATTGAGTCTGTGACGCGAGACCAGGTGCAAAGCATTGCCGCCGAGTTTTTCGGACCTGAGAATATCGCACTGGCGATGCTGGGTCGGCTGGGTGATATTACGGTGACCCGCGAAGACCTGGCTTGTTGAAACGAGCCTGCTAAACCAGCGTTAGCGGTTTTGCAGCTCGGCTAGCTTCGCATCGAGAAAAGCCAGTGATCGTTCGAGCATTTCGCGGTATTTGGGATTCGTGGTGGAGGCGATGTCGTGGAGAACTCGCTTTCTAGACAGCTCGATGCTTTCCTGTTCCCGCTCGAGAGCCACCTGTGCCAGATCGACCTGCACAGCTCGGGCACGCTCGCCGCGCTCCTCCGCCGATTCGATCTGCGCTTCCACCGCTTTGCTTTCCCATCCGCGAGCCATGCAATCAGCTTGTCACAGTTTAGGAGCAGGCATGTACCTTTCTGCGGTTCCAGTCTTGTTATCCTGATGGTGTCACTCCCTGACAGCCCTGGTTTTACCCCGTATGTCCATGCTGCGCTACACGACACCTCATGGTGTCACTGTCACCCGTACCAGCACGAAAATGCGATATAGCGGCGGTTTGGCGCATATTCTCAAGCAACTCGACACGAAGCGGGGCGTTTATCTTTCGTCCGGCTACGAGTATCCGGAGCGCTATTCGCGCTGGGATGTGGCGAGTGTGGCGCCTCCGATTGAATTCATTGGACGCGACCGTACCTTGCAGTTGCGCGCCCTCAACGATCGCGGGGAAGTGCTTCTGCGATTACTGTTTCCGTTGTTTGGCCGTTCATCACAATGGAATGCTTTTTTCCGGTCTGCCATTCTGATCGAACTCGTTCTGAAACCGCTGGACGAACGATTCCCGGAAGAAGAGCGGAGTAAACAACCCTCCCCTTTTTCGCTGGTGCGTTTGCTTGTCGAAGAGTTTCGTACGGCGAAAGATTCGCGCTTGGCTTTGCTCGGCGCATTCGGCTATGACTTACTGCTGCAGTTTGATCCGATTCAGCAGCGCCTGCCGCGGGATAAAGAGAAGACGCTGCATATGTTTCTGTGCGACGAGATCTTCTTCATGGATCGCAAAAAGGAAATCATCGAGCGATTTCAATACGATTTTTCAGGCCCGCAGGGCACAACGGAGGGTCTCGAACGAACAGCCGAAGACATACCCCGGGCTGCCGGCACAAGCGCGGATAAAAGCGAGATCGTCTCGGACCACCAAACCGCCGAGTACATGGACAAAGTGGAAACGGTGCGGGAGGGGATGCGCCAAGGCAACTACTACGAAGTAGTGCTGCGGCAGACCTTCAGCGCGCCTTTCACGGGCAGCCCGTCGGAGTTGTTCCAGAGAATTCAAAAATCAAGCCCGAGTCCGTACGAGTTCATCCTCCAGATGGGCGATGAACAACTGGTGGGCGCGTCGCCCGAGATGTTCGTGCGGGTAGAGGGCGACCGCGTGGAGACCTGTCCTATTGCCGGCACGGCCCGGCGCTCGGGCGATCCGATACGAGATGCCGAAAGCATTCGGGAGCTGCTGAATTCCGCCAAAGAAGAGTCGGAACTCACGATGTGCAGTGACGTGGATCGCAACGACAAGTCGCGCGTTTGCGTGCCGGGATCGGTCAAGGTCATTGGTCGCCGGTTGATTGAATCGTACGCCGGGTTGTTTCATACGGTGGATCACGTGACCGGAACTCTGCTGAAGGGGTTCGACTCGCTGGACGCGTTTCTCACGCATATGTGGGCCGTGACGATCATCGGCGCACCGAAGAAAGCGGCCGCTCAGGCAATTGAAGATCTGGAGAAAACGGCGCGGGGCTGGTATGGCGGCGCGGTCGGCCTTTTGGGGCTGAATGGCGACATCAATACCGGCATCACCATACGCACCGTTCATTTGAAAGATGGCAAGGCAAGTTATGCGGCCGGAGCCACGCTGCTGTATGATTCGGATCCGCGCTCCGAGGACGAGGAGTGCCGGCTGAAAGCCACGACGTTCTTTCGTGCTCTCTACCCTGGTGTGATTCGCCAGGATCGGAGCCACGAGGTGCAGCGCGTCGGCGAAGGCGTACGCCTGCTGCTGGTCGATAACGACGACTGTTTCATTCATACGTTGGCGAACTATGCCCGGCAGACAGGCGCAACCGTTTCGACTTACCGCTCGAACGTCGCTCTCGAGGTGATCGATAGTGAGCGGCCGGATATCGTATTGATCTCACCGGGACCAGCACGTCCGAGCGATTTCGGTGTGCCCCAGCTGGTGCGCGAACTAGCTAAACGCGAGATTCCCACGTTTGGTGTTTGCCTGGGATTACAAGGAATGGTGGAGGCTTTCGGCGGGACGCTGGATGTGTTGGAATATCCGATGCATGGCAAGGGATCGACCGTACATCACAACGGGCAGGGCGTGCTGCATGATTTGCCGTCGCCCTTTCGCGTAGGGCGCTATCACTCGTTGTACGCCAATCGCAGTGCCATGCCGGAGTGCCTGGAGATTACGGCTGAGTCGGACGATGGGATCATCATGGCCATCCGGCATCGCGACTTACCGATGGAGGCCGTGCAATTTCATCCGGAATCGATCTTGAGCCTGGAACAGGATTGCGGCTTGCGTCTGATGGAGAACATGATCGCGTCCTTCGCTAAAACCCCTGTTGGCGTCAGGCAGGACTAGCGGCTTGGCGCAGGACTCATCGGTCGCGATTGTTGGCGGGGGTCTGGCAGGCCTGGCGACTGCCGTAGCGCTGGGTACCGCGGACAAGACCGTAACCCTCTTCGAGGCGCGGCCGCACTTGGGCGGACGCGCTACTTCTTATCCTTTGAATACGGCAGACGACGCTAGCACCACCATCGACAACTGCCAGCATGTACTGCTGCGCTGCTGCACGAACCTAATCGACTTCTACCAGCGACTGGGAGTCGAGAACAGAATTCACTTTTACCGTGAGTTTTTCTGGATCGAGCCGGGCGGCCGGGTGTCGACCATGCGCCGTGGGTTGTTGCCTGCGCCACTGCATTTCACAGAGTCTTTCGCACGACTGCGTTTTCTGTCTCTAGCCGATAAAGTGAGTGTCGCGAACGGCTTGCTGGCAGTGAAGTACGAATATGGCCGGCGTAGCGATTTGGACTCGATCTCGATGCGCGCCTGGCTGACCGAAAAGAAGCAAACACCGCGGGCTGTGGAGCGTTTCTGGCGGCAGGTACTGGTGAGCGCGGTTAACGAAGAACTCGAGAAAATGGCCGCTTCGCATGGTCTCCAAGTGTTCTATCTCGGATTCTTGTCGAAAGCCAATTCGTACGAAATGGGAATTCCGTCGGTACCGCTGGCGGATCTGTATTCCGATGACGCGTGGTCGAACTATCCGACAATTCATATTGAGCATCGGGCTTCCGTTCGCAAGCTATGTATCGATGGTGATCGAGTGGCTGGTTTGCTGCTCGACAACGGACAGAAACACGAAGCCGAAGCCTATGTGCTGGCGGTTCCGTTTGAACGAGTGGGCGCGCTGGCGCCGGAACTCGAACTGGATTTATCAGGCTTTTCGCATGCGCCGATTACAGGCATCCATTTATGGTTTGACAGGCCGGTGACGGACCTCCCGCATGCCACACTGCTAGACCGCACGATCCAATGGATGTTCAACAAGCACGAAGGGCGGCACATACAGCTAGTGGTGAGTGCATCGCGCAGCTTGACGGATATGCCGCGCCCCGATGTGATTGCCCTGGCCTTGCGAGAGCTGCATGAGTTTCTTCCGAAGATGGGCGAGGCAAAGCTGGAGCGCGCCCACGTCGTAAAGGAGATACGCGCTACCTTTTCCGCCGCACCGGGGCTGGAGAGCCGGCGTCCGGCCAGCCGCACCGCGATCTCGAATCTGTTTCTTGCCGGCGACTGGACGCGTTCGGGATGGCCCTCCACCATGGAGGGAGCGGTGCGCAGCGGCTATCTGGCGGCCGAAGCAGTGCTTGCTTCCGAAGGCAGTACGCGCAAGTTCCTGAAGCCGGACGTAACTTAGCGCTGATTCGCTTTCAATACTTTCTTGCGAAGGCGGATCGATTTGGGCGTCACTTCCACAAACTCATCTTCCTGAATGAATTCGAGCGCCTGTTCCAGGTTGAGAACTTTCGGCGGCACAAGTCGGATCGCATCGTCGGACGTTGAAGCACGCATGTTGGTCAGCTTCTTTTCCTTGACGATGTTTACGTCGAGGTCATTGTTCCTCGAATTTTCGCCGATAATCATGCCTTCGTAAACTTCAGTGGTAGGCGAGATAAAGATCATGCCGCGTTCCTGCAGATTGTAGATGGCAAAGCTGGTGGCCACACCGGAGCGATCCGAGACCAGCGATCCGGTGGGCCGCATCTCGATGTCGCCCTGCCATTCGACATAGCCCTCGAATAAAGAGTTCATGATGGCCGTGCCTTTGGTGTCGGTCAGCATCTCGCTGCGAACGCCGATCAAACCGCGCGACGGGATCATGAATTCGAGCCGGACGCGGCCCGAGCCATTGTTGATCATTTTGGTCATCTTGCCTTTTCGGGTGCCTAGCTTTTCGATGACCACGCCGATAAACTCCTCCGGGCAATCGATGACCAACAATTCGAGAGGCTCGTGTATTTTCCCGTCGACCATGCGGGTGAGAATCTCGGGCTTTCCTACCTGGAGTTCAAAGCCTTCGCGGCGCATCATTTCGATTAAGATAGCCAGCTGCAACTCACCGCGCCCCATGACTTTGAAGGCGTCGGGACCGCCCGCTTCTTCGACTTTGATGGAAACGTTGGTGAGTAGTTCCTTGTCAAGACGGTCGCGCAAATTGCGCGATGTGACGTACTCGCCCTCGCGTCCGGCAAAAGGGGAATTGTTGACCGTAAAGGTCATGGCAATGGTAGGCTCGTCGATCTGAATTTTGGGGAGCGGCTTGGGTTGTTCCGCGCTGGTAACGGTTTCGCCGATCGTGATACCTTCTACGCCCGCAATGGCGAGGATGTCGCCCGTCTTGCCGATGGTTTCATCTACCCGGCGCAGGCCTTCGAACGAGTACAGCTTGGTGATGCGCGTTTTATGAAAGCTACCATCGAGTTTGACAATGGCCACATCGTCGCCATGCCGCAACGTTCCATTAAAGACGCGGCCAATGGCCAAGCGGCCGAGGTATTCGCTGTAGTCGAGATTGGCAACCAGCAGTTGGAGAATGGCGTCGGGATCGCCGGTCGGAGCGGGGATGTGTTTCAGGATGGTCTCAAAAAGCGGCTGAAGGGTTTCGCTCTCATCGGCCATATCCATCTTCGCGATACCGGCTTTCCCGTTGGTGTAGACCACCGGGAAGTCAAGTTGGTCTTCGGATGCATCGAGATCGATGAACAAGTCGTAAACTTCGTTCAAGACTTCCTGCACACGCGCGTCCGGCCGATCGATCTTATTGATGATGAGCACGGGCGGCAGCTTCGCTTCGAGAGCTTTCGAGAGCACGTAGCGGGTCTGCGGAAGCGGACCTTCACTGGCATCCACCAGCAGCATCACGCCGTCGACGATCTTGAGGGCGCGCTCGACTTCTCCGCCGAAATCGCTGTGGCCGGGCGTATCGACAATATTAATTTTCGTTCCGTGATAGCGAACGCCAGTGGTTTTCGCGAGGATCGTAATGCCGCGCTCGCGCTCGAGTTCGTTCGAGTCCATCACGCGATCGGTCATCTCTTCGTTAGCGCGAAAGATGCCGCTCTGGCGGAGCATGGCGTCCACTAAAGTGGTTTTGCCATGGTCGACGTGCGCAATGATAGCGATGTTGCGCGTATCCTGCGCAGAAGTTTCAGCAGAAGACATGTAGTTTAAGCTTCATGGTCTCATGCGGCGTGTAAATAGCAGGAAGTTTGTAACATCTATGCGACCCTGTAGAGGCAATGACCGTAGATGAACCCCTCCCGACCGTAGTGATTGTCGGGCGTCCGAACGTTGGCAAATCGACCTTATTTAATGCCATTCTGGGGAATCGCCGATCGATTGTCGGGGATGAACCCGGTATCACGCGTGACCGTATTTATGGCGAAGTGGAATACCGGGGCAAACGTTTTGGCTTGATCGATACCGGCGGAATCATACCCCACGATGCCGCGCTGATTCCCACGCAAATTTTGAAACAGGCGCATGTCGCCCTCGACATCGCTTCTCATATTTTGTATGTCATCGATGGTCGCACGGAGATTACTTCCGCTGATCGTGACCTGGCGCAATTGCTGCGCCCGCTGGGCAAGCCCCTGACGCTGGTGGTGAACAAGATCGACGCGAAGATCCGCGAGAATTTGGTCCCGGAATTTTATTCGCTCGGGCTCGGCGACCCGGTGGCCGTTTCAGCGGAGCACCGGTTGGGATTGGACGATTTGCTGGAGTCGGTGACTGCGCCGTTTCCGGCAATGGCGCAGGAGACGGAAGAGGAGGAAGAGGCTGGAGAGGACTCGCAGCGGCGCATCAAGGTGGCGATTATCGGGCGTCCCAACGTGGGGAAATCGACCATGCTCAATGCGCTGGTGGGAACGGAACGAGCGATTGTGTCGCCGGTAGCGGGGACTACGCGCGACGCGGTAGACGAGACCGTGATCGACGGCAACATCAGTTATCGCTTCGTCGATACAGCCGGTATCCGGCGTAAAGGCAAGACGACCGAGATGACGGAAAAGCTCAGCGTCATCATGGCGCGCCGGAATATCCGTATGGCCAATGTGGCATTGCTCATGGTGGATGCCATGGATGGAGTGGTCGGCTCGGATGCAACGATTGCCGGATACGCGCACGAAGAAGGGCGCGCGGTGATCATTGTGGTGAACAAGTGGGATGTAGCCGAAGGCAAAAGCAAGCGCGCGTTTACCGAAGATTTGCGCGATCAGCTGAAGTTTATGGACTATGCACCGATCCTGTTCGCGTCGGCCAAGAATGCCGAAGGTATACGGCGGATTTTTTCGACCATTCGCCACTGCTTTAACTCTGCGTCCAAACGTGTTTCAACGGGCGAACTCAACCGCTTTGTCGAGACACTTAAGTTTGAAAGTGACATCAAGATTTTTTACTTGACGCAGGCTTCGATCCGGCCGCCAACGTTTGTGGTCTTCACGGATAAGGCGGATAAAATTCACTTTTCCGAGGAGCGGTTCCTGATGAACCGGCTGCGCGAGCGCTTCGGTTTCGACGGAACACCGATCGTGATTAAGACGAAAAGAAGATAACCTGAATAAGTATGTCCGCTGCTCCAGTTCCGATTTCATTGGCTGATTACATGAACACGGATTATGAGCCCGACTGCGATTACGTGGACGGGTTTCTGGAGGAGCGAAATGTGGGGAAAGACAAACATAGTCGAACTCAAATGATCCTGGGCGGCTGGCTATTTTCGATGGAATCGCGAGGTCACTTTAAAGCACATCCTGAACAGAGGGTCCAGGTAAGTCCGCGCAGGGTCCGAATTCCCGACCTTTGTCTCGTCGATCGCGACGATCATGACGAGGTCAAGCAAAGACCGCCACTCTTGTGGATCGAAATTCTATCGCCAGAAGATCGTTGGAATCGAGTACAGATTCGCTTGAACGATGCTCTGCGGTTTGGCGTCCAGACGATTTGGGTGATCGATCCGTATGCCAGAGAAGCATGGCTTGCTTTACCAGGGCTCGGGACTGTTCAAGTCGAAGATGGAATTCTACGGTGTAAAGATCCTGAGTTGCAGGTTCGTCTAGACGAAATTCTGCCCCCGGAGTAATGATCGCTGCTGCAGAAATTGGATGAAAGGAAGGTAACCTGAACAATCATGTCCGCTGCTCCAGTTCCCGTTTCGTTACTTGAGTATATGAACACGGATTATGAGCCCGACTGTCATTATGTAGACGGGTTTCTCGAAGAGCGGAACGTGGGACAAAAGAAACATAGCCGGACCCAAACGCTGATAGCAGCCTGGTTGTTTTCCAAGGAAGATCAAGGAGGGTTCAACGCGCTCACGGAACAGAGGGTCCAGGTCGGCCTGCGAAGGATACGCGTTCCCGACATTTGCCTCGTTGCCACGGCCGACGATGACGAAGTCACGCAAACTCCACCGCTGTTGTGGATCGAAATTTTGTCCCCGGAAGATCGTTGGAACCCTGTACAGATTTGCCTGAATGATGCTCTTCGCTTTGGCGTAAACACGATTTGGGTAATCGATCCGTATGCCAGAGAGGCGTGGATCGTAACCCCCGAGCGCGGGACCGTTCAAATCGAGGATGGTGTCTTGCGCTGTGCAGACCCCGAACTCGAGGTTCGACTGATCGAGATCCTGCCGGCGGAATAAATCACGGCATCGGAAATTGCTTCGCGACCGAATTATCGTCTTCGTCAAAGACGCGCACTGCAATCGACTGGCCAGCTTTGCCGCTGACCGTGTAATTCAATTTCTGCGAATCGGTGACACGGCCGTCGGGCTGCAAAACGATCCATTCGCCGCCATTCACGGAGTATTCCGCCTTATCGATCCAACTCAGTGCATCGACGGCGCTGAACTTCAACGTTCGATCGGAACCGCTTTTCTGAATGTCTAAGCCGGTGATCAATGGCGGCGTATTGTCGACGATAAAGGGGTCACTCTCCAGCGTCGAAGAGAGTGAATTGGCTGGTGTATTGGCGGGCGAATCGCTGGCCGTCACGCGCAGAACGTACCGGCCGTCGGGGAAAGCGTCGCTATCGAAAGCGTAGAAGCGGTCCTGCAAATTGTCTTTCAGCAGTTGCCATTGATTGCTGCCCTGGGGCCTGATCTCCACTTTAAAGATCATGGAGTCGCCATTCGCATCCGTAGCGTTCCAGCGAGCCGTGACGAAGCCTTTGCTGTATTGCAGGGTAGCGCTGCCATTGGGTTCAACGGAAACGGTGGACGGGTTGGAGCGCCGCTGGCCCACAGCCGGTAACGTCAACGTGACGGGAGAGCCGGACGACGTCACGGTACGTTCGAGCGTGGCGTTACTAGGCGCCTCCCGATAATTGAATGGCGCGGTCTCAACCTGCTGCACTTTCGGCGCGACATTCTTCGGTAGAAAAGGAATATCGACCATGCTCAGCTCCGGCGAATTGGAGTCGTTTTCCGAGCGATGAAGGGTCAAGCGGTATTGCAGAAAGCGTGCGGCCGGTGAGTTTACCGATCCGCCCGTTTCGCTCACGGCGACATTGCCCCACTCGCTCCAGCTATTCAGCGGATTATTCACGTTCCCGCTGCGTGTGGCAAGCCCGATCGTGCCATTGTGCAGGTTGGAAGTGAGATGAGCCTTGCCCCAGTAGGCAAATTCATTGGTGTCGAGTACTTCGCTTTCGAGCGTCCCCGTTTGTTCGAGCAAAGGGCCGATGGAATAGAGATTTCCGACGTTTCCTGTGGTCGCATAGATGATGCCGTCGCGGCCCTGCAGAAAACTCGTCACCTGAGTGGGCGGCGCAGTGAGCAGATCGGTCGACAGGTGATCGGAATCAATGCGGTAAATCACGCCCTTATTCCCGGTGCCGAGCAGCGGTTTGCCGGCAGAGTCAAACGTAAGGGCGTAAACGAGATCGGTGGGTGAGTTCCAGATGCGTTCCGCAAATCCGTCTTTTTGGATAGAATAGAGGTCCGAACCGCCGCCGATTGCCGCCGTTAAAGAACCAATTGCTGGACCGAGACCCGGAGGTTGGGTGGCCGCCCGGGCTGCCCCGGTACCACTGACTGGAGCTTGCGTCGCCGGTAACACCGGCGCCGCTCCACCAACCGAGAGCCCGGTCGGCTTGTTTCCAATAGCCGTGGCGTAGATCACACCCTCTTTCTCGGCAATCGCCGTCACTTCGCGCTTGCTCGCCTGATATAGAACAAAACTTTGTCCCGCCGGACTGATGCGCAAAATTAAGCCACCCGGTTCGGTGCCCACGATCAGGTTGCCGCTCTCGTCAATGATCATGGAGCGGGCATGCGTTTCCTGCGTATCGAAAAACTTCGTGCCCTTTCCATCCGGGGTGACTTTGTAGATCAGTCCGCTATCGCCGGTGGCCACGAATAAATTGCCGGCGTGGTCGAAGGCCATGGCCCAGATATATTTGCATTTCGGATCAAAGAAGATCTGCGGTTTGCCGCTGGCGTCCAACCGGTAGATCTTGGCGTCAGGCAGCACGGCCGCGTAGACCCGGTCCTGCGCGTCAACCGCGAGAACGTGCACTTCGAGCCCGGGCAATTCGGCCAGCACCTTCGGTTTACCCCCACGAGGAAGTGCGAAAACTTTGGCGGTGGCGCCGGTGGGCGCGCCTCCCGCGTAGAAGATAGTGCCCTTCGAATCCTGAGCCAGTGTCCACAAGTAAGGCACGCTGGTGCTGTCCAATTCTTTGAAAGCGGGCGCCAGCATGACCCGCCCATCGCTCCGAACAGAGAGCCCTTTACGGGTGCCGCGCTCAAATTCTGACTGGTCGGACTGCTCCCAAATATGTGTTTCGACTGCCAGGCAAACGGACGCGGTTCCGAAAAGCAATAAGAGAGCGGCGGCCTTCCGGGAGGCCGAAGTTTTGATCATGTTTCCTTGAATGGTCTCGGTCTTCAGTTCACGTACACTTTGAGCGAATAATTCCCTGTGACCACTTCGTCGAGCGGAATCGACAGTTGTTCGTGGGCGCTCTCGGGTGAACTGACAAATTCGTGATTCGTTGCCCGCCCGCTTTGCATGACGTTCAGCACCGAAGCGGGCAAGCTGGGCAGAACCTTTTCATCGGAATAAACAGTAGGCTGCGATTCGATCAGAGAAACATAGAGCCGGTTGTTGCTGCGTTCTTGATTTAACATGGCCACCGTTTGCGGAGTGTCTTCGATGCGGTTCAGCGAGCTGGCAATATTCTGAAAACGGCTCAGCGTATCGGAATCGCTGAAGAGAATCTGATGCACGCCGCGCGGCAGGCCGGCCGGGATGCGGACATTAACTGTTTTCTCAACGCGCTCTCCCCGGTACGGACGTAAGAAGACTTTAACCGGCACTTCGGTACCCGGTACAACTTTGTTGTCCGCAATCCAGGCCGATTCGATTTGGGCGATACGCCGCTGGGGCAAAAGGTCGACAGTGACATCGACCGCATCGAGCTTCGGGAGCTTGGCTGAATTGACGTAAAGCCGGTTGAATTTGTCGGCCCACCAACCGGCCAGCAGCATTGGTGTCGGAATGGCTGCTTCCGCCGGAGCCTGCATGGTCGTGAGTTCAATCCGCTGCTGTCCCGCGACCTGTAGCTCGCCATGGAGACGATAGGTGGCCTCTTCGGAGAAGTCATTCAAGTTGGAGAGAGAGTTAAAGAGCGTGGCCATCATGAGGTAGGGCGTCCACTTCTGATCGACAAAGACGTTGTAGTGAAAGTCGCGCGCTTTGTGCACTTGATTTTCATTGTCGTAAGAGCGAACGTGCAGCGTCACTGGGATCATCTGCGCAGTGGCCCCTAATTCACCTTCGATGGCGCTGTGGCGATCCTGGCGCAGTGCACCCACCACCTCGGTAGCGTTACCCATTTTGGTGGGCTGATAAGAAGAAGCCAAGGTAGTGATGATCGTGTCTTTCGCGATCGGCATATCCACCGGACCCAGATTGAACATCGGGTGCCCAAACGCCAGTACCCGTTTGCCGTCGTTGTAGGTGACAGTACCTCCGCCCGTCATGTTCATATCGCCCGACACTAAAACTGCAGCGATGCTTTCCCCGGGCTGCATAGAGGTCGCCCAATCGGCTGCAGGCGTACTGGATTCGAGCTTCCCGCCGGCGCCTCCCTGGGCCACCGTGATGCCGAGTTGATTGAAGACCGGAGCAAACTGTCGGATGGCCTCATCGGAAAACCCGGACATGGTGACAGGTGTCGAGATCGGGGTCATCGCGAGCGGTTCAGAGCCGGCGCGCGAGGCGGCGATTACACGGCCAAGCACCCCATTCGGAAGCGGTAAGTCGGCCGAAGCGGTCTGCAGCTTATCGGGTGAGCGGCTATCAGCCGGTTTCCCCTTGTCGAAATCTTTTACTTCCAGCATCAGCTTGATCGGCGTTATGCCGCAAATAGCATCGGGCGAGAACACGCTGAGACGAAGCGAGATCGCACCGACCAGCTTCCCATCAATATAAACAGGACTACCGCTCATGCCTCCCGCGACATTGGTTCGTTCCGCTTTGCCGGTCAGTTTGCCAATGATGATGTCCTGCCGTGGACCCCAGCCGTTTTCCCAAATGCCGATGATCTCGACCGGCACAGGTTCCGGCTTCGTGCCTTGAAAAACGGTCCAGGCGACTGCCTTCATACCCGGACGTAGCTGGTTTTCCGGGTATAAATCCACCGGGCCCGATTTTGGAGGCACGTTCATGTTCTGAACACCGTCGCCGGCGGCGAACGTCAGAAACGCGCTCCAGCTGAGGAGAAGAGACGAAGCAATAACCCGGTGAAGCATAAGATTACGATCTGCGTTAGCCTTTTTTGTCCGGTCGGGCGACGAAGCCCAAGCGGACGCCTTTAATTATCCCGCAACATTCTGAAGACCCAGAAAACGATCCAAGCTCCACTGGTCTACCTATCGACCGTTTGCAGCTTTTCGTTAACATTTCCTAGGGTTAATCTGTCTTCATTTGCCCGCTTTTGCCCTCATGCCACTGCAAACACTGATGGTATCGTTGTAGACTGTAAACGGCTGGACACCTGATGTGAACAGCCGGAGACCGCACTTTATGAGCCGCCTAACATTTACTTCAGCCAGTACTGTACTTTTTTGCGCTTCCGTCGCGATCGGGATTTCGGCAGGGCAAAGTCCTGCTGCCAAGGGCGACGCAGCCAAAGGAAAAGAAACCTTTGAGCAATGCGCGGTTTGCCACAACGTCGATACGGACGAGAAGAAGATGGGTCCATCGCTGAAGGGTCTGTTCAAGCACAAGACAATGGCGGGAAACAAGCCGGTCACAGAGGCCAACGTTCAGGCGCAGATCAACAACGGCGGGAACGGCATGCCGGCGTACAACGATATGCTTTCGGCAGATGAAAAGGCCAACCTCATGGCCTACCTGCATACCCTTTAAGCGCTCGTTGCCTCGGATCTCTTCTGCTACGTTGTAAGAGGTCGCCTCATAATGTCCCCATCGTCTAGCCCGGCCTAGGACACCGCCCTTTCACGGCGATAACAGGGGTTCGAATCCCCTTGGGGACGCCAACCTACGAAGCGCACCGGAAGTCGGGACGGTTAGCGTTCATAAAAGATGGCTGATGTTCCCGGAATCGTCTGCATCAATAAATCGAAATCTTGAATGTTACGGGTGAGAACACTGCAGCCGTGCTTGGCGGCTGAAAGAAGTATCAGTGAGTCGTTCAGTAGCCGTTGTCGCTCAGATTTTCCATAGTGCTGGAGACGGGCCACCAGTCCCGCTGCGATTCCCCCTTCGCGCCAAACTTCCCGGTCAGGAACCAGGACGCGGTGAGCCCGCCGGCGCTCTACCGACGCTATTACTTGCAGAACTGCCTCGCGAGTCCCAGGATGCGTAGGATCCAACAGTCCTACCACCGCAACGAGTTCAGCCTCCGTGACACTTGAATGCCAGAGTTCTGTGAGACGCAAGCAAACTTCTATCTCTCGCGACAGCCTTCCCTGTAGCTCGTCGATATAAACTGTCGTGTCGAGAAGAAGTTTCGGGAAGGGCCGCTCGATTTGACCAAGAAAAGCCAACTGCGAATGCGGTCTCGGCCGCAAAGGCTCCTTTCGCTTCTCCGGTCTGATCCGGCGAAGCGATCGTTGTATTTCGGCTTCAGAATTCAAGGTCGAGATCGGCCGCAATCGTCCCACGTTGTGAGGACAACCAATCGGCGTAGTCATCGGCAACGACGATGTTTGCCAGCGCCGCTTCCAGGAGTTTCGAATCGGAGGTGATGCCGGTTTTGCGTTTGGCTGCAGCGATGAGTTCGTCCGGCATGCGTCCTCGAATTACAGTCGTTCGTTTTCCGCTGAGAAGTCCCTGTTCTGCGGCCAGCGAAACGGCGACTTGCAGGCTCTCCGACTTTGAACCGGAGCGCGAAGGTCTTTCCTTTACAGTTCTATCGGCGATCACACTGGACGATGGCATCTTTCGACTCCAGCGTAGCACAAAAGCAGACGTATTGTGGTACAGATGTGAGTCTCGCTACTGAATATGACTTTTGATGTAGGCGACCGGATCTAGTCTATGGTCCCGGCCCTGTCCGCACAGCGTAGTCCGGGGGTCAAATAGATCTTGTAAATTCCTCACCAGTTCGCCAACAAGGCCAGGACTGGCCCAGGGTCTGGAACTCGCTTCGAAGATCACGTCAAGCATGCAGGCACTGCTGGTTATTCGTCGCAAGTCCACCGAAAAGCTGGCTGCTTCTGGACTTTGACAAACTAACCTAAGTTGTCCGGCGTCAAAGCGCCACAAAGTCGCTGCTTCAGCCTTGTCCTCTGGTTTCAAAATGGATGGCTCTGAAGGTGGATGCCGCCTTGGACAAGACGTTACCTCAAGACATCTTGCTTAGCCGGTTCCCGGAACCGATCCTTGGTCAGAGTGCCATCTACCAGCCGCCAGATGCCACGAGGGTTAGCGTCTTGCAGTTCGGGAGGAAGCGCCTGCTGGGGAAAATTCTGGTAGCAGACGGGACGAGCGAAGCGGAAGATGGCAGCCGTTCCGACCGAAGTGAATCGCGAATCCGTAGTCGCCGGATAAGGGCCGCCATGTTGCATGGCGGGACCCACCTCAACGCCAGTAGGATATCCATTGAAAATGACCCGGCCCGCTTTGCGGCTGAGAACCCTCACAAGCTCCCCGGCCTCTTCCAGCTCTTCTGCGGTTCCGTGTACCGTGGCCGTGAGGCTGCCTTCCAGCGCCTCGGCGCAGTTAAGCGCATCCGCATCCGAATGGCAGCGCACCAGGATGGTGGCGGGTCCAAAGATTTCTTCCCGCATCTCTTTGTGGCCCAGCCAGTCGGCGGCATTAATTTTCAGGAGTCCAGGACGGCCCTCGGTCCGCTGCACATCGCTTTCGCGGGCTGATTGAACCGCTTCTGAACCCTCCAAAGCCGCGGATTTCAAAAACGAAGCCAAAAACTGTTTGGCAATGGCCGGATTGAGCATCGTTCCCGGCGAAGAATGTTCAAAGTGTTCGCCAAGACGATCCTCCAGACTCTTCAGGCCATCGCTCGACGGTGCGAAAACAAGCCCCGGGCTAGTACAGAATTGGCCGACACCCAAAGTGACGGAACGAAAGATACCTTCTGCCGTGGCCTCCGCTTTCTCTTCAAGCACGCTCTTGAGCAGGAACACGGGGTTGACGCTGCCCATTTCGGAGAAGACGGGAATCGGTTCTGGCCGCCGGGCGGCTGCGTCGAACAGGGCGCGTCCCGCCCGCTGCGAACCGGTAAACGCCACCGCCTTGATGCCGGGATGCGTGACCAGGGCGATGCTGACCTGCGGGTCTTGGCCGTGTAGCAGAGAAAAAGTACCGTCAGGAAAACGCGTCTTCGCGACAGCCCTCCCGATTGCGCCCGCCACCAGTTCCGAGGTGGCCGGATGCGCCGGATGGGCTTTTACGATCACTGGATTGCCCGCTGCGAGAGCCGAAGCGGTATCTCCGCCGGCCACCGAAAAGGCCAGCGGAAAGTTGCTGGCGCCAAAGACAGCTACCGGACCGATCGGCTGCAGAATGCGGCGCAGATCGGGTTTGGGAATCGGTTTGCGATCCGGTTGGGGAGTATCGATCCGCGCATCCAGCCACGATCCCTCGCGCACTAAGCCGGCGAACATCTTGAGCTGGTTTACGGTACGGTCGCGCTCGCCACTGAGCCGCTCCCGTCCTAAAGCTGTCTCCCCATCTGCCTGCTGAATCAGATCGTCTCCGAGGGCCAGGATCTCGTCTCGAACGGCATCCAGAAAATCGGCGATCTGCCCCCCCTTCATCACGCCCAAATGGCCGACGGCCTTGACGGCAAGATTCGCCGCCCGGGCTACTTCGGACGGTTTCGCTTCATGAAATTGGCTGGGAGTTGCTCGTCCCTGCTTCGGATCGTAGCCCTGAAATGTCTTCGTTCCTTCGGCCGACAAAGCGGAGCCAATCATGTTCTTGCCGTGGATGTCCATATAGGGATTCAGTTATCAGCTTAACGGGCAGCCGATTCAGTCCGGGAGCGTAATTGCTTCTTCGCTGTGTCGATGTCTGGGGACGAGCTGAGTACCGCGTCAAGATGAGTCATTTGCAGCATTTTGTGCAGTGCAGGGCTGACGCCCACCAGACGCATTCCGCAATTGTGCCGGTTCGCCGAACTATAAACAATCGTCAACTCGCCCAGGCCGGAGCTATCGACCGAACTGATGCGATTGACATCCAGAATGACGCCGACCAGATGGGGCGTCGCTAGAATCGTGCGAGCCGCATTACGCAGGGATACCAGCGAAGGACCCAGCGTGAGTGTGCCTGCAAGCCGGAGAATGGCAATGTTCTGCTCCACTTGATCTTCAATGTTCAGCGGCACCCGTCCTCTTTCCCGTTCGATATTCCAGATTTGTATAGCCGTTATCTACTTTAAACCGTTAAAAAACTGCCGATTATCTTTTTGTGCTACGGAGCGACCGCAAAAGCTCAAGATTTTCGCCAGTTTGCGGGCGCGAGCGAGAAGGTAAGAGACTTGCATAAGAGAAAGTGCTCGTAAGGCCCATTAGCGGATAACGGAGGCTTGCTAATCCGTCTGCGAGGAACCCGCTCATAGCGTCGATAAAGCAGCGCGTCATACTTGGGACGCGCTGCTTCCTTTTATGGGCAGCCTGGTTTATTAGACCGAGGCCGCCGCCAGTTGCGAAACCTTCCTGTTCTCCCGTCGAAACCCTTCGTTCTCGCTATCACCCGGAGATTTGAATTTCACCGACACTAACTTCGATACACCCGGTTCCTGCATGGTGACGCCATACAGGGATTGAGCCGCCTCCATCGTCCGTTTGGCGTGCGTAATCACGATGAACTGCGTTTCTTCCGACATGTTCTTCAAAAGCAGAGTCAGACGTTCGATATTCGGCTCATCAAGCGGTGCGTCCACCTCATCGAGAATACAGAATGGACTCGGCGTATATTGAAAGATCGCCATCAGCAAAGCCATGGCAGTGAGCGACTTCTCGCCGCCCGAAAGAAGCAGCACGCTTTGCAGCCGCTTGCCGGGAGGCGATGCCACGATATCGATGCCCGATTCGGCCAGGTTGTCTTCGTCCGTCAGCCGCATCTCGCCCGAACCGCCGCCGAAGAGCGTTTGAAACAATTCGCGGAAATTGGCATTGATCGCGTGGAACGCTTCGCCAAAGCGCTTACGCGATTCGTGGTCGATTTCCTGAATGGCTTTCTCGATGTCGCGGATCGAGTCCAATAGATCCTGCCGCTGCGCCGATAAGAACTCCTGCCGCTGCTGCGCTTCTTCGAACTCTTCCAACGCGGTTGGATTGACCGGACCAAGCGCTTCGATTTTGCGCAAAACTTCGCTGTGTTTGTGCTCGAGATTTTCCAGATCGAAGCCAGTGGAAGTCTCTTCCATAGACTGGGCCAGCTCAGACAAGGTGGTGTTCAGCTCCTGCGAGCAGCTTTCCTCCAGATGCTTCAACTCGGATTCGGCACGCGCCAAGGCTACCTGCCGGTCGGAACGCTGCTCCTGAAAAACCTGGGCGGTACTGCGCAATTTCTTGAGTTCCTCCTCCGCTCCGGCCAGGGCACTCCGCATCTCTGTTTCCTGCGCAGCGAGAGAGTGCACAAACTCCCCGCTTTGCTCCATGGTGATTTGCAGTTCGCTGCTTCGGGCGTCCAGTTCGGCGTTGCTCGCCAGCAGCTGCGCTTTCTCGCCGGCGAGCCGTTCGGTTTCCGCCGCCAGGTGGGCGCGCCGGTTCACCAAGTCGCGCAATTGATTATCCAGCCGGGACCGACTGCTCGAAAGCGAGCGGCGGCGTTCTTCGATGCCTGCTAAATCTGCGCGCCGGGTGGCATGTTCTTCGGTGAGTTGCGCTAAGTCCGTCTGCAATCCCGCTAGGGTGCCCCGCGCTGCTTCGAGAGCCTCTTCTTGTTGCGCGCGCACCGCCTCCCGGTCCGCGAGTGTCTGCCGGTCGCTGGTCAGGGTTGCTTCCAGATTCACCCGGTCTCGGGCGAGGCGGTCGAGTTCGAGCCGCGCGTGTGACAGGCGCGATTGTACCCGTCCCAACTCTTCCGCCAGCTTGCGGCTTTCATGATCGAGCGCCAGGACTTCTTTCTCCTGGTTCTGCTGTTGCCCACGGAGATGGTCGAGCTCTTCGCTCAAGCCTGCAATCTGGAGTTCGAGCGCGCTTTGACGCTCTTCGGCTATTTTGAGTTCGTGTTGCTTAACCTCTTCCAGCTTCACCAGATCGCGCAGTTCACGCTTCAAAGCCAGCGGGCCGGCGCCATCTTTTCGTCCGCCGCTCACCGCATGCCCGTGGTAATTGACGCCATCCGGCGTGAGGAACCAGCAGTGTGGAAACTGGGTCGCGAGTTCACGTGCCAGCGATTGTTCCTGAGCGACAAAGCAATTGGCGATGCGGGGCATCTGGCCGAGGGGAATGGTAGATAAGCCATTCGTCCAGCGGAGCGTATCGGACAACCTGGTCAACGAGCCATCACCGGCTGCGGGTTCGGGCGCTGCCGCCGCTTCCGTTCCATCGCCGGCTTGTTCCACCAGGAAGGTGCCGCGGCCATTCAGGTCGCCCCGCATCAGCTCGACGCCGCGCTCGCCTTCACTCCAATTGCGCACTACCACGTACTCGAGTTCATCGTGCAGAAACTCTTCCGCCGCCTTCTCGAACTGCGCGTCTACCTCGAGAAAGTCAGCCAGTACTCCGACGGGTTGAAAACTCTCGGTTTTACCCCGCTCGACCGCTGTGAAGAGACGTTTAACGGTGTCGGTAGTATAGCTCCGGTGCTGGATCACTTCTTCAATCGAATCCTTGCGAGCTTTCACCCGCGATGTTTCGCTTTTGAGGCGATCAAGTACCGACCGGCTTTCGTGTAGCTGCGCCCGGTGTTGCTGCAGTTCGCTCTCGACGGTCTTTCTTTGCTCTTCAACAGAAACCAGCTCAATCTGGCGTGAGGCCAGCCGCTCGGACAGCTGGTTTTTCAGGGCTTGAATGCGGGCCAGGTCGGCTTGCGATTGTTCTTCTTCGCCGCGGGCGCGGTTGACGTCCCGATCGGACGAGGCCAGCTGCGCTTCTACCTGCGTGATGCGGTTCTTCAGGCTGGCCGATTCGCCGAGCAGCCGTAGAACTGTTTGCCGCGCCGATTCAAGACCCCGCTCCTGTTCGGTCAGCCGGCTTTGCGCTGCCTGCCTGGCGGACCCTTTCGCCGACAACTCTTCCTGTGCCAGGGCGTAGTCGTGCTCCAACGCTCCCAATTCCGCATTCTGTGTTTCGAGCTCGGCAGTACGCTCGCCCTGCTGCTGGGCCAGCGTTTCGAGTTCGTGACCACTGGAGCCGAGCGTTTGCGTGATGCGCTCGACTTGCTTGGTTTGATATTCAAACCGGCCGCGCGTCCGCTCCGCTTCGAGCTTCAGATCGGCCAGCTGTTTGCGTGCTTCGGTCAACCGCGCTTCTATGTCGTACGAGACCGCAAGCACTTTCTCCTGTTCAGCCTCGCGCTCAACAATGGTCGTCTGCGCCGTTTGCCATTCGGCCGACGCCAGGTTCAGCTCGATGGCAATCTTGGACATCTCGCGATCGAGCAGTTCGAAGCGCACCGCCAGCAATTGCCGCAGGTAGCCCGTTGCCTCCGTCTTCAACTCGCCAAAGCGCTTCGTTTTGGAAGCTTGCCGTTTTAAAGAATTAGCCTGACGGGTGACCTCTTCCAGGATGTCGAAGACGCGCGACAGATTCTGTTTAGCGCTTTCGAGCTTCGCTTCCGCCAGACGCTTGCGCGTTTTAAATTTGGTGATACCGGCGGCTTCCTCGATCACATTGCGGCGATCCTGCGGTTTGTTACTGAGGATCTGCCCGATACGGCCCTGTTCGATAATGGCGTAGCTTTCAGGTCCAAGGCCGGTTCCGAGAAACAGGTCTTGTATGTCGCGCAGCCGGGCTTGCTTGCCGTTGATCAGGTATTCGCTTTCACCCGACCGGTAGAGCCGCCGGGTAATTGTGATCTCACCGGTACGCTGGGCGGATTTGGCCGCCTCGCTGGCAGGGGGCAATACGGGCCGCGCCTCAGATGTCCCGCGACCATCGCCATTTGAAAAAACGAACCCACCGGCTGGTTCTCCCTCCGGCCGATTCTCACTATTTTCTAAATCCTGAGAATCGGATGACGTTGGAACAACGTCAGCTATATTGGTTGGTCTTGCTTCAGCTTCGACCGGCTGGCTAAGGCGTGCGGCCAGCAGGGCGGATTCATCCGGAACCAGCGTCATGGTGACGGAAGCCATGCCGAGCGCTTTTTTCTCCCGAGTCCCGGCGAAGATTACATCTTCCATGCGGGCGCCTCGGAGACTCTTGGCAGACTGTTCTCCTAATACCCAGCTGATGGCGTCGCTGAGGTTTGACTTGCCGCAACCGTTCGGACCTACAACAGCAGCTATGCCGCTGCCGTTGAATTTCATCTCCGTCCGGTCGTAGAAAGACTTGAACCCGTGTATTTCGACCCGCTTAAGTTTCAACAACTGGCGCTGACCTCCCTATCTTCTATTCTCGGGGGTGCCTTCATCGTAACTCCGCTGGAAGCACGTGTAAAGATACATCACTCCTTTCCTTTGTACTCTGCTAACGCCGGTATACAAGATCTAGGGGTCTAGTTGCATGCCTTACACGATTTCCGATGGAGCGAAGTTGTACTGGGAGGAGCATGGCGCGGGTCCGCCTGTGCTCCTTATTATGGGTCTGAGTTTTACCCATGAGATGTGGTGGCGGGTTTTGCCTACTCTTGCGAGCCGCTGCCGGGTGATTCTATTCGACAACCGCGGTGTAGGTCTGAGCGATGTGCCGAATGGTCCGTATTCCATTTCACAAATGGCGCGGGACGCCGCTGCAGTTCTCGATGCGGCCGGGGCGTCGGCTGCCCACGTAATTGGTGCGTCCATGGGAGGCATGATCGCCCAGGAACTGGCGCTGCGCTTCCCGTCTCGAGTCCGCAGCCTACTGCTGGCGTGTACCAGTCATGGCGGATTGCTGGCCCGCTGGCCTCGCTTTGTTCGTCCCCGAGGCTTCAAATGGAGCGAAAACGAAAGACGCGAACGCGAACTGGCGTTAGTCCCCCTGCTCTATTCGTCTTCTACTCCCATGGAACGCATTCACGAAGATCTGGATATTCAATGCCGATCCAACTGGAGCTATAAGGGTTTTCTCGGCCAATTTAGCGGAATACTTCTCTGGAGTTCCTATCTGCGGCTACCCTCGATAAGAGTACCCACATTGGTGGTCCATGGGGATCGAGATCTGCTAGTGCCGCTACAAAACGGGCAAACGGTAGCGTCGCGAATTCCCGTTGCACAGTTTCGGTTGATTGAGAACGCGGGCCACATTCTGACGACGGATCAGCCAGAAGCCTGCAAACGGCTGATGGTTGAGTTCTTAAAGCAGATGCGCAGCGTGCCTGTTCCCGTCAGTGCGTAAGGTGGCTGGCTGAACCGGGCAGCTACTCCAGAGATGCTCAAGGCGAACTCACGATTTTCCGGCATGGTCTCCATATTCCCATTCGTAGGGGACGCCAATATCACCGAGGATGAAACGGACGAGTTCGGCGAAGCCTGCTTCAGAGCGAACGTCGTTCGAGAGAATGAGGACGCAACGCTGACTCGCCTCGATGCAGACCATCGTATTGGCGGTTTGGCCGTCGTGGCCGCCCTTGTAGAATCCGTTACCCTGCGGTCCGTGGAAAAGGATGACGCCCAGTCCTGAGTACAGGTCCTTGCGCTGCTCAGCTAGCGGCACGTCAGGGAGAAAGAGGGGGAACTGACCGGCCGTGCCTATGTGCAGCACGGGTCGCGTGAGTTCGGCTCGTGAAGCAGGACTAAGCCCATCGCCGCGCACCAGCGCTGCCGTAAACTTCGAAAGGTCGAAGATGGTGGTGTTCATCGAACCAGCCACCCGCACCTTGCTGCGCTTGTCATGTGGCTGCGGCTGACCCTGATCGTTCCATCCATCGGCGACATTGGCGTCCTGACCGTTATGCCACACCAAGCTGGTGCGGGTCATGCCCAGCCGGTCGAAGTTGGCCTTGGTTAGATCGCCGACATCGAGCCCCAAGCCTTGCGCCTTGCGGCCGTGTTCAACGACGAATTGCAGCAGGATAAAGCCTTCGCCTGAATAGCTGAAACGCGTACCAGGTTGAAAATGGATGTGTAGTTTCTGGTCCGGTTCGATGAACCAGAAATTGCTGAAGCCGGTGGAGTGGGTCAAGCACATACGCGGGGTTATCTTTTCCCATCGTGGATCGCCGGCGAGATCCTTGTATGGTCCATACTTATCCGGGAAAACCGGTTCAGGACCATAGCTCGGCAACGGATTATCCAGGTCGGCCTCGATAGGAGTATCGAGGTTGAGCTTACCCTTATCGACCAGTTGCATGACCGTGTATGCGAAGACCGTTTTGGTGAGCGAAGCGCCGTACATGACGGTGTCCGTGGTCAGCGGATCTCTCTTGGCGTTACGGATTCCGTAGGAATGCGCATAGTCAACCTTGCCGTGATCGATGATCGCAACCGCCATGCCGTTGGCGTGGCTGTGACTCATAATCTTGCCCACCTCGGCGTCGAGCGCGGCGCTGCTGGGTATCGTTTGTGCGACCGAGGCAAACGGAAAAAAGATGACAGCCAAAAGCGGAACAGCCCATTTGAGCGCCTTCACAACGCCACTCCTTGCGGGAACCTGATAAGACCGACTATTGCCTGAGCCAGCCCGATGATTCGAGCCAACCTTGCGCCAGCTTCGGCCATTGCGTAACGGGGTCGGCGGTAGCTCGCAAGCCATAGCCGTGGCCGCCGCGACTGAAAAGGTGCATTTCAGCAGGTATCTTCGCACGCTTGAGCGCCAAGTAATACAGAAGCGTGCCCTCGACGAAATTATGATCGTCTTCCGCCTGCACAATGAATGTCGGGGACGTTTCGGCCGAGACCTTCAGTTCCGGCGCTACTTGTTGCCCTTCATCGCGCAGCGAGAGATAGGCAGGATAGACGAGCACGGCAAAGTTCGGATGCACATTACCCGCGCCCGAGGTATTGCTGAGTAGCGCCGCCAGATGACCGCCTGCCGAAAAGCCCAACACTCCGACTCTATTCGGCCGCACACCCCATTCCGGCGCGCGCTGGCGAACGATGCTGATCGCCCGCTCCGCATCTTGCAACGGCTCAGCGTATCTCGGCACGCCAGCCGGTTCCGGCACCCGATATTTCACCAGAAACGCTGTGACGCCAATCGAGTTCAGCCACCGGCACACTTCGGTTCCTTCCAGATCCATGGCGAGAATCCGGTAACCGCCGCCGGGAAAAACCAGGATGCCAGTGCCGGTGTTTTCGTTATTGGGCACTGGATAAACGGTGAGGGAGGGCTCGCTAACGTTCCCCAAACGAACGACCGGTTTGCCTGCCACCAGGCCGTCATGCGATGTTGTCGTGTCAGTTTCCGGCTTGCTTGCGGCTTTCTCGCCGGGTACACCCTTCGGCCATAGAGGAATAGGCGCCTCACTGGGCATGGACGCCGCTCTCGCCTGCAAGCCGAGAAACAGGACACCGAGGGCAAAACAAGCTGTCACATTTTGGCAAATCATGCCCCCTAATAATACGGGGTTACCGTTTGCCGGCATTAAAATGCACGGCAACGCTGAAAGCAATTTGGTTCAGAAAACGGAAGAGTCCAATCAGGAACTGCTCGCGGGCGTGGCCAATGATTTGCTGCGGTTCAGCGACCCGGAAAGCTTTCTGCAAAGCATCTTCCTGCAAATCTCAGCACAAACCTCAGTCGACCTCTGCCTTTCGTATGTTTTCAAAGAGAATCACCTGGAGCTCACCTTTGCCGGCGGCCTGACCCCGAATCTGCGGCAGAGCATTAACCGTCTTGATTTAGGTGAGGGTGTCTGCGGGTTGGCTGGGCACCTCCGCTCCTTCGTCCAAAGGGATGCCATTTCTGCAACGGAAGAACCCCGAACCGCCTTCCTTCGGTCCATTGGAATCGAAACGTTTTGTTGCTACCCTTTGCTAATCAACGAGAAGCTGCTAGGCACTTTATCGTTCGGCAGTAAGCGTAGTCCGTATTTTTCGGAGTCTGAATTAGAACTGCAGAGGGCGATTGCAGACCAGGTGACCGCGGCTTTTCACCGAATTTCTCTATCTCAGGAGCTGGCGCGGAATACCGAAATGCTACTCGCCGCGAATACGGAACTCCGGCGCGCTCGTGCCGCCCTGGATCAGATCGCCTTTTCGACCTCACACGACCTGCGTGAGCCCATCCGGCATTTGAGTCTCTATACAGAACTGCTGCGGCGCGATTTGAAGGCCGACCCAGATGCGGCCACGGGCCAGTATCTTAACTTTTTGTCCTCAAGCGCCAGGCGGATCGGCTCGCTGGTCGACGACCTTCACGTTTACACGGCGGTCAACCGTACCCCTGCGGAACCGGAGTTCGTCGACAGCACGGCAGTCGCCCGAGCGGTTCTCTCGAAGCTGCATCCGTTGATTGAAGAGGCCAAGGCGCGCATAAAAATAGAACCGCTCCCACCAGTGCGGATGGCGCAACACGATTTGGCCGCCTTGCTCGAAAATCTGATCGAAAACGCCATCGTGCATCATCATTCGGGCACTATCCCCGACATTCACATCTACTCCTTTCTGAGCAAGAGCGGCCTCGTGATCTGCGTACGGGATAACGGCGCTGGCATTGAACCCCGCTACCAGGACCAAATCTTCGGCTTATTCAAACGGCTCAACCCAGCGGAGCATGAAAATTCCACCGGCCTTGGACTCGCTCTTTGCCGCAAAATCATCGAGCGTTATCAGGGGCAGATATGGGTCGAATCTGAGCCGGGTAAGGGCGCACTTTTTTGCTTCGCCCTTCCCCCGCAAACCGCGCCACGGGTACGCTCTACCGCGGTCGGGTCAGGCTAGTGGCCTTCGCCGGTCAGGTTAACGTCCTCCCAATCGATGGGCGAGAGGTGGGCGACTGGTCAGCATGTACTTGCCCTTCTTGTTCAAGCGAACGAATCGCATCAGATCGATTACGACTGGGATTGTGGAGACAATCACAGCGATAGGAAAGCAGCGATCCATCCAAATGTGAATGGCGTTCTTGATCGCGAGTGTCCGTACAGGGTCAAGCGCGGCAATGTAGACTGTGGCGACGATGTCCGCCTTCATCAACCAGCAGATGAGGAAGCCTCCCGCCAGGTCGAGGGTGAGGCGACAGGCAGCGCTTAAGCCAGTCCAATAGCGGTTTCGCAGGTTAACGGCCGCGATCACGATGTTGAACAAGGCAATGGCCAGGTAACCCCAGAAGAAATAGACCCGCACCGGCGCAAGCGAAAGTTTAAAAGTGGGACCGTCGAACAGGAAGGGCGACGAAACGCAGGTCACCAACCAGAAAAGAAACGCTACGTTGACGACCAGTTCGACGATGGAGCTGGAGAGCGGGACTTTGTATGGATCGCGCACCGGAGGAAGCTGGCGTGGATTCCACTTCTCCAAAAATCGCGTTTTCGTTTCCGCAACTTGAAGAAAAGTGAAGATTAGCGTGACCACGCCCGCAGTCACGAAGGTGACGGTCCAAATGGTCCCCCATGCTGCGAGGAAAGTCATCTCCCAATGCAATCCAGGGTGCTGCACCCGGTGGACGATGACGAAGACGATTGACCAGGGAAGTACATAGCACCAGGCCACGATCTTCAGCACAAAGACATATGCCGGGAACAAGTCTGGACCGATCAGGGATTGCTGCGGTCGATACCGATTGGCTACCAGCACCGGTCGGCCGCGCCGTCTCAGCAATGCTTCCAGCTCGGCCTCGGTCAAGTTGCGCCCAAGTGCGGTCTGTTGCTCCTCAATCTGCGCATTCAGATCTTCCGAGATCTCGGCGATGATGTCATGCCGTTGCTCATTGGGAAGCCAGAATGCGATAGCGTGCAGGTAACGTTCAAGCATTTGCATGATCCTCCTTAAGGATTTCGTTCACGGCAGCATGAATGGTTTGCCATTCGGCGAGCAAACGTAAAAGCATCTGTTCGCCGTCTGGAGAGAGCCGGTAAAACCTCTTGTTGCGCTTGTTTTCTTCGCGCCATTCGCTGGCAAGTAAGCCCTGTGTTTCTAACCTTCGCAGTAGCGGGTACAGCGTGTTTTCATCCACTTCCAGTCCGTTCTCGCTAAGTGCTTTGCGGAGCGTGTACCCATATCTTTCGCTGCGTAGGGTGGCCAGAACCGCCAGTACCAGGGAGCCACGACGGAGTTCAAGGCGAAGGTTCTCGAACAAATCGGGGGAATCATGGCCTTGATCCGTGTGCCGCATACCGTGTCACATACAGTGTGCATGATCTTGTCCGTTTATGCAAGCGTTTTTTTGCCGAGCTATCGCTGTGTTTGTCCTTGAATCAGTCCTTATTATTCAGCGCTGTGACACCCGGAAGCTCGACGCCCGACAGAAACTCCAGAGAGGCTCCGCCGCCGGTGGAAACATGGGTAATCAAGTCGGAAACTCCGGCGCTTTGAATCGCCTTTTCCGAATCGCCACCCCCCACCACCGACGCTGCACTGGAATCGGCAACTGCCCGAGCCAACTCCACGGTCCCGTGGTCAAAGGGCGGCATCTCGAAAATGCCCATGGGTCCGTTCCAGATAATGGTTTTCGCCGTACCAATCAGCCGGCTATACTTCTCGATGGTCTTGGGCCCGATGTCCACCGCAATCTGATCCGGCCCGATATCGCGCACCACCTCGTGCGCCGCCCCGGGTTTGATCTCTTTGACAACCACGTGGTCGTCCGGCAGAATCAGCTTCTCTGGATGATCCTTTAGGAGCCGGCCAGCCAGCTCGATCTTGTCTTCTTCGACGAGCGACTTGCCCGTGGTCTTGTGCTGGGCTCGCAGAAACGTATAGGCCATTGCGCCACCGATGAGAAGATGATCGACCACCTTGATCAAATTCTGAATCACTTCTATCTTGTCTGAGACTTTGGCGCCTCCGAGCAGCGCGACGCTCGGGCGTTCCGGATTGGACGTGACCCGGGTCAGCCATTCGAGTTCCTTGTCCATCAGCAGTCCGGCGGCGGCCAGCGGAAGATAAGAAACCATTCCTACGGTAGAGGCGTGAGCGCGGTGAGCCGAACCGAACGCGTCATTAATATACAGGTCAGCCAGCGAAGCGAGCTGCCGGCTAAATTCGGGTTCGTTCGATTCTTCTTCCGAATGAAAACGCAAGTTCTCGAGGAGTAAAATTTCGCCGGGAGCCGGTCGAAGTTCAGCCACTCTCGGACCTACCGAATCGGGCGCCATCGTGACTGCCCTACCCAGCAATTCCGACAAGCGCGTCGCGATCGGCTGCAGACTCATCTCTGGCCGCGCCTTTCCCTTAGGCCGCCCCAGATGACTCGCCAACACTACCCCGGCAGAATGCTCAATGGCGTATTGAATCGTCGGGAGCGACGCTCGAATCCGCTTGTCGCTGGTAATCTCCTTTCCATCAGATGTGAGGGGAACATTAAAGTCGACCCGAATAAACGCGGTTTTGCCGGTGAGATCCAGGTCTTTAATCGACAGCTTGGCCATAAAGACATTGTAGATAGGGCCTACTTGATGCCCGGAAAGAAATGGCCTTGAAATTGCATCTGGAATAAGGGACGCTAGTAGCTGGCACAAAAAACTTGCATATTCTCACGCTTTGTCCCCAAATTCGTGCTAGAGAATTGCTTCCGGACACCACTATAATCCTGAGTCAGCAGATTATTAGTCCGATCGTACTGGTACCCACGTACCATCGAAGAGGCCATTTGCTATTTTGCAGTCTGAAGAAAATGGGATGACAACAGCACCTATCCGTGTTTTGATCGCCGACGGCCACCCGATTGTGATCGTAGGCGTTCGGAAAGTTTTAGAGAACCACCCCGAGATCGAGGTAGTTGGCGAGGCGGCCGACGGCATGGACGCCATTGAAAAAGCCGTCCTTCTCGAGCCGGACGTGGTGCTGCTGGAACTAAAGCTGCCGCGGGTGGATGGCCTTACCGTATTGCGCAGCATCCAGGCGCGCGCTCCAAAATCGAAGGTTATTTTGTTCGCTGCTCCGGAACACCGCGAAGAATTCGTGGAAGCCATGAAACTGGGCTGCTGCGGAATTTTGCCGAAAGATGTGCCTGTCTCGCTCATCGAAAAGAGCGTTCTCAAAGTGCACGCGGGAGAGATTTGGCTCGATTCAAATACCACCGCCGCCGTTATGCGAAAATTCGCTACCCCCGGCGAAACGGCTTCGGCCCCTCCGCCGAGCAATGGCAAAGCTCCGCGGGAACGTGCCCAATTGAGCCAGCGCGAGCGCGAAATTATTATCTTGATCGCGCAAGGCTATAAGAATAAAGAAATCGCCGAAAAGATGTTTATCACGGAGCAGACCGTGAAGAACCATCTGCATAACGTTTTTGACAAACTGGGCGTCTCGGACCGTCTGGAACTCGCTCTGTACGCCATTCACAATAGTCTTCATCTCAGGCCCTGACCGGTCCGCTGCGGGCGGCATACAACTGACTCTGGATTAGGCGACAATCAAGAGTAAACCTGACCTGCCGATGAGCAGACTGCTCGAAGACATTACCCGGCGATTCCGAAATAGCAAGTCCGTGGGGCGGAGCCCTGTCCAATCTGCCGAGTTGGCCGAGACAGAAATCCGGCACGACCCGCGGGAAGGAAAGCAACTCGGCGCGTATCGTATTCTGCGGCGGCTAGGCGCAGGCGGCATGGGCCACGTGTATCTCGCGCTCGACACGCGTCTCGGCCGGCATGTCGCGCTGAAATTTCTGCCGCCCGAACTGCTGTCTGACAGGGACATGCTGCACCGCCTGGAGCAGGAGGCGCGCACGGCTTCCGCCTTGAACCATCCCAACATACTCACCATCTATGAAGTGGTGCAGTTAGAAGGCGAGCTTTTCATCGCCAGTGAGTTCGTCGACGGCGTAACACTGCGCCAGGCGATGCAGCGGAACACGGTCGATCCGGAGATGGCCGTGCGCGTCGCCCTACAGATCGCTTCGGCTTTACAGGCAGCGCACCAGGCCGGCATCATTCACCGCGATCTTAAGCCGGCCAACATCATGGTCCGCACCGACGGTTACGTGAAAGTGATCGACTTCGGCCTGGCCAAGATGACGGTCGACGCGGACGGCACTCGATCCCCCGGGCTCAGCCGTTCGGGCTCGGTGATCGGAACAGTGGATTACATGTCGCCCGAGCAGGCCCGCGGCGAAGAACTCGATGCGCGTACCGATCTTTGGAGCCTCGGTGTCGTGCTCTTCGAGATGCTGAGCCGCCAGCGCCCCTTTACCGGCGAAACCGAGAGTCACGTGATCGTAGCGATCCTGGACCGCCCTGCGCCCATGCTCCCGAATCTGTCGTCCCTGGCTCCGGGTCTGGGGCGGATTGTCCAGCACGCTCTTACCAAAGACCCGGCGAAACGGTATCAATCGGCGCACGAGATCTTGGCGGATTTGGAGAGTGTCGGCAGCGGCTCCGGACTGCGCCGCGCGTCGCCTCTGATGGCGGCGCGTTCGCGCCGGAACTTTGGAAAGCTTGCCGCGCTTTTCTCCTCGGCATTGGTCTTAGCGACAGCCGCGACCTGGTGGTGGGGCTTGGGAGGAAAGGATCGCATCCTCGAACCCGACTGGTTCCGCATCGAGTCAGTCCAGCGCGTTACGTTTAACGGTCGAACCCTGCTATCGGCCATTTCGCCCGATGGAAAATATCTGGCCTTTGTGGTGGGCGATACCGGCGGCATGCAATCGCTGCATGTAAAACAGATGGATCAGACGTCGGACGAAGTGCGCATTCCCGCACGCAAAATCAATTACACGGGGTTGACTTTCTCCCCCGATAGCCGCGGTGTCTATGAAGTAGAAAGCGACGACCTAACTCTGATTGGCAAGCTATTCTTCGTACCCGTAGTGGGCGCCATTCCGAAAACTCCGTTGGTCACTGATATTGATGGACCAGTCACATTCTCGCCGCGCGGAGATCGGTTCGCATTTGTACGCTACGAACATCCAAACGCACCAAAGCCAGGAAATACAAGGAGCGTTCTCTTAGATGCATCCGCGACCGAAGCGGGCCCAACGCCTATCTTCTCGTCTAGCAAGATCGAGCTCTTCAATCACTTGGCTTGGACTCCAGATGGAGCACAGATAGCCGTGGTAGCCATCGATCCCTTCCATTCTCCCAAAAACCTCGAACTCGACATGGTGAGCCCAAATGGCGATCGGGTGAGCAAGAGAATCCCAAATTGGAATAGCGTAGGCCAGTTGTGGTGGAACCAGGGCGGAAAGCTGCTATTCTTGACAGCTTCGTCGACTAGCGAGGCAAAAAGTCAGTCGCAAATACGAGAGTTCTCAATCGCCAGCGGTAAGTCTCACCAACTCACAACCGATCTAAACGGGTATCGCAGCCTCTCGCTGACCGGGAATGATCAAGAGCTTGCGGCTATCAAAATGGATTCACGAGCCACCCTATGGCTCTCGGAACCGAATGACTTGCATCACTGGCGAAACGCCTTGGCTGAGTTACAGGATAGCGCCAGCCTATCTTGGCGTAACTCAACAGATTTACTGGTGAGCTCTCGAAAAACCGGGTATCCAAATCTGGCCATGCTTCATACCCCAGACCAAAGCGAAGAAACTCTAACCAACGAACCATTCATGGAACAACATGGTGCTACCGTTCCCGGCTCAAATCTCATCTTGTTCTCGTCGAATCGGTCTGGCGTTTTCCATATCTGGAGCTTCGATTCGCGAACAAAGAAGTATACGCAATTGACTTCGGGCCCATCTTACGACGATTCTCCGGTTGCCTCACCTGACGGAAGGTGGATTGTCTACACGTCTTGGAATGCCACGACGCCTACCATCTACAAGTTGCCAACCAGCGGCGGTGTGCCGTCCGCTATCACGACGTACTCTGCCAAAGATCCGCAAATCTCTCCTGATGGAAAGCGGCTTGCGTGCCGGATAGAGAGGAGCGCCAATAACTGGTCGGTAGCGATCGTCCCTTTGAGTGGAAAGGAGCAAGCTCAGCTCGTGCCGAATGCCAGCTCGCCATTTCGGTGGGCGCCGGATGGCGCGGCGCTCGTGAGTTCAATAACCGATCCAAACGGAGTCTCGAATCTATGGCGCATTCCCCTCCACGGTTCGCACCCACGTCGCCTGACCGATTTTGACAGCCAAACGATTCTGGCATTTGCCTGGTCGTCCGTTGGAGGGCGTCTGGCAGCGCTGAGGCTGGCGCAAAACTCAGACGTCGTAGTCTTGAAACGACAACTTGCCAAATAAGTGGCCTTCGACATGCAAGAGTAGATCTTGAAGGAGAAATAGTTTATGTCCACTTCCACGAAACATCCCGTGCCAGACAGCGAAAACAAGCCCCCTCAAAGTGAGCCGGGCAAAACTGACAAAGGCTCTCAGCCGAAGCCTCCTGCCCCGGGGACGGTCAAACCTGACAGTGGGAATCAGAATCCTAGGTCGGAACCATAACCGAGAAAAGCCAAACGAGGGCGTGAGGAGTCTGCGTGAAAAAGGCTTCCTAACGCACCAGATACCACGAATAACTCAGACTGTGATACACCTGCAGTGTCGATGTCGGATACTCCGCGAAAAACCCAGGCGAACTCACTAACGGCTTCATCCGGTACATCTGTTGCGCAATGATCAGACGGTGCCGGGAAGTCGCATCGTTCGCATCTCCCAATCTCAAAATGTAGCCGTTTGGATTCGCCAGCAGCCGTTCATGGATTCGCCCTAAGCTCTGCATGAAAAAAAGATCGTCGTTGTACACCGGCACGCCGCGGTAGACATCTCGCAGCAAAGCATCATACACCGGCACAGCCTCGTAGAGTTTAGCGCCCAAAACCTTTACAGCCAAAAGCCAGGAGAGGCCTAGTGGAATCCATACGGCCAAGAGGAGGATGACGCCCATGGCCGCCGTCCGCAGGTCGAGCCGCTCGAACCGGCTCGCTAGGAATTCCCAAATCGCCGCGCAACCCGCTGCCGCCAGAATCGCCACAAGCGGAACGACGTGGCTGACATTCCGCTCAAAAAACGATTCCTGCATGCTGAAGATGAAGTAATAAAGGAGCAGCGGGCTCGCCAGAATTACCAGCAATCGATATTGTCTTCTGCGGACTAAATAGATAATGCCGATCACCGCTAAGATAAGCAGCGCCGCCCCGAAAGTCTGCCAGAAATAATTCGCGATCCAAGCGAAGCAATAACCTTCCGGGTCCGGACCGTGTGGTGGAAACGGGCGCGCATACTGGTCGCGGGTCACCTTCCAGCTGATCCACCAGAGTTTCCAGTCCACCAGAATATAGGGCACGCCCAGCAGGAATCCGGCTAAGCCACCGAGCAACAGAACCCAGCCGTGCTGCCAAACACGTCTTTGATCGCGCCATGCAGCAGGCTCAAGCGAAATCCACGCCCCGTACAAAGGCAGATACAGCAGGCCTGCCAGCGAAATCTTCGACGCCATGAGAAAGCCCAGCAAAAAGGTGGCCCAAAAGCACAGTCTTAAGGATGGCCGCGCCGTCACTGTCAACGTCATCCAAACCACCGCCATTGTGCCGGCCGTTACAAAGGATTCGGCTCGCGCATAGTGACTATCCTGCACCAGCAACGGCAAAATCCCGGTAAACAAAGCCGCCAGCAAAGCGAACTTTCGCGGCAGAAAACACCTGGCGCACAAATAGGCCAGCACGCAAACCAAAAGACCGAACCACGCCGACAATTCACGGTAGATCACCACCGGCTGCCGCAGCAGGAGCTTTGGCCGCACCACACGCTCGACCCTCTCTAAGCCCGTCACCGCCCAATACCAGAGGTACGCGCAATACTCATAGGACGAAAAATTGTACGGCGCCAGTTGCAGGTACAACGGCATCGAAGTCCGCCGCATATCGGTGTCGAAGTGGTTTGTCGGAAGCGTGCTCACTACGCTAATTACAATCTGCTCATCAGGATGGCCCCCGGCCGGTTTCGCTCCACTTCCCCAGTTCAGATTGATGAACCGCAAGTAGCCGCAAAACAGAAGAACGGCCCCGCAAGCGAGCCCGTGCATTACTTGCCGCCGCGTCAAACGGTGGAAACCCTCTTTGAACATGAATTTCCTGTTGTATCACCCGGGCTGAGCCGCCCGTTACAATATAGGCAGTACCCAATCATGTCTTTGCCGAAACAGGAGGGCAGGCAAGATCGTCGCCACGCTCTTGAAGATGCTCTCGCCACACGTGTCCTGGTGCTCGATGGGGCCATGGGCACCATGCTGCAAGACCGTCAACTGACCACGGAGGATTTCGGCGGTCCCGCGCTTGAAGGCTGCAATGAAAATTTAGTCCTGACGCGGCCCGACGTCATTCTCGACGTGCATCGCGCCTACTATGAAGCCGGCTCAGACATTGTCGAGACCAACAGCTTCGGCGGTACGAAAATTGTGCTCGCCGAGTATGGTCTGCAAGATAAATCGTATGAGCTGAATTTTGAAGCCGCGAAGCTGGCGCGTCAGGCAGCCGATGAACTGAGCACGACCGCGCGACCTCGTTTTGTGGCGGGCTCGATGGGCCCCACCACGAAAGCTATTACCGTTACCGGCGGCGTTACTTTTCCGCAGCTGGTCGACAACTACTACGAACAGTCAAAAGCTCTGCTCGACGGGGGCGCGGACATCCTGCTGCTCGAAACCTGCCAGGACACCCGCAATGTGAAAGCCGGATTGCTCGCCATCGATCGCCTGGGCAAAGAGCAGAACTACGTTATTCCGGTGATGGTATCCGGTACTATCGAGGCGACTGGCACCATGCTCGGCGGCCAGACAGCCGACGCTTTATACACGTCCATTTCGCACGCGCGCTTGTTGTCGGTCGGCCTGAACTGCGCCACCGGCCCTGAGTTCATGACCGACCACATCCGGTCCCTGCACGAGCTTTCGACCACGCGCGTCTCCTGCTACCCCAACGCCGGTTTACCTGACCCCGAGACAGGCCTGTATCTCGAAACGCCGCAGACGCTGGCTGCTCAACTCGAGCGCTTCGTCGATCACGGCTGGTTGAACATCGTCGGCGGCTGTTGCGGTACGCGGCCGGATCATATTCGCGCCATCGCCCAGATGGCGGCCGGGAAACGGCCGCGAGTTCTGAAAGAGTCGAGTCACCGCACTTATTTTTCCGGTGTGGAGGTGGTCGAGGCAGAAGACAGTAATCGACCACTCATCGTGGGCGAACGCACCAACGTCATCGGCTCTCGGCTCTTCAAAAATTTGATGGCGGACGAGAAGTGGGAAGAGGCCACTGAGATCGCCCGCCGCCAGATTCGCAATGGCGCACACGTGGTCGACGTCTGCCTGCAAACCAGCGATCGCGATGAGTTTGCCGATATTCCACCTTTCTACGAAAAGCTCATCCGCAAGATCAAAGCGCCCATCATGATCGATACCACCGATGCGCGCTCCGTCGAGCTTTCGCTTACGTATTGCCAGGGCAAGAGCATCATCAATTCGATCAATCTCGAAGACGGTGAGGAAAAGTTCGAGCGCATTTGTCCTGTAGCCCGCGAGTTCGGCGCGGCACTCGTAGTCGGTTGCATCGACGAAGATCCACTGCAGGCGCAAGCCTTCACCCGCGAGCGAAAACTCGCTGTGGCGAAGCGCTCCGTGGAGTTGCTCACCTCGAAGTACGGCATCCCGCCCGAAGACATCATCATCGATCCACTCGTTTTCCCTTGCGCAACGGGCGATGAGAACTACATTGGCGGCGCAGTCGAAACCATTGATGCCATTCGCTTGATAAAAGCGGAAATTCCCTACGTCAAGACGATCCTCGGCATTTCCAATATCTCGTTCGGGCTTCCTGCGGCTGCCCGCGAGGTTGTCAACTCCGTATTCCTTTACTTCTGCACCAAAGCCGGACTCGATCTTGCCATCGTCAACTCGGAAAAATTGGAACGCTTTGCTTCCATTCCTGAGGAAGAACGTCACCTGGCGGAATGGCTGCTGTTCAACACGCCGCCCGCGCATATCGAAGCACCCAAGCATTGGAAGGAGCAATCGCGCGAGCAGAAGATGGCCATCAATCAGTTCCACATTGCCGCCATCTCAGACCATTTTCGTGGCTCAACCGGTCGCCAAAAGAAAAAGACTGCCGATCTGCCGCTCGACGAGCGCTTGGCGAACTACATCATCGAAGGCACCAAGGACGGTCTCATCCGCGACCTCGATATCAAGCGCGGCGAAGGCGCGGCGCCGCTCGACATTATCAACGGCCCGCTCATGACCGGGATGGCGGAAGTCGGACGTCTCTTCAATAACAACGAACTGATCGTGGCCGAAGTGCTCCAATCGGCCGAGGCCATGAAGGCGGCTGTCACTCATCTCGAACAGTTCATGGAGAAATCGGAATCCTCTGCCCGCGGCAAAATTGTGCTTGCCACAGTCAAGGGCGATGTTCACGATATCGGCAAGAACCTGGTCGAGATCATTCTCAGCAATAACGGCTACACCGTCGTCAACCTGGGAATCAAAGTGCCGCCTGACGATCTGATCAAAGCCTTCCACGAACACCAGCCTGACGCGATCGGTCTCTCCGGACTGCTGGTGAAAAGCGCTCAGCAGATGGTGACGACGGCCGGAGACTTTAAAGACGCCGGCATTAACGTTCCCCTCCTGGTCGGCGGCGCGGCGCTATCCGAAAGATTCACCAAAACAAAGATTGGGCCCAGCTATGGCGCTCCCACGTTCTACGCTAAAGACGCCATGACCGGGCTTCGCCTGATGAACGAGATCACCGACCCTGACATCAGCGCCGACATATTACTGCGGCATATTTTTAATGACGCGCCGGTTGAAGTTGCGCCCCAGGAGCAGCCCGCGATCCCATCGGGCGAGCGTCGCAGTCCCAAAGTACATACTGACATCGCGATTCCTCCCGCGCCTTACCTGGATGTGCGGGCGCGCACCATCCCCAATCTGACTGAGGTCTGGAGCTATATCAATCCCTTCATGCTTTACGGGCGTCACCTCGGTTTCAAAGGCAACTTCGAGAAACTGCTGAATGACCGAGATCCCAAGGCGCTCGAACTATACCACTTCGTCGAAGATGTAAAGACCAAAGCCTTGCAGTTTATGAAGGTTCGCGGCATCTGGCGATTTTTCGAAGCTGAGCGCGCGGAGAACATGCTGCACATTTTCGAGCCCGGCCATAAAATGCCGCTGGAGATTTTTCCGTTCGGACGACAGGCAAAATCGGACGGCCTTTGCTTAAGCGATTTCGTGCTCGATCCGCAAAACGGCCGGCGCGATCACATTGCCATGTTCGTGGTGAGCGCCGGCGAAAACGTGCTGGAACAATCGCAAGCTGCCAAATCGCGCGGCGATTATCTTGAGGCCCATGCATTGCAGGCGCTGGCTATTGAGACAGCGGAAGCGGCCGCCGAATGGCTCCATCGCCGTTTGCGCGAAGAGTGGGGCTTCCCCGATCCGCCGGCCATGACCATGCAGGAGCGCTTCACGTCTCGTTATCGCGGGAAACGCTACAGCTTCGGTTATCCTGCTTGTCCCAACCTCGAAGATCAGGCCAAGCTATGGCAGCTACTTCACCCCGAAGAGATCGGCGTGCAGCTGACCGAAGGCTTTATGATGGAACCCGAAGCCAGCGTATCGGCCCTCGTGTTTCATCATCCCGATTGTGTTTACTTCAGCGCCGCCGAAGAGACCGAACCGGCCTACGCCTGACAAACATTAAAATAAGTGTTTTACCTGCGTTGATCCGCGTTCAGCTGCGGCCATTTAGTTTTTCGTCACCCTCCGAGTGCTGCGTTAATCGCGCCGTATTCTTTGCGATTTGCTCGTCTTCCTGCGACGGCAGCACTTTGATTTGCGGTTGCCCCAGAAACTTTAATCCTTCACAAATGCTTGCGCGTACCTCTTCATCGTGCTCCCCAATTCCGCCTGTAAAGACGATCGTGTCCACGCCTCCCAGCGCGGCCGCCATCGCTGCAATCGCTTTGCGCACCTGGTAACAAAACATTTGCAAAGCGAGATCCGCTGGTTTGTCTTGTTTGCGCCGGCTCTGTAACTCGCGCACATCACTGCTAATTCCCGAAACACCTTTCAGCCCTGACTCTTGATCGACAACTTTCTCAAGTTGGTCAGCTGAACCGTATCCGTGGCGCATCAAATAGGTCAGCAAACCCGGATCTAAATCGCCGCAGCGCGTCCCCATCATCACGCCGCCCGTAGGCGTCAGGCCCATCGACGTATCCACCGACTTACCCGCGTGAATAGCAGTGATGCTCGAGCCGTTGCCCAGATGCGCCACCACCAAATGCTCCGGAAGAGGGGCGAGTTGGTCCACAATCGATTCGAGAGACAAGCCGTGGAAGCCGTAACGCTCTACGCCTAGATTGCGAATCGCCTGAGGTAACCCGTAGGTTCTGCTCACTTCGGGCATCGTGCGATGAAAGGCCGTATCGAGACAAATCACCTGCGGAATGCCCGGCATCTTCTGTGTAGTTTCGCGCAGTACTGCCAGTGCCGCCGGCATGTGAAGCGGCGCGTATTCAACGGCCGACTCCAAATCTTTCATCACATTAGTATCGAGCAACCTGTGCTCCCTAAGCCGAGCGCCGCCATGAACGAAACGATGCCCCACCGCTTCCGGTTTAGGCGTCCCACACTCGCCGAGAACTTGCAGGACGCGGTTTAGAGCCGCACTGTGATCGTTAAACTTGGCATCTGCAGAATTCTTGCTCTCCTTCTCACGCTTGAACCAGAAACTTGCGTGCGCGCCGCCAATCTCTTCCCCCTCGCCTTCGCACAGCAATCGAGCTCTGCGCGCATCCGCCTCATACAAGCCAAATTTCAACGACGAAGATCCGCAATTTAACGCTAGAACCGTGCCCATCAATAAGGCCACTTCCAGTTGGTCGCCTCCGGCCGGTCGATTCCGTTCTCATGCGCATAGTTGACGCTATCGATGATCTGATCTTTCAGCCACTCCTTAATATGCGCGCCCACTACCTGCAACCGCGGCACGCGGTCAATCACATCAATCGCCAGATTGAAGCGGTCTACCTGGTTTTCGATCGCGAGCTCCAGCGGTGTGTTGATATTGCCTTTCTCTTTATAGCCGCGCACGTGCATGTTGTCATGGTTTTTTCGCTTGTAGGCGAGCTTGTGGATCAACCAGGGATACGCGTGAAAGTTGAAGATCACCGGCTTGTCGGTAGTGAACAGCGTGTTGAAATCGCGTTCAGACAATCCATGCGGATGCTGCGATTCCGGCTGCATTTTGAACAGGTCCACAACGTTAACGAAGCGAATTTTCAGGTCAGGAAACTTGTCGCGCAGAATTGCCACTGCCGCCAGCGCTTCCATCGTTGCGATATCGCCGGCACTCGCCATCACCACATCCGGTTCGCAGCCCTGATCCGTACTCGCCCATTCCCAGATTCCAATGCCTTTCGTGCAGTGCCGTATCGCCGCATCCATGTCGAGATACTGTAAATGAGGCTGCTTGTCCGCCACGATCACGTTCACATAATCGGTACTGCGCAAACAATGGTCTCCCACGCTCAACAGGCAATTCGCATCGGGCGGCAGGTAGATGCGCGTCACGGTGGCATTCTTATTCGTCACCACGTCCAGAAAGCCCGGATCCTGGTGCGTAAACCCGTTGTGATCTTGCCGCCACACGAGTGAAGTAATCAATAAATTGATCGACGAAATGGGCGCCCGCCACGGCAGGTCGAGCTTCGATTTCTCCAACCACTTGGCATGTTGATTAAACATCGAATCGATGATGTGTACGAAGGCTTCATACGTTGAGAAAAAGCCGTGTCGCCCGGTCAGCACGTAGCCTTCAAACCACCCTTCCAGCGTATGCTCGCTCAGCATCTCCATGACGCGTCCGTCAAGGGAGAGCTCCCCGCCATCGGCATCTTCCGGCTTGTATTCTGCCAGCCACGTCTTCTTTGACGCGTCGTAGATGGCCTGCAACTGATTGGAAGCGGTTTCATCCGGCCCGAATACCCGGAAGTTATGCATGTTGCGCCGCATCACTTCGGCGAGAAAATGAGCCAGCACATTCGTCGGCTTGGCATCCGTATTCCCGGGCTTCTCCACCGAAACAGCGTAATTGCGGAAGTCCGGTAAGCGCAGCGGCTGGCGAAGAATCCCGCCGTTAGCGTGCGGATTTGCGCTCATACGCCGCGCGCCTTCCGGCGGCAGCCCGCGCAACTCCGCGATCAGGCGACCGCTCTCATCGAATAACTCTTCCGGTTTGTAACTGCGAAGCCATCCCTCGAGTTGCTGCAAGTGTTCGGGTTTCTTAACTTCCAGAATGGGCACCTGGTGCGCCCGCCAGAAATCCTCCACTTTGTGTCCGTCTACTTCTTTCGGCCCGGTCCAGCCTTTCGGGGAACGCAGGATTATCATAGGCCAGCGTTGCCGGTCCGCTTTGCCGCTCTTGCGCGCTTTCTCTTGTGTTGATCGTATTTCGAGCACGCATCTCTCGAGTGTGGCTGCCATTTCCTGGTGCATCACTGCCGGATCATTGCCGGCCACGAAATAAGGAGTCCACCCGTAGCCGCGAAATAGCTGCTCCAGTTCTTCTGAAGAAATACGCGCCAGCACCGTGGGATTCGCGATCTTGTACCCGTTTAAATGCAGGATCGGCAGCACCGCGCCATCGCGAATCGGATTCAAAAACTTATTCGAATGCCACGACGTTGCCAGCGGGCCCGTTTCCGCTTCGCCGTCCCCCACCATTACGCTCACAATCAGATCCGGATTATCGAACGCCGCGCCAAACGCGTGCGAAATGCTGTACCCTAACTCCCCGCCTTCATGAATCGACCCGGGTACCTCCGGCGTGCAGTGGCTGCCAATGCCTCCGGGAAAAGAAAACTCTTTTAAGAATTTGTGAAGGCCTTCCAGGTCCTCGCTCTTCTCCGGATAGATCTCTGAATACCGGCCTTCCAGATAACAGTTGGCCAGCACCGCGGGCGCTCCGTGGCCCGGACCCGAGAGATAAATCATGTCCAGGTCGTATTTCTTGATCAGCCGGTTCAAATGAATCCAGGTAAACGTCTGGCCCGGGTCCGAGCCCCAGTGTCCGAGCAGGCGGTTTTTGACATCCTCCACCCGCAAGGGATCGCGCAGCAAAGGGTTTTGCTGCAGGTAGATCATGGCGGCGCATAAGTAATTGCAAGCCTGCCAGTATTTTTGTGTGAGCCGGAGTTCTTCTTGAGAAAGAGCTTGCTCGTGGGAGGGGGCGGAGAGAACGGCAGCCTGATCTTGCATGTCTCCACCAGTATCACGAAAACACGCCGCGCAAGATAGCGAGTTACTTCGTTCATGAAGTTGTCATCATTCCGAAAGTGTGAAGTTGACGGTAATCGTCGTCAGCACTTCCACGGGCTGGCCGTTCAACAATGTCGGGCGGTATTGCCACTTCAGAATGGCGTCGCGCGCGGCGTTGACCAGCAGCGGATGACCATGCACCAGCGCCAGCTTCTCCACCCTGCCTTCTTTGCTGATAACGGCAGTGAACTCGACCGTTCCTTGCACACGCGCAGACCGGGCCAACTGGGGATAGACTGGCTGCGTTCTATGAAGCACGTTCGCTTCCGCTACCACTCCGCCTACCCGAACAGGAGCAGCGGCCTTCGGTTTTGCAGGCGCAATCGCAGGAGGCGGTTGCGGCACCGCATTCGTAGAACCGTAGAGCAAAGCGTTTCCGCCATTACCCGCACCGTTTGCCGCGCTATCCAGTCCGCCGAGGTCCGGAGCCGCAGGCACGTCGCTTGACGGCGCAATCTGCTTCGGGATCACCGTTGGCGCGACGAGCAGGGAAGACGGCAACGATCGCGTGATCACGGTTGTCTTCGGCGCGACCCGAACCGGCGGTTGCTTCGGCGTCGGAGTAGGTGGCGCCGGCGCGGTCAACATGCTTTTCAACGCTGCATTTGGCAAGCGCTGTGTGTAGAGCAGCGGTACCAACACGCCGATACCGATTACCCCGATTTGCAGCAACGTCGAAGCGAGCACTGTAAATGGCTTCCTGGTCTGCTGCGTTCCATCGACAAAAGTCTGGCTGAACATAGTGACTCTCTTTCTTTCTGCCTGCTAAGTAGCATTCAACAGAGTCACGATCGTGATTGTTATCTGTTCAGACACCAGGCATCAGCGACAAGTTCCCAGACCTTAAAACTCCAGTTTGTTCATCAAAACCCGTAGACTCTCCTCAACCGAAGCTTTGCGCTCTGTGCTTGCTTCGAGGCCGGTGCGCAGTTTGCTGAGCGCTGTTTCGTTAACAGCCAGCTGATTGGAGTACGTGCGAACTTGATCCTCCTGCCCCTTCACCCGGTTCAAGCTGTCGATATTTTCCCGCAGCCGGGTTTGTTCCGCATTCAAGTCATCCAGCCGTCCCTTGGCAGCGGCAATTTCCGCATCGGCCTCGATCGACGTTTGCTTCAGCGCACTCAGTTGTTGCAGTTGCTTCCGCGCCCGGTCGCCGATTTCTTTATTGCTGACTACCGCAGACAGCGAGTCCGGCGTCGCGCTGGAGAGCCCTGTCATCGTCAGATAGCTATGCTCCTGCTCCACCTTCAGTTCGTGCGATCCGTTCGCCGGCAGCTTCACCTCGAAGCGGTGCGCTTTGGCAGTCCGCTCGCTGGGTTTCGGTGAGAGCAGGGTGTACGAGTCGGCCGCCGGTTGCTCCACAATCAACGTCTTCGGTTTGGCATCGACATTCTTAATCAGGTAGGTGGAGGTTTCAAGTGTCGAATATTTGAGTTGCAGATTGCCATACCGGAAGTGCGCTTCACGCAGATCGCTCGTCCCGCTCCCAAACCTAGTCGTGATGCGGGTTCCGTAATCCACCGCGTATCCGATCAGCCGCTTGTCGCCCGCTTTCAACGTCTCGAACAGCGCCTCGCCGGCATACGCGCCGCCATCAAAAACAGTCACAGGGCCGCCATCCAGGGTCTTCTTTGTGCCATTCAAGATCTCCGCCGCATTTACCGGATGTTCGCCGGCCGTGTTGTTGTAGATCAAGAGCTTGCGAGCTTCAATCTTCTCTTGCAAAAAGGGCAGCAGCGCGGATTCGTTCCTCTTCACCGTAACCGGTGCAGCGAAATTGTATTCGAAGAGTTCGCCTAATGTTTCACCCGTCGCACCTTCCACCGAACTGGTGACCTGGACATTCGCCTGTCCCATCTGCTCGTTCAGATTGAGACCAGCGCCCGGCACAGATGCATTCGCTTGTCGTGATTTTGCCTCGATGCGGTACTCTCCGCCGCCGGTTCCGCCACCCGAACCCGATCCAACCTGCGCATTACCTAAAACACCACCCACCGCGCCGCCATAAACTACCGGCCCCGCCGCCCGGTCCTCCGGCAACTCCGCCACCTGCCGGTTCCCGAAACGAGGCACATCCAGCAGGCTCACGAAAGAAATGGGCCGCCCCGAAACCACCGTCAGCTTCACATCATTCCAATCCTGATCGGTCGTGTTATCGACCACCGCCCAGCCTTCCAGAGTCGACGCGCCGCCATCCAGCGCCAGGCGGTAAGAAGACTTCCAGATGGCAGCCGGTGTCACGTAAGAGAGGTGTAAGTCGCGCCGTCCGCCGCCGCTGAAATTCAGGTGCAGGATGCGCGTGTCATCGCTCTTGCCACGCGACAGCGTTGTCAGATACTGTTTCAGCTCCTGCTGCAAACGGGAATCGGTCAGCCGGAACAACGACGCTTTCTCCAAATCGAAATTCCCCATTTCCCCTGAATCGAGCAGCAGCGTTACTTGTTCACGAACCAGCGTCTTGTTATCGCCCGAACCATTTTCAATCGCCCGCGCGCTCACGATCGTTCCTATTACCGGCCGCCCATCGATCGTCAATTCCAGTTCCGACCCTTTCATTCGATCGAGAAAGGCCGTAACAAACTCACCGTCACCCAGGTGAAACGGAAATTTCGCCAGGCGCTGGTCCATCGACTCGTTGGCGTCATAGCGGACGCCCGTCACCTGACCTCCGTCCGCATCTCGCACTGTGAACGATTTCAGGACGTCATTCATTTCAGAGCTTTTGAATTCGAGCCGCGATTCTTCACCCTCGGCGACTTGACCACTTCGCTCGAAATAAGCCACTCCGTGCTTATACAGAACAATGCGCTTAATAGGAATATTTGCGGCGGCGGCACAGGCGGCAACAGGCAGCGCGACATTCAATAGGATTGCGGCAAAACGCTTCATGCAAGTGTCCTTTCCAACTACTGGACATTTAGAAGCTTCGAGTACCGGAGAAAGTTCCCGGAAATTCAAGCGCAACCGAACGCCGATTGCTTACGTACTTGTAGTAAGTTTCGAGATCGCACTTAGTAACTCATCCGGTGCATCGATTTCAAAATCCGGCGGAACCGCGTCGAATGTGTCAGGTTGAAAGCCCCAGCGCACCCCGCAGCTGCGCACTCCCGCATTACGCGCCGTCAGCACATCCACGCTGCTGTCGCCCACCATCAGAGTGCTGTGAGTGTCAGCCCCTGCGTCCGCCATAAGCTCTAAGATGCCCGCTGGGTTGGGCTTCTTTTCTGACAGAGTATCGCCGCCAATTACACGCTGGAAAAACTTCTGTACGCGCAGCGCGCCAAGAATGTCGAAGCTGATCTTTTGCGGCTTGTTAGTCAATACGCTCAAGTTATGATCGGCCGCCAGCGATTCCAGGACTGCGCCCACACCGTCGTAAAGCCGTGTATGCTGCAGCGAATGCGACCGGTAGTATTTCAAGAAAAAGGCCAGCGCCTCCGCCACAGTCTCTCTGGGAGTTTGCGATCCCATAGCTTTCTCAATCAGCACGGCAGCCCCATTGCCAACATAAGAATTGATCACCGGCTGATCCAGCGGCGGCAATCCATAATGCGCGCGTGTTGCATTCGCAGAGATGGCAAGATCCTGGCTCGAATCGATCAGCGTTCCATCAAGGTCAAATATAATCAGCAACTCTCATTGTGAATCAAGCCTGCACCGGAACCTCGTCAACCGCTCGATCCAGAAAATCGGCCGCTCGTTCGAACTCTTCCAGCCGCATCATGTATGTATTCGCTTCCTTTAGCCGTAACGCGACTGGCCAATTGCGGCGGTCGGCCCATGCCCGAGTCGAACCGGCCAGAAATTCGGCATCCCCGCCCGCTTCGCTCTTCCGCAACGACCGCCACCGTGCCGCCAATTCGCGGCCCTTCTCACCGATGAGCTCTTCATCGTCTATCGCCGCAAGTAAATCACGAAACAACTCTGCTCTTGCCTGGAGCGCGGAGTCCATTTGCGTCGCGCTCAGACTCTTCCACCGCTCGCTGCGAGCCTGCCATCCCTCATCGCTGTAGTAGCGTCGCAGCGGCCATTCCAGAGCCTGCCCGCTCTGCATCGCTTATCGCTTGCAAGGCCCGATCAATCCGGTTTCTCTTTTTTTCAAGTTCCTGCCGCTGCAACCGCAGTGCGCCCGGCAGTGCTAAGAGACCGTTTTCGAGGAAGCGCTTGATCTGCTTCAACGGCAACCCGATGAACTTAAGCGCCGCAATCTGCTCCAACCGCTCCAAATCGGCCAGGCGGTATAGGCGATAGCCGCTAGCGGACCGCGCCGGCCGTAACAGACCCAGCACATCGTAATGATGCAGTGCCCGGACCGTTACGCCGGCCAGTTCCGCAAATTCGTGAACTCCATACGACTGCTTCAAATCCTCTCGCTCTTCTCTCATACTGGAGGCTCACGCAGCGTGAGAGTCAAGCGTTTTTTGCTAAACCACTTGCCCTTGGCCGGACTTCGGCTTCTCCCACAGGTGCTTCAGGTTGTACCACTGCTGTAGAAAGGAATCTTTCAAGTCCTTGGGCGCTGCTTCCGCTAGAGCCGCAGCCACCTGGCTCGCGTAAGGCAACATGGCCGAGTGCGTGAGAAACCCCGGCACGGGTGACGGTACAAAAGCCACCAGGATGGCCGCCGTTCCCGCTACTACTAAAATGCCCCGCACGAAACCCGCTACGCCGCCCAGCAAATGATCGAACCAGGACAGCCCAATCCAGCGAAAAAGATTGGCCAGCAATGCCGCCAGCAGCGATCCCAGGATCAAAACTCCACATAGAATCAGGAGGAATCCCAGTATGTCGGCCAGCGCCTCGCTTCCCACATACGCGGCCAGCTTCACTGCCACCAAACGATAGCACCAGAACCCCAGCAGCAAGCCGGCGATCGTTGCGACCAATCCAACTACCACTCGCGCGAACCCGGAGCGCAGGCCCGCCACCACCGACATCAGAATCACGACGAATATCAATACGTCAAACCAGTTGAACGGCATTCTCGTAAACAGTTGCTGAGTGAATCTTATCGCTTCCCCGATGCCAAGGCGCTTGCTGTGATGCGAGTGTAAGCCTCCTGGTATTTCTCGCTCGTTTTAGCCACCACCTCACTGGGAAGCGCTGGGGCAGGCGGCCGTTTGTCCCAATCGAGTGCCTCCAGAAAATCCCGCACATACTGCTTGTCAAACGACTTCTGCGGACCTCCCGGCCTGTAGCTGTCGGCTGGCCAGTAACGGGACGAATCAGGGGTCAATACCTCGTCCGCTAAAACCAGTCTCTCGCCCACATACCCGAACTCAAATTTTGTATCGGCCAGAATGATGCCGCGCTGCAACGAGTACTGCGCCGCTTTCGTGTAGATCTCCAGTGTCAGTCTTCGCAGCCGCTCGGCCAGCTGCGCGCCCGACTGGTTCACCACGCTGTGAAACGAAATGTTCTCGTCGTGTCCACTTTGCATCTTGGCGGCCGGCGTAAAGATCGGCTGGCGCAGCTGATCACCCTCCCGCAATCCAGCCGGCAGCGGTATGCCGCAAACCGTTCCCGACGCCTGATATTCCTTCCACCCTGAGCCCGCCAGATATCCGCGCGCCACGCATTCCACCGGAATCATACGAGCTTTCTTGACAAGCATGGATCTTCCCTCCAGCATTTCCTCGAATTCGCGGAGTGCCGACGGATACGCCGCCACATCCGCGGTTGCCACATGCGAAGGAACCAGGTCGCGCAGAAAATTAAACCAGAACAGCGACATCTGCGTCAGCACCCGCCCTTTGCAGGGGATGCCGCTGCCTAAAACGCAGTCAAAAGCCGAAATGCGATCGGTTGCCAGGAAAAGCAAGTAGTCGCCGGCTTCATAGATGTCCCGAACTTTGCCCCGAGTAACCAGCGGCAAGGGCAAATTCGTTTCCAGAACGACCTCGTCATCACACATATTTTCATTTGAGTATGCCAAGCGCCCAACGATAAACTGGTGGCGATGACCCTGCCGTACCGCTTTGCGGTATGCAACGAACTGTTCCAACGTTTTCCCTTGGCGGAGGCCTGTTCGCAAATTCGCCGGCTTGGCTATTCCGGGATCGAAGTAGCTCCCTTTACGCTGGCCGAAAATCCTGTCGCGTTAACCGCTGAAGAGCGCAGCCAGGTTCGACAATCGATGGCTCAAAACGATCTCACGTTTGTCGGTTTGCACTGGCTCCTGGTCTCGCCCGCCGGACTCCACGCGACTACGCCTGATAACCATCTGCGACGTGAGACGTGGGCATTCATAGGTGGTTTGATCGATCTCTGCGCGGACCTGCAGGGACCTTCTCCCGAGCGCCCAGGAGTATTGATTTTTGGCTCTCCCAAACAACGTTCCGCGACAGGCGGATGCAGCGCGAAAGATGCGACGGCGGTCTACGCGGAAGAACTCGCCAGCATTGCTCCTCATGCGGAGAGCAAGGGCGTGCGTCTGCTGATCGAGCCGCTGTCGCCGGATCAGACCGATGTCGTCACCACGCTGGACGAAGCCGCCGCCATCGTGCAACAAATTGCCAGCCCTGCTATTCAGACGATGTTTGACACTCACAATGCGGTCAAAGAAGTCCTTCCACACCTTGGGTTACTGCTCAAATACCTGCCTTTTATTCAGCATGTTCATGTCAACGAAATGGATGGCCGCGAGCCTGGAACCGGGCATTATGATTTTACGGGGCTGTTGAGCACTCTCGCCACGGCAAACTACGGCGGCTGGGTGTCTCTAGAGGTCTTTGACTTCACCCGCGACCCGTCGCTAGTTGCCGGTAACGCACTCCGCCATCTCACCGAGGCGGCAAATTCTGCAGTTCTGACCCAAACATTATGAACCGATATGTAGTTACTGGGGGCGCCGGGTTTATCGGCTCCTCGCTCGTTAGAGGTCTGCTCAACGATGGGCGTCACGTGCACGTCATCGATAACCTCGAGTCGGGTAGCCTCGACAATCTCGAAGACGTCGCCGATTCGATCACCGTTCACGAGATCGACATCCGCGATTACGATCGAATCGCACCCGTGATCGCCGGCGCTCGACGCGTGTTTCACCTGGCCGCTCTGCCATCGGTGCCCAAATCCATTCTCGATCCGGTTTCAAGCCACGAGACGAACATCGATGGCACATTCAACGTGTTCCGGGCAGCCGCCGAGGGCAAAGCCGGGCGCGTCGTCTACGCCGCCTCTTCGTCTGCTTACGGCGATACAGAGGTTCTCCCAAAGGTTGAGACCATGCTGCCGCAGCCGAAGTCTCCTTATGCGCTCCAGAAATTGGTCGGCGAATACTACGCCAGCGTGTTCGCCAATTGCTTCAACCTCGAAACGGTAGCGCTGCGCTTCTTCAACGTGTATGGGCCGCGTCAGGACCCGTCCAGTGTCTACTCGGGTGTGCTCTCGCTTTTCCTGACAGCTCTGATTGAACGCCGCAGTCCGACGATTTTTGGCGATGGCAACCAGTCGCGCGATTTTACCTATGTTGAAGACGTGGTCGGCCTGTTGATCAAGGCCTCTGAAGCCCACGGCGTGTCCGGCCGGGTGTTTAACGCTGGCAACGGCAATCGATTTACTCTAAACGAAACCTGGCAGATTCTACAAAAACTAGAAGGTGTCAATCTGCCACCCAACTATGGTCCGCCGCGCGCCGGCGATGTTCGCGACTCGCAGGCCGATGTCACCGCCGCCATCCGTGAGCTCGGTCACAAACCTCAATTCTCCTTTGAGCAGGGCCTGCAGCTCACCCTCGACTGGTACCGCCAGCACACCTTTGAAAATACGAACCCAATTACGGCTGGCGCCGGTTTTGTTTCGTAAGCTGCTGTGCACAAAGACTTTGTCTTTGACGACCAAGGCATCCTTCGCTGCCAGGGCTTTGTTGGGTTCGTTTGGCAGAATCACGGCTTCGGTTCGCGTCATGCTAGCCATGTCGCCTCCGTAACACTCCGTCAGGTCCATTCCGCAGTGGTCCGCGAAGCTAACGGCCTGGCGGACCGGCAGGCTGAAGGAGACGCGCTGGTCACAAACGAACCCGGGCTGGCCATCGGCGTTCGTACGGCGGACTGCGTGCCCATTCTTCTGCTGGATGCCCACTCCTGCGCTGTGGCCGCCATCCATGCTGGCTGGCGAGGCTCCGCGAGCCAGATTGTCGGCGCAACAATTCGGAAGCTTTCCAGCCTTTACGGCAGCGATCCGGCCGACATCTACGCCGCCATCGGTCCTTGCATTCAAGCCTGCTGCTACCAAGTGAGTGCCGATGTCGCCGGACAGTTTGGGCTGGCGGCGGATCAAAACGGCAAGGCGCACCTCGATCTCGCAGCGGCGAACAAGAAGCAAATGTTGGCGGCTGGCCTTTTGCCCGATCATGTTTTCGACTCGGGCCTCTGCACGCACTGCCATCCCGACCAGTTCTTCTCGTTCCGCCGGGAGCCCGAAAATCCCGGGCGTATGCTGTCCGTCATCTCGCGAAGCTTAAGCTCGCCGGCCGAGTCTAAGTGACATGCAAAGAAAAGCTAGTGCGCAGTGGAAGGGTGATTTGCAGTCGGGATCGGGATCGATCTCGTCTGCCAGCGGAGTCCTTTCGAACACACCTTATTCCTTCAAGACACGATTTGAAGACGCGAAGGGCACCAATCCGGAGGAACTGCTCGCTGCTGCCCACGCCGCTTGTTTTTCCATGGCCTTGTCGCTCATGCTCCAGAACGAAGGACTGAAGGCGGATAGCATCGAGACTACCTGTACCATTTCGCTCGAAAAGGAAGGTGAAGGGTTCTCCATCCAGCGCAGCGCTCTTGATTTGAAAGCCAAGATTCCGGGCGCATCCCAGGATGCGTTCAACCGCGCTGCAACAAATGCAAAAGAAGGGTGCCCGGTATCGAAACTGTTCGACACCGAGATCACCCTGAACGCGCAACTCGAAAGCTAACCAAGGCCTTCGCCCCTGAAATCCCGTAGTTTCGCGATGAAGCCCGTGAGACTTCCGTGAGGTAGGCTTTAGCCCAACGTCACTTAGATAAAGGCGAGGGGGCGAAGTCTGACGGCAGTCGTGAGACCGACGGTGCGCTTCAAACTGCGCAGATCGGTTTCGATAGTCCCGCGCAGTTTATAAGTGTCGAGCAGTTCCCGTGGGCTTACCGGCAAGGTGGTGAACAGGAAAAGTTTCTCTTGGGGTGGGTGGGATTTAGGCAGACCAGCACCCAACCCGCCAGACTGACTTGTCCGGGCAGGTCCGGGTGGGATCGCCGATCCCAGCGGCTGGCCCGCCAAACACGGGGCGGTGCGTTCCTTTCCGCAAGACGACACTGCCCAGGATCTCGCGCGCCCGCGCGACGGTCAATCGGAACAGGAGGGCCGCCGGCTGCGCTGGACCGCATGGGCAAACGCAAAGATGCCAAAGTTTCCGTCCGCCAGCACCACTGCATCGCCCGGCAGCCTCGCCAACGCCTCGCGCCGTCCTCGCGAGCCACGGCTGGGCGACCCCCAAAACCTTTGCTAAACGGTAAATACTCCTGCCAAATCGCCACTCCGGCGATAATGAAAGGACCCTTTCTTGCCCAAACCACCCACCACCGACCTCGTCCAGATCAAGCGCTTCGGCGAGAAAGAACGCGAGGAAAACCGCCGGTTCCGTTCCTGGATGAAGAGCCACAACTTCGTCGAACGCCGCCTCAAAGCCATCGCGCAGAGTGTCGAAGATTCGATCGATTGCACCCAGTGCGCCAACTGCTGCCGTGTCGCCACCACGGAAATCACCGACCGCGATGCCGAACGCCTGTCCCGTTTCCTCGGCATGAAAGTCAGCGAATTCTTCCGCGACTACACCGTAGAAGTGGCCGAGGAAGGTCGTATCCTCAAGCGCGACGAAAACGGCTGCGTCTTCCTCGAAGGCAATCTCTGTTCGGTCTATGAAGCCCGTCCGCAAACCTGCGAACTCTTCCCGCATCTGGTGAAAGGCAACGGCTCGCTTGTCAGCCGCATGTGGCACATGCCCGATCGCGCCGTTTATTGCCCGATCGTCTTCAACACGCTCGATGAATGGAAGCACGAGACAGGTTTTAAGAAGTGATCCCGTTCCTGCTCTTTTGCCTGCTACTCGCCGTTGCCGTCGCCGCCTACTACTTCGCGTCTTCCGTGCGCCTCAAATCCGAAATCGGTACCAGCCGCGCTGCCGCCGAATCGCAGCTCCAGCTCCTCACGCAGACCCACGCCCAGCTCGAAGAGCGCTTCCGCTCCCTCGCCGCCGACGCCCTGCAGAACAACAGCCAGCTCCTTCTCGACCGCAGCCGCGAGCAGTTCCAGCACATCGTCGATCCCGTCTCTCAATCGCTCCGCCGCTTCGAAGAGCAGGTCCAAAGCCTCGAAAAATCACGCGTCGGCGCCTACCAGGGCATCACCGCCCAATTGCAATCCCTCACCGATTTGCAGGAACGAGTCCGTCAATCGACCGAAGGCCTCAAGACCGCCCTGCGCTCGCCCATCCAGCGCGGACGTTGGGGCGAAATGCAGCTGCGCCGCGTCGTCGAACTCTCCGGCATGCTCGAACACTGCGATTTCGCCGAACAGGAAACCCTCTTCGGCGAACGCCGCCAGCGCCCTGACCTCATCGTTCGTCTGCCCAACGGCTGCCAGGTCGTCGTCGATTCGAAAGTATCCCTTGAGGCCTACCTGCGCGCAGTAGAATCCGAAAACGAGCCCGCCCGCTTATCTCATTTGGCCGATCATGCCCGCCAGGTTCGCACCCACATTCGCGCGCTTTCCGACAAGGCCTACTGGCAACAGCTGCCCTGCTCCCCCGAGTTTGTCGTTGCCTTCCTGCCGCTCGAATCGCTTTTCAGCGCCGCCCTCGAACACGATCCCGAACTCTTGTCGTTTGCCGCTACCCATCGCGTAGTCATCGCGAGCCCCATCACGCTGATCACTCTCTTGTTAACGGTCGCGCATGGCTGGCACCAGCAACAAATCGCCGAAGAATTGAAGAGCGTCGCTGCAACGGGCGCGCAACTCTACGACCGCCTACTCGGCCTGAGCGAAAACTTCGCCAAGCTAGGCGACGTTCTCGAGAAAACTGTGTCGACCTACAACACCACCGCCAACGCCCTCGAACACCGAGTACTCGTGTCTGCCCGCCGCCTGAAATCGATCCACTCGGCCACCGCCGCCAGCATCGAACCCGTGCGCGAACTCAATATCGCGCCCCGCCGTTCCCTAGCGATTCATGCCCCCAACGCTGAACCCGATCCCAAACCGTAAGCGCCCCGATCCCAAATCCTGCGCAACTCGCCATCCCTAATGCTTCATCTGCTCCGTAATGGTCACCGGAGCAGTCAGTTGAAACGTCAACCTCGACTCACTCGGCAGCACCGCTGCTTTGCCCCGCGTCGCCAGCACTACGCCCGTACCTGCTGCGCCACCCGCTCCCGCTCCAATCGCCGCGCCTTTGCCGCCGCCCCCCAATGCTCCGATAATCGCGCCTAACGCTGCCCCGCCCGCAATCTTCGCCGTATCCGTGCCCTTGCTGGTCTGTCCGAGCTTTTCAACCGAGTTCGTCTCTACCTCGATCCGCTGCCCGTCCGTCGTGTTGATCTCCATCAGCTTCAAATTGAGATTCGCCACCCCGCGCACGCGCCCGGCTTTGTCCGATTCGACCACCTTGCCCAACACCTTCGATCCCTTTTCCGCAATGATGAATCCGTCCCGAATCACAGGTTCATCCAGCGTGCCGCGAAATGCATCGCCCGAATAATTGTGCTCCGACGAGATCGTTTCCCCCAGCCGGATCGCCAGATTCGTCCCCGCCGCCAATTCCACTACATGCGGTGCGGGCGCGGCAACGGGTGGAGGAGCAGCAGTCACCACAGGCGCAGGCGTTTCCATCGACGGCGCAGGAGCTGGGCTCGCCACCGGATAAGCCGGCTGCGTGTTCTGCACTACTTGCACCGGCCCTTCAGATTTGGGAACAACGTGCTTTACCACTTTCCGCGGCGTTGCTTTCGCTCGTAGCGGCGGCTCTTCTTTTTCAGGAGGAGGCGCTGGTTCTTCTTCCTTCGTGGCAGGCGCGGGAGGCGGCGGAGCCGGCGTGACTTCCGGCGATTGCGCCCCGGCGGGCGATGCTATATCCTGCGCCACGACTGGCCGCTCATGCGCCCTGACATACAGCAGCGCGCTCGCCAGCGCCACCACCAGGCCTGCTACGAAGGCCCCGATTACTTTGATTACACTCGTACGCACCATACTGAGTCTCTACTATTCCAAACGTAACCCGAACACCAAACGTTGCGTTCCGGCAAAGTTAAAATGAAATCACCAGAGCCGTGCCTGATCGATTTATCTCCGATTTTCCGTCTTCCTACCCGGTCGGCCCTATCGCCATCCACCCGGCTACCGTGCTCGCACCGATGGCTGGCGTTACCGACACCGTATTCCGCCGCTTGATTCGCAACCAGGGCGGCTGCGGCCTGCTGATGACCGAATTCACCAGCTCCCATGGTGTCGTCAGCACACGCAAAGCTCGCAAGCCCACCAAAACCTTTCGCTACCTCTACTTCGAGGCCGAAGAACATCCCATCACCTGCCAGCTTTTCGGCTCCGATCCGGCCGTCATGGCCGAAGCCGCGCGCGTCTGCGAAGAGCGCGGCTTCGATATCGTCGACATCAATTTCGGCTGCCCGGTCAACAAAGTCGTGAAATGTAACGGCGGCTCCGGCCTGCTGCGCGATCTGCCGCTCGTCGAAGAGATCCTCCGCAGCGTGCGCGCCGCCATTTCGATCCCGCTGACGTGCAAATTCCGCGCGGGCTGGAACGACCAGGAGTTAGTGGCGGTCCACATGGCCAAAATCGCCGAAGATTGCGGCCTAGCAGCCGTTGCGCTGCATCCGCGCACCCGCGAACAAGGCTACAGCGGCCATGCCGACTGGTCCCGCATCGCTGAGGTAAAAGCCGCCGTGAACATCCCGGTAATCGGCAACGGCGATATCAACACGCCCGAAGAAGCCGTCCACATGCATCGCGAGACCGGCTGCGACGCGGTCATGATCGGTCGCGCGGCCTCCCACAATCCCTGGATTTTTCGTCAGATTGCCGAATACCTCGCGACCGGTTCCTATCATGTCCCGTCGGACCAGGAACGCTACGAGATGATGAAGACCTACTACCTCATGCTCCAGGACCACGCCGCCTCCGATGCGGTCGGCAAGATGAAGCAATTTGCCACTTACTTCACTCACGGCATCCGCAACGGGTCGAAACTACGCACCGAAATTTATCGCACGGGCAGCGTGCCGCAAATCCTCAGCGTGGTCGATGCCTTCTTTGCTACCCAATTGCCCGAATTGGAATTCGCTTGAAACAGGTTCGTCTGATCACGGATGGCGCCTGCAAAGGCAATCCGGGCCGCGGTGGCTGGGCCTGCATTCTGCGTTTCGGAGACCTGAAACGCGAAATTTTCGGCTGCAGCCGTCACACCACGAATAACCGCATGGAACTGGCTGCCGCTATCGAGGGCCTGAAAAGATTAAAGGAATCCTGCGACGTCGAAATCATCACAGATTCTGAATACGTGAAAAACGGCATTACCAAGTGGATCCACGGTTGGAAGCGCAACGCCTGGCGTAAAGCCGACAAGCAGCCGGTTAACAACCAGGATTTATGGATCGCGCTCGACGAACTCGTGAGCGCCCACAAAACACACTGGATTTGGACCAAGGGCCATGCCATCCACGAAGACAACAATCGCTGCGATGAACTAGCCAGCCAGGCCGCCCAGGACCAGATTTCAAGCGACACAACGCCCGGTCTTGATCGTTACGCTCTTCATGCGGGCATTGAAGCATAAGGGCCGCAGGATCTGCCTGTTTGGCGGAACCTTCGATCCCATCCATGCCGCGCATCTGCGCATTGCCGCCGAAGCCGTCCAGCATTTTCAACTCGACCGGATGCTTTTCGTTCCCGCTGGCACCCCGCCGCACAAAGCCGCGGCTGGAATAACGCCCTACGAAGATCGATTTGCAATGGTGGAAATTGCCTGCAGTCCCTATCCGGCCTTCGAAGCGTCACGCCTGGAGGAAGGCGCGGGGCGCAGTTACACTCTCAATACGGTCAGACGATTCCGTGCCGGCCTCAATCAGGACGATGAACTTTTCTTTCTCATTGGCGCCGACGCTTTCAACGACATCGAAAGCTGGCATGACTGGCACGAGTTAATTCAGCTAATTGAATTCATCGTTGTAACCAGACCCGGCGGCAAGTATAAAGTCCCGGCGGACGCAACTGTCCACCGCTTGGAAGGACTGGAACTCCCCGTTTCGAGCTCCGAGATCCGTAAACGTATAGCGGCCGGAAAGCCGACACCGGAACTACCGGCAGAGGTACGCGCCTTTATCGATGCCCGCGACCTCTACCGGTCAAAAAAGAAAACTACTGTTTCGCTGTAACGCAGTACTGATCGAACGCTTCGGTCAGCATCTTGGCGATTTGTGGCGCTTCGTTGCTTTCAATCTGAAAACGATGCAGCGTAAAGATCGGTTTGCCATCGCGGAATAGCGCCATCGAAGGCGAGGAAGGCGGAGTGCCGGGCAACAATTCCCGGACACGTGCTACGCCATCCAAATCAGCGCCTGCAAATACAGTGGCCACCGTATCCGGGCGATTGCCATGCTGCAAAGCCATGCCGACAGCCGGCCGGGCCTTTCCGGCGGCGCAGCCGCACACCGAATTGGTGATCATCAGCACGGTGCCGCTATTCGGTCCAAGCGCTTCGTTCACCTCATCGGCCGTTCTCGTCTCCCTGACTCCATACTGGGTCAAATCCTGGCGCATAATCGCTATAAGTTGTTCTGGGTATCGCATAATTTCTTGGTTGCCGGCCGCCTATGTGCCCGCTCTTCCATTCTGAACCTTCGGCGTTGCTAAATAACCGACAATCACATCTTTTCTGACCTGGTTGACCACAATTTCATCCGGTTGGTGCGCTTTTGCCGTGTAGAACTGAATCGGCTCGTTCAGATTCTTATCCCTCTTCTCCACGATCTTGTCGTCCGCTGTGATGACGATCGTGAATTTGTTCCGCTTGGGATCGGTCCTTTTCAACTCAACCATGATATCGCCCACCCGGCTCGGCTTTTTCGACTTGGAAATGGTAAATTCCGTGTAGTTTCGCTCGCCCAGTTCCCGGAGCGCCGCCAGCTCTTTGCCGTTGGTCGCAATCAGGCTGGAATGGTTGTCGATATCGCCCGTTGCATGTTTTAGCGTGGCCACGGTCTGTTCGAGCTGCGTCTTGGTGTTCCCTAAATCCGTCGAAACAGTGCCCAGTTGCGTGGTCGCCGTATCGGCGGTGAGTTTGACCTGCGAAATCGCCTGCTGCTGCGCCGCCTGCTCCTGCGCTACCTTTTCCTGCAGACTGGCGACTTTCTGTTCGGCGTCGATCTTAGCTTGGCCTACCGCCTGTTCCGCCGCCCGGCGTTGTGCTGCCAGGCGCGATTGCAGCACGCCCATGCTGCGCCGCGACTGCTGCACCTGCTCGTTCGAATCGACTTTCATCTTTTCGATGGCAGCGTTAAAGTCGCCATTCAGTTTCGTCACCTGCGCCCGGCTGTCCATCTTGACCTGGTTCAGTTGCGTAAACAGATAAATGTTAGCCGCAGCCAGCAGAGCAAACGCTCCGATGACCACCGGAGTCTTCCAATTTGGGCTGGAGGGAGGGGGAATGATGTACGTGGGCTGCTGGGGTACGCTACTCATCTTTATTTACTATTATGTTTCAAGTTTAGTCTGATGCAGGAATCTTGTTGGCTGCTACCGCGAAATCCAGTACCTCCTGAAGCGGCAAGCCGGGCTCGAAGCACCGTCTGCAGCGGGCTTCGTACGAATCGACGGCGCCGACCAGAATAAGTTCCTTCGAATCGACCAGGCGCTGCGAGTGGTTGGCCGGCGCGCCGCAGCGGCTGCAAATCGCCAGCATTTTTGTGATCGAATCCGCCAGCGCCAGCAATTCCGGCACCGGCGGAAATGGCCTGCCCAGGTAATCGGTATCCAGCCCCGCTATCGTCACCTGTTTGTCGGCATCCCTTAATGCACTCGCTACTCCCACAAGAGCGAGCCCAAAAAAGTTGGCTTCGTCGATCCCCACCACTTCCGTTTTCGGGTCCAATTTGTCGAAGATTTCTTGGGCGGAATCGACTGCTTCCGCCGGCATCCGCACATTGCCATGGGTCACGATCTCGCTGGTCGAATAGCGGCTGTCAATGACGGGCTTGAACACCTGCACGCGCTTTTTTGCCGTGCGGGCGCGCCGTAGAAGGCGGATCAGTTCTTCCGTTTTGCTCGAGAACATGGGTCCGCAAATGACCGCAAGAGAGCCCGGCGCAGTAACAAAATTCTTCAAACCTCAACATAACAGAGCATCTAAAGCAACAGAATGTTCTCGCAACGAATCATCCGGCCCGAAATGCTGGACCATGTCTCGCCCGAAGAAGCACGGCCCAATCTGGCCGATCTGGTGCGCATCAACCGCCATTTCGGCGGTCATTCCGTTCTGCGCAAGACGCTCGGACGGGTGGCCGCCACGTCCGACGCGGCCTCATTCCTCGATGTAGGCGCGGCCTCAGGCGACTCCGCCCAGGTTATCCGCGAACTCTACCCTCGCTCCACCATCACGTCTCTCGACTGCAACCCGACAAATCTGGAAGTCGCTCCTCATCCCAAGCTGCTCGCCGATGCTTTTGAACTACCCTTCGCCCCGGCGAGCTTCGACTACGTAATCTGCTCGCTGTTCCTCCATCACTTCGAGAACGGCCAAGTAGTTGATCTGCTGCGCAGCCTGCATAGCGTTTCAAGCAAAGCGCTGATTGTCTGCGACCTCGAACGGCATATCCTGCCCTATCTGTTCCTGGCGGCTACCAAGCCGTTGTTTGGCTGGAACCGGATTACCGTACACGACGGGCTTCGATCGGTACGCGCTTCATTTCGGGCCAAAGAACTTCACGGACTGGCGCGAACGGCGGGCATACAGAATAGGGACGTTCGAGTGCATCGTCCGGCATTTCGTCTGGCTATGGTTGCAATAAAGTGAGGAGCCGGTGGGCACTCGGAGGAAATACCCACCGGGGCGCGTGCGGCCCGTAGGCCGACGCTTGTCTTGGTTTAGAGCTTATCATAGGGCGCTATGGGAAAATCAGGGCCCAAATCCGCGTTTGTACCAGGTACTTCAACAAACTGTAACGTAATTGAGCCAACTTAGCTGGCGTAGAGGGTAGTATTGGTACTTTGTCCGGTGGTCCAGCTGTGCTCTTTCGGATAACCCACCACAAACCAGTACCCAATAACTCCCAGGAAAAGGATCGTGCCGGCGATTGCAAACGCCGCAAAAAACGAATGAGTAGCCTGTAAGGCATAGCCGCTGACGACTTGCCCGAGCACCCCCGCGAAGTTTCCCATGCCGTTCTGAACGCCGGTCCATTTTGTAGCGGCGCAGGGGCCTGCGAGGAATTGCGAGAGCGCCCAATGATTGGAGGACCAGGCGCCCAGCGACGCCGAGGCGAGCAAAAGCAAAGTATTCGCCAGCGTGGCGTCCACTACCACCACTGCGGGCAGCATTAAGGCGCAGCAGCCAAGCAGACCGAGGCAGACAAACGTCTGGCGCACCCGGCCCGCGTGCCAGCCGCGGCGGATCAACACATCCGCCAGATACCCAAAGAAGAGCGAGGAAGCGGCCACCGTCCAGAAGGGCAGCGAGCCGAACAGCGCCAGCCGGTCGCGCGTATAGTGGCGCTGCGACTCAAAGTAGTAAGGCAGCCAGTTTAGAAAAACAAACCAGGTGTAATTGCCTCCAAACAGACCCAGCGAACTGCCCCAGAGTGCCCGCTGCGAAGCGATTTCGCGGAGCGTGGGCGCCGCTTGCGCCCCAGCCGAATCGGCCGGGATCCGGTGGGGCAGCCGGTTGGCGATCAGGCACCAGGGAATCAACCAGAGCAGGCTCACGCCGCCGATGATGACGAACATGCCGCGCCAGCTAAACCATTCGATCATCTTGACGCCCAGTACTACTCCAATGGCCGGTCCCAGCTTGGAACCCGCATCGATCAGAGCGTTGGCCGTCCCGCGTACCTGCTCGGGGAAGCTGATCACGATCATCTTCGAATAAGCCGGATAGGCAATCGATTCAGCCAGGCCCAGCAGCAGCCGCAAAACGAGGATCGCGGCGAACGTGTGAACTAGTCCCGTAAGACCCGTAGCCGCGGACCAAAGCAGAAATGCCGCCGCGTACGCCCAGTTGATATTCCAGCGCTCGAGTAAATTACCGGAAAAAATTTGCGCGAGCGCGTACGTCAGCGAAAAAGCGGCCAGCAGATAGCCGAGTTGATCGGGCGCGAGATGCAGTTCGCCGGAAATACTCTTGGCCGCTACGCCCAGGTTGCCGCGATCGGCATAGTTGATGCAGACCGAGATCACCAGCAGGATCAAAGCAAACCAGTGGAAGAAGCGGGGCTGCGGCGTGGCTCGATTCATTCGTGGCTAAATGTATCAGAGGCACAGTTGGAACGCCCGGAATGAAAGACAGTTAGTTCGGGGAAGAAGTCGTCCCGACAATAACCATCCTGAATCCTTTGCAGGAAAGCCTTGGAGTAGAAAGTAAAGTCATCCTTCAAGAAGATAAGCGTGGCAAGCCGATCAGCCTGCCAGGAAGCCAAGAGACTCGATTCCTGATCGGCCCGGAAGGAAGCGCCTGGATCCCACCAAACTGGGATGTGCAAAGGCGACTGAAGACCAAACGCGGCATAAGAGAACTCTAGACGCGGACCAAAAAAAATCGGCCCCGGGTTGTCACGCGTCGCTTGCTTGATTTCAGAGATGATCGTGGCGAAACGCTGGCTGGCTTCGAGATCGCGAAAGAAAGGTATGCCTGGAGAGATATCAGACTGCTGCCATTCAAAGTAAGTATGTGGCCCGATTCCATAAACACGATAGCGAATGGCTCCCTGGTACAAATCCGAAAGTAAAAGCGAACAAAGAAAAGCGATATAGGCGCGCCGGAGCAGCCAAGACTTCGATTGAAATGTCAGGACAGCGCCCGCCCCAATCAAGATGGACCACTCGACATCTTTCAGTTCGCCATTCGTGAACATGGCAACTCCACTTACAAGCAGTGCCAGCAGGTAAATAAGACTAGACGCGATTGTCGCCCAGTGTAGCTGTTTTATGCCGCGCCCGATGCGTGGGATTAGCGTCAATAAGGGCACACACAACGCGATTGTGCAAGCTAAGACGCGAAGCCTGTATAGGAGAGCTGTATATCGAAATCCAAAATTGCTCAGTTTGCCACGGCTTACTGCGGCGTCAGCATAGCTGTGCAGCATGCCGATTGGACTTACGTGATTCAAATGCAGGAAAAATAGTGTAAGAAGAGCAGCTGCCAAAGTATGTAATGCCAACGCCAGCTTGCGAGAGCTCGCGATCAACAGCAGCGGAAGAGCTCCGGCGATCAGCAGGCCCGCAACTTTCGGTTTCATCAAACTTAACAGCGAAAGCGAAATGATATAGGAGAGCTTTGCAGGAATAGAGTCAGGAAACTTTAGATACGCGAGACACGAAAGAAGAAACAACGCTGCGCCGATAGCAGTGACATTGTTATACCACCAGAAATCCAGTGTGAGAATGGCTGCGGCTTCGATCGTAAACGCAATCAAAAGCGCGGCCGCTCGAGAACCGATCAAGCATTGACACAATGCAAAAATCCAGACGAAGCTCAGGCATGTGAAAAGAATGGTGGCGTAAAGTTGCGCATTCCAGGAAACTCCGAAAACAAGAAACGCGTATTTCAGGCCTAAATAAAACCCGGGAGGAGGCGTGCAGACAAAGTCGACATACGGAACCTGCCCGCTCGCCAGACGCCATGCTGTATCGACCGGGATACTGAAGTCATAGCCGCCAAACTGATGATTGCCGAAACGAAAGATGAAGGCGAAGAAGAAAGCGCAACAGGCGAGGAGAGATGAAAAGGTAAAGACTGGCCGCCAATAGATTCTGAATTTTCGGAGTTGTTGTACAGCGAAGGGAAAGACGAGCCAGATGCTAACGAAGAAAATGAAGGTAGCGGGCCCGAGCACGAGGTAAAGTTCGCGATTGCCCCGCTTATCGGCGAGATCCGGTGCGGAAGAAATCATGTGGCGGGCAAGCCAGGGTGCTGACTGAAGAGTAACGAACGTCAGGAGCACACCCGACAAACCCAGAACGCATTGAGGATTGATCGACTTCGACGCCTTCGTTATGGAAGAAGGGGGCGCTAAAGACATTCTTGGTTCCCTAGTTTATATAGAAGAGGCTGAGCCGCGGCAGCTTGGCTTGTTCCAGTAAGGCTGTGTCCAGGTAACGGCGTTCGAGTACCGATAATTGGTCGGCTGACATTTTGCTTCGGTAGGGTTTCAATTCGCGATCCAGCGTCTCGCGCAGTGCGTAGAGATCTTCCTCGGACATCAGAGAACGCAGAACGGCCACGAGTTTATCTTCAAGCGCGCTCAGGCGGCGCTCCAGGCCTTCCAAATCCTGCAAGTGGGGTTCGGGGTCTTTCGCCAGAGCAGCCAGCGACGAGGCGATTTCGGCAAACGGGCTTTCGGGTCTTTGCCGGACGGCAGTCGAGGCGCGTTCGAGGTGTGTGCGGAGTTCTTCGGCCGTGAATGGCGCGTCCGCCGCTGCCTTGCGCGACTGCGAGGCGGGCGCTCGCTGGGCTGCTTCGAGAACCGCCTGCGCGCAGTACGCGATGGAATTCACCAAACGGCGTTTTTTTTTGCGCGCACGCCACTTTTCGAATGCTTGATCGATCCCCTTGAGGACCGCTTCCAGCGGCACACCCGCGTTCTTCCAGGCTTCGATCAGCGCCCAATCCAGCGGAGATAACAAAAAAAGCCCAGTGCCCCGGGCGCGTTGAAAGTGTTCCTCGATCTCGGTGAAGTAGTTAAAGTAATTGCCGGCCCAATCGGACTCGGGCTCGGCTGCCGCGCCCGGGCCAGTCATGACGACCAGCCCCCGTCGGGACGAACACCGCCGGAGGAAATGCGTTGGGTGAGCCCATCGTCGCCGCGCAGCAGCAGGAAACCGTTCTCATCAAGGCCCGCGGTGACTCCCCGGAGACCGCTCTCTTCGACCATGATCCGGCGATTCGTGACATAAGTGGAAGCGGCCGTGAACGCTCGCAAGATAGCCTCCGACCCCTCGTCGATCAGTAACGCGGAAAACGTGTCGATCGATTGGAGCACCTGAATTAAGATCCGTTCGCGAGATTGAACGTGTCCCCCGCTGGCCAGCAGCAGCGATGCGGCCGGGGTGCGTAGCGTATCGGGAAAAGCAGTGTTGTTGACGTTGATACCGACGCCGGCGACTACGCACGTCTCGACCAGCTGCGGCAGAATGCCCGCGACCTTTTTCCCGCCCACCAAAATATCGTTCGGCCAGCGCAGATCGCACGCCAGCTGCGTTGCTTCTTCAATCGCTTCGGCCACAGCCAGGCCAACCAGCAGACTCGCCAGCGGAAGTTTGGCGGGAATCAGCGGAAGGCGCAACAAGACCGACATGTAAATGCCCACGTTCTTCTCCGAGAGCCACGACCGTCCCAGACGCCCGATACCGCTCGTTTGTTCTTCAGCGACGACTACCGTGTTGTGCGGAGCGTGCTCATTTGCCAGGCGAGACGCTTCGGTCATGGTCGAGCCAATCGACGCAAAATAGTGAAGCTGGTTCTGCGGACGCGCCGCTTGAATTGCTTCTATATCGAGCGGTATCACTGCGGATCTAATTCGAGTCGAAAGCTGATATCAACGGCTACCGCGGAGTGGGTAATCGCGCCGCAGGAGATGTAATCGGGACCCGCTTCGGCGTAACTTCGAATCGTCTGCAAATCGATGTTGCCCGACAGTTCGGTGGTGGCCCGGCCGGCAACGTGACGAATCCAGTCGCGCGCTTCGTCCGGTGTCAGATTGTCGAGCAGAAGGTGCTTTGCTCCGCACGCGAGCGCTTCTTCGAGTTCCGCGCGAGTGCGCACCTCGATTTCAATCGGTCCGGTGAAACTTGCCACCATCTCGAGTGCCTTCCGCACGCCTCCGGCGGCCGTAATGTGATTGTTCTTGATGAGCACTGCGTCGAACAGCCCCTGACGGTGATTCGTTGCGCCGCCGGCTGCGGCCGAAAATTTTTCGAGCAGGCGCAAGCCCGGCGTTGTTTTTCGCGTGTCCAATACTTTTACATTTGTGCCGGCAACTGCATCAACATGCCGGCGCGCTAAAGTGGCCACACCGCTCAGGCGCTGCAGGAAATTTAAGGAGACGCGCTCGCAACTGAGCAGCGTGCGCGCCGGTCCTTGCACGATTGCCAGCACCTCGCCCTTCTGCATACATTCGCCACTTGTCTTGAAAATTTTGAGCTGCGCTCCACCGAAACTCTCGAATATGAGAGGCAGAAGCTCAATGCCGGCCAGCACGAAAGACTGTTTCGCCAGGTAGCTGCCATGCGCCTGCAAGTCCTCCGGAACGGTAAGCTGCGACGTAACGTCGCCCGCGCCGATATCTTCAGCAAGAGCCCGGTCGACTGCATTGCGCACTTCGCTGTGCGTGACATCGAACACCTTTACTGACCGCCTTCCAGAAGCGCTCTGTTCTTGGCCAGCTGAAACTGATATTCCGCCAGCTTGGCACGCAGCGAAGCGACCACTTTTTCGGGCGCTTTGCTCAGGAATGTTTCGTCGTTCAGCTGCCGTTCCGAATTAGCGATCGCCCGCTCAAGCCCGGACGTTTCTTTTTCGATGCGGACACGCGCGTCAGCCGATAGTGCGCCATTCGCCGGCGACTTAGGCAGGTGGAGCTGAAGGGTAAAACTGATCGAATCTGCTGCTTCGACCTGCTGTTTCACGCGTAGCTTCGCGAGCGACTCGAGCGGCGCAAGCTTCTCCGGTGAAAAGGAGAAACCGTACACGTGAAGCGTCGCATCCAACGGTGTTTTCGGATCGATTTTGTTGTCAGCCCGCATTTTACGCGCGTTCTGGACGATGCTTTGCAGCAGATTGAACTGCGTCATGTCGTGCTCCGATCCCGAGAGTGGATGCTTAGTTGGATAGCGCGCCAGCGAGATGGAGCAGGCGTGCTGCGTGTTCGCGGCCAGCATCTGCATCAGGCGCTGCCACAATTCCTCCGTCACAAACGGCATGAAAGGGTGAAGCAGGCGCAGCGCGCTTTCATAAACAAAGAGCGTCGGCCGCCAGTTTGCATCGAGCCCTGAGTTCTCTGTAAAGCGCAGCTTCTTGATCTCCAGATACCAGTCGCAGAAATCGCCCCAGACAAAGTCCCACAATGTCTGCGCCGCTTCGTGATAGCGATGGACTGTGAGCGCCTGATTGACAACAGCCGTGGCCGAATTCAGCCTTTCCAGAATCCAGCTGTCCTCAAAATAAGGCGTGTCCAAGTTCGCGGGATCTGCCGGATCCCAGGCCTCGACACGAGATCGTTCCAGATTCATGAAGAGCCAGCGGGAAGCGTTCCAGATCTTATTGGCAAAACTGCGCCCCGACTCCATCCGATCTTCTTTCAGCGCGATGTCCGATCCCGCCGCGGCCGAGATCAGCAAGGCGATGCGGCAGGCATCGGTCCCGTATTGATCCATAATGATGAGCGGATCGATGACGTTGCCGCGCGTCTTCGACATTTTTTGCTTGTCGGCGTCGCGTACCAGTCCGTGTATGTGAACTTCGCGGAACGGCACTTGGCCGGTCATCTCAATGCCCAGCATGATCATGCGCGACAGCCAGAAAAAGAGAATGTCAAAGCCGGTGATCAGCAGGGAAGTCGGATAAAAGGCGCGTAAGTCGGGCGTGTCGTCGGGCCAGCCCAAAGTCGAAAAGGGCCATAGGCCGGAACTGAACCAGGTGTCGAGAACGTCGGAGTCCTGCTCCAGTTCGGTCGAATGGCAATGCGGGCAAGTGGCCGGCGTTTCGCGCGCCACAGTAATCTCGGAACAATTCCGGCAATGCCAGGCGGGGATGCGATGGCCCCACCATAGCTGCCGGGAGATGCACCAGTCGCGAATGTTCTCCATCCATTGAAAGAACAGATTTTCGCGATCGTCCGGCACGAATTTGACTTGGCCGCTGCGCACCGCTTCCATTGCCTTCGCTGCCAGTGGCTTCATGCGCATGAACCATTGCGTGGAAACGAGCGGCTCGACGATGGTTTTGGAGCGATCGCATTTGCTGATGCTTACCGCGTAATCTTCCGTCTTGACCAGATCGCCGGACTCTTCCAGAGCCATGAGAACTCGCTTGCGTGCTTCGAAACGATCAAGCCCGGCGTAGGGCCCGGCGGCGGCCGTCATGCGAGCGTCTTCGCCAATGACCTTTATAAAAGGAAGCTGATGGCGCTTGCCCGCTTCAAAGTCATTGGGATCGTGTGCGGGAGTAAGTTTGAGCACGCCCGTACCGAACGCAGGGTCGACCATACTGTCGGCGATCACCGGGATCTCACGCCCGAGCAGAGGGAGCGTGACGGTTTTTCCGTGAAGGTGCGAGTAGCGTTTGTCGGTGGGATGAACGGCCAACGCCGTATCGCCCAGCATGGTTTCGGGCCGCGTAGTCGCTACGGTGAGCGACTGGTCGCTTCCGGTAACGCGATAGCGAATGTGCCAGAGGTGACCGGCCGTCGATTCGTGGATAGTTTCAAGATCGGAGATGGCGGTCTGGCAGTCCGGGCACCAGTTGACCATGTATTCGCCGCGATAGATCAGGCCTTTTTCCCACAGCCGGACGAATGTTTCGCGCACTGCCCGCGAGAGACCGGGATCGAGCGTGAAGCGCTCGCGAGACCAATCGACACTGGCGCCTTCGCGGCGGATCTGCGTGTTGATGCGTCCGCCGTATTCTTCTTTCCACTGCCAGACCCGACGCTCAAACTCCGCGCGGCCGATCTGCTGGCGTTTGAGGCCCTCGGAGGCGAGTTGCCGTTCCACAACCATCTGCGTGGCAATGCCCGCATGATCCATGCCGGGTACCCAGAGCGTAGCCTCGTCCTTCATGCGATGCCAGCGGACAGCAACGTCCATCATGGTGTGCTCGAACATGTGGCCGATGTGCAGCGATCCCGTAACGTTGGGAGGCGGAATGACGATGGAGAAGACTTTGCTGTGCTGTGCGGCAGCGGCTTCCATGTGATAAATGCCGGACTCGATCCACCATTGAGCCCAGTGCGGTTCGAAGCGCTGGGGCTCGTAGACCTTCTCAAGTTGCATGGGAAATTTCAGCGTAGCATCCGAAACCGGGAGGTGTGTTTTAATGGTGAAGGCTTACCTCGCGCCGGGTATAAAGCGGCATTTCGTGATGAGGTGGGGCGTGATGCTCCTCAGTAGCTCAACGGTAGAGCATTCGGCTGTTAACCGAAGGGTTGTAGGTTCGAATCCTACCTGAGGAGCCAAAAGAATCAAATACTTGCAACGGTCGGTTCCCTTCCAAAAGCCCTAAAATTCAGAAACGCGCCAAAAAACGTGCTACTGCTGCATCACTGCCGCGCCACGTCAATCTCTTTAGGTCTCTTTGTTTCCGGCGTTCTCTTTCACGACCCTCTAACGCAGCCACCGTCGGCGTTCTTGAAGATGTGCGAAGAATCACGCAGCATGGCAAGGGGACACGTGCCCGGCAATATCCCAAATCACCGCCCGTCTGCGGCACTCGCTACCGCGAGGCAAGCGATCGCTGTCATCCAGAACTGAGCACGAGCAAACCAGCCAAAGACACTTCCGGTTCCGCCAAGGCGATAGCCGGAAGCGCAATCGGAAGAATGCAACACACGCCACAGGCGACAGCGCCAGCAGCCTTGAAGAGAGCGGCGCTACAAGCTGCTTTTTATGGCCGAAGGAGGTTTTTATAGCCGATTGCCATTGGGAACACCAGTGGAATTAGGCGGATTCGGCAAACTGCTGAAAGAGCATGGTGGCGGCTCCCCTCGCGCCCTCGGGGGCCGTGATTGTCAGCGTCACCTCGTCTCGAATTTCATATAGATCGAAGCGTAGAAAAGCACAGCATTTAGCTTCCTTACTGACCAGTTCGCGCACGCGATCTATGGCGTCGGGAGCTTATCGGAGTTCAGCGCAAGGTCCTTCCGTTCCTAGCCTTGTAAAGCATCACGATTTAGTTCGGAGATCCAGGCGAGGCGTTGCCGGGATTCATCCCCGGTGAGCGTGCATCCAATGGGTGGAGGCTCGATGGAACCTGTGGTGTCATCAATCATGTTGTTCTTGGGCGACCTACCCAAGCGTAAGACTTGAAGCCAACTTTAAGTCAAGAGAGTTTTTATGACAATTGGAGAACTTGGCGAGGAGACAGGGATTCCAGCCTCCACCATCCGGTATTGGGAGCGGATTGAGGTATCGCCTGTGCCAATGCGTGCCAGCGGCCAACGCCGCTATTCACGAGAGGCCCATTCACCGCCTGGCTGTGCTCCGCCTAGCGCAAGCGTGTGGCTTCCGTATAACAGAAATGCGGCATTTGATGAATGGTTTTCGCGCGGGGACCGCGGCCTCCGAGCGTTGGCAAGACTTGGCGAGAAAGAAGAGGAATGAGTTGAATACTCAAATAAACCGATTGAAGACGATGCGGCGGGTTGTGGACCGTGTTTCCTCCGTCGCGATTCTCCGCCATGAATCGGCCACGGCTCAGAACGACGATTGGTCCCGCATCCGATTGCTCCGTCAACGCAACGAACAGATGATTCGGGCTTTTCATAAATCATAGTGGGGTAAGTGGCGATGCCGGAAGCATGCCCCAAACTGTGCAACGGAAGCAGCGATCCGGAGGCGGTCACCTGACGAAAGTAAATGTTCAGTTTTCTCCAGCCTGCGTCACCGGTTGCCGGACGTCCCTGAAACATCAGGCCCGCCTTTCCCCCAAGTCCACAAAACGGGGATGATTCGCATCCAGCACCTCGCCCGCGGCATTGATGCGATGTGAAAAATGCTTTCCGTGATCGTCCGACGAAGCCAGATAAAGCCACCGCTGTCCGTTCCTGACCTTGTGCCCGCAGACGAACAACCGGCGACGCAAAACGATCATCGTGTCGCCCGCATGGGGGCATCCGTTCAGTTGCCAGTCATCACCCGCAACACGCACGCCCGGGGTAAACGAAACGCCCCCGTTCCGCGAGCTGGCCACCAGCATGTCCCGCACGTCGCTTTCAAACACGCCTCGCCACAATCCAAAAATTCGGGGCGATGACGTTCGCCGATACCGGCTTGATCGGCGAGTTCTATCTCATCTAATAAGTCACCGAGGCGCTCCGCCGGGCTAATGGTCAGGCCCGTAAGCGGATCTGAAGTGGAGTCTGCAAAACTGTTGATGCCGATTTGCATCCGATTCACCCACTCTTCGATGCTTTGCTGCTGGAACAGTTGCGCCGCCTCCGAATGAGACCCTTTCTACTCTCGCAGCTTCGGCATCGCGCGAAACGGATGGGCTGCGATGACACCTGCGCCTTCCTTTATCGTGATGCGCTGGCTGGAAGCGATAGCCCGAAGCTCCTCCACCTTGCCGCTCGGCCAACGAACACGTAGAGTATCGACCATGTGGTTCGCAGCTAAACCAAAATGTAAAGTGAAATCGTTCTGCGAGCAAAAACTCCCGCCACTCCGCACTTCCTCGATCTGCCGCAGTGCGCCCGCGATGCATTCCACTCTTGCTCCGAGTGCGCTCCGATTCGACTTCTCTCCCACGAGCAGCACTTCCAGCGCGTGATTTGCGTTTTCCGACGTGTCGTGGAGGAGACTGGGCGTATCGTTCATGTTGTTGACGACAACGTCGAGACGGCCTGTGTGAAACAGGTCGCCGAAAGCAACGCCGCGCGCCACTCGCGGTGTCAGAATACCTGGGCCTGCACTAAGAGAAATGTCGTCGAACGTCCCATTGCGGCGGTTCCGATAGAGTATCTTGCGCTCGGCGTAACTGGCGTCGACTAACTGGCCCTCTACCTCGGGATAAACGTGCCCGTTCGCAACGAAGATATCCGGCCAACCATCATTATCGAAGTCGAAAAATCCCGTGCCCCAGCCCAGATAGCGCGTGTTTCCGCCCAGATGCGCGGTGAATGTGGCATCTTCAAACGTGCCGTCCCGAAGGTTACGATACAAAGTCGAGGTATCGTCGGCGAAATTGGTTTTGACGATATCCAGCCAGCCATCGCCATCGTAGTCGCCGGCACCGACACCCATGCCCGCCTGCTCCCGCCCGTCCTCATTCACTGCCACGCCGGCAGCCAACCCAACTTCGCGAAAGGCGCCATTCCGCTGGTTTCGGAAGAGCAGCGATCGCGAAGAGTCGCATGCGACGTAAATATCGGGCCAGCCATCGTTGTCGAAATCGAGAATCAGCGGAGTAAATCCGTATGCCAGGCCGGCAGCCAGAACGCCGCTCGAGTCCGAGACATCGCTAAACGTGCCGTCTCCGTTGTTCCGATAGAGAAAGCAGCGGCCGGCTTTGAGTCCGCGCGGCCCGCAAAACACCTTCAAACCTTTCCATCGGCAGGTCGTCTCATTTTCGGGTAAATAGCGGTGCGCTTCGTCAAAATCTACATACGACACGGCAAAGAGGTCAGCATGCCCATCCCGATCGAAGTCAACGAAGGCCGCGCCAGTCAGGTATTGCTGCTTGAGGCTGTCGAGGCCAGCCGTGCGTGTAACATTGGTAAATGTCCCGTTGCCATTATTGCGATACAGAACACTATCTCCGTAGTAAGTGACGAATAAGTCAGTGTGCCCGTCGTTGTCATAATCCGCGGCGCAGGCACCCTGGCCCCAGCCATGCTTTGCCAAGCCTGCCGCGGCTGTTACTTCCCTAAAGGTCCCGTCACGATTGTTCCTGTAAAGATGATTTACCGGCTCCTGACCGCGGGGAATTCCTTCCATGCGCGATCCGTTAACAAGAAATATATCGAGCCAGCCGTCATTATCGTAATCGAACAGAGCTACGCCGCCGCCCGTCGATTCAAGAATGTATTTCTTGGCGCGCTCACCGCCTATGATCGTCTTCGCGTGTAGACCAGCGGGCGCAGCGATATCCACGAAATGAGGACAGGAAGTTCGAGCAGGAACAGCGGCATTTGCGATCCGGTAACCAGCAGCCCCAGACCCTAAGGCGCTCAAAAACTGCCGGCGCGAATGCATTATTTGGGCCAATCCCACGGCGCAGGCGGCTGTTCGAGGGACAGCGTCTCTGAAGCTGGCGTCTGCAGCCCGACTGCTTTGTCACGCGTCTGTTGCAGTTGTTCGTATCGGCGGTTCCATTCGTCTGCGGCAGCCTGGTTTCCGGCCCGTCTGTAAGTCTGCGCTAACAGATAGTACGCTGCGTCCGCGCGTGGATTGAGGCGCACGCATTCTTGTAACTGCTCAAGAGCAGCGTCCTGTTTGCCCGCCCTCGCATAAAGCTTTCCCAGAAGAAAACGATTGGTGGCCCGATCGGGCCTGAGGTGTACCGCCTTCTCTGCAAACACCAGCGCTTCCTCGTTGCGGTCGAGCCGCTCCAGGGCGAGAGCCGCACCGTAAGCATACAAATCCCGGTCGGGCGCCAGTTCGGCGGCCGTGCGGAAATTCTTTGCCGCTGCTTGGTAGTTTCCAGAGCGCAGGTCTAAGTTGCCGAGTAAGTCGTATCCTAATGCCGCATGAGTGTCAAGCGCCAGCGCCTTTTGAATAAAGGGCCGGGCGGCATCCGATCCATGTAGCTCCGCCTCGGTGATCCCGAGCATCAGGTTGTCGTTCACCGAAGCCGGATCACGCTTCAACTGCCGGCGCAGCGCAACCTCCGCTTCCGGTAACCGCCCCGCCGAAAGCAGGCAGCGCGCCCGCAGCGAGCCCAATGCCGTCGAATCCGGAAACTGCTGCACAGCCTGGTTTGCCAGTCGTAGAGCTTCCGTCATTTCACCCGATTGCAGTGCGTTGAGGATGAGACGCACATAGTCGGCTGCGTCGGCAGCCTGCGTCCCCGCCTCTGTTTGCTGCCGCTGTTCGCTCCCGGTTCGAGCAACACCGTTCGCACACACCATCGACAGCAGAATTACCTGGACCAGCCCTGCTGTTGCAGCACGTCTCAACGCAGACTAGAATATCCACTTCAGCGCGAACTGCACAAACCGGGGATCGCGCGCGGTGAAAATCTGGCCGAATGACGCGCCATCACTCACATTCGAATCGGGCTGCGACAAGTTGACCCGGTTGAATATGTTGAAGTACTCGTTGCGGAACTGAATCCGGCCAAGCCGCTCCGAAATCGGGAAGTCCTTAAAGATCGCGAAGTCGAAATTCACCATTCCCGGACCTAACAGAATGTTTCTCCCCGATGTGCCGAAAGTGCCGGGTGCGGCCAGCGTAAATGCGCTCGTGTTGAAGTACTCCGAAATGACCTGATTACGCGCTCGTCCGGTGTCGAGTGTCCGCGGCGTTCCGTAGACCCAGTCGGCTGTGTCGTTACCGATGCCCGTCAGCGATCGGTCCTGCCCGCTGGTCACGGTAAAGGGGGTGCCTGATTGAATTGTTGTAATGCCGTTAAGCTGCCACCCGTTCACTAATTCACCCAGGGCGCGGCCTTGATATCTCTTGAGCGAAGGAATGGACCAGAGATACGAAGCCACGAAACGGTGCGGCACGTCATTGTCCGACAAACCCTTGTTTAAAGCGAAGTTGAAAGGATCGCGCGGCCCGCTCTGGCCCTCCGCACCGACTGAGATCAGGTCCAGATATTTCTCCCAGACATAGGACGCCAGAATCGTAAAGCCGTGCGAGAAGCGGCGGTTCAATGTAATCTGCAGCGAATTGTAAGTCGAGAAGGCATTATCGTCGTTGAGCGCGAAAGAGCCATAGCAAGGGCTAGTCGTTCCGCTCCCGTTCGGACACTGAATGTTGTTGAGCCTCCGGCGGTTGACCTCGTCGGCTAACTGCTGGTTGTAAGATTGCACGCTGAAGGGCAGCGGAATCGCCGGATTGTATTCACGCGATATGTAAAGGTGCTTCGCCGTGTTCCCGACGTACGCAGCGGTAAACGTTGTATCCTTGGCGATCTCGTGCTGGATGCTGAGCGTATACTCCTGGATGTATCCTTCGTTCCAGCGCGGAGGCAAACCAACTTCCAGCGAGTAACTGGGCCAGTTACCGCCATAGAGCGGGCTGAACGAGGCACGCTGTGTGGATGTTCGCGGGATACCGAATGGAAATGGGTTCGTTTGCTGGCCATTAATAAAGGCTGAGTTCCCGCTCAGGCTTGGCGCATAGTTATTGGTGACGTTGCCCGGCGCCGGAATACTCGCTGTGTAAGTGAATGGGGTCGACGTCGAGAACCGGTTATAAGCGATAAGCCGTATCTGGTCCCAGAAGATCCCGTACGATCCACGAACCGACGTTTTGCCTTTCTTGAAAGGATCCCAGGCGAACCCGAAGCGCGGCGCCGAATTCAGCATATGATTTCCTACCAGGTTTCGCGAGCAGCCTTTGTCCCCCGCTCCAAAATTGGTCCCCAGCGGCGCACCGGGAAACGTGATGCCGGGAGGCGCAGTCGGATAAAACGTCGACTTCGATTGAAACGTTGGATCCAGGCAGATCTGATCGTTCAAATTGTCGACAGGCGGCAGATAGGGTTCCCAGCGGTATCCGATGTCAAGGCTTAGGTTCGGACGAATCTTCCAGTTGTCGGTGATGAATGCCGCAACCGTTTTATGACGCAACTGGCTTACCACTTCCGTATCCTGCGTGTAGCTGTTCGGCAACCCGAGCAGCAGGTCCGAAAGACCGGTGCCTGAGAACTGTCCATTGAACGAAAAATTGGGATCGGTGAAGAAATCTTCGAAGCGATTTACCGACTCGGCGCGGTACTCGCCTCCCATGCGTATCGAGTGAGCGCCTTTCACCAGGCTCACCGTATCGTTGAACTGAGTGACCTGACGCGGCTGCTGAAAGACGCCGTCGCCGGAAGTATTGATGGAACCACTAATGCTCGTAAAGATCTCAGCAGGCCTGCCCGCGGGCGCCTGGTTGGGAGGGCCGCCAAAGTCTTCCCAGCCTACTCCGGCACCCGTTGGCGAACGGAAATGATACATCCGGTTAAATCCCACCAGCGCCTGGTTGAGCAGTGTGGGTGAGAAACTGTGTGTCCAGTTCACGCCGACATTGTTATTGCGAAATGTTTTCTCATGCGGTGCGTTTTGGAGCGGAGGCGCGATCCCAGTGATGCTGTCGTAGTTATAGAAATAGCGGGCAAATACTTTGTCGCTATCGCTGAATGAGTGGTCCAGCCGTATCACGAACTGCGGTTCCGCCAAATCGTCGTTATTCGTGCTGAATGGCGCCGAGAACGAGTAGCCGCCACCGTTATTGGGCAGCGGCATCAGTTTCTTGATGAAGTTTATAGCCGTCGGATCTATCCGCGTGATGGGGATTAAATAGTTCGGGAACGTATTCCCGGTACGAGGGTCGATTGGACACGACGGCCCCGGACACTTGTCGCTGAAGTTCGCTCCAGCGGGATTCAGATCCGGCCTCTCCTGCGGAGTAAGCACCTGCGGAATGGTTGTCGTCTCCGCCTGCCGTCTCTGCGTCTCCTGGAAGTAGCCGAAGATGAAGGTCTTGTCTTTACGAATGGGTCCTCCGAGTGTCCCTCCAAACTGGTTCAACTTATAAGGCGGTCGTGGCAGGCCGGCCTGATTGGCAAAGAAGTTATTCGCGTTCAGCTTGTCATTCCTGAAAAACTCGAAGGCATCGCCGTGCCATTCGTTAGTACCCGACTTTGTGACGGCATTTACCAGCGCGCCGGCGTTACGGCCATATTCCGCGCTAAAGGAACTGGTGTTGACGCTGAACTCCTGCAGAGCGTCTGGCGCCGGAAAGATGGGTGCCACGGCCAGGTATGGATCCACCGCATCCACTCCATCGATGAGAAAGTAATTCGATGCCGGCCGGTTGCCGTTGACTACAATTCCCTCATGCTGGCCTTGCCCGTGCGCGACATTATTTGTATCGAGACTTACTCCCGGCATGAGTTGCTCGAGCTGCAGCGGATCGCGGCCGTTGAGCGGCAGATCGACGATGCGGCGCGCATCCACCACCTCGCTGATGGTGGCCTTCACCAGGTCAACACCAGTAACATTGCCGGTGACAGTAACTTCTTGTGATACAGCCCCCAGCGAGAGTGTTACCGGAACTGTGAGATTCTGGTCAACCTGCAGCGTAAGCCCTTTCTCCACGTACGCACTGAAACCGGCTTTCTCGGCTTTCAATGTATAAGGGCCTACTGCCAGCAAGGGGAAGCTGAACGAGCCCGAAGCATCGGTTGTGGCAGTGCGGGATTCTTGCGTGCTCGCTTGCGTCACCGTTACCTTAACACCCGGAACAGGCGCGCCACTTGCATCGTTGACGCTGCCCACGATCGTTCCGGAGGCTGCTCCGGAAGCCGGCCGGCAGCTAAAACCAAGCCAGCATAAAATCAACAAAGAGCAGAAAGCGACGGAGCGAAACGACGTGGTCGAACGCATGCAAGACATCCTCCAGCGGTATACGAGGAACTACTGAAAACGCTTACGGAAACTATATAGCCGATTGCAGACCCTGTCAATCACTTACTTGCGAGAATTTCTACTTTTCTTTCTGATCTTTCTGCTGCGTCGGACCGGTCAGGAGCGTGCGCAGTAAGTTATCCGATTCCCGCTGCTCTTTGTCGTGCAGCTCCTGTACCTTGGCGATCTCGCGCCGGGCATCGTCCGCCCGTCCCACTGTTTTATACGCCTGCATTAGCGCGTAGTGCGCCGCTGTGTCGTCCGGCGTCAGACGCACTGCTGTCTCTAACTGCAGGATGGCTGCAGTCGAGTTATTCTCTGCGCTCAACAGTTTCGCTAAACCGACGCGCGCCTCGGTCATCTCGGGATTCAACTCGATCGCCCGACTCAGATGTGTGGACGCGCTTGGATAATCGTTTTTCTTGCTCAGCAGCTCACCGACTTGATATTCCGCGGCCGCATCGCCGGAATTTATCGCGAGCTCCTGCTGAAAATCGCGCAGTGCCGCGGCGTCGCCCTCCTCCGTTTTACGGCGCAACAGAATTTGCCCAATCCGATAATGCAAACGGGGCGCGCGCGCATTGAATTCGAGCGCTCTCCGATACTCGCTCAGCGCCTGTTCGTCGTTGCCCTTCGCCTCCCAGGCTTCCCCGGCGAGCTCGTGTATTCGGAACGAATCAGGATGTTTCTTCAGCAGATCGTTCACCGCGCGGCGCGAAAGCTCAGAGTAAAGCTCTGCCGTCTGATACAGCACGTCGGCATCGTCCGGATACCAGCGCTGCAGCTTTTGCGCAGTCTCGACCGCCACGTCAGGTTGCTGCACGCCCGCGCACGCCAGTAGCGCCAACCCTGCCAGCCGGCGCGTCTTTGCTTCGAGCGACTCGACGAACCGCCGTTCCAGGATCGGCTCGGCTTCCCGGCACTTGCCGCTATCCGCCAGGCTCAGGCCCAAAAATGTCTCTGTCTGCGGCTCGTCCGGCCGGTTCGCCAGTGCCTGACGCAGCGGAGTCTCGGCTTCCGAGGCTCGGCCCGAAGCATAAAGCAGAATTCCCTTTGCCGAGAGAATGCTTGCCTCATTCGGATTGAGCTTGAGAATGGCGTCATACTCGCCGGCCACCGCCTTCAGATCGTGCCGTGCCAGCGCCTGCTGCGCAGCCTGCTTGTGCGCTTCGATCGCCGATCCCAAATCAGGTTCCGGCTGCTGCGCAAACCCGCAAGCGAAAGCCGTTATCAGCATTGCCGCGATTCGCAGTCGCGCCGAAACTTGCATCACGCGGATTAGTCCCGTCGCCATTCTATTACTCGTACGCCTTCCAACGCGCCAGCGCAACGCGCTCTCTCCTGGCGTCCACTGTTGCTGGCGGTTCTCGGGGAAGACCGCCACGCCCGTCTTCTTGTTCTCCCGTTGCCCCAGAGCAGCCGTTACCCGTTTCAATACGCTGTCCGAGTGAAATTTCAGCAGGTGGCAGCGAGCGCGGGTAAGGGAGCGGACGGGGCATTGCAACGATTGTTATTGCCGTTACAGTCCTCCGCCCGTGGCAGACCTAAGAGGCACCGTCTGAACAAAAATCCTAGTACTTTCAAAAGAGCTTGTTTAGTTTTTTTCTCGCCTTCCTGAGCATTTCCGATCTGAACTTACGCAAGAGCTAGTTGAAGAATAGTATTCCCCCTCCAGGAGAACCAGCATGCGTCACAGTTTTGTTATCACTCTCGTCTCAGCGGTAGCTTTACCGGTACTTTCGATTTCCAGCGTGGCTCAAGTTACCAGCACGCAAGCCAAAACCAACAAAACAGCACCGGCAAAACCCACCCCGGCCAAAACTGCCGCTGCTCCCGCGAAGCCTGTCGCCGTAAAGAGCACTTCTGCTCCCACGAGGCCTGCGGTCGTACAGACTCCCACGAGGCCTGCCGCCGTGCAGACCGCTTCTGCTCCCACGAGGCCTGCCGCCTGGCAGACCGCTTCTGTTCCCACGACAAATGTGAAGACGGCGGCCGCGCCGGTCTCAACAGCCAACAAGATACCGAACGTGGCCGCAACAGGTGGCGCGTCACCAAACTCAGCAACTGTGGCGACAGCAAATACAACAACTGCAGCAAATTCTGCTGTAATTGCTGGGAGCGGACAGGCGGCTACTGCGCAGCCGGCATACGCCTTACAGCAACAAGCCACCGATAACAGTCAGGCAGTCAATACGGGCGCCCCCGCCGGGAGCGCAGGGACGATGCCGGGGGCAGCCAACGGGGCGACTGCAACGACCGGCTATGCCGCCGGCCTGGGCACATTCAACGCCGGCGGACTCACCGCCACCGCATTCAATTGCTTGCGGTCAGGAAACCGGGTTTTTTGCGATTTTGACGAGACCAGTAACAGTAATGGGGAAATACCCGCTGGTTACGGTTTTAACCAGACCCGGCTCGTTTTGGGCAGTGGCCGTGTTTACACACCGCACGTCGCTCACTACGTGGATGCGGATGGATCTACCTTCGACACAGCGGAACTGACCGCCAACACGGCGGTCCGGTTAGTCCTCGAATATGACGATATCCCGGCGCAATACACGACCGTCGGGCTTGCCTTCGGGCGCGACAAAATCTCAGACGTACCGATCACGGACATGGCTGCCACCCAGTCGCCCAATTTGATCGCGCCCCGGCAAGCGCCGGCACAGAGCGCGGGAGGACAGGCAGCCGCTGCTCCGAATGCCGCGGGAACCTCGACTATGGATAAGGCCGGCCAAGGTATCGACAAGATCAAGGCAGCAAAGTCGGGGTTGGGTGATCTTTGGAAAAAAGTCAAGACGACCACGCAGACGACGACGCAGAACTAACTGATTCTCGCCGCAAAATTCAAAAACCTGTTTGCGGGCGCGCGCGGCTCAGAAACAACGGCAACTGCGATCGATTGCCCGGCAATTCAATGAGCGTCGCAGCTTATAGCACCAACGCCGGCAGTCGGGTGCTCGTGTCTTTGCCGCTGTTGTTCGGCTAGTTCTTTTTCGCCCGACTCCTTTTGCCCGTTGTGAAAATAAAGCTGCGCCAGGCGGTAGTGAGCTTCCGTGAGCGTGGGGTCGAGCGCGAGGGCACTTCGGTATTCGCTGATGGCTTCGGATATGTGGCTGTGCCGGGCGTCGATCGCAGCCAGTTGCGCATAGGCTTCGGCTAACTTGGGGTCGGCGGTGATGACTTCATGGAGTGCGGTTTCAGCCGGCTGTTCCTGCCCCGCGGTGAGCAAGCTCGTCGCGTACGCGAACCGGGCTTGCGCGTTGTTGCCGGCTTCACGGGACAGCGCAGCGGGATCGACGAGGGAGGGAATCGCCGCCAGCCGGCCGATAAAAAGGTAGGCGTCGCCCGATTTGGGATTGGCTCTGGCGGCGGCCAGAAAAGTCGAGAGGGCTTCGGGCGGGTAGCCATCGTTGTAAAGCAGAGCTCCGCGGCCGATCAGCAGCAGCGGCGAGTGCGGGTACGTGACCAAGCTTTTTGTGATGATTTGGCGGGCGTGATCGGTTTGGCCTTGCTCATACAGAGCTACCGCCTCAACGAAGCTCTTTTGTTCGGGGGAGCGCGGACACGGGAGACGCGAGGCTACGGTTTCCAGGTCGCGTGCCAGTCGCGATTGTGCTTTTTCGGCGACGCCCGCTGAATAACCGCCGCTATCGATTGCGCCGCGCACGCCCACCGTGTTGAATTGCGGAGGAGCTTGTTGTTTCTGCGAACTCAGTGCTGCGGCGGCCACTAGCGCGATGAGGACGAGCCTTCCCATCTGAAACTATTTTCCCAGCTGATCGAGCGCCTGCTGGAACTCCTTGTTGTCCGGGTGGTGGACGAGAAAACCCTGCAGCGTTTGGCGAGCTTGCGCGGTGTTGCCGGCCTGGCTCTGGATGGCCGCAATGTTCAGATAGGGGCGGTCGTATTCAGGGGCCAGTTGCGTGCACCGCTGGAAATCGGCGAGGGCAGCGCTCGTGTTCCCGAGGCGGAGATAGACGACGCCTAAATTATTTAAAGAGGTCGAATCGTTAGGCCGCAGTTGCACGGTGCGTTCGAGTTCCTGACGGGCGGGTTCGAATTTATCTTGTGAGGCGAGCAGCATCCCCAGGGCGAAGTGGAATTCGGCGTCGTTGGGATCGGCGGCAATGGCAGATGCCACGGCTTGCTCGGCGAGATCGAGGCGGCCTTGCCAGCGGTAGAGCAGGACAAGATTTTGCAGGGCTACGAGGTGCGCGGGTTTGGCGCGGGTGGCTTGTTGAAAATTGCGTAAGGCTTCGTCGTAGTTCTTTTCCTGGCCGGCGATGGCGCCGAGGTTGGTCCAGGCGTCGGCATCCTGGGGATCGAGCGAGACGGCTCTTTCCAGGTTGGTTTTGGCTTGCGCAGGCTGCTGCTTGTTGAGATAAATGGTGCCCAGGTTGTAATAGGCAGCTGCATAGTTGGGATTGCGCGCCACTGCTTCCTCAAAGCACGCCAGGGCGGCATCGACATGATTGTTTTGGATGTAGGCGATGCCGTAGGTGAAGTAATTACGGGTAGGCGTCGCGCCGTGATAATGGCCGGAAAAGGCGAGCGCCTTGTGCAACTGATCGGTTGCGTTACTGGGGGCACCCGACCAGTCGGCTGCCACGGTGGCGGGTGACACCATGCCGGTGTAGATCTTAAGAGCGAAGCCGCGCGGATCAATCAGCAGAGACACCGGTGTTTCCAGATCGCGCCGGCGGTCGTACAGATATCGATAGAGAATGTTGAAGACGCTGGCGGTGGCCTCGTCCGCGGCCAGGATGGGGAAGTGGACGGCGGGCGCATTCTTGCTTGAGCCATCGAGGTTTATAGCGAGAAGCGGGAGAGGGTGAGCTTGTGAGAAGGCGGCGAGTTGAGCGCGGCTGCGGTCGCAATCGTTGGCGGTGAGCAAAAGCAGTAAGGGCTTGCCACGGAAGTGTTCGAGGCTGTAGAGTTTCCCGCTGGCATCCGGCAGGGAAAATGGCGGCAGCCGCAACGGTTCCAGGAGCCACGTGCTGAAGTCCGTTAATTGCGCATTGTGGGCTGCGGCAGCCGGCTGTTTTGCTGGCGCCCCAGTGGCCAGAAATGGCTCGGGGTGGACGTTGTCAGTCGCTTCGTGGACCGTGATCCGGTGATTCACCGGCAATTTTTCAAACGACTGAGTCAGCCCGCTCGGCCACTGAATAGTTGCGCGGAAGGGACCGGTTTGTTTGCCCACACCAAAGGTGATCTCTTTAGTGTGCTGGGAAAGAAAGCCTGATCCAGCCTGAAGGAATTTGCTTTGGCGCGTGTCGCCGGCTTCGAGCGTGACCACGGTGCCGATCGCATCCCGGTTGCTTTTGCCGCCTATCAGTCGAAATACCAGTGAGTGGCCGAGATCGGGAAGGTCGTTGCAAAGCAGTCGCAGTTGCGGCGCGGTGCGGTTTTTGAGCAGGACTTCGAGACGGCCGTCGTGATCGAAGTCGGAGAGGGCGAAGGCGCGGCTATCGTCTTCGAAGTCGAGGCCCAGGAGGCCGGAGATTTCAGCAAACGTGCCGTCGGCGTTGTTCAGGAAGACGATGTTGCGCTCGTAGCCGTCCCAGGAGCGGTCGGCGCGGATCAGTTCGTTGATGGCGTTCCACGCTAATTCGTAGTCAGTGGAACCGCTGCCGGTATCGAGCGAGCGCGAGACGATCTGACGCCAGAAGAAGCTCGACAGATCGGTGCGGTCGGGTCCGGAGATGAAGCCATTGGTGACATAGAGATCGGGCGAGCCGGAGTGGGTAATGTCCCAGGCGTCGGCCGACCAGGACCAGCGGCCCATTCCGACTTGCGCCTCCTGGCTAGTATCGAGGAGGGATTGCTGACCGGCCTGATTACGGTAGAGCCCGTTACCGGAGGCGTGCTTGCGATAAGCGTGACGGATCTTTTCGTCGACGCCGGGCAGAAAGTAATCCTGTTCCGTGACCCGTTTGCCCGCCGCCGAGTACATGTCGGTGACGTACAAATCGGGCCGGCTGTCATTGTTGTAGTCGAACCAGGAGACGCTCATACCGGCGCCATAGTCCTCTACCCCAGACGACTCTGCTATGTCGGTGAAAGTGCCGTCGCCGTTGCTGCGATAGAGATTCTTGCGGCCAAAATCGTTGGCCACGTATAGATCGGGCCACCCGTTGCCGTCATAATCGCACCAGCCGCAGGCAAAGGTGAAACGGTTATTGTTCTGGTTCATGCCGCAAGAATCGGTGACGTCCTCGAACGTGGCATCGCCGCGATTGCGCATCAGAAAGTTGGGCGGACCGTTTTGCGCGTCATAGTAAGGTTTGGGATGAGTGTACTGGCTGAGGCCTTGATAGTAGGCGTAGAGGCAGAAATAGACGTCTAGCAGGCCGTCGCGATTGTAGTCGGCGGCGGCTACGCCGGTAAAGGTGCCGGCCGGAGGTTTGGCGAAATGAAAGGCGTCGGGTTTAAGCTCGAAGCGGCCGTTGCCATGATTTAGATAAAGAAGCGGTCCGCTGGTGCGGACGACGAGAAGGTCTTGCGTACCGGAGTTGGTGAAGTCGGCGAACAGCGCCGAGGCGGTGCCGTCGAGCAGGCCGAGTCCGGTTTGATCGGTGATGTCTTCGAACGTGCCATCGCCCCGGTTTCGGTACAAGCGATTGGGAAGACCGGAGGGCTGGCAGACGTAGATGCTATCGAAGCCGCTGTTATCGATATCGCCCACAGCGACGCCGTTGTTGCCATAGAGGTCCAGTCCGCACGCAGCGTCGAGAGTGCTACGCCAATAATCGACCCCGCGAAGCATTTGCCGATGGTAGGAAGGAACGTCTTTGAAGGCGTGCCCGCTGATCTCCTGGAAACCTGCGCCGGCGAGCGTGGCGCGTGTCTCGTTGACTGGCGTCCAGTGTTTGATTTGCCAGTGTCCCGGCGAAGTTTCGCGCCATTGCAGAAGCCATGTCCCGGTGCGCTCTTCGCGGGCTACGTCGGTGCGTGTGCCGGAGAGATCGTAGCGCAGCGTGGTCTCGATCGTGACTGGTGTTTCGGAGATTGCCTTTAGAGATACGATTTGCAGTTCGGCGCAAGGGATGCCGGAGAAAGCGGTGAGCCAGGTTTTCCAACTGTCGAGAAAAGCGCTTTGGCCTCTTGAGTCCTCCTTGTGAAATTCAACTTTGACGATCTTTATCGGGCCGGTTTGCGGGACTGTTTTGTGGCTACCAGCGTTCAGGGACGAAAAGACAATGTCCTTATCAATGAACTGGGCGAGCGTTGCCGCGCCGTGTGGCAAGCTGCGCAAGGATTGGCCGAGTTGAGCGAGAATTGCGTCGAGCTCGGCGGCGTACTTTTCGCAGATGAATTCGTCCGAGCCTGGCGGGACCCGGGCGATGAATTTATCGAGCGTTTCAGGAAACGGCGATTTGGATTGGAAGCGGCAAGGTGACGGCGAAAAGGCCGGCAGACGGCGGGGCCAGGCGCTGAGTAGCGCGGCTGAAGCGGTAGCTTGGGTAAGAAATGACCGGCGGTTCATTGCGGTTTCGACTGCGAAATCTCCAGATAGTAACGAGCGTTCGGGTAGTTCGGCTGAGCTTCGAGAGCAGCAGAAAATTCGCGCGCGGCGGCGGGTTGGTCGCCGCATTGCCGGAGGGTTAAGCCTAGTCCGAAGTGAGCGGCGGCAGCGTGCGGGCGGAGCTCGACGAGCTTGTAGAACTCCAGTGTGGATTCATCGTACTTGCCTATCTGCAACCAGGCGAGAGCCAGATTGTAGCGGGCGTCGAAGTTGGCGGGATCGAGGCTGAGGGTGTGAAGGAATCCGCCGATGGAGGCGAGTGCATCGGGCTTTGTTTCGGGGACAGCTTGCTGGGCGGCACGATCCATCATGCGTTGCAGGCTGGCCTGCATTTTAGAGAACTCAGCGGGATCGAGAGAGATGGCGGTGCGTAGTTCGGCTAGGCCTTCTGAGAGATGACCGGTGTCGGCGAGGATGAGACCGAGATTGTAGTGGGCGAGCGGGTCATCGGGTTTGGCGGAAACGGCGGCGTGAAGCGATGCGAGCGCGCGCGGAAAGTCACCCTGTTTGGCGGCGTCCAGCCCGGCGTTGCTCAGGCGGGTGGCTTCGGCGGCTTGGGCGCGGCGGGAGTTTAGTTCCTGGACTTGGCGCAGTTCGATGTTGGCGGCGTCATGATCGTTGGCCTGGAGGTCGAGGCGGGAAAAGAGGTAATGAATTTCGGGAAGGTCGGGATCTTGTTGGAAGGCTGTCTCCAGTTCGCTGCGGGCTGCGGTCCATTCGTTTCGTTTAAACAAAGCTTTGGCTAGTTCCACATGCGCGGCGGTGTAGCTGGGGCGCTCGGCGATCGCGTGGCGATATTCGTCCAGGGCGGCGGCGTTTTGTGATTGGGCGCGGTAGGCGAGGCCGAGACTTAGATGACCTTCCGGGTAGTGGGGCCTGAGTGTCAAAGCTTGTTTTAAGACGGGGACGGCTTGATCGGGTTGATTCATCGCCGTTAGAGCGATCCCTAGGAGATTTAGGGCTTCGGGATAGTCAGGTTGATCGCGCAGAGCGGCGCGGCATTCGTTGGCGGCTTGCGGCCAGTCTTGTGTTTCGGCGGGGTGAGCAATTAATTTGCGGGCTTCGAGGTAGTGGTTTTGGGCGGGGGTGGGAGTTTGAGCCTGGATCTGTAGCGCTAAGAACAAGAATGGCAGGCTAAAGCCTACCCCACGGATTCGATTAGAGAGGGGCAAGGCGGTACTCGGCTCCGGCTTTTGTGTCGAACTCGACTGTTTGATTCATCCGGCGTAGCGGGACGATCTGGCCGCTGGTTGTGGCTTGGATGTTCGGCCAGGGTGAGATCAGGCGCACCGTTTTTCCGCGCTCGCTTAACAGAGTTATTGGCGAAACGCTTTGGCCGTCCCAGGCGGCGCTTACCAAAAACGCTCCAGCGGCTCGCAAGTGATGGAATTTCGCGGGGCCGAGATTTTTTGTGTTGGGGAACAGGCGCAGCGTGCCGTTGTAGCCCTGCAGAAAGCATTCATTCAAGACAGCGGGGAGCGACAGGTTTTCCGTCCAGACTCCCATGCGCATCATGAAGTCGAAATCGGTCGAGTCGTGGTAGCGGCCGCCGGTCTGGCGTGCGCGGTCGTTAACGATGCCGTTGGGCATGAGGCAGTAGCGGACTTCGCGTTTGAACCAGTCGAGGTCGAGCATCCCCAAGCGGGCACGAATGAGGGGTTGATAGACGACATCGTTGCCACCTTCGAGTTGGACGGTTTGGGCGGTGCGGCGGGCCAGAGCCAGATCGTTTTCATCGGAATGAAGGCCGATGCGTTCGCCGGGGAAAACAGGGGCAAGTGTCACGGGCACGTTGTAAATCCAGGCCTCGGGCGCATTCGGAACATCGAGCCAGACGTTACTTTTGGGCGCGATCGGATAGGCGGCGAGCCGGCTTCGAATTTTCAACCAGTTTGGACGTTCGTTGGCATCGACTCGCAGGATTTCGGAGGCCGCAATGGTGGCTTCGAGAAGGAAATCGATGAGGGCGAGATCCATGATGCAGTCCTGATTCAGCCGATAGTCAACCGTGCAGCCCCAGTTTTCGGGCGAGACGGTAGGCTTGACGTGATAGCGGCCGTCAGTGCCCAGCTTTACGTAACCGGCAATGAATTCGGTGGCCGCTTTGAGCAGCGGATAGACGCGCTGGAGGATCGATTCGTCCTGCGTGTATAAATAGTGCCACCAGAGGCTTTGCACGACCCAGGGCGTTTCGCAAATTTCGTAGCCCCAGGGCGGAACCGGATACGCGACCACCTGACTCGGCACAGGATACGCGCAGTGCGGAAAATACGCACCGGGCAAATTAAATTTTTCGCGCGCGTACTTCTGCGACATGGGCAGCAAACTTTCAACCAGATCGATGTACGGAAAGTGCTGGTCGGCGTGATTGCTCGAGAACACGCCCCAGAAAACCTGCTGCGTGTTGTAGTTCATGTGGTAATCGCCATGCCACGCGGTGCCGATGTGGCCGCTGGTCCAATTGCCGAAGAGGCCGGGCGCAAGTTTCCCACGACGCAGGCAACAAGCTAACCAGTATTGGTTGTGATACCAGCAACGCTCTAGTTCTTTATCGTCGAGCTGGACGGCGGACCGGGACCAGAACTCGCTCCAGTAAGGGTCGGAAGATTGGCGGATGGCGGCGGCCGATTGGGCGGAGAGACGCTGCGCTTCGGCAGCCGCGAATTGCACGTTGTCGGGATGATCGCGCGGCGTGAAGACCGTGATGTCGAGGCGCACGACTTGCGGCTCGCCTGGTTGCAAAACGGCAGGTTCCACCGAGTCCCAGCGGCCTTGCAGGATAGCGTAAAGCGCAAAACTTCGATCGTCGCTAGAGAGTTGGGAATCGAGCCGGGCGGGGAAGCGTTGGAAGGCGGAGAAGGCGGCCGTGGTGCCAGTAACTTCGGGGGCAGGGAGCTGGGCGGCTGGATCGGTATGCGCCCGGTAAGCCACGGACCGAAGCTGAACGGGCTGATCGCTCCACGCGCAGATGTGGCCGGCCGTGGAGTTGACGAGAGCGTAAATATGGACCGGCTCGTCATTCGACAACAACGTCAGATCGAACAGGCCGTTGGATGGGTCGAGCGACTGGCGGGACACTCGATAGCGATCCGGATCCCAGTGAATCCACACGATGCCGCAGGGCCACGGACGCGGCCAGATCTGGCGATAGGAACTCGAAACGAGCTGGGCGTAGTCGCGTAGAACAGGGATTTTTTCCTCGAGATAAGTCATCTCGGGATGGCCCTGGCGTTTTGCCTCTTCGCTCGCGCGCTCCCACAATTTGCAAACGTCGGCGAAAGGGAGAACATGCGCGGCGTGTTCCTCGCTGACGCGGATGTCCCAGGAATCGGACTTGCCGATATGGAGCCCAAGGGCGTCGGGACGGACGGTGACGCAGAGGCCGATGTCGCCGTTGCCGAGGAGCATGCCCTCGAAGAAATTGGGCGTGGGTTGGTCGCGAATGATCGTATGAGCGCGCGCGATTTCGCAGCCATCGATGACATGCGACTGCGCGGCGGGTGTGATGCTAACGAGAGTCGAGGCCGCGAGCGTGGACGCGGCCAGGAACTCTCTACGACTAGAAGGCATTAACAGCTAAAACGTGAGTTTCAGAGCCAATTGTACTAATCGCGGATCGTAGGCGCTGGTGATGGTTCCGTAGCCGGCGTTGCCGATGGTCGAACCGGGATTTTGGAAATTTGCCTTGTTAAAGATGTTGAAGAATTCCCCGCGGAACTGGAGGCGTCCCCGCTCGAACAGGTTGAAATTGCGGAAGACGGAGAAGTCGAAGGTCCAGAAACCAGGTCCCCGCAGGCTATCGCGGCCGGCGTTGCCGTAGGTGTTGGGAGCGGAGATGGCGAAGGCGCTGGTGTTGAAGTATTCGCCGAGGGTCCAGTTGCTCCCCAGATTCGGATCGCCGGTGACATTGGGCCGCTGATTGGCACCTCCCACGTTGGCATTGTCGAAATTGATGTTAGGCGTGAAAACGGTGCCGCTGCGGGCAGAGAAAATGCCGTTCAACTGCCAGTTGCCGAGGAACCAGGAGGCCGGACCGCCGTTATTGAGGAACGGCTTGCCTTTACCGAACGGCAGTTCGTAGCCGGGGCTGAAGGTGAGAACGAGCGGCACGTCCACCGGCGACGGTCCGCGTTCGCCATTCAGATTGTAGGGGTTCTGAATGGAGCACGCCTCCCAGTAATCGGCGCAACCGATATTGATGTTCTTCGACCAGGTGAAGGAAGTAATGAAGAACAATCCGTCGCTAAAGCGCTGGTCGAATTTCGCTTGCAGGGAATTGTAGTTGGAGCGGCCGACGCTTTGAATATCGGAGAACGTGCTGACGGCCTGCGGGCTGGTCTGGTTTTGATAAGGCTGACGCGGCTGGATAGGTCCAGGCGCCGGGTAGGTGGCGTAATTAAAAGGAACCTGGAGCGGAACCCGGCTGGTGCTCGAAGCGACGTAGGCCAGGGAAGCCACGGAACTCCTGGTGATCTGCTGCTGAATTTCGAAATTCCACTGCGACGAATAAGAGTCCTGCCAGTTCCGGTCGAGAAACCCATTGCCGCTGCTGGGGAACGGACTGGGCGGAATGCTGGTGGATTGTCCGGCAAATGGATTTTGCGCAGTGATGCCGGGGGTGACGCCGTTGATATTCAGGTTACTGACGCCTTGCGAAGCGCCGGAAGGCCAGGCGCCACGAGCGTTCTGCGCGGCCTGGAGCGCGCCGGACCAATTGTCGTAGAAGATGCCGAAGCCGGCCCGCAGAACGGTCTTAGGGGTGAGCTGATAGGCGAAGCCGAGGCGTGGAGAGAGATTGAGATAGTTGGGTTTGGTGATGGAGTTGCGATTCAGATAGCTGACGCCGGCCGGCAGGGTGGAAGGCGCGTCGGCATTACCCTGGACGAGAAGCCACCCGCTGGTAGCGAGATCGTAAGCGGCGAGGCGGTTGTTTTTCTCGGTGACGGGCGACGTGTAATCCCAACGTAAGCCGTAATTGAGAGTGAGCTTAGGCGTGATCTTCCAGGAGTCCTGGGCGTAGACGCCGAAGATTTTGGCGCGCAGCGAGACCCCGGAATTGCCGAGTTGGCGGTTGGCGCTATTGGGCAGGCCGATCAGCATGCTCGCGAAACTGTCGCCACCGGACTGGGTAGCGGGATTCCAAGTGGCTTGCTGGTTGAAGGTTTCTGTGTTCTGCGCCCAGTTGGTGTACATCCAGTTTTGGTAGTACGAAGCGCCGAATTTCAGGTTGTGATCGCCCGCTGTCTTCGAGACAGAGCCGGCATATTGGGAGACGTATTCCGGACCAATCGGACCCCAGCCGGTGGGTACGGTGAAATAACCGGTAGCACCGAGCCCGGGCGCCTTGGGAGCTTTCGTGCCGCCAGGCAAATCAGTGAAACCGGCGCCCAGGCCCGAGGCATTGAACGCCGCAACCGCGTTCGGCTGGACGTTTTCCTGTGCGTGGGTGAGCGAGTTGTAGCCCAGAGTGAGTTGTGTGACGAGCGTGGGACTGACGCTGTGGACCCAGTTCACGCCCGCGTTGGTGCCGTCGAAGGTGGTGGCGAAAGGCGTCCCGGGGAGAGAACTCGGCGCCGAATTGTTCGCTTTACTCATCATGAAGTGGCCGTTAATCGAGTCGCGCGTGCTTAGGGCATAATCGCCCCGGATTCCGCCCTGATCCTGGTTGACCATGCTGGATTCGGTGTTAAGGAAGTTATAAGGCGACCCGGGAACGAAGTAATTCGGGAGCGGGACGAAAGCTTTGACGTAGGCCTGAATTCCCGGATTGATGTATTGCGACGAGATCTGGTTTCCTGCGAACGCTTGTGAGGTCTTAGTGGCGGCGTTGTAGGTGTAGGGATTGTAAATCGGAGTGCTGAGAGCGCTGAAATCGCCGTTTAGTTGAGCCTGAGTGGGAACGAGGGTGAAGTTGTTAGTGGCCTGGGTGAATCGGTAGCCGTCGTAGAAGGCGTAGAAGAAGAGCTTGTTTTTGATGATCGGGCCGCCGAAGGTAGCGCCGAACTGATTCTGCCGGTAGATGCCGCGCGTGGGGGCGAAGAAGTTGCGCGCGTCCAGATCGTTGTTTCGCAGGAACTCATAGAGAGCGCCGGAAAACTGGTTACTGCCGGATTTGGAGGCGACATTGATGCTGCCTCCAGTAGACTGTCCGAATTCCGCCAGATCGGTGTGGGTTTGTTCTTTGAACTCTTGCAGAGCGTCGATTGACGGGCTGATGGAGAAGGTGCTGAAGAAGGGATCGGTGGCGTAGATGCCGTCGATATAAAAGAGATTGCTGCGATTGGTGCCGCCGTTGATCGAAGGTGTCAGAGCGCCTGAACCGATGGCGGGTGTGGCAGTCTGGGAGACGGTGATGGGGACGGTGCCGGGCGCCAGTTGCAGAAGCTGGGTGAACTGGCGGCCATTCAGCGGCAGGTCGGCGGTTTCCTTTTCACCGATAACGGTGCCGAGACCGGCGGTGCTGGTTTCGATCAGCGCGACGTCGCCACTGACCGTAACCGTTTGCGACGAAGACCCGATTTGCAAAGCAGCATTCAGCGTGGCCACCTGTTCGATTTCGAGCTGGACGCCGGAGCTTTTGAACGTGCTGAACCCGTCCTTCGAAATGGTCACATCGTAGGCGCCCGGCTGAAGCAGCGGGACGGAATAGGCGCCTGCGGCGTTCGTCTGGGCGTCGCGATGGACATGGCTGGCGGCATTTTCAACGACGACCGTAGCGCCGGGGACGGCGGCCCCAGAAGCGTCGGTGACGGTGCCACTGATGGTGGCCGTGTTGATCTGGGCCAAAAGAAATGGCGCGCCCGCCAGGAGGAAGACCGCTGCAGCGAGGCGTCTCGGGGCCATCAAAAACGAAAAAGAAAGCACATTCGACATAGAATCCACCAGTCACGAGCAATTTCGCTTACGTAAACGGTTACGTAATCAGTTGATAACAGGTATAGCCTACGGATTATCGAAATGCAAGAAAAAAGTGCAAGTCGCTTTGTTCAGGATTGACAATACGTAACCGGTTACGTAAGCTGCTACTTGCCCATCACGATGAAGGACATTGCCCGAGACCTCGGCGTCTCCGTGGTGACCGTCTCGAAAGTGCTGCGAAACCGCTCCGACGTGGGACCGGAAACGCGGCGCAAGGTCTTGGAACGGGCGAAAACCCTGCGCTACCAGCCGAACTTCGCAGCGCGGGCCCTGAGCACCGGGCGCACCTACACCATGGCGCTGATTGTACCGGGACTCGTTCATCCGTTTTTCGCTGAATTTTCGAAGTCGCTCAGCGCTTATGTGCGCAAGAAGGGATTTGGGCTGCTGATCTCCTCGTCGGAAGAAGACGTGAAACTGGAGCAGCAGGAGATTGAGCAACTGGTGGGTCGCGGAGTAGACGCGCTGATCGTGGCGTCGGCGCAATCGGAGGCACGGAGTTTCTGGACGATCGAAGAGCAGAAAGTGCCCTACGTATTGTTCGACCGGCGGCTGGACGGCGTGGAGGCGAATTATGTGGGGATCGATGATGTGCGGGCTGGCTATCTCGGGACTAAGCACCTAATCGACCAGGGCTACCGGCGCGTCGCGCATATTGGCGGTGGTAATGTGAGCACGGCGCGCGGGCGCTGCGCAGGATACCGGCAGGCGCTGGCGGAGCACCGCCTTCCGCTGGTATCGGAGCTGGTGGATTTAGGACGTTCGGGAGACGATCTGGGCGATCGCACCGGGCAGGCCGCCATGCTCGCTCTTCTGAAGGTAAAGCCACCACCCGATGCGGTGTTTTGCTACAACGATCCCGTGGCGGCGGGCGCGATGCGAGCGGCGCTGGAGGCGGGTTTAAATGTGCCGCGGAATTTGGGCGTGGTAGGGTGCGGCGATACCCGCTTCGCGCCGTACTTGCAGGTTCCATTGACCAGCGTGGGACAGAGTGTAGAGGAAATGGGGCGGGCGACCGGAAAACTGGCGGTGTCGCTGGTCGGATCAAAAGGGCGGAAGAAACCCAAAAGCATCTTGTTCGAGCCGGTTCTGGTGGTCCGGAAATCGAGTAAACGGTCGGGCTAAAGCTCCGAGCGGGCCGAAACCTGGCCGCTGCCGGTCATGATTGTCTTGAGACGCGGGCTGACCTGACGGGCGGAGCCGAACCATTGCTGCAGACGGTCCAGATACAGATAGACGACCGGCGTCGTGTAAAGCGTAAGAATCTGGCTGACCATCAGGCCCCCGACGATGGTAATCCCGAGCGGACGTCGAAGTTCAGAACCGGTGCCAGTGCCGAAAGCTAAAGGCAGACCGCCCAGCAGCGCAGCCAGCGTAGTCATCATGATGGGGCGGAAACGCATCAGGCAGGCCTGATAGATGGCGTTCTTGGGTGAGAGGCCATCGTTGCGCTGGACGTCGAGCGCGAAGTCGATCATCATGATGGCGTTTTTCTTGACGATGCCGATCAAAAGAATGATACCGATAAGAGCGATCACGGTGAGATCGGTGCCGGTGATGAGCAGAGCGAGGAGCGCGCCGACGCCGGCCGAGGGGAGAGTCGAAAGGATGGTGATGGGATGGATGTAGCTCTCATACAGCATGCCTAGCACAATATAGACGGCGACGAGCGCCGCCAGGATCAGCAGCGGCTCAGAACTGAGCGAAGCCTGAAACACCTTGGCAGTACCGGCGAAAGCGCCGTGCACATTGGCGGGCAGGCCGATATCGTCTTCCGCCTGCTGCACGGCGTTAACGGCTTCACTCAAGGCGACCCCCGGAGCCAGCGCAAAAGAAAGCGTGATGGAAGGGAACTGGCCCTGATGGTTGACCGTGAGCGGGGCGAGAACGGTGCGCAGGTGAGTAAAGGTGGAGACGGGTACGGGAACACCGGTGTTGGTGCGGACGTAGAGGGAATTAAGCGAGGCGGGATTCTCCTGAAACTCGGGCAACACTTCGAGGACGACATGGTACTGATTGATGCCGGTGTACATGGTGGACACCTGGCGTTGGCCATAGGCGCTATAGAGAGTGGTGTCGATGTCCTGCGGGCTAACGCCCAGCCGGGATGCGGTAGGGCGATCAATGACCAGGCGGGATTCAAGACCGTGCACCTGCTGGTCGCTGTTGGCATCTAGCACGAGCGGCAAGGTTTTGAGTTTCGCAAGCAATTTGGGCGCCCACTCGTTCAGGTCGGCCAGCTTGTCGGATTGCAAAGTGTATTGATATTGCGAGTTGCCGCCGCGACCGCCGATACGGATGTCCTGGGCGGCTTGCATATAGAGCGTTGCGCCGGGAATGCGGGCGAGCTTCCCGCGGAGCCGGTTGATTACCTGATCGGACGACACTTTGCGCACTGAAAGGGGTTTCAGTTGGGCCCAGACGGAGGCGACATTGAGAGTGCCTCCGCCAGTGAAGCCTTGCACGTCGTCGACGGCTGGATCCTGGCCGGCGATGCGCAAAAGTTCGTGCAGTTTTTCGCGCATGGCGTTGAACGAGATGTCCTGATCGGCCACGATCACACCGCCGATGCGGCCGGTATCCTGCTGTGGGAAGAAACCTTTGGGAACGATGATGTAGAGATAAACGCTAACCGCGATGGTGACGAGCGTGATGATGAGCGTGAGCTGAGGATGGCGCAGAACGCTTTTGAGAGTGCGCGCGTAGAAGCCATGAATAGCATCGAAGCCGCGTTCGCTGGCCCGGTAGAGGAAGTTATGTTTGCGATCGTGCTGGGGGCGGAGAAATTTCGCGCACATCATGGGCGTAGTGGTGAGCGAGACCACGAGCGAGACCGCAATCGCAACGGTCAAGGTAACGGCGAACTCGCGGAAGAGGCGGCCGACGATGCCTCCCATCAAGAGAATCGGGATGAAGACAGCGACCAGTGATGTGCTCATCGAGAGCACAGTGAACCCGATCTCCTTAGCGCCTTGCAGAGCGGCGCGCATGGGGTTCCAGCCGATTTCGAGGTAGCGCGTGACGTTCTCGATGACAACGATGGCGTCGTCAACGACGAAACCGGTGGAGACTGTAAGCGCCATGAGCGAAAGATTGTCGAGCGTGTAGCCCAGCAGGTACATGGCAATGAATGTGCCGCACAACGACAGCGGCACGGCGATGCCGGGAATGATGGTCGCCCAGGCGCTGCGCAGAAAGACAAAGACGACGAGAACGACGAGCACGATCGCGATAAGCAGAGTGACTTCGACGTCGTCAATCGAGGCGCGGATCGTGGTGGTCCGGTCCTGCGCGATTTTGAGATGCATGGCAGGCGGGATAGACGCCTGGATCTGCGGAAGGACCGCGCGGATGCCGTCGACGGTGCTAATGATGTTGGCTTGTGGCTGGCGGGTGATGGCGAGAATGACGTTCGGTTTGCCGTTGTCGAGACCATCGTTGCGAGTGTTCTCGACTGAATCGAGAACACTGCCCAGATTGGCGAGGCGGACGGGCGCGCCGTTGCGGTAGGTGACGATGAGCTTGGAGTACTCGGACGCTTTGAACAGCTGATCGGTAGCGTCAATTTGCCAGCGGGTGGTCTCGTTTCCGAGAGAGCCTTTGGCTTGATGGGCGTTGGCGTTTTGCAGGGTAGTCGCGACATCGGTCAGGCCAAGGCCCATGTTGTTCAGCAGCATCGGATTCACATCGACGCGCACCGCCGGACGTGAACTGCCCCAGACTTCGACTTGCCCGACTCCTTCGATCTGGGCGAAGCGCTGGGCCAGGATGGAATCGGCGTAATCGTACATGTGCGGGCGGTCGATGAGATCGGAACTGAGGCCGAACATCAGGATCGGCGCATCGGCAGGGTTCGCTTTGAAATAGCTGGGATTGCCGGGCAGGTCGGCGGGGAGTTGTCCACGAGCAGCATTGATAGCGGCCTGTACGTCGCGGGCGGCGGCATCGATATTGCGGTCGAGATCGAACTGCAGAACAACAGAGGTGCTGCTGAGCTGGCTGGACGAGGTCATTTCGTTCACGCTGGCGATACGGCCGAATTGACGCTCGAGAGGAGTGGCGACGGACGAAGCCATGGTCTCTGGACTCGCCCCCGGCAGGTTAGCGTGTACCACAACGGTAGGAAATTCGACTTCGGGAAGAGCGGAAACAGGAAGGAGACGGAAGACAAGTCCGCCTGCGAGCGCCAGGGCGGCGGTCAGGAGAAATGTGGCGACCGGGCGTTTGATGAAGGGGGCGGAGATGTTCATACGTTAGTCGCCATGAGCTACTTCCATCGCGGGCCGGCGGACCAGCTGTGTCGATTCTCGACGGCTGAGACGTTTGGCCAGGCGGTCGAAGAAGAGGTAGACGACGGGCGTGGTGTAAAGCGTCAGAACCTGGCTTACGATGAGGCCTCCCACGATCGTAATGCCGAGCGGCCGGCGCAGTTCGGAGCCAACGCCCGAGCCAAGGGCCAGTGGCAGCCCGCCGAACAGAGCAGCCATAGTGGTCATCATGATGGGCCGGAAGCGCAGCAGGCAGGCTTGGTAGATGGCTTCGAGCGGAGGTTTGCCGCCCTCGCGCTCGGCTTCAAGGGCAAAATCGATCATCATGATCGCGTTTTTCTTCACGATGCCGATGAGAAGAATAATGCCGATGAGAGAGACGACATCGAAATCCTGCCGGCAGACGAACAGCGCGAGAATCGCGCCGACGCCGGCGGACGGAAGCGTGGAAAGGATGGTGATCGGATGAATATAGCTCTCATACAAAACACCGAGGACGATGTAGACGACAACCAGCGCGGCCAGAATGAGCCAGGCTTCGTTCGCGAGCGAATTCTGGAAGGCGGCAGCAGTGCCCTGGAAGCTGGTGTGAATGCTGAGCGGAATACCGATGTCCTGTTCCGCTTGTTTGATGGCCTGGACGGCGTTGCCAAGCGATTCATTGCGCGGCAGGTTAAACGAGATGGTGACGACGGGGAACTGTCCCTGGTGATTCACGGTAAGCGGCGCGCTGTTTTGTTCGTAGTGAGCGAAAGCGCTCAGCGGAACGACCGGAGTGACGGGTGCAGCAGTGGTGGTAGAGGCAGCGCCGGTAGGAGTGGAAGCCCGCACGTAAATATTCGAGAGGTCGGTAGGGTTCTGCCGGAAATCGGAAGCCACTTCGAGCACCACGTGGTACTGATTCAGCTGCGTAAACATGGTCGAGACCAGGCGCTGGCCGAATGCGTCGTACAGCGTATCGTCGATCGTCTGCATGGAGATGCCGAGCCGCGCGGCGGTATCGCGATCGATAACGAGGGTGGTTTCAAGACCGTTATTTTGCTGGTCGGTAGCGACATCGCGCACGGTAGGCAGCGTTTTTAGCTTGTCCACCAGACGATTGGTCCAGGTGTTGAGCTCGGCGGAGTCGGTGTCTTCGAGGGTGTATTGATACTGGGTACGGCTGACGCGGTCTTCCACCGTCAGGTCCTGGACGGGCTGCATGAAGAGTTCGATACCCGGGATTTGCGCGAGCTTGGGCTGCAGGCGGCGAATGATTTCACTGGCATTGAGCGTGCGGCTTCCGGCTGGCTTGAGATTGATTTGGATGCGCCCGCTATTCAGGGTGGTGTTGATGCCATCGATCCCAATGAATGACGAAAGGCTCTCGACGCCCGGGTCTTGCAGTATGACTTTGGCCAGAGCCTGCTGGCGCTGGGACATGGCGTCGAAGGAGACATCCTGCGGAGCTTGCGAGACGCCCAGAATCACGCCGGTGTCCTGCACCGGGAAGAAGCCTTTGGGAACGACCAGAAACAGAAGAATGGTGGCGGCGAGCGTGCCCACCGTGATGAGCAGCGTGAGCGGCTGATGTTTGAGAACCCACTGCAGCGTTGAGCCGTAGGCGGCAATGATCCGATTAAAGAAATCTTCCGACTTTCGATAGAACCAGCTTTGCTCGTGTTCGGGTTTGTGCTTGAGAATTTTGGCGCACATCATCGGAGTGAGTGTGAGCGAGACGAAAGCCGATACCAGGATGGTGACGGCCAGAGTAATGGCGAACTCACGAAACAGGCGTCCGACAATGTCGCCCATGAAAAGCAGCGGAATGAGGACGGCGATGAGAGAAACGGTTAGCGAAACGATGGTGAAGCCGATCTGATCGGAGCCGCGGAGTGCGGCTTGGAGCGGCGTATCGCCTTCTTCGAGATAGCGCGAAATGTTCTCGATCATGACGATGGCGTCGTCGACCACGAAGCCGGTCGAGATGGTGAGCGCCATGAGCGTGAGGTTATTCAGACTGTAGCCGAGCAGGTACATGACGCCAAAGGTGCCGACAATGGATAGTGGGACGGCGATGCTCGGAATGACGGTGGCGGCCAGATTGCGTAAGAAAAGAAAGATAACCATGACGACCAGCGCGACCGTCAGGGCGAGTTCGAATTGGACGTCGGCCACCGAGGCGCGGATGGTGTTGGTGCGATCGGTAAGAATTTTGAGCTGGACGGCGGTCGGGAGAGAGCTTTTGAGTTGCGGGAGAAGTGCTTTGATGCGGTCGACGACGGAGATGATATTTGCGCCGGGCTGACGCTGGATGTTAACGATGACAGCAGGCGTTGTGTTCATCCAAGCGGCTTGATGTACATCTTCGGCGCCGTCTTCGATGCTGGCGATGTCCTGAATCCGCACGGGAGCGCCGTTTTTATACGCAATGATGATGGGCTTATAACCAGCACTTGTCAGGATCTGGTCATTGGCGCCGATGGTGTAAGCCTGACGCAAACCGTCGAAGTTGCCTTTGGCCTGGTTGATGTTGGTCTGGCCCAAAGCTGTGCGTACGTCTTCGAGACCGATGCCATAGGCGGCGAGCGCGGTGGGGTTGACGCGAATTCGTACGGCTGGTTTCTGGCCGCCGCTGATGGAGACCAGGCCGACGCCGGGAAGCTGCGAGATTTTCTGGGACAGCGTTGTATCGGCCAGATCTTCGACCTTGGTGAGCGGAATGGTGTCTGAAGTGAGGGCCAGCGTGACGATAGGCGCATCGGCCGGGTTGACCTTGCTGTAGATCGGGGGGTTGGGCAGGTCTGTCGGCAGATAGGTGCCGGCCGCGTTAATCGAGGCCTGGACCTGCTGTTCGGCGATGTCGATATTTAAATCGAGATCGAACTGCAGAGTAATAATCGAACTGCCAAAAGAACTAGTGGAGGTCATCTGCTTCAGCCCGGGCACTTGGCCGAAGGTGCGCTCGAGTGGCGCAGTGACCGACGAAGCCACCACTTCCGGGCTTGCTCCGGGATAGTAGGTAGTGCATTGAATCGTGGGGTAATCGACCTCGGGAAGCGCCGAGACGGGCAGTTGCTTATAGGCGATGAAGCCGGCAATTAGTATGCCGGCCATCAACAGGGAAGTGGCAACCGGCCGGAGAATAAACGGCCGCGAAGGGCTCATTGGAGAAGGCCCGATTTGGACTCGCCATTCATGCGGGCTCTGGTGTTCGCGTTGGCAGCGCGTAGACTGACCTTCATGCCTTCAGTGAGTTTTTCTGCTCCGTCGACAACCACCTTGTCGCCGGATTGAAGGCCGTCATCAATCGACACGTTGTTATCTTCCGTGAGCCCGACTTTCACCGCGCGAACGGTAACGGTATTGTCGTCGCGCACGACGTAGACAAAGGTGCCGGTAGGCCCGCGCTGAATGGCGACAGCCGGAATGATCAGCGCGTCCTTCCGCGTATCGAGGGCGAGCCGCACATTGACGAACTGGTTTGGAAAGAGGGCCGAATCGGTATTGGGAAAGACCGCTTTCAGCTTCGATGTGCCGGTCGTCTGGTCAATTTGATTATCGACGGTCAACAGCGTTCCGTCGGCGATCTTGTTGCGGCCGTCGCGACCAAATGCTTCGGCGGGAAGTTTCGCATTCTGGTGCAGTTTGGCAAGCACCGGAGGCAGCTGATCTTCTGGAATATTAAAAAGAACAGCGATGGGCTGCAGCTGCGTGATGATCGCGAGACCGGTGGCATCGGCTGAATGAACCATGTTGCCGGAGTCGACCAGGCGCAAGCCAATGCGGCCACTGATCGGAGCAGTGATTTTCGTGTACGTCAGATTCAATTGAGCGCTGTCGATAGCGGCTTGCGACGCGGCAATCACGGCTTTATCGGATTCAATCGATCCGCGCGATTGATCGGCCGTCGCCAGTTGTGTATCGAGCTGCTGTTTAGCAATGATATTTTCCTTGAATAATTCCTGATCGCGGACATAATTCGCCTGGGCGTCACGCAGCGCTGCCTGATCTTTGGCGAGCGTGCCCTGAGCCTGAGCGAGCGTGCCTTTGGCCTGGTCAAGTGCTACTTGAAATGGGCGAGGATCGAGCTCGGCGAGAACAGCGCCTTTTTGAACCAACTGGCCTTCTTTGAAGTTGACGCTAATGAGCTGGCCGTCAACTCGTGGTTTTACAGTAACGGTGTTGAAGGCGGTCACTGTGCCCAAGCCTTCCAAATAAACCGGCATATTGCCGCGATGAGCCGGAACGGCTGCGACGGGAATATTGTGCGGCCGCTGCATGCCGCGCATAGAGCCTACCGCCGCTTTCTTGGTGGCTTCAAATCTGTAGAGACGGTAACAGCCGTAACCAATGAGGGCAAAAATCATCAGCCAGACCCACCAACGGCTCGGAGAAGCGGGCGATGTGTCGTGATCGAGATCCGGCAGCGCGCGGCCGTGGCCCGCCTTAAAAAGCTGGCGTTCTTCCGATTCGCGGGTATGCGGTTCGAGTTCTGGGGTCTGTGATTCTAATGGTGTGGGCGGCTGTATAGCCATGTTTACCTCAGGTTCCTGGCAGCGGACGGCACTTGTTTGGATTTAGAGTTTCAACACTGCGAATTCAACGAGATAGCAGGTTCACACTCCATTGTCTATCTGGACGACGCGGATGGCCTTTATGTTACCGGGTGGGGCTGGCGAGGACTGGAAAGTGCGGTGGCCACGGATTTTTGGACGGGGCGGGGAAGGATTGGTTTGGTTTACGGTTTGCAGCTACCAGATGTTGGGTTATCGAATCTCTATAAAGCTGTCACCATCCTCAATCCGCTCGATGATTCGCGGCCATGTTCGTCTAAATAAATTCAACAAGAACATTCTGCGACAATTACCAACCCGCACCCAAATCAGCTTGGCTGTGGGTTTCTGTTGAATCAAACTCGCAAAGTCTTCGTCCTTTGAGATTACGACTGCCTCATTCATAGAAGCGAACTGCCAAACCTCAAGATCCGAAGCGTCTCGCAGCCCTACTTCAGAAACGTGCCGTACCGGTATTCCGAATTCAGTCTGGATGAGACGGGCTAGCGCAGGTGGAAGCTGATTGTCTACCAGGAAGTTCAAGCGGATAGCAGGACCGAATGGTCCGTTTGACGCGCCGCATATTCAATGGCCGCGAGAATATCTTCACGTTCGAGATAGGGATAATCTTCGAGAATTTCTTCGAAGCTGGCGTCGGCGCTCAGGAGTTCGAGCACATCCGACACGCGAATACGCATTCCCCGTATGCAGGGACGACCTCCACATTGTGCATCGTCGAAAGTGATTCGGCTGAGACGCTCGGAAGGCATGGCTTAAACCTCTCAGTAATTTTACAATTTGCGCGAGCCAGCCTGCTCTCAATCGGCCCGCAGAGCCGTTGCAGGATCAATGCTCGACGCGCGCCAGGCTGGTACCGTCGCGGCAGCCGCAGAAACGCAAAGTAAGATCGAAAGTGACCCGACGTAGGTCGACGGGTCGAGTTGCGTTGTTCCGAACAAAAGTGACTTCACCAGACGCGAGGCGAAAACCGATAGCAAGATGCCCGCGGAAGAACCCAGGCAGAAGACGAGCAGCGCCTGCGCGAAGACCATACTAACGACGTTCCTCCGGGTCGCGCCGAGAGCCATGCGAATCCCGATTTCACCCCGTCTCTGCCCGACTCGAAATGCCAGGACGCCGTAGAGCCCGAGGGCGGCGATCAGCAGCGTAAGAAAACTGAACAGGCAGGCCAATCGTCCCACGAGCAGCTCGCGCGCCAGGCCCCGGTTCGTTTCTTCGGCCAGCGTGGTGATTTCAGCGATGGGAATGGCCTGATCGATCTTGCCAATGGCGGCGCGCACAGACCCGGCTAACGCCATCGGATTCATCCTTGTGCGAATTTCGACATGCGAAACGTTCCATCCGCCCGGCGCTTGTTCGACCGGGAGATACAGGTAGGGCATGGCTGAACGATGGATATCATCCAAACGTGCATCGCGCACCACGCCGACCACCCGGAAGTTCTCGCTGCCCATGGATACGATTTTGCCGAGAGCGCTTTGTCCATGCAGAAACTTCGCTTCAAACGTTCGGTTCACAACGCCCACGGCCGGCGCGTGGAGAGTATCGCTTTCCGTAATCTCGCGACCTTTGAGGACTTCGATGCCCACCGTCGAGAAATAGCGGGGACCGACGTAGTTGCGCTCGACTAAAGTTTCTTGCGTATGTGATTTTTCAATTCCCACAACGGTAGCGTCGAGGGTCGCACAACCGTTGCACATCAAACCGCAGCCACCGACTGAACTCGAGATCACGCCAGGAATGCGATCAATCGCCGCGATCAGTTGGTCGTACAGGGCATTCGATTTAGCAGCGTTGTTGTACCCTGCTGCCGAGGGATCGATGCCGACGCTGAGCACGTGATTCCGATCCGCGCCGATATCCATGTGCTCGTAATTCAACAACGTGCGGGTGAGGAGTCCCGCCACCACCAGCGATACGACGGAAAGAGCGATCTGGCCTCCGGTGAGGATGGAAGTCAGGTATGGGGTCTTTTCTCGCCGGGCCGACGATGCGTTTTGCGATCGGCCGCCCAGGGAATCGGACGCAATGAAATCAGCCTCATGCAACACCGGCAAGAGCGCGACCGCCACACCTGAGAAGATCGTCAGTAAGGCAACGAAGGCGAAGACTTTCCAATCCGGCCTAATATCGATGGCCAAATCCTGACCCATGGCAAGCCAGTCCAGGATCATCCGGCCACTCCAATACGCCAGCGGCAGGCTCAAGAATCCGCCGGCCGCCGTCAGCAGTAAGGTTTCGGTCAATTGCTGCGCGATCAGCCGGGCACGAGTGCTCCCAAGAGAGAGGCGCAGAGCAATTTCGTGCTGCCGGGCCCGTGAGCGCGCCACTAAGAGATTTGCCAGATTGATGCAGCCGCTGAACAGTAGCACTCCCACCAGCACAAAGAGAATTTGCAAGGGCAGAGAGAACTGATTGTGCAAGCGCGGCAGGCCGTCCGCGGCATTCGTCACGTTCATTCTGGCGGCGAGCATCATCGCCCGTTCGTGAGCATCGGTGACATGAGGCAGTTGCGTGCTGACTTCCTCGCTGAGAAACCGGTTCAGTGCTGCCCGCAGCCGGCTCGGATTCCCGTCGCTCGCAGAACGAGCAAGGACGTGCAACCAGGAAACATCCTGCCAGAGCCACGGCTTCTTCGTGTCGATATTGTTCATGCTTGCATAGCCTTGGAAGCCGATCCGGCTTTGAACGATTAGCGGCATCCACACGTCCGGGCTCGTCCCCGGCTCAACGCCCTCAAACGCCGCGGGCATCACCGCAACGATGGTCACGGGTGTCTGCTGGATGCGTACTTGCTTTCCCAGCACCGCGTAATCCTGGCCGAACCTCTCGCTCCAGAATCGATAGCTGATGGCCGCTACCGGAGTGGCCCCCGCCTGATTATCTTTGGCCGTGAAGGTGCGGCCGGCGAGCGGCGTCACCTGGAGCGTCGAGAAGAAGTCCTCGGCCACCAGTTGTCCTTTGATCGCGCTGGTGGTTCCGGAGTCGTTGTGTATATTTACTCCAACAACCTCGGTGAAGCCGGTGAGTGACGCCATCGTTTCGCAGGCCTTTTGCATTTCACGAAGGTCCGGATAGGAGAAGTGGACTTCGCTCAGCGATCCCGGGTATTTGATCGAGACAAGATGGAGGGCTTGCGGATTTGGGACAGGCAAGGTGTTGAGCAGGATTGCTTTGCAGAAACTAAACACCGTAGTGTTAGCTCCGATCGCAATGGCCATGGTGAACACAACAGTGAGAGCGAACCCCGGCGAGCGCCGAAATGTGCGCAGCGCATAGCGCAAATCTCTGACCAGGTTTTCCAGCAGCCAGATGCCGCGCTGTTCCCGGCATTCTTCGCTGGTCCGAGCCACTCCGCCCAGCGCGACGTGCGCCCGCCGTCGTGCTTCCTCAGGCGCGAGGCCGGCACGGATGTACTTGTGTGTTTCGAGCGCCAGATGGGTTTGGATCTCTTCCGCAAGCTCGTCTTCCAGGCGATTACGAAACAGCAGAGCGCGCAGGCGGAGATAGATGTCGCTCCATCGCATCAGGCCAGCTCCAAAACACGCCCGATCGCCAGCGCCATCTTCGCCCAGTTCTCGCGCTCGAGTTGCAACTGCCGCTTGCCGGCCGCTGTGATCCGGTAAAAGCGCGCTCGCCGCCCCAGTTCCGAGATGCCCCATTCCGCTTTGATCCAGCCCTGGTGTTCCAGGCGATGCAGCGCCGGATAGAGAGAGCCTTGATTGACCTGCAGAACGTCCCGTGAAATTTGCTGTATCCGCTCCGAAATCGCCCACCCATGCATCACTTCGGTTTGAACAGTCCGCAAAATCAGCAGATCGAGTGTCCCTTGTAGTATGTCCGCGCGTGCTTTCGATTCCATTGGTGTCGAAAGACAACAATAACTCGGTTTGGTGTCGGATGTCAACACCAAGCCGGGGGTCGATTTTTGAATCAGCGGGGGGTGTTCTTAGGGCATTTCGAGAGCTACCCGGTGGTTCCAGGGCGCGACACTTTCCTCATACTCCATGGGATCGCCGAATCCTTCGGTTTGGACACCGAGTTGCCGTAGAGCCTCCAAGGCCATCAATCGGCGATGCGCGTTGAATGTCATAATATGGGCGAATACGCCGCCGTACGTGAAGGTCTCCGCCGGTTCGCACAGAGCGTCGACGAAAGTATCGTCCCAGCTGGAGCGGTTTCGGATCTCACCAAGAATACGATCGAGTTCTGCATCCGTCTTTTCGAGTCTTTGCAGCATCGCTTGCGGGGAGCGCCGCGATTTGGGAGGGCCGTTCATATCGATCTCGGTTCCGGACAGCGCGGCGGTCCAGACTTCCTTAGTGAAGATAATGTTTTCTAACAGCTGTCTTAGCGTCTTATTCGACTCTCGCCAAGGCAGCAACTCTACCACCGTGGGCAGCGGTCGGTCCAATTGTTCCTCTGTCAAACCACCCGCACATTCCAGCAAACGCCGTGTGTGCCAGGAGTCGTTGCCTGCGAAACGATCGAATAAATCCATGTCTTTCCTTCCTTTTGTTGACGAACCAGGGGTAATAAAGTGAATTTTGTTCGACGCCGGCAAATGGAAGTGCGGATCGCGCCTGCGCCGGTAGATACTCGGAGAAGTTCGAAAAGCTTTTCGGAAAGCGCGAGTGAACGCCTCGAGCGAACCGTAGTTAGCGTCCAGGGCAATGTCCGTGACCGGCATTCCGGTGTGCCCCAGCTGATAGGCTGCTCTTTCCAAAACAAGCCGTCGCCGCATGGCTGCCGGAGTTTCTTCGACCACGCTTCGGAACAACCTGTGGAACTGCGTGCGGCTTCGATACGCCTGGCGCGCCAGATCTTGTGTTTTCGCCCGGGTGTCCAGGGAGTTCGCGACAATTGCACAGAGGCGGTCTGCCGCGTCTTGACCATCCGCTTTATGCATGCTTCCGGTTCTCCATCTGGAACGAATCATAGACGAAAGAGTGCGCCTCGCGCCTGATCGTACGTACCAATCTTCTATCTCAAAAGCCGGGCTATTGCGAACGGCCATAGATAATTGGAATCGCGATTGCCGTCAAAAACGAATGCTAGAAGTCAATGGCAGGCTTGGCACCCCGCAATCACTCGCTGAGCGAAATCTTACCGGCTGGGCGCAGTCGCGGCAGCGACCGTCGTCCCCGGTGTATAGCCGATACGCGTGCGGGCCAGCAGTTTTGTGCCGTGCCGCGGGGCTGAGACGTTCACCTGAATTGCGCGGAATTTGCCATTCTGTTCGACATTAGTCGGCGAATAGCCGAGTGTGTAGACGTTACGGATCGTCCGCGCGATTTTTTTACAATTGGCGGCGGCTTGGCCTGGGCGGGCGGGCAGGAACGCCTCGCCACCAGTCACCTGAGCGAGTTTCTTCAAAAAATCGGGGTTGGTCTCATCGTCGTATTTGCCGAAAAGACCGATCGTATAAATCACGACATCGGAGTTGGTGGCGTCGGCCATCACCTGCTCGATGGTGTGCGTGCTGGCATTGTCGCCGCCATCGCTGATGAGGATGAGTGCCTTCTTATCCTGATGGAGTTGGTGGACGTGAGCAATGCCTTCCTCCAGCGCATCGTAGAGGGCAGTTTTTCCTCCAGCCGCTGTGGCGGGCAGGGCGCGCTCGAGCTGGCGGGAATTGCCGGAGAACAACTGCGCGCGAGGTAGTCCGAGCGAAACCTGGTCGTTAAAGTTGATGACGAAGAGCTCGTCCCGGGGATTGCTGTTCCTGGCAAACGCTTTGGCGGCGGCTACGATGGCGCTGTGTTTGCGACGCATGCTGCCGCTGTTATCGACGATCAGACCGACCGCGACCGGGCTGTCAGCGTGACGAAACAATCCAAGCGATTGCTTTTGGTTGTCTTCGAATACCTGGAAATTGCGTTGGCGGAGGCCGTTGACGAACGAGCCTTTCCGATTGAAAACGGCGGCCTGGAGCACGACCATTTGAACTTTCACGGAAAAGTGAAAGGTTTGATCGTCGGAGCTGGGTAGGGCATCGGCCGGATCGGGAGTGGCGAAGAAGCAGGCCGGCGTGAGCGTCAGGAGCAAAAGGAGAAGGCGAGCGGGCGAAGTCATCACGTTTCCACTACTAAGATGATCCTATCAGCCAATTTTGATCGGGTAAATGTCTGGGAGTGACAAGATAATTGCACCGGAGCTGGTCGCGGATGCAGATCGACTTAAGCTGGTAGTAACAACGCCATGCGGGAACGAAGACAGATCCTTGAGCGATGGACGCAGATTGCGGCAGCGGGTGAAACGGCCGTGCTTGCGACGGTAATGCAGACGGAGGGTTCGTCCTACCGGCTGCCGGGTGCTCGACTGCTATTAACCCAGGATGGACGCAGGGTCGGCGGGGTGAGCGGCGGCTGCCTGGAAGACGACATTACGAAAAAGGCTTGGTGGCTGACGGCGGATGGTCCGGTCATTCGGCGCTATGACACGACACGGGATGGCGAACTGGCGACGGATGGCTATGGACTAGGATGTAACGGAATTATCCATGTTCTTTTGGAGCGGGTGACCCAGGAGACGCCGTCGGTTCTGCCGATTTTGGAAAGGGTGGAGCAGGACAGAAATCCGGTACGAATCGGACACGTGCTAGCGCCGGCCCAGTCCATTGGTAGGCGAGTGATCGTGGCGGGGGATAATTCGTTGACCCACAATCTGCCGGACGAAGTCCAGGCAGCCGAAATATTGGCTGGAAATGGCGAATTCGAAGTGTTTTGGGAGCAGGTAGCACCCCCCATTCATTTACTCGTGTTTGGGGCCGGAGACGATGCCATTCCCATGACCCAATTTGCCCACCAACTGGGCTGGCGAATTTCCGTCTTCGACGGCCGGGCGCATTATGCACGCGGCGATAAATTTCCCCTGGCGAATGAGGTCTCGGTGCGCCCGCCTAGCGCGGCGGCTCCGGCAATAGATGAATGGACGGTCGCGGTGGTTATGACCCACAGCTATAGCCAGGACCTGGATATTGTGCGCACGCTGGCAAGGCTGCCGCTGCCTTATCTGGGGATACTCGGGCCGCGAAAACGGACCAGCCAAGTGCTCGAGGAAGCGGCCATCCCGGAAGGTGAGCGAGAAGCGGCCATGCATGCTCCGATGGGTCTGGACATTGGCGCGGACGGCCCGGAGCAGGTAGCGCTGGCTGTGACGGCTGAAATCCAGGCAACGATGAATGGGCGGACGGCGGGATTTCTGCGCGACCGCGGCGGACCGATTCATCTAGCTGGCGACGGTGCAGTGCGCGAGGAACAGGCTTGGGTTCGTTCCATCGTTTGCGCCTGAAAAGTTTGCGCTTGAAAAACTCGCCGGTGCGAACGGCTTGGTTCCTGTGGACGCTGGTCGTCGCCGGGACCGCGGTGCCGCTCGTCTGGGCGCAGCAGCAGGATAGCACTGCGGCGAAGGGCAAGCAGGTGGTCGATAGCGCTTTGGCGGGGCTGGGTGGGGAGCGCTTCCTGCAGATGCGCAACCGCCTGGCGAGCGGTCGCGTGTATGCGTTTTTTCACGACCAGATGAGCGGGCTCGATCTGGCAAGAATTTATACCGAATACACGGATAAGGCCCCCGAAAAAGGCGTAGCGGTGCGGGAACGGGAACTGTTGGGCAAGAAAGGCGATTATTCGTTTCTTTTCCTGCCCGACCAGGCTTGGGACATTACCTTCCGCGGGGCGCGCCCGATCCCGGACGAGAACTGGCAGAAGTATCTGAGATCGACCGAAACCAACATTTTGTATCTGCTGCGCAGCCGTCACGGCGAGGCAGGAATGGACTTCGACTACGTGAGCAGCGAAGTCTATTTGAGCAGGCACGTGGAAATCGTCGACATCACGGATGCACAGAGCCAGACCATCCGGGTGTATTTCGACCACAACAGCCGGCTGCCGGTGCGGCAGATTTATAAGTGGCTGGATGAGGACACACGCGAGCGGAACGAGGAGATTACGGTCTTCGACAAGTATCGCGACGTGGGCGGCGGCATCATGTGGCCCTACAGTATCGAGCGCGAACGGAATGGCTATAAGGCGTACCAGTTTTTTGCCGATAAGGTGGAAGCGAACGTGACAATCCCGCCCAAAACATTCGACCTGCCGCCTGGCGCAAAGATGTTGAAGAAGGTGGATTAGCGAGTCCAGCGCCTGTTTGGCGTATGCGCATAGATTTGCTGCTACAATCTGGACTCAAGCGGCGGCAAGCGACGAGAAAGGTTGCGCCGCACGAACCGGTCTTCCGAAGGCGGATCCATGGATCTTGATCAGCTGCATACATTTCTGGAGATCGTGAGGCTGAAAAGCTTCTCCAAAGCCGCGCATACCTGTTACCGCACGCAACCGGCGATCAGCGCACAGGTTCGTCAGCTTGAGCAGGAGCTAAATACCACCTTATTTGAGCGTTACGGGACGAAAATCGCGCTCACCGTCGCCGGGCGGATATTTGCCGATCACGCCGAGCAGATCCTGGCTACACGGAAACGAGCCCAGGAGGCTATCAATGAACTCGAGAAAGTTCCGCGTGGCGAACTGGTAATTGCCGCCAACGAAGCTACCTGCATTTACGTGCTCCCCGGCGTCTTCGCCGAATTCAAAAAGCGCTTTCCCAATGTGCAGCTGCTGGTCGACCGCTCCTACGGAACGGCGGTGGTGCAGGCGGTGCTCGACAATCAGGCCGATTTCGGGATTACGCAGCTGCCGGTGCAGGAGAAAAAACTGCAGGCGGTGAATATTCATTCCGACGAGATCAAGCTGCTGGTGCCTTTTGGACACTCGCTCGCGAAACAGGAACGCGTGCTGCCGAAAGACTTGCTGGGACACCCGATTCTGATGCCGAAGACCGGAACCACGCGCGCCCGCTTGAATGCCTGGCTCGATCCGATTCTTGATGATTTGAAGATTTCGATGGAACTCGATTCCACCGAAATGATCAAACGGTTCGTGATGGCGGATCTGGGGCTTTCGTTTCTGGCGGCGTCGCATTGCCGGGAAGAAGTCGAAAGCCAGAAGCTGGCCTGTGTGTCGCTGGGACCCGAGCTGATGATGCGGCGTGTAGGATTGATTTACCGGCGGGATAAGTCTTTGTCGAAGGCAGCGCTAGGATTTATTGAGGTGACGTTGATGAACGCAGACAATCAGATCGGAGCGATCTCCGAACCAAGGCTGTGGGCGTCGGGGTCGTAGAAACGAACAGGGATGGAAAAATGGCAAGTGTGACAGCCCGAAGCGCCACAATCTTCATTGCAAGCGGTGACGAGACGAAGGTGTATCACTCGGTAGAGGATGTGCCGGTGGAAATGCGGCGGCGGCTGCTCGAAACGACGCGGAGTGTGAATTCGGCGACCATCCTGATCGCGGATAAGCGCGGTCGCGAAGAACTGGTACGGGCTTTGCAGGGTGGGCAGAGTAACGTGCAGTCGCGCTTGGTGGATACGATCCGGGGGAAGCAGCCCGACCGGAAACAGCCGGCGACACCCCGGTTTGCCGGTTTGCGGTCTCCCTGGACGTGGTTAGAATTCTTATTGCCGATCGCGATTGGCGCGTCGCTGTGGCTGTTGCTCGATTCGCATTTTTAGCCGAAGTCGCCAGGCGCGGGGCTAATGTTTTTCCGGGAACAGCCGATGAGTCTGCTGTGACCACTTACTACAGCGAAACAAATCAGGACGCGGTCCTCAAGATACCGGCCAATGCGGCCAAGCTCCAGGAAAAGCGCGAAATTCTCTGCCTGTTTCAGGAGATGAAGTCGCAGATGTTGCTCCTCAGGGCGCAAGCCCGGCCACCGGCTGGAGAAATAGTCAGCGTCGAATATAACGATGCGCTATTTCTGGGAGAGATAGTGGGCCTCGCCCCTGCCGCCAATGGCCACTGGCAGGTGGAGGTAAAAGTGGAGCAGGTACTAAGCGGTTTGCAGAGCCTGATGAATTTGCGGGATCGTTTGCTAGGCGAAGGGACGGCGGTGCGGGTCGAGAGCAGTGCGATGCGCCTCTGCGCCTAGAACGCAAGCACAGGCCGCGATTCCTCGCCATCAAACGAAAGAGGAACTTCGGCGGACATGGGCCGAGCGCACAGCCGCTTTGGGGCGTCGTGCGCGATTTCACGAGAGGGCGAGTCCGTTGTGCTGCGAAGATCCTAGAACGAAGCGCCTGATCGGATATGCTGCAGGAGGGAATGCAGCAGAAGGTTCTGGTCTTTGGCGGCGGCGGACAGCTCGGCGTCGAGCTTTGTCGTGAACTCGAACGGCGTCGCTGGGCCGTCGAGACCTTTGACAGGCAAAAGCTCGATGTGACAGACGCCGTACGCGTGGAAGCAGTAATTGGGGCAGCCAACCCTGATGTGGTGATTAATTCGGCGGCTTATAACCAGGTAGACATCGCGGAAGAGGAGCCGTTCGCCGCCTTTGAAGCCAACGCGCTTGCCGTACGCAACCTGGCGCTGGCCTGCAGGCAATCCGGAGCGCAACTGGTTCATTATTCGACAGATTACGTGTTCGATGGAATGAAGGGCGCGCCCTACGTGGAGACTGATGCGCCGCATCCCCTGGGAGCTTATGCCGTTTCGAAACTCGCAGGTGAGTTATACGCGCAGGCCTATCTCGCTGACCCGCTGATTATCAGAACTTCCGGCGTGTTTGGACCGGCAGCTTTATTTACCCCGCGTGGAAATTTCGTCGAAGTCATGTTGCGTTTGGGTAAGGGGCAGAATCCGATTCGAGTCTTAGAAGATCATTTTGCGTCACCCACCTACGCACCCGCCATGGCGGTGCGCACGGTAGATATGCTGGAGAAAAAACTGACAGGTGTCTTTCACATGGGTGGCGGGCAGGCTATTTCCTGGTATGAATTCGCCAAAATGATTTTTGAACTGGCCGGCATGTCGCCGGTTGTGCAGCCGAGTGATGAACGGCAGTATCGAACGGCAGCCAGACGACCGAAGTTTTCAGCTCTGAGTAACCAGAAGCTCGACGCATCGGGCATTGCTCGGATGCCACCGCTGCGCGAGGCGGTGGCCGAATACTTAGAGGCCCGCAAGCACGTCAGCGCGCATCGTTCGGCGTAGCATAATAGCCGTTGCGCGCCTGTACGCGATCGTCTTTGTTGTCGACTTTGATTTCGACGTGCCGAAAGGTACTGTCACGGTTGGTGTTGGTTGGCACGTAACCAAGGGAGTATTGGTTCCGAAGTTCGTCCTGAATTTCGGAAAAAATTTCGTTCAACGTATGCTTCCGGTCGACTGAAAAAACGTGCCCCCCGGTTTCAGTCGACATTTTGCGCAGATCGCCTTCGCCGCCCCCGCCGAACATGCCGGATTGCGCATAAAACATGTGATCGACGTAATAAATGCTGTAGATAATGGCGTCGGATTTCTGGGCAGCTTCTATGGCGGTGCGGATATTGTAGGTGCTCCCCTGGTCATCGCCGTCGGTTATCAACACCAAGGCTTTTCGGCCCACTTCGCTCTTCAGCTTTTCATCGGAAGCCAGGTAAATGGCGTCAAAGAGCAAAGTGCCTTTAGGCGTGCCGGTCTGGGGTACGGGCCCGCTATTGGGAATGCCGCCGCCGAGCGTGGGCGTCTGCCCGTCTCCGCGCAAGTCGTTCAAAGAAGAGCTTAAAGCACGAGGTGAATTGGTGTAGTCCTGCAGCAGATCGGTACTTTTTCCAAAGGAAATCACAAAGGCCTCGTCTTTCTTCCGGATCACACTAGAGAAAAAAGCCGAGGCTGCCTGGCGTTCGATTTCGATAAGGCGTTCCTGGCTGGCGCTGATATCGATCAGCAGGCCGAGCGTGAGCGGCAGGTCGGTCTCGCGCGAGAAGTGTTGAATCGTCTGCTCCTTGCCGTCTTCGTACACTTTGAAATTTTGCTTCTCCAGATTAGGGATCAGCTGGCCGCCTTTCTTGGTGCGGACCGTAAACAGAACGTTGACCAGATCCACCCCTACGCGTATGGTGGGCGCCTGGTTACCAGCGCCTTGATTCTGATCCTGTTCGGGGCCAGGCGCCTGGGCGCGGGCATTAGGGGAAAGAAGACCAGCCACGATGAAGAAGATGGCGGTGGCGGTCTTACCAGCACGCGAGTAGGTCATTCCGATTTGATTATCGTCCACCTGGGCTCGAATAGTAGACGGGCGGCGAGACAGAATCGCTGGTTTCCGAGTGTTCCTACAGTGGACGCGCTGGAATCAGAGTCTCAGGATATGAGATCGCTGCCCGTACGCGAAACCTGTTCAGAGGCGAGCACCACCGCCGAATATCCGGGCAATCGCCAATTGTCCTTAGTATCAGGAGGGTACGTCCCGTAACCGCCGTATTTTGGATCCTCGCTCGACCAGATCACTTTCCAACGGCAATCGAGCGGCGGCGCGAGCAGAGGCTCCGGAGCAGGGTTCAGATGATGGTCCCGGCTTAAATTGATGAGCAATAAACGATCGCCATTGACCCCTCCGGAATAGCGCAGTAAAAACGAGTTAGGACCAGTCACGGCGCCATCAATGGCTCCCCACTTCTGCATCCTGAAGACTGGATCCTGTTTCCGCAGCGCCATCAAATCCTTGTGCAAGCAATACATCTCATGATTTTTCTGTCGCTCTGAAAAATCCAGCTTTGACTTTTCGAATGTCGAGGGGTTTCCTGGATCCCCAAACACATGCTGCATTTCCGGAAGGGCCAAGCTCCGAAACTGCGCCAGGAATTGAGTTCGTCCTTCCCGCACCATTTTGGAGAGCTCGGCGCGATGGTCGCAGAAGTAAAGGAAGGGTGTCGTGGCTGCGAACTCCTGTCCCTGAAAAAGCATGGGTGTTCCGGGTGCTAGCAGAAGCAAGGCGGTCATCGCTTTATACTTGCCTGCTGTCGCCAGAACATTCGGGCGTTCACCTCGAGCAGTATTCGCTATCTGATCATGGTTTTGAATGAAAGTGACAAATGAGGCCGGCTTTATGTCGGATCCCGGCGTACCGCGCCGTTGGCCTTGCCAGCTATACCACTGGCCCTGGTACAGATATCCGTATTTGACTGCGGACACAAATTCTTGGGGCGCTCCCATGTAGTCGCTATAGTAAGCCTCGTTCCGCCCAGTGAGAGCGACAATCGCGCTGTGATGAAAATCGTCGTTCCAGAGGGCGTCCAGGCCTAATCCACCTTCAGCGGGACTGCGCACCAGGTCAGTCTGTTGCGGTTCATTTTCCGCAATTAGTATGATTTGGCGTTGTCCGGCCGCCTCTCTTGCTGATTGAGCAATTTCCTGAATAATATGCGGATGCGAAGAGTCGTGGATATCTTGTGTCGCGTCCAGTCGCAAGCCGTCCAGATGAAACTCGTCGATCCAATACTGCGCGTTAACCTTGAAAAACTCTCTTACCTGTTTCGAGTTAGGTCCATCGAAATTAATCGCCTGACCCCAATCCGTCTGGGTGGGCGAGAAATAGTCACTAGCGAAGCTTCCCCAATAGTTGCCGTCTGGACCGAAATGATTGTAGACGACGTCGAGAATCAGCCCGATACCGACGCGGTGAGCTTCGTTGACGAAATCCCGAAATTGATCAGGGGCGCCGTAAAGCCAGGTTGGAGCGAAAAGGCCCACGCCATCGTAGCCCCATCCGAAGCGACCGGGAAAATCGGCGATCGGCATGACCTCCACAACCGTTATGCCGACTGAAGCAAGTTCCTGCAACTGGCCTTGAGCGGCTTCCCAGGTTCCCTCACGAGTGAATGTCCCGATATGCATTTCATACAGGATTTGGCCTTCCAGGCAAACGCCCTCCCAAGCCTGGTCAGTCCAGTTGTAAGCGCTGGGATCTATCACCTGGGAAGCACCGTGCGGTCCGTCGGGTTGAAAGCGAGAAGCGGGGTCCGGGTAACGTTCGACACCCTGATCCAACTCGAAGCGATAACGGGTTCCCACCGAGGCGCTCTGTGCGAGTCCGGCGAAGTATCCATCGGTATCCGGTAGGAGAACTACCGTCTGAGCCGGCGCAGCTGACTCTTCTAGTGCGACGCGCACGCTGATTGCGTTCGACGCCCACACACGGAAGTGCACGCCTCCCTTGGGCTGCGGTTCGGCGCCAACAGGGTATTTTCGAGCGATGATTTCCGATCTTTGTTTGCTGGAGTAAGCCTCAGCCATGGAAGGACCCTCTGCATTTCCATTTCGAGGGTCGTTGGCTGAGGTCTCAGGTCTTGAATTAGCTTCGAGCATACAAGTTGTGCCTCTTTACAAACGACGAAAAGTATTGCAACACCAAAGTGCATCCGCGGATGCGATCTCCAACGAAAATATCCGTTAGGAACTCGCCAACTATTCCTTTTCTTCCGCTCCGTTGCGACTAATATTGGGAACGCCCTGATTTACGACACCCCGATTCAACGCCCATTTCAGCCGCTGCAGAGTGTTGCATACTTCTTCTGCCCGGCTTGACCGGCCGTCCTGGTACCCATATATAGTTTGAACCAGATCGAACATCAATTGGCACTCTTCGTCTAGCCGACTCAAGCTTTTTGCAAGTTCAGAAAGCTGATCCTGCGTGGCGGGATTTCGGTTCGCCTGCTTGTCAATGCCAATCTGAGAAATGCCTGGTGTGTTCATGCGATGTTTTATTGCCCGGGATAAGAGCTGCGCGTCCAAACCGGAGAGGACATTTCGGTCGTCCAAACAGGACCACCTAAATAGAGCGGCCCGACTGACTTGACAAAAGCCGGCGCTTCGCCTCCAACCACCCAGACTTGCATGTCGGCCGGCTGTTTGCCAACCAGCGGAGCCAGAATTCCGGCTAGTCCACCCAATTGAATCCTGGCCACGAAGCGAGTGGCCAGGTGATGGCTGCCGGCAATCGTAAAAGTATCTTCAGCGGCGGGTGCGATGACAATCTTCACCAGGCGTGGCTTGGGACTGGCCGTCACGTAGGAAACCTCCGTTTCTTTAGCGTGAGCCGGAATATTCTTCAAGACGTTTAGGATCATGCCGTTTGCCACGTCGGGCGGAAGATCCAGATGTTCCTTGTAGATCTTTTCCTTGCCTTTCTCTTCAGAGCGAACGACGACTTGGCCTGTCGAGGCATTGATTGAGAGATCTGTCTGATCCGGAAACGTGGGTCCTTTCTGGATATGGTGGTCGGCTATCAGCCGGAAGTGGCCGCGCTGCGAAAAGATCGCCATCTCGTCGTCTACTGAGCCATCTTTGAAACGGAAGACCAAGTGGGATTTCACGCGATTTCTTTGAGTGGTTTGGATGAGATCGCCTGTTGCAATCACCTTATCGTCGGGACTACGAATGACCAGAAATCCGTGAACCGATCCTTCCTCGAAATGTACTGGAATAGGTTCGGCTGATGACAGCTGAGATTGGGCTGCGCCGACGAAACAAACTACCAGTAAGAGTGCTTTGGTAAAGGAAGGAAGCCATCTCACAGTCGGGTGTCCTCCGTTCGTCGGGATCGCTCGAAAAACTTCAATCAATTTGTGCAGAGTCATTGTTTCATTCAGTCAAGTTGCTTGATATCGAAAATTGGTCCTGCCTTCAGGCACGCCTTGTCGTTAAGGATTTTGCCTTGACTTAGTAGTTCCGCGTTCACACGAATGAGAGCCGACCGGCAGTACCGAGGCGTTTTGGGCAAGTAGAGTAACTCTTGCTCTCATCGAGCCCCGGATTCACAGGTGAGAAAAGAATAACTATTTGACGGCGCGGAGACCTGCCGCCTATTGGCGGACCGTCATTAACTCATTCAACGACGTTCTCCATCAAAATCAGATTTGGAATTGTAACCTGGTGTCCGTCACGTTCAATTTCTGTGCCGACCGATCCTACGCCCACTACCTTCCCCTTCATGCCCTGTACCTCGATTTCCCGCCCTTCCGGGAAGTGATCCCGCACAAACGCGCCGGCCAAAAGATTCGCCACCACAGCCCTACTACCAAGTCCGAGAGCGAGTGCGAGCGCCAGGCCTGCCGATATCATTAGTACCGAAAAGATCACAGTCAAAATGCCGGTTTGAACCCCTAGTTGGGCGAGCGTCAAGATAATCACAATCAGGGAAAGGAAGTAACGAATGACGTGACCAACAGCCGGTGAATACTCGAGTCCGGCTTTGTGTGCCGATCCCGCGGCGGACGACGCGATGGCGCGGGAAACCGCAAGGCCGCCAACCAGGATCACAATCGAAGCAATCAGGCTAGGCAAATATATGACAAATTTTGTGATGAGCTGAGATACATAATCCAGCTTGAGGGCCTCGAAAGCGGGAAGCAGGAAAAGTATCATCACCACCCAATACACGAGTTTCTTTATGAGATTGGCTGGAGATGCCGAGAGTCCTGCATCGCGCAACACGCCGTAAATACCGCCGCGTCGGGCGGTGTCGTTAAAGCGCATTACCCTTAGAAGTCTCGCTGTCAAGGCTTCAGCGACTGACGCTGCGACCCAGCCAAGCGCAAGTATAAGTAGCGCGCTCACTAAATTCGGCAAATAGGCAATCATCCGGCTGACGCTACCGGCCAGGGCTACATTGAGCGCGCTGGTGACATTTTCATAGATCTTCTGCATAGGAAAATACTCCGTTCAATATCGCTTAGAAAGTCTTTCTCTGGTTTCGCGGGCTTGGCGGTGAAGAGAAGAATCGAAATGCCACAGTCAAAAAGGCATGAAGGACAATCCAAAACCCATATACCTGTTTCTCCAACAAATCTCTGCCGAGCTGGAACGTTCGGATTCGACGTCGGAGCTTCTCCTGGGTATTGGCGGGTGCTATTACCTGGAGACGTTCTAACATTTCAAGTAACTCGTCCAGATTGTCGGGTTTGAAGGGCTCGTCTTTATTCATTGCTCGCCTACGTATACGACACGGAGTTCTTCGCGAGCCCGAAGCAGGCGCATCTTAACAGCGCTCTGACTGATGCCGAGGCTTTCCGCGATCTCCCGAATTTCCAGATCCATCACATATTTCATGATCAAGACGGACCGCTGCTCGTTGTCTAAACGAAGTAAGGCTTGATCGAGTGCCATGGACGTTTCGGTGGATTTGCTCGCGGCGTCTCGACCGCCCTCCCTGGCAAATCTGTCATCCCGAGATCGATCCTGCCGGTTCTTACCCAAAAAATTAAGACAGTGATTGTGCGTCACGCGATACAGCCAGGTGGAGAAAGCGGCTCTCTCCTCAAAAGAAGGCAAACTCACAAAGACTCTCATGAAAATTTCCTGTAGCAGATCCTCGGCGTCCGACGCGTCGCCGACCATGCGGTAGCAGAGCGTATACACCCGGTTCTTATACCGCCCAATCAATTGATCAAACGCTCCATGTTGATGCGGGAGTTCGCGCTTGCAACGGGCCACCAGAGAAGCGTCATCATCGACGCCCTTCATACGCGAGCATTCCGGCCAGCCAAATCGACCTCACAATCCGCATCGCCTCTTTTCCGCTATCCTCCCCGGGGAAGATAGTGAGGGCGGCCCACTGCATTCAGCTGTAACAATCATGCGTGCGGCCTGCGCTTTCTCCTTCTGCACATTGAGACAGAGCAACTCTAGCGGAGGTCACAATTGCAAAACGTAAATCGACAAAAAAACTTTACTCGATGTTTTACCCTCCATGCTTCGGTGGGCGTTCTTTTGTCAAACTAGACGAGGAGTATGGAAGAGGCGATCTTACATTTGCGGTCCCGTGATCCGATCCTGGCGGCCATAATCGAGCGGGTCGGCCCTTGCGTTTTGCTCAAGAGAGAGCCGACTTTCGAGACGTTGGCGCGTTCGATCACCTTCCAGCAGTTGCATGGGAAGGCAGCGCTCTCTATCTTTAACCGTCTGCGAAAAGCGGTGGGTAGGCGATTTACCGCGGGCGCGTTCCTGCAGCTGAGCGAAGACGAATTACGAGCCTGTGGACTTTCTCGACAGAAGATAGCGTCGTTAACCGATCTGGCGGAACGAGTGATTCGCAAGGAAGTCAGCTTCCGAAAGCTGGACCGGTTTGGCGACGACGAGATTATCGCTATGTTCTCGCAGGTGCGAGGCGTAGGAGTATGGACAGCTCAAATGTTCTTGATGTTCGCTCTTGAACGGCCCAACGTCCTGCCGCTCGGAGATTTTGGTATTCGGAACGCAGTCCGGCAGGCGTATGGACTGGCAGCCATGCCGAAACCGGCCGAGCTTCAGAAGATCGCCGAGAAATGGGATCCTTACTGCACGGTAGCCAGCTGGTACTTATGGCGCAGTCTGGATAACGTTGCGATGCTTTGATTTGGTTCGGTTGCGCTGGCTGGAGCTAAGGCCATCAAAGCCCAAGCGGTCGCTGCACTCGAAATCCATTGATCGTGGTCAAACGGAAAGCCGCTTTGAAAGTACGGCTGGAATTTGGGGGCGCGGCTCCTGACGTACCACGATCCATCTGGAAACTGCGTGCTCAGCAGGAAAGCCGTCCCCTTTTTGTACACAGGATCATGCGGGGTGAGAAAGCCGGTGGTGTACAGCGCATGTAGAACCATCCCGGTCGCGTAGGCGTCCGATGTGAGAAACCGGGTCTGCGACCAGCCGCCATCGGCATGCTGAAGTTTAAGCAGTTCGGCAGCGAATCTACGCAGATCGGAGTTGGGCGCTTGGGCGGCGTGGAGACCTGTCAGGCAAGCGGCATACTCGTAGCCCGTAGCCGGTTTGGCACGTTGCAGCCAGTGTCGGCCGCGTCGTATGCGCTCGTCAAATTCGGCTTGTCGCGCCGGCCAGCCATACAGCGATAGGGCACGAATAGCCAATGCTGTCCGCGCGATGGTGCTGTCTTCGATCGGTGGGCGGGCGATACCAAGGAGCACCCAGGCCCCCGATGGATGCTGACGGACAGCGACGTAATGAACCATCAGGTCCGTATCGCTGTTAGCGGGTTCGTGCAGGTCGGCGTAGCCCATCAACTGAGCGAGTAAAGTGTCGTAGTCGCCTCCCGGCGCCTCAAGGAAGGGAAGCGTGGGCGTCAGCCGGGGCCGGCTAGCCTGCATGGCGTCGATGAAGCCCCGGCGCAGCCTTGCATCCGCTTGCGCGTTGGCGGTGGTCAACACACCATAAGCCTGAGCATAGATCGGCTGATGATGGCAGCCGGCGCAACCGCCTCCTTCCCGGAAAAATTGCGGCCCCGTGCTCACCAGCAGCGGTATCGAGCGACGTATTGCCTCTCGCGCCGACCCCGCCTGTGACCCGACCGGAGCAACTGGTGCCGGCGGAGCGGCCGTGCCTTGCGCGCCGGCTTCGATCAACTGAGAAACGATCTCCGGATTGTTGAACTTGCGTGCCCAATCAAGCACCGAGTCCCCATACTTGTCTTTGGCATTCACGTCCGCATGTGCCGCAATTAACTTACTAACAGTTTCAGGATTGGCGTGATCGGTCGCTATCGAAAGCATTAACGGATTCATCTTTCGGATATCGACATCATTTATCCGCGCGCCCGCCTTTAGCAGTGCGTCCACCTCCCGGCCGTCCCCATGGGGAGCGGCCAGCATCAGCGGCGTGAGATGAGTCAGCTGAATCGGCCCGTTCTTAACCATCCCGGCGAAGCTGTTCGATGTATTGGGATCGGCGCCCTTCTGTAAGAGGAGCCGCACGCGTTTGCAGTCTGAGAACGAGGGCGCGAGCTGCAGGGCGGTCATGTTCGCCTTATTGGCGTGATGCGCGTCCGCTCCATGAGCGAGCAGAAGCTGCAGCACTTCGGGATCACTGGCGCCGGCTGCTCGCAAAAGGGCGTCGCCGGAGAACGCATCCACCGCGCGAACATCCGCGCCATGGCTCAGTAAATAGCGCACCCCGGCCACGTTTCCATGCGCGCTCGCCGCCACCATTAACGGCGTAACTCCATTCCTTGCATGTACGTTCACAAGTGCGCCGTGCTCAACCAGTAACCGAGCCTTTTCGAAACTCCAGGCAGCTAGAATCAGTGGCGTCGCGTCCGCCTGATTGCGCGCGTTCGAGTCGCCTCCCGCATCCAGGAGAAACCGCACGGCCTCCGGACTGCCGTAAATCGCCGCGTAATGTAACGGACGCATGTGCAGCGGTGTTTCCAGGTTCGCTATAGCTGAAGAAGTGACAAGTTGATGGAGAGTGAGAAGGTTATTCGCGCGAATGGCTGTGCATAGCTCATTCGCCGTAACTGGCGAGGAGGTCAGCGCGTGTAATGATGCCGACAGAGTAAGTTGGAGTAAGCCAACAGTAAGTAGGCAGACTAACTTTGACATAAGGAACCTCGGCGAAGTTAGTCTGCATTCTAGCAGCCATTGGGGCGGTCCGCAGCGGGGCCCGTACCTTTAAGCGTGCACAGTACCAGGTACGGCGAGGACTTCTGGTTCAGGCAGCGGCGGCAATGGACGAGCCGGTTTAAACACCACTACCCCCAGCGGCGGGATCACGATAGCGGCAGACGCAGGGCGTCCGTGGGACGAAGTCTCCTCCGCAATCACTGCACCGCCGTTCCCGAGATTGCTCCCGCCAAACATTTCGGCGTCTGAGTTGAATACCTCATTGTGTAAACCTGATTCGGGGAAACCGAGACGATATTCCAGGTGCGGCATCGGTGTGAAGTTACATACAAAAACCAGGTAGTCATCAGGGCGTTTTGCCCGGCGCACGAAGGCCACGATGGAATTGTCGCCGTCGTGGAAGTCAATCCACTCAAAACCGCGATAAGTAAAGTCAACCTCGTAAAGCGCCGGCTCCCTTCGATAGAGCTGATTAATAGCGCCACAGAAGGCTCTGAGCTTTTGGTGGATCGGGAACTGCAGGAGCCACCACTCAAGTTGCGATTCGGAATTCCATTCCGCTGTCTGCCCGAACTCGCTTCCCATGAAAAGGAGTTTCTTGCCCGGATGCCCGTACATGTAACTCAGGAACGCGCGCGCGTTGGCAAAGCGTTGCCACTCGTCGCCCGGCATCTTGTCCAGCAGCGATCGTTTGCCGTAGACCACTTCGTCATGCGAAATCGGAAGCACAAAATTTTCCGTGAACGCATAGACCATGCTGAAGGTGATTTCATTCTGGTGATAGCGGCGATAGACCGGATCGTGCTCAAAGTAGTGCAGCATGTCGTGCATCCACCCCATGTTCCATTTCATGGTGAAGCCCAAGCCGTTCAGATACACCGGCCGGGAAACGCCGGTGAAGGCGGTCGACTCTTCGGCGATCGTCATGGCGCCGGGAATCTGATGCACCAGTTCGTTGGTCTTGCGCAGGAAACTGATCGCCTCGAGGTTTTCGTTGCCGCCGTAGATGTTGGGTATCCACTCGTTGGCTTTGCGCGAGTAATCGAGATACAGCATTGAGGCCACCGCATCCACTCGCAGACCGTCGATGTGATACTTCTTCAGCCAGAACATCGCGTTCGAGATGAGGAAGGAGCGGACCTCGTTGCGCCCAAAGTTAAAGATTAGCGTGCCCCAGTCGCGGTGCTCGCCGAGCCGCGGGTCCGAGTGTTCGTAGAGCGCGGTGCCATCGAAGAACGCCAGGCCATGCGCGTCTTTCGGAAAGTGTGCTGGAACCCAATCTATAATGACGCCGATATTGGCTTGATGAAAGGCGTCGACGAAGTACATGAAGTCTTCGGGCGAGCCGAAGCGCGACGTCGGCGCGAAATACCCGGTGACCTGATAACCCCACGAGGGAGCATACGGGTGCTCGGCGATCGGCATGAGTTCGATGTGGGTATAGCCGAGATCGCGGACGTAGTTGACGAGGTCGGTGGCGAGTTCGCGATAAGTAAGCGGCCTCCCATCTTCGTGGTGTTTCCAGGAGCCGAGATGCACCTCGTACACGGAGACGGGACGTTCCAGGACGTTACTCTCCCCGCGTTGCTGCATCCAGGCCTGATCGCGCCACTCGTGTTTCGAGAGATCAGTTACGACGGTTGCCGATTTGGGAGGCAGTTCCATCCCAAACCCAAATGGATCGGCCTTTTGCTGGCTATAGCCGCGGAAGCGGGATTGAATGTTGTACTTGTACGGCGTGCCGACCGTGACGCCTGGCAGAAAAATCTCCCAGACACCGCCGGTTCGGGCGCGCATCGGATTCTGCCGCGTATCCCAACCATTGAAATCGCCCACTACGCTCACCACGATTGCGTTGGGCGCCCAGACGGCAAAGCGTGTTCCATCCACGCCCTCGCACGTCGCCAGGTGACTGCCCAGCATGTTGTATTCCTCGAAATTCGTCCCTTCCGAATGTAGGTGAAGGTCAAAATCGGAGATGATCGGAGGGAAACGGTAGGCGTCGTCCATTTCCCACGCATGACCGTCCGCCGCGGTCGCGCGGAATTTGTACAATTCGGGGCGGTCGGAGAACCGCGCAGCAAAAATTCCTGCCGGATGCACGCGCTCCATGGGCGTAGGCGCGCCATTCTCCACTACTTCCACCCGTTCAGCGTGCGGTAAGAACGCTCGAATTTCCCAGATGTCCTTGGGCGAAGGCTTGTTTCCTGTTTCGACGGCGTGCGGTCCCAATACGGCAAAGGCGTCGCCGTGGTACCCGCCCGCGATTGCTTCTAACTCTTGCTCAGTCATCGCACGTTTATTATGGCAAGGGGAGTGTGCTGGCCCGGTTTGTGTGCCGGCACTCGTTGTTGCGAGAGGGAGCGCCCCTTGGAGGCAAGTCATGGGAATGACCACGATCTGAAGATTGACGAGGACGGCGGGCCTAGCCTGCAGGAGTTCATTCGCCGTCTGCCGAAAGCCGAACTGCATGTCCACCTGGAAGGGACGGTACAACCCGAGACAATCCAGGAACTGAACCCGGCATTGTCGCTCGATGACATTCGAACGACGCTGCATTTTTCCGGATTCGCTGGATTTCTGAAGGCATATGTGTGGGTGTCGCAAAAGCTGGATTCGCCCGAGGCGTATGCGCTCGCCACCAGACGCTGTCTGGAGAAACTGGCCGAGCAGAATGTTTGTTACGCCGAGATCACGCTCTCTGTAGGGGTGATTCTTTGGAAACAACAGACCGTAGAGCCCATTTTCCGCGCGATTAATGAAGAGGTGCGGGCCTTCGGCAAGGTCGAAGTCGGCTGGATTTTCGACGCTATCCGGCAGTTTGGCGCGGAACAGGCGGCGCGCGTCTTCGACATCGCGCGGGCTTTGAAAAATGAGGGCGTGGTCGCGATAGGTATTGGGGGCGATGAAGAGCGCGGGCCGGCCTCGTGGTTTGAGCAGCTATACCGCGAAGCGAAAGAGGCGGGTCTCGGGCTGACCTGCCATGCGGGTGAAGTCTCGGGAGCGAAGAGCGTCTGGCAGGCCATCAGTATTGGCGCGCAGCGCATTGGACACGGGATTCGTTCGATCGAAGACCCGGAGTTGCTCGCTAGTTTACGTTTGAGAGACATCCCGCTTGAGGTGTGTCCCTCGAGCAATGTGTGTACCGGCGCTGTGGCGAGCCTGGTAGAACACCCCTTACGTAAGTTGTGGGAGGCCGGGGTCCCGCTGGTACTCGGGACAGACGACCCCGCGCTGTTTTTTACCGACGTGCTGCATGAATACACGCTCGCCGGAGAGATCTTTGGCTTTTCGCGCGCGGAACTGACTCAGTTAGCCTCCAACAGTTTGAGGTATCGATTCACGCCGGCCGTTGCGATAGGCGCTTAGCCACCGGATGCGTTCGGTAGGAGACTCTGGGGATGCGGAAGATGGAAATCGGAGCTACCAGATCGTCTGAAGATTCAAGCGCCGGATGCGTTCATCGCGCGTTAAGAGAGGAACGCCATAAAAACTGGCGGTCGCGGCAATGATACGGTCGGGCAGATCGGGAAGGTCCAGGCGCGAGACCTCCATCATCTTCATGGCGACTTTTTCATCAAGCGGAACATATCTCAGAATGGCCATCGCGTCGGCAGTCGCCGCGTTAAGGTCATAAAGAGCGTTTTGCGGAATTCGGCTCTTCTCGATGAGATAGATCATCTCGGCTATCGTGATCGCGGAAACGCCGACGTGGTTGCCGTTCGCAATTGCACTGTCAATGAAGGCGGACGCGGCTTTGCCGAGACGTGCGTCTGAGAACAAATACCAGATCACGGCGTGCGTATCGGCGACAGCGACGATCATCAGAAATCAGAACGTGGGAAATTCGCGAACATCTCCGCGCGATTCTGGTCGATTTCCTCCGCCGATGGCGCTGGGCCGTATTTGGCAAGCAGTCCACGCAAGGAGCGCGTCTGTTCCTTACTTGCCGCGGCTTCAGGAGCTTCCGTGAGGATCTTGTCAATCGCCTCGCGCACCAGTTGATCTGCGGATAGACCTCTTCCCTGGGCAACTGCTATGAGCCTAGCCTCTACCTGCGGTTCCAGCGGTAGGATCAGCGTCATCTCGCAACTCCTTTACACTGCTATAAACTTCTTCATTGGTGGAGGCGGCGGGAGTTGAACCCGCGTCCGAAAAAGCCCGCCATGCAAAGCCTACGTGTGTATCCGATTCTTAAAGCTTCAGCGGCTCCCTAAAAAATCGGCAAGAGCGAAAGCCGCCTAGCCCGATTGATCTCGGCCCACGGCTCCGGACAGAAGCTCTGGTACCTATCCTGCAAAATGACGCTTACTAGCTGACGCGCAGGCTCGTCAACCGAAGCGCACTACCTAGGTTTTAATTAGGCAGCGTATGCAAACTGCTGATTATTGGCAGTTGTTGTTTTCCGATCGTTTTACGGGAGCTCGGAACCCGACACGCCTTCACACAACGATTCAATCCCGTCGAATCCGTTGCGCCCCCATATGAGCAGGACCTTCATTGTATCAATTCTGCAACTCTTTCGCCCGTCCGGTAGAATAAACGCTGCGAGCATGCAAAGCGTTGTAGCTGCTCCCCGGCTTACCCCCTCTTTGCAGGACGAATTGGGGCAGGAGCATGGGGGCCTGTACCATGTGGTGTTACTGGATGATGACGAACATACGTACGATTACGTGATTGAAATGCTCCAGAAACTGTTTTGTCTGTCTCTGGAAGCCGCTTTGCAGCACGCGGTCGAAGTCGACACGACGGGCCGTACGATCGTCATCACCTGCACTTTGCCTGAGGCCGAGTTCGGGCGGGATCAGATCCAGGCTTATGGCGCGGACCCGCGCATGCCGAAATCGAAGGGATCGATGTCGGCTATTTTGGTACCGGCCGAAAGTATCACTACCGCTTAAGTCTGGTCCAAATCAATTTTCGCCCGCGAAGGTGGGAAATGTGCCCGACATGTGGTCGTGCCAAGTGAGCTTATCTTCATCGACCAGCGCCCAGATGAGGCCGACGCCGGCGGCCAGAAAACTCACCATACTGCCAAAAAGCCGGCCATAGCGACGATCTCGCGATGGTGTTTTCCCGTCGAAATCTACCAGCTCCAGGCCGGCCATCTGCGTGCCTAGGCTATCTTGCCCGGCAAAGGCCCAGAGAAGCTTGTAGAAAACTGGTACCGTCAGCAGAGCGGCAGCTAGAAACGGAACCGTGTGTTTGTCCAGGATGATAGGCCGGGCTACCCAAAGAAAGAATCCAGCGCCTAGCAAACAGCCTGTAGCGATGAAGAGTGCATCTAGCAGCGCGGCGCGGATTCGCATCGAGCTGGTCGCCACTAGCGCGTCGGCAGGCATGTGCGATGCCGGCTCACGAATGGGTTGCTCGTGCAAATCGAACTCAAGCCGGCGCTGGTCTGCTATCTCGTCGTGTCCGCTTCCGTCCCGCTTGGTCCTCGCCCGTTTTGCTGCGATTCGCGTGTTTTGAATCGGCGTCGGACGTTGCACTTCGGCTTCCCGCATGCGGATGGCTTCACGTTCGCCGGGCGTCGTGAGCGTCGCAAACGGGATCACTCGCGTTCTCGCCTCAGGAACATGGAAAAGTCGCTGTTGTCCCGCCTCTAACTCGGCCGTTGACGCATCGGTCGATGTCTGCGCTTCAGCTGCTGCCACGAAATCGTCAGCAGGCGCCGTTGCTGTCGCGGCAATCGGATACGTCGCCGGTGAAATACGCGAAGGCGTTGCGCGTACACGTCTATTGCAACGGCCGCACCGGTGTTCACCGTCTAAGATCCATGTCTGGCAATGCTGACAAGTCATGTTGCTGCTCTGCTTTTCAAATATACGAAAGGCTTGCCCCAGAGTACCGGGGCATGTTACGGTTTTCGGTTGAGCCTTTCTTCCGCTCCGAAGCTCCTCGAAATCAAGCCTGTTCCAGCTCTACTCTCTTCTAGCAGAAGATGTGGATTTTGTCTACAACAATTCTTCTACGAATTGTTCTTCGCGGCTTTTTTTCTTACCTTGATCTCTGTTGCCGCGTCAGGCCAGACTGCGTACAAGCCGGTAAAGGCGGATTTGCCGCCGCGCGATGAAATCTGGCTGGGTGGTATCAAGCAGGATTCAGATAACGAATGGCGCTATCTCCGGCGCGATGCGGTCGTCCGTACCTCTGAAATGCTGATCTCCGCCGACGAAATCGATTTCAATTCTGATACCAACTGGGCCTACGCCCGCGGCCACGTTCATCTCGAACATTACAAGACCGGCGACATCATCAATGCGCAGAAGGCCGAGTTCAACCTCGAGACCGACGAAGGCAAATTCTATGGCGTCACCGGCACCACTCCGCCCAAAATAATGAGCAACCCGGCGGTTTTAAGCACTACGAACCCGTTCTACTTCGAGGCGAACTGGGTCGACCGCATTAAAAACCGTTACATCCTTCATCACGGTTTTATTACGGATTGTAAACTGCCGAAGCCCTGGTGGGTCTTCGATGCGCCCACTTTCGACATCATCCCGGGCGATCGCGCCATTGCCCGCAGTGCGGTTTTCCGCCTCAAAAATGTCCCCATCTTTTATCTGCCTCTCTTCCGCCGTCCCCTCGGCCGGAATCCCCGGCAAAGCGGTTTCCTCACTCCCACCATCGGCCACACCACGCTCTTTGGCTTTGTGTACGGTCTCGGCTACTATTGGGCGATCAACCGCAGTTACGACATGACCGCTTCCGGCATCGATTACAGCGCCCGCGGCCCCGCCATTCTTTACAACTTTCGCGGCAAGCCGAACGATGTCAGCGATTTCAACTTCAATTTATACGGTGTCGACGATAGCGGCATTCCGGTCAAAGGCAGCACTCCCACCAAGCAGGGTGGCCTCCAGTTTGAACTTACCGCGCGCACCCAGATTCTCGGCTTCACCGGACACCTCGATTACAACTACTTGAGTTCCTATTTGTTCCGCGAGGCCTTCTCCTACAGTTTTGCCAGTGCCATTCAGAGTGAAGTCTACTCGCTCGGATACTTGCAGCGCCATTTCAAAAATGATGCCTACGTGTTTAATATCGTCGTCGAACGGGATCAATTCTTCGAGAGCCTCACGCCCTACGGCAGCAAGCCCAATCAAGTAATAGTCCAAAAATTACCCTCGCTCGAATTCAACAGCCGCGATCAAAATCTGGTGCACGGCCCGGTTCCAATCTGGTTCTCGTTTAACACGAGCGCCTCACTGCTCGATCGCAGCGAGCCTTACCGGCTCGGTCCCAATAACATCCCCACTACGGTCCTCAGCACCGACGCTATGGGCCGTGCTGACGTCCAGCCGCGCGTCGCAACCAACTTTCACTTTGGAGGATTTTCCCTCAATCCGAGCATTACTTTCGGCGCAACCGGTTACAGTCAGTCGTTCTCGCAAAACACCTCTGACTATTCCGGGAATCCCACCAATCCGACCGTGAACGCAGCGCTGGCAAACACGGCTCTCTTTCGCAAAGATGCCGACTTCGTGTTTGATCTGAGACCTCCCGCTATCGAAAAGATTTACCAGCCACCCGCCTGGCTCCATTTAGGAAAGAAACTGAAGCACGTGATCGAAGCAGATGCCGAATACGAATACATAACCGGCATCAATAATTTTTCCAAGATTATTCACTTCGACGCGACGGATATCCTGGCAGACACCAACCAGGCGACGATCTCCGTCACCAATCGCCTGTACAAGAAGGACAAGAACGGTAGCGTGAACGAAATCCTCACCTGGCGCATTTCGCAGGCGCGTTACTTCGATCCCACTTTTGGCGGAGCGATCGTGTCTGGACAGCCTTGTCCCGCCATTCCTACCGGGCAGACCTGCGGAGGGTCGATCGTCGCCGGGATGAACAGTAACGGGGCGCGCAACGTGGTTCTGGAGGCGGAAGAACTCAGCCCCTTTGCCTTCCTCGACGGGCCCCGCAATTACTCGCCGGTAGTTTCTTATCTGGCCTTCAGCCCCTACCCATTCGTAACTCTGAGCTGGCGTGCCGATTATGATCCCTTGCGCACCAAGTTTGTCGATCAAAACTATAGCGCCACCTTTCGTTATGGCAAATACTTCGGTTCCGTCTCCGACAATGCCGTTACCACCATCCCCGTCTTGTTCCCCCAGGCGAACCAGCTGACCTTTGGCGGAGGCTACGGCAGTGCCAATCGCACCGGCTGGAACGTGGCCGGGCTGATCGATTACGACCGGATCAATCATTCGCGCCTCTACGACTTCATCCAAGGCTCCTACAACACCAACTGCTGCGGATTCAGTCTTCAACTGCGCCAGTTCAATCTTGGAATCCGTAATGAGAATCAATATTTGTTCTCTTTCTCGGTCGCCAATATCGGCACCTTCGGCAGTCTCCAGCGGCAGGAACGAATTTTCTAGCGGTGTCTTCATCGCCTCTCGCCCGCTCAACACGCCTCACGCAAACGGCCCAACTCGCTGCCTTTCTGGCCGTCTATGCCGTCACCCTGCTTGTTCTGTTGCCCCAGCTTTCCTATTGGTTCGATGAAGTAACGGACCTGATGTCCATCCGCGACGTAACAGGCGCCCGGCTGATGGCCGAAATCGCCCATAACCCCGGCGGCGTTCCCCTCAGTTATCTGTTCCGCGCACTCTCCATTCACCTCTTCGGCCCCTCCCCTTTTGGCTTCCGCTTACCGTCCGCGTTGTTCAGCCTGGCCGCCTGCGCTGGAATCTTTGTACTGGCTCGTCAACTCGGATTGCGCTACCCGGTCCTGGCGGCGCTCTGGTTTGCAGTAATCCCGCTGCAACTGCGCTATGCCGTCGAGTCGCGGCCCTATTCGCAGGCGCTCTCGATCAGCATCTGGATGACAGTCGTTTTTCTTGCGCTAGTGAAGCAACCAACCATCGCGAGAGCCTCACTTTACTTCGTACTTGTCGTCGCGGGTCTGTATTCGCAGCCCTTCACGGTCTTTGTTCCGGTCGCGCACTTTGCCTGGCTGCTGTGGAAGCGCTGGTCGCAACCTGAACTCGACCGCGCGCTTCTCCTGACCGGCGTCGCCCTCACGCTTGCCGCGTTAGCTTTTCTTCCCTGGCAGTTGCAGATCACTCGCAGCTTGCATCAATCCGGAGCTTCCAGCCAGCACTACGAATTAAGCTTTCGAGTGGTTCCTCTCATCGTGCACGAAATCACCGGCGCGGGCTACTGGGGCACGCTGCTGTTGGTGTTGCTCGCAAGCGTGGGCTGGTCGGCGATCCGTCGCCCCTGGCCGGCCCGTTCGTTCTGGGCCCTTCACGTCGTTGTTCCTATTTTGCTGGCCATTGCGGTGGACCTGAAATTCCACTATTTTTTCGCCACGCGTCAGTTGATCACGGTCCTGGCGCCGCTTGCCGTGCTCGGAGCAATGGGCGGCGAATACTTGCTCGAACGCCGCGTGTGCCTCGGGCGCATCACTGTTGCGGCTCTCCTGATCACCTTCATTGCAGGTGATATCCATTGGTTTCGGAAGCCGCGGGAAAATTGGGAAGCCGCGTCTGCCATCTTGCACCAGGCCGAGGTCCGAGGCAGCTGCGTGATCTTTGCCTCCGAAATCTCGGCTGCGCTCCTGCATTTTTTCGCGCCTCAACTCAACGATCATGCTTGCTCCGCCGATCCGGCACATTGGCCGCCCAGCGTAGTTTTGGCGATCGACCCTTACGGACCTGATGCATCGCGAGATGCTCGTCGGCGGATGATTCAGGCTGGCTATCGCAGAATCAGCACCTCCAACCCGCAAGGCCCCGTCATCGAGTTCTACCAGCCTCAATAACTTTTACTGTGACGCCCCGGTCATCTCTTCCGATGTAAACGGCGAAGCCGGCAGGTCGTCCGCGTTATAAAGCGTCAGTATAGGAGCGTTCTGCCATCCGTACCGCACATATTTAGGCGCTTTCACCTGCGGGCTGCTCACCAGCACACTCGCTCCATCCACTCGAGCTTTCCCGTCCACAAAATGATGATCGTCACCGGCCACCTCAAACCCTTCCAATCCGCCTCCGCTCTTAGTCTTCAATCCGGACGCCGGATGATCGAACCAAACTCTCACCGCGTCGTTCTCCGCACTCGCCTGGCGAAACAGCGGACCCGCATATTCCACCTTCTCCCCATACGTTCTCGCCCGCGCCCACAATGCTAAACGCGTTCCCACCGTCTGATTATCCGCTGGATGAATATTGCCGGGATCACCGACGTCGGCCGTTACCGCCATCCCTGTGTTTGCAAGCGAAAGTGTATGCCGCTGCGCTTCGCGAATCACTGGCCACTGGTCTTGTGCATGGGCGTTGTAGTTCGCCAATTGCACGAAGAGAAAAGGAAAATCACCTTCACTCCAAACACGACGCCAATCCGAGATCAGGGCGGGGAACAGCTTCTCATACAACGGCGCACGCCCGGCCGAAGCGTTCGATTCGCCCTGGTACCAAATCACGCCCTTGATGGCGTATCCGATCAGCGGCGCCACCATGCCATTAAAGAGGCCGCCCGGCTCCCAGGAGTCGGGTTCCGGACCCCACGTGGGTCTGGTAAATGGCTGGTTCTTAGCCCGGGCTTTGGCCGCGTCCTGCTGTGCTGTCTTGCGCATTTCCTCCCGCATTCTCTGCGCCCGGCCCGCAAACACCGGCATCAAAGAAGCGTCAGCTCCCAGGCCGTCCAGACTGACCCATGCCTCGGCAGGCGTCCCGCCCCAGGACGAATCGATCAGACCGATCGGTACATGTTCATGCGTTGCTAGATCCCGCCCAAAGAAATAAGCCACCGCCGAAAAATGCGCCGCCGTCTCCGGTGAGCAAATCGTCCACGACTGATCGGACTCGATGTCGTCCAGCGGATATGTAGAGGATTTTCTATTCACGAACAGCAACCGCATACCAGGCTGGTTTGCGTGACTAATCTCTTCCGCCGAGTTCTTGATCACCGCCGATTTTGGAAACCCAGCCAGTGGCATCTCCATATTTGACTGCCCGGAAGCAAACCAAACATCGCCGATCAATACGTCATCGAGCACGAGCTTGTTACTCCCGGCAATCGTGATCTGGAAAGGTCCGCCCGCAGGCTGCGGCGGGAAATACACACTCCACTGCCCCAAACTGTCTCCCGTCGTAGACCGGTTCGTTCCTTGAAAACTCGCGGTTATCTGTTCTCCTGGCTGTGACCACCCCCACAAATGAAGCGGCATCTCGCGCTGCACCACCATGTGACTGTTAAGCACTTTCGGCAATCGCACCTCTGCCCGTGCGACCGCACAACTAAGGACGAGAAAGAGGGGAGTGAATCGATTCAAGTGTTTCGAGATCATAGCCTTCGCTAATACCATCTCAAATCAGGATTCGCGCAACTGTGAAGTTTCTCTCGCGTTACGCTTACCTATGGCTTCTGTTGATACACGGAGCATCAAGCTTTACCCGGCATCCCTCGTACTCGTCTGTGTAGCCGTCTCCACTTCATTCGCCGGCCAGACCTCGATGACGTCCGAGCCCGCGCATTAGGAACGACAAGCTCGCAACGTCAAGATCATTCGCGATGATTGGGGTATCGCGCACGTGTACGGGAAGACGGCTGCCGATGCGGTTTTCGGCATGATCTACACGCAAGCTGAAGACGACTTCAACCGCATCGAGATCAACTATCTGAACTCAATGGGCCGTCTGGCGGAGGCCGAAGGCGAATCCAACATCTATCAGGATCTGCGGATGAAACTCTTTATCAGATGCGCTCAAGAAGCAGTACGCGGCTAGTACTACTGTGTTATAAAAGTAACTCGCAACAAAGAGGGCAACAGGGAAGCTGGTGAATAAGGGATCGCGCGATGCGGAGGCGAATCGTGGCGATGGAAGCTGGGTTATGCCGCTCGGCTCGAACGCGCGGCTCCGCGTGGTTGAAAGTGGGTGGGAATTGGCGCGGCGCGTAATCCCAGCTTGCCTGCGCGGGCGGAGGGGGAAAAACGGCTTCGCTCTGCTATTAGAAAGCCGTAAGAGGCAATGCTGAGTGTGGCGTGATGATGAAACCCGCGCCAGCCTCTGCCTTCGTAATGTCCCAGTCCGAGTTCTTGTTTCAGTTCTTCATAGTCCCGTTCAATGATCCAGCGCTGTTTGGCAATCGCAACCAGGTCTTTTGGCTGGGTATCGGCGGGCAGTGTGGAGAGCCAGTATTTAGCAGGTTCGGCTTCCCCTTTCGGCCATTCGATGAGCAGCCATTCTTCCGCATGCGGTTCGGCCTGCCAGTAGTCGCGGTGTGCCGGGCGAACTCGCACTGCCGCAAAGCGCGAACGAAGTGGCTGTTCTGTGCCCCTCCGCCAGTTCACTGTCTTCCAGTCCTTAGCAGGTAAATCAGATGCCAACTGCTTCGCCGAAACAGGCTGGTGGTCTTTGTCCCGCCGCAGCAAACTCGGGCGCCGTCCCCTCTGTTTGCGTGGCGCAGGCGGCAGCGGTTCCGTCCCTGGTGCCCACACTGTTAAGGAAGACTGCACACCCACCGTGTACTCCAGTCCCAGTTCCGTAATGCCGGCCCGAAACCGTCCGTCCACTCCATAACCGGCATCAGCCACAATCACACCCCGCGTGACCTCTTCCTCGACAGCCTTCCTGATCTGCGCCAGAGCGATCTGTGGCTTGGTCTGAAACTGAATTTCCTCCGGAATGCCGCCTGCCTTCCTCCGCTTCTTATCCTCGGTCCACGATTCCGGCAGATATAAACGGAAGGCAATCGGTAAACTCGCTGACCAGGTGGCCACCGACAGACTGACCGCCACGCGGCAGTTATCCTGCTTGCCGACCTGCCCGCAGTACTGCCGGGCCACGACGCTTTCGTCCTGGTGGAAGACAATGGCGCCGTATTTTCCATAGGGCCGCCGGAGGTGAATCGTGCCTTGCCGGCCATCGTTCCAGATGCCGGTCAGGGTGTCGGAATCGGCGCTGGTGAGCTGGCTCACGGCCTGGCAGCCCGGACCCAGAATCGTGTAGAGCATCTCCACGCCATGGATGCCGTACCAGGTGAGGGCGAGGGGTTGGTGAGGTTCGTTCAGACCAGGCGCCCAGACGAAGGCAGCGGCGATGGAGGTCTTACTCAGATCTTCCACGGGGCTGTAGCGCAGCGTCGAGGCGCTGAACCAGGGTATTTTCGCGTCGCGGCCGATGCGGGCGATCTCCTCGGCGTCAGGACGGCTGGCTGCGAGCGGTTTGTCGACGAATACGGGCTTACCGCAACGAGCGGCTTGGCGAAACTGGTTCAGATGAGCGCGGCCATCCACGCTCTCGAGCAGCAAGCCATCAACGGCAGGGCACATTTCGGCAATGGTAGAGACCAGCTTCACGTGATACCGATTCACAATTTCGCCGTTGAATTTATCGATTCGCCGGGCGCTCTCTTCGATATCGGAGCTGCCGCCGCGAAACGCCATAACGATGCGCGCGCCGGGAACGTGGTCGGCCGATTGCGGGTCATTTAAGGCCTGGGTAAACGCAGGGACGTGTGAAGTGTCGGTGCCGATGATGCCGAGCCGCAGGTCTGCTGCTTCCAGCAACCCCGTTAAGCAAGCGAAAAGCAAAAAGGCAAAGCGCATGATCCCAAGACGAATGCTAACGCGCGGGGCAAAATCGGGCGCAACGCGAGAGGTCTTGTACCATTAAATCGCGCGAACCGAATGCCTTCGCAATCTAACGGCACAATCAATAACGAACTCCTCTGGTACAAAGACGCAATCATCTATGAGGCACATGTTCGAGCATTTTACGACAGCAATGCGGACGGAATGGGAGACTTCCGGGGGCTAGCGGAGAAGCTTGACTATCTCGAGGATCTCGGTGTAACGGCTATCTGGCTGTTGCCTTTTTTCCCATCGCCCTGGAAAGATGACGGCTACGACATATCCGATTTCCGCAGCGTGCATCAGGCCTATGGCACGTTGCGCGACTTCCAGCATTTTATGCGGGAGGCGCATCGCCGCGGGCTGCGGGTAATCACGGAGCTGGTTATCAACCATACGTCCGATCAGCATGTCTGGTTTCAGCGTTCCCGGACCGCCGAACCTGGCTCCCGCTGGCGCGATTTCTATGTCTGGAGTGACGATCCGAACAAGTATGCAGGCACGCGCATCATCTTCAAAGACTTTGAGCCGTCGAACTGGAGCTGGGATCCGGTAGCCAAAGCTTATTTCTGGCATCGCTTCTACTCGCATCAACCAGATTTGAATTTCGACAGTCCGCTGGTGCAGCGCGCCGTGATGCATATGCTCGATTTCTGGGCGGGCATGGGTGTTGACGGCTTCCGGTTAGATGCGATTCCGTATCTTTTCGAGCGCGAAGGCACTAGTTGCGAGAACCTTCCCGAGACACACGCGTTTTTGCGCGAGTTGCGCCAGCATCTGGACGCGACACACCCGGGAAGCATGCTCCTTTCGGAAGCCAACATGTGGCCGGAAGATGCGGTGGCGTATTTCGGCAAGGGCGACGAATGCCACATGAACTTCCATTTCCCGCTGATGCCACGGCTGTTTATGGCGCTGCGGCTGGAAGACCGTCTGCCGATTGTAGAGATCCTGAAACGAACGCCGGATATTCCGGAGACCTGCCAGTGGGCGATGTTCCTGCGCAATCATGACGAGCTGACGCTCGAAATGGTCACGGACGAAGAGCGTGACTACATGTATCGCGTGTACGCCTCCGACCAGCGGGCGCGCATCAATTTAGGCATTCGCCGGCGGCTGGCGCCGCTGCTCGGCAACGATCGCGCGCGCATTGAAGTGATGAATGCGCTGCTGTTCTCCATGCCGGGAACACCGGTGATTTACTACGGTGACGAGATCGGCATGGGCGACAACGTCTATCTTGGCGATCGAAACGGAGTGCGCACTCCGATGCAGTGGAGTCCGGACCGTAACGCGGGATTCTCGAGCACAAATCCGCAGCGGTTGTATCTGCCGGTGAATATCGATCCGGCTTATCACTACGAAGCGATCAATGTGGAATCGCAGCAGGAGAATCCGAATTCGCTGCTGAACTGGACCAAGAGATTGATCAAGCTGCGCAAGCAATACCGGGCGTTTGGGCGAGGCACGCTCGAATTTCTGCTGCCGAGCAACCAGCGCGTACTCGCTTACCTGCGCCGGTATGAAGAAGAAGTCATTCTGGTGGTGGCCAACTTATCGCGCTTTGCCCAGGCTGTACAACTCGACCTGCACAAGTTTAACGGAAATACGCCGGTAGAGCTATTCGGCCGCACGGATTTTCCAACGATCGGGGAGAGCTATTATCCGTTGACGCTCGGACCAAATTCATTTTTCTGGTTCGCGCTCGAGCCGCGGCAGGTACCGACGCAAGTGAGTGCGCCGACGGCGGAGATGCGACAGCAGTCGATTCCACTGCTGAGCATTCCCGCGTTGAAAGACATCTGGGAACCGGCCATTCGCGGAAGCATTGCGGCGGTGTTGCCACGTTTCCTGCGCACGCGCAGCTGGTTCCAGTCGAAGGACCGGCGGTTACGGTCAATTCAAATCACGGAGGCGCTCTCGATAGGTGATGGGCGATTCCGCCTGGCGCTGGTGCGGGTCGAGTATGCGAGCGGCGATCCGGAGGTATTCGTCGTGCCCTTGGGGATTAGCCAGGAAGGCGAACTGGAGAACTTGCGCGAGGACGATCCTGATTCGATCGTGGCCGAAGTGCGTGTGCCTGGAGGAAAGGCCATGCTCTATAGCGCCATTCAGAATAAGGATTTTAGTACGGCGCTCATCGAAGCCTTTGCGCGGAGGCGAAAGTTTATTGGAGAAAACGGTCAATTGGTGGCGCAGCGCAACCGGGAATTCCGCAAGTTGTGGGGCTCTACGCATCCGAATCTGGAACCGTCCGTGTTCCCGTCTTCCGAAGTCGATACATCGATCCGGTTTGGTGATCGCTTTGTCCTAAAGCTGCTCAGAAAAATAGAGCCTGGCATTCATCCCGGCGTGGAAATGGGCCAATTGCTGACAGAGAAGCATCCTTTCGCCAATGCCACGTCGTACGCCGGGTGCATGGAATATCAGACGAGTTCCGGCGAGTCCACCGTGATTGCGATCTTGCACGGATATGTGCCTAACGAGGGCAATGCGTGGCAGGAAACGCGGCGTCAGATGAATGAGTTCATCGACCGGGTTTCAGAGGAAAAAGTCACGCAAGCGGATTTGCGAAAGCAGTCTCCGGAAAAGGTTTATACGCTCGATGTGGCGCTCGCCGATCCACCTGCTATCGCAGTCAACCTGATCGGAGAGTTCTTAACTTCGGCCGAGAAGATGGGTATGCGCGTGGCGCAGCTCCATCGCATTCTCTCGACGCAGTTCGACAATCCAGCGTTTTCTCCTGAACCGTTTAATGACTTCTACCGGCAAGGCTTGTACCACGGCTATATCGGGCTGGTAGGCCGGCGCATGGAGTTCATCCGTCAACGCTATTCGGAGATGGATGAAGAGGTGCGCGTGCTGGGCGCGAAAGTTCTGGAGCACGAAGGCGCGATCGTAACAAAACTGCAGGCAGTGTATGAGCAGCGCATTGCGTCAGAGCGTTCGCGCTTTCATGGACGGCTGCACCTGGGGCATCTGCTGGTGCAAAACGATGATGTGGTGATCTCCGATTTCGAAGGCGATCCGAATGTACACGTGAGCGAACGCCGGTTGAAACGCTGTCCGCTGCGGGATGTGGCTAGCATGGTCGTCTCGTTTGGCTATGCGGCGCAAGCGACGATGCGGCAGATCGCTTCAGGGGATTTGAACGATGCTTTGTCGCGGCGTCAGTTGCGTGATGCAGTGCGTTTCTGGTACTCGCATGTCACGGCGGCTTTCATCCGAGGCTACTGGAGAAATGCGGCCGGAGCGGCGTACCTGCCGAGCTCGCGAGCCGATCAGCAAACGTTGCTGCAGACGTATATTCTGGAACGCGCGTTGCTCGATTTAAGGAGCGATGTAGAGGATAAACCGGAGCTGGCGGGGATGCCGTTTCGGATTATTCTGCACTTGATCGATGCGGACGCTGAGCGCGAAGTGGCGGAGTAGGCGGCGATGGTTGAAGCGCTTCAGCGGCATCTTCGCGCTACTTGACTCTGTTTAACATGCTCGGGAGGACTGCCGAGCTCGGCGGGAAAAAGTTTAGTCGAGCGGATGCGGTTGCGATCGGACTGTGTGTAGCCACGATCGGATTCTTGCTGTCCGGCAGTTGCGCCCGCGTCCAACGGTTCCGTTTAGACGTTTCCATATTGCGCTCGATTAACCCACGCGAGCCTGCGCTATCGGGGACAGGATTTTTTCCCGGCGCTCACTATGGCGTCGCGCTTCCGCTGCGCTTCGACGAGGACGTGAAATGGTATGGCTCGTGGCCGGGCTCTTTCGCGAACGTGGGCGCCGCTCGCTCGGCCTGGTACCCGGCGAAAGCCGAGTTCTATCTCGCGGTCGCCGGGTATCCCGATAGTCCAGGCAATCAATTGGTTATCGAAGTACAAACTGCTCGTCATGCAACGGTGCGGTTTCCCGTAATTTCGAACGATCCCGGCGAAGTCTGGCAGATCGCCAAAATTTCTTTACGGCGCGTAAAAGATCCCGTGAAATTCAGGATGATCGCCGTCGATGGCACCACGGGATCACAAGGATGGCTGGCCTTCACCGAGCCGTTCGTCGTTCGCGGCATGAAGACCAAACAGCTGTTCAAACAGATCGGTCTGGCTCTGCTCGCGTGTGCCGCTTCGCTGGTTCTATTTCTCGCGCCTGGCTTGATCGTTCGTCAAAAACGCACAGGCCGCTGCGAGCGCATGTCCTTAATCTGGGTTCCCGCTCCTGGTCTGATCATCCTGGCGCTCCTCGGCTTAGCGGTCTGGTTCCGGCCTTTCCAGGTGTCTCCCGCCTTGCTCTCGCGCGTTGGACTCTGGATCCTATCGCTCTACATCTTGTATCGCTTTATTCGCGCGCCGCTCTCAACCTTCACGAACGCAACCGAAAGACGCGTTCTGCTGGTCGTCGTGGTCCTGGTTGCCATCGCAGTAGCGAAGGCCGAATACTCGCTTGGCCCCGCGGGAGAATTGTTCGGGGGCTACGTCTCACGCACGCTTGAGGTCGGCGAAAGAAGCGATCCCGAATTCCCTTTCGCCACCATACAAATTGCCTCTCGACACATCGATCCCTATAGCCCGCTCGCGAAAACACTCAATGGAGGCTGGGCTTTTTCCTCTCGTGGTCCCATTCCAGGTTTGGCTGCGGCTCCGATCGTGTTGGCGTCCCCAGCGGAACCGCCGGCGGGCTTACCGGTCGAAGGTTGGGTGGTCTTCGACCCGGAAGGATACAGCGCCTACCGGATCGTTATGATCGCCATGCTGGCGTGCGGCTTGTTGGCCGCATACGGCCTGGCCAAGCTTTTCTTGACTGAACAATGGGCGTTTTTCGCTTTCCTCCTTGCGGTAACCTCCCCATTTGTCGTTCACGAGATCTACTTCACCTGGCCAAAACTGCTGGCGGCATCGTTCGTTCTGCTTGCCGCTTATCTCATTTTTCAGGCGCGTTATCTGTTGAGCGGATTAGTGCTCGGTTTCGGCTATTTATGCCATCCGTCCGCCCTCATCTGGGTACTGCCGATTGCGGCACTGGTGTTGCTGGTTCCCCCGGCTTCTGACGAGCGGCACGGTTTCGGTACCGCAACGGTATCCCGATGGGCGCTTCGCTGCGCGTACGTTGGCGCGGGCGTTGCCGTGTGGCTTTTGTTCTGGAGAATCGTGAATGACGGGCACTACGAGCAAGGCGCATTCCTGCAATTTTTCACCATGAGCGACGCGGTCCCGCCGACCTTTGCCGGTTGGCTCTGGCATCGATATCACTCCTTTGTCATTACACTCGTACCCTTCGATTTGTTCCTGTTTCATCGCACCGAACCGGGTTTGCATTCGATCCGTGGTGATTCCCCGCCCGTCATTCCTTTTTTCTTTCAATATTGGAATACACTACCCTTCGGTGCCGGCCTCGCGTTCTTTTTCTGCCTGACGCGGCTGATGTACGTTGCGTGGCAGCGGGCGCGGCGGTGGGTTTTACTGGTATTTGTAATACCGTTTTTGTTCTTCGACGCTTACCTCGGTTGGCCTGTCACGAGGGGTTTGATGAGAGAGGGCTTACATGCGTGGTTCTTAGGATTGATGATTTTTGCCGCCGTGATTTGGCGTAGATACCTGGCGCAAGCTCAAAGGTTTTGGCGGATTTGTAACTGGGCTTTGCTGTTTCGTGGCATTGAGATTCTTGCCATGTTACTCTTCCCCACCATCTGGTCGCAACATTCGCTTGTGCAGCGTCAATTTGTCGCGAGTGATATTCTTGCACTGGCCGTGATGGTCTCAGGCACCGCTTGGCTTGCGATATTCGCCTTCAGGTTTGCTGAGAGACTGCGGATCGAGAGCAGGCACAAGTAATTTCGAAGTGCATTCGCGGGCCGACAATCCATTCATTCGGGGACTGGCCCAAAAACATCTGTACGAAGAAAAGTCAGGGTGCTCTTAGCGGCAATTTCTCACGAGTATAGGTAGCCAGGAGCCGTTCGATCTGAGATAGTAGGGTCGAGAACTGGCGCAGTGCTTCGTAGGTTCAGCCTATCTGTTGCTCCCCCGTTTCTCGCCGGGAGTGCCTCACTAGCCGGACCGTAAGTCTGTTTCCAGTTCCCGCCTCGTCAAACCCAGCGGGCCGATTTCCGGCACTGGGCTTTCCTGTACGCTTCGCATCGAGGTTTATGAGACGTATCGGTTTGGAAGGGCTTTCGGCATGTCCTTCGCCCATCGCACCCGGTATTCATTGAATAGCCCGAGTTCGGCATAAAGGGATGCGGTACTCCACCGTTTCCACCCGAAGCCCCTGCGTTTTTGGGCTCGCATCAGATGACGCCGGACCTTTTTCTCGACCCGGCGCTTGAGAGACGAAAAGCAATGGCTGGAGTTTCCTACCGCGAAGTAGTTTACCCAGCCTCGTAGGATGGGGTTGATCTGTTCGATCACCCTCTTGACCGGTTGACTAATATACCGTCGAAAAATATCTTTCAGTTTCTGAGTCAGAACTTTCCGCTTTTGCGCCTTTGGCGTTAGCAGCGGCCACCAAACCCCGGTACTTGCCAGGGTACGGAGGTACTCGAAACCCAGAAACGAAAAGCTCTCTCCCCTCGATAGATCAATCGTCCGGCTTTTCTCTTCGTTGATCTCCGCCTGCAGCTTGCTTAACTCCTCCCGTAATCGTTTTTCTACCGCTGTCACGAGCCAGTCGTTCCAGGTGTGAGCGTGGATCAGTATCACCACGTCATCCGCAAAACGTGCATATTGGACGACTGTGTACTGCCTCTCTTTCCCGTAGCGAGTCACCTCAATCGCCTTCTCCAGCATCCGATCCACCTCATTGAGGTAAACGTTGCTGATCAGCGGCGAGATCACTCCGCCTTGCGGGACGCCCTGTTTCCCGGTCCCTTTAAGGATCATCTTGAGCAAGTGCATCACGTCCGCGTCTTGTATCCGTCGAGCGATCTTCTCTAATGCCAGATGATGCTTGACATTGTCGAAATAGGCTCTGAGATCAATATCGATGACGCGCTTCTTTTCTCTCGCGATCGCTTCTTCGACCCGGTGCACCGCCTGATGCGCTGTCCGCTTAGGCCAGAACTATACAGACCTGCCGTCGTCCCAAAGTTTTCTAACACCCCTCTAGTACTACTGTGTTATAAAAAGAACAAAATGATGTAAGATTGTTTTGTGGGAAAGAAAGCTTCTGAGCCAGGCCCACAACAGAAGCGCTTTGCGGCATACATGGAGGGCCTGGCAAAAGCCGCGGGGCATGCCGATCGCGAGATTCCGCTGAAGAATTACTGCACGGGATTGTTGTTACCCGGCGAGCGGAAGAGCGTGGAGCCGATGGCTGCACGACTGGCCCCGGATAACATTCAGCGCACGCACCAGAGCCTGCATCATCTGGTGGCGGATGCGCCGTGGAGCGATGAGGAGATGCTGCGGCAAGTGCGGAGTTCGGTTTTGCCGGCCATGCAGGAGCACGGCAAGATCGCTTGCTGGATTGTGGAGGACACAGGCTTTCCCAAGAAAGGCAGTCATTCGGTAGGCGTGGCCCGGCAGTATTGCGGTCCGGTTGGCAAGCAGGATAACTGCCGCGTGGCGGTCAGTCTGTCGGTGGCCACCTGGTCAGCGAGTTTACCGATTGCCTTCCGTTTATATCTGCCGGAATCGTGGACCGAGGATAAGAAGCGGAGGAAGGCAGGCGGCATTCCGGAGGAAATTCAGTTTCAGACCAAGCCACAGATCGCTCTGGCGCAGATCAGGAAGGCTGTCGAGGAAGAGGTCACGCGGGGTGTGATTGTGGCTGATGCCGGTTATGGAGTGGACGGACGGTTTCGGGCCGGCATTACGGAACTGGGACTGGAGTACACGGTGGGTGTGCAGTCTTCCTTAACAGTGTGGGCACCAGGGACGGAACCGCTGCCGCCTGCGCCACGCAAACAGAGGGGACGGCGCCCGAGTTTGCTGCGGCGGGACAAAGACCACCAGCCTGTTTCGGCGAAGCAGTTGGCATCTGATTTACCTGCTAAGGACTGGAAGACAGTGAACTGGCGGAGGGGCACAGAACAGCCATTTCGTTCGCGCTTTGCGGCAGTGCGAGTTCGCCCGGCACACCGCGACTACTGGCAGGCCGAACCGCATGCGGAAGAATGGCTGCTCATCGAATGGCCGAAAGGGGAAGCCGAACCTGCTAAATACTGGCTCTCCACACTGCCCGCCGATACCCAGCCAAAAGACCTGGTTGCGATTGCCAAACAGCGCTGGATCATTGAACGGGACTATGAAGAACTGAAACAAGAACTCGGACTGGGACATTACGAAGGCAGAGGCTGGCGCGGGTTTCATCATCACGCCACACTCAGCATTGCCTCTTACGGCTTTCTAATAGCAGAGCGAAGCCGTTTTTCCCCCTCCGCCCGCGCAGGCAAGCTGGGATTACGCGCCGCGCCAATTCCTACCCACTTTCAACCACGCGGAGCCGCGCGTTCGAGCCGAGCGGCATAACCCAGCTTCCATCGCCACGATTCGCCTCCGCATCGCCCGATCCCTTATTCACCAGCTTCCCTGTTGCCCTCTTTGTTGCGAGTTACTTTTATAACACAGTAGTACTAGGCATCGCTGTTTGTACAGAATCAGCGCTTATCCTCTTTGTCGACCTGAGCACCTTTGACGGGACCACTTGTGGGCGTGGAAAACAAACGAGATCACGTTCCGCGGTGGGCAAAGCCTAGGCGAGCCATTCGGGAGAACGTAACTACAGTCGATCGCTTGAAAAACTGTGAGGTGACCAATAAGTCACTGTCTGCAGTCGTGCACATCTGTCGGGCGCGACCTTACGAGCCCTTTGCTCGTAATCTCGACCGTCGCAGCCCATAACTGAGATAAAGTATCAGGCCTACACCGGTCCAGATCGGCAACACCAGCTTTGCCTCGGTGGAAAGGAAAAGGTACAGCACCAAACAACCAACAATGGACAACGGTGCAATGAACCAAACTGCTGGAACTCGGAACGGCCGATGACGGTGCGGTTCGCGCTTCCGCAAGTAGAGGACTCCGAGCGAGACGACAGCAAATGCAAAGAGTGTCCCGGAGTTTGCGATCGCCGCCAGGCGGCCTACCGGCAGAAACGCCGCAGCAAGAGTCACTGCAGCCCCTGTAGCTAGCGTCATGCGATGTGGCGTTTGCCAGCGCTCATGAACACGGGAGAGAGATTCTGGCAAAAGGCCATCGCGGGACATAACGAAAAACACTCGGGTCTGCCCGTAGATCATCATCAGGATGACCGAGGGCAGCGCAAGAAACGCCGCAAAGCCCAATGCATTCCCAAACGCGACATGCCCCGCTTCCCGCAGCACGTGGGCCAGAGCTTCCTGCGAGCACGTGAGTGGTTCCTCTTCCCGCTGGCGGTCGCCATTTCGCAAGCGGTCTGCATCTGCTTCGAACCGGGGAGAAGATGCTCTCCATGGGGACCAGTAAGCGGCTGAGATCCAGCAGCTCCTGTAGCGCCGATCGCGACGAGAACATAAATCAATGTGACCGCCGTGAGTGCGCCAAGAAGTCCTAGCGGGATATTTCGTTGTGGCTCCCTTGTCTCCTCAGCGGCAGTGGCGACTGCATCGAATCCCACAAACGTGAAGAAGATGGAGGATGCGGCGCCAATCATCCCCGTTTTCCCTGTGGGAGCGAAAGGGTGAAAATTCGCACTCTTCAGTAAAGGCAGCGACAGGAGCACGAATCCGCCCAAAGCCAAAACCTTCACGCTCACCAGAAATGCGTTGACACGAGCACTTTCCTTCGTTCCCCGGACAAGCAAAGTGTGACAAGCAGACATATGAACACGGCTGGTAAGTTGACAATGCCTCCACTGGACGGCCCATTTGCAAGCGAAGCAGGAACATCAATATGTAACGAGGAGTTCTTCAGCAGTCCCACGATTTACCCTGACCATCCAACGGCCACAGCACTTCCGGTAATCGCATACTCCAAGACAAGCGCCCAGCCTACCGCCCAAGCAACGAACTCTCCAAACGTCGCGTAAGCGTAGGCATACGCCGCACCCGACACGGGTGCCATCGATGCCATCTCCGCATAGCACAGCGTCGCGATACCACATACAGCTGCCGCCAAAACAAACGACACGATCATGCCAGGGCCGGCCTGCTGCGCCGCGCTCGCGGTCAGAACAAAGATTCCGGTTCCGATGGTCGAACCGATGCCTAAGAGTGTGAGTTGCATTGGGCCGAGAGAGCGTTGAAGGTTCTGTTGGCTATGGCTCTGATGGCTCTCATCAAGCGATTTCACTCTCCACATACGCAATCGGATCGGTCATCTTTTCTCGGGCTACAGTGAAGCCGTGAGTGCGCTTGGCAATGTCACGACTCCTAGATCAGGCTGTCTTCAACTTGGATGGGCGCCAAATGCAGTTGTGATCGTTCAATTCGTGCCGAATGACACTCCTAATCCGCCAATGTGCCGGGTGGGGACCGTCTTGCGGAGCCGCTTGATCGTTACGCAGTTGAGCAGATCTGTAAACCTCGCAATTGTTCCTTCGGGGCTCTGGGCGAAACGATCCGTGAACATACAGGTCATACAGAAAGTCGCGGCTCCAGCATGCTATGAAGTACGGATCATATCGTCCGCTACCCGGGTTGACGCAGTCGTTGAACGTAGGGAGCGATATCTCGAGCGTATGGAGAAACATGCATGGACTCGGGTTTCGTGACAACCACGGCGTGTTGTAGCCCCATGACACTGCAGCAAATTGAATTTGCGCCGATCTCGCTGCGATCTGGTCACGAATCTCGTCCGCTATGTAGCAGAATCCCTTGACAGCTTGGTTTCGTGCACGACATTTGCCGAAGCTCCGCAGTCTCGTCCTAGAAGGCGGATCATACGTTTCTTACCGCGCCGACGACTCCGGTGCGTGTGAGCAAACGAAGAAACAAGGTGGCTCACGCCGCCTACCACCAAACCAAAAGCGGACAGATCACGTGTTAATAAAAGCGAACATCTTGACGAACTAACAACACGATTATTCGGTTCCTCCGGAATCAATCATTCACATCAGCGGAATTAACAATTCCATTCCTTAGGTTCAAGGACTGGCCTGAGCTGCTCTTGAAAGTACCTGCATCTCGCGCTGACCTCCGCGCAAGTGCCACAATCAACGCCGGCCCGACGGTTCATGCAACTGAACCAAGATTCGGGTTTACAGAACAGCGTCCCCATCACATATGGCTGTTTGAAGAGTATTTTTGGCAGATTGACCAATGGAAATACTGCCACGTTCTGGTTAGTATTATCGAGTGCCATCTAAGAAACGCAACAAAATGCCTGCGAATAACTGTTTGCTCTTGCTTCTTTTCGGGATTCTTTTTATGAGGATACCGGCAGCAAACGCGATCACCCGCGGCTATGCTTCCGTAGCCACAGGCGGCCAAGTGCAAGTGTTTGCATCGAACAACACAAGCCTCAGCCTATGTACTGGAACCCTGATCGCTAGCGGCTGGGTCCTGACCGCGGAACATTGCTTGCCGGAAGGCTTGGACGCATCCGGCATTATGATCTACCTCGGTGACCTTCGGCTTCGCCAAGGAGAAGTTCACAGCGTTTCAGCTTTTACACGGAATCCGTCATATGACGTAGCGGTGCTTCGCCTTTCTCAGCCGGCATCCAATGGAAATTACGTTCGGCCCTACGGTGTCGGGTTACTCAACCTTGATTTCAATGAGTCTGTCACCGTGCAAGGATGGGGCACGACGACGCCAGACGCACGCGGGGACGGTCCGCCCGCAGATGTACTACAGACCGCAACGATGGAAGTCGCGGATTCAGAATCAGACCTTCTCCAATTGACGGAGAAAGCAGGTCTCCCCACCAACGGTGATTCAGGCGCTGCCATCTCATATTCAGGTCTCGTTTGCGGCGTGGAGTCCAGCTCCGCGCTTGTTCGGCGGACGGCAAGCGCGACCGCGACCAACGCTGTGTTCCCTTGGATTATTGCGACTACAGGCGTGACCCCGGGAGGCTCCTGTGCGCCTCCATCAAAGCGTCGAGCTTGCGATATCTTTCTTGCAGGCGGCACGCAATGCGTCGCCGCGTTCAGCACTGTGCGTGCATTATATAGCTCGTTCAAGGGAAGACTCTACCAGATCATACGTGGGTCAGACGGCACGACTGCCGATATTGGGGTTCTCTCCTCAAGCGGTTATGCCAACGCCGCCACGCAAGACACGTTCTGCGCGAACACGACGTGTAACATTACGAAGATCTACGATCAGACGGCCTACCATAACGATTTATCTGTCGAGGGGCCAGGCGGAAATAAGCACGCCTCCGATTCCGCCGCGATAGCAAACGCACTACCCATCACCCTGAGCGGTAACAAAGTCTATGGCGTGAGCGTGACGCCCGGCGTCGGTTATCGAAACAACGCCACGACCGGCGTCGCCAGCAACGTCGGTCCTCCCCCCGTGAACAAGACACCGGAGGGTATGTACATGGTGACCAGCGGCATGAACGTAAATAACGGCTGCTGTTTCGACTTCGGGAACGCCGAAACGAATAGCAACGACAATGGAGAAGGCCACATGGACGCGCTCAACTTTGGGACCTTCTGCGGCTTCCCACCGTGCAGCGGATCCGGACCCTGGGTCGAGGCCGACCTGGAGAACGGACAATACATGGGGGGCGGGAGTAATCCCTCGAATACCGCTAACGTTTCTCTCCCCTACAATTTTGTTACTGCGATGCTCAAGAACGACAGCCAAAGCACCTTTGCCTTAAGAGGCGGCAATGCGCAATCGGGTCCCGCTGTAAAGTTGTACGAGGGATCGCTTCCCACTCAGAAGCAGGGATATGTTCCGATGCAGCTCGAAGGGGGCATCGTTCTCGGCACCGGCGGCGACAACAGCGCCGGAGGCATCGGTTCCTTCTTCGAGGGCGCTATGACCTCAGGTTACCCGTCGGATGCGACGGAACAGGAAGTTCAGGCGAACATCGTCGCAGCGGGATACGCCGGAAACAGCAGCCCCACGAACGGAGAAGCGCCCAGCTACACCGGCCCTAGCGATCCCAAGGGCCCCGGCCCCCAGGACAAATTCGAAGAGCCAGCGGACGAACAGCCCAACGATCTCATGGGATCCAAGCCAGCAATGGCCTTTTACAACGGCAAGATCTACGCAGCGTTCCAGGCGAACGATACGAGTCACAAGCTCTTCGTCACGTCGACGACCAATGGCGTGCCTTACCCGGCTGCAACCGGATACCCAGATATCGAGATTGGCAGCGCTCCTGCCATAGCGGAGTTCAGGCACCAGCTATATGTGGCTTTCCAGGCTGACGATGCAAGTCACCAACTCTTCGTCACCTCGTCTTCTACCGGGTCGGGCTTCCCAACGGCGACCCCGCACCCAAATATCCTTATGGGCAGCGCGCCCGCGATAGCGGTTTTCCGCAGTCAGCTCTTCATCGCCTTCAGGGCCAATGATGCAAGCAACGATGTATGGATTGCATCTTCGAATGACGGATTTCACTTTAGCTCGAAGCGGATCGCCGGGCCGGTCAACCCACAACAGATGGGTCCGAACAGCTCACCCGCTCTAGTGGTCTCGAACAACGTTCTCTACTGTATCTATGGTGCCGATGACCTTGCCGGCGAGATGCTCGTCATGTCATCGACCGACGGAGTTACCTGGGAGGGCCCGAAGGCGTATCTGAACGTTCACATCGGCGCTGCCGGTCCCGGAGCAACTGCGATCCCGGTCGGGCTTACGGTGGGTTTCCAGTCAAACGATTCAAGGAACGTCTTGTTCACTTCATACAAAACACCGGCGGTCCGCAAGACGGGTTCGCACCGACCGCAGTCGAACAAACGCCCGATCTCATGGGGTCCAAGCCAGCGCTTTCCGGCTACAACTACGACATACTCGTGGCCTTCCAGGCCAATGATGCGACGCATGATCTTTTTGTTTCGTCGACGACGATTGGACGAAACTACCCAACAGCAACCGCGCACCCGAACATTCACATGGGCAGCGCACCGGCAATGCTCGGGGCAGCGCTCGGGGCCAGCAACAGCAAACTTTACCTGGCATTCCAGGCAGATGACTCGACGGACGACCTCTTTGTTACGGCTTCGCCGGATGGAGGACAGACCTGGCCGACCGCAAAGCAGATACCCAATGTCAAGATTGGAGGAGCCCCCGCGCTGGCCTTCTTCAACAACAAGCTGTATTTAGCCTTCCAGGCGGACGACTCGACCCACAATCTTTTCATCACGTCTTCTTTGGATGGGCAGACCTGGCCGACTGCAGTGCAGATACCCAACGTAAAGATCGGTAGCGATCCGGCGATGGCTGTCTTGAACGGCACGCTCTATGTCGCCTTCAGGGCGGATGACGATAGCGATAACGTATGGATTGCGTCCTCGTCGGACGGCGTCAACTTCCACTCGCAATTGCTGCCCGGTCAGATGGGAGGGAGCAGTTCACCCGCTCTGGCCGCCTCCGCCGATACTCTCTACTACATTTGTTCGGCCAATGACCTTGGCGATGAGATGCTTGTTTATGCGTCCACGGACGGATCTATCTGGGAGGGCCCTGAAGTCTATCCCGGTCTTCAGATGGGGGTTACAGGACCAGCAGCAGCTTCGTATCTAGTTCGCGGACCTACAATCGGAACGGGCATAACAGCGGGCTTTCAGTCAAACGATTCCAGAAATGTACTGTTCACGACAACGAAAGCTACGAAAGCTAATTGAGGTAATGCGTGACTCTGGACGTGATTCGCGCTCTTGGTGCAGTTAACGTCGTGGTCGCGGATGGTTTGCAGGTCGCTGAGACACTGCATGGAGCCCCTGAATTAATCGACCCGCTGCGCCAGGTTGTGTATGCGTCCCATCCCTACGCACACACCAGCCAGGATCAGACGGAAGATGCCTGGAACTGAAAGTGCGGGGACTATTCTCGCAAAGCCCCGGTCCTCATCTCAGAATGGGGCATCGGCTACTACTGCGACATACATACTCCCAAGGCGACACAGCAGTTTCTGCAATACCTACAGGACCACGGTATCGGTCTGGAGATTGTGGCGTGGGACTGGAAGTCACCGACATTCGCCAGTTTCAACTATGACTTTCCAGATCCGAAGGTCTCCAGTTTCGAGGGAGGCGTCTGCCAAGACCGTGACATTCCGGCAGGTTTTGGCCCGGGAAAAATGGTGGAACGCTAGTATAAGACAAGTTCACCTGCTCCTGTGCCGCCCCACTAAGCTATTCAACTAGATGTGATCGCACGCCTCGTTTGGAGGCGCTTTCTGCTTGACACGGCTGGGTCAGACATGAGGTCGCAGGGCGACTCTCTTACCGCACTGGGCTTTCGATAATGCCAGGCGCTGTGATCGTTAGGGAACGCTTCTTTAATGACCGCTTTCGCCTGTTATCAGGTTGCAAACGTCGCATCGGTTCTGAGGTGTTGTTATAAACCCAGAAGAACAGTGGGTTACAAATAACGGCAACTTTGCTTTCCGGCAGCAACGACCAGGGAAGTGTTCTTTGTCCAAGAAGTTTGTGACAGAACTTATAGTTAGTTGCAGGTGTTGATCATCTGATCTAGGGAGTTCGATAACTTGATCGAAACAGATGTATTGGAGTTGGCTGTGGCCCGGCAGGACTTACAGCGAGTATGCTCTCGCTCGTCAGGGCGTAAATGTACTGGCAATCACAAAGCACTCGAAGCTTGCCCCCACACCTCGCGCACACGTTACGAATCAGCGCACTTTCGAGATACTTTGGACTTGCCCCCCATTTTGAGACAAACGATTAAGAGTCAAGAATCAATGAATGGAGAATTTGACTCATGGGATTGTCTGGACGGAAGTTTATTAAGGAAATGAAGCTGGCTGCGATGCAGCGGCTGGAGATTGGTTCGACGGCTGCCGAGGTGGCGCGGGCCTTTGAAATCAATCCGAATTTGCTGCACCGATGGCGGAAGGAGTTCCGCCACGGTCCGGGCAATGCGTTTCCCGGCGAGGGGAAACGGCGCTGGGATGAGAGTAAGGTTGCTCAACTGGAGCGCAAGGTCGGACAGCAAGCGCTGGAGCTCGATTTTTTGAAGGGGTGCTTGCAGCGAATCGAGGAACAGCGGATGCTGCAGGCGCTGACTGGAAAGCCGCGACCTACCGGCACATCCGAACGCAAATCGAAGAGGGCTCCGCGATGACGGTCACACGAATGTGCCGGCTGGGGCGCGTCAGCCGGGCCGGATTGTATCGGTTCGACCCGGAACGCGAACGGCCGGACGACACTCTGGATCTGCGCAACGAGATGCAACGGATCGCGTTAGAGTTCCCTTGTTATGGCCGGCCGCGGATCACCGCCGAGCTGAAGCGGCGCGGTTGGAAGGTGAACCACAAGCGAGTGGCACGCATCATGCGGGAAGACAACTTGCAAACCTGGCTGGCGCCATGGAACCGACCCGCCTCAACGAGTTGTGGATTGCCGACATCACCTATATGCGGCTGGAAAGGCAGTTCGTTTACCTGGCCGTTGTGCTGGATGCATATTCACGCCGAGTCATCGGCTGGGCCTGGACCGCACGCTGGAAGATGAGCTGAGCATAGCGGCACTAGAGATGGCGTTGCGCCGCCGCTCACCGCCGGAAGGACTGACGCATCATTCCGACAGAGCTGTTCAGTACGCCTCCCACGGCTACACGAATCTGCTCAAAGAGCACGCCGTCAGCATCAGCATCAGCCGGAAAGGGAATCCGTACGACAACGCCTTCTGCGAGTCATTCATGAAAACTCTCAAATACGAGGAGATCTATCGTCAGGACTACCGCGATCTGGCCGAGGCGCATGCTTCCATCGAACGGTTCCTTGAACACGTGTACAACGGCAAGCGTCTTCACTCGGCGCTGGACTACCGGCCGCCGATTGAGTTCGAACAGTCGCTGCCGACCGCTTCCACCTCACCTACTTCACGGGTCTGCGCATGAAAAGCCGGTCCCGCACAACATCGAAAAACGAGGGCGCCCTCACCAAGCGTTTTCTCAGGCATGTCGGAATCTATCGGTCCGATGTGTCGTCACCACTGGTAAACCTGGGCCGGAGTGCCGCTTCACGGTCGGGTCCGGGCCAGGTTATAGGACGCGCCGGAAGTATACACGCCCTGCCCATCGTTCGCGATGAGTTCCGGCCGGCTATTCCTCAACGGGTTGCTCGCCAGCATTGCCCGTCTCCGCTTCACCGGCCTCCTCAGCCTAAAGCTATTGCCGTTCCGAAAGAAAGTATTTATCATCGAACGGTCAACTGTCTCTTGACTATTTGTCTCACTGCAGGGGGCAAGTCCAGTAAATGTTGGGCGCGGTATTCACTTCCCATCCGGTCACTTGGAAACCTTTGTTTTTGCGCATAATGGTTTTCTTCAGCTTGACCAGACGTATGTTGTTTTTGCCTGGAAGCGTCATCGAAATGCAGACGCTTACATCGTGGCGGAAGCCTACCTCATTTCCGGTGATCACGTTTACTCGGTAAACTCATTTCCGAGTAAGTCATACGACGGCATGTCTCTTGCGAAGTTCCAGGCAAGAGTGAAAGATGCGATTGTACGGGATGTCGATGCAGACTAAGGTGCGCGCTTCCAACAACCAAGCCCGCACCCGTTGCCTAACACTACCGCAATCAGTTATTCCAATTAAAATTACTGCCAGGAAGAACGGTCGTGCCTTCCTGCCGGACAGCATCTAAATCGCTCGGTTCCAGGCCAAGCGACTTGAGAATCGTCGGAGCAACCTGGCTGGTCGTTACCGAGCTGGTAATCGTTCGCGGCAAAATCTTTGGATTCGCCACGAGCATAATCACGTTGGTATCGTCGTGCGCGAACCCGCCGTGTTCAGACAATTTCGCGGTGCTTCCGGTATAGATAACACCCACGTTCGGCGCCACAATGATGTCGGGGGAACGCGGATCGCCATAGGGCGGCATGCCTGGCGGGTTGAACATCTGATTCAGGCTTGCCCCATAGAAGATTTGACCGATGCCGGCTTTCGTAGCGTTCGCGTCCAGCATGGATACCGCATTCAGAGTCTGGTGAGAATCGGCCAGCCACAGCAGCGAGATATCATCTTCTGTCGGACCGATGCCCGTCGGATTCAGCGGTGATTCCGAATAGGGTAGTAGCGAAGCAAGAATGTTCGCGGGCGATTCGCCGTTATCGCCGCTGTGTCCGGGGATCGGGAAAAAACGATGCGGATCGACCGGCGACTGGCCATGCTTGGCCGTGATGATGATCAGGGTCGAATCGTACAGCCCCTGATCTTTCAACCCGGATACCATCTGCCCGATCGATGTATCCACGTATTGGATTTCACGCAGTAGTTCCGTCGTCGGAGTGCCTGCCGCGTCCACATATCCGCCTGTGCCGATGTTCTTTTCGATCAGCTTTTGTCCTACGCTCACTGCCTGAAAATTCATGCCGAAGATCTGCGGGACGGGTGCGGTGCGCACGCCGCCGTGTCTTTTGCCGTTGATCTCATGAAGAATCGCATTCACTTTAATCGTGTCGTAGCAGCGGATGTTCTGGAAGCTGTCGGTCCAGGAACCGGTCTGCGACGGGTCAGGGATGCTGGCGCAAGACATCCCATCCGGGGTCGAGATACCGGGTAACGGCACTACGAGGGAGTTGATATCGGGCGAAAAATAGTCGTCCACATTCGTGCCATTGCCGGGACCGGAAACGGACGAGTAAGACGGGTGCTTGTCGGACCAGGCCGTATAGCCGCCGGCAGCATGGATCACGCCGAAGATGGTGTTGGTCCGAACGAAATTCCACGGGAATACCGGGGCGCATTTATTCGCTGGATCTCGAATGAGGCGCGCTGCGTCGATCGACGCGATGCCGCCGTCTGTCAATCCGGCGCCCGGCGCACCGCCATTCAATTTCGTCTGATCGATATCGATTCCTTCTTCATACTCTGTTCGAGTTCCCGGAGGCGTCGCTCCGGCCACGCACGGGCCAGCCGCTATACCGTTGCCGGTTGTTTTGGCAGGCGGTGCTAGTGAGCGATCATACGCAACGTCGTAAAAAGCACCGAACGTGCGCGGTGAGCCACCTGTGACAATAGCCATCAAACCCGGGAATGAGTCCGATGGTTTCGAGGTAGAGGTATTCAGATAATTCAAGCCGGTTTGGCCGAGCGTGGCGAGGGTCGGACAATAAGGCTGACCGCCGTTCACGCCACTAATTCCGGCCGAGCAATTCAGGTAGTCGACGGCATGCAGCCCATCGACGCTGATGAGCAGCACATGACGAACTTCTTTAGTGCCCCAGTCGCGATTCTGCGCGCTTGCCATGGTGGCGGCAAACGAGCCGAGAAGAACCAAAGACAAGGCTCTCGTTTTATTGATAAGCAAGGTACTCTCCTGGATACTCTTCTTACCAGGATTTGTATTGCAGGGATGTGAATGCAGGAGACGTTCTAACAAGAAAACCGTTGATACGTATTTCTACTGGTCGCACTGCTTCCTCTGTCTATCGTGAGCAGCACACTTAGTCCGCTAGCCCGCCTGCGCGATAATTAAGCACACCCGAACCGCTTCTTACCGTGAATGATCATTCCATGGTGGGCCGAACCGTTTCCACTTACGAGATTCTGGAGAGTCTCGGAGAAGGCGGGATGGGCGTCGTTTACAAAGCGCGTGATACCAGGCTGGAGCGTTTTGTAGCGCTCAAATTTCTCAAGCCCGAAGGCATTACACCGGAACGAAAGCTACGCTTTCTCCAGGAAGCACGTTCGCTCTCAGGCCTGAACCATCCCAATATTGTGCACGTTCACGACATTGGGGAATGGGAAGGCATGGACTTCATTGCGATGGAGTTCGTAGCGGGGACAACGCTGCAGGAACTCCTCACTAGAGGACCGCTAGCCTTGCGCGAGGCATTGAAGTTCGCCATTCAAATCGCGGACGCTGTCTCAGCAGCGCACGAAGCCGGTATCGTTCATCGAGATCTCAAGCCTGGCAACATCATTGTCACGGAACGCAAGCGGATCAAAGTCCTGGATTTCGGACTGGCCAAGCTGGTCGACCCGGAAATTGCAACGAGTGACGCATCGGGATCCTCGGAAACGAAAATCGCCGCTCAGAAGCTGAACTATACAGTGGACGGCATGCTGGTGGGCAGCATTTCTTATATGTCGCCGGAACAGGCGCTCGGCCAGCGGGTGGATGCGCGCTCGGACATCTTTGCCTTTGGGTCCATTCTCTATGAGATGCTGGCGGGAGCCGCCGCCTTTCCCGGATCGAAAGTGGAGACTCTGGCGAACATCATTTATACCGAGCCAAAATCTTTGAGCGAAATCTCCACGGAGATCAATCCCGAGCTGGAATGGATCGTAGCCCGCTGCTTGCGGAAGGATCCGGCGAGGAGATTCCAAAGCATTGCTGAAGCTCGCTCGGCGCTAGAAGATCTGCATTCGGAATCCAGTTCCTCGATCACTCGCAGGCCTGGCTCCTCGTCGGGCGAACTAGCGCTGCCGTTGATCGCACCGGCATCTGCTCAACGACGATCATGGCGCTGGCTGGTGGCGGCGGCTGGAGCCTTGCTGATAGTAACGGGCGCTGGGATCTGGCTTTGGATGTCTCGTCACCGAAGCGCGCCCAGTCCGCCTCTTTTATCCGGTCCGATCCGCCTGACTACGGAAAGTGGCCTCAACATTTCTCCGGCTGTCTCGGCCGACGGAAAATTCGTCGCCTATGCATCGGATCGTGGTGGCAATGGTCACCTCGATATCTGGCTGCGTCAAATCGGCGGGGCAGACGCCATTCGTTTAACCAATGATCCCGAGGATGATGATACTCCCACTTTCTCGCCCGACGGAACGCAGATCGCCTTTCATTCGGAGAAGGAGGGCGGGGGACTCTATCTGGTGCCAACGCTCGGCGGACCGGAGCGGCGGCTGGCCGATGGCGGTAAGGGTCCGCAGTTTTCTCCCGATGGCAGCCAAATCGCGTATTGGGTTGGCCCGCTGGTTCCCTATCCGTTGTCGAGTGGGCATCCCGCGATCTTCGTGGTGTCCCTCGCCACAGGAATCGTTCGCCGGATTGCTCCCGATTTCGCCGGCGCGTTACACCCGGTATGGTCCCCGGATGGTAAGCACCTTCTGTTCGCTGGCCAAAGGGTGAGCGGCCAGGATAGTACCTACGCCTGGTGGATGACTTCCCTAGACAACCATTCAGACAAGCAGGGCGCCCGCACTTGCGGCAAAATGTTTAGCTATGATTTTGCCGCTGAACCCCGCCAATGGACCGGAAACAAAGTCCTGTTCACCGAGGATAGCGACGACCCGAGCTATATTGGCGAGGTGCAGGTGGATCCCGCCACATGCCAGCCCACCGGCGCTCCCAGGCGTTTGCGCAGTGGAACAACGAGCGAGGATTCGCCCAGCCTGGCCCAAAATGGGTCCCTCGTCTTTTCCAGCGTGAACGACCGGACAAATATTTACAGCATTCCGCTGGTCGAGAAGAACAGCCGAAAGGAAGAGCCGAGAGCGCTCGTCCGCGATGAAAGCGACGACGACGCCGGGTCTCTGTCGGGCGACGGAAAACTGCTGGCTTTTTCGTCGTCCCGTACCGGCAACGACGAAATCTGGATTCGTGACTTAACGACAGCCGCGGATCGCGAACTGACTTTCGGGGGCGTGCGCCCGAGAATTACGCCCCTGATTTCTCCCGATGGGAAACAAGTTGCCTGGCGGGAGAACAACACCAGCAGCGCGGTCGTCCGCATTACGCCGGTCCGGGGTGGCGCGTCGATACAGCCCTGCACGCACTGCTCGAAACCGGAAGTCTGGCTTCCGGACAGCCGGCGTCTGCTTTATGAACTCGGAGCGTTTCCACGTTCTTCGATAGGCTTGATGAACGTAAGCACCGGTGAGAACTCCACATTCATGAGTGTTGGGCAGCGCGGTGTGTCGGCAAACAGTATCACCCAAGACGGTAAGTGGTTCTTGTTTACTGTTTATGAAAATGGACAAAACTTCTCTACCTATGCGGCGCCGCTTACCGGGGCGCAAGCTCCTGCAAGGAGTTCGTGGGTACAGATTCTACGTTCGTCAGAGGGTGACGGCAACGCCATTTGGGCCGATGACGGCAGCTTGCTGGTTTTTAGTTCTTCCCGGGACGGATTCAACTGCCTGTGGGGCTTGCGAGTGAATCAGTTGACGAAGAGGCGCGAAGGAGAACCGTTCCCGATCCGGCATTTTCACGCTCCATCTTTGCAGCTCGACGCTCCTTCTCCGCTTCAACCGGTGGTGCTCGAGGCAAACACTGTCATCGTTAGTTTGCACGAGCGCGCCGGGAGCGTGTGGGAGATCCCTGGTACTAATTGAAACGACGCCGGTCCGCGAACGCTTGTTGCCGCGCGCCGATTCTGATACAGTCGCTCTCGGGTGCAATGAGTCGATGAGTGAAGAACTGTTTCGGGGCCGGTTGGCGGAAGAGATGATTTCTGTTCTGCAGGGCGAAACAGAGGCCTGCGCGGAACTCGCGGATGAGGCTCCTGGAGAGGAAAACAAGACCAAAACCACTGCCAAGACTTGCAGCTGTTCCGGTCTGGCTTGCGCAGGGAAGGAGCGTTCCGGTGAGGAACACTGCAAGCCCGGAGAGAAACACGGCACGCACCATGAGCACTGCAAAAAGGCATCGGAATCTTCGGGCGAATTCGTTCCCAAGTTAACCGGCTGGTCTAATACTCCGCCGCAACCTCCGAGCATTTAGCTCCACTTGATTCTTACCGCAAGCAGCGTTGTGCGATACCTGCTGGAGCGTCGATTTGTGTTCCCCAGCGAGATCGTATCCGGCGATTTTCACGTTCGCTCCTGTAGTCGCCGCAATCGGAATTTTAGCGTCCAGAGCGCCGGACGCCACTACTTTGTCAAACAAGCAGGCAAGTGGATCGCCGGCGCGCGCACGGGCATTGAGACCGAAGCGTTTCTGTACCAGGGGACTTGTGCAAATGGCGCCTTTCACTTTTTGCGGGACAACGTTCCGGCTTGTTACTCTTATGACCCGGCGGCAAGCGTCTTGATCCTCGACTATCTGCAAGATCATTGCGCGCTCGATGATTTCAGCAGACGATTTTCTCCCTCGATCGCCAGTCAATCAGGCCGCACGCTCGCGCTTTTGCATGCGAACACTAAAGCCGAAACTTTTCAGAACGACGCGCTCGCGAGTCCTCCGTGGATCTTCGATCTGGAAGCTTTCGATGAGCAAACGATGCCGGAACTCAGCGAAGGCAGACGCGCGTTTGTTCAGATGTTGAGGCGTCACCGCGAATTTGCGGATTCATTCAGAGGCATATCGAGTGAGTGGCGTCCGCAATGCCTGATTCACGCCGATTTCAAGCTCGCGAACCTGTTATACAGCGATCCCCAAAACCAAGTGAGCATCGTCGATTGGGAAAGTATGCAGTGGGGTGATCCGCTCTGGGATCTCGCCACGTTGCTGCAATCGTATTGGAACTTTCACATCAGGCAGCCAAGGCGATTTTCGCTCGAACTGATCCGACCCGCCTTGTGCGGCGTTCTGCAAGGCTATGCAGAAACAGCCCGCTTCGCATCCAGTGAAACGATCCTAAAGTTGATTCGATTCGCCGGCGCGCGCATGCTGCAATCCACCTACGAATGTCTAGAAGACGCTGAGCGCTTCGATGCAGCAGCCGTCCGGCTGATGCAGGCTAGTCTGAACGTCATGAAAGAGCCGGCACAGGCCGCTGCATTGCTGTTAGGGCAGACGTGGGAAACCTTGAGCTGGAATTGAGTGCCATTTGCGCGCTCGATCAGCGGCCCGGTGAGAGCACGCTGAGTTTGGCCAGATGGCTGTATGAGAACTGCTACACCGTGTCTCTGCTTTCGTCACCCGAAACGCCCCCTTCCGATGCTGAGGACGAACTCACATCCTTGCTTTCGGCAGCCAATCAAAGCCGCTCGGAGTGGCTGGAAGGTTGGAGGCTCGAGGAACTTCTGCCGGACGGACGCGCGATTGCCAGTCAGGCAGACAAGATCCGCAGCTTTGTCGCCGGCGAATACATCAGCACACAAGGGGCTGGTTGTGGACCCGGGATAAAAGGCTCGCTGCTGGTGTTCAACGTGCGCGAGTCGACCACCTTACAGCCAAGTTATTACTATGCGTTTAGTGAAACCGTGTCCCCGTTTGACACTGACCATGGCATGTTGCGGTTCTACTGGAATATTTCCCACGAAGGCGCAACTGCGCTGGTCTCCGCGCTCACGCGGGAGATGAACCGGTTCCAAATCCCGTTCCGGTTTAAGTGTCCTAAGAAGCGGTCAGGCTACGCGAGGCGCGATGCCGCCGTACTCTATGTGCATCAGGCGTTCTATGCAATCACAGCGCTCTTGCTCGAATCAGTATACGCAGAAGTAGCCCGCTACCTCAGGGGCGATACTCCGCTCTTCACTAAGACGCTAGCGCCCGGGCTCGGCTTGGCGGAAGATCCAGGCCGGAGTTTTGGCCAGCACCGCTGCGAGTTACTGGCGACCGGGCTGCTCCACAGTGAAGGACAGAACCTTGTAGCTCGCCGTCACGCAGTCGAACAGGAGTTTGCCCGCGTTGGCTGTTCACTTGAGGCTCCCTGGTTGAATCCGGAATCGGTGGACACCTATCCGTATCCGTTCCCAGCCGCATGAAATCCGAGTGTGTCAGTATGGCCGAGCGCCTGGGCGCACGGCTTTGCCGCGACGCCATCTGGAGCGGCAACCAGTGTAATTGGACAGCGAACTGTCTAGAGCACGGCGTAAAAGGCCATCGCGCTTTGACCGGCGCTTTCTACGACGGCACTTCGGGGATTGCTTTGTTTCTGCATCGTCTGTCGGAAATCACGGGAGAACGCATCTTTTCACTGACCGCACAGGCCGCTCTGCGGCAAGCTCTCACGAACATCTCGCGGCTCGGCACAGGCTTCTATGCCGGCAGTCTCGGTGTGCTGTTTGCTCAGCTGCAAATCCGGGGTGATATCGAGGTAGACGATCTGCTGCATTATGCAGCGCGCCACCCCGATGATCTGGATCTGATGTACGGCAGCGCCGGAGCAATTGCCGTTTTGCTTTCGGCGTTCAGACAAACGAGCGATCAGCAATTAGTGGAAGCAGCGCTCCATCACGGAGATCTGCTGCTCGCACAAGCGCAAAATACCAGCGCCGGAATCAGTTGGGTCACCTTCAAAGATCGACCGCCGCTGACCGGCTTCTCGCATGGCGCAGCAGGCATTGCCTGGGCTTTGCTGGAGCTGTTCCGCGTTACTTCAGAAACGCGTTTTCGTGACGCTGCGCTGAGCGCCTTCGCCTATGAGCAAAGCGTGTTCGATGCAGAACGCGGTAACTGGCCCGATTTTCGTTCAGAACCCACTGGCTTTATGAACGCCTGGTGCCATGGCGCAGCAGGGATCAGTCTTTCACGCTTGCGGGCCTGGGCGATTCTGCAAGACAAGCAATGGCGAAGTCAAGCTGAAATCGCGCTGGCAACCGTGCAAGAACAAACCGGCAGCATGGAAAACTGTTCGCTGTGTCATGGCATAGCCGGTAACGCCGACATCTTGATTACTGCTTCCCTCGGTCTGGATCGGCCCGAACTCTTGACGACTGCGGAGCAGCTGGCCCAAGAGGCATTCGATCGCTTTGAAAAACGCCGCTTGCCCTGGCCCTGCGGATTACCCGACGCCGGCGAACTACCCGATCTGATGCTGGGCTTAGCCGGAATTGGACTTTTCTATTTACGCTTAGCCGACCCCGCGATCCCCAGCCCCTTGTTGCCTCTGTGAAGGCTTCATCCGGTTCGGCTATGCGAGAATGCACCGCAAGGACACAAAGTGAGTAAACGCATTCTCTGCAACCTTCTGCTCTCTGCACTCAGCTGCGCAGCCATCCCGTCCTTGCCTGCGCAAACACCACACAACGATGCCACGCCTGTCACTCCTCCGAAAGAGGAAAAGCAGAACCCGATTCCGCCCGAGCACAGCTCCGTCACGCATCACGAGCTCGCCATGAACGGGCGCACCATTCACTACACCGCCACCGCCGGCACGTTGCTCATCAATGGCGAAGAAAACAAACCGTACGGCAGTTTCTTTTATGTCGCCTACACCGATGAAGGCGCGACCGACATGCGGGCCCGGCCCATCACGTTTCTGTACAACGGCGGTCCGGGTTCGGCTAGTCTCTGGCTGCACATGGGATCGGTTGGCCCCGTCCGTGTGGTTACCGAGAGCCCGGAAGCTACCGGCGCAGGTCCTTATAAACTGGTTCCCAATCAGTTCAGCTTGCTCGACAAAAGCGATCTCGTTTTCGTCGATGCAGTAGGCACTGGATTTTCGCGTCCGGTCGGCAACGCCAACGAGAAGAATTTTGCCGGCACCGATCAGGATGTGGTCTCCTTCAACAAATTCATCACGCGCTACATCACCGTGAACCAGCGTTGGAATTCGCCGAAGTTTCTGTTCGGCGAGTCCTATGGAACCACGCGCTCGGCTGCTCTGGTCGATTCGCTCGAGCAGGGCGGAATCGCCTGCAATGGCGTGATCCTGATGTCCTCCGTGCTCAATTACTTTGAGCGCGCGCCTGGCATTGACAACGAGTACATCGGCTACCTGCCTTCCTATGCCGCCATCGCCTGGAACCATAACAAGCTCGCCAGCAAACCGCCGGACCTGAAAGCATTCCTGGATGAGGTGCGCGCCTTCGCTCGCGGCCCTTACGCGGAAGCGCTCGCGCAAGGGCAGAATCTACCGGAGTCGCAGGTCGATGCCATTGCCGCCAAAATGAGCGCCTACACCGGGCTCTCCACGCAGTACATCAAAGAAGCTAACCTGCGTGTCAGCGCCTCGCGCTTCCGCAAAGAACTCCTGCGTAACGATCGTGAAATCCTGGGCCGCTACGACGCCCGTTTCGAAGGCACTGATGTCGACGCCGCCGGCGAAACCCCGGGATACGATCCATCGAGCACCGGCATCACTGCCGCTTTCGTCTCGGCTTTCCACGACTATTTGGGACGCGATCTAAAGTACACCTCGCAAGAGACCTACTATCCGAGCGGACCCAATCTCATCCGCTCCTGGGACTGGAATCATCGCGCCCCCGGTGAGTCGCCGCAGCAGCAGGCTTTGCATGAGCCGTACGTGGCAGGCGACCTGGCCGATGCCATGCGCAAAAACCCGCATCTCAAAGTTCTCTCGGTAAATGGCCTGTTCGATCTGGCAACGCCGTTCTTCAAGACCGAGTACGACCTGAACCACATGAACCTCGACGCCAAGCTAAGACAGAACATCTCATTCACGTACTATCCATCCGGACACATGATCTACCTGAACGTAGACGCCTTAAAGCAGCTGAAGAGTGATCTGGCAGCTTTCTATGGCGAGGGAATGTAACGTAGGGTAGGCTTTAGCCCAATGTCACTTAGATAAGCCAAACTGGTCGACGCGGCCGACACCTTTGTCCGCCGGGCCGGGGCTCATGCCGGCACTTGCCCAAAACGCATTTCCCTGCCCATTTTTATTAGCTTTCTCGTTCCTTGTGGGGCAGTTCCGTGAACTGCGCCGGCCTCGCAGGCCGGCTCTTCATCGCGTCGAGCACCCTTAACGAAGTGACATTGGGCTTTAGCCTGCCATCTTCATCTACACCAACAACTTCTGGTTCACGTTTCCCGCCACATCCGTCAACCGGAAGTGGCGGCCCTGAAACTTATAAGTCAGCCGCTTGTGATCGATACCCAAGCAGTGCATCACAGTTGCCTGAATGTCGTGAATCGGAACCGGGTCGGCCACCACGTTGTAAGAAAAGTCGTCCGTCTCTCCGAGCGTAAGACCGCGCTTCACGCCGCCGCCCGCAAACCACATCGCAAAGCAGCGCGGATGGTGATCCCGTCCGTAATTGTCTTTGGTGAGGTTGCCCTGGCAGTACACCGTGCGCCCGAACTCGCCGCCCCAGATGACTAGGGTGTCGTCCAAAAGCCCGCGCTGTTTCAGATCTGTCACCAGTGCCGCCGACGCCTGGTCGGTGCCTTTACACTGCAGCCCCAGATCGCGCGGCAGATCGTTATGTTGATCCCAGCCACGATGATAAAGCTGAATGAAGCGCACGCCGCGCTCCGCCAAACGTCGCGCCATTAGGCAGTTCGCGGCATACGTGCCCGGTTTCTTCGAGTCTTCGCCATAAAGGGTGAACGTACTCTCAGGCTCCTTCGAAAGATCGGTCAACTCCGGAACCGAAGTCTGCATGCGATACGCCATCTCGTACTGCGAGACTCGCGCCGCGATCTCCGGGTCGCCATAATTCTGTTCCGTGATGTGATTCAGTTCGGCCACCGCATCGAGCATAGTGCGGCGCGTATCGGGATCAACGCCTTCCGGGTTCGCCAGAAATAGCACCGGGTCGCCCGACGCGCGAAAACGCACGCCCTGATACTTCGACGGCAGAAAGCCGCTCGACCAAAGCCGCGTAAATAATGGCTGATCGCGATTCAGTGCGTTCGCTTGCGAAAGAAGCACTACAAACGCCGGCAGATTCTGATTCTCGCTGCCTAAACCATACGTGATCCAGGATCCCATGCTGGGCCGCCCCGGCTGCATAAAGCCGGTCTGAATGAACGTGATCGCCGGATCGTGGTTGATGGCATCGGTGTTGACGGTTTTGACGAGCGCAATCTCATCGATGATCTTTGCCGTGTGCGGCAGCAGTTCGCTGATCATCGTGCCACACGATCCGGCCGGAGCAAACTTGAAAATGGACGGCGCAACCGGCAGCGAATTCTGCCCCGATGTCATGCCGGTAATGCGCTGCCCTTTGCGTACCGTATCCGGCAGCTCTGTGCCAGTCAGCGCCATCAGCTTCGGCTTGTAATCGAACAAATCGATCTGCGATGGAGCGCCCGACTGATGCAGGTAAATAATCCGTTTTGCTTTTGGAGCAAAGTGCGGCAAGTCGGCAAGTCCGCCAAATGCAGCCGCATTTTGAGCGGGGGCATCGGCTGCCAGAAGCCCCGGGTCCAGCAGCGAGGCCAGCGCCATCACTCCGATCCCCCGGCTCGCCTGGCCGAACAGTTGACGGCGCGTAAGATTTAACTCGCGTTCACGAATGGGGTCCATACATTGCCTCAATTATTAGTTATCGTCTCGTCCATGTTCAGGATCGTGCTGGCAACCAGCGTCCAGGCCGCCAGCTCCGAGGGATTCAGCTTGGGATCGTGCTTGGATTCTCCAACCTCCAGCAGCTTTTTCGCCGCGGCCGGGTTCGAATCGTAATGCGTAATTTCCTTCTTGTAAAGCCCTTGCAAAATGTCGAATTCTTTCGGTGAGGGCTCGCGGCCAGTGGCCCTACGGAATGCATAGCGGATCCTGTCTGCGGTCGTAGTTCCTCCAGTCAACAGATCCCGCTGCGCAAAAGCTCGCGCCGCTTCTACATAGGTCGGATCGTTCAGCAGCGTTAAAGCCTGCAATGGAGTATTCGTCACACTGCGCCGGGCGGTACACTTTTCGCGATCGGGCGCATCGAAAACATTCAACGATGGATACGGCACCGACCGTTTCCAGAAGGTATACATGCTGCGCCGGTACAGATCGTCGCCATGGCTTTGCACGTAGGTCTGCGCGGAGTAATTGCCGCCAAACGCCATCTCTTCCCACAAGCCCTTGGGCTGGTACGGAGACACGCTGGGGCCGCCAATCTTAGTGTTGATTAAGCCGCTCACTGCCAGCGCATTGTCGCGCAGCATTTCGGCAGGCAGGCGAAAACGCGGCCCTCGCGCGAGTAACCGGTTCTCCGGATCTTTCTCGAGCAGTTCAGGCGTTACCTTCGACCCTTGCCGGTACGTCGCCGATGTCACCATCAGACGCTGCATGGCCTTCACGTTCCATTTGTTCTGCACGAACTCGGTGGCTAGCCAGTCGAGCAACTGTTGATTGCTCGGCGGGTCGCCTTGCGAGCCAAAATCTTCGCTTGTCTTTACAATGCCCAGGCCAAAATACATTTGCCAGAAATGGTTTACCGCCACGCGTGCGGTGAGCGGATTGGCCGGATCCACCAGCCATTTCGCCAGCGTGAGACGGTTACGCGGCGCGTCTTTGGGCAGTGGCGGAAGCACCGCCGGAGTGTTTGGATCCACCTTATCGCCGCGCATGCGGTAATCGCCGCGCAGTAGAACATAGCTATCGCGCGGTTTATCTAAATCCGCCATCACCATAGTGGAGGGAATTTCGCGATTCAACTCATCGACGCCGCGTTTTAAGGTCGCCACGTCCGTTCCGAGTTGCCGCTCTTCGGGATTGCCAACTTCTTTCAGGAAATATGCTTCGAGCCATTTCTTCTGCTCATCCGAACGCCGCTCCGGAGCGACTTCCAACACCGAATGCACCGCGTTCAGCACGCCCAATTGATATGCCTCGCTGGCATACAGGCGGCGACCGTAGAATCGTACATCCTCCAACTGTCCTTTGAACGGCGTGCCCCAGTTCTTATTGCCGATAGACGCTTCGCCTTTGCCGAATGAGATGGAAGCAATGTTGTCATGCGACACAGTAGTCTTCACATTGCGCCCGTTAACAAAAATCTGGATCCCGCGCGCCTTCCTCGAACCGTCGTAGGCGACTAAGACGTGATTCCATTCGCCTAACTTCGCGCCCTCCAACGATGTTGCTTCCAGCCCCGACCCGAGTCCCTTCTCGGCCAGTCGCACGATCAGATTGCAGTTGTCCTTATGGCAATAATCGAAAGCGACCTCATAGCCCGCGCCTGTCTTCGGCGACCCCTCATATTTCTGTAGAATAGCCATGCCGGACGGTCCATCCGGCTTCACCCACATGGCAATACTGAATGGAGCATCGCTTGAAAATGCGCCGGCCTTACCCAGCGATACGTGCGGCGACTCATCGAAATCACCCGCCTGTGCAACGCGGCCAGGCACAAACGGCAGCTTGCCGCTAACGACTTTAGCGCTTTCAGAAGGCGTCAGCCGGTCGGCCAGCGAATCGTTTAGCGTATATTCCGCCTTCAGTCCGGCCGTTAAATCGGATACCGGAACTTCGCGCTGCTCCTGCTCCCATTTCAACTGCGACGCTGCGATCTGCTCATCCTTTTGCTTGATCGTGTCAAGAAGCAGCGTCTTCATCGCTGTCTGCTTGCTGTCTGGCATCTGCAGAAACGGCACAGCGTTGCCTTTGTATCCATCCAGCCCCTTCTCCTTGACGCTGTTGAAGAATGCGCCAAAGCTCGCGAAGTCTTTCTGGCGTAGCGGATCGTACTTATGATCGTGACAGCGCGCGCAGCCGAGCGTAATTCCCATCCAGGTAGTCGAGGTGGCTTCGATGCGGTCGACGATGTATTCGTTCTGATACTCCTCCGGGATCGCGCCGCCTTCGAAATTGATCATGTGATTGCGATTGAATCCCGTGGCAATAATCTGCGCTTGCGTGGCATGCGGCAGCAAGTCTCCGGCGATCTGATCGATCGTGAATTCGTCGTAAGGCATGTTGTGATTGAAGGCCTGAATCACCCAGTCCCGCCAGATCCACATTTCACGCGCGCTATCAATGTGATACCCGTGCGTGTCTGCATAGCGGGCAAAATCGAGCCACTGCATGGTCATCCGTTCGCCATAATGCGGCGAAGCCAGCAGCCGGTCGACCACTTTTTCGTAAGTGTTCGGAGAGTTGTCTTCGAGAAACGCTTTTTCTTCGGCAGCAGTCGGAGGCAATCCCGTCAAATCAAAGGTCACCCGCCGCAGCAGGGTTTGTTTATCGGCTTCGGGCGTCGGGGTAAGCCCCTCTTTCGTCAGCTTCGCCAGGACGAATTGATCGATTGGATTGCGTACCCACGCCTTCTGTTCCACCACCGGCGGCTCTTCACGCTTCGGAACCACGAAAGCCCAGTGCGTCTCCCATTTGGCCCCTTCATCGATCCACTGCTTAACTAGTTGTATCTGAACGTCCGTCAGCTTGTGCCCGGACGAGACGGGCGGCATACGCATCGCGATATTCGGATTGCTCACACGCAGGTACATCTTGCTGTGCGCCGAATCGCCGGGCAGAATCACACCCGCTTTCGAGAAAGCGCCCTCTTTCGTATCGAAGTGCAGGCCCATCATCCGGTGCTTTTCGTCGGGCCCGTGGCAGGTAAAACAGTTGTCGGAAAGAATGGGACGAATCTGGCGGTCAAAGTTGACCGAAGGCGGCGCGGCTCCCGCGGCAATAACGAGGCTCGAAGCCGACAGAGCAAGAACCAGAAGGCGAAATCTCAATGTAACCACCCGGAATCCGAATTACTAGCTGCCGAGATTATATCGAGTTAGTCATCGCCTTTGCAAAAGCCGGTCTTGTCTCATACAAGATGAGCCTGAAAGAAAGGTTTGATTCTCACACAAGATGAGCCTGGAGGAGCGGATAGGCAAGCTGAGGGTTGAAGATCAGCGTGCAGCAGGCAGAGAAGTTGAGCCCGGAACAGATCCGGGCATTTTTAGCAGCCAGCGAGGATGCGGCGCTACACCTCGCGCCGATGTAGAACTGTTGGCGGCGGTGGACGAGGCGCATGTTAGGTTGAGCGGCCGGCCGGCCGGCGCATCCTAGAGAGGGAATATCGGGAGTACGGCAAAGCACAGCACGCAATGGATGAAGTCACGCAATGGAGGGTAATGGGATGTGCAGCGCAAATCGGCGAGGCGTCGCTGCTGTCGGTGCTGCAGCAAATGCGCGCCTGCGGCAAAGTAATAACAATGGCTTGGTAGAGACCGGGAATGGCGCGATGATTCGCGAACAGATGGGGCTGCGGCCACAATCGCGGCGCAGGCGGAAGCGATTTCAGGCTTTTACCGGGAGCATTTCAACCAGTACGTAAATCTGCATCGGCCCGGGATGGAAGGCAGAGGAAACCTAAATGCAGTCCGCCTCGGACTCTCTTCAGGCTCATCTTTGGATTGGAAAAACACCTGTGTCAGGCCATTGACAGCGTAGTCCAGGTTAGGCTTGGTACTCATGGTGCGGCGCTGTGAGGAGCAGGATTTTGAGTCGGTATTGGCCATCATCAACGATGGCGCGCAGGCTTATGCAGGAATCATCCCGGCCGATCGCTGGTCAGAACCGTACATGCCGCGCGAGGAGCTGCGCCGTGCCATCGATGAGCGCGTGGCGTTCTGGGGATACGAAGCTAGCGGAGTGCTGGTAGCCGTGATGGGCCTTCAGCACGTGCAGGATGTGAACCTGATCCGGCACGCTTATGTGCGCACAGGCAGCCAGAAGCTAGGGATTGGAGGGCGCTTGCTTTCTGCGTTGCGGAAGATGGCGCGCGGGCCAGTGCTGGTCGGTACCTGGGCGGACGCAGTTTGGGCTATCCGCTTCTACGAGAGATACGGATTCAATTTGGTCGACCAAGAAGAAAAGAACCGGCTACTCAGGAAATATTGGGGTGTGCCCGACCGGCAGATTGAGACCTCGGTGGTTTTGGCCGATGCTGCCTGGTGGGCAAATCGACCAGATTAGGCAATCACCAGCACGCCGCCTTGCGCTTCTTCCAGCTGCATGGCACGGTCGAGAGCATGGATCGCCACGGCGGTTTGGTGGTCGGAAGGCGGCTGGGTAGTAACACGCTGGAGCCACAGCCCGGGACGGGTCAACAGGGCCATCAGACCGCGCTGGCGTTTAGCGGCATATCGGATGACTTCGTAGCTGAGGCCAACGATGAATGGCAAGAGCGCGATGCGCGCGGCGAACTTGCCCCAGAAGTTATCGATCGGTAGAAAAGCATAGGCGATCATCGCAACCACGAGCACGACGACCAGAAAACTGGTGCCGCAGCGCGGATGCCACGTGACAAAACGCTGCGCGTTTTCGACGGTGACCGGCTGCCCGGATTCAAAATTGAAAACCACCTTATGTTCGGCGCCATGATATTCGAACACACGGCGCATGTCCCTGGTTCGGGAGAGCAGCAGCATGAAGCCGAGAAAGATTGCGATGCGGAGAGTGCCGTCGACCATGTTGATGGCGAAACGTCCACTAATAGCTTGGAAATGGTGGCCGAGCTGAGTGGCGAGATACAAAGGCACGAACTTATAGAGACCGATCATGAACAACAACGAACAGGCGATTTGCAGAATCATGAGGCCTGAGCCCGAGTGCTTCGTTTGCCCGATTGGTTTTTCCGCAGGCTGATCGGTCACGCCTTCGAGCGCGCATTCAGCAGAAAACTTCAAAGCCTTCATGCCGAGCCACATGGCGTGGCCGAGCGTCCCGAGGCCGCGAAAAACCGGCAGCTTGAAGATCGGGTATTTGTCGGAAATGCGCTCTAACGGACTTTCTTCCGTCACTATCTCGCCGTTAGGCTTGCGCACAGCCACGCAGAAGCTATGGGGCGACCGCATCATGACGCCCTCCATCACCGCCTGGCCACCTACGAGCGTAGTTTCCTCCCCGTTTTCAAGCACGGGAAGTAACTGAATATGCGTGAAGAGACGCACAAAATTGCGCAAATTCAAGAAGGGAGACTCCAGTTCGAGTATATCTTGCCTAGGGGGCCATTCGAGTGAACATAAGTGCGAAATGGGGCTGGCTAGCGGGCGTGATGCTCACGGCAACACTCTACGGTGCAGGTCCGGCATTTTCCATCTCAGCCGCTAAAGTGCCTGTATACGATTTCGTAGAAGTTAAAGCAACAGTTCAATCGAACTCAAGCAACCCTTTTGTAGACAATGAGTTCAAGGGGGAACTGCAACACTTAGATGAAGCCGCGATTGCCGTGGAAGGATTCTGCGATGCCGCTGACGGTTCGCTTTATCGTATCCGGTTTCTGGCGACTAAGCCGGGGATTTACCGCTACCGCGTAACCCTCCGCGTCAACGACCATGAGACCCGCTTTCAGGGAACATTTGAAGCAGTGCCGAGTGGCCGCCGCGGTCTGGTGCGCGTGGATGCGCAGCACCCGTTCCACTTCATCTGGGAGGGCACAGGCGAGCATTATTTCTGGAACGGGCTGACGACCTATGCCCTCATGGGCTGGCGAAATGACCAGGAAATTCGAGACATCATCGATCGTGCCGCTCGTTTCAAAAGTAACCGGCTGCGGGTGTCCTTAAACGGGCCGAGGGTCAAGGATGCGTCGCGCTGGTACGAGCCGGTAAAACCATCGTCGGAGTTTCAATTCCTGTTTGGACCCTGGAGTATGCGAGGCGAAAGCGTCGATCCAATTCGCGATCCCCGATGGGATGTAAACCGCTATGACGTGGCGTTCTGGCAAAAGTATGAACGGATGGTGCGGTACGCGCGTGAGAAGGATGTTGTGATCTCGGTGATTTTTTTCCTGGATGGAGAGGATGCCGGGGCGGACCCGTTTGGGAAGAGCCGGGCATTTGGCCCGGAGGAGAAGCGCTACTACCAGTACGCGGCGGCGCGGCTGGCGGCGTACTCGAACGTGATGTGGGACGTGACGAATGAATGGCACCTGTTCCGCAGCGCCTGGTGGGTGCAGGAGATGGGGAGCTATCTGAAAGCGATGGATCCGTGGAAGCATTTGATCTCTTGTCATGGCCGGGGTGATTTTCCCTGGAAGGTTTCCTTTTGGCCGGATTTCGCAATGTTTCAGCTCTGGGACGAAGACGGGGGCTATGAAGCCATGTTGCAGCGAAGAACCGCGCAGGCGGATACAGGACGGCCGATGCCGCAAATCAATGAAGAGTATGGCTATGAGGATCACTACCCGGTGAAGTGGGGCGGCAACCGGAGAGCTCCGGCGAGATCGGCGGACAACCGGCGGCGGCTGGCCTGGGAGATTGCCATGGCGGGGTGCTATCAAACGACCGGGGAGCGCGCCAACGGAGGAAACGGCAGCCATTTGCCGAGCCCGGGTGGATGGATCAATGGAGGCTTCGATGGCTCGATGCGGATGCTGGTGGGCTATCAGCGGATGGTCGACTTCTTTACCTCGGTCGAGTATTGGAAGTTAGCGCCCATGCCGGGTGTCGGCGGCGGGAACCTCCGGGTCTTAGGGGAACCGGGGCGGCAGTATGTCGTGTATTACCAGGACGCTGCAGCAGCAGGCGCGGGTTTGAGAGTCGAACCAGGAAACTATACGGCGCGTTGGTATAACCCGCGCACCGGCGCATGGACTGAGGGGGCCGCCGTGCGAGTGAGTAGCGGCGTCAAATGGAATGCGCCGGCAGCGCCGGGTGAGGGAGACTGGGCACTGCTTTTGCGCGCGGGCGATCGGTTTTAGTGGGCGTTGAAGGTGGCCTGATCCAGCTCTGTGTCGAAAGGCCATGGTCGATGTAGCGCGTGTAACCGGCCGGTCGCTGCGTCCAGATGAGAGTACCCATGGCCCGGCGGGCCGCAGAATCGGATGAAAGTCACACTCGCCATTTTGAATCTCGCCCTAACCGCAAAATGCCAGTGTGCCTCTCGTGGAACAGGCGCTTTCGCCTGTCACCGTAGCGCTGATCTGCCCCGGGGTGACCGCGAAGATCCCAAAACACCTCTGCATTCCACAACCGTGACTTTCAACAGGAGCAGGTGAGACGCCGCCGTTCTGCAAAAGGCTCCAGCGAACTTGTTGCGGATAAGTTTGCGCTACGTCATGCAGGCAAGTTTGAGTGGGGCAGGGCAGCGCCACCGGCTGCCAGCCTGATGGCTCGTGACGAAACACCACGCGGACGCCTGCTGCCGAGTCCACCTGCTTGACGACGCCCGCATCACGCACTCGGCGCGAGACAAAAAAGCCAGACTAAAAGCGATTAGGGCAAGCGTCGCAACCGTTTCATGCGCGGGCGGCTAAACGACTTTTTCGGCGATGGATTTCGCTTGCGTGAATTGGAGCAGGTAATCGGGTCCGCCGGCTTTGGAATCAGTGCCGGACATGTTAAAACCCCCGAAGGGATGCGCGCCGACCATGGCGCCGGTGCATTTGCGATTGATGTAAAGATTGCCCACGAAGAACTGGCGTTTTGCTTTTTCGATTTTGGCGGGATTGGTCGTAAACACGGCGCCGGTAAGGCCGTATTCGGAATCGTTGGCGAATTCCAGCGCCTGGTCGAAGTTCTTCGCTTTGGTCACGGCCAGCACGGGGCCGAAGATTTCTTCCTGGAAAATTTTAGCTTTGGGCTGGATGTCGGCGATGACGGTAGGTTTGAGAAAATACCCTTCGCCCTCGGCCGCCTCCCCGCCTGTGACGAGACGGCCTTCTTTCTTGCCGGTATCGATGTATTTGAGGATGGTTTCTTTGGCGCGGGCGTTAATAACGGGGCCCATATAGTTCACTAGTTGCTCGGACGGACCGACGGTAAGAGTCTCGGCTCTCGCCTTTAGCTGAGCGAGGAACTCATCGTAAATAGTTTCGTCGACGATAGCGCGCGAACAGGCGGAGCATTTCTGGCCCTGATAGCCGAAGGCGGAGTTTAGGACGCCTGTTACCGCTTGCTCGAGGTTGCATTCGCGATCGACAATGATGGCATCTTTACCACCCATTTCCGCGACCACGCGCTTGATCCAAATCTGCCCTTTGGGTGTTTTGGCAGCGAGTTCGTTGACGTGCAGTCCCACTTCGCGGGAACCGGTAAAGGAGACGAAGCGGGTCTTCGGATGCGAGACGAGAACGTCGCCGATAGCCGCGCCGCTGCCCGTGAGAAGGGAGAATGCCTGGGCCGGAACACCGGCCTGCAGCATGACTTCGGCGAATTTAGCGGCAATCGTCGGGGTGTCGCTCGAGGGCTTGATGACGACGGTGTTGCCGGTAACGAGAGCGGCAGTGGTCATGCCTACTAGAATGGCGAGGGGAAAATTCCAGGGTGGAATGATGACGCCGACCCCAAGCGGCAGATAGACAATTTCGTCGCGCTCGCCGGAGAGTTGCACCAGGGGATCGGGATGAGCGAGTTTGAGAGCCTGCCGCGCATAGAACTCGCAGAAATCGATCGCTTCGGAGACATCGCCTTCGGCTTCGGCCCAGGTTTTGCCGGCTTCCACAACCAGCCACGCGTCGAATTCGTATTTGCGCTCTCGAATGATGTCGGCCATGCGCAGCAGGTATTCGGCGCGTTCCGCCACGGGCGTGGAGGCCCAGATGGGAAAGTACGAGTAGGCGCGATCGACGGCATCGCGGGCATCCGCTTCGGATCCTTTTGCATGCAGGCCGACAACTTCGGAGGGCCGCGACGGGTTGACGGATTTCAATTGCTCGCGCGACTTGCGGCGCTCCCCGGCGAGCAGCAGATCGTATTCTTTGCCGAACTCGGCTTCTACTTTGGCGAGCGCCTGATTGGCGGCTGTAATGGCCGTGGGCTGGGTGAAGTCGGTATAGGGCTCGTTAAGGAACGGCGCCAACTGGGTTGCTGCGGACATAACGAGCTTAGAGCCGGTCCTCAATAGTTTTTTCGGCTATTTTGCGGCCCCGTTCAAAGAGCTCGGCCGTTTCTTCGGCGATCTCACGGCCGCGTTCGTAGAGTTCGCGTCCACGGTCCACGATATCCTGGCTGGATTCGAGGATCGATTTGCGGCCCTGCTTGGCCTGTTTCCTGATGACGCGCCGGGTGCGTGCGCCGGACTGGGGGGCAACTAACAGCGCAACGGCGCCGCCCAGGAGAAGACCTCCGACAAACCAGCCGATGAGAGCGCCACTATTTTCGCGTTCCATGATTCTCCTTTGCTTTCATTTTATGCACGTGGCCCCGCAGAGTAGGCTTCAGCCTGCCGTAGCAGAAGCGGCGATCTAGCCCGGCGCGACTGCGACTGTCTCAAACCAAGCTAAATAGCCTGCCATCTTCGCTTGTTTCCTTGCTCCGAAAACTCCGTTTTCGGGAGCAAAGTTTGGTGCCCTGCCGTCGCCTCGCGGTCCTTCTAATCCTGCGGTATCGATTCGAGGGGAGTGACCGTTGCTCCAGGCAGGTACTGTGAATTGAATTTTCTAAGACCACTACGAATCTGCGTCCTGTCTTCGCTGGATCTCAATGCATGCCAAAGACCGAGGAGCGCTGGCCGTTGCGAAAACTAAGGTTTATGCACGAAGAAATTCGGAAATCACTTCATGCGAAGCGCGCGCAAGGAATCAATCGATACCGCCCGCCGGGCTGGAAAAAATGTAGCGCACATCATTACGATCGCAACGCCTGCGAGTGCCGCGATGCAGGCGATCGGATCGGCGGAACTTAAGCCGAATAACATCGAGTGCATCGTTCGGGCAAGTGCAAACGCTATCGGCAGACCGATGCCAAAGGCCGAGCAATGCCAGGAAAGCGCTCTCGCGTAAAACCATTCCAAGCATCTCCCGGCGTTGAGCCCCAAATGCCGTTTGTAGGCCAATCGGTGGTTCGCCGGCTGACGCTGTAAGAGATAGTTCCATAAAGTTCGATCAACACCAGGAACATCGCCAAAGCCCCAACATATCGACAGACGCACAACGAGCCGTTCCTGCGAGATCGTCTTCTCGAATTGTCCTCGCTTTGTGGTTGAAGTCTCCAGAGGCAGTTTTGGATCAATCCCGTGAACGACTTTCGTGGCTGCGGCGAGTACCATGTTAGGACCGCCCAATGCTTGGGTATATCGCCTGTTGCGAGACACTCCCACAATCGTGTATGTCGATTTTGGATTGTCAAAAGAGGCGATTTGATGGCCCAAAGGGTTCGAACGCGGCAGATAAGGGGCCACTACACCAAACGTCAAAAATCGTACGCTAACGTGCCGGGGCTGAGCACAGCCAACATCCGGAAGGCGCTTTTCGTTATCAATTCATGATCTGCTCAGAGAGCACATAGAGTTTTGCTTATTCAGTGTCGCCGGGATCTTGCGCCATCCATCCGGGTGTATCGAAGCTCTTTGGCAAAATACCAATCAACGTCGTAAGGTGCATCTCCATGTTTTCGAGTTGGGCGGTTCCGATCTGCTTTTCCCAGCGACCGCGCAACTCATCTAAAATGGCTTCCCCTGTTCGTAAGACTTCGAACCCGAGAGGAGTGACTTGAAGGCGCTTACGACGCGCATCAATGGGATCGGCATCCCGAGCAACGTATCCACGTTCCTGGAGCACGGTAATCGTCTTTGCGGCGGCCTGCTTTGAGACCGAGAGGCGTCGTCCTAGTTCCGAAGCGTTGTCTGCGCCGGCGGCAATGGCCCGCATCGCGAACTCATGGACAGGACGAACGTCGTTGTAGCCGCGATTCGCTAATTCTTCAATCGCAGCATCCACAAGCGAGCGAAAGCCCCCGAGGAGAAGATGAGCGAGACCTGCGCCTGAAGAAGCCATATCAAGAGAGTAGAAAAGTATGCGGAAAAGGACAACAAGGCTGTCGAAAGCGCTCGACATCGACAACCAAGTTGGCTATTCTTGTGATGTAGACAACATGGTTGTCTACATCAGGAGGGCTTATGCAAGTCGCGCCGAAGGGTTCCACTTTCCCGGGGATTACGCATCATGAAGTCGAATTCAACGGAACAAGGTTGCACTATGTATCCGCGGGAGACCATGGTTCTCCTGTTCTGTTGGTGCATGGGTTTCCCGAAACTTGGTGGACGTTTCGAGAGTTGATTCCACGGCTCGCAGCAAGCCACCGTATTTTTGCGGTCGATTTGCGTGGCTTTGGTGACTCTGACAATGGGCCCGGCGACTATGACAGCAAGACTTCGGCGGAAGACCTTCATCTCCTCATCGCTCACCTCAACGCAGGGCCGGTCCATCTCACAGGGCAGGACATCAGCGGAGCAACCGTGTTTCGGCTTGCCACGACTCAACCGGAGGATGTGCTCAGCTTCACGGCAATCGAAATGGGCCTGCCGGGTTTCGGCCTCGAAATGCTGGCTGATGTCACCCACGGCGGAGCTTGGCACATCGGCGTTCTCGCCGCGCCCGGCATACCTGAGATGCTCCTTGTTGGCCGTGAACGTGAGTTTCTTGGAAAGTATGCCTTTCCGTCCATGAATGCGAATCCGGCGAAAATTACGGATGCCGATATCAACGAATTTGTCCGCACGTACTCACGCCCGGACGGCTGGCGTGGAGCCATTGGCCTGTATCAATCAATGTTGAAGGAAGGTTCCGAGATCAAAGCGCTGGCCGAGACACGTGGACTGAAGGCACCGGTGCTCGCGGTTGGAACAGGTGGCGGTTCCTTGACGTCCGGCACGATGTCGCAGGCTGCGGCGGCCGAAGTGCGCTCAGTGATCCTTGAGGGCGTAGGTCACTACGCGGCAGTGGAGGCTCCGGACAGATTGGCGAACGCCATGCTTGGATTCATCAAAAGCGTCGACGCCATATAACGCGGGATGAGTATCAACCATGCGCTCGCCGATTTACCCACCGTCGAAGCTGTCAACCCCAATTTGCCCACAGGTATGCGGAGGATAGCCCGAGACCAGCGGCAACAGCGCAAGAGGCAGCGACGCCGTCACGAATGCGCCAGCAAGTCAAAGCCTCGCGACCGCGGTCAAGCAAGCACTGGACGGAACTCCAGCATGGTCTCACGCATCTACACCCGAGCGCAGCAAGCGGCTTGGGTGAAGGAACGGTCTAAGTGCTTTAGCTTTTTTGGTGGAATACCTCAACGCGTCTCGCTATCATTTCGACTTGCTTTACTCCCGTTTCCGCTAGTCGCCCCTCGTGTAGAGGAACCGCGAATGCGCAACTCCGTTTCTAAAACAATGTGCCTGAATGCGCCGTTTTTGGAACGACCCTCGATTCGATCAATCAACAGATCGGCCCCCGCCCGCCCTACTTCAAATGCTGGTTGGAAAACAGACGTCAGAGAAGGTTCCATAGCGTCAGAAAAAGGCAGGTCATCGAAGCTGGCGAGCGCGAGATCCGCAGGGCAATGTACGCCCATCTCGCGCATGGCGTGCAGGAAGCCGAGCGTCATCATTCCATTTGCAATAAATACAGCCTCGGGACGGGGACTCATATTAAGCAGTTGCACTGCGGCATCAAACCCTCCCTGCTCCCGAAAGTTGCTCTTGACTATTAAGTTCGGATTGAACGCCGTTCCGGCCTCTCTCAATGCCAGTCTGTAACCGCGCAGCCGCTGCTCAGCAGTCTCGAGCGCCGGGGGTCCGCTCACCATCGCTATATTGCGAAAACCTGACTCGATCAAATGGCGGACACAGTTGCGCGCTCCCCCAATGTTGTCGACTAAGACGGAATCGAAGTTGAGATTTGTCTCCCGTCTATCGAGACACACGACCGGGATACCGGATTTCACCAGGTCTAAGACATGGTCGGGGCTTCCACTTCCTGGAGCTATGACCAGCAGCACGCCATCCACCTTGCGGACGCGCAAGAGAGATAGTGCTTTACGTTCTCGCCCGTTGTCGTCATCCGTATTCACCGTGATCAGCAAATAATTCCTGGCCAGCGCAACTGATTCGGATCCGCGCACGAGGAGCGGAAAGTACGGATTAGTGATATCGGGAATGACGATCCCAAGCGTCCGCGTACGCCGGGCTCTCAGGCTGAGAGCGACAAAATCCGGATGATAGTCCAGCTCAGCGGCCGCCTTTAGTACTCGCCCTCTCAAACGTGCGCTCACCGGAAGGCGGTCATTCAGGACATTAGAGACAGTGGCGATCGAGACGCCTGCCTTCTTCGCCACTTCTTTGATCGTCGCCACGTCGGTAACAGTATGCCGTGTCCGACGCGCCGGCGTCGAGGAGTTTTGGTTTCATAAAATAATGAAAATTCCTGTTGACAGTCGGGCGACCCTGATCTACACTCGCCTAAACGCCCTCATTTAAACGTTTAAATCAGTGGCGGCGTTGGCCTAGGGGGTGTGTCTCCATGTCGAAGCTAACCATGTGTGTAGTACTCTTATGCTCCGCCGCGTTGTTCGGCCAAAGCGATCGGGGAACCTTAACAGGCACCATATCCGATCCCGCGAGCGCAGTGGTTCCCTCTGCCTCAGTGGTCGCCACGAACGCGGAGACGGGCGTTCAATCCCGCACCGTCACGACCTCGACCGGCAATTACACGATTTCGTCTTTGCCCGCCGGGACCTACGATCTGAGTGTGGAAAATGCCGGATTCAAGAAGTATGTGCAGCACGGAATTAGTGTGCAGGTGGCCGAAACCGCACGCGTGGACGTTGTGCTGGAAGTGGGTTCCACATCGGAGACCGTCTCGGTGAGCGCGAACGCGGATCTGCTGAAAACGGAAGATGCGGCACAATCCGATACGCTGACGGGCGACCGTATCAATGCTTTGCCGCTCAATTTCGCCATCGGTGGAGGCGCCATCCGCAACCCGTTGAGCTTTGTTGCGCTTGCTCCCGGCAGCAGCCTCAACGGCTGGAATGACATTAAGGTCAACGGCGCTCCCAATGGCACCTTCCGGATTATTTTCGAGGGCCAGGACACCACCAGCGATCTCAATCCGCGCGTCTCGGACGAATCGCAGCCCTCGGTCGAATCGATTCAGGAGTTCACTCTCCAAACCAGCAATTTCGCTCCTGAGTTCGGACAAGTCACCGGCGGCCTATTTAACTTCACGTCGCGTTCCGGCACCAATCAATTTCACGGAAGCGGCTACGAGTATTTGACCAACGAGGATCTAAACGCCGGCATACCGTTTACCAACGACGGTAGCGGCCACCTGGTGCGTCCCAAAGCGCGTAAACAGGATTTTGGGGGAAGCGTGGGCGGCCCGGTTTGGATTCCCAAGGTGTACAACGGCCACGACCGCACGTTCTTCTTTTTCAATTACGAGATGTATCGGAGTCACCAGGGCAGCGACATCTTCGGGACGGTTCCGACGGACGCCATGCGCAACGGGGACTTCAGCAGCATTTTGACCGGGCGGGTGCTGGGAACGGATCCGCTGGGCCGGCCGATTATGGAAAACGCCATCTACGATCCGAGCACGTCGCGCGTGGTCAACGGAGCGACCGTGCGTGACCCGTACCAGAACAATATGATTCCGATGAGTAAGTTCGATCCGGTGGCTCTTAAGATTCAGGCGTTAATACCGCATGCCACCGGCCCGGGCAACCTGAATAATTACGAAGAGAAATTCATTACCAGCAAGATCCAGGCGATCCCCTCGATCAAAATCGACCACAACTTTAACGAGCGATCCCATCTGGCGGTGTATTATTCGCAGCAGCGAACCGACAAAGATAACACGCAGGACGGCTTCCCGGACCCATTGTCGTCACGACGCCTGCAAACCATTCGCAGCCACACCACGCGAGTGAACTTCGATGAATCTCTGTCGCCCACCACTCTGGTTCACTTGGGCGCCGGCTACCAGCGGTATAACAACCCCGATACCGCACCGCCGGGAACCACTGCCTACAACCCGCTTACGCAGCTGGGACTCGGCGGACAGATTGCCGGCACAGGATTTCCGGGCATCGGATTTTCGAACTACCAGAATTTCGGGTATACCAACAGTCCCAGTGCCTTTGGAGGAATCAACGAAAACAACGGGGGCGGCGCTAATCTGGGGCCGATCAACCGTAATCTCTACCTGATCGACAAGCCTACCGCGGTCGCGACAGTCACCCACGTGAGTGGAAATCACACTTACAAAGCCGGCGGGGAGTGGCGGCAGGATTCATTCTCCAACATCAATACGATAGGTGTCTCCGGCGTCTACGACTTCAGCGCCATCGAAACCGGGTTGCCCTCCACCCAGGGTCAGAACTTACAAGGCGGCGTTGTGGGATTTCCGTACGCGAGTTTTTTGCTGGGCGCGGTAAATAGCGCGAATATCTCAAACGCGCAAACCCCTCAATACCGCAAAATGGCGTGGGGATTTTTTGTGCAGGATACCTGGAAGTTGAGCCAGAAATTAACGGTCACCTACGGGGTGCGTTACGACTACCAGCCTGCGCCGCACGAATTGCATTACCGGACCAGCGAATTTTCGCCCACCGTGGTAAATCCATCGGCAGGGGGCCTGCTGGGTGGAACGGCGTACGCAGGATCCGGGCCGGGGCGCTGCAACTGCAGCTTCGGGTCAACCTATCCCTACGCGTTGGGACCGCGCCTAGGAGCCGCCTATGAATTGGACCCCAAGACGGTCATCCGCGCCGGCTGGGCAATCAGCTACGGCCAGGCACCCAATTTCAACTATGTCGGCGGCGGAAGTTCCCTCGGCATGGGGTTCAACACGATTAATTTTTCCAACCCCACCTACGGCATCCCAGCGCTGCAATTTGCGGATGGACTTAACTACAGCCCAACTGCGCTCTATGCCGCGACCTACGACCCCGGCATCCGGCCCAGCCCCGGGCAAATTAATACCCCGCCTTCTTTGGTCGATCACAATGGCGGCCGCCCGGCCCGTCTGAACCAGTGGAACATCAGTCTCCAAAGGGAATTGAGCAAAGACCTGGTGGTGGAAGCGGCCTATGTGGCTAACCGCGGCGCCTGGGAACAGGCCAATGGACTGCTGGCTCTGAACGCCCTCAGCCCGCAGCGGCTGGCGCAGTTCGGCTTGAACGCTACCGATCCGGCGACGCTTACACTATTGACTTCTCCGCTCAGTTCTCCGCAGGCGCAGGCGGCCGGCTTCCGCGCGCCCTACGCTGGGTACTCGCTTGGAAACACGGTCGCGCAGAGCTTGCGGCCCTACCCTCAATTCGCCGATCTTAACGTTATGTGGGCACCGCTCGGCGACAGCTGGTACGACTCCCTGCAACTCAAGTTGACAAAGCGCCTCTCGCACGGGTTAGATATGTCGGCGGCCTATACTCGCTCCAAGAATTTAACCACCGCGGAAGATCAGGACGGCACTACCGTACCGACCGCCGACGTCTTTAACCGCGGGGTGAATAAAACCTTTTCGCGAAATGATCAGCCCAACATTTTTGTCGTCGCCTTCAACTATCAAGTGCCCACCTGGGGATCCAATTTCTGGACGAAGCGCGTCCTCAGCGGCTGGACTGTGGGCGGAATTCTGCACTACGCGAGCGGTACGCCCATCCAAGCTCCGGGCGCGAACAATAATCTGGGCTCGGTTTACTTTACGGGTACTTTCGCCAACCGGGTTCCGGGACAGCCGCTATTCCTGAAGGATCTCAATTGCGGGTGCATCGATCCGAACAGCCAGTTCGTACTCAATCCCAAGGCTTGGACCGATCCGGCGCCGGGACAGTTCACCACTTCAAACGCTTACTACAACGATTACCGCTACGCCCGCCGCCCGGACGAAGAGCTGAGCTTCGGCCGTACCTTCCCGATCCGCGAATCCATGAATTTCCAGATTCGAGCGGAGTTCTTTAACGTTTTCAACCGGACCTACCTAAACAATCCGGATAGCAGCAACGCCGGGGCGACTCAAGCCTTGAATCCGAATGGAAGTGTTTCGTCCGGCTTCGGGCGCATCGACACCGGCTCGGTGTACAACAGCCCGCGCTCCGGACAGATTGTGGCGCGCTTCCAATTTTGAAACAGAGCAGGAAGCGTGAGCGACCTGTCAAGCGCCACCTCGAAGGCGGATGTATAACGTAGGGTGGTGAACGTAATCGCTCTTATAGGATTGGCGTTAACGGGGGCGGCCGTTTATGTGACGCTGCCCCCGTCCCAAACCGGCATTCATTTCGTTCATGACAACGCGCATTCGTCGCGGCGTTATCTTCCCGAGTCGATGGGTCCCGGAGTCGCGATCTTCGACTACGATCACGACGGCTGGATGGACTTGTATTTCACCAACAGCGGTCCATCCGATTTCTTCCATCCGGTGAAGCCGCTACGGAACGCGCTCTATCACAATAACCACGACGGCACGTTTACCGATGTTACGGAGAAGGCTGGAGTGCCGGGGCGCGGCTTCGGAATCGGAGTATCCACCTGCGACTACAACAACGACGGCTGGACCGATCTATTTATCACGAACTATGGACGCAATATCCTGTACCGCAACAATGGCGACGGAACCTTCACCGACGTCACGGAAAAAGCTGGTTTGGATGCTCCCGGGCTTTACACGGCGGCCGTTTGGTTCGATTACGACGGCAATGGCACGCAAGACCTGTTTGTGGGGCATTTCGTGCAGTACGATAAATCCCGCGAACGGGATTGCAGCTTCGCCGGAGTAAGTCATTATTGTTACCCGCTTACTTACGATCCGTGGCCCAGCCGCTTGTACCGCAACAACGGCGACGGAACCTTCACCGACGTGAGCATGGCATCCGGAATCGGCCTGCATGCGGGTAAGACATTCGGCGCGGTTGTGACCGATATCAACAACGATGGTTTGCCGGATCTGTTTGTGGCGAACGATTCAGTTCCAAACTTCCTTTTTCTGAATAAAGGCCACGGGAAGTTCGAAGAAATTGGTCTGGAAGCAGGCGTGGCCTACAGTGCCGACGGCGCGGCGCGTTCCGGCATGGGCGTGGATGCGGGCGATTACAACAACGATGGCTGGCAAGATCTGTTTGTCACTAATTTCAACCGGGAGCGATTCTCGCTCTACCGGAACCGGGGAAACTTGACGTTTTCCGATGAAGCCGGCGAGAGCGGGATCGGCACCGCGACCCAGATGTATAGCGGATGGGGTGTGAAGTTCTTCGACTACGATCTGGACGGCGACCTCGATCTGATTGTGTGTAGCGGGCATCCGGACGATTTGATTGAAAAGATATCAAGCACGTTGACCTATCGCGAACCTCTTCTGCTATTTCGGAACGAAGGCGGGCGATTCGTCAATCAAGGGGCGGCGGCTGGAGCGGCTTTCACGCAGCGCTATCCGGCGCGCGGCCTGGCAGTGGGCGATCTGGATAACGACGGCTTCCCGGACGTGGTGATAGCGAACAGCGGAGAGGCGCCCCTGGTGCTGCATCACGAGCGAACCAATAATCATTGGATCGGCCTCGACCTGAAAGGGCTCTCGACTGGCGCGGTAATCAAGTGGTCCGCCAATAGACGAGTACGGGCGCGCTGGAAGACCGCGGGAGGAAGCTATCTCTCGGGTGGCGATCCGCGCGAACTGCTCGGCTTGGGAACAGCGTCGAAGGTGGATTGGTTGACGGTAACGTGGCCCGCGCCGCTGTCGCGTACGGACCGGTTTGAAAATGTGGCAGCGGGCCGCTATTACACACTGCAGGCGGGAGGGCGCTTGCAATGACGTGGGCGTTTTGTCTGCTGCTGTTCGCGGGGATGGATCACTATGAACAAGCCAATGCCCTCTTTCAGCGGCAGGAGTTTGCCGAAGCTGCCACGCAATTGGACACCGCCCTGAAGGAAAATCCGCAGTATGCTCCGGCCTGGACTCTGCGCGGGAAAATCGCCATGGCTTTCAACCGCTTCGACATAGCGCGCTGGGCATTTGTCAAAGCAACGGAGTTGGAGCCGGCATCTCCGTATACCCAGTTCATGCTCGGCTTCTTCTATTACGTGGACAACGATTTTGCCCGCGCGGTACCGGCTCTGCAAACGGCGGCCAGGCTTAATGCGAACGATGCGAAGCCGCTGCTGTATCTGGCTTTGTCCGAAGAGGGCTTGGCTCGCCCTGAAGTCGCCGAGGAGCTTTATGGCAGAGCAATCTCTATTGAGGAGGCGCACAAGCAACCGACCGCCGAGACCCACACGGCATACGGCCGCCTGCTGTTTACATTGGGGCGCTACCAAGAGAGCGCGCGCGAAGTCAACCGTGTACTGGAGCTCGACCCAGGCTCGCGCGATGGCCATTATGAAAGAGGGCGCCTCGCCTTCGAGAAGGGCGAGTTTGCGGCCGCCGCTTCGGAAGGAGAGTTGGCGCTGGAGGCAAAAGGGAACGGCACAACAGACCGCCAGATCCACTTTCTGCTGGCGCGCGCCTACGGCAAGTTGGGTGAGAAAGAAAAGGCTGAGCTTCACCGCAAGGAATTTGAAGCCTCGCCCGCCACACTGCGCAGATGATCGTTCTTCTTTTGCTTGCGCCTGCCGCCCTGTATGTCGGCAATCACGCCTGCGCTGCTTGCCACTCGGAAATCTTCAAGGCTTATAGCCAAACGCCAATGGCCCAGAGTAGCGGTGTGGTGACCGGCGGATTGACGCCGGGATCTTTCATTCAGGGCGATTCGAAGACAGCCTATCGGATCGATGGCGCCGGAGCGGTCACCGTGAAAACGCCGACGCAATCGGTGGAACGCCGGCTCGATTACTTCATCGGGTCGGGTGCAGCCGGCCGCAGTTTCCTCTATACGCGCGACGGCTTTTTGTTTCAATCGCCAGTGACGTGGTATGCGCAGCAAGCCCGTTGGGATGCCTCTCCCGGCTACGAGCAGGACCGGGTTTCCCGTTGGAATCGCCCCATTGCCGCCGATTGCCTGAACTGTCATTCCAGCCAGGTGCGATCGGCGGCCGGATTTGCGAATCGCTATGCCGATCCACCGTTTGCGCAAGCCGGCATCGGGTGCGAGCGCTGTCATGGGCCTGGGTCGCAACATATCAGCGGACACGGAAGCATGGTGAATCCGGCCAAGCTGGACGCGGCGCGCCGGGATTCGATTTGCGCGCAGTGCCACATGTCCGGAGAGGCACGCGTGGCGCGGGTCGGCATGCGATTTGAGGAGTACCGTCCCGGCGCCTTGTTATCGGACTATGCAGCCTATTTTGTCTTCCAGGGTGCGCCGCTGCTGAAGGCGACCAGTTACGTGGAGAAACTCGCTGCCAGCCGCTGTAAGGCCGTTTCCGGAGATCGGTTGTGGTGCGGAACCTGCCATGATCCCCACCGCACCCCGGCCGCCGGCGAGCGAGTCGCCTGGTATCGGTCGCGCTGTTTGGGATGTCATCAGCAAGCCCAATGCCGGCGCGGTGCGGACTGTGTCGCCTGCCATATGCCGCGCGGACGCGTGGTGGGCGTAGGTCACGGAGTGTTGACCGATCACAGCATTCCACGCCGTCTATCTCTTCCGGAATCCGAGCCGCGCGATGTGTGGAAACTGCAACCGTTCTCCAAGGCAGATGCCGGACCGCGCGAATTGGGCTTGGCGTACGCGGAAATTTCGGCGCGCACCGGAGATGCCCGGCAGATACGGGAGGCAATCCGCCTTTTATCGGGCGTAACCCAAGACACCGACGCCGAACTGCGACTGGCCGATCTTTACCAGCGCTCGGGCGATGCGCGGCAAGCAGTCTCGCTGTACCGCTCCGTTTTGGCTAAGCAGCCTGGATCGCTGGTTGCTCTGGTCAATCTTGGAAACGCTTATGCCGCGGCAAACCAGGTGGAGGACGCAATCAAGCTATGGTGCGAAGCGTTACGGCGGCAACCATGCCAAACAGAGGCAGCACAGAATTTACGTACGGTGTATCAGGCGCGGAAGCAAACCGGGCAGTTACTTGAATTGGCGCGGAGCCAGGCGGGTTGCGTGATTAAGTAACACGGAGTCAGCGTTAGGAGGATTTAGTGAGTTCGCTCGTGTTTGATAAGACCCGTTGCTCATTATCGGGCTCCAGGCTTGTGTACATAATCTTCCTGTGCGTATTCCTTGGCCCTCTGGGACTGGCCGCCCTGGTAGCCTCGCCAAGTGGTGCAACAACGGCGTGGCATGACGGAAAATTCGTTGTCGATGTTGCCGGCGTAGTTGGCCGGTCCGATATTGTGCTTGGCCAGCCGAACCTCCTCGCGAGCCAGGCAATGCCGCTTGGAAATGGGCAGCTCGGCGTCGCCGTGTGGTCGGCCAACGGGTTGACCGCGCAGTTGAATAGAGTGGACACGCTGCCGCACCGGCTGTCCCCGGGGCAAGTTACTATTCCAGGTTTGGCGAAGCTGACAAAAGCAAAAGATTATCAAGGCCGGCTCGATCTATACAACGGCGAGTTTGTGGAGCGGGGCGCCGGGATGACGGCGACGGCTTATGTGCAGCCTGAGTCTGACATGCTGATCATAGACGTCACGGGCGCGGACCCGGACCGTGCGCAGACCGTGGAACTGACACTCTGGCCGCCGCGCGAGCCCCATGCCAGTGTCGCGGGCAAGATAGGGTTGCTTTCAGAAACATGGATGGACAATGTTGAGCCGGGAGCGTCAGGCCGGCGATTTGGCTCGCTCGCGGGCCTTTCCGCGGAGGGGCGCAGCGTCTCGCTTGCGATCAAGAACAATCGCAGCATCACACTTTCCGTCATGCCGCAATCGAATGGAAGCTTCCGTGTGCTGGCACCTGCGCCGCATTACGCTGGAGAGAAACCGCCGGAAAGGGCTGCTGCGTCGGTGCTTCTCCAACGAGCGCCGGAGAGCCACAGGCTCTGGTGGAATAGCTTCTGGCGCCATGCGGGCTTGATCAAAGTCAGCTCCGCGGATGGTTCAGGCGAGTACATGGAGAACCTGCGAGACATCTCCCTTTTTACCGCCGCGGCAGAAAGAGGCAAAGAGTATCCGGGTTCTCAGGGAGGCATCGCAGATCTCTTTTCGTCCGTGCGGGACACGCATCGCTGGGATCCGGCGGCGTTCTGGCATTTGAATTTAAGTATGCAGGTAGCCGCCAACATAGGCGCTGGATTGCCGGAGCTAAATACTCCATACTTTAATCTCTACCGCGAAAACCTCAATAACATCGAGAATTGGACGATCCATCACATGCAGGGACGTTCCGGCGCCTGCGTGCCCGAAACCATGCGCTTCAACGGTGTGGGCATCGAGTACGAGGTGGCTGCCCCGCCTGCCGCGCCAGTAACCGCTCTCGATTGCGATGCTGAGTCTGTCCCCTTCTACAATGCGCGCACGCTTTCTACAGGCGCCGAGGTGTCTTTATGGATATGGCGGCAGTATCTTGCCGGGAACGATCGATCATTCCTGGTGAGGAACTACCCCGTCATGGCTGCTTCCGCACGCTTTCTTCTCGCCTATGAGAAGCCAGGCAGCGACGGATTGCTGCATACCAGCCCGTCAAATGCGCATGAGACTCAGTGGGATACAGCGGATCCAACAACGGACATTGCCGCGCGGATGGCGCTATTTCCGGCCACTATTCAGGCAGCGAAACTGCTCGGCAGGGATGCGCAACTGGTTCGAGAACTACAGTCCGCGTTGACCAAGATCCCTCCGTTCCCACGCACGCAGGAGAAAGCGCCTCTTACTCTCCTGCCCGTCTCCGCCGACGCTGCAGGTCGGGATGTTATCGCAGACTCGTATCTACCGAATGCCAAGAACCTGAATACGGAAAATATTGGACTTTACCCGGTATGGCCGTTCGGCTTGATCGGGGATTCCTCCCCATTACTTGCGCTCGCGCGGCGCACCTATACGTATCGACCCTATCCCGTGTATCCGGTTAGCGCGGACTGGTGTTTCGATCCTATTCAGGCGGCCAGGCTCGGCTTGGGCGGCGAGGTCGGTACGGCGTTGGCCAAGCTGACAGAGACTTATCAGAAGTTCGTGAATGGTTTGGCCAACTGGGGAGGCGGCTCTGAATTCTATATTGAGCAGGTTGGGGTGACAGCCGATGCGCTCGAAGAGGCACTTGTGCAGGACTACGACGGGCTGATCCGTATCGCTCCCGCCATCCCGCCAGGGTGGAATTTCGAAGGAACGGTTTTCGTGCACGGAAAGACGAAGGTCGATGTGCAAATCATAGATGGCATCGTCACGACGGTGGTGATCGAAGCCGGCACGAACGAACGCCTGAGACTCCGGAATCCTTGGCCCGGAAGTCACTTCGCAGTCCAAAACTCAGAATCCGGTGTCCTGGTGATAGAAGATGAGGCGAACCAGGAAGTAAGCTTTCCCGTCGAAGCCGACCGCCACTATGTCGTCACCCGGATGCCTGGAGCAACGCCGAGATTGCCCTTTGCTGCAATAACAGCAGAACCTGCCCGAGTTGCTAAAAGCCTTGGTCCTAGTGAGATCGGGTTGAAACCTCTGCCTCCCCAATAGTCATGATCTTTATGAATGGCTGCACTTCGAGACGGCGCTTGCACATCCGCTCTGCCAGAGGCGCTGGAATCGTCCTGAGCTGCAGCCGGTCACAAACTTAGCAAATATTTCCTACACTGATTCCAAAAGCCTTATTCCTCCCAACCGCCGAAATCCTTTGTAACGCTCCGCCGCCACCTGCTACCCTCCAATCGCCCGATCTCTCGCCTACGAGGAGAAACTCACCCCATGACTGCCCGCTCTATTCGCCGCGCCCAGGAACGCAAAGCCAAAAAGCTCGCCCGTAAAGCGAACATAGAAGAAATCCGCGAACTCGCTGTCGTTGGAACAGCCCCCGAACTTACCACCGTCACGCCGGAAGCTACCGAAATCTCCCCCGCCCGTCTCGCCGCCAACCGCGCCAACGCCACTCTCTCGACCGGCCCCCGCACGGAGCAAGGCAAAGCCCAATCCTCTACCAACGCTCTCAAAACCGCTCTCACCGGCCGCACCGTCCTGCTTCCCTCCGACGACGTTGCTGCCTATGAGCAGTTTGTCGATCGCTTCGCCCGCGAGTTCCAGCCCGTCGGCGTCCGGGAATGCGAACTGGTTCAATCCATCGCCGATGCCAACTGGCGTCTCCGCCGCATCCCTACTCTCGAATTCGCCCTCTACGCCCGCGGCCGCACTCAGTTCGCCGAAAAATTCGTCGCCGAACCAGCCGACGCTCAGGCTGGCATGATCGAACTCGAAACGTACCTCTTTTACGAAAAACAGTTCCGCAACCTGCAACTCCAGGAAACCCGCTTACGCCGGCAGCGCGACAAAGATCTCGCCGATCTCCGCGAAGCCCAGCAGGATCGCAACAAGCAGGAAGCACAGGACTTCGCCACTGCCGCTACCATGTATCAAGTCGCCCGCAGTCGCAACCAACCCTTCGAACCGGCCGACCATGGCTTCGAATTTTCAATCGACGACATCGAGTCCTATCTCGAAGGCGCACGCACCGCCCAAGCCATGCGCGAACTAACAAAAGCCGCCGCCTAAACGCTCGTAGGGTAGGCTTCAGCCTGCCGCTGGATTTTCTACATTTCTTGTGGAACAGGCGCTTTCGCCTGTCACCGTAGTGGCGCTCTGCCCCGGGATGCCGCGAAAATGCCAAAATACCGCTGGATTTTCGAGAGCACCCTTAACTAAGTGGCATTGGGCTTCAGCCTGCCCACTCTCAGTGGAAGGGCGTTAAGTCCACATGATCGCCGTCAGTGGAGAAGGTGATGAGCCCGCGCTGGTCGGTGCGGAAGACCGTGACGTGGTGGGCATCGAGGCGCGCGAGCACCGTCGGGTGCGGATGATGAAACTGGTTCTTGTAGCCGTCCGAGATGAGCGCGAACTGGGGATTGAGTACGCTCAGAAACTCTTCGGATGAAGAAGTTTTGCTGCCGTGATGGCCGACTTTCAGCAGGGTGACCGGCTGTAGAAGACCGCTTTCGAGCATATCGGCTTCTTCGAGCCGCTCGGCGTCGCCCGTGAGTAGGACGCTGCGTTTGCCGTAGGTGATTTCGAAGACCAGCGAGTCGTTGTTGTTGGCGGCATCCCCAGGTTGATAGTCGGGTGAAGGGGCCAGGATGCGAACTTGTGTGCCGCCGATCTGCATAGCGGGATTGCGCCGGGTGAGGGGCAGGATTTGCACGTGATCGGCTTGGGCGTGCTGCTCGACGAGCTGCCATTCATGCGTTGCGGGTTCGGCGCCGATCCAGAGTTGTTTAGGGCGAAAATCATCGAGGATTGACGGCAGCCCACCCATATGGTCGGAGTGGCCGTGAGTGAGGACGGCGTAGTCGAGATGGCGGATGCGGCGGCTCCAGAGATAGGGCGCGACCACGTCTTCGCCCATATCGATTTGCGGTTTGTGGAGCATGCGCTCAGCTCCTGGGAAACCACCGGCATCGACCAGCATGGTCTGGCCATTGGGGAATGCGATGAAGAGGCTGTCGCCCTGGCTGACATCGATAGCCGAGACTTCGAGGCGGCCTGGCTGCAGCTCGGGTTTCCAGGGTTGATAAAAGACGACGAAGAAGAGGGCCAGTGCGCAGGCGAGCGCCGGAGCGATAAAGGCGTGATGACGGCGGATCACATAGGCCAGCACGATGAGCGAGACGGCGAAAGCGATGGCGATCGAGACGGGGACCGCGCCTTGCCGCCAGTTGGGTTCGAAACCGGCGTGCCAGGTGGCGATCCACTCGGCCAGGTTCAGCAGAAAGCGCGTGACGATAGCGAGCGGATGAAGACCAGTGAGGATACACGCGAAGCCCAGAGGCACAATGAGCGACAGCAAGGGAACGATGACGATGTTGGCGGAGAGTCCGGTGATCGAGAGGCGATGGAAGTAGAGGATCATCGGGAGCGCCAGACCGAACTGGACACAAGCGGACACGGCGACGGCTTCGGCAATGAAAGCGGCTAACAAAGTGAGGCGTTCGATGAGCAGTTGCGAAAACTTTTGCGATAGGCCGGTGCAGGAGTGCAGGGTGAGCGCAAGGAGGCGCAGTTCGACACGCCATTGCCCGGCGCGGGTCGAAACCTGCGGATCGTAGCGAAGCTGATCGAAGCGGCGGACAGATTCACGCAAAGGTTCGGTCCAGCGGTCCATCAGAGGAATGGCGAAGGCGGCGATGGCGGCGGCGGATAAGAAGGAGAGCTGGAAACTGGGGTCGAAGAGCTCGTCGGGAGAGAAGACGAGATAGACGATGGCAACGGCGCCAAGCAGATTCAGGATGCGTGTTTTGCGAAAGAAGTAGCTGGCGGCTAGGAAGAGAGTAAAGCCTCCGGCGGCGCGGACGACGGGCGAACTGAAGCCGGAAATGAAAGCGTAGAGCCAGCAGGCGATGGTGGCGAAGCCGAGCGCGGGGAGTTTGCGGACACGCAAGAGTTTGAGCAGGAGCAGCAGCGTGAAAGCGAGCACGGAGACGTGCTGGCCGGAGATGACGAGGGCATGATAGGTGCCGGTGACGCGGAAGTCGTTGGTCCAGCGGCGATCAACGCCGGAGGTTTCGCCGAGCAGAGTGGCCTGCAGGAGCGCGACCGTGTGAGGATCGTCAGGATATAGGGCGCGGATGCGTTCGAGAGCCCAGGTACGGACCGAGTAAAGGGCGGCGACAACGCGGGAACCGCAGGTGCCGGGGAGGACGCGGATGTCTGTAGGGCTCGCGACCGACCCGGACCAGTAGATGCCTTGCGCGGCAAGGTAAGCCTGGTAGTCGAAAGAGTGCGGGTTTTGAAAGTTGCGGGGCGTACGAACTTTGGCGGCCACTTCGACCTGCTGCCCATAGGAGAGCGGGAGTTCGGCCACGCCCGGCTTGAGATTGACGGAGAGGCGGGCGGCGGCTTTGCGAGTGAGATTCAGCGTGAACTGTTCGCGATAGGGCGAGAAGACCGGCGGGTTGGTGACGCAGCCGGAAAGCAGGGCGGTCTCGCCGTCTTCAACATCGAGTTTAGGAGTGCGGCCGGGCCGGTGGAAGGATTCGGTGGCAAGTCCGAGGATCAAGAAGCAGGAGCAGATGGCGGCTAACTTTACACGGCTGCCGAGGTGGCGGAGCAGGGCGATGGCGAGGAGTGCGAGTGCGACGGCGGCGGGCAGCGCCAGAGCTTGCAGAGGAATCGGGAGGAGGTGTGCGAAGAGGACTCCAGCGGCAAGGGAGGTGGAGGGTAGCAGGAGCGGCTCTCTTCGCACAGAGAGGTAGTGGTGAAAAAGCGCGGGTATCTCGCGTTTTATTTGGCTGCTGTCCGTAGGGCCGCTAACATTACCTATGATCTATTGCTTTCCCATACAAGACGTGCAAGTATGAGGTGTGGGCGATAAAGCGGATGTTTGGCAGGGCACTTTGGCTCTGATGGTGTTGAAGACGATTGAGGCGCTGGGGCCGCTCCACGGCTACGGCATAGCGCGGCGCATCGAGCAGACGAGCGGCGATGTTCTGTCGCTGAATTATGGAACGCTGTATCCGGCGCTGCTGAAGCTGGAGCAGGAGGGTTCGATTGCGGCGGAATGGGGCGTCTCGGAAAATAACCGGCGAGCAAAATTTTATAAGTTGACACGAGCGGGGCGGAAAGAAATTGAGAAAGCGACGCGCGAATGGGAACAGACGACTTCGATTGTGGCGCGATTTCTGACCCCGGCGAAGGATCAGGCATGAAGCGGCTGCGAGTGTGGGGTTGGCGATTTACCGGATTGTTTGTAAAGGGACGGCGCGAGCGCGAGCTAGCAGATGAGATCGATGGACATTTGCAGATGCATATCGACGATGGTTTGCGCGCGGGACTGACCAAAGAAGAGGCGCGGCGGGCGGCGATGTTGAAACTGGGTGGGAGTGTGGAGCCGGCGAAGGAAGCGTATCGCGATGGCGGAACAATCCCGCTGGTCGAGAGCCTGCTGCGGGATACGCGTTTTGCGATCCGGCAATTGTGGAAGAGCCCGGGCTTTACGTTGACGGCGATTTTGATGCTGGCTCTGGGACTGTGCGCCAGCGTGACGTTGTTTGCATTCGTGGATGCAGCGCTGATCAAGCCGTTGCCGTATGCGGATCCTGCGCGGCTGGCGGCGGTCGCGGAGAGGAGCAGCGGATTTCCACACGGTGAACTTTCTTATCTTGATTACCTCGACTGGAAAAAGAGGAACAAGGTATTCCGTTCGCTGGATGTCTACAGCGCGGAGAGTTATCTGGTGGGCGCGAATGCGGGGACAGAGCCGGTGCAAGCGGTAGTCGTGAGTGACGGGTTTTTTCGCACGCTGGGCGTCAGGCCCATGCTGGGACGCGACTTTTATGCGGGCGAGGATCTCCCGGGAGTGGCGAAGACGGCGATTTTGAGTTATGCGGGCTGGCAGAAGCGATTCGGCGGAGCACGGGATGTGATTGGGCGGACCGTCCGGTTGAGCGGGGTTCCCCACGTGATTGTGGGAGTGCTGCCGGTGAGCTTTCAATTTGCACCGCGAGGGAACGCGGAGATCTGGACAACAGTGGATGCTGAAATCCCATGCATGGTCCGGCGAAACTGCCATAACGTCGACGGAATCGGGCGACTGAAGGATGGGGTCTCGGTCGAGGCAGCCTTGGCCAACATGACGTCGATCGCTAGGCAATTAGAGGAGGAGTATCCGGGTTCGAATCGGGGTCAGGGGGCGAACGTGCTGCCTCTGACCGAGGTGTTTGTGGGAGAGGTTCGGCCTATCCTGCTGGCGCTGCTGGGCGGGGGATTATTGCTGCTGTTAGTGGCTTCGGTGAACGTGGCGAGTTTGTTATTGGCTCGCTCGGAAGGGCGTCGGCGTGAGATCGCGGTACGTAGTTCACTGGGCGCGTCGTCGTGGCGATTGATGACGCAGTTTACGACGGAGGCAGCGGTGCTCATGGCGGGAGCGAGCCTGCTTGGTTTGACCGCGGCCGAGTGGGCGGTGAAGATCTTTGTGAGATTGATTCCCTCGGACATGATGGGGGGCATGCCTTATCTGCACGGGTTGGCATTGAACGGGCATGCTTGTGTGTTTGCGGGTTTGGTGGCCTTGCTGGCGACGCTTTTGTTTGCGGGCATTCCGAGCTTGTATTGGGGGTTTTCGCGAATGCGGGACGGGCTCACGGAAGGCAGCCGGGGATCGGCGGGGCGAGCGTGGCGGCGGTTGGGTGCGAATCTCGTGATGCTGGAGCTGGCGGTTGCGATGGTGCTGCTGGTGGGCGCGGCGCTGCTGGGACAGAGTCTGAACCGTCTGCTGCATGTGGAGCTTGGGTTCGCGCCGGATCATCTGGCGACGATGGAGGTGCTGGCGCCCCATGACAGGTACGCAAAGGATGAGCAGCAAGCGGCGCTGGGGCGGCGGATCGTGGAGCGTATGGCGAAATTGCCGGGCGTTGAATCGGTTGCGATCACGAGCCTCCTGCCGGTGCGCTTCAACGGCAATACGGATTGGATCCGGTTCGTGGGGCGGCCTTTCCATGGCGAGCACAACGAAGTGAATGAAAGAGACGTGAGCGCCGAATACTTCAAGACGATACGCGCGCGGTTGCTGCGAGGGCGCTTATTCGCTGATGCCGAGGATGGGTCGAAGCCGCGGGTGGCGGTTATTAACGAGGCATTGGCTAAAAAGTATTTCCCGGGCGAGGATGCCATAGGTAAGCGGTTCGGCAATGGGGACTTGTCGCCGAAATCGATGCGAGAGATCATCGGCATCGTAAGCGACATTCACGACGGGGCGCTCGATTCGGAGGTCTGGCCGGCTGAGTATTTGCCTTTTAATCAGAGTCCCGATACTTACTTTTCGGTTGTAGTTCGGACGGCGCAATCCGCGCAGTCCGTGTTGCCGGCGATGGGGACGGCGGTTCGGCGGATCGATCCGGATGTAGGTACGGCCGATGAAGGAACCATGACAGGCAGAATCAACGCCTCTCCGTCGGCGTATTTACATCGCGCATCGGCCTGGCTGGTGAGCGGATTCGCGGGACTGGCGCTCCTGCTGGGAGTGGTGGGCCTGTACGGTGTGGTGGCTTATTCAGTAAGCCAGAGGACGCGCGAGATCGGCATTCGCATGGCGCTCGGCGCCGAACGCAAGGGCGTCTACCGGCTGATTCTGAGCGAAGCAGGACGATTGACGCTGGGCGGTTTAGCGGGCGGGCTGGTGTGTTCGCTCGCCGCGGCGACGCTCGTGCGAAAGCTGCTCTTTGGAGTGAGTTCCTGGGATGTGCCGACTCTGGTAATCGTAGCCTTGCTGCTGGGATTGGCGGCGCTGTTGGCCAGTTTCATTCCGGCCAGGCGAGCGGCGCTGGTGAACCCAGTGGAAGCTTTGCGGGCGGAGTAAGACGAGTGAGCGATACTAGCAGCAAGTTGAAGGAGATGAAAGATGAAAATCAAGGCAGCTTCGACTTTACTGATCGTTACCCTATCTTTGGCCGCTTCGCAATGTGCGGGTAGCTCATTCCTCTACAATAACGGCGTCTATACGCCCATTCAGTTCCCAGGTTTCGCGCCCGATGAAACAGCAGCCTTGGGCATTAACAATGCCGGTCAGGTGGTTGGTTCAGCTGGAATTATCGGATTTGTGGAAACGAACGGCGTATTCAAGACCGTTCAGGTACCTGGCAGCTTCTCCACTTTCGCGACCGCCATTAACGATAAAGGCCAGATTGCGGGAAACTATTGCGCAACAGCTGGTTGCGCCACCGGGGGTGGATTCTTAGATACAAACGGTGTGTTCAGCTATTTCGATACCGGCTATTACCTGCACGTGTCCGGCATTAACAATGCAGGAGTAATTGCCGGCTACTACAGCGCCGGTCCGACATATGCGGGACTTGGGTATTTGTACAGCCACGGAGTCTTCACCACAGTCACTTATCCGGGCAGTATAGACACCGTTCTATCCGGAATAAATAACTCGGGCATAAGCGTCGGAGTATATCGAAACTCACAGTATCCCACTTACGGCTTCACTTACAGAGCCGGAACCTTTAACTCTCTGCAGTTTCCATTTGCGCTTGCAAGTAATCTCACGATCAACGATCGAAGCGATCTGGGTGGAAGCTATTACAACAGCGCAGGTGCAGTAGAAGGATTTGTGGAACAGAATGGGAAGTTTACAACACTTACATACCCTAAGTCACCCGGCACGCTTGTATACGGACTGAATGATTCGGGCGAGGCTATCGGAGTCTATCTTTCGACGCCGGAGCCGGTTTCATTACTGATGCTACTGCTCGGGCTGAGTGCAATCGCGCTCTTGCGCCCTGGCTTCAGGACTGGGCCCAGCTGACATCGATGAGCCGCTGCAAGTAGGTAATCGAAGCCCGGATGTCTTGCTGCTGGCGCGGGCCGGAGATTTCGCGTTCTATGGTAATCGGCCCCGCGTATTGCAATTTGTGCAGTTGCCGGAACAGGGCATTAAAATCCACTTTGCCTTTTCCGATGGCAACTTCCTGGCCGAGATTCTTGGGGTCGGTGGGATACAGGCCGTCTTTGGCGTGAAGGCCGTGGACGTACTTACCGATCACGTCGAGTGCCGCCACCGGATCGCCTTTGCCATAGAGGATCAAGTTGGCCGTGTCGAGGTTGGCGCGCACGTTGTTGAGGTCGGTATCCTGCATTGCCCGCAATAAAGTGACTGGCGATTCCTGGCCGGTCTCCATCAGGAAGGTTTGCCCATTCGATCGACAGTGAGCGGCCACTTTGCGAATAGCCTCGACAGCGCTGCTATAAAGCGGTTCGTTGGGATTTTCGGGAAGGAAACCGCAATGTGTGTGAACAGCCTGGATGCCGCACTGGTGCGCTAAATCGGAGGCGCGCAGCAGCGCGTCGATGCGGGCAGCGCGGGTTTGCGGTGGCACGAGGCCGATGGTCAAAGGACCTTGGTAAAAGTCCCAAACCATTTTGCCGGGGCCGAGCGTCATCACCGCAGTAGCTTCGACCTGATGCTTGTCCAGCGCGGCTATGAGCGGTCCGGCTAAACTCGCCGGAGCCCTGCCAACGTGGACTTGGCAACCGTGCAAACCAAACGCCTTCACGCGGGCAATGGCTTCATCGGGAAACTCTTTCCCGGAGACGTCGACGACAACGCCTAAACTGGGCTTGGCAGGCGCGGATTCGGCATGGCGGGGGGCGGCGGTTGTCGCGAGAGCGGCCAAAGCTGACTTTACGAATAAACGTCTATCGGTCGAATGCATCTTTCATTCATAGCTTAACGACGGCTGTGCTACTGCCGTTGCTATCTATGATGATCTTTATGAAGATCGAAGAACACGACAATTCGGATGGCACGATCAGCGTGAGCATTTCAGGAAAACCGCTGGGTTGCACAGTGTGTGGAAGCACGGAATTTCACGAGCGCAAGACACTTCTGAACACACCTAAGGGTGAATTTTTCAATCTGGCCTGGGCCGAGAAAAAAGCGCAAAATTACATCTGCGTCCAGTGCGGGTACATCTTCTGGTTCTTGCGTTGAAAGTTTATTCGAGGCGCAAGGCAGTCATGGGATCGATGCCAGCAGCGCGCCGGGCGGGCAGGACTCCAGCGGCGATTGCCACAATGATCAGCGTGCCGGTGGCGATTCCCAAGACAAAGGGATCAGTGGTCGACACACCGAAAACGATACTTGCGACAAACGAACGCAGGGCGAGGCTGGCGACGAGCCCAATGAAGCAACCGATGCCGGCGATCATCATCACTTCACGGAACACGAGAGACAACAACTGCCGGCGTTGAGCGCCCAATGCCGCCCGAATACCCAATTCGTTAGTGCGCCGCGCGACCTGGAAGGAAAGCAATCCATATAATCCGATCGAGGCGATCAGGAGTGCGGCGGCGCCAAAGAAACCGGTCAGCAGGGCGGTCAGTCGTTGCACGGTGAGATAGCTGTCCAGGCGCTCTTCCACAGTCAGGGTGCGCAACGAGTAGTGACGGCCCAGCGAGCGCACCGCCCGTTCCGCAGCGCCTTTGATGCTGTGCGGATCGATAGCCGTTCGGACGTCCATGAGGGGCTCGCCGCCATATTGCAAATCTTGCGCGAGCGGCCGGTAGACGGCCATGGGTTGAAAGCTTTCCACTTTCCAGAGGCTCGCACTGTTGACGACGCCTACGATGCGCAATTTGTCCTGATAGCCGCGGGGACCCCAATACAGATCGCGGCCGACCGGATTATCACGGCCATAGAGGCGACCAGCGAGACTCTGGCTGATCATGGCGACAGCCACCGAGTGTTCGTCGTCGCTCCAGCTCAGATCCCGGCCGTTCAGTATGTGCATGCCCATGGTCGAGAAAAAATCCGGCCCCACGACCTCGTCAATAGCCTGCAGGGCAGGCGATTCAGGGGAACTATACGCGGGACTCCGGTACTCGAATTGGTTGGCAGGTGCGCCGTTGGAGTAGCTGACAGACAACACGCCTGGGAGATGGCTGACTTTCTCGGCTAGTTCGCGATAGTAGGGGACTGAGTCTGGCGAGGCGCGCCTACCCGACTGAGGGAACAGAAGCATGGTGAAGAGGTGATCCCGGTTGTAACCGGCATCGACGGTGTGCAGGCGGACCAGAGTCTTGCCGAACAGCATCGCCCCGATCACCAAAACCAGCGACAAGGCTAGCTGGGTTATGGAAAGGATTTTGCCCAGGACGGTAAGCCCGTGGTGCACGGATCTTGTGTTCAGCCGAAGGGAGGTCATGATTTCAGCGCGGGTTGTAAACCACGCTGGGACGAGTGAAAACAAAAGTCCTGCAATGAGCGCCACTGTTGCGGTAAAGGCGAGCACGCGATAGTCGGGCGAAGTGCTTAAGGGTGTCTGAACGAGCCCGGTCCAGGCAATATGCAGGAGCATCCGGCTCGTTTGGTACGCCAGCGCGAGGCCGAGCAGTGCGCCGGCCGATGAAAGGATCAGGCTCTCGATGAGTGATGGAAGAATTAAGTCCAACCGGTTTGCCCCCAAGGCGATCTTTATGCCTGCTTTGTTGCCCTTCATGTACTACAATTTCGTCCGCATTCACCAGACACTTCGGATTACACCGGCAATGGCCGCTGGTGTCACGGATCGGGTTTGGGAGATTGCGGATGTCGTTAGGTTGCTGGACGAGAAGGAAGAGAAGCCAAACTATGCCGATGCTCAGTATGGTTCGGCTTTGGGGCATGATCCGGGGCACACGCGGGGATCTTCATTTTAGACCTGATAGCATCTCTGTCTTAAAAGGAAGACATTTATACAATGCAAGACCCACGATCAGACCTTGAGCGATCAGTGATAGGTTTCCGCGAGGACGTTCTGAAAGCCTTAACCGATCTAAACGTCGAGAATCTCGCGTTGCGGGAGGCCCTAATCGACCGGGCGCTGATAACAAAAGACAGGCTTGATGATCATCGTAAGACGGCAACCGAGCATCGGGGCAAGATTCTGGATAAATACGCTCAGTCAATCCGCTCCGTTTGATTTCCATTTCTCGACTAATCTCGTCCATAAACTGAGCCCAATCCTCAAAGTCATACCCCACGCTCAGTAGAATCGGAATTTCTGGCCTAGCTGATTGCCCACTAGGGGCGCTATTGACCCAACTGACGCAGCGATTGCCTCTTTTGCTCTTGTGCTTTCTCCCATTCATCCCAGCCCTGCCACTCCGGTTTCGGATCTTTGTCGAAATGCATCCTAAGCAGTGCCACTTCTTTATAAATTCCTGCAAAGTGATGAAGGCGCTTGTAAGCTTCATTCACAGCGAAAATGAGGCACCAGATAGAGCCAATGATCAGCCATTCTCCGGGTGTGACTTTGTGTAGGAAATCCAGGACTGAAGAGAGAAGAGTCATGCCGCGCCTGCTAAAATCTTATCCATGCTCAAATTGAGCCACTACCGAACATGGAATTTGCTTGACACAGTTGTGAAAATTACTTCATACTAGGGAAAATTTCAGTTATTGACGGCCCTTTCGTCCGCTGCCGGTGATCTGCTTCGCTGGCGATCCTCAGTTTTGTTGTCTTCGTTTCGGACTTCTCCTCCAACTTACACTCGACCGGCTGACCTGTGAAACGGTCAGCCGTTTTTTTTGTGTATCGGCTATCTGTGAATGGGGATCGACAACATAATGACCACACACTTGCCTTCCGGATTTGCGCTGGCTACGCGACCGGTTGCGCTGAGCGCGATTTCGACCGATACAGAAGGATTGGAAGCGGGCGCAGTGCAGATTGACTCCGACGGCTTTGCGCTGCCCGGGTATTTTGCGCGGCCGAGCCGAGCGGTGACGTCCCCAATCGTGCTGGTGGTGCAGGAAATCTTCGGAGTACACGAGCATATCCAGGATATTTGCCGGCGGCTTGCTAAAGAAGGGTACTACGCGATTGCGCCGGAACTGTATGCGCGGCAGGGTGATCCTGCGCAGATTGCGGATACGCAGGAGCTAATTCAAAAGATCGTGAGCCGGGTGCCGGATGCGCAGGTGATGCGGGATCTGGATGCGACGGTTGAGTTTGCCGGGCGCTCCGGGCATGGCGACACAGGACGGCTGGCAATCTGCGGATTTTGTTGGGGCGGGCGGATTACGTGGTTATACGCAGCGCATCAAGCGAAGTTGAAGGCGGGAGCGGCCTGGTATGGGAAGTTAACGCCGGGCCCGTATTCGAAGCCCGAGACACAGCCGAAGCAGCCAGTGGATATCGCGGGTGAGTTGCACGGAGCCATTCTTGGTTTGTATGGAGGAAAAGACAGCGGCATTCCACTCGAGACGGTCGAACAGATGCGGGCGGCCCTCACGGCCGCGGGGAAGGACAAGACCTGCGAGATAGTGGTGTATCCGGAAGCGGACCATGCGTTCAACGCGGATTACCGGCCGAGTTATCACGAGGCGTCCGCCAAAGATGCGTGGGGAAAGATGCTCGGGTGGTTCGAAAAATTTGTTTAGGCTAACGGTATTTCTGGGGGCGGTTTGCTGCTGCTTGGCCGCGCGGTCTGGCGCAAGTTCGTCAGGAGTGGATACGAGCGTTTTCTCGTCGCTCCACTGGCGACTGATCGGTCCGTTTCGGGCCGGTCGAGTGACAGCGGTGGCAGGCATTCCGGAGCAGCCGGGCGTCTATTACTTTGGCACTCCTGGCGGCGGCGTGTGGAAGAGCACCAATGCCGGCCGGGTCTGGAAGCCGATCTTCGACCAGGAACATGTGGCCTCGATTGGAGCGCTCGCGATTGCGCCGTCTAACTCGGACGTCATCTATGTAGGGACGGGAGAGCAGACGCCGGGGCGCGGTGTATACCGATCGAGTGATCGAGGTGCGACCTGGACGAATATCGGGCTACAAGAACTGCGTTACATCCAGGCGATCATAGTGGACCCGCATGATCCGAACGTCCTGGTGGTGGCGGGCAATTCGCTCGGGGCGTCGGTGATTGCGCGAGAGGCGCCGAAGTTTGCCGCGACGCTCGACCGCGGCATCTACAAGACGACGGATGGCGGCAAGCGCTGGTCGAAGGTTTTAACGAAGGACGACAGTGCGGGCGTGGTCGACATGTGCAGCGATCCGGGGAATGCCCGGGTGTTGTATGCCTCAGTGTTTCATCCGGCGATAGGCAAAGGGGCCGCGGCGGTCAAGGCTACTTCAGAGATTTGGAAGTCTGAGGATGAGGGGTCGACGTGGCGGGCACTCGCGAGCAAGGGTCTGCCGGAGAAGGATCGGGGGAGGCTCGGGATCGTGGTAGCGCCGGGAAATCAGGGGCGGCGCATCTATGCGATTTTGCACCAGGGATTTTTTCGCTCGGATGATGGAGGCGCGAACTGGCAGCGATCGACGACGGATACGCGGGTAATTGGAAGCGAATATTTCAGCCGTATTTTCGTGGATCCGCGGAATCCGGATGTGGTCTACGCGGCGCAGACCTCGCTCTACCGCTCGACCGATGGCGGCCACACATTCGAAGCCTTTCGCGGTGCGCCGGGCGGGGATGATTATCACGTGCTCTGGATCGATCCGCAGAACCCGGCGCGCATGTTCCTAGGAGTGGACCAGGGAGCGGTGGTGAGCGTGGATGCGGGCGTCAGCTGGACCTCCTGGTACAACCAGCCAACCGGACAGTTTTATCACGTTTCGACCGATCATTATTTTCCATACCGCGCCTATGCGGCCCAGCAGGACAGCGGGACAGCGGCGGTGATCACGCGCAGCGACTATGGACAGATTACCAGCCACGACTGGTATCCGGTGGGTGGATTCGAATATTGTTTTATTGCGCCAGACCCGTTGAATGCCGATCTGGTGTATAGCGGCGGCTGGTATGGGAGCGTGTTGCGTTTCGATAAGCGCACAGGGCAGTACGCAACGGTATTCGAAAAAGGCAAGAAGTACCGGACGGCCCACATGGCCCCGCTAGCGTGGGCGCCGCACGATCCGCACACTTTGTATTTAGGCACGCAGTTTTTGCTGAAGACGAAGAATGGCGGCGGGACTTGGGAGCAGGCGAGCCCGGATCTCACCGGGCAGGCGACGACGAAAACAGACGAGAAAAAGAATCGGCAGAAAGCAGCGGAAGTACCTGCGGAAGAGAAGCGGCCGGAAGCGATCACGAGCATTTCGTTATCGACTATCAACGCGGACGAGATATGGGTTGGTACCAGCGACGGGCTGGTGCAGGTGACGCGCAATGGCGGGGGCGTCTGGGAGAAAGTGACGCCCGCGGGACTGTTGCGCGAGGGACAAATCAGCGGGGTGGAATCTTCCCACCATGCAGCCGGAGCAGCTTATGTGGTGGGTAGCGAGCGCGATACGCTGACGCCCCTGATTGCGCGGACGCAGGATTACGGGCGCACGTGGAAGACGATCGTAGCAGGTTTGCCGGCGGATGAAACGGTGCGGGTAGTGCGTGAAGATCCCATCCGCAAAGGGCTGCTGTATGCGGGTACTCAGACGGGAGTGTTTGTTTCTTTTGATGACGGCGACAGATGGCAGCCATTACAGCTGAATCTGCCGGCGGCGACGGTGACAGACCTCGATGTACATGACAACGATCTGGTGGCTTCAACGTTTGGGCGCGCACTTTGGATCCTGGATGATCTAACGCCGCTGCGGGAGATGAATGAGAGCGTGACAGCTTCGGACGCGCACTTGTTTACGCCGGAGCGCGCCGTGCGGGTGCGTTGGGACAATAATCCGGATACGCCGTATCCGCCGGAGACGCCGGCTGGAAAAAATCCACCGAATGGGGCGATTCTGAATTACTACTTAAAGCCGGGCTTGACGGGCGAAATTACGCTTACGATTTCGGATTCGGCGGGACGCGAAGTGAAGCGGTTTTCGAGCACGCCGGAAGTTCGAGAGATACCGCCGGCGAATGTACCGGAATCCTGGTTTGCTCCACCGGAAGCTTTGCCGAGGGTCGCGGGTTTGAATCGTTTTGTATGGGATCTGCGGTATGCAGCGCCATTGGCGTTGCCCTACGGCTATTTTGGCGGCCTGCTCGAATACACCGAGTACACCCTGCCGAGCGATGCGGTTCCGGGGGACACGCCGAAGCTGCAGCCGCAGGGTCCGGTAGCAGTGCCGGGCCGGTACAACGTGGAACTGGCGGCAGGTGGGAAAAGTTATCGCCAGATGATCGACGTGGAGCTTGATCCGCGAGTGAAAACGCCTGCGGCCGATTTGCAGGAGCAGCTGGAACTGGAGCGAACAATCGATCGAGGAATGAACGTGAGCTATCAATCGTTCCAACAAGTAGAGGCACTGCGGAAGGGTTTGGAAGAACGGGAAAAGAGTAGTGGGGCGGCGAAATTGGGTACCGCGATGAGTAGTAAGGCTGCAGCCTTGCGGAAGAAACTGGACGAAGTGCAGAATGGCAGTTCGAAGGCGCCAGGATTCGGTGCGGTGAATCGGGAGCTGGGAAGACTGGCGGCATCGGCGCAGAGTGCGGATGTGCGTCCGTCGGAAACGGCAAAGGCGGCAGTAGATGAGAATTGCCAGGCGCTGGAGCAGGATTTGACAAAGTGGCGGGTGTTCAATGCGGAGGATTTAAAACGGTTCAACGGACTGCTGCAGAAGGAGAAGCTAGACTCGCTGCAAGTGAGGGGACCGATCTTCGCCGCGAAAGCATGCCAACACTCTATTGGACGGGGGCCGAAGTAGCAGTAGCGTGCGCGGACGGGTTGTTTAAGTAGCGTTGGGCAAAGGCAAGGAAAGTGGGCCAGTTGGGTGCGGGCGTATGGCCTCCGCTGTGTTGTCGAAAGGCGATGTCGCCACTGATGAGCGGAGTCTCGATAGGAGGAAATACGGTTGTGCCCAAGCCACGTTTGCCTAGCAATTCATAGACGGGGCCGGCTGCGGCGGCAGCCATAAACATGCCTTTCGCATCCGCCCATCCATCGCCTTGTGTGGCGCCTCCGCCAATAAATACGGGTCTGGGAGCGCAGAGAGCGATGAGTTCGTGAGCGTCGACGGGCAAATCGCGGGGATGCAACGGGCCGGCGTATTTGAGGAAGTTGCCGGCCATCCAATGGTATTCGCCAGTGGCCGCGACGTTTTCCAGCTGTTCGCCCCAGTGGCGGCGGCTGAGTTGCGCCCCGCCTGCGCCGGACGAGCTGATATAAGCGATGGCGAAGCGCGAGTCGTATGCCATGGCAAGTAGAGCGGCTTTTCCATAGCGCGAGTGCCCCGCAACCCCGACCTTCTTCGCATCGATGGCTTGATCGGTTGCGAAGTAGTCGAGTACCCGGCTGGCGCCCCACGCCCAGGCTCGTAGCGCGCCCCAATCGTCGAGCTTGCGCGGCCGGCCTTTGTTCATCAGGCCAATGATGCCTTGTGTGAGACCTGCTCCGTTGTCGGCTTGAATGCTGGTGGGAGTCAACGCCGCGAAACCCCAGCCTAGCGCCAGTACTTGTTGTTGCCAGGTAGGTCCCGCAGTGGGCGGCGTCATAGACTTCGGCCAGGCCAGTTCCAGAATTACCGGCGCCGGGCGGGTGTTGTGGGTAGGAGTCGTCACCGTAAGTTCGATGTTGACGTTGATGTCGGGATAAGACGCGTTATCTACGTGACCGAGCAAGTGTCTGGTTTTAACCGGTACATCGCCGATTGTCTCGTCAACAGTGTCGGTGATTTTCCAATTCACTTTGGGCGTGTTTGGAGGGACTCGCCCGTAAATCTCCCGATCGAAATCTTCTACGATTTGCGGCCTGCGCTTCTTCCACCATTGAGCGGCGGTAGTGACTTTGCTTCCGTCATTCAGGATGAGCGGATCGGGAAGCGTAGGGTCGGGATTAGCTTTCGCCTCGTCGTAGTTGGCGGCGTTGGGCCCACTGGGATGCTTGCCATCGGCCCCGGGGCGTAGAGAACTTATGTGCAGCAGGTCCATCGTTCGTTGATGGTCCTGTTCGGCGGTCAGTTGAGCGGGCAGGGGAGTAGCCGGCCACAGAAAAACCGGCAGGGCGCAGGAGAAGAGGACAACCATTCTGAAAAAGGGCATAGCGGACGATTCAGCTTCCGCTATTGAATCAGACTGCTACGTGAGTCAGGAAGGAGGCTCAGAGCTGGGGTGGCGCGGGATTGGCGGGAGTGGCCGCAGCCGGAGGCGTGGTGGCGGGAGCGGTAGCGAGCGCTTCCGCTTTAGCTTTGCCGCCTTTGGTAGCCCAATCGTGTTCAGTGGCAGCGTTGCCCACTGCGCCCTTGGCTACGTCTTTGGCCACATCTGTAGAGACTTTCTGGTCCGACTCTTTGGCGGTCTGGTGGGTGCCGTCGCCAAGTTCGAGGACGCGGACTCGCACGGCGCGTTTTCCAAATTTCTTACATTCGGCCGTGTTGGGCATGTAGATGTCGAGTTTGCGGCCGACAATTTTCTGGCCGGTATCGGCAACAACGTACTCGCCCGAGTACTTGCCCGCGCGCCGAATTTTTATGCGGCTACCGATCGGGAGAATAGCGGGGTCAGCCGCGACCACGTGGCGGTGCGTGTATTCGCCGGAAGCGGTGATTCCTGTGACGGAATAAGCCGTGGCAAAGTACTTGCCGTTGACGCGCGGTGGGGCAGGCTTTGTTTCGGCGTCGAGCGGACTCGTAAGAACCAGGAGACCAGAGAAAGCGAGAAATAAAGCGGCAGTGCGGGATTTGAGGTTCAAGCTTTGACGGGCTCCCGGACTCGGTTCGCTTTTTCCATTTGTTTCCTAACAAGGGTGACATGGCGAAAGGGGAAAGCAAAGCGCGTGTGGTCAGGGAGTACTGGTACGGGGAAGAAGATTCAAACTTTTTCCAGCTTCACATCGTGGAAGTGTGACGGTGCGCGCCAAAGTGCCAGTTGAATTTCCACCAGTGGCCGCTGCCGATCGCCTGACCCTGTCCTTCAGGATGCCCGGCCCGGATGCTCAGGATGCCTCCGAGACAAATTAGAAGTGTTCCGAAGAGGGCCGATGTTTGGGGGACGTTGTGGAAGAACCACCAGCCGAGCAGCCCCGAGAAGACGACAACGGTGTAGTTGAAAGGAGAGAGTTCAGCCGCCGAAGCATGGCGGTAGGCCAGGATGATGAAGTATTGAGTCAGGGCGTAAAAGATGCCGATGGCCAGCAGAAGGAGCCAGGTCTGCCGGCTGAGAGGCTTCCAGGCACCGTAAGAGACGGGCAGCAGCAGCAGCGTGGAGATGCCGAAGTTATAGACCAGAATGCGGGTGGGCGGCTCGGTTTCCGAAAGCTTGTTGGTGGCGACCAGGGCGAGCGCGGAAAAGAAGCCGCCGGCCAAGGCGAGGAGCGATGCGGGATTTTGAAACATCTGCGGTCCGGGTTTGATGATCAGCACGATGCCGATCAGGCCAATGAAGAGACTCAGCCAAACAAGCGGCTGGACCGTTTTGCGGAACCAGAGATAGATGACTAGGGGAATGAACAGTGGCGCCGCATTGGTGAGCAAGACGGAATCCATGAGTGGGATCGATTTTACGGAAATAAAGAAAAGGAGCTGACAGACCGATCCCGACATGCTGCGAAAAAAGTGCAGCCAGAAGTGATCGGTTTTGAGGCGGGCGGGACCGATCCGGGCGACCGACGGCAGGAAGCATAAGAAGCTGATCGCGTACTGCAGGAACAGCGTGAGCAGGGGCGGAACGTCGGACACAGCTTTCCCGAAAGCGCTCATGACAGCCGAACAAAAAAAGGCGAGTGTGATGAGGGAGATGCCTAACGTAAGCGAATGATTGGGGGCGGCTTTGGGATCCACGTGTAGAGGCTCGGTGGGCAGCGATCAGGCAGGATGGGTGAGAAGGCGCGCGGCCATTTCGGCAAGCTCGATATCTTCAGCTTGCGGCAAGCCGCTGATGGCGACAGCACCGATGACCTGGCCGTCTTTAAAGAGGGGCACACCACCTCCCCAGCCTGTAAATTGCGGATCTCCGAAGTAAGCCATATCGAATCCTTTATCGGGGTGGCGGGCAGCGACGCCAATATCTTTAGAGGGCTTCCGCTCACGGGCGGCGCTATAGGCTTTGTTCATAGCGATGGTGATGGAGGAAAGTGGAGCGCCGTTCATGCGTGCGAAGGCGATCAGTTCGCCGTGCGCATCGCAAACGGCAATGACGCCGGCTTTGTTCCGTTTGGAGATTTCGGTAACGAGCGTGTCGAGCAGTTGGCGGGCTTCTGCGTAGTCGAGGGCGAGTTCGAGGAGCATCCGGGTAGTTTAGCGTTTAAAACGCCGGCAATCCTCCGAGAACATGGCCGCTCTCATCTTGAAAGGCTAATTCGAGGCGATTGACCGTTGATTCAGCCAATTTGTCTTTGTCGACATGTGAAGGCTTGAGATGATACGGGTGCAAAGTCATCGAAGACGTGTGCGGCATTGCCATGCCCTGCAAACAGCAATATCGAATGGCCCGTTCCGCCCTAATCGAGAACCTCGAATTTCACACCCGTCGCTCTCACGGAGTATATCTGTTTGTCGAGCGAGGGCTCGCGCCATTCCGGTGTCCGTTGCATACGGCAGTGCTCCCCAGCGATGGAACGAGAAAATTGGGTAATAAACCGTGCAAGGAGTCACTCCAGTGACTGGGCGAATAATTCATCATCGGTTCTAGCCAGGCATGGCGCTTAACAACACCGAAATGTGTCGTGCGCGGCAGCACCGCCAATCGCGCACCTGCTGCAGGACACTTTGTTCGGTGCTCTGTGCCGCCCGTGCCGCCTCGCGGGCAGGAAACGTCTCCCGTTCACGCCCGCTGAGGGACGCCGCTTTGAGGAACGCAGCATTCAGTTGCTAAACCTCAGCGGCTAACGCGTATTTGCACCCCCGCTGACAACTCCGTTCCAGAGAGCATCCTCGGTCGCGGCGAGCCCGCTTTCGCATGTCAACACTAATTTGTCGCATGAGCGCGCCCTCTTCCAAGTCCCGCCGTTACTCCCTCTTTACAGCCACACTCTCCGGCCCGCATTTTGCAAGTAGATCACCGGTCGACACATTTTATTAAGTCTTGTTAAATCAGATGCTTGCGGTGATTTTGTCGACTTTCCTAAACCGGCGTCGCGGCATGATGAGCTCGCAAAAGTAGTGGCGAATCAGGTGGCGAGCCACGGAAAACGAGACCAGGGATGGCGAACAACAAAGCAACAAAGAGGCGTCCGGCGGCAATAACGGTCTTTTCGAAGGAAGTAGCGCAGTAATGGGGAGGCCTGTTTACGAGGTCACGGACGAGAAGCGCGAGCAGGTGCGAACGATGGCGTCGATGGGGATGACGCAGGACGACATCGGGCGGGTGATGGGAGCGACGGCGAAGACGCTGCGGAAACACTTTCGGGAGGAACTGGAACTAAGCGCGATAGAGGCGAACACGAAGGTGATGCAGACGCTGTACACGATGGCGACCTCGGGCGCGAACACGACGGCCTCGATTTTCTGGGCGAAGACGCGGTGCGGGCTGAGGGAAGCGAGAGGAGAGGTGACGGCCAAGAAAAAGGCGCCAGCGGAGAGGCCGGCGGAAGTGCTACCGGGGTGGATGCCAGGCTTTGAGGTGTTTCTGACGCCGGAGAAAAGCGAGTGAAGCGGAAGGAAGATACGATCGTGAGAAGCTTGCGGCCGGCGCAGATGGAGGTATTTCTGGACGAGAAACGCTTCCGGGTACTGGTGGCAGGGCGGCGATTCGGGAAGACGCACCTGGCGATGATCGAGCTGCTGCGGGCGGCTTGGGGGAAAGACCGAAAGGTCTGGTATGTCGCGCCGAGCTACCGCCAGGCGAAGCGCATTGCGTGGGACCGGTTGAAGGATTTGACGAGACCGTACTGGCAGGGGACGCCGCACGAGACGGATTTGAGTATCAAGCTGCGGTGGGGGGCAACGATTGCGCTGCGAGGGGCGGACAATTACGATTCGCTGCGAGGCGACGGGTTGGATTTCGTGGTGCTGGATGAGTATGCGTCGATGCGGCCGGAATGTTGGACGGAGGTGCTGCGGCCGGCGTTGAGTGACCGGCAAGGCGGGGCGCTGTTTATCGGGACACCGCAGGGACGCAATCATTTTTTCGATCAGTATGAGTATGCGCGGACGAATCCGGATTGGAGCGCGTATCAGTTTACGACGGCGGAGGGCGGGAACGTACCGTCGAAGGAACTGGCGAGCGCGGCTTCGCAATTAGACGAGCAGTTATTCCGGCAGGAGTTTGAGGCGAGCTTCGACAGCGGGGCGATCGGGAGGGCGTACCATGCGTTTGCACAAGCGGCGAATGTGGCGCGGTGCGACTACCGGCCCGAGCTGCCGCTGGTGTGGTCGCTAGACTTCAACGTGAGCCCGATGTGTTCAGTGGTGGCGCAGCGGCAGGGCGAGGAAGTGCGGGTGCTGGACGAGATGGTGTTGACGGATGCGCATACCGGGATGGCGTGCGAGGCGTTTCTGGAGAAGACGCGGGCCTGGCGCGGAAAGGGACCGTTGACGGTCGAGATTTACGGAGATGCGAGCGGGTATCAGCGGCGGACGTGTGGGACGGAGACGGACTGGAGTTTGATCCGGGAGTTTTTCGGGTACTGGCGGGGGCAGGTGACGGTGCAGATGAAGGCGGGCCAGGCGAATCCGGGGGTGCGGGATCGGGTGAATATTGTGAACAGCCGGTTATGCAGCGCGATGGGCGAGCGGCGGCTACTTGTAGATCCGAAGTGCCGCGAGTTACTGATGGATTTGGATCGAGTTAGTTGGAAGTTAGATGAGACGGGGCGAGTAAGTAGTGAATTAGACAAGTCGGATAAGAAGCGGACGCATATGAGCGATGCTTTGGGGTATTATCTGGCGGCGGCGTTTTCGGGAAAAGGGACATTTGGGGAGCGGCGAGAGCGGTTGATGTAAGAGGGTTAGGCGGCGAGTTCCTGATAATCGAAGACGTCGACATGAGTGAGGCCGAGTTGCTGTAGGGCCTGATTCACGCGTGTTTTGTCAGAGGGGCGCGCCCAAGTGCCGTCGTTGTTCTGCCAGAGCTGATAAAGCTTCTGCTGGAGCCCGGTGTTTTGAACCGAAAAGAGGATTCGGATGTCGTCTCGAAATGACTTAGTGTTGTGGCCTCGCCGCAAAACCTGAAATCCATATTGCTGGATGAGATGGGAGCGGTGGCGGACGATCCAGCGCGCGAGTATCCGGCTGCAGGGATAGACAAATCTCCCGGTCGGAAGCGTGGCAAGGCGCGTGCTTTGGCCTTTCACGTCCTTCAGGACAAGACGCATGATCGAAAGCAGGTTGGTTAAGAATACCAAGAGCTGCAAGTTGGCGGTTGTACTTTCTGCAAATAACTTCTTGTACTCGTATTCATCAAACAGCTCGCTCACACGGGCAGCTTTATCCAGCGGAGTATTGCCGGCGCACGCTATCGCCTGCGCTAATTCTTCAATAGTGATGGGAGTTCTGTTGTTCTCATAAAGATCCTGCAGTTTTCGAGGATCGTCCCTACGCAAGTTGACGAAGGCGCACTGCTGCCGTTCGTAGAAAATCTTCATTTCGGACCGAAACTGATTTTCGAGCCGCAGTTGCTCGGGGTCGTTTGCGCGGTAGGCGGAGGCACTCATGGCCGCCTGGCGGTTGTTAGCTACGGTGACTTCCCTTACAAGGTCCTCGTTTTTTGTAACAACCACGCGAAGCGGGATCGGGATCTTGTCCCAGAGTTCCTGGTCAATTGATAATTTTCGACTTGGGTCTCCGGCGAACAGAAAAGAAGTTTTCACCGTTTGACAGCCGTTCAATACGCTCGGCAGCTTAAGATTTAAACCGGTGCCTTCGCGCTTTTCTCGAGAGTAATGAAATCCGCGTGCAGGCGCTTGTACAGAGACATGACTTTTTGGCCAGTCGGGCTTGGCGAGCTTACCGGAAACAGAGAGGAAAGCGGGACCGGATCTTAGCGGACTTTCTGGTGGAAGCGCATGCCCAGGAGCAGGCAACGCGCTTGCTATCGCGCGACCGGGGCTTTTATCGGACGCTTTTCCCGTCGCTCGATGTTCGTGATCCGAGCGGCCGGCGAACCAAACACTGACGCGCGAAGTAACTGACGTTCAAAAGCATTTGCGGGTTGACAGCGAAGTGTGACATTCTTGCCTAAGCAAAATGCCGTCCGAGATGCTGGGAGTTCTGAATCGCCGGCGGGCTATCGCTTCGGCGCTGGCGGCGGTTAGCGTAAACGCGCCGATCTCCGCAAAAGACAGCCTGAAAATCACCAAGGTTGAAACCTTTCTGGTGAAGCCGCGCTGGCTGTTTTTGAAGATCCATACCAACGCGGGAATTACCGGTTTGGGAGAGCCCATCACCGAGGGGCGGGCGCTTACTTGTGCCGAGGCGGTGAAAGAAATTGAGCCGTATCTGGTGGGAAAAGATCCTCGGCCGGTCGGGAAACACTGGCAGGCGATTTACCGGCACGCCTTCTACCGCGGCGGCCCGATTCTGACGAGTGCGTTGAGCGGCATCGATCAGGCGCTGTGGGATATCAAGGGGAAGGCGCTTGGCGTCCCGGTGTATGAATTGCTAGGAGGCCCGCTGCGCGATCGGGTGCGGGTGTATGCGCATGCCAGCACGCCGGAACAGATGAAGGCGCTGCAGAAACAAGGGTTCACGGCATTTAAGACCGGCGTCGCTAAGGATAAAAGACGGCCCAACCGATACATCGAGACGCAAGCCGACATTGAGTATGCGGCGGAGAAGTTTGCCGGGCTGCGGCAGGCGATGGGTAAAGAGGTGGACATCGCCATCGACTTTCATGGCGCGGTGAGTCCGGCGACGGCCAAGCTTTTGATCAAAGCATATGAGCCGTATCAGCCGATGTTCATCGAGGAGCCGTGCCAGGCGCAGAATCACGATGTAATGGCGGACATTGCGCGGGGCACCTTTCTGCCGATTGCCACAGGCGAGCGGGTATTCACCAAGTGGGGATTTCGGGAAGTGCTCGAGAAGAAAGCTGCGACGGTGCTGCAGCCCGATCTGTGTCATGCGGGCGGAATCACGGAAGTGCGGCTGATAGCGGGCATGGCGGAAGCGTATTACGCCGATATCGCGCCGCACAATCCGCTGGGGCCGATCTCGCTGGCGGCGGGCGTGCAACTGGCGGCGAGTATTCCGAATTTCCTGTGCCAGGAACAAGTGTCGCTCGGCGAAGGCTATTTGAAGCAGCCGTTCCGGGTACGGGAAGGCTTCCTGGAGTTGCCTACCGGGCCCGGTTTGGGAATCGAACTGGATGAAGATGCGCTGGCGAGCAAGATCGGCCATGATTGGCGCAATCCGGAAGCGTACGATCCGGAGGACCAATCGGTAGTCGACTGGTAATTCGAAGTTTTCTGATGAGGCAGCAAGGAGGGTTTCTATGTGGAAATGCTTACCGGTTGTTGCGGGACTGCTAGTTATTTCGGGCGTGCGCTGTTTGGCGCAAGTGGCCACGGCGGAATTGACGGGGACGATACTCGACGCATCGGGCGCGGGGGTAGTCGGTGCGCAAATTACGGCGACAGAACTGGCGACCAACCAGGCGCACAATACGCTGAGCGACAAGAGCGGCGTATATGTTTTGACGCTGTTGCCGCCGGGTGATTACCGGCTTGAAGTGGAGGCGGCGGGCTTTCGCAAAGTCGTCCAGACAGGCGTGGCGTTACAGATTAACCAGCAGGCAAAAGTAGATTTGACGCTCGAAGTCGGACAGGTCAGCGAAACGATGCAAGTGACGGGGCAAGCTCCGCTGCTCGAATCGGAGTCATCGTCACTGGGCACGGTGGTGAATCAGAAGCTGGTGAATGAGCTGCCGCTGAATGGCCGGAATTTTATTCAGCTGGCGACGTTGAGTCCGGGTGTGAATGGGGTTGGTTTTTCTGCGAGCGGAACGATTATGAGCGGAACGCGGCCCGATGACCGGCGTCCGGCGACGGAGATTTTTTCGAACGGCAATCGCGAGGGCTCGAATAATTTTTTGTACGACGGGATCGATGATAACGAGCGGTTGACGCTCTCGATCGTGCTGCGTCCGGCGGTGGAAGCAGTGCGTGAATTCAAGATCCAGACCAACCTCTACAGTGCCGACATCGGGCGGAACTCCGGGGCGGTGGTCGATGTGATTACTAAGGCCGGTACGAATCAGGTGCACGGGAGCGTGTTCGAATTTTTGCGCAACTCGGCGATGGACTCGCGGAACTTTTTCAATCCGCATGGTACGACGTTTCCCAGTTTGCGCTTGAATCAGTTTGGCGGCTCCTTGGGCGGTCCGGTGGTAGTTCCAAGAGTTTATAACGGCAAGGACAAGACGTTCTTCTTCGTCGATTACGAAGGATACCGGCGCACTTCGCAACAGCTGCTACTCGGGAATGTGCCGACGCTCAAAATGCGCAGCGGTGATTTCAGCGAGACGTCGGCGATTTACGATCCGCTGACCACGCGGACGAATCCGAATGGATCGGGGTTCATCCGCGACCGCTTTGCCGGGAACCAGATTCTGCCGAGCCGTTGGGATCCGATTGCGGCCAAGATGATCAATGCCTATCCGATGCCGACCGCGCCGGGGCGGTTCAACAACTACTTGTCTAACCAGGTGCAGAACCAGCAATGGAACCAGGGTGACGTGCGGGTGGACCACCAGCTTTCACCGAAGGACAGTTTCTTTGCGCGTTATTCCATTCAGAACACAACGACGATTGTGCCGAGCACTTATCCGCAGACAACGATTCCGGGAATTTCGACTCCAGTGGATCTGTCGGATGAGGCTTCGTTTGCGGGCACGTCTTTCCAGCCAGCGCAGCATGCGGTGGCGAGTTATGCGCGAATCATCAGCCCCACTCTGGTGAATGAATTCCGCGCCGGCTTTAATCGTTACCGGCTGGACTACACGGCCGATCAGTTTGCGCCCAATGCGCAGCTCGGGAACAAGCTGGGCGTGCCGAACGCGAATGTGACGCCGCAGGAGCAGAATCTGCCGATTTTTTCTCCGGCGAATTATCTGGGCATCGGGCAGACACGATCGCTGCCGTTATTCCGGCGCGAGAACACGTTTGAGGAAGTGGACAATGTGACGTACACGGTAGGAAAGCACACGCTCAAATGGGGCGCGGATTTCCGGCGGCGGCAGTTGACAATCTATCAGACGAATCAGGGAAACGGGCGGTTCAACTTCTCGCCGGCGTTTACCGATTCGCGGCAGCCGGCGGGCGCAGGCGGCGATTCGATGGCGAGTTTCTTGCTGGGCGATCCGACGCTGATCGCGCACGACTACACGCAGAACTGGCCGGGAGAACGAGGCAATGAGCTGGGATTGTTTGTCGCCGACGACTGGCGCGTTACCCGTAAGCTGACGCTGAATATTGGTTTGCGATGGGATTACTTCAGTCCGTACTCGGAGGTTTCGAATCGCTGGGCTAATTTCAATTTAGAAACGGGAAAAATCGACATTGCCGGCCGGAACGGTGTCGACCAGTACGCAAATGTGGAGCCCTATTACAAGAACTTCGGTCCGCGTTTTGGCTTTGCGTATCAGGTAGCGGAACACACGGTCTTTCGCGGCGGGTTTGGGGTGTTCTACAACCCCACTGGCAGTGAAGGCGGCAGTTTGCGGCTGTTCCGGCAGCTGCCCTTTGGATCGACGATCAGTATTTCGCCGGGCGATATTTTCGTGGGGCAGACGGTGAGTCAGGGGTTTCCGCCGTTGCAGCCGGTGAACTATGCGTTAGCGGATGCGCCAACGGGAGCGATGTTCGCGGTGGATCATGGATTCCGGCCTTCGTATGCGGAACAGTTCAATGCGACGCTCGAACATGAGATCAGCCCGCTGGCGCTGTTGATTCGAACGGCGTTCGTGGGCAATCTCGGGAAGCACTTATACAACAACTGGAACGCCAATCAGGCGATTCCGGGAGCGACCTCGCTCAACACGCGGCGGCCACTGTATTCGATCGATCCCAATGTGAGTGATGTGACCTATTTCGCGACCGACGGATTGAGTGACTATTACGCTTTTCAGTTGACCGCGGATAAGCGTTTTGGAAAAGGAGTAAGCGCGCTGCTGGCGTACACGTGGTCCCATGCCATCGATGATGTGCCGCTGGAATTTGGAGGCGGCGCGGCGGGACCGCAGCCGCAGGACCCTCGGAACATCTTTGCAGAGCGCGGAAATTCGATTATCGATTTGCGCCACCGGCTTACCCTAAGTTATTTGTGGGAGCTGCCGTTCGGGAAAGGCAAAGCTTTCTTGAATCGTGGGGGTGTTGTGAACTGGGTGCTGGGCGGATGGCAGACGAACGGAATTTTGACGGTGCAATCCGGATTGCCGTTTTCGCCCGTGCTGCAAACCTCAACGACGAATACCGGAACGGGCAGCCGGCCGAATGTGGTCGGGTCAGTGAACTACCCGAAGACGCTGCAGCACTGGTTCGATCCCAGCGCGTTCGCCAGTCCGGCGCCCTACACGTATGGCAATGCCGGGCGGGATATTTTGGTGGGGCCTGGACGCACGAATTGGGATATGTCGCTGTTCAAGAATTTTGTGATTCGCGAGCAAACTATGTTCGAGTTTCGGGCCGAGGCTTTCAATGTGTTTAACCATCCGCAGTTCGGATTGCCGAATCCGACAATTGGGAATGCGCAAGCGGGCGCGATTACCAGTACGGTAGGAAATCCGCGGCAGTTGCAATTGGCTTTGCGGTTTCAATTTTGAATGGGGCTGATTGCGGCCACCGGGTTAGGCCAAATGCTCATCGTAAATGCAGTGTAAACATCCTGTAAAAACCGAGTTGACCACCTTCCCATTCCCCTGCAACTGATTTACGCTCGGTCTGTCTGCAAGCGATTCAATGCTTGCACAGTTAGGAAATCAGAATGCAATTTACACATACATCAAGCTCAGTTTGTATGAGCTTCAAGGTCTTGTCGCTCGCAGCGCTGCTGGCCGCCGGCAGCCAGGCTCAACACTACACTCGCACCGATCTGGTTTCGAACGTCCCGGGCGTCGCCAGCGTTACCGACCCGAATCTGGTGAACGCCTGGGGATTATCCCGCTCGTCCACCGGTCCCTGGTGGGTTGCCGATAACGGCAGTGCGAAATCGACACTCTACTCGGGCGCCGGCAGCAAAGTTCCGCTGACTGTACCTGTACCCGGCTTTCCTACCGGCACTGTTTTCAACGGTACCTCGGACTTCAAGCTCCCGAATGGAACGCCGGCCGCTTTTCTTTTTGCATCGGAAGACGGCACTGTCTCGGCGTGGTCTCCGGGCGCTCCCAGCGCTCAAGCCATGATCAGTAAAGCGGGCGCCGTTTACAAAGGTCTCGCGATTGCTGCGATTGCAGGCACGAACTATCTCTTCGCCACGGATTTCCATGGCGGCGCGATCGATGTATTCGATTCCTCATTTCACTTGATCAAAACGTATGGCGACAGATTCAGAGCCGGATGCGAGGGCGCTATAACGTCCGAAGCGGCAGCAGAGAACGAAGGGCTGTCACGCTCTTTCGATCTCGTTCCTTTCAACGTCCAGAACATCGGCGGCAACCTTTATGTCACGTTCGCAAAGCAGGATGCTCAAAAACATGATGAGGTGCATGGGGCCGGTCTCGGACTTGTGGCTGCCTTCACGCCGAGTGGTCAGCTGCTAAAAGTCTTTCGTCACGGTTCGTGGCTCAATGCGCCGTGGGGAGTCACCTTGGCGCCGGGCGATTTCGGTTACTTCAGCCACACCCTACTGGTCGGCCAATTCGGCAGCGGTCAGATTGGCGCATACAACCTCGAAAGCGGCAGATTTGCGGGGCTACTTGAAGATCCAAGCGGCAATCCCATCGCCATCGACGGCCTGTGGGCGATCAGCTTCGGTAATGGCCAGGCTGCCGGTCCCGCCAATACGCTTTACTTCGCCGCCGGTCCCAACGGCGAAGCGAACGGCCTCTTCGGTACATTGACCGCCGTTCCTGCGGATCAGCTATTAGGCAACGGCAAGTAACATACCCATGTTGGTAGACACTCGTCCCAGTTGGCCTTCCGGTTTCAGTTTTGAAAATGTCGAGCTATAGACTGAAACCGGATGGTACCGGGGGAGAAGCGGCTTTGGATCGAACAGCAACTGGCGGAGTATGACAGAAGTTTGCGGCGGCGTTATGGGCCGGATATGGCGGCGGCTGGGCATTGTCTGCTTCTGGGGCGACATTACGCCGAGTCGCCGCACATTTATTTCAGTCTGAACCCGGGATTTGCCAGAGATGGATCGCCGCTGGATCCTAGCTCGGCGGGAGATGCCAATGTTCCGTTCGCCAACTCGGCCGAGCTTCGCAGGCAGTATGTATACCTGCACAACTGCCAGCGGTTCTTCGGTTCGCATCCTTCGTTGAACACATGGATCAATGCGCAAGTGACGAGCGCGTTTCTGGTGCCGTGGAGGACGCGCAATACAAGTGAACTTTATTTGCTGAACCGGAAGACCGAAGGGCGTCTCTTCGGGTATGCTCGCGCACTGGTCAGGGGGATCATCGGGCATCACAGGGCGCAGCTGCTGATTGCGGCGGGAAAGAGTTCGCTCGCGTTACTCAACGATTTAGGAGTGCCCGAAAGGCCGCTTCGGGTGGACCGCTATCTTGGCCCGGGCGGCAGCTATCAATGGTCGCGCTGTGAGGCGGAGGTGGATGGCTCACGCCTCACGATTCTCCAGATCCCACATTTTTCACGCGCGAACTCGCCGACGAAATTACGGGAGCTGGGAGTGTGGTTGACGGACGAGCTGGAGCGGTTTGGCGATGAGCGCCGGGTTGGGCCAGTCCCAAGAACGAACAGCAGCGCTCTACAAGCGGACGCTCCCTGAACCTGGACGTCGCGCAAACAAGGGTCCGCCGTGTCCGATGGGGTGGCCCCTAATTTGCCTCCAGTAACCTAGCGACTATGAACGGCTTCTTGAAAGATTTGCTGTTTGCCTTGCGGCAACTTCGTAACCGGCCCGGTTTTACCGTCATTGCCATCTCTGTGCTGGCGCTCGGACTGGGCGCGAATGCCGCGATCTTCAGCGTGGTGAACGCCCTGCTCTTGCAACCGTTGCCTTATCCCAACACCAAGACGCTGGTCGAAGTCTTCGAACGCAGCGTGGTGAACGACAGCGAAGAGGATCACTACAACTGGGTGAGTCCGGGTAGCTTTGCGGATTGGAGACGCAGTGCGCGTTCGGTGTCGGCGCTCTCGGCGGTGCGGCATGTATCATTCAACATTTCAAGCAAGAGCCAGTCATTTACGCCGCGGCGCATCGATGGCATCGCCTGTTCGGCGAACTTTGCGTCGATACTCGGGGTCTCGCCGGTGGTGGGGCGCTTCTTCCAGCCGGGCGAGGATGCGGCGAGTTCGCCGTATGTCGCGGTGCTGTCATACCGCTTCTGGCAGAGTCATTTCGCGGGAGACCGGCACATCGTGGGCAAAGACGTTCACTTAGACGGCCAGAGCTACACGGTTGTCGGTGTGCTGCCGAGGACGTTTGTCTTTCCAGGCCAGCCATCTGATGTTTTCGTCTCCTTCGAACGCGCGCTTGAGCCGTCGAACAGAGATTCACACAGCAATCATTTCTTTCAAGTGATCGGACGTCTTGCGCCGGGATATTCGCCTGCGCAGGCGCAACACGAGATCAGCGCGATCGTGCAGGATTTCCGGCGGGATCATCCAGCCGAGATCATGGGCAAGGCGGCCACCGTAATCCGCCTAGATGATTACCTGGTGAAGGATATGAAAACCGCGCTGCTGGTCCTGCTCGGAGCAGTAGCCTGTCTGCTGCTGATTGCCTGCGTGAACATTGCGAACCTGCTGCTCTCGCGGGCGCTGGGACGGCAGCGGGAACTGGCCATCCGCTCGGCCCTCGGCGCGAGCCGCACGCAGATCATCCGTCAACTATTGATTGAGAGCACCACTATTTCTCTGCTCGGCGCGCTCGCGGGATTGATCGTTGCCGCCTGGGCCTCTTCGTTTCTCGCCACACACGCGCCGGGCGCCGAGCAACTGCCGCAGAGCGCAAATATCCGGGTGGATTATGCCGTGTTGCTGTTTACCATGGGCATGGCGCTGTTGAGCGGCATCGCGGCTGGGTTCTTTCCTGCCTGGGCGTCATCCCGAGCCGACCTCGTCAACGGCTTGAAAGACACTTCGCGATCCTCTACCGCTGGACGTTCGCATGGCCGCCTGCGCAATGCGCTGGTCGCTATTGAGGTTGCCTTGTCGCTCGTGCTGCTGGTGGGCGCAGGGCTGCTGTTACGTAGTTTTCTGAATATCCAAAACGTGTCGCCGGGATTTCACGCCGAGAACTCGGTCTCCTTTGCCGTCTCGCTTCCCGATGCGTCCTATAAGAACTCCCAAGCGGTCAGCAACTTTACCCGGCGTCTTTCGGACGACCTGCGGGCGACCCCCGGCGTGCGTTCGGCTGGTCTTATCAATTATCCACCGCTGGCAGGACACTACAGCGATTCGGTCTTCCATATCAAGGGCCATCCGCTGCCGCCCGGCTCCATGATGGACCTCTTGTTTCGTTCGGCCGATCCGCAATACTTTCGAGCCGTGGGTATTCCCCTGATCAAGGGCCGCTTTCTCACCGAGCACGATGGCATTGGTTTTGACGAGATGCATCCGCGCCTCGGACAAGCGCTGATCAGTGCCTCCGCCGCGCGAAAGTTTTTCGCTAACTTCGACCCAGTCGGTCAAATTCTGATGCCAGGTACGGACGCCGGTCTTGTGCCCGATCCCACCGGTAAACCGTATCCGGAATACCGCATTGTGGGCGTTGTCGGCGATGTGCCGGCCAGAGTCGAAGACGGCATGCAGCCAACGATCTACAGGCCGCTTTTCGATGGCGGCGACAACGACTTTTACGGTGTGGTTCACACCGATGGCGACCCGCTCGCGTTAACCTCGCGCATTCGCGCCGTAGTGTCCCGGCTCGATCCGGAGATCCCGGTGCATGACGTTCGGACCTTTGCCCAGATCAATACGCGCGCCACTGGTGACCGGCGTTTCAGCGTGAGTCTTCTCGTGCTCTTCGCCGGCGTAGCGCTGCTGCTGGCGGCTATCGGTTTGTATGGCGTGGTGTCGCATGCCGTGACGCAGCGGACCTCCGAAATCGGAATCCGCATGGCGCTCGGCGCAGGTTGGGCGCAGGTCAGCCGTTTAATTGTCATCGATGGGATGAAGCCGGCGCTGGTAGGAGTCGTGATGGGTTTGATAGCTGCCATCGGGCTATCGCGAATTCTAGATAGCCTCTTATTTGGCGTTTCCTCGCTCGATGTTTTCACGTTTGCGTCGGTTGGATTGTTGCTCATCCTGGTTGTCGCGATAGCTTGTTTGGTCCCAGCGCTGCGCGCCACGCGGATAGACCCCACGGTGGCTCTGCGCTCAGAGTGACCTTGTAGACGGTCATTTCGAAACTATTCTTCGGATGTGGCTCTCCCAACTTACAGCCACATGCCTGAAGAACAAATGATCGAGACCGACGTTCCGGCCAGAATGGATCGGTTGCCCTGGAGCGGCTGGCATCGAAAAATCATTGTGGCTCTTGGCACCTCCTGGATGCTCGACGGCCTGCAGGTCACCCTGGCCGGCTCGCTGGCCGGGATCCTCGAAGACAAACGCACGCTGGGCTTTTCCGACCCCCAAGTCGCTGAAGGCGCCACGGCCTATCTCGCCGGGGCTGTTACCGGCGCTATCCTGTTCGGCTACCTCACCGATCGTCTCGGCCGCCGCAAATTGTTTCTCGTCACGCTATCCATTTATTCGCTCGCCACGGCCGCTACCGCCCTGGCCTGGAACTTTCCGAGCTTTGCTCTCTTTCGTTTCATCACGGGCCTCGGTATCGGTGGCGAGTACGCTGCCATAAACTCCGCCGTCGACGAACTCATTCCCGGAAAAGTCAGAGGTACCGTCGACCTCGTCGTGAACGCGACTTTCTGGGTCGGCGCCGTGGTGGGGAGCCTGGCATCCACTCTGCTAATGAACAGCAGTCTTCTCCCGACAAACATCGGTTGGCGTCTCGCCTTTAGCGTAGGCGCAATTCTCGGCTTCGGGGTCTTCTATCTGCGTCTTTCAGTCCCTGAAAGTCCCCGCTGGCTGATGCTGCGCGGCCGCGAGGAAGAAGCGGACAAGATCGTGGGCCAGATCGAAAAACAAGTCTCCGAAAAAAAAGGCAAGCTGCCCGAACCCGCCGGCGAAAAGCTATCCTTGCGCGTCCGCGATCACACGCCCTGGAATGAAATCTTTCACAATATGTTGATCGATAACCGGAAGCGTTCGCTGTTGGCTCTGATCCTGATGGTGGGCCAATCGTTTTTCTTTAACGCCGTCTTCTTTACCTACGGTCTGGTTGTGACCAAGTTCTATCATGTGGATGCCCGGAAACTACCGCTTCACCTGCTGCCTTTTGCGATAGCCAGTTTTCTCGGGCCTCTCGTGTTGGGCCGGCTCTTCGATTCGATCGGCCGGAAACCGATGATCGCCGCTACCTACGCCCTCTCGGGTCTCATGCTGGGCGCTACGGTCATACCGTTCGTGCACGGCGCGTTGAGCGCCAAGACCCTGAATATCTGTTTTTCGCTGGTGTTCTTCACCGCTTCGTCGGCGGCCAGCGCTGCCTATTTAACGGTCAGCGAGATTTTCCCGCTCGAAATTCGCGCCCTGGCGATCGCCATCTTCTACGCCATCGGCACGCTCATCGGAGGCGTTTTTGCTCCTTACCTTTTCGGCGAATTGATCGCCTCGGGTTCGCTTTGGAACGTAGGCATGGGGTACGTTTTGGGCGCCGCGCTCATGCTCATTGCAGCGCTGGCCGAAACGCTGATCGGCGTTGAAGCAGCCGGCAAGTCGCTCGAAAGCATTTCAAAACCTTTGCAAAGCCAGTAGCTTTTAAGCACGTATCAGTTCACTCGCACGCTAACTGGACAATGTGCCCGTCAAGGTCGAACCGGCGAATCCTAAGCGAGTGCTGACTATTTACCCTGCTTGCACACCGATCGCAGCGGCCTGCCAAGTTGATTCAGGTTACTACCAGTTCGCGCGCACGCCCAACTGAACAATGCGACCCTCGAGCAAAGTCGAGACCGGTGCATAGGTCGGATTGGCCGTGATCGCGCCGGCCGTATTCACCGTAGCCGTGGTGTTGATCGTGGTGATATTCGGATGATTCAACACGTTGTTCGCTTCGGCAAAGAAGCTGGGACGAAAGCGTTCCCAAATTTTCAAAAACGTGCGCGTGTAACGCAGATCGAGCTGATACACATTCGGCGTGCGAACGGTATTGCGCGCGATGTAAAGCGGACGAGTGGCACTCCCTGCGCCGCTTCCGGTTAGCGAGTCTCCATTTAGCACCTGGTTCGCGTTGATTGTCTGTTCATCGCCGGAGGTGGCCACAAACAATCCGGTCAGCTGATTGTCATTGGCCAGATAACGCAAGATACGGTTCCCAATATTTGGAAAGGCCGGAGTATAGACAGAACTAAATGACAGCGCATTTGGGCGATTGATCGCGCTATTGCCGCGATCCCGGTTGCGATTTGTAAGGTCTTCGATAAACAGCGAACCCTGGTCGTAGCTGTTCGCTTCGGGCGCATCGGTGATGGTGTGCGACCACGTGTACGTCGCAAACAGCTCTAAACCGTTCTGCACGCGATGCCGGTAAGTCACCAGCAAAGCGTTGTACGAGCTGTTGGCGCCGATGTCTTCGAAATCAATATTGTTGAACCGTGGATCGAGCCGCGTCGAAGCATTACGCGCGGAGGAGAAAACCGGCCGACCATCGGCGAGCGAACCGATCGGATTTATCAGGTTGAGGTTGCGCAGATATTCGAGATTCCGCCCATTGGTATTCACGTAACCGACCGTGAGCGCATCATTCTGCGATAGCTGGCGTGTCAACTGCAGGCTCGAGTTGATGGCATAGCCATCTTTGAAATTGGGCGTGACACTGTAGATGTTCTGGGAAGAACGAGGCAGCGTGCCATTGACCACCGGGCTCGGAAAAGGCGGAGCGCCAGGATCCTTCGAAGAAATCGATGCGGTGTAGGCGGCGGAACTTCCGTCGTTATAAATGGCGTTATACCAGAGATTGGTGGGCGGCGCTTCATAGAAAATTCCGGAACTGGCGCGCAGCACCGTCTTGGGTGTAATCGACCAGGCTAGACCGAGCCGTGGAGAGAAATCGGCGCCTGGTGTACGGAAGTGCTGCGAGTACGAAAACAAAGCGTTCGGATCACCGCCGGGCCCCTGGAATCGGTCGTAACGCAATCCATAGATCACCAGCAGATTGGGCTTAACCTGCCAGCTATCCTGCGCAAAGAGATCCCAGTAAAAGGAGTGATACCACGCGCCAGGCTGGCCGACGCTCGCGTTAAAGGTGCTGTAAGCAAACGGATTGACGCCCGAGACAGCGGAGAGATAGGCCGGAATAGTGGGAAACACGTACTGCGTATAAATGTCGGACACCTGCGTATCCAGGTTCTGCTGAAAACCAAACCCGGCTTTGAACGTGTGAGCGCCTTTGATTACGGTGAAGTTGTCGTTCAGATTGGGGATCTTTTCCTGAAAACGATCGCCGACCGCGGTGCTCCCATTGAAGTTGGCGATGCCGCTGATGGTAATCTCCGCACCCGTGCCGGTCAAGGAATTCGCAATATGTTGCTCGTTGCGATAGGGCCAGCCGAAGCGCAGTTCATTCAGAATATTCGGCGAAAAAGTAGACAGCAGTTGCGCACCGGCCACGTGGGCGCGATCACGGAAATCGGAAGCGGCATCGAGCGCATAGAGGCCGCCATTATTGGTGTTGAAGGGATATTGATTCCGAAAATAGTTGTAGCGGATGAAAAACTGGTGCTTGCTCGAGATCGACCAATCCAACCGCAAATCGACCCATTGCGCGTGCTGCACGGTCTCCGCTGTCGCCAGCAGATTGGAAGGAATTCCGATCAAGGCGGCATTAGCTGGGGAGATGGTGGTAGGCGTGGGGGTGGCTCGCTTGATGTGCTCGTAGGACGCGAAAAAGAATAGTTTGTCTTTGATAAGCCGGCCGCCGGATTGGGCGGAGAAGTTGTTGGCGGCGGGGATCGGGGTAGTCCGGGTGGCCAGAATCGGACGCGCCACCAGATCGAGCGGACGTCCCGTGAACTGCACTTCGCCGTGCCAGTCGTTGCTGCCGGAATTGGTAATCACGTTGTAAACATCGCCAGCCGTCTTGCCAAATTCAGGCGCGAAGCTGTTCGAGACTGTCTGCACTTCCCTCACATAACTGTTCGCGATGGCGAATAACCGCAAGCCTAAGCGGTCCGTTTCGGTGTCCACGCTGCCATCGAGTTGGTAGCTCACGTGATCCACCAGACCATTGGTATTCAGCAGGCGTGGAATGCCCAGCTCGGGATTCGGATGTCCGCTGACACCCGGCTGCAGCAGCACAAAGTTATAGGGATTGCGCGAGGTGAGAGGCAGATTGTCGATTTCGTCGTAGCCGATCGTCCTGCCGATACTGATTCGATCGGGTTCAATCACCGGAGCGCCGCCAGTGACCTCGACCGAAGTCGTGACAGCCCCGACCTGGAGCGAGCCGTCGATCGTGGCCTGTGTCCCCGCATCCAAAATGACTCCTGGATGCGCTTCCGTTTTGAATCCAGCCTTGAGCATCGTGACGGTATAGGTCCCGAGCGGCAGGTTGGGAAAACCATAGTAGCCGTTCTGGTCCGTGTCGTCAGTGCGGGCGTAGCCGGTCTGCTGGTTCGCGATGCTGACCTTCGCTTGCGCAATGGCATCGCCGGACTGATCGGTAATCCGGCCGCGAATGCTGCCATTGATAGCCTGCGATTGCCCGAGCAAGGCAGGCGCCATCATCAGAAGAAAAAGACAGCAGCGAATCGGTGCGGACGCAAAACTGTTCAATGTATATAGAGATTACTGTTTTAGAATCCGCGAGTCAAATCCGCCAGCTGTCGCCCTACTCATCGGCCGTCTCGCAAGAACCTTTAGACCACAATTTTCCTAGCTTCTAGACCCTCAAGGTTTCCGGCCGCCGTGCCGATGACTCTCCTGTCGGCAGTGCGCAGCTAGCACCACCGGCGAGGAGAGTTACGGTGCGCTGTCGTTTACCTGGCTTGCTGTTCTTATTCGGTGTATTGGCCCTTTCGGGCGTTCAGGCCGCCGACCTTCCCGGGACAAATTCGAATTCTCCCGACGAGGTTCTTAACCAGGCCCTGGCAGTGAACCGCGATCTGTATGTTTCGCTGCGATCTTTCGTATGCCACGAGCGGATGGAACGTTTCCGCGGCCGCAGAAGCGCCGCCAGCGGGCGCGCCGTCGATACCGTCACCGCCAAGGTTTCGCTCGAGAATGGCACCGAGCAATACTCCGAACTTCTGCAAAAGAACCGGCCCTTGCCGGATCTGGCGCAATTAGGCGGCGCCTGGTCAGAAGGCGAATTCGGCACCCTCTTAAAACAAACCGGGCAGTTACTCGGCACCAGCAGCCCGTTTCTGGTAGGGGAATCCGATGTCGATGGCGTAGCCGCATTCTTGTATCGCTTTGATGTATCCGCCAGCCAAAGCCCCTGGGACTTGACCGTTAGCGGACAGCACTACGTGATTCCTTTCACGACCAGAGTGTGGATCGCGAAGGATTCGCACATGATTCTGAAGATTGCTCGCAGCTCCACTGAAATACCAGCCAGCCTGTACATTGCCGAAATCAACTGGGGCGTGACCTTAGGCCCAGTCAATCTGAACGGCAAGCAATGGCTGCTGCCGAGCCGCGGCTCCTACGAGGTCAGTTATCGCTATACCGACCGGCGCGAATGGAACACCATGCAGTTTTCCGATTACCACCGCTACGGAGCAGAAACGGCTATTCGGTTTCATTAGACAGGGGGTCGCAGGCTAAAGCCCGTGGAAACTTAACGCTGTTTACCGGTCACAATTGTTTGAGTAGTCTTGTTCAGGAACTTGGCGGGTAAGTATCGAACGAATCAGTCTTCGTCGTGGCGGCTCGAAAGCGCCGCCACGACGTTCAGATCTTCGAGCGTGGTCACATCTCCCGTCACGCCGTTGTTGGTCACAATCTCGCGCAGCAGCCGCCGCATTATCTTTCCGCTTCTCGTTTTGGGAAGCGCATCGCTAAACCGGATCTCCTCCGGCCTGGCAAATGCTCCGATTTCCTTTGCTACATGCTGGCGCAGTTCCTGACCCAGCTTGCCGGTATCCCAATCTCCACTTTTCAAAGTGACAAAAGCGCAGACCGCCTGGCCCGTGATCTCGTGCGGCTTCCCCACGACTGCTGCCTCTGCTACGGCCGGGTGGTGGACCAGGGAAGACTCCACCTCCATCGTGCTTAACCGGTGGCCGCTGACGTTCATCACGTCGTCCACTCGTCCGAGAACCCAATAGTAGCGGTCATCATCGCGTCGCGCCGCATCCCCGGTGAAGTAAGCGCCCGGTACGCGCGACCAGTATTGCTCTTTGAATCGCTCGGGATCGCCCCAGATGCCGCGAGTCATGCTCGGCCAGGGTTGCTTGATAATCAGATAGCCTTCGCGATTGTTCTCGACAGTGTTGCCTTCCGCGTCCACGATCTCAGGAACAATTCCCGGCAATGGCAGCGTTGCCGATCCCGGCTTCAGAGTGGTTGCCGCCGGCAGCGGCGAGATCATGACAGCTCCCGTTTCGGTCTGCCACCACGTGTCGACAATGGGACAGCGTTCCTTTCCGATTACCTTGTAATACCATTCCCACGCTGCCGGATTGATCGGTTCGCCAACCGATCCAAGTACACGCAGGCTGGAAAGATCATGCGCATCGGGCCACTTGTTTCCTTGTTTGACGAGCGCGCGAATAGCAGTTGGCGATGTGTAGAAAATCGACACCTTGTATTTCTCGACGATGTCCCACATGCGGTCGAACGCGGGATAATCGGGCGCTCCTTCGTACATCACTACGCTTCCGCCCGCAGCCAGGGGACCGTAGACGACATAGCTGTGCCCGGTGATCCAGCCAACATCGGCCGTACACCAGTAGACGTCCTTCTCCTGCAGGTCGAACACCCACTTCATCACCATGATGTTCTGCAGAAGGTAGCCTGCGGTCGTGTGCAGAATTCCTTTGGGTTTGCCGGTGGTGCCTGACGTGTAGAGCACAAACAAAGGGTGTTCCGCATCGAGTTGTTCGGGGGCGCACTGGTCTGAGTTAGCCGGTAAATCGGCGTCTTCTTCGTGCCACCAGACGTCGCGCCCCGCTTGCATCTTGGTCTCCGATCCGGTTCGCCGGTAGGTGATTACCTTACGCACGTCGGGGCATTCGTTGAGAGCCTGATCAACAGCATCCTTCAGCCGGACCTCTTTGCCGCGCCGCCACCCGCCGTCTGCGGTGATCACCAGCGTGGCCTCAAGATCTTGAATACGGCTCTTCAGAGCATCCGCGGAAAAGCCGCCGAACACAACACTGTGCGTGATGCCCAGACGCGCACATGCCAGTAGAGCGACCGGCAGCTCCGGCACCATCGGCATGTAAATCACTGCCCGGTCGCCGCTGCGATAGCCCAGCCGTTTTAGAACATTGGAAAAACGCGCAACAAGCTTATGCAGTTCTTCGTACGTGATGATGCGCGAGTCGCCTGGTTCGCCTTCCCAGATCAAAGCCGGTTTCGATTTGCGATCAGTAGAAAGATGCCGGTCGATGCAGTTGACAGAAGCGTTGAGCGTACCCCCGGCAAACCATTTCACAGCCGGCGGATTCCATTCGAGGCCTTTAGCAAAGGTGCTAAACCAACTGAGCTCTTGCCGCGCGAGATCAGACCAGAACTTTTCCGGGTCTTCGGTTGCGCGCGCGTACAAGTCCCGATAGCTATCGATGCCCTGCACGTTGGCGTCAGAGCTTTGCTGCAAATCTGGAGGGTAAGTCTTTAGTTCGTCGCTCATGCGAGGCGTAGTTCCAGCGTCAGTGTAACGCAATGAGCATCTATCTCCGCTACCGTAAGATGTGAGGCAACGGGTCGGGATGAACGTCGGAAAGCTCTTGATACTGGCGGGGATTGCGCTCGCTGTCCTGGGTGCGCTGGTGATGATTCTAAATCGGTTCCAGGTGCCATTAGGATGGCTGCCCGGCGATATTGTTGTGCGCGGGAAGACTAGCACGTTCTACTTTCCCTGGGTGACCTGCCTGTTGCTGAGCCTTCTCGGTACGCTATTGCTCTGGCTTTTCAACCGCCGTCCCTGAGCTTGTTGCTCGGAATTAATGGATCGATCCCATGCGGTCGAGCGGCCAGAATACAAATACCGCTTTCCCGTAGATGTAATTTCGCGGAACAAATCCCCACGCCCGGCTGTCATTTGACGAAACCCGGTGGTCGCCCAGCACAAAGTAATCATCGGGCGGCACCACTGTTTGCGAATACGAACGGTCGTCACGATACTCGGGTGGAACATAGTTTTCCACAAGCTTTTTGCCGTTTACTATGACGTACCCGTCGTCTACCGAAACTGTATCGCCCGGCAGTCCAATCACTCGCTTGATGTAGGATTTGGTTGGATCTTCCGGGAACAGGAATACTACGGTGTCGCCGCGCTGGATGCCGCCTAAGCCGAACTTATAGCTGAACTGATTTATAAATAACCGTTCCTGATCGAAGAGGCTCGGCATCATACTCGTCCCTTCCACCTTGACGGGACGATAAAGAAATAAGATCACCAATACGGCGATCAAGACGGAGAGCAGTAAATCGCGAAACCAGGCGATGGTCGCAATGAGCACAGGGCGTGAGGGGGCAGCCTCTACCGGCACCGGAATGGGTGCTGGTGCGCTGTGTTCAGGGCCCACTTCACTCATAAAGCCTGCTACGATGTAGCTCCACCGAGCTAGTTCCAGATTACTAGGCTGAGAACAATATAGCCGTCACCGGCAATGTATCACTCGCGGTAGTTGGACGAATAAATCCGGCTGCAGATAGGAAAATTTCTAGCTGCGAGACATCTTGAGTTCTTGCTCGGCCCGAAACCAGTCGTCCTCATGGGAACCATGGTCGTAACCCCGCGCGGCCCAATAGGAATGCGCCAGCTTGGCGACCTGTTCGTAGTTGACAGCACCGACCGCCATCGCCTTCTCGGGTTTGGCTGGTACTGCGGCGGGCGCCTCTTTCGTGATGGCCACCTCTGGAAGTGTTGCGTTAGATGCCTTGTGATGATGCTTGCCCGATGTCATATCCGCGGCGGCATTTCTCTTCGCACTTGCGACGCGTGAGCTGCGGGGCGGCGCAGGAACGTCGGCGGTAGCGGCTCGTTCAACCTGAGGCGTGGCTTTACTTTTTGCCACCTTTGGTGTTTTGTTCGAAGCTTTTTTCGACTGCATTCGATCATTTTAGGATATTGGAACAATCTTGTCAGCATATGTTTTATGAAATGCTCATTGCATGATTCCTGAAGCACGTACGGCCTTCGTTACGTCAGATGGGTAATTGGTCATTCATGAAACCTTTGAACGTCTTTCAGTCCTGGGGGAAAGTACTAATTGGCAAAATCCCGATGCTCTCGATCGAAATTACGCGAGAATGCCCTTTGCGATGTCCTGGTTGCTATGCCTACAACGATTCTCATTTGGGCGACGGCGCGCCGAACCTCCGCAGCGTCAGTGATTATCGGGGCGATGAGCTAGTCGAGCGCATCCTGGCATTAGTCGAAGAACATGGGCCGCTCCAGGTATCGCTAGTGGGCGGCGAACCGCTGATGCGCCACCGCGAATTGAGTCGCGTGCTGCCTGAACTGAGCCGCCGAAACATCTATACGATGGTGGTCACGAGCGGTGTGATCCCGATCCCAGCCGAGTGGAAAACTCTGCCGAAAATAACCATTGCTGTATCGGTCGACGGCAACCCGGAAGATCACAATGTTCGACGAAAGCCCGCAACTTATGAACGCATCCTGCGCAATGTGCAGGACGCGAAGATAAACGTTCACTGGACGGTTGTGCGCAGCAATATCGAGCAGCCTGGATACATGGACCGTTATCTCGATTTCTGGAGTGCTCGTCCAGAGGTGCAGAACATTTGGGTTAGCGTATACACGCCGCAGACCGGAGAAGAGTCCGCGGAACGGTTGACCTCGCAAAACCGCGTGGATCTGGCCGAGTACTTTAACCGGGAACGTAAGCGCTATCCGAAGTTGACGATGCACAAAGGCTTGATGGATGCTTTCATGCGACCGCCCGAGAGCCCGTCCGATTGCCTCTTTGCCAAGCTTTCCATCAATTACACGGCCGACCTGAAAAATCGTGTGGAACCGTGTGTTTTCGGCGGAAGCCCGAATTGTTCCGAGTGTGGCTGCTCGATGAGTATGGGAATGCACTGGCTGGGAGACATCAAGGTAGCTGGCCCGCTGCATGCCCGACATCTGATTCAGGGATCGCTCGCCGTGGGTCGCGGCGTCAACCGAATCATGCATCGAGGCGAGGCGCTGCGCTGGAACGATGCTCAGCAGGACTCTGAACCTGCCAGACTATTCAATATCGAGTAGTAACCGCGTTTGAAAGAATAGACGGATGTCCAAGGAAGTGGTGGTAATCGCCAGCGGAGACTTGCGTCTATCGGCCAATCAGGTGTGTTGGCCCGCTCAAGAAAAAGTGGAAGCGGCACTCGTAAACGCCATCGAAAACTTCGGGTTCACTCCAAAGCGAGCCCACGTATTTGACCCAGTAAAGAAGCATGGATTCATTGACTCGCAGAGGCGCGGTATGGAAGTATTCCGCGGCATTCCCGCAAATGCTCCACTCATCGTGGTCGAGGCAGTGTGGCAGTACAGCCACCACGTGTTGCCAGGACTTTCAACCCACGAGGGACCAATACTGACAGTCGCCAACTGGAGCGGCCAGTGGCCCGGTTTGGTGGGCATGCTGAATCTAAACGGGTCGCTCACGAAGGCCGGCATCGAATACTCCACTCTGTGGTCGAACGATTTTACCGATGAATACTTTCTTTCCCGGCTCCATGCCTGGTTAAAGGGTGAGTCATTCGAGCACGACACCAGGCATGCGCGGCCTCTCGATCGATTGAAACTGCCGCCTAAGGCCGAATCGCTGGGAGTCGATCTAGCCCGCCAACTAAAGCGCGACAAAGCCATCATGGGTGTTTTCGATGAGGGTTGCATGGGCATGTTCAACGCGATTGTGCCGGACCATCTTCTCAACGCCACTGGCGTTTTCAAAGAACGTTTGAGCCAGTCTGCTTTGTATGCCGCCATGGGCGAAGTGCCGATATCGGAAGCCGGGGCCGTGCGCAAATGGCTCGATGCGAAAGGCCTGAAATTTAAAACCGGGTCAGACCCCGAAACACAATTGACCGAGTCGCAGATCCTCGATCAATGCCGCATGTATATCGCCGCCCTTCGAATCGCGGATCAGTTTGGTTGCGATGCCATCGGAATTCAATATCAACAAGGCTTGAAAGATCTTGCTCCCGCTTCGGATTTGGCGGAGGGCCTGTTGAACAACTCCGACCGTCCGCCCGTAAAGTCAGTCGATGGACGGGTGCTGTATGAAGGACAACCGCTCCCCCACTTCAACGAGGTGGATGAGTGCGCTGGTCTGGACGCGATTGCTACGCAGCGGATTTGGAATGCACTGAGTCTGCCTCCGGAAACAACGCTGCACGATCTGCGCTATGGCGAAGAGTACGGTAACGAATTCGTGTGGATTTTTGAAATTTCGGGAGCTGCGCCGGCTGCTCATCACGTGGACGGCTACGCTGGTTCTGTCAGCGAACGGCAACCGCCGATGTATTTCCGCCTCGGTGGGGGATCGCTGAAAGGCATAGCAAAGCCGGGTGAGATCGTCTGGAGTCGCATTTACATTGAAGACGGCAGGTTGAAGGCGGATTTAGGTCGTGCGAAAGTGGTGGCTCTGCCGCCGGAAGAGACGGAACGCCGATGGCGTATTACAACGCCGCAGTGGCCCGTCATGCATGCAGTCCTTTATGGCATTTCGCGTGATCAGATGATGGCGAAGCATAAGGCGAATCACATCCAGGTGGCATACGGCACGGATGCGGCAAGCGCCAACGAAGCGCTGGCGGCGAAGGCGGCATTCTTCCGCGAAGCCGGCATGAGTGTCGACATTTGCGGGTCGGAAACGGGCCTGTAATTCATGCGCGTTGGATTGCTGGGCACGGGCGCGATCGCTCATAAACACGCGGAAGCGTACCGGAACATCGGCTTCGAACTGGTGGCCTGCTCGAACCGGACGGAGGCAAAAGGGCGTGCTTTCGCCCAGCGCTGGCGGGCAAAATTCATAGCGGACTTTCGCGAGCTGTGCCGCTATCCGGACCTGGACTTCATCGATCTTTGCACCTTCCCTGATTTTCATCTGGAGCCGCTGGAAATTTGTGCCTCGGTTGGTCGCCCCGTGCAGGTTCAGAAGCCGATTGCCACTACGCTCGAAGCCGCGCAGCGCATGATCGAGATTGCTCGCGCGGCTAAAATAGCGCTGGGCGTCGCCAGCCAGCACCGCTTTGACGACGCCACTCTTTTCTTGAAACGCGCACTAGCCGCCGGTCGCCTGGGTAAGATCCTCGAAGCCGATGCGTACGTGAAGTGGTACCGCGATGACGCTTACTACAGCCGTCCCCTCAAAGGCAGCTGGAGCACCGAAGGCGGAGGGGCATTGATCAATCAAGCCATCCATCAGGTCGATCTGCTTCTCTATTTAGCGGGCTCCGTCGACGCAGTGATGGGTAACTGGCAGTTGGGTGCGCGTCACAAGATCGAATCGGAAGATATCGTCAATGCGCTATTAACCTATGAGTCCGGCGCGACCGGCGTGATTCAGGCGGCGACGGCATTTTGGCCCGGTTCTACGGAGCGCGTGGAGCTACACGGCACGAACGGCACGGCGATTATTTCAGGCGATCGTCTCAGCCGCTGGGATGTGAAGGACGATGTAGAGGCAAATCAAGCCGACCCCGCCCCGGTGGGTCAGGATGTGGCGTCGGGTTCGTCAGATCCAATGGCGATTTCGGTAACTTCCTTTGAACGACAGTTTCTCGATTTTGGCGAGGCGATTCGACAACGCCGCGAGCCGCTCGTAAACGGTATGGAGGGATACCGTGCTTTAGAGGTTGTCCTCGCCATTTATCAATCCTGCCGCTACCGGCAGCTGGTTAAGCTGCCGTGTGAAACGTTCGCATGAAGCGCACAGGGCACGGCTGCGCGCCGCCATTCAGCAAAGAAACTCGCCTGCCCTTCGGGCGGGGCGCTCGAACCCGGGCCCGTTGTGCGCGTGTTCCTCAAAATTGTGGGAAGATTTTGCAGATCAACGTTTCTCAAGGCGGTGTGCCCAAACTGCCGGTTCAGCGGGCTGTTGTCGGCTCGCTCGGAATCGAAGGCGACACTCACCGCTATCGCATGCACGGCGGTCCGCAAAAAGCTCTTCTGCTGATCGCCGGCGAAGTTATCGACGCGTTGTGCAGAGAGGGCTGGCCGTTGTTTTATGGGGCGTTGGGCGAAAACCTGACCACGCGAGGTCTTGACCATCGATTCTGGAGGGCCGGGCAGCGTTTCAGATCCGGAGACCTCATACTTGAATTCACTGAACCGCGTGCGCCCTGCAAGACGCTCAATCCGTACGGCGCAGGGATCCAGAGCCGCATTTACGACAAGCAAGTAAAAGCGCATGACCCTACTTCGGCGCATTGGGGAGAAAGCGGATTTTACGCGGCGGTGCTTAATCCGGGCGTCGTTCAGCCGAACGATATAATCAGGCAGCTAGACCCGGTTGTCTAGACGGCTCGCAAGAGTCGCGACCCCACTTCATGCCGCTGCCCCGCACCCCAATCCGCGTCGAGGTGCTCGTTCCTGAACAACCGTTATCCCGGAAATACTCCGCGGCTTTTGAGCGCCGGCATAGCGACATCGCGCGGCTCGCTCAACAGGATCCAGAGCGTTTGAGCTGGCTGCAGAGTATTTTCTCCTCAAGCCGTTTTCTTTCCGAGGACCTGCTTCAACATCCTGGATGGATATTCGATCTCGATGCGATGGGCCAGACCCTCTCCGCAGCTGAATACGGTGGTCGCCTAACCCGATTCCTGAACGATCTGCAAGACGAAGCGTCAATAGGTGAGCACCTGGCTTTGTTTCGCCGGAGAGAACTACTGCGTATCGTCGTGCGCGATCAATTGCAACTCGGAACGTTGCCACAGGTTACCGAAGAGCTCTCGAATTTAGCCGATGCAATTTTGAGTCATGCGCTTGAGGTAGTGAATGCGAAACTGGAAGCCAGATTCGGTCAACCGTTATCAGCTGGCTCCGAACGGGCGGTGCTGAGTGTTCTCGCGGTTGGAAAGCTCGGCGGCCGCGAGCTCAATTACAGCTCCGATATTGACTTGATCTTCGTTTACAGTGCGAACGGTTCCACATCGGGTCCGGAACAAATCTCGAATGGAGAGTATTTCAAGAAAGTAGCTAATCAACTTACTAGATTCCTTTCTGCTTACACTCCAGCCGGGCAGTGTTATCGATTAGATCTCCGCCTACGTCCCGAAGGAAGTCATGGCGAAGTTTGCATTTCGCTTCCGGCGGCTAAGGAATATTACGCCAAGCGCGCTCGCGATTGGGAACTGCAGATGCTTTTGAAAGCTCGCGTCGCGGCTGGGGATGACGCGACCGGGGCTGAGTTGCTGGCCTCCGTGGAACCGCTGATTTATTCCACAACGTTGGACTTCTCGACCATCGAGGCAATGTCCGCGACACGCGAACGCATCAGCGAAAAAATGGCGCGCCGACGCTCAAAGTCGCGCTCAACCGACGTCAAACTCACGCCCGGCGGTATTCGGGATATCGAATTCCTGGTTCAATGTCTGCAGCGTCTTCACGGCAATCGTCGTCTGGCCGTGAAAGATCGTGGCACTCTACCGGCGCTGGCCCGCCTCTACGCGAACAGTCTGCTTTCGAGCACCGAGTTCCATCGCCTTTCGGATGCCTATCTATTTCTGAGGCGTGTCGAACACGTTCTGCAATTCGAAAATGACCGACAGACGCATAGTTTACCTACGGATACAGTGGGGCTGGAGGCTCTCGCTCAACGCGTTTTTCGAATCGATACGAGTGCGCAAGAAGGGCAGGGAAGTACTCGACGGTTTCTCGAAAACCTCAAGCAACATCTGGAGAATGTACGCTCCATTTACGAGCGCATTGTTCACGCACAGCGATCGATGCCCTACTCACTAGCATTGGCCGAACGGACTGCCGAAGCGCCGCCCGCGGCAGGCGGGAGCGGGTTCGAGGACTTTCGCGCGAGCTTGCAGGATCGTCCAGCGGAGTTCGATCTTATTCAGAAAGCAAGCACAGGCCGCGATGCCGCGCCACCAGACGAAAGAGGAACTTCGGCGGACTTGGGCCGAGCGCACAGCCGGTTTGGGGCGTCGTGCGCGATCTCACGAGAGGGTGAGTCCGTTTTGCGCGCGAGTTCCCCAAGAGAATCCCGCGTTGCAATCTGGACGGCCCGGCTGTTTGAATACTGTCCGCTGCTGTCGGATCAACTCGTGCGATCGCCGGGACTCTTGCACGAAATCAAGAAGACCGCTGACGACCCTAGCCGGCGATACGCGTTCGAAGCTTTGGCTCCGCCTCTCGACGATGTTGCCGGCCTCAGACGTTTCTTCAGTCGCCAGATGTTTCGCATCCAGGTGGCAAGTGTATGCCTGCCCGAAGCAATATTCGCCACTCTTGATCAAACGTCGGCACTGGCGGAGTTCGTGATCGCTCGCGCCTATCGAGTTGCTCTTGAGATGAGCTTGGAACACGCACGATCAAAAGTGGCACACGGGAAATCGTTCGAAGAGCCGCAAGCCGAAATGATGGTCGTGGCGCTCGGCCGGCTCGGTATGCGCGAGTTCGATATCGGCTCGGATGCCGATCTGCTTTTTATCATTCCCGAAACAGAAACAATCCGGCAGCGGTTCTGGACGCGAGTGGCGGAGCGCCTACTTGATATTCTTTCGGCCTATGAGGGGGGCAGGACAATTTCGGTGGATACGCGGCTGCGCCCGAACGGGCGTGAGGGCATGCTGGTGCAATCGGAATCAAAATACGTCGAATATTTTTCGGATAAAGCGGAAGCTTGGGAGGGCATCGCGTACATGAAGGCGCGCGCGGTGGCGGGCGACACGGACCGTGCGACCCGCTTCCTCACCGAATTGCAGCAGGTTGACTGGCGGCGCTACGGCCAGGGCGGACGCTCGAAGCATGATCTACAGCAGATGCGGCTGCGCCTGGAGCGCGAACAAGCCTCTGCCGCACCACTAAAGGCAGCGCTGGGAGGGTACTACGATGCCGATTTCATTCTCATGTATTTGCGCTTGCGCGGCGCCGGACTCTTCTTTAAGAGTCTGAATACGCCTGAGCGCATCGACATCGTTGAAAAAATGGGTCATCTTGATCGTCCTGATGCTGATTTCCTATCGCAAGCAACCACACATTTCCGCGCTTTGGATCATGCGCTGCGGCTAGTAACCGGTCACGCAGGCGGCAAGGTGCCGGAGCATCCCAAGCAACGAGAGATGGTGGCGCACCTGCTTACACTCTGGACTGGCCATCCGTCGAAAGCCGAGACTCTCGATGCAGAACTGGCGACGTTGCAAGCCCAGATGCACCGGCTTTTCGAATCAGTCTTCGCTGCTTAACCAGCTTACTCATCTTCCTGCACGTGCATGTGTACTTTGGCCGCTGAGATAATTTTTTCGGCCTGCGCGCTGGGAACGTAATCGTAATGATCGAACTCCATGTGGAACGAGGCGCGCCCTTGCGTCTTGGCGGTAAGATCGTTTTGATAATTCAACATTTCGGACATCGGCACCTGGGCCAGGATCTTCTGCATGCTTCCGTCGATGTCCATGCCACCAACCCGTCCACGCCGGGTGTTGAAGTCGCTCATTAAATCGCCGGCAAATTCTACTGGCGTCTCTACTTCCACCTTCATCACCGGTTCGAGCAGGGCAGGCTTGGCCTGTTCCATAGCGGCGCGGAAGGCCTTTCGTCCGGCTAGCTTGAATGCCATTTCAGAAGAATCCACATCGTGATACGAACCGTCATAGAGCGTGACGCGAAAATCCGTGACTGGAAAGCCGGCCATGAATCCGTGCTCGGCCGCTTCCAAAATTCCTTTCTCGACGGCCGGCACGTACTGCTTCGGTATCGCTCCGCCAAAGATGTCGTTGACGAATTCGAACTTTTCACCCCGGGCGAGCGGTTCTAATTTGATCCAGCAATCGCCGAACTGCCCGTGGCCACCCGTCTGCTTCTTATGACGGCCCTGCACGCTGGCGCTCCCGCGAACTGTTTCACGATACGGGATTTTAGGCGCCTTGAGTTCGACCTCTACGCTATACCGCCGTTTGAGACGGCTGACTACTATCTCGAGGTGTTGCTGTCCGTTACCCGCCAGTAGAAACTCTTTCGTCTGCGGATCGCGGTAAAAGCGCAACGAGCGATCTTCTTCCAGCATCTTGGCGAGCGCGGTGCTCAGGCGATCCTCGTCATTGCGCGTCTTGGCCGAGATGGCAAACGCCATTGATGGTTCCGGAATCTGCACGCCTTCGAAGCTCATGCAGTTTGCTTTTTCGCACAGCGTGTCGCCGGTTAGCGTGTCCTTCAATTTGGAAACGATGCCAATGTCGCCGACGCGCAGTTCCGGCACCTGCTGAACCGCCTTGCCGAAAGGCACTCCGATGTGCGCCAGGCGCTCGTTCACGGTCGAACGCTGGTTTGTGAGATGAGCGTCTTCTTTGAGCGTTCCCGACATGACCTTGAAGTAGGACATGCGTCCGGCAAAGAGATCGGCCGCGGTTTTGAAGACAAACAGGGCAAGCGGTCCATCCGCGGACATGGTTGTCCGGGATCCGTTACTATTTTGCGCCAGAACCCCGCCACAATTCGCGGTCGGGGAAGGCAGAATGTCCACGATGAAGTTCAGCAGCAGATCAATACCGATGTTCTGAGCAGCAGCGGTACACAGGATCGGGGAAATGCGGCGGTCGCGGACAGCGTCCCGCAGACCACTGAGAATATGCTCCACCGGCAGTGTTCCGGTGGCGAAAAACTCCTCCAGCAATTCGTCGTTGCCTTCCGCGATCATCTCGACGAGGACTTCGTGAGCTGCAGTGGCTTCTTCCTGAGCCGACGTTGGAATTTCACCTGCCGTACCCCGGCCATTCCCGCCGTGTTGATACGAGATGCATTCCATGCGGATCAAATCGATAACGCCGGTGAAAGACTTTTCGGATCCGACCGGCAAACAGACCGGTACCGCGCTGCGCCCAAATTTTTCGTGTATTTCCTCAACCGCTTTTTCGAACGACGATCGCTCGCGGTCGAGCTTGTTCACGATTAAAGCGGTGGGCAGCTTGAACTCTTCCGCATAGTGCCAGAGTTTTTCGGTGCACACCTCGACTCCCGCGACGCCATCCAGCAGAACGACAGCGGCATCGGCCGCCACCAGCGCGGACCGGCTCTCGTTCAACAGAATGTTATAGCCCGGCGTGTCGATCAGATTGATCTTTGTGTCGCGCCAGGGCATTGCTGCCAGCGTTGCGTTGATGCTCAGCTTACGCGCAATTTCTTCTTCATCGAAGTCGGTAAGCGCGTTACCCTCGTCAGGCCTGCCCTGGCGTTCCGTTGCCCCGGCGGCGAAAAGCATCGCCGAGGCGGTCGAAGTTTTTCCGCAATGCCCATGTCCAATCAGGGCCACATTGCGCACATTCGAAGTCTCGAATATCTTCATACCTGAACCTCCAAAAACTGCAGGTATAACGGCCAGCTATTCTGTTGGCCGAAGTCGGAAGCATATCAAACGCGATTGGGACAGTTTACGATTTTGTAACGGCGACGAAGCCGCCGCTCAGGCGGTTTGACGGGAAATAGCGGTATCGCTTTCTACGTCGATTACAGGATTATAGGTCAGGATGCGTCCGCAGCTCTCGCAAAACATAACCTTGTCGCCGCGCCGCAGGTCCTGGAAGAATTGTGGCCGCAGCGCGATGTAGCAAAGGCTGCAGCGGCCGTCGGTAGCGTCGGCAATGGGCGTGTTCTTCGTCTTTTTGCGAACGCGCTCGTATTCGGTATAGAACGCAGGAGGCATTTCAGAGACAATCGCCTTGCGATCCGTCTGCTGGAGGGTCAACTCAGCTTGATCGATGGCCGTCCGTTCACGCGCGATCTTCTTCTCGGATTCGACGTGTTTCTGTTCTTCTTTGAGCGATGCCTCCGCAGCCTTCACGTTTATATCGAGCGGCTCGGATTGTTCCATGAAATCGAGAATGCGGTCTTCGGCTTTGCGAATCTCTCCAGACGCATAAGCGATCTCATTTTGAAACGCCTTGTACTGCTCGTTCGTTTTCGCGCCGGCCATCTGGTCGCGCAGCTTTGACATCTTCTGCTCGTGTACCTGGATGTCGCCCTCGAGTTTTTTGCGGTCCCGTTGATTGGCTGTCAGCGCAGATCGATCCGCTTCGAGCCGGCGGGTGTGCGATTCGAGTTTCTTCTCGATCTCAGCGATGTGCTTGGGAAGAGTGGCGATTTCGCTCTCGATACTCGCGATCTTGCGGTCCAGAGCCTGAAGCCGCAGTGCGAGAGCAAGGTCCTGCAACATTAAACTCGGATTCTAGCATGCGGCTCACCGTAGGAGGTCAGGAAGTGGGCGATCGTTCGGATCCCGTCGTAATAATTGCTGAGGCGGTATTTTTCGTTCGGTGAATGCAGGCCGTCATCGGGGAGACCGAAGCCCATCAGCACGGTGGGAATGCCTAGATGCCGGGCGAACTCACCAACGATAGGGATGGATCCACCACTGCGTACAAAGACCGTTTTGCGGCCGAGCATCTGCGCTAAGGCTTCGGCCGCTATATGAATGGCCGGATGATCGGGATTGACCGAGATAGCGGGACCGGTGCTCAACACTCGGACTTGCGTCTGAATCCCTTTGGGAGTGTTGTCTTTGATCCAGCCTCGAACTGCCTTCAGAACGTGTTCCGGATCCTGCTGCGGAACCAAGCGTACGCTTACTTTGGCAACTGCTTTGGCCGGGATCACTGTTTTGGCGCCTGCCCCGGTGAACCCTCCGGCAATGCCGTGCACTTCGAAGGTAGGCCGCGCCCACACGCGCGCCAGCACCGATTGTTCCGGCTCTCCAGTGAGTGCAGTGGACCCCACTTCATCCCGCAAAAACTCGGTCTCGGAAAAGGGCAGCGTCTTCCAACTCTCCGTTTCCGCCGCGGCCGGTGCAATCACGTCATCGTAGATGCCTGGAATCAAAATGTGCCCATCTGCATCCTTCGCTTTCGCCAGCAGTTCAATCAAGCCGTATACCGCATTCGGAGATGTGCCGCCGTACATGCCGGAATGCAGATCGCGCGCGGGACCGGTGGCTTCCACTTCCAGGTACATCAGCCCGCGGAGGCCCACGCAAAGAGTTGGGACCCCGTCCGCAAACAGTTCTGTATCGGAAACGAGCGCCACGTCCGCTTGCAATTTTTCAGTATGGGCCGGAACATATTTTGAGATCGATTCGCCGCCCACCTCTTCTTCGCCTTCGATCAAAAACTTGACGTTGACCGGCAGCTTGCCATCGAGGACCCGGTACAGCGATTCAATAGCCTTGACGTGCATATACATCTGCCCCTTGTCGTCGCAGGCGCCCCGGGCATAGATGTTGCCGTCGCGAATGTCGGGTTCAAAGGGCGGCGTTTGCCAGAGATCGAGCGGGTCGGGCGGTTGCACGTCGTAGTGGCCGTAGCAAAGAACAGTCGGCTTCCCCGGCGCATGCAACCAGTCCGCGTACACGAGCGGATGTTTTTCGGTGGCGATTACTTCGACATGTTCCAGTCCTGCCCGCTCAAGAGAAGAAGCTACGAACTGAGCTGCCTTCGCGACGTCAACCTTGTGTTCGGGAAGCGTGCTGATGCTCGGGATTCGCAAAAACTGCAGCAGTTCATCAAGAAATCGTTTCTGGTTCTGGGCAACAAAGTCGTCAACAATAGAGGGCAAACGAAGTTCCTTCGCTTCAAGTATACGGACGGCGATTATGTTGCCCGAATCGAAAACACGGCGACTTTGGCCAGCAGGTTGGCAAAACGGTTCAGTTGTGTGGGGCCGCTTAGAAAGATCTGGCGTTCGATCGTCCAGCCCTGGGCGCGGCACAGCAAAACAAAGTCGTCTATGGTCAGGACATGAAGGTTAGGAGACTCATGCCACTCGTGTGGAAACAACTCCGTGCGTGGCGCACGACCGCTGGTCAAGTGTGCCAGGCGCATAGCCCAATGGCCAAAATTCGGAAACGCCACAATGCCATGTTTTCCTACCCGCAGCATCTCACGCAGCACGTTGAGCGGGTAACGGGTCTCCTGGAGTGTCTGGCTCAGAATGACGAAGTCAAAGGTTTTGTCCGGGTAGTCAGCGAGTCCGTGGTCGATGTCGCTTTGATACGCGGACACGCCGCGAGCAATGGCTCGTCGCACTTTGTTCGGATCGATTTCCACGCCGCGAGCATCGACTCGCTTTTGCTGTTGCAGCGCTGCGAGCAACTCTCCTTCGCCGCAACCTAAATCCAAAACTCGCGAACCCGGAGCAACCATGTCGGCGATCATGGCGTAATCCGGCCGCATGCTGATCGAAGTCTCCACTCGATACGCCGGTTCACGCGTTGCCGGACCGTTTCCATGCGCAATCTCGCGGCTCACGCTGGCGAGAAAGCCGCTGATCATTTCAGTCTGCTCCCGGGTTTCAACCAGGAAGGCATCGTGCCCGTACTGTGATTCGAGTTCGCAAAAGGCCACGTCGATATTGCGGCTCCGCAGAGCGCTCACGGTTTCGAGCGATTGATACGTCGGGTACAGCCAGTCTGAACTGAAGCTTAAAACGAGGAAACGAGTCCGCATGCGATCGAAAGCTGCCGACAGCGATCTCAATCCAGCAGAGAGATCGAAATAGTCCATCGCCTTCGTTATGTACAAGTACGAATTGGCATCGAACCGGCTCACGAACTGGTGGCCTCGATAGCGCAGATAGCTCTCCACTTCGAAATCGACTGAAAAGTCGTAGCCGAATGCGTCCTTGTCGCTCAGCCGCCGGCCAAATTTCTGCCGCATAGAGGCGTCGCTCATGTAGGTGATGTGGCCTACCATGCGCGCCACGGCCAAACCTCTGCCAGGCGGTTGCGAATCGTAGTAGTCGCCCTCGTTCCAGTCGGGGTCGGCCATCACAGCCTGCCTGCCCACTTCGTTAAAAGCAATTTGTTGCGCGCTGTGACGCGACGTGGTCGCAATCGGAATGGCTGCCGCCACAGATTCCGGATAAGCGACCGCCCATTCCAGTGCCTGCATGCCACCCATCGACCCGCCAGCTACCGCCAGCAAGCGTTCGATGCCGAGATGTTCTACCAAGCGCTTCTGGAGCCGTACCATGTCCCCGATGGTGATCACCGGGAAGTGCATGCCGTACGGTTTTTGGGTAATTGGATCGATCGACGCCGGACCAGTTGTGCCGCGGCATCCACCGAGCACATTGGACGAAATGACGAAATAACAATCCGTGTCGAAGGCGAGTCCAGGACCTACCATTGGCGACCACCATCCCGGCTGGCCCGTCTCTTTGCTCAGACCCGCGGCGTGGGCATCGCCCGAGAAGGCATGTAACACGAGAATGGCATTGGTTCGCTGGGCGTTTAGCTTTCCGTAAGTTTCGTAAGCGACATCCACGCCGCGCAGCGTGACTCCACAATCGAGTGGGAGCGAGTCGAACTGAATAATTTGCGTATCGACTTCAAAACCAGTCGAGGCTGCGCTTGCCATGGTTGCTGAATTTGACTACTGAAATTGAACGATAACATGCAGAAGGAGGCTAATTTTTGTTATCCCGCTCAGTGTTACTGCTGATATTGCCTTGGAGCACTTTGCTCGCCGCTCCAATCTCTTCTCCATTGTGGGCCTATAACGGTGCCTGGAAAGTCACTGATAACGCGCAGACCGCGGAAGCGAAGCCGGACGAACTGGTCAATCAATGCGCTGAGACCGGCAAATATTTCTCTTGCCAGCAGACGGTGAATGGCGCTGTGAGCGCGCTGCTGGTCTTTGTCGGAAATGGCACGCCCGGGCACTACAACACGCAATCGATTCTGCCCGACGGACGGGCTGCCGGGAAAGGTGGGCTCTCGATCGACGGGAGCAAGTGGGTCTTTTCGAGCAGCTGGAACCAGGGCGGCGGGAAAACAACTTACTACAAAACAATCAACACCTTTCAGGGGAAAACACACATCCATTTCGAGCAGCAGGAATCCTCAAACAATCGAGACTGGAAGACAACGAAATCCGGTGACGAAATTCGCACGGCTCCCGGGGTAAGGCACTAACCCTGCTGCCATCGTGTAGATTCCGATCCGATCGCTGGCCGTAACAAAACCCACACACCTGCCGCGAACAAGCTAATAGCAAATCCAGCTACCGCATCTGCGGCGTAATGATATCTGCCATACACGGTTGCTACCGCTACACTGATCGCGTAAATCAGTAAGCCCCAGGCCACGCGCTTGCGCCCCGGCAACACCAGAAACATTCCCCATGCCGCCGAAAACGCGGACGAGACATGTGCGCTCGGAAAGACGCCGGAGTGTATCGTCGCTCTTTCGAGCAGTAAAAGATTCAAGTTGCGAATTACGTTGTGGGCGTGCGGTGCAGCTACCAGCGGAAAAGCCAGCCGCGGCGGGTGTGACGGGAAATAAGGGAACAACGCATAGGCGCAAACCGTGCCGGTCATCAACACAACCAGGAAACGGTCGACGCCTCGACGCTCCGTTTCGAACCAGAGCACAAGTATGCAGAAAGACCCCACGCCATAGACCAGTAAGTAGCAGAGCTCCAGATAAAACGGGATTACAGGACCAAGACTCTCTATCGCTCTGGTGAGTCCCCACTGGGTAAGGACAACGCTGTCCCAACGAATCCACACGGCCTCGTAAGCGGCGTTGTAATGGGTGGGTAAGAACAACTCCATTTCGTGGAAGGCAACCAGCGTGAGGCTCAAGGGGATCCAGTCGCGCACCATGCTCGCCAGTTCCCCGTAGCGAGTGGTTTCTGCCCGCGCCAAACCGAACATAAGGGCCGCCACAACGAAGAGGTAGGTAAGTGGCTGCGCGCCCAAATTTGGACGATCCCTGAAAAACGGAATCAGCACCACGATGTACGCGAAAAAAATGAGGACGACCCACTCCGAATTGCGTAGCCGCAAGTGAGCCATTGGCGGATTCGTTTCAGGCCGCCGCGGGCTTCTGCGCCTTCAGTTTCGGGGCAAAGAACAAGGCGAGTCCGGCTAACAGCCCGGCCCAAAAAGCCCACTGCGTGAGGAACATGTGATTGATCAAGACGCCCGCAATCACCGGCGCGGTAATCTGCGCGATCGAGGTCAGTGATTGCGTCAACCCGAGAATTACGCCCTGCTCGCGTCGTCCTGCTTTCTGCGTGACCTGGCTGGTCAAGGCCGGACGCAAACCCGCCGCTCCGATGGACGATACCCCTAACACCCAAAGCAACTGACTGATCGAGTGGGTGAGTCCGACCGCCGCGTATCCGAGCGCCGATGTCAAAAAGCCTAACTGGATTACGCGTCGTTCACCAATCGCTTTGACGAGTCTGCCCACTACGCCGCCCTGCATGATGATGCCGATGAAGCCGTTAAACGCGAAGATGTAACCAACCTCCGTCACGCCGACCGGATGGCCCTTCCAAAAGTAGCGGCGTTCCGCAAACAACGCAAACCCGGCGATGAAGGTGGAGAACGAGAGCGAGAAGAGGAGCCATTGCGCAAGCAGGCGTGCGAGTTCCGGGTTGCGGAAGTACTGGCGATACTCGCCCCAGGAAATCAGTGACAGCCTTTTCCCTCCCGGCCCGGTGTCGCCTTCTGCTTCGGTCCCGGCCAAGCGGTGTACTTCCCGCTTCGGCAGCAGAAAGTAGGTACACAGAATGCTGATGAACGAGAGTCCGGCGGCGGTGAAGATGGGCGCGCTGTAACCGTAATGCGCCAGGAACCCGGATATCGCCGGCCCAACCAGAAAACCAAAGCCGAACGCGACCCCGATGATGGCGAACGATTTGGCGCGCTCTTCCGGCCTAGTGACATCGCTGATGTACGCCTGCGCGATGCTTAGATTCCCGGCAGTCGCGCCGTCGATAGCGCGTGACAGAAAAACCATCCAGAGATTGGTAGAGACGGCCAGCAGCAGGAAACCAATCAGCGTTCCCGCTTGACTCACGAGCAGGATGGGGCGACGGCCCATCCGATCTGATAATTGGCCGAGAATGGGACCTGCGACGAGTTGACACGCCGCATAAATTGCCACGATTAGGCCAACGACTGTTGGGGATGCGCCCAGCCGTTCCGAGTAGAAGGGCAGGAGGGGCAGGATGATTGTGAAACCGAGTACATCGACGATGACTATAAGGAATATCGGTAAGAGCGGCGACGCAGTTCGCTTAACGGGCGTCTCGGCGACGCCGGGTTGCGGGGAATTCACCCTTAGATCTTAGCGAGATACAGTCAGCTCCCAATTCCACTTTGCGGAATAACCCTTTCATTTTTCGGGGATTGTGCTGTAACAATTACTAGGAGCAGTATTCGGCTTTGTTTATAAGTCTTTCATTCAGAATTCGTTAGAGCTTTGGCGGTTGCCGTGCACAGTGATTAGCAGGACAATGAAGAGAATGATGATGCAGAAGTTTGCTTTGCTGGCGCTGATTCCAGCAGCCATGTGGGCCCAGGAACCGAGCCCTATGCACGCGGTGCAACAGCCGCCTTCGGGCCAAACCAGCCAGGGCAATCCAATTTTTCGTGTGCAGGTCGTATCCAAATCCGTGCCCGCCGTCACCTATCGCGACCGGAGTGGCTGGACACGAGTCGATTTCGAGGGTACGTCGTTAGCTTCGAAAGCCAAGGGCAATGCCAACGTGCGGAGTCAACTCGGGCGCATGGAGGTCAAGGTCGATATTAAGGGCTTGCCATCAGCCCGGGAGTTCGGTGATCTCTACCTGACTTATGTGCTCTGGGCCATTTCTCCCGATGGGCGTCCCTACAATCTCGGCGAAATCCAGGTCGATCCGAACGGCAACTTCAGCGGCCAAATGACGACCCCGCTGCAGGCTTTCGGGTTGATTGTCACGGCCGAACCGTATTTCAATGTGCATCAGCCGAGCGATGTCGTGGTGATGCAAAACGTGATTCGCGACGACACCAAAGGCAAATGGCAAACGGTTGATGCCAAGTTCGAACTGCTGCCGCGCGGCCAGTATACCTATCAAGTCCCTGAATCTCAACGCAAGTCCATCGATTTGAATTCCAACAAAAAGAGCCCGCTCGAACTGTATGAGGCCCAGAATGCGGTGCAAATCGCTGCCTATGCCAAAGCCGATCAGTTCGCCGCCGACACCTATAAGCAAGCCGAATCGCTCTGGCGTCAGGCGCAGGATTATACGGATCGAAAGCAATGGAAGCCAGCTATTATGACGGCTCGTGAAGCTGTGCAGAAGGCGGAAGATTCGCGCGCTATCTCTCTGCGAAAGCAGCAACAACTAGCCCTGCAGCAGGAGCGTGACGAGGCCGCAGCCCGGCAGCTGGCCGCCAAGCAGCAGGCCGCTGAAGATGCTCAGCGTACGCAGGAAGCCCAGCAGCAGGCTCAATTAGAGGCACAACAGCGCGCTGCCTCCGACAAGGCCAGGGCAGAAGCCGATGCGGCGCGCGCTCAATCGGCCGCCGATGCCGAAAAGGCGCAACAATCCGCTAATGAAGCCGACCGTCTCCGCAAACAGGCCGAAGCCGATAAAGAACGTTTGCGCGAACAGCTGCTTGCGCAGTTTAATGCCGTTCTCCCGACCACCGAAACGCCTCGTGGACTGGTGGTGAATATGCAAGACGTGCTCTTCGATACGGGAAAATACACTCTCAAGAATCCGGCTCAGCTGGCGTTGGCAAGAATTAGCGGTATCGTGATGTCACACCCCGGATTGAACTTGCAGGTGGAAGGCTATACCGACAGCACCGGAACAATGGAATTGAATCAGAAGCTCTCAGAGCAGCGTGCCAATGCCGTGCGTGACTTTCTGCTGACGCAGGGAGTCAACACGAACAACATGACGGCCATGGGATACGGCGTCAACTATCCCGTCTCATCAAACGAAACGGCGGCCGGTCGCAAGCTGAACCGGCGTGTGGAGCTTGTTGTTTCAGGCGAGGTAATCGGCAAACAAATCGGTATGCCGCCATCCCAAGGTAATCCTGTTGTGGCAGCACCGCCGACAGCTGGCCCATCCCCTCAGTAGGTTTGGAGGAGCAGGTGCCGGCGATTCGATCGCGGGCATCTGCTCTTAAAATAGTTAATCGCGCTTCACCAGAACAATGGTGAAGTCGTCGGTAAAAGCGTTGCTGCCATGCCAGCTGCGCAGATAGCCGATCAGTTCTGCCACCAGATCTCCACATGGGTCTGATTTTCGCTGAGTCAAGAATTCAGCCAAAGCGTCTTCGCCGAATTCATCCCCTGCCGGGCTACAAGCTTCGGTAACTCCATCGCTGTAAAGCGCCAGCATGTCCCCCGGCTCCAGGTGAGTCTCATGGGTCTCATAGTGGGCCATGGGAAATAGACCCAGCACCAGCCCTCCACCCTTCAGCATTTCCACGGACCCGTTTGCTCGCAGCAGCAAGGGATAATTGTGGCCCGCGTTGCTGTAATGCAGCGACCCGCTGACGGGGTCGAGCAGCGCATAGAAAAAGGTAATGAATTTCCCAAGCGGACAACGTTCGGCCAGGTTGCGATTCAGGAGTGTAACCGCCGAAGCCGGATCCGGATTCGTCTCGCGCAGCATTTGTACGCGCGCCTGCAGGCTCGACATCAGTAACGCAGCCGGCATCCCTTTCCCGGAAACGTCGCCGACCACCAACGCCAGCCGGCCGTCCTCGTACGGCACAAAATCGTAGTAGTCGCCGCCCACCGTCCGGCAGGGCAGATTGTGTCCGGCCAGATCGTAACCCGGGTAAACGGGCGCCGTCGTCGGCAGGAGCATGGCCTGGATCTCGCTGGCCTGCGCCAACTCCAGTTCCATCAGCTTTTCCGATTGCTCTACCTCCGCCAGTCTGGCATGTTCGATACGGATGGCGGCGACGTTCGCCATGACTGTCAACAGGTCGAGGTCTTCCTGCGAAAACGGCCGCAGCACTGCGCCGTTGTCGACATAGATCAAGCCGATCACCCGATCGCCCGTCTGCAGCGGCACTCCCATCATGCTGCGCACGCGATGGATCATGATGCTTCGCTGCTGTCGTAGCGCATCGTCCAACTGCGCATCGCTGATCACGAGGGAGCATTTCTCGCGCAGGATGCGATCTCGCACAGAGGTGCTGATGGAAAATCCATCTCCCTCGCTCGCCCGCACCACGAGATCGCCTTCCTCCAGCGTCATAATCACGCCCCGCTTGGCTTCCATCGCTGACAAAGCAAGCTTCAAAATGACCTGAAACAGTTCATCGAGAGGCCGGTGCCCCGCGAGTTCCTGCCCGGCGCGTATCAGCGCGCCTACCACTCGCGTCGTGTTCAGCGTAACGTCGCGCTCTGGACGCGCGCTGGCTGCCGATCCTTTGCCGAGCAGCTTGTCCAGGCTCGTCACGATCGTCGCTTCTCGCGTGATCCGCTCTTCTTCCTGCGTGACAAACGAGATCACAGGCTTGCTGCCTTCGGGTACCTTCTCTCGTACCTCGATCGTGAGATGCCCTGCGTAAATGCGATCCCCCGAGCGAACCCGGTGTGGCTCCTTTAAGCTGACGGCGTTTACTACGGTGCCATTGCGACTCGCGCAATCCTGCAAAATCCATCCGTCATCGTGCTTTTCAAAAGTCAGGTGATAGCGCGAAAGCCATGGATCGTCGGGATAGGCCAGGTCGTTATCCGCTGACCGCCCGAGCGAGAGCTTGGGTTCATGCAACTCGACGTTAGTGGACGAGCCTTCCGGCCCGGAAATCAGCAGCTCCATTCCGCGCATCTACAAAGCTAACACTCGTGCATCAATCCATGTGCCGGTGATTCATATTCCAGGCGCAGCACGTTGCGCAGTATCTTTCACCGATTCTTGCGCGGCGATTCCGGTAATCAGACGAGCACCGCGGTTGTAAGTCAGATATAGAAAGCCCCACTGCACAAACACCAAAATCCTACTCTGAAACTCGACCAGATACATCAGGTGGATAAACAGCCAGACCAGCCAGGCTGGAAACCCGGAAAGATGCAGACCAAATACATTCGCCACCGCCTTCGCGCGACCGATCACTGCCAGATCGCCCTTGTCGAAGTAGTGGAACGGCTTGAGATTTTCCACCTTGTTTAGCCGGCCTTTGATCGCTTTCGCGGCATAAGATCCGCCCTGCATCGCCACTTGCGCCACCCCCGGCAGCGGCTTGCCATCCGGCTTCGCGACGTATGCCAGGTCGCCCACCACCAGGATCTCCGGATACTTTGGAATGCTGAGATCGGGGCTCACCTTGATCTGGCCGTTTTTCTGCGTCTCCACTCCAGTCTTTTTGGCTACTTGCCGGCCGAAATCCGAGGTAGCAACACCTGCCGCCCAGATCACTGTGTGAGAAGCAATGTGATGCGTCTCGCCGGCTTTGTCTTTGACGGTTACGCCGTTCGCGTCTATTTGCGTAACCATCAATCCGGTGCGCGTTTCCGCCCCCAAAGCATTGAGTTGCTTCTCTGCTTTGCGCGATAGATCTTCCGGAAAAGTAGACAGCACGCGGGGACCACCGTCAACCACTAAAATCTTGGCGTCGCTCGGCTGAATCGAGCGGAAGTCGTGTTTCAAAGTATGATGCGCGATTTCACCCAGCGTCCCCGCCAGTTCCACACCGGTCGGACCGGCGCCCACGATCACAAAAGTGAGCCAGATTTTTCGCTCGGCGGGATCAGTAATCCTTTCCGCCGCTTCAAAGGCCAGCAAGACCTTGTGCCGGATGGCCGTTGCATCTTCTACGGTCTTCAAGGTGGGCGCCCATTCCGCCCACTCGCTATGTCCGAAGTAGCTGCTCTGTGAGCCTGTCGCCACAATCAGCGAATCGTACGCAACGTGCGCGCCGTCCCGCAGAATTACCTGACGAGTTGCAGGATCGATGTCGACTGCCTCGCCCAGAAGTACTCGCGCGTTCTTCTGCTTGCTCAACACGGAGCGAATCGGCGCGGCAATCTCGCCCGGCGAAAGCGACCCGGTTGCTACCTGGTACAAAAGCGGTTGAAATAAGTGAAAATTTCGCTGATCGATTACGGTTACATCCACATCGGCGTGCTTCAAAGCTTGCGCGGCATACAAACCGCCAAACCCGCCGCCCACAATCACCACTTTGTGTTTACTTGGCATGTCGGTATCTTGTATGATGCCGAAACCGCTGATCGTTAGGCAGAGAAATTCACGGTCGGTCGAAAACCGGGCGGTTTCCGGGCCTTGCGCCCTTGCTCGAAAGCGTAAGCAATCTTAAGAAGTTTCGGCTCGCTCCAGGCTGCGCCAAAGAAAGAAATTCCGAGGGGCAAGCCGAAGACAAAACCGGCCGGCACAGTGATATGCGGAAAACCTGCGACCGCCGGGGGTGAAGCACAACCACTATCGACGCGATCGCCATTAATCCAGTCCGTCGTCCAGGCGGGTCCAGCTGTCGGACCGGTAATCGCATCCAGCTTATGTTTTTTCAGTAAATCGTCAATGCCTTCTTTCCTGGTGAGCCGGTGGTTTCTGTCCAGAGCCTTTCGATAGTCCTTCTCGGTCAACGGACCTTTCGTCTGAGCCTGCTCCATGAGTTCCTGCTCGAAGTAAGGCATCTCCTGGTCGCGGTGCGCGCGATTGAACGCGATGCAGTCAGCCAGTGTTTTCACTTGTGCGCCGCGCCGCCCCAAATACGCATTGAGATCGGCTTTAAACTCATAAAGCAATACCTCGGTTTCCGTGTCACGCCATTCCTCGAACCGAGGGAACTCAACCGGATCGACCAGTTCCGCTCCTGCGTCTTGCATGGTACGAAGGCACTCTTCCATCACTTCCGATACCGCCGGTCCCAGCTTGAAATACCGCCGCGCCACACCGATCCGCATGCCCCGTAAGCCTTGCGGATCGAGAAACTGTGTGTAGTCTGAATACGCCCGACCCGCGCTGGCCTCTGTTACTTCATCGCGGGCATCGGTTCCCGTCAAAACTCCTAATAAAGTGGCCGCGTCTCTCACCGAACGCGCCATCGGGCCGGCGGTGTCCTGGCTGTGCGCAATCGGAATGATGCCGGAACGGCTGATTAATCCCAGCGTTGGTTTAATGCCGACAATCCCATTCATTGCTGCCGGACAGACTATGGAGCCGTCTGTTTCGGTGCCCACTGCCAGCACGGCCAGATTTGCCGAGATGGCTACCCCGGACCCGGAACTGGAACCGCAGGGATTGCGATCGAGTGCGTAGGGATTTTTCGTTTGACCGCCGCGTCCGCTCCATCCGCTGGTCGCATGAGTCGAACGAAAATTCGCCCACTCGCTCAGATTTGTTTTACCCAACAGCACCGCTCCGGCCGCGCGTAATTTGGCCGCTACCCAGGCATCGTGCAAAGCAGCCGTTCCCAGCAGCGCCAGAGAGCCGGCCGTGGTCTGCATCTTGTCCCCAGTATCGATACTGTCTTTGAGCAGAATGGGAATGCCGTGCAAAGGCCCTCGGATCTTGTTGGCCACGCGTTCGCGATCCAGGCTTCGGGCCATCGCCAGCGCCTCCGGATTCACTTCGAGTACGGCGCGTAAGGTGGGACCTTTTCGATCCAGAGTGTCAATTCGTTCCAGATACAGTTCAGTGATTCGCTCCGCAGTTAAAGCACCTCGCTTCATCTGTTGTTGTAATTCGGCGACGCTTCGCTCGGCGAGCGGAAATGATGCACGCTCAACACCTGGTGCTTCGGGCGTCTCTTGCGTTATCGTTGCGGCATTCGGGAGCGCGGCAAGCGCTGCGCCAGTCTTGAGAAAGTCGCGTCGATCCATCAGTCGTGTGTTCTAAATCTACACTGGCCCGGCTCAGTGAAAATCATGCGAGGGCATCACCGCCGCGCCGCGAAAACTGAGTTCTTCCACGGCGGCCGCCTTGACCGAAACCACGCCTGTCACGCTCTGCAAAACCCCCTTGACCATCACGTACGCCGCCGAAGTGCAAACCTGCCGCGCCCGGCTGAAAAGATCCGGATGCACAATAATATTCACGATTCCGGTTTCATCTTCCAGGCTCAGAAACACAAAACCTTTGGCAGTACCCGGACGCTGCCTGGTAATTACGCAACCAGCCACTTTCAACAGCAGTCCGTCGCGTTGTTTCTTCGCGGTGGCGGCATCCATCACGCCCATTTCCCGCATCTGGCTTCGAAAGTGCGCCATGGGATGCGCGCCGATGGTCAGACCGCTGTTGCTGAAATCCGCCAGAGTTCGCTGGCGTAATGTCATCGGCGTTAGCGGCGAAGCCACGCTATCGTCCACGGCCGGCTCCAGCAATTCGCCAACGGGCTGCAAGGCCAGTTCCGCTTGCCAGAGCGCCCCGCGGCGATGCTGATCCGATTTGTATTTGGGCAAACCATTCAGTGCGCCCAATTCCGCCAGCACGCTAATCTCGTCTTTCTGTAATTCCGGTACGCGACGGATCAAATCGCGTAACGAGGTAAATACCCGATCTTTGCGCTGTTGCTCGATTTTGCGCGCAGTCGCAGTGCTCAAACCTTTTACATAATTCAAACCGAGCCGGACATACTTCGCCTTCCCGTCATCCTCCACCGTGCAGCGAAAATCCGAGCGCAGAATGTCGACCGGTCGAAAGCGCTGCCCATGCCGTTGTGCATCCTTGACGAGCGTTGCCGCCGAATAGAAACCCATTGGCTGGTTATTCAGCATGGCCGTCGTGAACGCCGCCAGATAGTGGCACTTCAAATAGGCACTGGCGTATGCCAGTAGCGCAAAACTGGCGGCGTGCGATTCCGGAAAGCCGTACAACGCAAACGAAGTAATCGCCTGGATAATCCGGTCCTGTGTCTCACCCGTAATGCCGGTGTGATCCATGCCGGCCCGCAGTTGCACTTCCACCTCGCGCATGCGTTTCTCCGATCGCTTGAAGCCGAATGCGCGCCTTAACTCCTCGGCCTGGCCGCCGCTGAATCCTGCCGCAATCATGGCAATGCGAATTAACTGTTCCTGGAACAAGGGAACCCCGAGCGTTCGGCGCAGCACCGGCTCCAGAGAAGGATGTAAACAAACCGGCTCTTCCAATCCCTGCCTGCGCTTCAAATATGGATGCAGCATCTGCCCGACAATCGGGCCCGGCCGGATGATCGCCACCTGTACCACAATGTCGTAAAAGCAGGCCGGCTTTAGGCGCGGCAGACACGACATCTGCGCCCGGCTCTCCACCTGAAATAAACCGACTGTGTCCGCCTTCTGCAGACACTCATAAACTGTCGGATCCGGTTGCGGCAAATGCGCCAGGTCCACTGTCTCCCCATAGCTTTGGCTGACAATCTCGATCGTGTCTTCGAGCACCGCCATCATGCCGAGCCCCAGCAGATCCACCTTTACGATTTTCAGGTCGGCGCAATCGTCTTTGTCCCACTGCACCACCACACGTCCCGGCATTGAGGCCGGCTCAAGGGGAACGATTCCATCCAGTTGTCCCTGGCAAATCACCATGCCGCCCGAGTGCTGCCCGATATGCCGCGGCAATTCCAGAATGTCTTTGGTCAGCGAAAAAAACTTTAGAATTCGCGGATCGGAAAGATCGTACCCTTGTGCCCGAAACTGCCGCTCCAATGTGTCTTTGGGATCCTTCCACTCAAAAGCATTTAACTGGCTGGCCAGGCGTGCAATCTGCTCTTCATCGAAGCTGAGAGCTTTCCCTACATCTCGTACCGCCGAGCGCCCCCGATACGTAATGGCATTGGCCGTCATGGCCGCACCCAAGCGTCCGTACTGTTGATACAAATACTGAATCGCTCGTTCCCTTTGATCCCCGCTCGGTAAATCCAGATCGATATCCGGCATCTCACCGCGCTGTTCCGACAGAAATCGCTCAAACAGCAACTCCATCTCGATTGGGTCCACCGCCGTGATCCCCAGCGAATAACAAACGGCACTGTTGGCCGCCGAGCCACGACCCTGCACCAGGATGTTCTCGCGCCGGCAGAAATCGACAATATCCCAGACAATCAGAAAATAACCAGCCAGCTTCAACTTCTCAATCAAAGCCAGCTCACGGTCTATCTGGCTGCGTGCTTTCTCTGAATACACCTGATACCGCCGGTGCGCGCCCGCTTCCGTCAGCTTGCGCAAATACGAGTCTTCTGTCTCGCCCGGGGGCACAGGATATCTGGGAAATTCGTATCCTAAATCCTCCAATGTGAATTGCAGACGGCTCGCCAGTTCGCTGGTATGGGCAAACGCGTCCGGCAAGTCCGCGAACAGCTTCGCCATCTGTTCGGAGCTCTTCATGTGCCGTTCGGCATTGCGCGAAAGTAGTTTGCCGCCCTCGGCCAAAGTCGTTTTAAAGTGGGTGGCTGTAAGGACGTCCTGTAAGTCGCGCCGCGCGGCCGTTTCCTGCGACACGCCATTGGTCGCCAGCAGCGGCAATTGCAGGCTGCGTGCCAGTTCGATTAAAGCCTGATTACGCTCTTCTTGATCCCGCCGGTAATGCCGCTGCAGTTCGACATAGACGTTTCCCGTCCCATACGTGCCGGTCAGTTGCTCGAGTAACTTTCGTGCTTCCGATCTTGCCTTAGGTCCAGCCGACTCGCGAAAAATCTTAGCCAGCGGTCCTTCGTCGCCGCCCGTCAGGCAGACAGTGCCCGGCGCATGTTCCAAAAAGTCACTGTCCGTGGCATGAGCATTCAGATTCTTGCCGGCAGTTTCACCACGCATTTTCGTGCGCGTGATCAGCCGGCAGAGATTCTGATAACCGGTTCTGTTCTCCGCCAGCAGCGTGTAGCGGCCGTCCTGCAGCGTGCCTACTTCCGCGCCGATCAACGCCCGTAATCCCAATTTCTTCGCTGCCAGATGGAAGCGCGGAGCCCCGTAGACACCATGCGCATCGGCCAACGCCATGGCGCCTTGGTTCAAAGCCGCGCACCGTGAAGCCAAGTCTTCGGGAAGCGAAGCGCCTTCCAGAAAGGAAAACGCCGAACGCGCATGAAGCTCAATGTAAGTGGACAAAATGCTCTGCTCTACACAGAACATTATAGGCGAAGAAAAGGAGAATTATTATGCGCCTAGCTTCTGCTTCACTAGTTCGCTCAATGCTTTCCCATCCACGCGTTTGCCCGACAGCCTGGCTTGCACCGCTTTCATCACGAGCCCCATCTGCTTTGCGGAATTCGCCCCGGTCTCCGCGATAGCCGCCGACACCGCTTCCGTCATCTCTTCTTCGCTAGGCGCGGTGGGCAAATAGGATTCGAGCACCTTGATCTCCGCCTCTTCCTTAGCTGCCAGCTCTTCGCGACCGCCTTTGCGGAACTGCTCCGCCGAATCACGGCGCTGTTTTAACAGCATGTTCATGATCTGCATCTCCGCCGCTTCGTCCAGCGGCTTCATGCTATCGATCTCTTGTTTCTTGAGCGCTGCCTTGGCCATGCGTAGCGGACCCAGCCGGCCTTCATCTTTCGCTTTCATCGCGCTCACCATATCCGTTTGCAATCTCTCCAGTAGCGGCATCGATCAACATTGTACGCGCCTGATTGTACCGGCGTCGTCACTCGCTCCTTCGGACTCTAAAAAGTTCTAGTCCGTCGCAACCGCTCATAAAGTCACTACGTCAAACCCGCTGATATACTGAGCTAGCTCGGCCGTCTTTTCGCTCTGCACATCCTGCTCGGGAGAGTCTTTCCTGAATGCGATGCACTGCGTTTCACGTCCGGCTGCACTCATTTGCTTTTGGGGCCCTTAAGTTTGAGAAAGTACACCACTGTTAGTCTTTTCCTGTTTGCCGCGGCAAGTCTATCCGCACAGACCTTTACCAACGGCCAGGCGGCTCGCGCTGAATTCGGTCAATACACCTTCACCTTTGGAGGCGCCACTCCCACGACACCGCAGGTCGTTCCCAATCAGCAGATCCTTGGGGGCGTCAGCGGGCTCGCCTGGGCCAATGGAACCCTCTACGTAGCCGATTCGAACCGACTGGGTGCTGTCTCGCAGGACAACCGTGTTGTCATGTTCAACACAAATCTCCTGCCTGCTCCCAAAGTGGATCTGACCAACGCCCAATCGTACTCCAACTATCTCTGCAATGTCTGCGCGTTTCCGGCCTTTAACCAACTCGGTCAGCCCACCTTTAACGCCCCCCTGGTCCCCAACTCCACAACTCCGGATGCTTTTAACATCGGTCTCAACAACGACCCGAGCCAGCCTAATATGCGAACGCCCACGGCAGTCGCTACTGACGGCAATGTTTTAGCGGTGGCTGATACCGACAACAATCGCGTTCTCATCTGGACATCCATTCCCACCGCGATCAACCAGGCCGCCAACATTGTTCTCGGGCAAACTGATTTCACGCACGCCACCGTTTACAATCCGCCTACAGCAAGCTCGCTACTCGCTCCCCAGGGCGTCTGGATTCAGAATGGCAAACTATATGTGGCCGACACGCAGAATTATCGCGTCCTCATCTGGAACAGCATCCCCACAAGCAATAATCAACCCGCCGACCTCGTTCTCGGACAATCCAACTTTAATACCGGTACACAAGCTGCCTGTAGTCCCACGCAAGCGACCAACACAGCCGCTGGTAATGAACTCTGCAATCCCGTTTCCGTAACATCCGATGGAGCGCACGTTTTCGTGTCCGATCTAGGCTTCAACCGCGTTCTTATTTGGAATAACATCCCTGCGAGTAACGGACAGAATGCCGATGTCGTACTCGGCCAGCCGGATATGACCAGCACGATGTCGAACAATCCTGCGGTCTGCAAGAACGCAACGGGCACAGAGGTACAGTGCGAATCGAATTTGAATTTCCCACGTTATGCGCTCTCCGACGGCACGCGGCTTTTTGTGGCCGATGGCGGCAACGACCGTGTCTTAATCTTCAACACAATTCCTACCCAGAATGGCGCTCCAGCCGACAACGTTCTCGGTCAGGCGGACTTCGTAACGAACCAGGACAGCAGTCAATCTGCCACCATCGCCAGTACGGCACTCGACAACACGAGCGCCGTTGATGTTACGCCTACGCCTACTTCTTTGGCTTTCGACGGACTCAACCTATACGTGAGCGATGCGTTCAACAATCGCGTGCTCGTGTTTACACCTGCCGATACCTCGCTGCCCGATCAGTCCGTCCTCAATTGGGCCAGCCAAATCATCCGGCAGGAAGGCTTCGTCAACTTCAGCGGAACCATTACTGCCAACGATACGGTTTCGGTTACCATCGGAACCACCGCACCCTACACGTACACAATCAAAAGCGGCGACACGCTCGATACCGTCGCCCAAGGCGAGGTCGCTCTGATTAATGCCAACAGCGGTGACCCCAATGCGATAGCGTCTTTCAGCGGCGCCGGCAGTGGCAGTCTCTATTTGACTTCACGCGCGACCAACCCAGGTTTGAACAGCATCGCTCTGAGCGCCACCAGCTCCAATACCGCCGACATCACCGCCCTTGCCAACGGAACCACGGCCGCTTCCTATCTCACGGCCGGAACAGCCGCCACGGGCGCTCCCGGCATGCTGGTTGAAGTCAATGGCACGAATCTCTCTGATCAGCCTGCAAACCATCCGGCTGTCGCCTCGCTTACCGGTGCTATTCCGACTTCCCTCGGCGGGACCCAAGTCTTCATGGATGGCATTGCGAGTCCCGTTTTTCAGGCCTCTGCCACCCAGGTTGTCTCACAGATACCCTTCGGCTTGGCCACTCGCAACAGCACCAGTATTTTCGTTAGAACCACTCACAACGACGGCAGTGTCACCGTCACCAACGCCACGCCCATTTACATCGCGCCCGCGAATCCCGGCATCTTCGATGCTCCCGCCACTCTGGGACAGGCTCGCCCGTTTCCCGCCAGCGGAGCTCTTCACCAGCCCGGCAATCCCCAGGCTGTCGTCGACCTCACCGGAACAGTCAAAGCTGGTGACGTGCTCACCATAACGGTGGGCAGCACCGGCTACAACTACACGGTGCAAGCTTCCGACTCTCTGGCAACTCTTACCGCAGGCTTGGCGCAGGCCGTCAATAGTGGAAACGACCCCAGCGTAACCGCGCAAATAGGCGCAGCCTTCAATCGTGTCGTGATCGTTGCCCGGCAAAGCGGCGCAGCCGGTAACGGAATAGCCGTTGCCACCAGCGCGAGTACGGGCGCGAGCATCACGCTTACTCCATACACGAGCACGACCTGCTGCGACGTGGTAAGCAACTCTCCTATTACGGCCGACAACCCGGCCGCTCCCGGCGAAACAATTACTCTCCGCGGAGCGGGTCTTGGTCAGGTCAGTAATCTGGCGGGCATTGTACTTTCCAATGCTCCGACCGGCCAACCCTATACGCTCGACCCCATTAACAGTGCGAGTAATTCCGTGAGTGCCACGCTCGGCGGCACCACCGCGCAAGTTGTCAGCGCAGGTTTCCCGCAAGGTTCCTATGGCATCTACCAAGTGCAGATCATCGTTCCCTCGGCACAAGCGACCAACCCGGTTACGCCTCTTTACATTGCCCAAAACGCCTTCATAAGCAATACGGTTACTATTCCGGTCGGTCCCGCTAATGCCAATCCAAATACTCCACCTGTGGGCAGTGGCGTGATCACAATAGATGTCGACAACCCGAGCGCTGGGGGCAGCGCAGTCTCCGGCTCGACGCCGGTCAATGGCTGGGTAGTCGACAAGAACGCCTTGATTCAGGAGGTTCAGGTCTCACTAGATGGCCAAAGCGCCGGCACTGCAACTTACGGGGAGAGCCGTCCTGATGCCTGTGCAGCCAACGCAAGCACTGCCAGCTGTGCCAATGGAAATACCAGTGTAGGCTACAGTTTCGTGCTCGATACCACGCCGCTCGCCGACGGCGCGCACACTCTCCAGATCACCGCAACCGATGCCGCCGGGACGCGTCTGACACATGCCCAGTCATTCACGACCGCTAACTATCAAGGGGCGAATCCGAACATCATCAGCATTGATAATCCGGGATCGCAGGGCGGCACTTTCCAGGGCCTCGCTACCGTTCACGGCTGGGCTATTAGCAGTTCCTCGACGATCGGCAGCGTGACCGCTTCGGTCGACGGTGTCTCTCGCGGCAGCGTCACTTACGGCCAAAGCCGACCAGATGTCTGCGCCGTCTACCCCACGTCGCCGAGTTGCCAGAACTCAACCGCCAACGTGGGCTGGTCCTATTTACTCGACACCTCCGCTCTTTCAAACGGCGACCATCTTTTCTCCATAACCGCCACTGCCTCGAATGGACAGCGTACCGTGGAGGCCCATCCATTCACCGTCGCTAACTGGACTACCGCGAATTCCACCCTCGTCACCATCGACTATCCCAGTTCCCAGACTCCTCCCTTAAGTGGAACTGTCGCCATCGGCGGCTGGGCGATCAATCCAAATACGCCTATCGCCTCTGTTGCCGTTGCCATCGACAACATCCCGATGGGCGCAGCTAGTTATGGCGCAAATCGTTCCGACGTTTGTGCTGTCTTTTCCACTTACGCCGGCTGCCCGAACGTCGGTTGGAACTTTGCTCTCGACACTACTCTCGTCGGGGACGGCAGTCACACCTTGCAAATCACGGTCACACCGGTCAGCGGTCAAGCTTATACCCAAACCGGTCCGATTCGGATTGGCAATCAAGGTACGTCCTCCAATCCCACACTCATCTCGATCGACCAGCCCAATGCCTCCACTCCTGCCCTCGCCGGTTTCGTCGCCATCGGTGGCTGGGCCTTGAACGATTCCGCCGCGATTAGCACTGTTCAGATTTCGATTGACGGTGTCCCGAATGGCCTGGCAACTTACGGGAGTATCCGTAACGATGTCTGCGCTCAGTTCCCAGGCAACCTCGGTTGTCCGAATGTTGGTTGGAACTATGCTTTCAACACCGCTACTCTGGCAAACGGTCCACATCTGCTCGAGGTCACTGCCAATACGAGCACTGGACAGCGTGCCACGACGAGCTCCTCCTTCACGGTGGCCAACTCGTCCTCCGTCGGCCCGACCTCAGCCACCATCAGCCACCCGAATAGCCAAAGCAGTTCGTACCAAGGCATGGCTGTTTTCTCGGGCACAGCGGTCAGCACTAGCGCGAGCCTCACCGGCGTCAACATCTCTGTTGACGGCTACCCCTTTGGCGCAGCCACCTTCACGCCCGCCGCTGTGAATGCGTCCGCAAACTGGACGTTCCTGCTCAATACGACGCAGCTTGCCGATGGCCCACACACTCTTGGCGTCACCGCTACTGCCGCCGACGGGACCTCTTCCATTACATCCAGCAGCTTTCAGGTGGCCAACTGGACCTCTCCCAGCCCCACGCAAATCAGCATAGACGTTCCGAATTCTTCAAGCGCGTCTTTCTCGGGAAGCGTCGCGTTCGGTGGTTGGGCCCTCAACCCCAACTCCGCCATCACCGCTATTCAGGTTTCTATTGATGACGTGCCCGCCGGCACAGCCCAATATGGCGGCAACCGCGGCGACGTTTGCTCGGTGTACCCGAATCAACCCGGCTGTCCGAACGTCGGCTGGAATTTTGGAGTCGACACTACCTACCTTGCTAACGGGACTCATACCTTGGCGATCACGGCCATTACGGCGGCTGGTCAAAGTTACACAACGACTTCGAGCTTTACCGTCGCCAACTAGTTCTCGCCGCAAAATTCAACAAGCCTTGCTGGCTTGCAGAGCCACGACCGTAAGGGAGTGGTGCTTCCAAAAGGCGACCCTCTGATATCCTGGGGGTTCCACCAGTTCAGCGGCTCTCAGCCGTCTTTCTTGAACTGTTTCGTCTTGCAATGCACATTAAAAAGCAGCGCCTGCTGACCCCCGGTCCCACACCTCTTCTTCCGTCTGCGCTACACGCCATGATGGGTTCCGATATCCATCACCGCACGGAGGATTTCCGCAATCTTTACAAACAAGTGCTGCGGGATCTCCAAACGGTTTTGGACACTGAAAACGATGTGCTCGTTCTGGTCGCTTCGGGCTCCGGCGGTTTAGAAGCGGCGACTCAGAATTTCTTTTCTCCGGGCGACGAAGTCCTTGTTTGCTCGGCCGGCAAATTCGGCGAGCGCTGGGTGGAAATCATGAAAGCCTGGGGAATGCAGGCCACTGTACTGACTGCCCCGTATGGTGACGCGGTGTCCCCGCAGTCGGTCGAAGCCGCGCTGGCCGCCAACTCGAAAATTAAAGGCGTGTTTGTCCAAGCCTCGGAGACCTCTACCGGCACGCAGCATGATGTGAAAGCCATGGGCCTGGCTGTCAAGAAGACCAGCGCTTTATTTGTGGTCGATGCCATTACAGGGATCGGCACCATGCCGCTCGATATCGACGGCTGGGGCCTCGATGTGGTCATCGGCGGCTCGCAAAAAGCCTTCATGATTCCACCCGGACTGGCGTTTGTTTCGATCAGCTCGAAGGCTTGGGCCATGGCCGATTCTTCCAAAGCTCCGCGGTTCTACTTCGATTTGAAGAAGGAACGCAAGAACGCGATTAACGGCGAGTCCACATGGACTCCCAATATTGCTCTGCTTCTGGCGCTCGGCGAAGCGTTGAGGTATATCAAAGACTTGGGAATGGACAAGCTCGTGGAAAATGCGCAACTGCTGGCGCGGGCTACACGTGAAGCGATGCAAACTCTGGGTCTATCCCTATTTTCGTCTCATCCTGGCTCTTCCGTGACAGCCGTGCGGCCCCCGGCTGGTATGGATTCGAAAGTAATCATCAAGGAGTTTCGTAGCCGGTTCAACGCCATCATCACCAATGGACAAGGCTCCATGCAGGGCCAGATTTTTCGTTTCGCGCACTTGGGCTTCTTTGATTTTCACGACCTCTTTGCCGTCATTGCAGAGCTCGAAATCATTCTCGCCGCCAACGGGCATTCTGTCCGATTCGGCTCTGGCGTTGCCGCCGTACAGAACGTCTACGCGGAAGCTGCTATGCCCAAAGAAGCACTGGCGTTGAGCTAGTCTCGGCGTTCAGTCCCTATATCTATCCAATGAAAATTCTAATTGCGGAGCCGCTCGCACCGGCTGCGATTGAACGACTGCAAGCTCAATCCGATTGGGACGTTGTGGTCTCCGATCCCAAGAGCTTTTCTGCTCACCTTGCCGATTGCGACGCACTGCTGGTAAGGAGCGCTGTCAAGATAACGAAAGAAGTCCTCGCGCAAGCTCCGAAGCTTCGCGTGATTGGGCGCGCCGGCGTGGGTGTTGACAACGTCGATCTTCCCGCCGCCACGGAAGCCGGCGTCCTGGTAATGAACACGCCTGGCGGCAACGCCGTATCCGTCGCCGAGCACACTTTAGCTCTCATGCTGTCGATGGCGCGCTCGGTGCCGCAGGCGAGTGCTTCTACCAAAGCGGGCAAGTGGGAAAAAAAGAAATTCCTCGGGACCGAATTACGCGGCAAAACGCTCGGGATCGTGGGTCTGGGCAGCACCGGCCGCGAAGTAGTCCGGCGCGCCCGTCCCTTCGAAATGCGCATCGTCGGTCACGATCCCTATATCAGCTCGCAAAGCGCTCGCGATCTCGGCATTGAGCTTGTTTCACTGGCCGAACTCTACGCGCAAAGCGACTACATTACGCTCCACGTCGCGTTTACGCCCGAAACCGATCACATGCTGAGCGCCGCGGCCTTCGCACAGATGAAGCCAGGCGTTCGCATCGTTAATTGCGCGCGCGGCGAGCTCATCGACGTTGCCGCCTTGGAAGCCGCGATTGCCGATGGCACCGTGGCTGGCGCTGCTCTCGACGTTTTTGAAGTAGAGCCCCCCGGCGAACTGGCTCTCCTCAAACTTGAACCTGTAGTCGCCACGCCTCATATCGCCGGCTCCACCGAAGAAGCTCAGGAAATCGTAGGTATCCGCATTGCCGAGCAACTCGTCGAGTACTTAAAAAGTGGCATTGCCCTTAACGCCGTGAACATGCCTGCGCTCTCGCCTGAGCAGTATCGCACCCTCGGACCATACGTTGATTTGGCGGAACGGCTCGGACTGTTCCTCAGCCACATTGCGCCTGGGAACGCCCACACCATCCGCTTCCTGTACTTCGGCCGGCTGGCTGAAAACAACACGCAAATTCTACGGAACGCCGGTTTGGCGGGTGTCCTCAGCCGCTCGATGGAGTATCGCGCCAACGTGGTGAATGCCATGCAGATTGCTACACAACGCGGCTTTCGCGTCATTGAACAACGCGAGCCGGGCGATTCTCACATGGATTCCATTCGTATGGAAATCGAGTCCGAAGCCGGAGCGTTTTCCGCGGTCGGCGCGGTCGTGCTCGATAAACCGCGACTCCTGCAAATTGAGGGTATCTCGTGTGAAGCCACCCTCGACGGCAATTTGATGTATTCGAAAAACGAGGATGTCCCGGGTGTGATCGGGTATCTCGGTACTGTGCTTGGAACCAACGGCGTCAATATTGCAAACTTTGCGCTAGGCCGCCAGGAAACGGCTTCCGCGCCCTCGCAGCCGCTCATGGCTATTTCGATCATCGAAACCGACGAGCCGGTACCCGACGAACTCATTTCGCGTCTCTTCGAAAACAAAGCCGTAAAGTTTGTCCGCCGGGTCCAACTCAACCGGCGTTAATCCAGCGCTAAACTCACCACATGGCTGCAGATAACAACGGCTATGATTGGCGCGAGCGCATGAGGCGTCTGGAAGATATGGCGGAACATAGCCTGAAGGTCACGAGCGCATCGAACGCAATATCTCAGGACTGCATTCCAGTCTTGTGTCTCTCAAAGAGAACACAGATAAGCTGGTAACTGCCATTCGAGAACTGATCGACCGGATTCCACCAGAGAGCTTGCGCAAGTAATCCCGCCCTTACGGTTTTGCTTGCAGATGATCGAAATTCAAAATCGCGTTGAACACGAGCCCATAGCTGCCAATCGTCTCGCCCCGGTACACCGGATTATTGGCGAACAGTAAAACGTTCCCCTTGCCCAGGTGCGCATTTACCACTACCGCACGCTCCGCGATCGAATCGCCGCCTTCAAGCAAGCCCGAGAGCAGCAGCCCTTTTCGATCTGCAAATCGCAGGATCACGTTCGGCCGGTACTCCGCCGGAATGAGTAGCGGATTGTTTCGGCTCTGCTCTTCATTCAACGCTGTTGCTTCCCATGGCTTCGGCGAGGGCAGCGCGGGCGTCGCCTCATTTGCGCGCCCTTCTGGCCGGTCCTCATCCTGTGGACCACCGCGCCCAGTTGGCCGCTTATACTCCTTCTCGGTCAAAATATTCCGGTTCGTCATCAGGTTGCTCACCGTGAACGCCAGTCCATCCTGGCTGTACACAGCAAGCTCTTTGCCATACCCATAAGCCACCGGACTCGCTTGATCCACCAGCACCGCTCCCAAGACGCTGCCGTCCACCTTGGTCGTTTTCAAAGGCGCAGCAAAGACGCCCGGCGCGAAACCCTCGTCAATTGCGAACTGTGCCGTATCCTCAGAGGTAATCAGTAATCCTCCCTCTTCCACAAACTGTTTGAGATGCGCCAGGCCGGTAAAGCCCAGACCGGGACGCATATCCTCTGTGCTATCAATCTTGCCCAGGTTCGGCGTAATCGTGGAGTTCTGCCAGGGCATCGCATTCCCCCACATCGGCATGCCATTCACAATCTGCGAAGCGGGCACGTGCGCTACGGGTGCAAAGATAATCACGTCATATTTCGCACGTAAGTTTTCTTCTTTTGCTACCGTCTGCGTGCTGATGTAATCGTAGGGCACCTGGAATCGATCAAACCCGGACCGCCACCAACCTTCGGTTTGCGTGAACAGCCAGGTGTGCATAAAGGCGATTTTCGGCGCGCTGGCGGGATGGGTCCGAATCGAAGGCTTGTCAGACAAGGCGACTGACTGCAAATTGAACGGCGTCAGTGCTTTTTGCAAGGCCTTGCTGTCCGGTCCGTTAATCAGCAGTGAGCCCGCCTGGAAATGCCGCCCAGCCGCTTCAAAGGGTTGATCAGCGACCGCGATATCGGCGGTCTTCATGGCATATCTGAGCGACAGCAGGCCAATGCCGCCCGCGCTATCCACCGCATACGTCGAACCGCTGTCGCTAATGGGCGCTTTTTGCAAGCCAGGATTGTCAACTGTTTCCATTTTGGCCTGCAGAATCGATGCATCGGTAACGCGTACAGCCTTGGCATTGAACAAGTCGCCGTAAGACCAGCCCGTATCGTCGTACGGATGTTTCTGCGGATCGTCAGGCGACCAGTATTGACGATCGAGCAGCGCGTCCGCCACTCGTGAAAAAGGCTGATCCATGCGGATCACCCAACTGCCCGCGGCGAAGGTCTGCGATTTTGGTTGCGCCGGTTTCGCTGGTTGACCGCTATCCTTCTCGTCTGTCGCGGGTACATGCGCCGGCGGCAACTTCACTGTCACAGCCTCGCTCAACCGCGCAATCTCCACATGCTGCTTCTTCAACACGTTCAACAACTCTACTTGACGGCTGAATGAGCCCTGATCGGCTGCCAGAACATAAGCTGCAGGACCGGAGGTCTTTGGTTTCTCTACCGAGCGCTTACTCTTCAAATAAAAGTTATCCAGAAAATGCCGGCTATTGTGCGCGAAATAAGAAAGCGTCGTCAACAGCGCCGTCTGCTCATAATTGTTGTTATCGCGCTGTGACCACTCTACGGTCGAATACGGCGGATTCGGCCGGAACCACGTGCGCGAGTATTCGTCCGGCGTCAGAATGCGCTTCACCGTATCCGCTCCGCCATTGCCAAACGTTTCGTACAGCCGGCTGATGCCGTTATGCATGGCTGCCAGAAACATCAAATAGCCAGGACTCCAGGTATCGAAATCACCGTGCGTGAAAGCGCCCGGCATCCCGAAACTCTGCAGCTGCTGCACGTTATTCCAACCGAGCGCGGCCCACTCGTCGGCCAGCATGGGATCCACCCAGGCGTTATAGGGCCCATCACCCACCGTGTTGTCATAAATGAACGGCACCGATTCATGTAAGTCATGCAGCACCTGCGCATGCCACTCGAGATAGGTGTTGAGTACATTGCGAGTCAAGTCCAGCGTCATGCCCATCGCATCGCGATTGTTATCGTGCGCTACATAGTGCCCCCAATAGAGCAGCCTCGGCCAGTTGTCGCCGGGATGCGCCTTGTGCCAGCGATAGATGTCGACCATGCGATCGCGGCCATCCACTTCCACGACTGGCGTAATGAGCACAATCATGTGCGATCTAATGTACTGGATGTACGGCGAATCATCGACCGCGAGACGGTAGGCCAGTTCCATCAGCGCCGTGGGCGCGCCCGTTTCCGGCGAATGAATCGTACCGGTGATGTAGTAAATCGGAAACGACTGCCCGGCCAGACCGGCTGCCGTTTTATCGTTCAACCCGATGGACCGCGGATCAGCCAGTTTCGCCAGACGCTCGCTATTCTGCTTCGACTGCGCCAGCAGCGACTCATCTCCCACTGCAGCGGCAATCATCTCGCGCCCTTCTTCGGTGTGTCCAATGGTATATACCTTCACACGCGGCGAACTCTGCGCGAGCAGCCGAAAATACCGGTACACGTCTTCCGCATAGGGCAGCATGTCTGGAGCGCCCGAAACGTCGCCTAAGACTTTCGCCGGTGTTGGAACCGTTTTTGAGGCGGGCAGGTAATTCGTCAAAGGCGAATTGAGATGTGGCCCCGTGGTGTACTTCTGAATACGATCTGTGTACCAGTGATCGAGTGCCTGTTTTGGATCCTTTGCGAACTGCTCGGCGCCAAGCGCCGGGTCCGAAATCTGCGCACGCGTTTGAAGAGACACGACCAAGCCGGCCGTGATAACCACAGCCATAACGCGACACTGAGCTCTCATAGGTGTAAGCAAATCAGCATAACAGGCAAGCCTTACGCCTAATCTTTGATCTAACCTTTAGAATTCCGGCATCTGATCTGACGAGAGAAATATGCCAAACCCTTTAGCTGATCAATTTACCGCCGCCTTGGCTCAACTCGAGAAAACACGTGATGTGAATCCGCTCGCGGAACTGTTTTCCGAGGACGCCGAAATCGGCAATGTACTTGCCCCCGAGAAATTTCATGGTCCTGAGGGCGCCCGTGATTTCTGGAAAAAGTACCGCGATACCTTCGAGACTCTGGAGTCCACCTTTCGCAACTCGATCGATGCCGGCGATCGCATTGCTCTGGAATGGACAACGCAAGGATCCTCTTCCGCCTCTCACCAGCTCTCTTACGATGGCGTTTCAATCCTCGAGACATCCAACGGAAAAATCACCCGCTTCCGCGCCTACTTCGATGCCGCTGCGCTCGGACGGCAACTGGAATCCTGAATGTGGATGCAAGCGGCGGCCGCGCCGGATCTCGATCGTTTGCGCTGGCAGAATCGGGTAGTGGTCGTGTGGGCCGAGAGCACCAACGATGAAAGACTGAGCCGTCAGGAGAAGCTACTTCAGGCGAACACCGAAGGCCTGGATGAGCGGGATGTAAAGGTCTTCTCGCTCACCGGCGATACACCGGAGGGGCAACATTTCCGCACTAAGCTCGGCATTGAACACCATTCGTTTGCGCTGGTGCTGATCGGTAAGGACGGTTCGGTGAAGCTCCGGAAATATGAACCGGTCGATCCGCGCGACCTGTTTCGCACAATTGATCGCATGCCGATGCGGAAAGACGAAATGAAACGCAGGTAAAGACGATCTCTGAAGCAAGAGGATTTATGGCTGAAAACAAGAAATGTGCACACCCATCCTGCAACTGTCAGGCCCGCGAAGGAAGTGAATACTGCAGCACCTTCTGCGAAACTGCCGGCACGACGCCCGATGTTCAATGCGGCTGCGGACACCCGGAGTGTTCAGGTTCCACCCGAATCTAAACTCTTCAAATACGCTCCCCAGGCATTCTTCGCTGACTTAGCGAAGGTCTCAAGTTGCGAATAATCGTTGCGCCAGGAAACATACATGATGCCCTGCAAACCCGGAATTCCCCGGGCCCGTCCGAGATCCGTAGCACTGCTGTTGCCGTCACCACTGTCGTAATAACCGGCGATAATCTGTTTGTGAGCAACTGGTTGCCGCCGGTTTAATCCGGCAAACCAGCGCAGCGACTGCGGTAAAAACGGATGATTCCAGTTCAAAACGCCTATCTCGGCCGGGAGACCCTTCCACGAGCCTGCCAAGTCACCTTCTACGTAAAAGTAATGGTCATGCGCATTATGAAATGGATCGAACATATCGCTCCATGTGTAGAGTTGTGTGCCCGCCAGCGCACCCTCGTAGAGTTTCACCGTCTTCTCCGCATTCCAGGCAAGCAGTTCTCCGGCAGTCATGTGCTTCGTCCGGCACAGAGCGCAGGAGTTCGCCTGGCGCATCTCGTCATACGAAAGCAACAGGTCACTCCCTGGCGGCAGGATAGCGCCAATCTTTCGCGCATTCCCTTCAAGCCAGCGGAACACACCGGGTTCGCTGAGGCACATACCCATCTGGTTGTCTTTGGGAATCGGAAATGCCGCGTAATAATCCATAGCGACCGTCTCCCCGGGTTTCAGGGTCGTTCCAGCCGGGAGGCCAATCTGAACCGGCGCATGATAGTTGTCTCGAAATGCTGCGTGTGGCGGCGACAGCGCTGGATCGAACACTCGATCGTAGTCAACCCCTTCTCGGTAAGCGAATTTTGGCCTCTCAGGATCGTATAGTTTCAGCGGCGCTCCAGCCCTTCGCACCACATACACTGGCCCCGTTTCTTCCAGCCCGATGTCATCGAACCAAAGCACCCCTGAGCTGCGGCCCCACACTCCGAAATACAAATACGCCCATCCGGTATCGCGACTGTTGAAGGTGAAATCGAGGCGGGTCCATTCGCGCGTCCCATCCACCGGGATCTCTGTATAAAACGCACTCTGACTGCGATGCCACCAGTCGATGACTTCGACCACCGCCGGTCCGTGAAACCCGCGAGACTTCACCCACAAGCTGAGATGGTACTGACGCCACGGAGTCAGACTTACTCGTTGCCGGAAGCGGGCATTACCCGGCGCATCGACTACCAGCCCCGCTTGCTGGCCACCATGCGAAACGCCCGTGCTGACGCCCAAACCTGCGTCACCGGTATCGAACCAGCCAGTCTTTCCCTTTTCGAAGCCAGCGTTTTCCAGGGGCGCAAAACTGTTCACTAAGTTGAGCCGTTTGCCGCTCGCGTCCACTGTGAAACGAGTGCCTTCCACTCGTTGCCCTTCCGCCAAATTGCCATCCGGTATCAGCGCGACATTCGAATAACCGAAGGGCGCACCTAACACCATCACCTTCAGACCTCGTCCCGCCGCATACCGCAGAACATCGCGCAATCGTTTGACATTAGCCGGGTCCCACGAGGGTGTCGAGAGATAGTTGAAGCTGTTATCCCAGAACGCGACGCCTGTGTAGCCATAGCCGGCAGCGCGCGCAATGAGAGCTTTACTCTGCTCTACGGCCTGATCGGATATCAAAAACGAGTTGTGCCAGTACCAAAGCTCCGGTTTCGCTGGGGCCTGGAACGGCCGCGCAGCCGGGCGATGGTGCAGCGAATAGATAAAAGCTACGCCCAGCAGCAGCACCGCCGTTACCAGGCAAAAAAACAGGAATTTAGGCCGTAGTGCCCCAGGGTTTCGCTTCAAGAATGCCTTTGTATCCGTTCTTCAAGCGCTCCTCGATCACGGCCCACACTTTGGGGTCGCAGCCCTTCCATTCCATAACGGCCACATTGCCGAGGTACGGCAAATCCTTCACGCCGGCTTTGCTAGAGAAAAAGCCGCCGACGGTCAGACTCCGAAACTCATTGAAGAAATGCACCCAGGCGCGATCTTCTTTCGCGGCGCGTTTCGGATAAGCAACGCGGTCGAGCAATTGCTTCTGCTGGTCTACGGAAGCGTCCACAAAGTTCTTCTGAAACTTGGCGTTCGATTCGCGGTCCAGCCACATCAAACCGCCAAAGATCTGCGCCTTCAAATCTTCGTTATTATCCTGGACGGTGCGATACGCAATCCAGTCGTCCAGAAACTCCGGGACGCCCGCTGCTGTCGCACTGCCGCTATGGCTGTCGGCCGGCACGATCAGGTCACACAACACGCTTACCGTCTTCCACTGATGATCGTCGAAGCTTTGCCGTTTGTAGCCCGTACCCATCAGCGCCTGAGTTTCGGCCGCTACGTGCATATGCTCATGCGTTTGCGCGGCCGCTGTTCCGGTGGCCAGCGCTGCCGCCGCCGGCACCGCGCCTAGTATCTGGAACATCCCACGCCGGCTTACATTGGTTGGTGTTTCTGACATGTGTGTTCTCCGAACCCCCTACACCTTCACGTTCAATTTTTTCACTTGCTCGGCGATGTACTCAGAGGTACGCCAGCCCAGTGCCGTGATCGTCAGGGTCGGATTCTTGTCCGCATTGCTGACAAATGGCGCGGCATCCGTTATGAACAGATTCTTTACGTCCCAAGCCTGGCAATACTTGTTCAGCACCGATGTTTTGGGGTCGTCGCCCATCTTGGTCGCGCCTACTTCGTGAATGATTTCGCCACCGCGCGAAATACCCCAGTTCGTATCCGCCCCGTGTTTATTGGTGACCATGCCGCCCATCGTATGAATGATTTCCTGGAACGTCTCCTGCATGTGTTTGGCTTGCAGAATTTCGTCCTGGCTCCATTTGAAATGGAAGCGCAGCACCGGGATTCCCCACTCGTCTACCGTGCTCGGATCGATTTCGCAGTAGCTGTTGTCGTTAGGAATCATTTCGCCACGCCCTGAGAAATACAGGCCGCAGCCATAGAGCTTCCGCAAATTGCTTTTGAGCTCCGTGCCATAGCCGCCATCTAAAAATTCAGTCGCATAGCCACCGAGTGCTCCAGCGCCCGGCTGCTCACGACCGCCGCCGATCTCGATGTGATATCCGCGCGCGAAAGGCATCTTATTCGCCTTTTGCTCTTTGTAATTCCACCACGGCATGTACATATGCATGCCGCCCACTCCATCTTCGTTCTGCGCCGGCAGATCTTGCAGCACCGGCAGAAACCCGCTGGTTGCCGAGCCCACTGTATCCATGATGTACTTGCCCACCAGGCCTGTGGAGTTGGCTATGCCGTTCGGAAAGTGCGAGCTCTTTGAATTCAGCATCAACCGCGCCGTTTCACAGCAACTCGCCGCCAGCACCACGATCTTGGCTCGTACTTCTACTTCTTCACGAGTCTTCTTGTCGACATACGATACGCCGGTCGCCACGCCGTCGCTGCCCACCATCACTTCGCGCACCATGGCGTTGGTGCGAACTTCAAAGGTCTGTGGATATTTCTTCTGCGTGGGGACAATGTGAACCCCAGGCGAATTGAAGTTCGCATTCACCCCGCACGAGCGCCCGCATTGCGCGCAATAATGGCAAGCTGGACGGCCGTTCAGCGGACGAGTCAGGATCGCCAGCCGCGAAGGAATACACGGGATGTTGAGCTTGTCGCAGCCCATCTTGATCAATCGTTCATAGCCGCGCGGGGCGGGCGCCGGCTGAAATTTCCCATCCGGTGTATTTTCGATGCCTTCCGCCGTTCCAAACACGCCGATCAGTTCTTCGGCTTTGTCGTAATAGGGCGCTAGCTCTTCATACGTGATCGGCCAGTCAAAACCCTTTCCATCTCGGCTGTACGGTTTGAAATCGTAGGGGCCCATGCGCAGCGAAATGCGTCCGTAATGATTGGTACGTCCGCCCAGCATACGCGCCCGCCACCACATCCAGTCCGAACCCGGCGCGTTCGTGTAAGGCTCGCCCGGCACTTCCCATCCACCCACCGTGGTCGCATCGAAATAGCCCCAAGGCTTATAGCGTGTGCCTGCGCCGCGATGCGGCACCTGATACGGCCAGCCGAACATCTTGGAATCTTTAGTGCCGTCGAACCATGCTCCGGCTTCGAGCATGCAAATGTTAGCGCCGGCATTTGCTAGTACGTGGGCCGCCACACCCCCGCCCGCTCCCGAGCCTACAATCACCACGTCGTATGTTTTGGGCGTCGCCTGAACTTGGGGCATATCTTTTTCTAGTCTTACATGATCCCAACGGGCACATATTGGCTCAAATACCGCTTGGCCATAATGAAGCCAATCTGGAACTGACGGCTAAAATCAGGCCCGGGATTTTCGTCGGCCCCATAAAGCGGATCTTCCTGTTCAATACTCATCGCGCCCGTGTAACCGACGTCTTCGAGCACAGTAAAAAACTCACGCCAGTCAATCGAACCCGAACCCGGAATGCGGTACCTCCACCACGACGCCTTATTCACCGGATCGATACCGCCCGCCCGCAAAACAGGCCACAGAATTTCCGTGTCTTTCAAATGCACGTCGTAGATCTTGTCCACAAATTCGCGCGCCGTCTGTATCGGGTCCATGAACTGACGAACCAGATGTGACGGATCGTACTGTAGGCCCACATAAGGCGAATCGTTAAACCCTTTGAACAGCGCCGCAAAGCCGACCGGACTCGTAGCAATATTTGGACTTCCCGGATACGGCTCCCACAGAATGCGCACCTTGTTTTTCTGGCAAGCCGGAAAATATTTTTCCGTATACGTGCGCACGATGTCGTCCACCTGTTCCTGAAAAGGCTTCGTAGCGTCCTTGCCCGAATTGGTCCCGATATAGGGAACGCCGAGTTTGCCTGCCATGTCGATGGCCTTCGCGAAATACTCGTTCGACGCCGAGCGTCTCGCCGGATCGGCATCGATATGGCTCGCGTCAATCTGAAAAGCCGACACGTGCATCCCCGATTTCGCCAGCGTCGCCTTCACATCCTGTAATTGCGAGTCCGTGATGGTTCGTGCGTCAAGCGACGAGCGCGGCCCGGCGCTTAAGATCATGTTGTCGAAGCCTTGCGCTTTGGTGAATTCCACATTAGCCGGCGTATAGTGTCCCAACACACCCAGCCGCGGCTTCCACTCGGTATGCCGGACGCGTTTCGGATGAGGAGTTTGAGGTTGAGAGGTCTGGGACTGAAGAGTAGCGGCCGCCGCCAGTGAGCCCACCAATTTTCTGCGAGTCATTCACGCATCAGTGTATGACACGCGCCCTTACACACGGCCCTTATACGGTGACCGGCGTCGTCAGCTTCTTCAGTAGCGTAATAGCCTGTCGAATATCATGGTCTCGCTTTGCCAGGTCCAGTTCTTCCCGCTCAATGCTGAGCACGCCGCGATATCCGATCTCTTTCAGCTTCACCAGAAACGCGGGTAGATCCACGCTGCCGTTCCCTAAAGCTTTTTCCACGCCGAGTGCCGCCGGTTGATCCATCGGCGGCCAGTCCCCATCCTTGCAATGCACTGACACCACATGCTTGCCCAGCACCCCCAGCGCTTCCACCGGGTCGCCTGTGCCATAAAGAATCATGTTTGCCGGATCGAAGTTGATTTTCAAATTTGTGCGGTCCACGTCCGCTATAAACTGCAGCAGCGCCTTGGCCGGTTCCTGGCCCGTTTCGAGCGTGAACGACTGGCCCTTCTTTGCGCAGTGATCGCAAATCTCGCGCGCCACGTCGCGCACGGCGGTGTATTCGGAATGGTTTTCTTCGTGCGGAATGAAGCCAATGTGACAGGCCACGCTATCGATTGCCAGTTGGCCTGCTACGTCCGATACTGCCTTCGTTCGGGCGACCCGTTCCGCTCTCGTCCCTGGTGGCACCAGCCCTACCGTTCGCTGGACTGTGGGGATATCGGTGTACTCTTCACCGACATAGCTGCAAACCGCCGTCACGGCCGTAAAGTGTTCCGCCGTCAGCGCCTTGTCCCACCTTTCGGCGGCATGCTCCAGCGGCAGGTCTCCCGGAAAGCCAAGCTGGCCCGCGCGCACTCCAAACTTCTTCACATCTGTCAGCGTTTTATGAGCGTCTTCACCTGCCCAAAACATCAGGCCAATTTCGAAGTCATTGAGCCCTAGCATTCGATTGGTATCCCTCCTCGTTCTCGTGAGTCTTTGAGCAGCGCTGCGAGCTTGATGGCTTTTGCCGAATCCCGCGGCATACATCGCTCCGGTGAATCGCCCGTCCGGCAGCAGTCTACAAAATACCCGACCTCTGCCTGATAAGCGTCATCCTTCTCTGACTGAACTTTATGGCGACCCGTTTCATCATCGCGGAATAATCCTTCTGAAGTCAGTTCCAGCAACGCGTGATTCGATCTCGCTTCGAAGCCCATCGAGAAGGGCTGCCCGGCAGCAAGCCAGCCGCCCTCAATCTGCACGTGCAAACCCTGCTCGTACGTGAGCACCGCGCTGATCGTGTCTACCGGACCCAGCGATTTCGCCGCAACGCGTCCCGGCATCCCGAACAACCAGACCGCTTGATCGATGTCATGCACCAGCAGATCGAGCACCGCGCCACCGCTCCTTCGTTCGTCAACCAGCCACTGGCTCCAATCCGGCAGCCCGGCACTCCGGACGAATCGAACTGCCGTCATATGATGCGCCTGCTGCTTCACGAACTGCTCGAGTGCCAGATATTCGGGCCAGAATCGCAGGACCTGGCCGATCATCAAAATCCGCCCGTGTTGCTCCGCGGCGGCGGTCATCCGATCGCAGCCTTCCGAATCGAGCGCCATCGGCTTCTCGCACAATACATGTTTGCCCGCCGCTAGCGCCGCCAACGTCACGGACACATGCAGATCCGTAGGCAGGCAAATGTCGACCGCGTCTAATGCGGGATCGTTCACCAGTTCCCGCCAGTCTCGGTATTTGCGGACCGCTGAGAAATCATACTGGGCTTTCGGCAGGTTCAAGTTTCCGCCAACCTGGGTCAGATCGCCACTTAAGACACGCTCCTTCGTGGCACAGATGGCAGACACCTCGACATCTGGAAGCTGGTGAAATGCCGCCAGATGCGTCGCCCCCATAAAACCCATACCAATGATTCCGATTTGCACGAGAGTATTGTACGAGGATGGCCATTTTAGCTGACAAATGCCGGCCCTGATCTTCCTGGTCTCCCTCGCCGTCTTATGGATTTCTGCGCGCATCGAAGCGCAATTTCACAACCGGTATTGCAAATTGAATCCGGACGAGCGCGCAGATCTGCTGCCTGCTGGTGACGGCGCAAAAGTGGGCAGTCCGCTTACTGAATACCTTGAACAGTTCTACTCAGCAACAAGTCATTTCTAAAAGGTGATGTGTGCTCCGAATTGCATGTTCCGCATGCCGTTGCCCCCGGTAGGTGCGACTTGGACGTCCTGGATTAGCCCGGCGGCGCTGGAATCGACTTGAGTATTGGGAAGCGCGTAGTTCTGGCGGTTGAAGGCATTGAAGACTTCCCAGCGGAACTCAAGCCCTGTGCGTTCTTTGATCTTGAAGTTTTTTGAGATCGACCAATCCGCGGTGAAGTAGTCTGGTCCACGCAGGGAGTTTCGGCCGGCATTGCCGAAGGTGTACAGCGCTGGCGTTCCGTAGGCCGCGGCATTGAACCAGCGTGTGGCGCTCTGATTAGGTACGTTCGGGTCGCCAATCAGATCCGGGCGGCTCGTCTGGTCGGGAGAATTCAGGAAGCCTTGCGCTCCGATGGAAGGAGAGAACGGCATCCCCGAATAGTAGGATGTGATGCCGCGGAAAGCCCAGTTGGCTACCAGCGCCCGGGTGATACCGGTGGCATTCGACAGGAATCGACGGCCTGGCCCGAACGGCAGTCCCAGAGTGTGAGCGAGAGTGAAGACATACTTATGGTCGAAGTCGGCAGGCCCGTAATCCTGGCTTGCGTTGTATTGATTGGTCGGAAGACCGAATTGACCGTAGTCGATAGCCTTCTGCCAGCTAAAACTTGCTACCAGCGAATAGGCTTGCGAGAAACGCTTCGTTGCCTGGAGCTGCAGAGCATTGTAGTTACTGCTGGTGCAGTCGCACTTTTCGCCGATGCCTTGCGTTAACCCATATGCGAGGTAGAGAGGACGGCGGAGATTGGCATCGCTGCCTGGACCGGGTATGGCGGCGTTCAGTCCGAACCCGCCGTTCAAGTGTCGGCCAAGATTTCCCACGTAACCCACAGAGAGATTTAGTTGAGGGGCAATCTCACGCTCGATGGTGAAGTTGTACATGTCCACAGAGGGAATCTTCTGATTCGCCGGAATGTAGGCTACGCCGATGCCATTGGTAAGAGGAAGCCTGCCGTTCGCCGGAATGGTGGGAAAGACCACGGCCGGGGGCGCGGTAGTCAATGGAAATACCGGCGAAAAGGAAGAAGTGGATGTAATGTTCTGGTTGACGATAGACGGGTAGACGTCCGCGGCGAGCGAATTAAATGTCCAGCCAAAAGTGCCCAGAGTGTAGCCTCTGCCGTAGCCGGTTCGGATCACAGTTTTGGGGTTAGGCGAAAAAGCGATGCCGAGCCGCGGCGAAAAGTTCTTCCATTGCACCTCCGCGTTGCCTGACCTCGAGACGCCACCGACACCCGGGATGAAGACGGTGTTGGAGGTGACATCATAGCGGCCGCCCTGGCCGGCGTTGAGCGAGTAATCAGGGAAAAAGACGTCCCAGCGAAGGCCGTAAGTAATTGTCAGCTTCGGAGAGATTCGCCAGGTGTCTTGGATAAAGGTGAGGAGCCGGTTTTGTCGATCCTCTTGCGTGGTGGATACTTGCTCGAACCGGCTGAAGCTGGAAGGCGCGCCCAGGAGGAACGAAGCAAGGCCCAGACCGCTTCCTGAGACTCCGGCATCGGAGGTAACTGCATCGTTAAACTGGTACGATCCAGCGCGATGATTATCGCTGGGCAGTCTCTGATTCCACGCCTGCTCCAGGGTGCCGCCCCAACGGATCGTATGGTTACCGGCAATCTTGGTCCAGGTGCTCACGTAGTCGAGCAGCGTCTCGCGTTCGTGGAGAGGACAGTTACAGTTATAACCGATATTCACGCCACCGGCCCCGTTGATGGTAAGGTCCGGTAATCCGTTGGTATCGGGGCGTCCGTCGATGTTCAGGCCGGGGATGCCAACTGTATTGGCGAGCTGCGTCGTCTGATCCTGAGCCGACACGGTGACGCGGTAGCGTGAGAAACCGAAGCGAACATCAGCCAGCAGAGTTGGACTGAATGTGTATGTCGCGTTTGAGGCAACGTTCTGATTGAGAGCGTCGGAGATACCGGAAAACGCAAATGCGGGAAAGGCGGACCCTCCATAAAGTCCGAATGGTCCCGGCGCGGTGACGTTGGCGGCGAGGTAACTGTATCGGCCAAATACGCGCAGCTTGTCGTTGATGGAGTAATCTCCGCGGGTATCGAATTGATTGGTGGGATACTGCTCGACGGCGCTGGTGGCAAAGTTATTGGCGGATGGATTAGTAGTCGCGATGTTCGGGAGCGGAAGCGCATTCAAGATGGCACCAGCAGGAGTAGAGATTCTGCCGGCGAGGTTTGCTCCGGGAAAAGGTGTGCGGCCAGTCCCACCTGGCAGACCAGAGTTCGGGTCATAGATAGGGACGCCGAAATCGCTCAGATTGCCGGCGCGCTCCGCTTGGGTAGGAACTCGGAGCGATTCGGAACCGCCCAGTCTTCGTTGCGTGCCCTGGTAGTCGATAAAGAAAAATAACTTGTCCTTCTTGATGGGACCGCCGAGGGAGCCGCCGAATTGATTGAAGCGAAGCTCCGGGATGCCGCGGTTGTTCGGCGACGGCGTGCCAGGAGCATGCAGCCCCTGTGTAAAGGGATCGCGCGCCTGGAAGATGTTGTTCTGCAGGAACTCGAACGCGCTGCCGTGGAACTCATTGCTTCCCGACTTCGTCTGTACCTGGATTACAGCGCCGGTGGCTTGATATTCCGGATCGTAATCGTTGGTTTGCGAAGTGAAAGATCCCACCGAGTCGATGGCCGGATTGACGATGGTGATGCCGAGCACCGAGTCATTGTTGTTCATGCCGTCGAGCTGATAGTTGGTGCCGGCGAACTCCTGACCTCCCGTGTTCACGAGCACAGACTGCTGCGGGTTCTCACTGGCCGCATGCTGGTACGTGTTGATGACCGATCCTGGAGTGAGCAGAGCAAGCGTTGTGAAATTGCGTCCGGCCAGAGGCAAGGTAGAAATCTGCTGCGCCGAGAGCCGCGTTTCCACCGCGGCGCGATCGCTTTCTATCACGGGCGGCGCGTCAGTGACGGTGATTTCCTGCGACGTCTCACCAACTGTAAGCGTGACATCGACTTTGCTGGATTGAGAGACATTCACGGTGGCGTTCTGCTGGGTGAATGAGCGGAAACCGGACTTCGTGACAGTAATGGAATAGGTACCCGGCGCTAAGTCCGGGACGGTGTAGTTGCCGGATTCATTGCTTGTAGTTTGGGTGGAAAAGCCGGTGCCGGCATTCGTAATTTTCACGTCAGCCCCGGCAACCGCGGCGCCACTCGGGTCTGTGATGGTCCCGATGAGATTGCCGGAGACGGCTTGTGAAAACAGGTGAGGAGAGAACAATGCGGCGATAACAGCGAAAGCCGGCAAGGCTTTTGGAGCGCGCGAGAAAGCGGAAGACATAAACATGGACCACCAACCTCTCGGAGTGACTATAACAACAATCAATGAGAAATTGTGGCGAATGATCTGGAGATAAGTCTTAATAGGCCAGACTAAGGCTGGCGCGGGTGCGCGTATATGCGCCAGCGGCAACGGGCGAAGATCCGGCCTTGAGGTCTGGCGTGAAATCAATCTCATATACATCCGGAGAAGACGAATGCACAACTGCTCCTTTTTGCGCTGTGATCTTCCAGGGCGTTCGGATTGTCAGCCTGTTATCAACGTCGGTCCGAATATCGGCGTCAATCGTCAGAAGGTGCGGGCGAAAGTCAAGCTTGACGAGTTTGAGCTGCGAGCTCGAATCAGCCACGTGTAATGCCGGATGAGCTTGCAGGATCGTTAGTCCGCCTTCGAAATACAGGCGGTAGTGAGTGGCTCCGGGCGAAATGGCGAGCGTGACTTTGGCATGCTCGTCTCCGCCGTTAGTCTCTGTCGATGACTCGACTGTTTGACCGTTAGACTCGGCCTTTATCAGGTGCGCTCCCAAAGGAATCTGGGGTTCGAATACGACACTCGTGGCAATTCCCTGGTTGCCGATATCCAGATCGAGACTGTGCATGCTTTGCCTGATCGTGATAGCGAGTGTTGAGTGGGGAAGGTGGATGTTTTCTACCGAGAGCTGATTCCACTCAGCGGGCAGATGCGGAGCGAAGTGAAGGCGGTTTTGAACGCCGTCAATTTCCAGACCCAGGAGCCCGCGCACGCAGGCATCGAGGAAGCCCGCCGACGACCAGGTCTGTTCGGGCACTGATTCGGTCTCTTCATGGAAGAAGTTGCCGGCGAGGACTTCGTGGATGTGACCTGGAGAGTCGAGTCTGCGCCACTGCGCGATTCCGTTCCAGAGTGCCCAAGCGCTCTCAGGGCGGTGGACGCGCCAGAACGTAGTCGCGATTGCTGACGTGCCGAGCGCGGAGATACTGCCCGCACCGTAAGAGTAGGGATTGTAGTCGCTGGAGCTTGCTGCGACTTCACGCGTTCCCCAATCGGCTTGAAAATCGGCGGACGTCAGCTCATTAAGAACGGCTTCGTTCTGCTGCGGAGAGAAGACATGCTCCAGCAGGAGATGAGTGGGACCGGCCGCGTGGCGAAAGATCGGCTCTCCCGACTGCGTGTGACCATCAAACCAAAAGTTCTTCGCCGCATTCCAATAGTGAGTAGGAATAGAACGGCGAGTCAGTTGCACCTGGTCGAGAGCGTCTTGCGCCTGTTCGCGATGGCCGGTGAGTCGGGCCACTTCCGCGAAGCCGGAGGCGGCTCCTATCCAGCTTGCGGCTAGGCCAAGGTCATCGGCAGGACGATGCTGCTCATCGCCTGCTTCCTTATCGGGCGGGATGTGCGGCAGGTGATCGCTGTCCTGAATCTGAGATTGACAGTAGCGATACGCGGCCAGCACCGACGGCCATCGCTCTTTCGCAAACTCCACATCGCCGCTCACGGCAACATACCTCGCCACTGTCGCCAGGTAGTCAAAGCTGATGTCGACGTGGACAAACATGTAAGGATATTTGGACCAGTCGATGAAACCGGCGCTTTGGGACAACTCGTGCCAGATCATTCCGGCGGAGGGGCCGGAAGAGTGGTCCTGATATCTCTGGATGAAAGTAAGCTCTTCCCGCGCACGAGAGTATTCACCGGCGGAGACCAGGGCATTAGCGGCAACCAGGCCATCGCCGCCGAAGAACCAGTCGTATTGGGGACGACGCGCGTCCCGGGACGGCCCGTAGCCGGCAACCAGACCGCAGCCCAATTGCGGATTGCAGACCCAGGCCTGATCTAGCGCGATGAGCGAGAAAGCGAGACTGCGGTTGACATCGTTGTCGGGCGTGCGAATGCGGAGTGCGGTTCGTTGCAGTGCACCATAATGCGTTTCGGCTTCGGTCTCTAGTGGCGAGAGCTGTGCGGATAAGAAGCGGAGCGATTCTGAGGCATTTTTCGTGCCGGCCGGATTGAGGGCGACGTATAAGGTTGCCTTGGACGGCGCGCCGTGTGCGGAATTAGACGGCCGCAGACAAAGGGACAAGCTGCTTTGCGTAACAATGGTGCTGTTCACGGTATCGCTATGGGTGATTGCCTCACGTGATCCCACGGCAGCCGAGAAGCCGCGCCCTGGCTCCGAGATGATGAATGCCGGAATTTCGGTGGATGATTTGCTGCCTGCCATCCAGCGCGTGTACTGACCTCCAAGCGAAGCTGGCCACATGAGATCGAGAACAGGATGGAAGCTCACTTCTATGTCGACTTGTCGAATGCCTTCGACCTCGTAGCTGATGACTGCCGCGGCTTGATCTAGCGGTACGAAGAGCTTCTCGCGAACCAGATAATCGGGTCCGATATAGATGCGGGTGATGGAGTCCGGCCGGTAGTCAATGCGCCTCATGAGCAGGCGTCCGTCTGACGCGGTCGTTGTTCCTGAAGGTTTAAAGGCAACCTGATAGTGGCTCAGGATCTGAAATGGATAACACCAAATTTCGAGACCCTCTTGCGGGTAACCCATGATGATTGATCCGCGTCCGTGAACCGCTACGAAGTGATTGGGTTCGACGGCGTCAGTGCTGATTGTTAAAGATTGGCTGACTGGGAAAGGATCCGGATTTTGCGCCTGTGCGCTCTGCATGACGCCACAGATTGGCAGCGATAATAAGGCCCAAAACGCAGCGTCTTTGATCATCCAGAAATAGCCTTCCAGCGGCGAATACTCGCTTAGAATACCGTGTCGCGCGGCTTCGTGATCCGAGTCGGTTGAGCAGGATCAATGCGGAGAGTCGCGATATCAATCATGACCTCTGAGGTTTGGACGTTGTACTCATAATCTTTGCTGAGCCGACGATTACGTCCAGTCCCCGCAAAGGGCTCATCCGCATCATTCCCCAAAACCTCTTAAGCCTTTCTCATTCGCTGGACGGCTTTCGGAGCCACGACCATTAGGAAGTGGTTGGAATTGCAATATTGCGCCGGGAACTAAGTGTCAGTGATACTCTTCTCAGGTCAACTGCCATGCAACGCAGAGCTTTTCTCAAGGCAGCCGTCACGATAGTGGCCGCCTCTCCCCTTTGGCCTCAGACGGATTCCCTATGGGGTGGTCCGGTCCTTGATACCCACCTCCATCTGCGTCCCGATCCCGATGCCTGCTTCACTCACATCCAGGGTTGCGGCGTAACCCATGCAGTCCTGTTAACGCGCGCCGGAGACGAAACAAAAGCAAAGGCCGAAATGGAGAAACGTCCCGGCCATTTCGTTCGTTCCGTGGCAACCGATCCCGCGCAAGCCGAAGCGCCGCATCTCCTGCGCGCGGCTCTGAGCGGAGGAGCCGTCAGCATCGGTGAACTTAAATACCATCTCGCTCTGGATTCGCCCGAGATGCGTCGCGTCTACGACATCGCTGCTGAAATGCAAGTGCCCGTTATGATGCATATCCAAAACTTTCCGCACTACCCTGGAGAACTGCCCTACAACACCGGCTATCCTCAGTTCGATCAAGTTCTTCGCGCCTATCCAAAAACGAATTTCATCGGCCATGGAGACCTCTTCTGGGCCCACATCAGCTCCGACGTGCCAACCGATCGCGGATATCCTACCGGTCCTATCAAACCGGGAGGTTTAACCGACCAATGGTTGTCCAATTTCCCGAACCTCTATGCCGATATGTCCGCCAACTCAGGCAACAACGCGCTCTCCCGCGACACGAATTTCGCCCGCAGTTTTGTGGTCCGCCACCGCGGCAAGCTGATCTTCGGCAGCGATTGCAGCTGCGCTGACGGCAAAGGTGCAGGCATCTCCCAAAACAATAACCCAGAAGCAAATCGCCTGGCCGGCAAGTGCGTCGCACGCGCAACGCTTGGTGTCCTGAAAGAACTCGCCGCACCCGAAGTCTTTCGCCAGGTGACTTGGGAAAACGGCAATCAGCTTTTCAAAATTCAATCCAAACTGTAGGTATTCCCAGCGCTCATCGAACCAGCTTGCATCATTTTATGCTGACGCCCATGTCAAATTCATCGTCCGCGCCCCTCGACTCAATCAAACTCGCCATGATCAGCACAAACGAACTGTTTAACTCGGAGGTGTTCGGCAAGCGAAACTTCAGTGCGCTAGACAGCATTTACACAGCTGATGCACGCATTCTCCCGCCCGGCGCTCCTCTCGTTTCCGGCCGGCCGGCTATCAAGGAGTTCTGGTCCACGCTCATCCAATCGGTGAACGCCACGGCCGCTGTGCTCAAATCACTCGAAGTCATGCCGGCGGGCGACGATGTGCTGGAAATAGGGCGAGCACGGCTTACTCTCGAACCCTCTGGGCAGCCGGTGAGCGAATTGGAAGTGAAATATGTGGTCTTCTGGCGGCAGGAAGACGGGCAATGGAAATGGCACGTCGATATCTGGAACCAGGATCAATAGCGCTCTTCTAATTCACCCGCGTGCTGTTCGAAAGCATCTCGAACGTCACCGATTCCAAAGCCGCTTCATGTGTTGCCTCCATCCGCACTGGCGCAATAATCCCCGCATTGTAAGACTCCTTCCAGCGGTCCACGCACACGCACCACTGATCACCAGCCTTCAACCCGGGAAATCCAAACTCATCCCTCGGCGTAATCAAGTCATTGCCAAGCGTTGCCTGGTGCCGCAGAAATTCGTCGTCAACCACCACGCATACGGTATGCTTTCCGAGATCGTCCGGACCCGTATTACACTTCCCATCGCGGTAAAACCCGGTAAGAGGATCGGTGCAGCACGTTTGCAGCGCTGTTCCCAAAACATTCTTCGTCATAAAGCACCAGCCTAGCGTGACTCTTCAAAAAGATACAGTGAAGGGTATGGCGAAGACGCCGAAAAGTTACGACGTCGTGATTGTGGGTTCGGGCGCGGGCGGCGGTGTGGCTGCGCAGGTTCTGGCCCAGGCGGGCGCGAAGATCTGCCTCCTTGAGGCGGGCGGCTGGTTCGATTGCACGAAGCAGTCGAAAATGTTTGAGTGGCCCTACAGTGTGCCCCACCGGGGTGCTGCCAGTCGCGAAATGCCCCTCGGCTATTTCGACGCAACGCTGGTTGGTGGCTGGCAGGTGCCCGGCGAGCCCTATACAAATGCTCCGGGTTCCGACTGGATGTGGTGGCGCGCCCGCATGCTCGGCGGTCGCACCAACCACTATGGCCGCATTTCTCTGCGCATGGGTCCCTACGATTTCAAGCCGTACAGCCGCGACGGCAAGGGCTTCGATTGGCCGATCGATTATGCCGACCTGGCGCCTTACTACGACAAGGTCGAGGAGCTCATCGGCGTGTTCGGGTCAGCCGAAGGCATGGAAAATGCGCCCGACGGCAAGTTTCAGCCGCCACCCGCGCCGCGAGCTCATGAAAAGATCTTAAAACTGGCCTCAGACCAGCTCAAAATCCCGTGCATTCCTTCCCGTCTGGCGATTCTCACGCGTCCTTTAAACGGCCGCTCCGCCTGTCATTACTGTGCCGAGTGCGGGCGTTCCTGCGGCGTCAATGCCAATTTCAATTCTCCCGGCGTGCACATCTTCCCAGCATTGAAGACCGGCAATCTCGAAGTTCGCACTGACGCCATGGTCCGCGAAGTTCTGGTCAACGCAGATGGCCTCGCGCGCGGAGTGTCGTACGTCGACAAGAAAACCCGCAATGAAATCGAGGTGAACGCCAAAATCGTCGTCCTGGCCGCGAGTTGCTGTGAGACCGCGCGCATTCTGCTGAATTCGAAGAGTAGCCGGTTCCCTGATGGCGTCGCCAATTCGTCCGGCCTAGTGGGCCGTTACGTAATGGACACGGTCGGCTCCGGCGTGAGCGGCTATTTGCCGGTCCTGCAGGATCTGCCCGCGCACAATGAAGATGGTGTCGGTGGCATGCACCTCTACATGCCCTGGTGGCTCTATCAACAGCAGAAAGCGAATAAGCTGCCCTTTGCACGCGGCTATCACATTGAACTCGGTGGCGGCCGTCGCTTGCCCGGTTCAGGTGCTCTCGCTGGTTACGCGGAGCGCTGGCTGGGCGGCGGCTATGGAGCCGAAATGAAGCAGAATGTACGCCGTCTCTATGGCGGTGAAGTGCATCTCGCAGGCCGTGGCGAGATGATTCCGAACGAACACAGTTACTGCGAACTCGATCCCGCTGTCGTCGATCAGTGGGGCATTCCGGTCTTGCGGTTCCATTTCAAATGGAGTCAGGATGAGATCCTGCAGGCTCGCCACATGCAGGAAACGTTCAAAGAAATTATCAAAACCGCCGGTGGCGTAGTCACTTCGAGCGAAGGGGCGGATCAGAACTGGGGCATTGAGCACGGCGGCCAGGTCAAGCACGAGGTTGGCGCGACCAAGATGGGCAAGGATCCGAAAACCTCTGTCTTGAATCAGTATTGCCAGGCTTGGGACGTCAAAAATCTTTTTGTCACCGACGGTGCTCCCTTCGTCAGCAATGCAGACAAAAATCCAACTTTGACGATTTCGGCACTAGGCTGGCGGACCTCCGACTATATAGTGGACCAAGTCAAGAAATTGAATGTAAAAACCTGAGGGTTCGCGAGTGAACACCGGCAATCGATTAAAAGCGATTCGTACCCAGCGTTCGATGCCAGCAGCACGCCTGGCCGAACAAGTCGGCGTCAGCCGTCAGACCATTTACGCGATCGAAGACGGCAGCTTCGTCCCGAACACGATCATCGCGTTAAAGCTGGCTCGAATTCTAGCGGTGTCGGTTGAAGACTTGTTCAGGCTTCCAGACGAACCGCAAGTATCGGCCAAGACCTGGGGCGCAATCCAGCCCAACGAATTTGTCCGCTTAATTCACTCGCCCGAGGGGCCCATCGCCCTTCCTGCTAACTCGGCATTCAGCTACCTGCCCGCCACAAATGGCATCGCCGGCGGCACGGCAGCGGGGCGCAAGCAAATCAAAACGTTCGGCGACGACATACCCAACGCTCTGTCACTCGCAGGCTGCGACCCCGGACTCTCTGTCCTGGCGGAAGCCGCCAACGAAGCTGGTGTGAATCTCTGCTTGGTGCCCGCTTCCAGCGAACAGGCCCTCAAATGGCTAAATAAGTCTCAGGTGCAGGTCGCCGGTTCGCATCTGCTCGATCCCAACACCGGGCAATACAATCTCCCGATGGTGCAGCAATCGTTCGCCGCGCATGCCGTGCGTGTCATCACATTCGCCAACTGGCAAACCGGTCTGATGATGAGGCCTGGCGACGCGGAGCGTGTACGGTCGATAGCTGATCTCGCCTCGCCCGCGGTGACCATCGTCAATCGGGAGAAAGGTTCGGGGAGCAGAGCTCAATTCGATATGGCGCTCCAGCAGGCGCACCTGCCGGCCAATCAGGTGAGGGGCTACGCTCGTGTGGTTAACGGCCATCTGGCGGGCGCGCGCGCCGTGGCAGAAGGCTGGGCAGATTGCTGTTACGCTACCGAATCCGCTGCCCGCTGTTATGGCCTGCATTTTGTTCCACTGCAAATAGAGCGGTTCGATCTTGTCTTTCCCGAACACGTTCTGCAAACCAGAGAAGGCCAGATTCTGTTGAACCTGCTGAACAGCGCGCGTTTGCGCAACAAGCTCGGAGCAATCGCCGGCTACGAAACCAGCGAGAGCGGGCGTCAAGTCGCTTAAGAAGCAACCGCCTCACTTTTGACTTCGTCAGTCACTACCGTGAATTGCGTAAGCTTCGCAAGGCCAAACGAGGTAGTAATCGCGACATCGGCTGCATCACGCCCGGTTGCCATCAGCACTCGACCGATCCGAGGCCTATTGTGCCGCGCATCGCACGTCCACCAGCGTCCCTCCAGAAACACCTCGAACCACGCACTGAAGTCCATGGGCGTGTCAGATACCGGTACGCCAATGTCTCCCAGGTAGCCCGTCACATAACGCGCCGGGATGTTAAGAGCCCGGCAGAACGTAATCGCGAGATGCTGGAAATCCCGGCAAACTCCCAAGCGCTCCGTGTAAACATCCAGCGCCGTTTTCGTCGAGCGGGCGAAGCTATACCCGAAGCTCACCTTCTGATTGACCCACCCGCACACCGCCTGCACGCGGCTCCAACCGGGCGTCAGATGCCCGAATAATTCAGCCGCCGTGTTCGAGAGCAGGTCCACCTCGCAATAGCGGCTGGCCAGCAGAAACTGCAGTGTCTCCGGCGGTAACTCACCCACCGGAGTTTCGTTCGCGGCATAATTTTGCACATCGGGCTCACCGGAATCCTCAATGAGTGAGGACGTATAAAACCGCAACGTGCCCGGCGGCGCAACCACGCGGCAACAGTGATTCCCAAAGCTGTCAATGTATTTCGTCAACGGTAGCTCAGGCTCCGTATGCACCTCATCCGGTTCGCGCAGGTCGGCTACTCGCGATGGATGAACGTTTAACAAAGCGACTACCGTCACGGGGCAGGGAACATCAAATCGTATGTCGTACCCGAGACGTATCAGCATACTCGTCGGTCAGCTCCAGGTAGTTCGTAAATTTATCGGCTGGCCTGCCGACAGGGCAGAGGAACTGACTTGAGTCCCAACAGCTATTCCGTCAGTGTAACGAACAGGCCTTTACTTGCCCGTACTAATGCAGGCTTTTCGACCCTGCCACAATAAGCAACATGATACGTAGCTGGGGGAGCGCATGACATATTGTCTGGGCATAGTCACCGACGATGGACTTGTAATGGCGTCCGATTCGCGGACCAACGCAGGCTTCGACCAGGTGAACACGTGCCGCAAGATGCACTACTTCACGCATCCGGGTGAGCGGGTCTTCGTCATCCTGTGCAGCGGCAGTCTTTCAATCAGCCAATCCGTGATTACGCTGCTTCGCGCCGACTTCGATGCCGGCCAAGGTCTCGCGGGCGCCCAGTCGCTCTATCATGCCGCGCGCATTGTCGGTGACTGCGTCCGGCGTGTCTCGGACATCGATCGAGCCGCTCTCGAGCGAGATCAATTTAACTTCAACGTGAATCTTCTGCTAGGCGGTCAAGTAAAAGGGGAAGCGCACAGTCTCTACCTGATCTACCCGCAAGGCAATCCGCTTCGCTCCACCGAAGATTCACCCTACTTGCAATTGGGCGAGTGCAAGTATGGCCGCCCCATTCTCGACCGTGGCATTGAACCCGGCACCTCGCTCGAAGTCGCCGCCAAATACGCACTGCTCTCTTTCGATGCCACCATTCGCTCGAACGTAACCGTAGGACCGCCGGTCGAAATTCTCCTGTATCAAAAAGACAGCCTGAGTCTGGACCGATACCGGCGCTTCCTGGCCGCCGACCACGATTTGGCGACAATTCATTCTTCGTGGGAGCAGTCGCTGCGCCGCGCCGTTGAGCAATTGCCCGAAATCGATTTCCAGAAGCCTCCGCCCGACTCGCTGTAACGGGAGACCCTTACTGCCAAGTTTCATAAATGATAAAAAAACCCGAAAACGTGGACGAATACCTGGCTGGTGTGCCGGAGCCGGCCCGCAGCACCTTACGAAAGGTGCAAGCCATTATTTTATCCGTGGTGCCTCCGGAAGCTACGCAGACCATCAGCTACGGGATGCCCACGTTCAAGTATCTTGGACCGTTGGTCGGATTCGCAGCATTCGCAAATCACTGCAGTTTGTTCCCGATGAATTCGTCACTGATCGACAAGTTTAAAGATCGACTCGAGCCGTTCCAGACATCGAAAGGCACGATTCGGTTTGCTCGCGATAAACCGCTGCCGGCGGCGCTGCTGAAAGACATAGTGAAAGCACGGATTAAACAGAATGAGCAGAAGATGAACCGATGAACCAGGCGGTGGTTCCCGGCCCAGGACCAACGCCCTCACTTTCTTTTTGTCTCCGAACCCGGGTTCAATTCCAAGTGGTAAGCGCACGGGCCGCGGCGCCATCCAACGTAGGAACTCGCACTTTCGGGTGATCCTGGGCTTCCCTGCATGCGCTCCAAGGTTATTTCCGTGAGCCTAAATCGGCACCTGTTTTCCCGGTGTATCTGCGAACGGATTCATAACCCTGACCGTGTCGTATGCCCGGCCATGCTGGAAATCCTCTGAAAAAAGAACGGTACAGCCCTCGCGTTGCGCGGTCGCAAGAATCAACGCGTCCCAAAAGCTTACTTTAAAGTTGTCCATAAACTGTAATGACATCAGCGTGTCTTCTCCCCGCGGCATCGCGACTTTCAACGCCAGTAGATCCCGCACCAACTCCACCACGGTCCAGCGCTGTACCCCGAACTTCTTACTTAAAAGATTTGCCGCAAATTCATGTACTACCTGCAAACTCAGGCGAAGCCCCCCGCTCTGCTGATGCTTGTTGAATAGCTCCGTAGCCGTATTGCGCTTCTCATTAGAGCTTCGGTCGAACATGTAGAGCAGGATGTTCGTGTCAAAGAATACCCGGCTGTCCAGGTCCGCTTGGTCAGGCACCCCTGTCATGAGCCTCTTCTCGAGTGAGCGCCCGTTTCATGTCATAAATCCCGGCTTTTGCTCGCCCCAATAGTCGCGCCGTCGCCATTTGTTGCAAGTCGTTCTGATTTCCACTGAGCGCCCTTGCCAGCAAATGCTCGAGATACGCGTTCATCGAAACACCTTCTGCCGCCGACTGCTTCTTGAGCTCACTTAATAGGCCAACAGGCAACCTCACCGTCAAGTTACGAACCTTGGATTTTGCCATACCTCAAGATTTGCACACATTTATGTGCAAAACGAAGAATACGAAACCTGCGCTTTTGTGACCATCCGGTTAAAATGTCAACGGCTATACTCGACGTATTAAGAACCGGGTTCAATTCCAAGTGTGAAGAGTTCCCCGATTGCGAATTCCAAAAACGCTCTCGCGAACATGGCAACGACTTCCTCCTCTCCGGCTCACCCTGGCATTCCCGAACCCTTCAGCGAGTACTCATTTGGCTCGGCGTACGACGAGATGTTTCGCCCGAACGGACGTCCGCGCTCGCACTACCGAGCCCTTTTTTCCCGCTTGCTGAGCCTGCCCGCAGAGGAACTGCGTCGCTTCAAACAGGAAGCCGACGTCTCATTCTTCAACCAGGGCATCACGTTTACCGTCTATGGCCGAAGCGAAGGCACCGAGCGGATCTTTCCACACGACCTGCTGCCCCGCATCATCCCTTGCGCGGAGTGGGAAAAAATCGAGCGCGGCCTCACTCAGCGAATCACCGCCCTGAATCTCTTCTTGAAGGATCTTTATCATGAACGCAAGATTTTGAAAGACGGCGTGATCCCGGGCGAAGTCATCTATACCTGTAAACACTACCGCCGCCAGATGCGGGGCGTGAAAGTACCGCGAGACGTCTACGTCAGCGTCTGCGGGACTGATCTGATTCGTCTTCCCAACGGTGAGTTCGTGGTCCTGGAAGATAACTTGCGCGTGCCGAGCGGTGTGTCCTATATGCTCACTAGCCGGAAAGTCATGAAACAGATCTTCCCCATTCTCTTCCGCAAGTATGGCGTGAAACCGATCGAACATTACAGTCAGGTACTGCTTGCCACTTTGCGCTCCCTCGCCCCCGAAGGGCGGTCCAATCCCACCATCGTTTTGCTCACGCCGGGCGTTTACAACTCCGCCTACTTCGAACATACTTACCTGGCCCGCCAGATGGGCATCGAACTTGTAGAAGGCCGCGACCTGGTCGTCAACAATGATTTCGTTTACATGCGCACTACGTCCGGTCTCCAGCGGGTCGACGTGATTTATCGCCGGGTCGACGACGATTTTCTCGACCCGCTGGCTTTCCGGTCAGACTCGGCCCTAGGCGCATCCGGCATCTTCAATGCCTACCGTGCCGGCAACGTCGTGCTGGCCAATGCGCTCGGTACGGGCGTTGCGGACGATAAAGCCATCTACGCTTACGTGCCCCGCATCATTAAGTATTATCTGGGCGAAGACCCCATCCTGAACAACGTGGAAACCCTGCTGATGACCGAAGACGCCGCGCGTCAGCACGTTTGCTCCAATCTGGATCAGTACGTCGTCAAAGCCGTCGGCGAATCGGGCGGATACGGCATGTTGATCGGACCCCACAGCAGCGCCGAGCAGCAGGAGGATTTTCGCCTCCGGATCCTGGCGGAGCCCCGCAACTATATAGCGCAGCCAACGCTCGCGCTTTCTACTGCCCCGTGTTTCGTGGCGGACAGCCGAGTTGAACCCAGGCACATTGATCTGCGTCCTTACGTTCTCTATGGCGAGAAGGTAACAATCGTGCCGGGCGGTTTGACTCGCGTCGCCTTACGAAAGGGGTCGCTGGTCGTGAATTCATCCCAGGGCGGCGGTTCGAAAGATACCTGGGTGTTACAGAATTAGCTATTGCGCAATAAACAGTCACTTGCTTGCTACCGATCCCATCCAAAGGAATGGCCGTATGCTTTCCCGCGTTGCTGACAGTCTCTACTGGATGAGCCGCTACTTCGAGCGCGCCGACCATAGCGCTCGCGTGCTAGACGCGAATTACAATCTGATGTTGAATCCGTCTAAGGTCTCCACCGAACAGCGATGGCACCGCATTATTACCACGCTCGGCCTTGGGCCGGAAGCAGCGGACCTCGATCCGCTTTCCGCCATGGTCCGGCTGATCTCGGATTCCGAAAATCGGTCGTCTATCCTCTCCTGCATAACGAGTGCCCGAGAAAATGCCAGCCAGGTGCGTGAACAGATCAGCTCAGAGATGTGGGAGCGCCTGAACCAGCTCTATCATGAAGTTTCAAGTTCCGCCACCCACCTGGGCCACCGCGCCGAACCGCAGCGGTTTATAACTGTCATCCGCGAAGGCTCTTACAATTTCAACGGCGTTACACACGCCACCATGAATCACGGCGAAGCCTGGCAATTCATCCGGCTGGGGCGCTATCTGGAGCGGGCAGGCGCGCTGCCGGCGCTGCTCGACGCCGTGTTCTGCGCTTCCACCGGCGCTGACGACCTCGATTGGGTCGGTCTGCTCGCCAGTTGCTCCGCCTTTGAAGCTTACTGTAAGGTCTACACCGCCGACCTGAAGCCGGAACGTGTGGCCGAATTCCTGCTTCTTAATCCCGAGTTTCCCTATACCGTCCGCTTCTCCACCGAGGAGATGCAGCAGGCCTTGGAAGCCATTGCCCACACTTCCTCCACCCGCAAAGGCGCTCATGTGGAGAAGATTATCGGCCGCCTCCGCGCCTCTCTCGCCTATGCTCAGATTGACGATATTATGTCCCGCGATTTTCAACGCTTCTTGAAGAGCATCACGGAGCAGTGCCAATGCCTCCATGCAGCGCTGCATGAACTTTATATCGAGTATCCCGTCCAGTCCGCCTTTGAAGCCTGATGTTTTACGCCATTCGACATTTCACTAGATTCCGTTACAGCCGCCCCGTATGGCAGAGCAACATGGAGGTGCGTATGCATCCCCGCAGCGAAAACATGCAGCGCTGCTTTACTTTCCAGCTCTCCATCAGCCCGCGCGCTCGCATTTTCTCCTATTCCGACCATCTCGGCAACATGGTGCATCACTTCGACATCCCCGAGCAGCACCAGCACCTCACCATCATTGCCGATTCGCTCGTCGAGGTCGATCCGCCCGATGATCTGCCCGACTCGTTGGGTCCCCATGCCTGGAGCGACCTCGATGCGCTGGTCGAGAGCGATGATTACTGGGACATGTTAATGCCCAGTTACTTCGCGCGCAGTTCCCCTGAGCTCGAGCAACTCGCTGACGAACTGGGAGTAGCAAGACGCGACAGTGAAGATCCCTTGCAAATGCTTCTCCGATTGAATGAGCAGCTGTACGACAAATTTTCTTATGTCAAGCAAAGTACCTCGGTCGATTCGCCAATCGAAGAGGCTCTGGTTTCGCGTAAAGGTGTTTGTCAGGACTTCGCTCACATCATGACGGCGCTCCTGCGCAATCTCCGCATACCCTGCCGCTATGTCAGCGGCTATTTGCATCACGATGCTCAGCACTCCGATCGTTCAGCCGACGGCGCGACCCACGCCTGGGTGGAAGCGTTCCTGCCGCGCCTCGGCTGGGTTGGTTTCGACCCCACCAACCGCCTCATCGCCGGCGAACGCCATATCCGCACCGCCATCGGCCGCGATTATGCCGACGTGCCGCCCACGCAAGGCACCATGAAGGGCCGAGCCCAAACCGAGTTACAAGTTCGTGTCCGCGTGACTCCTTCGGAAGCTGTTCTACCCGCCGACCAGGAGTTCGCCGCTGACCAGGAATGGTCCCAGTTCCTCGCCAAAGATCAGGAAGCCGAACTGCTCCACGCCCAACAACAACAGCAACAGCAGTGAATCTGATTTTCATTTAACATGGTGTTTGTTATGGCAAGGACTGCGGAGATCACTACTACTAGGAAAAGCGGCGAAATGCCAGCTGTTTCTTTGCTCGGACGGAAACTCCGTCGGATTAGCGAACGGATAGCTGCATCAGGCGAGAAACCGCTTACCCGCCGCGAACTCGAACGGGAGTTGCTCCGGAGAAGAGGCGGTATTCGCTGACGTCCGATGGTGCGGACCTTTCTGGATAGCGGTGTCTTACTAGCTGCAGCCCGCTCGACCGGACGGGATCAAGAACGAGCACTGCAGGCTCTAGAAAATGCAAACATAATTTTCCTAACTAGTCCCTTTGTTCAACTTGAGCTCGTTCCTAAAACGGTCTACAACAAACGACGACTTGAGAAAGCTTTCTACGATGCGTACTTCAGCGCAGCCGAGTGGATCCGAGATGTGAATCGCATCGAGGGTGTTGCTCAAGTGGAGGCTGCAAAGTGCGGTCTTGCGGCCATGGACGCCCTCCATCTCGCTGCCGCACACTTGGCGCGGGCCGATGAGTTCATTACCTCCGAGCGCCCGGGCAAACCGATCTATCGGTCTTCGCTCATCCAGGTCACCTATCTTTTTGACTAAGCTGCTTGTGTTGAGGATCAAACAACGCGAGCTTGCTGGCTCCCGGGATGCATTCATTCGTTCCTGCCATCAAGTCGCCAGTGGAGAAGCTTGCGGCGCCCTCTGCTCACTGACCGGTTCTTTGTCAGCGGGCTTCGTTCCGCTCTCCCACCTGATCCACTTCAAATCGAGCACCACGATCGAATAGAGAATTGGAACCAATCCGAGAGTCACGAAAGTAGCGATCGTGAGACCACCGATCTGTGCGTAACAAAGCGGCTCCCACAAAGGACCTCCGTGCGCCGCCAAAGGGAAGAGTGCGATCACCGTAGCCGCCACCGTAATTAAAACCGGCCGCAAACGCAAAATTCCCGCATCGATTAGCGCCAGTTCTAGGCTCTCGCCCTCTTCCCGCCGCTCTTCAATAAATTCGAACAGCACGATGATGTGACTGACGATCACTCCAATCAGACTGATTACGCCGAGCAACGCCATAAAGCCAAAGGGCTGGCCAACAAGCGCCAGCGCCAGCACCGCGCCCACCACGCCATAAGGGATCGCGGCAAACACAATCAAAGGCTTCACCGCATGCTTGAACTGCGCCAGCAGCGCGAGGTAAATAGCGAGGATACAAATGACAAGCACGACCACGAGATCGCTAAAACCGCTGGTCTGTTCTTTCTATTCCCCAGCGAAACGAAAAATAAAACCTGTTGGAAGCTGTTCTTGAAACTGCTTGAGCTTCGGCATCGCGGCACCGATCACTTCCGATGCCAGATGTTCACCGCGTGGCCAGCATTGCACCGTAATGGTGCGGTATTGATCGAATCTTCTGATCTTCGGTATCTCCGGCCTGAGCCTGATGGTGGCGATCTGCTGGAGTGGAACACTGGTGGTGTCCTGGCTCAAAAAGACGTACAAGCTATGGAGGTCCGATAGCTGCGCCCGCTCCTCCATTCGCAAGCGGGCTAGAATCGGGATCTGTTTGTCGCCTTGCCTGAGTACGCCGGCCTGTGCTCCGGTGAGCGCGCCCGTAATGGCGTCGGAAACATCCGCATTCGTGATCTTGGCCAGGTTGGCCCGATCGACGTCCACGTCGACAGAGGTCTTCAAACTCGGTTCTCCCCAGTCGTCACGGACTCTCGCGGCCAGCGGAATCTCCCGGAAGATCTGTTTCAGCTTTTCGGCCGCCGCACGCAATCTCGGAAGGTCTTCTCCCGACACGCGCACCTGCACAGGTAGTCCAACTGGCTTGCCCGTTTCGAGCGTCCGCGTATCGACAATCGCTCCCGCAATCTGCTTATCGAACTCCGGCTGCAGGAGTTCCAAAAGATGGCTCGTATCATGCTTATCGCCGGTCCGCAACACGATCTGCGCATAGTTGGTCTGCTTATCTTCCGGCGTAGCGCTGCTCCAAACCGCGGGCCGCCCCCGCCGAGGAAGGTCGTCATCGACAGCAGGACTTCTTTCGGGTGGCCGTTCTTCGCGTGGTTCTTGCCGTATTCGCCGGCCACTCGCTCTACGATCGCTTCCACCTGTTTTGCAGTTTGTTCCGTCGCGCTCAAGGGAGAGTCTTCGGGGAGCCAGACATCCAGGTATGAGAAGTACTGCAGGTCCTTAGGAAAGAATTGCGTCTTCAACGTCGTGAAGCCGATGCCTCCCGCCACCAGCAGAAGTAGTGAGAATGCCGCGGGCCGTCCTCAATGTGGAACGGTCGCTAACAGCCACGCAAAGAAGATCCCTGGCAAATACCGCCGTTGATACTTTTCTCAGAGCTTACGGCGCGTAGTTCGCGACAAGTCTGTCGGGCCGCTGACGAATTAGCCGCGATCCCCATCGACTTGACAGTTTGAGAGAGCGCTTCAAATGCGACCTCAAATTCCGGAATTTATTCCTGGCGTAGCGCAGATGCCGGGTCCACTCGAGCGGCTCGAGCAGCAGGGATGTAGGCTGCGATTAAAGCGCTTGCGACCAGAATGCAGATCGTCAACGAGATCGTCGCCAGATCCATCGCACCGATCCCATACAATTGCGTAGCGCTATCAACATGCTCATAACGAGCGAGAGACCAGCGGGGTCCAGTCTCGTTTACGCCATACAGTTGTGCGGCAAGCACACGAGAGGCAATTGCCGCGGCGATTACGCCGGCAATCAGGCCGGCAACGATCACCAGTCCAGTTTGCCCGAGAATCATGCCAGTGATTCGACCCGGTTCTGCGCCCAGGGCCATGCGAATGCCGAACTCGTTGCGACGCCGGGCGACATTATAAGAGAGCACCGCGTAGATACCGATCGCTGCCAGAAAAAGCGCGATTACACCGAATATTGTGCTGATATCTGCGATCAGTTTCGGCTGTGCGTCTTGCAAATCGATCTTCTGCCCTAACGTCTGCACGTCCGAAATAAAAAGGCCTTCATCAGCTCCTAGAATGCTTCTCCGCACCATACTCACCAGGCGGTTGGGATCGGCGCCACTCGTGCGAATCTCGAACGAGAACGCACCGCCATTCTGGTCGGCAGCGGCGTAGAACTTTGGCTCTATCCCGCCCCGCAATGAATTGCCGCGCGTATCCGTCGCAATACCGACAATCTCAGTAGGAACGGAACTGATTGTCATGTGTTTGCCGATTGGATTGCGACCGGAAAAGAAATGTTTTGCGAACGCTTCATTGATCACACAGACACGCGGTGCGGTCGCCCCATCGTGCGGTCCTATTGCGCGCCCCCTCAGTATCGGAATGCCGATAGTCGAGAAGTATCCTGGCCCGACAAAGCCTCCCGTCGATCCCCGGTCTTTCTCGCTTGTTGGCGTAAACCCTTCCACCATTATTCCGAAGGAGCCATCGAATCCGTTGAGCAAGGGCCGGTCGGAGTAGCTTACGCTGCGAACCTCTGGAATCGTACGGACTCGAGCTGTTAGGTCATGGTCAAGATTGACAGGCTGCTGTCCAACGCCGGAATTATCCAGATCGATAAGCAACAGATTCTCTCGCGGATAGCCCAGCGAAACACTCTGCAGGTTACGGATCGTTCGCAAAAAAAGGCCTGCACCCAAGACCAGCAGGAACGAAAGTGCAACCTGTGTAACGACCAGCCCGTTAGCAAATCTGGAACGTTGCCGTGAGCCGCTTAGGGCGCGGCCACTCTCTTTCAAGCTTTCGTGTATCGCGCCAGTTGTCGTCCGCAGCGCGGGAGCGAGTCCAAAGAGAATTCCAACCAGAAGCACAGTGCCTGCCGTAAATGCGAGGACACGCGGATCTATCTCCGGTGCCAGATCGAATTCGCCGTCCCCATGTGACAGCACAACTGGTAAGACCCGGCAAGCGATCGCCGCCACGAGGATCCCAGCGACCCCGCCCAGTGCGGCTAAAAGAAGACTCTCGACCAGAAACTGGCGGACCATACGTACTTTACTGGCCCCCATCGACAGTCGAATCGCCACTTCACGCGTACGAGTTGCCGCGCGAGCCAGCAACAGGTTTGCGATATTGGCGCATGCCATCAACAGAACCAGGGCGGCCAGAGCCAGTAGAATGGTCCACTGCTGAGAAAATTCCTCTCGCCCGTGAAACGCTCCCGATCGCGCGGCTCGGACGCGCACGTTCTGACTGAGCGCAGCTTTCCGGGCTGACGGCGTCATCGAAGTCGAGTAGTCGGTTTCGAGCATTTGCCGGAACAGGACATTCATTTCCGCCTGGACCTCAGCCAGTGTCATCCCTGGTTTTCGTAGACCAAAAACGTGGAGCCACATCAGCTTGTCTTGCGAGCGGTCCATGAAATCGTGCAGTCCGTCCCAACCTGGCGTTACGAACGGCTGCATGCGCAACGGAAGCCATAGATCGGGATCTTGACCGACAGTTTCGCCGCGGAATCCAGGCGCCGCTACGCCGATGATGACGAGCGTTGCCTTACGAATGCGGATCTTTGTCCCGAGTACCGACGGATTTTTGCCGAATCTCCGACGCCAGTAGTCATAGCTGATCACCGCGTAAGGGTCCTGTCCCGCCACGCCTCCATCGCTCAGCAGGAACAGACGCCCCATGGCGGGTTTCACCCCGAACACCGCAAAATAATTTTCACTGACGAGGCGTCCGCGCGCCTGTTCTTGGGAACCCCCTTTAATTCGAACGGGCCAGCGCTCGAGAGCCAGTTGAGATGCACATAGGCCAGACAAGCTCCTTGAGCGCTTCCGTAGCCGTGTGAATTCCTCATAGCCCAGTAAACTCCGCTCTCCGGGAAGCATGCCGCCCAGGACCATCGATGCATTGGGATCTGTGAGCATCACCAGTTCGTGTGGATTACGAACTGGTAAAAGCTTGAGGAGCGCTACATTCATTACACTGAAGATTGCTGTGTTTGCCCCAATGGCTATGGCCAAAATGCCCACGGCGATTGCGCTAGAGCTCCAGTTCTTAGCGAACATCCGGAGAGCGAAACGGATGTCGTGTGGCATGCGAATTCTTCTGACGCTAGCGGGAAAGGCGCCGAACTTTCAAGTCCATCATCTTCTGCGGTGGGCGGTCCCCGATGGTTAATTCCCCATGCTCGGTCCATTCAGCGCTTTCATTAATGCGCAGTATGGTACTCGTCTTGAATTCGCCGAGTACAAACCCCCAAGAGATCGAGTTTCCACTCTCGGCCACTTTGACCTCAGTTTCAAGCCACCGTCCATTGTTGAAGGCACGCATCTTATATGCCCCCGTTTCGTCGTCGAAGGAAATCAATCCGAGGGCCTGAAGAGTGGGTTTGCCGTCGACCTTGTTTCGACCAACACCCTCGATTACCAGCACAAGTCCGTCCACTTTGAAGTGTGCCGATTCGGTTTGCGCCAGCTCTGCGAATTGGCCGGTATCCTGTAGAACAGTTGACTCACCAGACCAGTCCCCAGCAAGAAATCCAAGTTTTTTCATAGCACTCTTTTGCGCCTCAACATTCGGTGGTCGGGGTGTTTGTGCCATACCTGCAGCTCCTATCCAGGCCCCTATTACTGAGTCTCGCATAATATAGCGGAACTAATTGAGGGCGCGAGCGTCCAATCGTGCATGGGCAATCCGCGCGGTGTGAGACGCGATTTTGTGGCTCTTGAGAAGCGCCGTTTTCAAGCGGTGAAGCTCTTCGACAAGAACTTGAACAACAGCGAGATTGGCCGTCGGCTGAAGGTGAGCAACCAGACCGTCAGTAGATGGCGGAAGGAATATCAGGAAGCGGGCGAGGGAGTTTTGCGACAGGCGGGCCGAGCGGGACGATTGCCTTGTTTAAGTGAAGCCGACAAGGCCCGTTTGACGGAGTTGTTGCTACAAGGTCCCGAGCGCCTGGGTTATGAAACGCCCTTGTGGACGTGTCCACGAGTGGCCCACTTGATCGAAAAGAACTTCGAGGTGAATTACCACCCAGGACACGTTTGGCGTATTCTACGGCAGTTGAATTGGAGTGTGCAACAGCCCGTGGGCCGCGCCTTGGAGCGCAACGAAAGTCTCATTGACGAATGGAAGAACAAGCGGTGGCCAGAGATTAAAAAAAAGCCCAGAACGAGGGCCGGACGATCGTCTTCATCGACGAAAGCGGTCTGAGCCAGCGGCCTCCTCGGCGGCGCACCTGGGCGCCTCGCGGGCAAACACCCGTCCTGCAGTTTCATTTCAACTGGAAGACGCTGTCCGTCATCGCCGGTGTCACCGTCTGGAACTTCTACTTTCAGATCTTCGAAGAAGCCATCAAGTCCGCCCAGATCATCGAGTTTCTGAAACACTTGCTGCGCTATATCGAAGGCGACATTCTGCTGATTTGGGACCGGCTTCCGGCTCACCGTAGTAACGTCACGCAGCAGTTTATCCGCGATCAGCACGGCCGTTTGGAAATCGAGTACTTACCGCCCTACGCCCCGGAACTGAATCCAGTCGAGTACATCTGGGCACATTGCAAGCACCATGACCTGCCGAATGTCTGTGCTAAAAACCTCTGGGACCTGAGTGAAGGAGCCCGCCGCTCTCTAAAGCGCATGCGTCGCCGACCGAGGCTGATCACAGCCTTCTGGAAGCAGGCTTCTTTATTCGTTTGATTCCGCTATATTATGCGGGATTCAGTAGGCAGACGCAAAGAGGGCGAATCATTGCTGTCTTTGACACCACTTGTCCACAAAAGTTCCAGCTCATGGCTAAGTCGCCAACCGGCTGCTGGAATAAGGAATCACTCCTCTTGTGGTATTCGACTGACCGGGATAAACGTTTGGGACCTGATCGCGCACAATTCGCTTGCAAAGGCGTGGGGCGTCCCCCGAGTCATCTCGCGGGCCGTTCCGAGGCTCAACAGCTTACAGAGCCACGACCGTCAGGGAGTGGTTTGCTGTTGCAATTTCACGACAAGTAGCGTCTAAAACAAGCCCATCCGCTGATAGTCCCGGTACTCCGCCTCAATAGCCGCCAGTACAATCCGTTCGTGCCTACTTTCCCGCCGCCTCTCCAAACACTCGAACAGCACGATCAGCGAAGTAAAAAGCACCGCCACCCCCAGCAGCAAATCGCCGAGATCGAGTGAACTCCAGCCAGGCATTTCAGTTTGGTTGAACCTTTCCGACAGAACGCTCGTCCTTATGGGTTTTGGGATTCCTTATGTCCGCGCAGCGCCACACGGTTTTCACCATATCACCTTCACCCGACTCCACGCTCGCCGTCGAAATCAAGGAGCGCGGCCTCGTCAAACGAAAGCACCTGTTCGTCTTCGAACAGTATCATGGCACCTTGATTCTTGACCCTGCCCAGCCCCTCGATGCCACTCTCGAACTCAATATCGAAGCCGCCAGCCTCGTCTGTCGCGACTCGTCCCAAAAAGCCGGACAGCGAGCCCGCTTGACTCGCCTCGCTCTAACCGATTGCCTCGCGGCGCAGCAGCACCCCTCGTTGCGCGTCCAATCGCAACAGTTCACCGCCAAAGCCCTCCGCGGGTTTATTGTCGAAGGTACACTCCATTTCCGCGGAGCCGATCATCCCTTGAAAGCGAATCTCGGATTCGGCACTCTCAAGAACGATCGACTCCAAGTCGACGCCGATGCTACCTTGAGCCTGACTCAATTCGGCATTCCGCGCCCTTCGTCGCTCTTCGGCCTGGTCCACACCGAAGATGAAGCCACCTTGCACGCCATGCTTTGGGGCATTCGAGCCGCCGCCCGCAATTCGACTTACGCCAGCCAGCTTTGAAGTCCGGCCAAGACCTTTTGCGTCGATTCAGCTAACGACTCGCGATCTGTGCAGCTTTCAATCTCGGGAGTTTCTGGCGCTTCATACGGATCGTCGACCCCCGTCATGTGTTCCAGCTGTCCAGAGCGGGCTTTCTTATACAGACCCTTTACATCGCGGGCCTCACAGGTAGCAAGGGGTGCGTTCACATAAACTTCAACGAACCGTCCGATATGTCTCCGCGCACCTTCGCGCGCTTCTCTATACGGTGAGATCGCCGAAACCAGCACGATCACTCCCTGCCGCGTGAGCAATCCAGCCACGTATGCGATGCGACGTATATTTTCATCGCGATCCTCTTTGCTGAAACCGAGTTCATGGCACAACGTGCGGCGAATTTCGTCTCCATCGAGCATCTCCACACGCACCCCACGCGCCTGCAAGGCCGCACAAACCGACCGTGCCAGCGTAGTCTTCCCAGCCGAACTCAAACCGGTAAACCACACCGTGAGTCCTCGATCTTCTGTCATAGTCTCCGCAATGAATGATTAAATAGCGAGGTACATGCCTAGCCGGCGCTCTATCTCGTCTGTTGTTCTGCTCTTCGCATTATCGTTGGTACCGCTGATGCCCGCTCAGAACCCGCAGTGGTTCCCCAAGAAAGACATGCTCACAGTGGGCGTCTACTACTACCCCGAAGCGTGGCCCGAGAGCCAGTGGGCCCGCGACATGGCCAATATCAAAAAGCTCGGCATGGAATACGTCCATATGGGCGAGTTTGCCTGGTACTTCATGGAGCCCGTCGAAGGCCAGTATAAATTCGATTGGCTCGAGAAAGCCGTTTCCCTCGCCTCCGCCAACGGTCTCAAAGTGATCCTGTGCACGCCGAGCGCCACGCCTCCGGTCTGGCTGTCGCGTTCGCACCCGGAAATCTTGATGGTCGACGCACAAGGCCGCACCATGGAACACGGCAGCCGTGAGCAAGCCGACTGGAGCTCTCCCGTCTACCGCGATTACGTCACAAAAATCGATACCGAGCTCGTCAAAAAGTTCGGTGCCGACAAACGCATCTGGGGCTGGCAGATCGATAACGAACTCAGCCACTACGGCCGCCGCTTTTCTTACTCACGTGCCGCCACCGCGCGCTTTCACGAATGGCTGCGCGAAAAATACGGCACCATCGCTCGCCTCAACACCGATTGGGGAGGCGCCTTCTGGTCGGAGATGTACCAGAACTTCGAGCAGATCAACCTCCCCAACAAGGACACGCTGGTCGCTGACCCCAGTCCCCACGCGCAACTCGATTTCGAGCGCTGGTTCGCCCATGAGGCCGCCAATTACATCGCGCTCCAGGCCGGCATCATTCGCAAATACTCGCAAAACCAGTGGGTCACCACCAACTTCATGACCATGCACGAAGATGTCGATCCGTCCCTTTCTGCAAAGGCGCTCGATGTCTTCAGCTGGACTCACTATCCGGTCCACGGCGAGTTGAATGAAGGTCCACTGGGCTTCCGCCTGGGCAGCGCGGAACAGATGTCCTTCATGCACGATTTCATGCGCTCGTTCAACGGATTGTCCGGACCCATGGAGTTGCAGCCCGGGCAGGTCAACTGGGGCGAAGTCAATCCCTGGCCGTTGCCCGGCGCCATTCACATGTGGATTCTGCGCGCCTTCGGTGCAGGCGCACGCCTCGTCTGTACATATCGCTATCGCCAGCCGTTATTTGGCTCGGAACTTTACCACAAAGGACTCGCCGAAACCGACGGCGTCACTCCTTCGCCCGGCGGCCGCGAATACGCGCAAGCCGCCCGCGAAGTCGTCGAGCTCCGCAAACACTACGACCCCAATGCCCGCGAGCCGCAGCAGTACGCCGCGCGCCGCACTGCCTTCTTGATCCACTACGACAATCGCTGGGACATTTCGAATCACCCGCAAACGTCACGCTGGGATACTGTGGCTCATTGGATGCGCTACTATCGCGCGCTGAAAAGCCTTATGGCGCCCGTCGATGTTCTTACGCCCGAGCGCGATTTCAGTCACTACCCGTTCGTCGTCGCCCCCGCCTACCAACTCGTCGACGACGAAATAATCGCGCGCTTCAAAACTTACGTCACCAACGGCGGCCATCTCATTCTCACCTGCCGCACCGGCGAAAAGGACATGCGCGGCCACCTTTGGGAAGGCCCTTGGGCCGCGCCCATCCTCCCCTTAATCGGCGCTAAGATTCCCTTCTATGATGTCCTGCCCGTGGGCATCAACGGCCAGGTTCTCGAAGGCGGCCGCAGCTATGCCTGGGGTTCCTGGGGCGAAATCCTGCAGCCTGATAACGGCACCGAAACTCTGGCCACCTACGGCGACCAGTTTTATGCCGGGCGAGCCGCCGTTACCATCCGCAAACTAGGTAAGGGCACTGTCACCTACATCGGAGTCGACACCTTAGACGGCGAACTCGAGCGCACGTTGCTGCATGATATTTATCAAGCCGCCGGCACCGCGCCCGCCAGCCTCGAACCCAACTTCGTCGTCGACTGGCGCGATGGCTTCTGGGTTGCCACCAACTTCTCCAGCCGCCCTCAGCGCATTCCCGCGCCCCCAAAAGTGCAGGTCTTGGTCGGTGACCGCGACGTCCCCCCGGGCGGTGCCAGCGTGTGGCTCGATCGCTAAAAACAAACTGCTAAGACTAGGGCCGTTAACACACTACTGATTACAATCGGAGCAATGGTCTCTCCGTTGAAGAACTCGAAAATCCTGAAAGTCGCAGGCCTCAGCCTGGCCGGATTTTGCGCCGTATCAATCGGTGTGGACAAGGCAAATGTTGGTCCGGTAGTCCAACAGCTGGCCGGATTTTGCGGAGCGTTTGTAGGCGGCTGGGTCGGAGCGCGCCGCCGCCGCACAAAAGTTATACCGGAAGAAAATCTGGGCGCTATATCAGAACTAGTGCCAAAGGCAGAATCGTCCCTAGAATCAAAAGAACCCACGTCAGCCGGCGTCCCGGACTAAACTTAAACGCCATATACAATCCGAGCAGCGTAGTCGAAATCAAGCCCACCGCCATCAGCACCACAAACCATTTCGTCATTAGAATAGCCGTCCGATTCCCTTTATCTTCCGGCTCAGGGGGCGTCGCAGGGCGGGGCTTCGCAGCAGCTTCTGGTTCCGGTTTCCGTTCCGGCGGCAATATCCTGGTCTGATCCTTATGTATCCGTGCCAGCCTTTGGATCCAGACCGGCGCCTGATACGTGTCCCCCGGATGGCTCTCATGCAAACTAAACGTCTGCAGCGCGCCGGTAAATGCGAAAAAGAGAATAGCCGGCGCAAAAAACGTTCCCAGGTACAGGTGCACATCGCGCAATTGCCGCGCGAACGATTTCCTCGCACCTCGCCGCACCGTTTCGCCTGCCGTTCCTCGTGTCGATATGCTGGCCATAGTAAAACCTTACCGTCTTTCGACCCGCTCCGCCTTTTCTACAAACAGTGGACTGCGCTTTCTGCTGTAAAGGCCATAGATCAAGAGACCGATCAGCAGCCACACCACGAACCTCACCCACGTCTCGAGCGGCAGCCCTAGCATCAACCCAAAGCAGCACACCACTGAGATCGCCGGCGTCACCGGACTGAAGGGCACGCGAAACGATCGCGGCCGCTCCGGCTGCTTCCGTCGCAAAATCACCACCCCAAAGGAAACGATGATAAACGCAAACAGTGTCCCGATATTCGACAGATCGGCAAACGTTCCGATATCCCAGATCCCTGCCGGAATCCCCACCGCCAGACCCGCCAGCCACGTGCTCACGTACGGCGTCTGAAATCGCCGGTGCACGCGCGAGAACAAAGGCGGCAGCAAACGATCGCGTGACATCGCAAACCAGATCCGCGCCTGCCCGTATTGATACACCAGCAGCGACGACAGCATACCCAGCAGTGCGCCCACCGTCACCGTAAACCGCAGCTTGTTCATCCCGATCGCCTGCAGCGCATTCGCCACCGGCGACGCATTATTCAAGGTCTTCCAATTGACAATCCCCGTCAGCACCAGCGCCACCGACGTGTACAGCAGCCCGCACACAATCAAGGTCCCGATGATCCCGATCGGCATGTTTTTCTGCGGACTCTTGCACTCCTCTGCCGCTGTCGAAACAGAATCGAATCCAATAAACGTGAAGAATACAATCGCCGCGCCGCTCATCACTCCGCCAAAACCATTCGGCAGAAAAGGATGCAGATTCGACGCCTGTACCGCATGTGCCGCGCCGAACACAAACAGCAGCACCGCCGCAATCTTAATCGCCACGATCACGTTATTGGCGCCCGCGCTCTCCTTTACGCCTCGCACCAGCAGCCAGCTCAACGCCATCACAATCAGCAGCGCCGGCACATTGAAAAAGCTGCCCGTCAAATGCCCATCCACAATTGCCGGCTCCGACAAATACTTCGGCAAATGCCGCCCGAACAGGTAATCGCACATCACATTGAAATACGCCGAAAAGCCCACCGCCACCGACATATTCGACACCGCATATTCCAGAATCAAGTCCCATCCGATGATCCACGCAAAGATTTCACCGAGCGTGGTGTACGCATACGTATAAGCGCTCCCCGCTATTGGAATCATCGACGCCAGCTCTGCATAACACAGAGCCGCAAACCCGCACGTCAGCGCCACCAATATAAAGGAGAGCGTCAATCCCGGCCCTGCTCCGGGTCGCCCCAAAGTCGAAGCAGCCGCGCTGCCGTGCAAAATCAGATCCACTACCGGCGCATTCAAAACCGATGGGATGGCCATACGCTGCCCCGCTGCTGCCGTCCCCGTTACCGTGAAAATTCCGCCGCCAATCACCGCGCCGATCCCAAACGCTACCAGGCTCCACGGCCCCAGCGACCTCTTCAGTCGCTTGCCTTCCGTCTCCGCCTCGCCGACCAGCTCGTCGATGTCCTTCGTCCGCAGTAACTGGTTCATCGGTATGCGTAAGTATAGACTGGTGCGTTGTCTTGAAAACACCCAGTTATCATGTGACGGATCCAAAGAGCTTTGTGGGGCAGGTCCTCGGCCTGCGTCGGCCTCCCAGGCCGACTTCCTCAACTTGGGCGAACGCTGGCAACAGCGATGCCGGGATCGCTTCTCTCAACCGATGAAGTCTACGCGAAGAACAATCCTCCGCTCCCTGGCCGTGGGCGCAAGCGTCGCCGCTTTCAGCCAAACAGAAGCCGCCCAGGCAGACCCAAATCCGCTCACTGCAACCCTCCGCATCGGCACCGAATTCTTTCTGAACCGGTCAGAAACTAAGGCGGGCATCGAACGCCATTTTCGCCTCATGCGCGATACCGGCCTCACTTTGGTCCGCATCTTCATCATTTGGGACGATATCGAGCACACGCCCGGCGTCTGGAACTTCGAACGCTACGACTGGATCTACCACGCCGCTGCGGCCAACGAGATCAAAATCGTAGCCACGCTGTGTGCCGAAGATCCTCCCGGCTGGGCCCATCAAACGCCCTTCTATCACAATCGCACCAACCTCAACGACCCCGCCATCCGAAAGCGCGCTTCGCTCTACCTCGAAAAGGTAGTCACTCGTTACAAGCGTCACGCCGCGCAAGGCGTCTGGCTGCTGATGAACGAGCCCAGCAAATACGATACCGAGCCTGCCACCTTTCGGGCCTTCGGAGCCTGGCTCGAAAAGAAATACCGCACCGTCGCCGCGCTCAATCAATCCTGGTTCCGCCAGGTGAAAAGCTTTTCCGAAGTAACGCTCACCCCTGATCAGCTTACCGGAGGCAACTATGGCTGGCTCGACTACCCTCCAATAATCGACTGGCGCGAATTCAACGTTGATAATCTCGTTAACCAGCTCCTCTGGATCAAGAGCCAGATCGAGCTGCATGACACGAATCACCCCACTCACCTCAACGTGACGCAGCCACTCGGCGGCCCATCCGGGCAGGACGTCTGGAAGGAGCAAAAAATCGTCGAGATTCTCGGCGCATCCATCCACCCGGCCTGGGTGTTCCCGCCATCCGCTTCCCCTAACGAATACGGCGAACTGTTTGCCTATCGGCTTGATTTGATCGGCAGCGCGAGCGGCTCAAAACCCTGGTGGGTCACTGAACTGCAAAGCGGCCCGACTATTTTCACCGGTGGCTTCCCGTTAAACCCAACGCCGGACGACATCACCCGCTGGCTGTGGGATTCCTTCGGCGCAGGCAGTTGCGGCGTCATCTTCTGGCTGTGGCAGCCGCGCGAAGGCGGACAGGAGGGCGGGGAATGGGGCTTGGTCAGTCTCGACGCCAAACCATCCATTCGCGTTCCCGCCGTCAAAGCTGTCGCTCAGGCGCTCAAACGCCTTCCCGCATTAGCCGCAGCGCGCCCTCAGCCCGCCAACGTCGCCATTCTCTACAATCGCCAAACCGCCATTCTCAATCACCTCGAAGGCGCACGCTTCCAGCATCGTGGCGATGAATGGGAACAATCCATACAAGGCTGTTATCGCGCTCTCCGCCGCGCTCACATCCCCGTACAATTCGTCGACCTCGATCTCTTAAAACAAGGAGCGCTCACTAAGTTCCAAGTCCTCTACATTCCGTACTCCTACGCCCTCGACGACGAAGGAGTCGCTGCACTCCGCCACTACATCGAACAAGGCGGCACCCTGTGGGCCGACGGTCTGACCGCCTGGAAAAACAACATGGGCCGCATTCGCCCCTCCATTCCCGGCAATCTCTCCGATGTCTTCGGCGTCGAGGCTCACGATATCTATCCAGTCAAAGTCGACGAGCCGTATTCCGTCACAAATGCCAACGAACTCGCCGGCGAACTTTGGAAGTTGCCGCTCGAGTTGCAAGGCGCGGAACCGTTTATCTCCGACCGCGCCGGTAAGCCCTTCGCTACCAAACACCGCTTTGGCAAAGGGCAGGTGATTTATTTCCAATCCGCCCTCACGCTCGCCCACTACAAACGCAGCCATCCCCAAATCCAGCAATGGATCATTGCGCCCGCCCTTGACACACTATCGATCCTCCCCGTGCGGCTAACGCAAGGCTCGCCGAACATTTCTTTCCGCGGTTTGAGCCACCCATCCGGAGCCTTTGCCATCCTCTCCAACTGGGGTCCCGACGAAGATGTTACCCTCGCCTTCCGCGGCGTCCGTCGAATTTCGAACGCCCTCACCGGAGAACCTTTACGTACCACGTCGCGCGACTCGACGACCTTTACAAAATTCTCCATTCCCGCCAGCGGCGTCGCGGTAATCCAGGCGCGAAACGGTTCAGATTGACGTTACACTGAACTCATGCTCGATGTCCTTGACCTCGACGTTGTTGACCTCCACGTTCTTGACCTGTTGGATTCGCCCGGTCAGTCCCTCATCATCACGCCTGGCATTGAAGATCTGGACCGCGATGCCCGCTTCGAACGCGCCTGCAAGCTCTTCGACTGCGCCAAACTCGAAATGGACGAACAGGGAAACATCATCGTGACACCCGGGAACAGCGAAGACAGCAGTTATCGCAGCGGCGAAGCGTTTGCTCAATTGCGCGATTGGGCGAGGAAAGATAATACAGGACGCGCTTTTGACGCCACCGCCAACTTCAATCTTCCCAGCGGCGCCAAACGTTCCCCAGATGCCGCCTGGGTCCCGAAGGAGACGTTAAAAAGAGAAGGCAAAAACACACGCACCATCACGAAAACTAGCCACGTCCCGACCTTCTTGATCGAAGTAACTTCGCCTTCCGACAGCTTGCGACAACAGCAGGAAAAATGCCGCAAATGGATTGAAGCCGGCGTCAGCGAAGCCGTTCTCCTCCATCCCAAAACCAGAACCGCTTACATTTTTCTGCCATCCGCTGACATGATCGAAGTACCTGCGGCCGAGCAAATCGCATCCACCGTACTTTCAGGGTTCGTGATTGACTGCCAGCCGATCTGGTCCGACTTAGCTGACTTCTAAATCAGCCACGTCACCCCCGAAACTCGCCAGCGTGATCGATGACCCACTCTCTGAAAGTCCGCGCCGGTCTACCCGTGATCTCCGCCACCGCTGACGTAACCAAGGCAGGCTGGTCAATGGCGGCAGCCCACGCGTTCAGCAGCATATTTATGACTGGCAGAGGCATCATCGGCAACAATTCACGACGCGCTTCCTCCGGCGATATTTCTTCAAAGCGCAGCGGGCGGCCGATCACTTCGCCGATGATTCCTACCTGTTCCGACTGGCTCAGCGATTCAGGCCCGGTCAGCACATAATCCTCTCCGCCCTGCCCATCGTCGCAAAGCATTAGCGCCGCGACCGCGGCAATATCACGCTCATGAATCGGTGCAGTAAGCGCCTCCGCATAGGGCCAGCGCACAACACTGTCTGCGCGGATCTGCGGCGTCCACCAGAGCCGGGCATTCGCCGCAAACATGCCGGGCCGCAGGAATGCCCACTGCATACCGGAAGTCTCAATCAGGCGCTCGATTTCCGCGTGCAATGTCGCAACCGGGTTCGGCTGCTGGAAAAACGGGTGTGCAGTCCGGTGCGGAGCTGAGAGAAAGACGACTCGCCGGACATGCTTCGCTATCCTCGCCATCACCGGAGCAACCGTCGTCGCAGGAGCGCACCACACCAGGAACACGCTATCGACATCGTCCAGCGATCGGTCGAGACTAGCTGGAATCGTGAGGTCCCCGCGAACTATCTCGACTGGGGCAGGCAGATTGGCGCTATCTGGGTCGCGAGCCAGGGCGCGCACCCGGACCTCCCTGGAAACCAGTTCAGAGATGACCTCCCGCCCCACCCTGCCGGTAGCCCCTATGACCAGCATCCGCTGCATACCAGACCAGCTTAAGCGCACCTACTTCCGGCACACTGCGGCCAGACTGACGTAATAGGGGCTGTCGTTGAATCGACTAAGTCCGATCCGTCCAAACTCGATTGCAGAGAAATAGGGTTTAAGCGCCTGCTCCAGACTCTCCTGATTGAAGAAGTTCACATGCGTCGCTTCCATCAGGTGCCACGGAACACTGCCATGCCGGAATCCCAAAGGGATGGCGCTCCCGTCAGGCACCGTAAAGAGCACTTTTTCCCAAGCCAGCCGCGCGATATCTCGAATCGCTGCAGGATAGTCGGAAATGTGCTCCAAAACTTCCGAGCACACCACCGAGCGAAAACGCGCATCCGGGAATGGTGCCGGCAGAGACCCGTCGTAAAGCGTAATCCGATCCCGCCGCTCTTCCGGAATCGACCGCCGAATCACTTCCGATTCCAGTTCAAGACCATAAGCGTCAACGCCCGCTTTCTGCAACTCTCCCAGCAGCGCGCCACGCCCGCAGCCAAAATCGAGCACCGGTCCCTTTAACTTTGTTGCCAGCTCGACCACATGGGGGTGGACAGTCACATTGGGAGGCCCCGACCCATAAATGTGGTCGCGATGGAGTACTTCGGTAGAGTGCAACAAAGATCGGTAGTCCGGATTAACGAATGTCGCGTTGAGCTCGAAACTGAGTGATTCACCCGTGCTTAGCTCTACAGTGAGCGTCTTGCAAGGCCGCCCGATCATCGACTCCGGCACAAGATAGTTCAACTCAAGACCGGCGTGCGACATCAGTCCATTTGAACTCGAACTCACGTCCGGGCGGCGGGTTCTAAACGAGCGCAGGAATGGGACGGCTGTCGCATCCAGCGACACAGCGGGAGCGATTCCCGCATCGAAGGAAGTTTCGGACCAGCCTTGAATGGAAATAATCCCGGCCGGATCCACTGTAACGAAATCAATAAAGCCGCCTACGATGGGCTTGCCGACCGGAAAGGAGGCGCTTTGCAACTCCGAAGATAACAGGCGGCGCACAGCCGCGCGCGCTTTCGAGGCGGCCGCTCGCCAGGGCCTATTCACGATGACTCAGTTCGTTGGGCAGATCATCGTAACGGTCTGCCTTCTCGATAGCCGAACTCCAGCCAATGCTTCTTCGGGTCGGCCTTGGCCGCCTTAACGTCCGGGTTGGCGCGTAAGTATGCTTCGCCATCAAAACCCGGCGGAACCTTCTTAGGTTTTTCGAGCGGGGAATTTGCGTTCCGGGTCGGCGCAACCACCGCTGCAATCTTGGAACCGACTGCTGCTACAGCCGCGGAAGAATGGCTTGGGCGAGCTACAGGCTCACCATTCACCACGTTAGGAACTACTTTTCCGGTCATGATGTCGACCGTCTCCCGGAGGTGGATTTTGCCTAAGAACGGAGCCGACCCCAGCGGCGTGTAATAAGAGCACCCCTCGAAAAAATAATGCGTCACTTGGCTGTAACGCGTACGCTTCAGATCGGTTTGCGCCGCGCCGCCGTGTAGCAGATTCGCCGCCCAAATGAGTGCTTGCCCCTTCCTTGCGTGGAACTGCAAGGGCTTGAGATCGAGCGACTCTACAATCGCCTCCCACGCCCTCTCGTAAGCCGGATACTGCGTATACGGATTCGCTTCGCCCCAGGCAGGATTTCTGCCAATGTGCTCATTTGTAAACACAGGCAAAGCATGGGAGCCGGGATAATATACCAGTGGTCCATTCTCCGAGTCGACATCTTCCAGTGCTACCCAAACGCCAACCATGAAGCGCTCGGGATAGCTGCTAAAGTGAACACTGTCTGAATGGAAGTGCTGCTGCGTGCCCACTGGAAAATTCAGCGTCTGAAACGGAAATACAGGCTTCCCGTTCAGATCCGACAGGAGTTTGAGCATTGCCGGATTACAGGCTAACTGCTTGACTTCCGGTACGCTCTTCCAGGCGTCCTGCACTCGCAGATTAGGTGTGGTTCCATCCCGCCATCCAGCCCAATCGTACTGGTTGTCTAAAGTCGCGATGATTTTGTTCGCGGTTCGATCAAACTCCGGATCTGGAAAATCAATCACCGCATAGCCGTCGCGCCTCAGCCTCCGGGCGACGTCCATAGTTTCCGCCGAGACTGCTTTGTCACGGAAGATCATCTCGAAAAGTGGCGACTCGACATCCGGAACGCCGGGTAGCAGATTCTCGGTAAAGCTCATCAGGAACTGGTTTCCCCTCAGGAATTGTAGCCGATCCAAGCAGATGCAAAAGTGCCATCTTGGGCATTAGTCTCCCAACTCCGGAACGGCGCTAATCGGTTACTCTAAGCCGGGGGTCAACTAGACGTGGCCAAAACAGGCGGCGCGGACTTGGCTGCTCGGTACCGCAGTCGAAGTGCCTCACTCTGCAGAAAAGTAAACCTGACGAGCCAGGCTGTGCCGGCGAACATGATGAACAGAGCGACCAGGTCACTCAGCCTAAATTCCGGCCGAAGCCATCTATGCTCAGTCCAGATGGATGGCAGCAGGAGCATGCAAAGGAGTTCGACGATCCGAAACAAAAGCGCCCAGCTTACCAGCCGAAAGAACAGATGATCCGAATCAGCGAATTTTTCCAGGACGAGTATTGAGCCGATCGTCACACTAAGGAACCAGGCGTGTAGGCCCTCTCTCAGCATTCCTGTACTCGCCGCGCCCCAGTAGATGGTGAAGATTACCAAAGGTACAACGTAAAGGAGAAGCGTTAGACCAGGCGCTTTTTTCAGCGCTAAATAACCAAGCCTAAGCAAGCAGAAGAAATAAGCAAGACCGATGCCGAATGGAAGACTCGTCCAGTCTTGAAAGAAAAAGCTTACAACGGGAGGAGAAGGACCATCAACGGAGTTTACAGCTGGATGATTCCGATGGAATAGAAACAAGTTGAGCGGTACTATCGTATTCAGTAACGAATCGAGCCTGGATTTCACCCAGTTTCCGGCATTTGGAATCATCTGATCGGCTTGACTTACGTAGCTCAGGAAGCCGCCCTGATCGAAGTGGTGACGGTTGACTAAGCGCCACAGTGCCATCCATAGTGCGAGACCAAGAAAAAGGAAAATTGAGCTTAAAGTCCATGTAAGAAGCTTACGTTTCGCTGACAAGTTTTCAAAGTCTCTTAATTTGGCAAACGGGATCAGGCCGAGTAGAGCTGGGACGGATAGCAGTGCAGACGGATGACATAAGTAACCAACACCAAGAGCTAGGCCCCCGCCAAAGCTCTGTAGTCTTAGAAGAAGATATGCCGCAAATAAGACAAAAGATGCGGCCTCTAACTTCGGCCAGGTGAAATAGATTTCGTGTATTACGAATGGAGATGTTATCGTCACCAGAAAGGCCAGCAAGGCCCATTGTTCTGGCATCAAAGCTGCACTTAATCCGAACACCATCAACAGACAGCTGGTTGCCATCACGATCATGGCGATCCGATACGCCATGAAGCCCTCCGGATCAAACACCATCCATGGCTGATCGGGGAAAGAAGTCGGAACATGCACGCCACTGGTGAGCACCAGGGGGCTCGCAGCCAGACCCGCCAGAGGGCCGCGCGACGAAAAGTTCCAAGGATTAAAAAAACGTTGTGCGAGTGCATGATAAGGCCGCTCACGAAGAGCAATGAGTTGCACAACGTGAAAAGAGATGCGGCTATCCGACCTATCCCCGACCTGCAGTGTGCGTGAAACAGTATCCCTGTAAAGCTCGCCAACTGGACCGACTGAGTAGATCGCCTTCGCAACTGCCACCGCAGTTAGCACGATAAAAATGAGCAACGCCCTTCTTTCAGCCTGACTGGTGCACGTATAAATCGAGCTCCTGATCAGCCGGTGAGCAAGATACACGCAAAGCGCAAAAATAGCGGTTGTTGATATGAGTTTCCCCGAGGCCCAGGATGGCCCAGTCCATGAAACGAGACCCAAAAGGCCGCATCCGAGAAAGCCGGCGACTGGTATCCAGATAAATGGCAGGAGTTTGCCGGACCGGCGAAAGTGAATATCACGAAGCAGTAACCCCGGCGAAACTAACATCACGATAGCTGCCGAGGTGGCCAGCAACACGAACAGAAGCTGTCGGACAAGTTGTGGCGATTCGGCTACAGGCGAAACGAACGGTGTCGAAAATCCGATCCAACCGCCGCTTGTTTTGGATTGGTCATCAGCAACAATTCTGAACTTCGCTGGAGAACTTATGTTGCGGAATGGCAATTTCAGGAGTTCCCAATGCAAGCCGGGATCAGACTTGAGCGTGAGTAGCGAACTGGTTGACCGAGGCGATCCGGAAAATGTCTCTAGAAGTAACTTGAGCCCCGGATGATTTGGATAACCGGCAACGTAGATATAGCTTTCAGGTTTAACGTCGTACCAGGCGGAATGTGCCGAGCCGGTGGAAGCATCAGAGCCAATCCAGGATCCGTAGAACTTGATAGCGCCCCGAGTGATAGGCTTGAGCGTTTCCGGATAGACAGCATCAGCGGCAAAGCCGGATCCGGAAATACTGGCAGACCCACCAACCGAAGGCATTAGCGGCGTCAGGCGGAAGCCGCTTCGCACGGGCGGAATAAGTTTTCCGGCCAGCAGGAATGCAAACGAAAGGAAGCACAGACAAAGGCACACGAGATCGCCCCACCCGCGGCTCCTCAAAGAGAGCGAAGAGGTGGAGTTAAAATCCATAAGGAGATTGTATGCCGCTCTGCTTTTAGGCGAGGCAGTGCTAATGGCCTGTGTAGTTGCAGAGGCGGCCCTTCCCTCAATGTCGTTGTCTAAGAGTTTTTGAGAGCACTTGACAGACCAGGCCACCGCGATGAGCGAGTGCCGAAAATCTGGCGATCCGCACTCACGCTATGCACAAATTCCCAAACATGCAAACACCATCCGAACCTCTGGAAGAATGGCTGACCGCCGTCGCCGCGCGCATCAAACGCTGGCCGGGGATGAACCACAATCCCGGCGGAGTTTTAACGGTTCTCGTTCTCGGTGCATGGGCGATTCTGAATTGGCTCCTTTCTATTCGCTCCATCATTCGTGATTACAATCCACTGCCCGTTTGGGACTACTGGAATGTGGCCGACCACTTGGAAAAATACAGGGCTTTCGACTTCTCGGTCCTTTGGGTGCAGCACAACGAGCACAGAATCGTATTTCCCGAAACCGTGTTTGCAGCCGATATGCTGTTCTTTCACGGCCACCAGATTTTTTCCTTAATCGTCAGTTTTGCCTGCTACTTTGGCGTTTGGCTGGTCTTAGCCTGGGCGTTCCATTCCGACAAAGCCATTCCCCCGGCGATTCGGAACGCTGGAATCCTGTTTGCGGCGATCGTCATTGGCTGGCAGGGAAGCTCTGTTGTATTGGGCAACACCTTTTTATTGCAATGGACCATGGCGCAGCTGGCCGTCGTACTCTCACTGGCGCTACTTGCTGCCTCCGCATCCCGCTCTCCCTACCGCGCCGCCTATCTCGCTGGAGCAATTCTCTCAGGCATAGTCGCCAACTACTCTTCCGGAAACGGTATGCTGCTCTGGCCTGTCTTACTCGCGGCGGGCTTTCTCTTGCGCATTCCCAAGCGCCATCTGCTCGCCTTGGGCGCATCAGCGGTCCTATCTATATCACTCTATTTCGTTGGCTATCAATCATCCGGTAACTTACAACTTAGTAACTTAGTCACCCACCCGATCTATACAGTTGGATTCGTTTGTTCCTACTTAAGCATGCCCCTGGGCGCTCTGGGTCAGCCGCTCATCGCAGTCGCCTCCGGCGCTTTTAACCTGATCAGCTTCTTGCTTCTGTTCTGGGTCGCCGCTCGCAAAAAGCTGCTTGTCACCACGCCGGGAATCGTGTTCTTTGGCTCGTTCTTTGTCATTCTCCTCACCGCCGTACTCACCGCTGCCGGCAGAATGAATATATCGGATCCGAAGTTTCTGGCCGCGCTGGCCGCCCGCTACGTCTCGCTTCCACTGGTCAATTGGGCGGTCCTATTGCTGGTGCTTTTCTGGATTTCCGCGCGCTCGAAATGGGAGCTTCTGTCGCCTAGTCTGATCGGGATCCTAACCTTCTTTTGTTTTCTGGGACTCACTTCGGCATTGCGCCCCTGGCTGACGGGCAATGGTTCCTTTATCGCCGACCAGCAGGTTGCATCGTTGAGCGCCGAGAACAATCTCGAAGACCCCGAGTTAGAAGGGAAACTGTATGCCGATCCCGGGTTCGTAACACGCACGCTTCCCGTGCTGCGCCGCAACCAGGTCGCCATATATACGGGCGTGCCGGAGCTTTCCTGGTTGGGGAAGAATGCCCGCTCCCTTTTCGCAGGCTGCGATGAACAACAATCCGGAACCATATCGGGTGTCTTTCCGGTCTTCGGCGGTTTGGAAGTAGTGGGCAGCATGGCACACCCATCCAGTAGCCCTGCCATTGTCTTTGTTGATCAAATAGGGCGAGTTGTCGGCTTCGGAGACGAGATACCGGCGGGTATCCCTGCTGTGGTGACTCAACCGCCGGCGAAAGGCTCGACTCCCTGGGTCGGTTTCATCAATTTGGGCTACGCCTCTAAATCATTCTCGACTTACTCCGTTCTCGATCATGGAAAGAAAGCATGCCCCATGGAGCCGGCAAGGCCCGTGCCCAATGCTCGGCAGATCGCAGGTGCGGAGGCCGCTGCTCCGGTTACTGGAGTAACCTGGACCGGAGCCGGCTGGAGAGAGAATGCCATGCCTCCCCAGGTCGCAGACAAAAGCCCCAACGGTCAGCCCTTCTGGACGAGTTGGGACGGAGGCGACCAGACCACCGGACGAATCACCTCGTCGTCCATTGCGGTGCCGGCCAATCACTGCCTGGTTCTACCTGCGCTGCATGGTCCCTCCATCGATGGCTTGCGTATCCAAATCTTGGATGCCGCCGGCTCGCGGCCGCTGGAGACGATCCCGCTGAAAGCGGGTGAAACGGGTTGGAAATTTTGGCGAATTCCGTTAAGCCCCCGAGTGGCGGAAATCCGCATTGTCGCTGACGATAATGGCGTCGGCTGGGGGCAATGGATCGCCGTTGCCTCACCGTCTCAATGCCGCTAACTTTCAAGCGGCTTCGGCTTACCAAGCCACGACCTCAAGAGAGCGCTGCTATATGCCCCGTCTTCACTAATCAACCGTGACTTTCAACCGAGTAACTTACTGAGCCACGACCGTCAGGGAGTGGTTAGCAAGCGTCATTTTGCGATGAGTAGTAGCTAAGCCAAGTAACTAACTTCCAAGCCACTTCTCAACCCGTCTTAACATGATTGCTACGCGCGTGCGGCTCGTAAACTTTGCCCTCCTAGTCCAGTTCGCCCTCTGTACCGTCCAGCAGCTTCACGTCCGCCATCAAACCTGCCTTGCGACGCAGCTTCACTTCGATCATTCCCTTGGGATGCGGCATCCAGGAAACCGCCGCGGCAGCGCAGCCAAGCCTGCCGCTGACTCGGACGGCTGACAAGCCTATGGCAGGTCAGGAATTGCGATAATAACCATCAGGAAAGGCAAGCCCTTGAAGCTGGAAATAAAGCCGGATATCGAGGCCGGCCTAATGGCCCAGGCCCGTGCGCGTGGGCTATCGCTGGAGTCGTATCTGGACGAGGTGCTTGAGCGCGCCGCCGCAAAGAAAGCGCGCGCCGCCGACCGCAAGAGCCTCGCCCAGCTGTTTGCGGAGTCGCCGCTGAAGGGTCTTAGCCTTACGTTTGAACGGGATCAGGATACAGGCCGTCCCGTCAAACTATGACCGGCTTCCTGCTGGATACCAACGTCCCCTCCGAACTCACCCGCCCGCAATCCAACGCCTCGGTAGAGCAGTGGCTCGATAATGCGGACGATGAACAGCTTTTTTTGAGCGTTGTATCGCTGGGAGAAATCTTCAAGGGGATTACCGTTCTGCCGGAGGGCAAGCGGCGCCGGCAATTGCAGCAATGGGTAGAAGATACGTTACGCCCCTGGTTTGATGGGCGGATATTGCCCGTCACCGAGCACATCGCCGAACGCTGGGGCATCCTGGCCGGAAATGTCAATTTACGGGCAGGGGGCTCACCATGGCCGATGGCCTGATCGCCGCGACCGCTCTGGAGCATGATCTCACCGTCGTTACCCGCAATCACAGGGATTTCACGGAATTGGGCATTGCGGTCTTTAACCCGTGGCCCGGCAGCTAGAGCGCGCGTGCGCCGATCGCACACCAGAAACACCGCATCGCCCGAAAGCAAATCGACGATTGCGCCAGCTTCCGCGATGAAAGCACCTTCTCCACGACAACCCCGTTCCTGCCCAACTGGAACTACCTGCGCGAGCACCGCCAGCGTGTTTACCTGCTGCGAATACGTCCGGTGACTCCTCGTTCGCGCTGTCAAGCCGTTGTTAAAAAGGCTACGATGAAAGCGAGAATGCAGAACCGCCATGCAATTGAACGTCCCTCCCGACCTTGAGACGCTTATCAACAAGCGGCTTTCCAGCGGCGTTTATACCAACGCCGAAGACGTGTTGCGTCGCGCCCTTGAGGCACAGGACGCCGAAGAAAGCTGGACCGATGAGGAACGCCGCGCATTATCGGCCCATATCGAGGAAGGCTTTCGACAGGCCGCGAGCGGCGAGTTAATCGACGGCGCGCAGGCCCGCGGTGAAATTCAGGCGATGAAAGACGCTTGGCGATTGTCCAAACGATGAGCGGTTACGCTCTTACCCCTCTCGCCAAAGCGGATATTTTCGACATTTGGGCCTACATGGCGGAGAACAGCGAAGCCGCCGCCGACCGCGTAGAATAGGCGATTTACGAGGCTTGCGCCTTTGTCGCCGAAGCACCGATGCGCGGCCACTCCCGGCCCGACCTCACAACGCGTTCGCTTCGTTTCTGGACCCTTACTCGCTATCCCAACTATGCTGTTGTATACCGTCCCGACACGGCCCCGCTTCAAATCGTCGCAGTCATGCACGGCAAACGAAACATACGTCGCATCCTGAAATAGCGTCAGCGATGCCCTCGATTGTGTTTTAAAAAGCGTACATTGTGAGAAAAATGCGGGTGTCAATGGAACCAATGTCACACCTTCAACGATAAATGGCGGGGTTTCTTCGCCCCTTTCTTCAATGCGTCTTAACGTGATTTGCGCCCGCGTGTAGCTCGTAAACCTTGCCATCCCAATCCAGTTCCCCCTCTGTACCGTCCGGCAGCTGAACGTCCGCCATCAAACCCGCCTTGCGACGCAGCTTCACTTCGATCATCCCCTTGGGATGCGGCATCCGCGCTGTCACTTCCGCAAACGATCCCAAATTCGGCGCAATTCTCACCCGCTTGAAGCCCGGCGTCATCGACTCGATCCCAGCCACTGTCCGCAACAACTCGAAATTCGGACTCGCACCCCATGCATGGCAATCCGACCGTGTGTCCGGCCCGTTCCATTCGGCCCAGGTCGTCAATCCATCTCGCAACATCTCGCGCCACGGTCCCAGCTGCGATACATACCGATCGCCCAGTCCCGCTTTGCGCAGCGCGGCATTTGTATACGCTCGAAAGTAAATCGACGACTGAGCCATCTCATGCGAAGCCAGCATCTTCTCTACGGCGCTACGTTCCTGCCCGCTCGGAACTACCTGCGCCAGCACCGCCAGCGTATTCACCTGCTGCGAGTAAGTGCGGTGCGCTGGTTGATCCGCAAACAGCCCTGCGTTTGGATCCCAATCCGTCGCGGCTACGGTTGTCTTCAATGCCTCCGCGCTGCGCCGGTACTCATCGCCCAGCGCCGCGCTCCCCATCGCTTTCTCCAGATCCGCTGCCCACCCATACGCCAGCGCAAGTTGTAAATCGAGCGCCGCCGAAGAACTGCCGTCTCCTTCGGCCGGCGGCACGCCACCGGGCCATTGCTTCACCCAGTCCACAAAATTCCACCACGGCATCTTGCCAAGCGAGCCATTGGCTTTCTGATACGGCGCATAAAACTCCAGTACCGCGCGCACGCCCGGCAGCATCTGCTTCACGAACTGCGCGTCATCCACATACATCCAGTAGTCATGCACCATCCCGATCCACCAGAGTGAAAACGGCGGAATGTACTGCTGCAGACCCGAAGGCGCGCGGCTGTAGGTAGCGCCTTCCGCCGTCCGCGACGAATTTAGCAGTGCAATCCCGTTCTTCATCAAACGCGCATCGCCCGTCATATACAAAGACACCATCATCTGAATCCGGGCGTCTCCGGCATACTGCAGCTGCTCATAAAATGGACAGTCCATATACGTCTCATGCGCACAGAGCCGCGCGGTTCGCCAGCCTGTCGACAGAATCTTTTGCAATTCCGCGTTTGGTTGCGCATCGCTCACCTCAAACTCGCCGCGCCGCTTAAATGGATAGCCTGTGAACGTACCCCGCAGCTCTTTCAGCTGCAGCGGTTCGTCCGCTGTCTGAACATGAACCTCGACATATCGATACGTCCGCCAGAACAGCGGCCGGTAAACCCGCTCCTCGCCCCCATCCGCCACGAACGTGTCCATCGGTCCGAAGAACTGTCTCCCGGTCACCTCGTTTCGGTTGCCCTTCACCTTCTTAGACTCATACAGCGTCTCCGCATACCGCAGATCGATCGTCGCTCCTGCGCCCCCGCTCACCGTCAGTTCCGGATAAGCTGTCGTCAAATACGTTTGATCGAGCAGCACCCGCCGCTCGCTGTGTGCCGGAACCAGCAATGGCATCCCTCGCCCGTCTCTCACCTGAAGCGGCTGTTCTCTCTTCTGTTCTTCGAGAGGAATCGCGCTCGGCACCAGCATCCAGCGATTCGGTCCATCCTGCAAATCACGCGGCGCACCCGGCGTCAACTCTTCCGCGCCTAACCACGCACCGTCGTCGAACTCCTTCGTTTCCCAACCCCATGGATACAACGCGCCATTCACCCGTTCGTTCGGTCCCAATGCGTAATAGCCGGTGCGTTGATCGCGCGGCCAAAGCTGCGCCGCATAAGCCTTATCAACCGAGCACTTCCAACCGCGTCCGGTGTTCACCACGCTTTGTTCCGAGTCCGCTGCCTGCAGCAGAAAACCGGTGCGATTCGTCACCTGCGCAACTGCCCGCTGTTCTCCGTCATTCCACACCACCGCCGCCAACACATTCCGGCCTGCCTGTAAATGCGCCGCCAGATCCACCGTCTCGTAACGCCAGTGAGTCAAATCCCCGCGCGCCGGACCCCATGCCACCCGCTCCCCGTTCACAAACAGCTGATATCGGTTGTCACCCGAAACATCCACCACGAATCGTTCCGGCTTGGCCGCGAGCTGGAAGGTCTTTCGAAAGTGATACACGCCGTACTCTTGAGGCGACGATCCCGGCACCGCAATCCATTTCGCCGGCCACGCTTTGTTCACCACATCTACTGGCGCAAACCCCCAAGCCAACTGCCCCAGCAACAGCCCGCAAACAGATAAACGCCGATAAACACAAATTGAAGTTGAATGTTTTGTCTGCGTTGATCCGCGTTTATCTGCGGCCAATTTTCGTTTTTCTTCAATCTCGATAACCTGCCGTATTAACCTCATACACCCGGCAACTCCTGCAACAATGCCTCGACATCCTCCGGCCCGATATAGAAATGCGGCGATGTACGCACCCAACCTTGCCGTGGCGCAGCGAAGATGCCCCGGCGCTTCAAATCGTTCACCACTTGCCGTGCGTCGATCGCTGGATGCCTGAAACTCACAATTCCCGAACCGGTCTCTTCCGTCCTCTCAACCATCACTTCATAACCCTTCGCCCGCACCCCCGCATAAATCTGGGCCGCCCGCTCCAGCACCGCCGGCGCAATCCGGTCAATTCCCACTTCAAGCAGCAGCTCAATCGCGGCCCGGTGCCCGTAGCATCCGATCGTGTTCAAAGTGCCGCACTCATAACGTCCCGCGCTCGCCCGCAGCGTCATATCGCGCGAACTGTAATCGTTGTAATTCGCCGGATTGGTCCAACCGAATTCCACCGGCTCAATCTCATCCATGCGTTCGTGCCGCACATAGAGCACGCCATGGCCTTCCGGCCCGAGCATCCATTTATGTCCATCCGCTGCCAGCGCATCGATCCGCGCGGTTTCGACATCGATCGGGAGCGCCCCCATTCCCTGTATCGCGTCCACGAAAAAAAAGCAGTTCTGTTCCCGGCACAGCCGCCCGATCGCTTCCAGGTCCACCCGGTACCCGCTCAAATAATTCACATAGCTGATCGCCAGCAGTCGCGCCCCCGGCAGCGCCTGCGCGATCGTTTCGAGCGGATCATAAATGGACAGCCAGGTGAGCCTCACGCCTTTCGCTTCCAGCCGGTGCCACGGATAGTAATTTGCCGGAAACTCCTCCCGAAACGCAATCACCCGGTCGCCCGCTTGCCAGTCGATCCCGAGCGCAATCGTCGCAATGCCTTCCGACGTGTTCTTGACCAGCGCAATCTCGTCCGCCGAAGCGTTAATGAGTCGAGCCGTCGCCTGCCGCAGCCCCGCATAGGACTCCATCCAGTCCCCGTAATGCAGCGAGCCGAACGAGCAGGCCTCTTCCGCCAGGCTCTTCATGGCTTCCGCCGCCGGACGGCACAGTGGCGTCACCGCCGCGTGGTTCAGATAGATCAGGTTCTTCGTTACCGGAAACTGTTCCCGATACCGCTCATGCAGCAGCGTCTCCGCGATATTTTGGAAACTCATTCCTCAGAGCATACGTTAAGACTTCAGAGCCATGAGCGAAGCGATTGGAGTCCTTCGGCTTTCAACGGAGTGGTTTTAAGAGACTCGGCACTCCCGTTTCGCTCTATACTGAATAGAAGTTGTTCCTGAAGGAGTTCCTGTGCGGCGACTCATTTTCGTTCGATCCTCTGCCCGATATTCCACTAGCCTTGCCCTGGCGCTGCTGCTAGCAATGCCTTTCCCGGCCTTCCCGGGCGGCAACGACAAAGGCAAAAATGACCCGGATGCCATCGGCGACCGCAACGTCTCCGGTAAGGTCAATTTTTATTCCCTCGAAAAAGAAATTGCCTTAGGCAAGGGCATGGCCCAGCAGGTCGAGCGCCAGTCGAAGGTCATCAACGATCCTGTTGTGGCCGAATACGTCAACCGCATCGGTCAGAACCTCGTCCGCAACTCCGACGCCAAGGTGCCTTTCACCATCAAGGTGATCGAAGATCCCACCGTCAATGCGTTCGCCTTACCGGGTGGTTTTTTCTTTGTGCAGTCCGGCCTCATTCTCAAAGCCGATTCCGAAGCTGAACTGGCCGGTGTCATGGCGCACGAAATTGCCCACGTCGCCGCCCGCCACGGAACACGGCAGGCTACTCGCGGCGAAATCGCTCAGCTGGCCACCATCCCGCTAATCTTTATGGGAGGCGCGGCGGCTTACGGCATCTATCAGGCATCCGGTCTCATCATCCCAGTCTCGTTCCTCAAGTTCTCCCGCAACTTCGAATCGGAAGCCGACTACCTTGGCGTTCAGTACATGTACAAAGCGGGTTACGATCCCACTGCTTTCGTCGACTTCTTCGAAAAAATTCAAACGCTCGAGAAACGCAAACCCGGCACCATGTCGAAGCTGTTTGCGACCCATCCCCCGACCGACGACCGTATCACCAGATCGCAGAAAGAGATCGCCGACCTCAAACCCCGTCCCGAGTACGTCGTCACCACGTCTGAATTCAACGACGTAAAACTACGCTTGGCCATGCTCGAAAATCAGCGCCGTCCCGACAAGACCGCCGACGATCCGAACAAGCCCACACTTCGCCGCAATCCGAACTCGAACACGCCGATCGAAGACGAAACCGATCCGTCCAAAAAGTCGAGCGGCGACGAAGACGATCGGCCCAAGCTGAAACGTCGGCCTTCCGAGACCGACACGTCCACGCCAACCGGCTCGACTACTCCCGACGCCAACGCGCCCACAACACCAAACCCGTAGTTACTACCGTCGCCCATTTCTTTAGCTCCTCCAGAGTAATTTCCCCGTCTCGGCCGGCAGCCCATGTCCCGGCATGGGGAGATTACCTGAACGGCCCTCTCCAAACCTACCCCAGGACCATGCTAAATTGTTGATAATAAACCGCCAAGTTTATTATCATTTAGCCGTGATCGACCGCCCTCGCACCGCTCCGGTCCAAACCCGTAATTACCGCCGACTTCTTTTATGGACGGTAAATACTCTCCGCCTTCCCGTAGTAACTCACCCCGTCCCGCTCCTCTAAAAACTCCACCCGATCCCCAATCCGCACCCGCTCTCCATCAATCCGAACTGTCTGCCGCAGCCCCAAATCCAGCTGCACAATCGCCAGCTGGTAAGGCGCATCGCTCGCATATTGCGGCGGCGGCACATGCACCACCGTCTCCGTATACACCACGCCTTGCCGCACATCGAAATCGCTCACTGCGCCGCCTCCAAGATCGTCACCACGCACGTCGCACCCGAGCCGCCGAGATTCTGCGCGAGTCCCACATGATGCCGCTGCACCTGCCGTTCCCCGGCCTCGCCCCGTAACTGCATCACCACGTCGCAGATCTGCCCTACGCCCGTCGCGCCTACTGGGTGTCCCTTCGATTTCAGGCCGCCGCTGGTATTGATCGGCAGCCGTCCCCCGATCGCCGTACATCCTTCCGCCGCAAACGGGCCGCCTTCCCCCTTCTCGACGAATCCCAAATCCTCGCTTGCCACGATCTCCGCAATCGTAAAGCAGTCGTGCAGTTCCGCCAGCTGAATGTCCTGCGGTGTCAACCGCGCCATGGCATAGGCTTTCTGCGCGGCTGCCGCCACCGCCGGAAACACTGTTATGTCACTTTTCTCGTCGAGAGCAACGTGATCCGACGTTTGCACGAGTGCCAGCACCCGGGCAAATTTAGCGTTCAAGTCCCGGGCCCGCTCCAGCGGCACGATCACCACCGCCGCCGCACCATCACTAATTAACGAGCAGTCGTAGACCGTCAATGGCTCGGCGATCGGCTTTCCCGCCAGGGCTTGTTCGAGCGTGATCACTTTCCGCATGTGCGCCAGTGGATTCTTCGCCCCGTTTGCATGATTCTTCACCGCCACCGCCGCCAGTTGCTCGCGCGTTGTACCGTACTGCTGCATATGCCGCCGCGCAATCATCCCGAACAGGGCAGGGAAGGTGGCCCCAGCCCGCCCTTCGCCGGACATGTCTCCAGCGCCTGCCAGAATTTCCGTCACCTTGGGCGTCGGCTGCGAAGTCATCTTCTCCACCCCGGCCGCCACCACAAAATCGTAGATCCCCGCGCTCACACTCTGCCAGGCATGAAAAAATGCAGATCCACTCGACGCGCAGGCATCTTCAAACCGGGTGCATGGGATACCTCCGAAGCCAATCGATGCGCCGATGTAAGGAGCCAGGTGGTTCTGGCCTACGAACGATGGTCCCGCAAAATTTCCGAGGTAAAACGCTTCCACCTGGTCGGCCCGCACCTGCGCATCTGCTAACGCATGCCCGATCGCTTCCACCGCCAGCGTTCGAATATCATGTTCCGGAAATGCGCCAAAAGCCGTTTTTCCTATGCCGATAACAGCCACTGGTCTCATATACTCTAAAATAGCTTCCATGACTGGCGGCTCTTGCACGTTTTCGCTGTCTCTCCGTCTTTCTTGTTTAGGGAAATGCGCCAGTTTTGTCTGCCGGGGGCTACCGTGAGCGATCCGCTGCCTCCTCTCTCCGAATCTCAGCTGCAGTCGGGCAGCGACGCGCAATCCCAGTTCGTTCAGCAAAACCTGCGGCGCATTTTTCTTCTGATTTATCGCATTGTAGGAAACGTCGACGACGCCCAGGACCTTACGCAGGAAACATTCATCAAGGCACTCCAACGCCAGGGACAGTTGAAAGACCTGGAGCGCGCCACCCACTGGCTGTCCCGCATTGCCGCGAACACCGCCATCGATTTTCTCAGGCGCAAAAAGAAGCTTTCCTTCACCGATGTCAGCCAGCTTGCCGGCTACCCCACTCCCTGGGCTAATCCCGAGCAATCCGTTTTACGCGACGAGCATAAGCTGCACCTCGACGGCGGCTTGGCCGTGTTGACGGAGCGCGAACGCATGGCCTTGCTGCTGCGTGACGTGGAAGATATTCCGGCCGATCAGGTCGCCGAGCACATGAACTGCTCCATGGCCACTGTCCGTTCCCACATCGCGAACGCCCGCACCAAATTTAAGAAGTACCTCGAAGAAAGGAAAACCCCGTGAGCCTTTCTTCCCAAACCACCCAGACCCATCCAACCTCGGAATTTCTCGCCTTATACTCGCGCGGAGACCTGCCCCTTTTTGTCCGTCTTCGCGTGCGCTCTCACATCACCGAATGTGCACAGTGCGAACATCAGGTATCGCTTTTTGGTTCGACCGTCGCCGAACTCAAACGCGAAGCTTCCACCGAGACACTCACCGCCTTCGAAGCAATCGCTGACTGGCATCGTCTTGAACGCGAGATGCTCGGCAATATCGTGGTTGGCGTCGCCGCTGCTCGCTGCATCGAGAAAGTCGGCCGGAAGCGCACCTGGTTTCCGCGTCTGGCAATCGGCGCCTGCCTGGCTGCTCTGTTCGCGGCTGGCTGGATCACGCACATCCCTCGCGAGGAAACCAGGCATCTGACTTCCTCGCTCCTGCATTTTGCCGGGTTCAGAACGCCCGCCCTTCTCGCAAATGTTGTGGAAACAACGTCCAACGGCATTGCCGTTCGCTCGCAAGGCGTCACCCTGACCATCCTTCATCCCTCCACAGCTGTTGTCTCGCTCTCTGGTAATTCTTCTGTCGAAGCCCGCTACGTGGACGAAGACACCGGCCAGCTCACCATTAACAACGTCTATGGACAGTAATCGCACCCACTGCTCTGGGCGCTTTCTAAGATTGGCGATCGGTCTGGCCTGCTTGGTTCCGGCGACGATCTATGCGGCTGATGGCAACGGACGCTGGCTCGATGTCCAATTTCCCCGAGACTCACCGGTACTGCCCGTCAGCATTAGTTTGCAGGAGCCGAATCCTACTACTGCCACCATTCGCGGCGCCTCGATTGTGGTCGATCTGCACGCTTCTTTGCTCCTGCGCAACACCGGCATCAAGCCGATTTCCGGCCTTACGCTCATGGTGGAAACGCCCAACTTGACGCTCTCCGGTAAAGGATCTGTGACTGTGCCGAGCCTGCACGCCCTGCCCGGACAGGTCTTTCCAGTTCGCATTGATATGCAGCTGACCCGGCCGCTCAATGTAGGCCGGGCCCAAGGCGCCATGATGCAGGTTTCACTCGATTGCGCGTTGTATTCGGATTTGTCGGCTTATGGGCCGGACAAACTCCGTTCGCGTCACATGCTGGTTGTTTATGAACTCGAAGCGCGTCGCGATCGGCAGTATTTGGCCGCCCTGCTGCAATCCGGCCAACTAGCCGAACTGCGCGAAGAATTGAATTTTGGACTTAAAGACTTAGACCCAGCTCAACTCGGTTTCGAATTACTGCATGGCCCGGGGCCGTCGGCCAGCCAATCTCAGCCCGTCGCCGTCGGCGCAGTTGAGTTCCCGAGCTCTCCGATCCAATCGCTCGGCGGGAACGCGCAGGTGGCAGGCAACGAGATTCGCACCTCCCAGTTGGGCGTGCGCAACACGTCGAAGAAAATGGTGCGAGATTTTGAGGTCGGCTGGATCGTCCGCGACGACCGGGGTCACGATTTCGTAGCCGGGTCGGTTCCCTCCGCCCGGCAACTCGCGCCCGTTGAAACCGCCAGCATGGAGCAGCCCGGCACACTTCGCTTCTCGCATTCCGGCGGACAGCCGATGACCGTGGGCGCTCTCATGACTTTCGTCAATGACGTCGAATTTTCCGATGGCAAGCTGTGGATACCCAGCCGTAGCGACATCACGAGAGCCACCCGCGACCCCATCCTGCGCCGCGCTTTAGCCGCTTCGCCGGAACAGCAGCGCTTGGCCGATGTCTACCGTCGTAAAGGCATGAGCGGCCTGGAAGACGAGTTGAAGCGGATCAACTAACGGATTGATACACTAAGAAGTTCGGGGCGTGGCTCAGCCTGGTAGAGCGCCTGGTTCGGGACCAGGAGGCCGGAGGTTCGAATCCTCTCGCCCCGACCACTCCTTTCACGCCGAAGTCATCGTTTAAGACCGTTAAGATCTTCGTAGAACATTGAGCCGGCAACTGAAGTTGGTGGAAAACGGCAGCAGCCTCTCGGTGCTCGATTCACTGTCTCGGACTAACTGTCCAATAGTGGTCCAGTGGCCGCCGAGGGTTCGGAGTACTGTGGCTTCGTTAGCCGGAGACACTAGAATCACCGTGATGGCCTCCTTTTCGGCGGCATTGATTACTTCCAGGTAGCCGGGTCCGTAAACGCGGGCGGCGCGCGGCCTGGCGGCAAAGTAAGCAGCCGGTTCACAGAACACTATATCCTCTGTGCCCACGTTCGCCGTCACAAAGTTAGCCACTATGGCGTAGTTCCTCACCCGCCAGTCCGTCACAATCCCGAGGAGCGCCTTGGGCAGTCCAAAAGCAATAGCAGCAGTAAAGCAGAGTACCGCGAAGATCTTCCAACTACGGGATGCGAAAATCCTCGCGTCCCAGACTCGGCAGACGCAAACCACGGCTGGAACGTAGACCATCCAGGCGGAACTGAACACAAAGTACCGGGCCAGAAAGAAGAAGACTGGTATCACGGTAACGATCAGCAGTCCGGCCAGGATAGCCCGCCGAGGCTCAGCCTTTGGCCCGCGGCCCACGATCGCCACACTGACAAGAAGGAATAGCAGCAATGCGAGCAGACTGGCATCGTATTGGAAATAATGGGAAAAGTGATGAAGCTTTTCGCTGATGGGCAGACCGACCTGTTGTTGGAGATTGATCCGGAAGGCGTTTAAGGTTCCGCCGTGGGCTGCGTAGAGCAGAAGCAGAGCCGCACCACCCAGTACATTTCCGAGAAATAAGAAACGGAGACGCCAGAGTAGTGCGAATCGCAGTGAATACACATAGCTCAGGATCAAGACCAGAGCGACTTCATACTGCGGGAGTTGTAGATTCGTCAGGAACATCGCGACGCCAACGACAAACAGGCAGGCATCGCGCAGCAGCGGCCTGTTTAGGCCGTAGGCCAAGAGAGCGAGCGAGCACTCCAGCAAACACAAACCCTCATAACGGATGTTGGCGTAACACATGTAGCCGCCGTATCCGGTTAGCACCAGCACCAGCATCAGCAAGCGCGTGTTCGGATGGGAAAGAAACCGGGCGCGCCGCACCGCCACCCACAGGATAAATACGGCCAGCGCCATCGTCCCGGCAGTGACCGATCGGGCAACAGTTTGCGAAAAACCAAAGGTTAAAAAAGAAACGTATAGTAGCGTCGAATAGCCAGGAACATTGCCGCACCAGAAGGTGCGGTCGGTCTCGTTTGAATGCTGTCTTGAAACGAATCCGATGTGGTAGTAGGCATTTGCGGCCGGCTCGACGAATTGCACCTCGTCGCCCCAAGGGATGTATCTACCTTGGATACCCAAAAAAAGAGCCAGGAAGAGAGCCAGCACAATGGCCACCGTGAAAAGCTCGTTTTTGTAGAAGAAGTTGGTGGCGGAAGAGCCTTCCGCAGTCTGAAAAGAGCGAAGGAAAACGTTTTGTGGCATTGCCAAGTTACAATCACTAAATTGTAAGCTCTCGCCTTCAGCTTGCAGACGAAGCGAGTAGGGGAGCATTCCAAGTAGTGTAATCCATTTATTTCCTGATCTTGACATTGACCCTACCCGTCAAAAGCGACTAGACTTCCGCTCTCGAATGGATCCTGGATCACATTCAGGCCATAAGCATCCTAGATAGCTTGATAAATAAAAACGTCGTATATCGAAAATCTCTTATATACAGTGTTGCAATTATAAGCAAACGGTCGTACACTCGAACCTGCTGGGTTAGCTAGCTTCATCAGTTCGTTGTCCGGACGGCGAAACGATCGCTGCGAAATCCCAGTAGTGCATAAGTGCGTGCGGTCAAGAAGTTCCGGGTGGCTGGTTGCCTGGCGAGCGTTTGGCCGGCGTTTCTTGTGTTCGCCGAGTATCGAGAAAACGTGCTTGCGCGTTCTTGAAATTCGTGAAGTACACGATCGAAATTCCCTGTTCTAAAGGTTCTAATTCATGTCGACTCTTTCCCATCGCTCCGCCAGTCTGCTGTGTTCAGTGCGGCGGCTCGTGATTTCCAGAGTGTGCAAAGCCATATTGCCGCTTGGCGCTCTTCTATCGGTCAGCTTGTTTGCTGCCCCCGACTACTATGTTTCCGGTCAGCAGGGTAATGACTCGTGGTCTGGCACCTTGCCTTCGCCTAACTCGGCCCAGACCGATGGCCCATTCCGTACGGTTGCCAGAGCTCAAGCTGGGATGCAATCCTCATCCATCAAAACTTCGCATCTTCGCGCAGGCTCGTACTCAATCGCCTCTACCTTGCAGTTGTACGCCGCGGACAGTGGCGAGACCTGGGTTGCTTATCCCGGCGAAAGCCCAATCCTGGATGGTGGCGGGACAGGCCGTGTCATTTTGAACAACATTAACAACGTCACGTTACAGGGACTTACCCTGCAGAATATGGGAGCAGGCGGCCTTTACCTCAACGGCGGGAATGGCATCTCTCTCCGGCAGAACAATTTCTACAATTGCACTGGGGACTGTATCTTCGGAAACTCCGTTACTAACTCGATTATCGACAGTAACACCATTAACGGCCAGAGTCCCGGAAACCAATTCGGCATAGGAAGCGCCTATCAGGCTATTCAGCTCACATACGGCAGCAGCAACAATCAAGTTACCCACAATCTGGTCGAGAATTGTCAGGGCGGCGGTATTGGTTTCGACTCGGGACCGACCGATCCCCCGAACAGTAATAACATCGTGGATCGCAATATCCTGCAGAATGTCGACAGCAACGTGGTGGATATGGGGGCGATCTACATGTACGACCCAGGCCACTCGGCCGTAGGCAACCAGATCACGAATAACATCGTCAACGGCAATCTTGGCTCAGGTGCTTTGACGAAAGCATTCTATCTCGATGAGGGAACGAGTAACGTGCTGGTCAGCGGAAACATCTGCCGGGCTTGCGGGACTTTCGCGTGGCAAATTCACGTGGGCGATCACAATACGATTGTGAATAACATCCTCTATCTTTCACCTGGGGCACAGGTCGGCCTCTATCAAACGAATGTTTTAGGGGCGGACTGGGGCATGACTGGGAATGTTTTCGAGAGAAATATCATCTACTTCTCAGGCTCGGTCCCACCCAGTCTCTACCAGGTGAACGTTGCTTCACATGATGCACTCCCGGCAGACCAAAACAATCTGTATTACTCTGCCATCAACACTTACATACCGAACGGTCAGTTTATGATCGATGCGAGTCCGGTTTATGCGAATCCGGAGTTCGCTCAACCGTCAACTGGGAATTTCTCCCTGCCGGCCTCTTCCCCTGCCTACTCCGCAATCGGGTTTCAACCGCTGGCGAGTGGCCAGGGACCAGTGAACGGCGCACCGGCGGGCGGCGTACCAGCGGGTGGCGTACCAGCGGGTGGCGTACCAGCGGGTGGCGTACCAGCGGGTGGCGTACCAGCGGGTGGTGGTTCGGTTAGCGGCGCCACCGGCGGATCATTGACGGGCACTGCCAACAGTTTGAACACCCCCGTGGATCTGACGGCGGAAGGTCCCACCGACTGGGCGCACTGGGGCACGACGTCGCTCACCCGAAAGAACGGCGTTACTCCGCAGATCGGCCCCTGGTCGATCGTAGGATCTGGTCCCGCGATGTACTATAACAACGACCCGAGAGCAGTAACCTTTACCGATGGCACCGCTCCCACCACGGGAGAGGTGAACGACGGTATCTTCGTGAACGGGCAAAATGGCTTCTCATTTACCGCTCCGGCCGGTACGAGCGCGCACACCCTGACGGTTCACGTTGGAGGCTATCTGAGTGGCGGGACACTGACGGCTCATCTATCGGATGGATCCGCTGCGGACTTCGTCGACAGCACCGCCGTCGTCAATGGCCCGTACGATCGCAATTACACGCTGACATACCAAGCAGCTTCGGCCGGACAGACGCTGATGGTTACCTGGGTGCTCAATTCCGGAACTGGTAACGTCACTCTGGATGGGGCCGCGCTGCAATAATCGCTAACGCTTCTGTTAAACAACCGAAGCTTCCTTTGCGTTTTTATTAGGGCTCTTCAGCAGAACCGGGGGAACGCCGGCAGTCGCCGACGGGGAAGACTTAAGATTGCCCCCGTTCTGCTGTATCTGAGCTTAGGAGCGAAAGAGAAAGCGAGTGGAACGCGGTGCTTATGGTCTGCCCTTCGAAAACCACTGCAAAGTGGTTGGTACGATGGAAATCGTCGTATAAATGCAGGAACTTTCTGGTTCGGCTTCTCTCCCCAAAACACATCTCCTTTTACGACACGAGTGGAAGAGCATACAACTTCTGCGCGCGATGGCGGCGGTTATGGTTGTTACATTTCATGCGTTTCAACAATACCCTCGCTTTAACTTTGCGGGTGGTAGCACTGGTGTAGACGTATTTTTCGCCATAAGCGGGTTTGTGATGGTGATATCCACTCAGCAACTTCGTCAGAATACGAATGCAAGCCGCATATTCATGAGGCGCCGTATCCTTCGTATCATGCCGCTTTATTGGGCAGTAACTGTCCTCACCCTAGCACTTTTTTTAATAAATGGCGGCAGCAACGCCCATTCACTCAAACCGACGTACATCCTAGGTTCCTTCCTTCTCATTCCCGTCTGGAGAACGTTCTCTCCTGCAGGTCTTAAAGACTGGCACCCAGTAGTCAATCCTGGATGGACGCTCAGCTTCGAGATGCTCTTCTATCTCATCTTTGCCTTTACTTTACGGAGCCGCCGACAATCCATTCTTCTCACCGGAATGCTTGGATTGCTAGTCGTCTTCGGCTTTCTATTTCCGGCGCAAACCGGGCCGGCGGTGCTGAATCTGTTCAGCCCGCGCCTCCTGGAGTTTCTCGGGGGAGTATTCATTGGCAAACTGTTAATGCGCGGCCGATTACTTAATACCTGGGTTTCGTGCCTCATCGTCGTGATCTTTGTCATGGCCATTTTTCTTCTTCCCGGATCGGGCTTCACGTGGACATCCCCAGCGTTAGGTACCGTCAGCACATTGCTGGTGTTCGCAGCAGTTTCCTTGGAACCGTTTCTTCACGAGCGCGCTCCACACGTGTGGGTGTATTTGGGGAACGCTTCATACTCCATATACCTTTCGCACTCTCTTGTGCTAATGATATTCTTCTTCCAGATTATGCGGCCATTTCTGCATGGCCGCATAATTTCATTTCCGGTGATTGAACTGGCAGGTATAATTCTGTCGGTCGCTTTCGGATGCCTGCTGAGCGAGTTTGTGGAATACCCGTTGCATAGGCGTTTGATGAAGCATTTCGGCGGAGGGTTATCTCGCAAGGCGGTCTCCCAGCCAAAGTCGGCGTGAGGGCAGACCGGCATTTCAAAACCGTAAGCTGAGATCCTTATCCCTCGGGCCGGGAGGCCAACTCAAGCGGGATGTTCCGCAGCAGTCAGATCCCAGAGTTCGCAAGTCATAGCCGTGGCGAGATTTTAAAGAGAACTTCCCAACTGGATTTCAGTGAGCGTCAGGATTCAAAAGGAGGTCAAAGGCAAGCACATAGGGTAATTCTTACCTAGAGCCCGCAAATAGTACCGGCTCTATTGTACTGAATGCCAAGTATTAAGGAAAAAATACAATCCGTTGCTTCTCGGAATGTATTTAGCGGTCCTGCTCTAATTCAACAGCTATCTGTCGAATCGACCGCGACAACAGCTTTTTCTAACGTAAATAGAACACCGTTTCACATTGGGGCTAGCGTACCGTTCCGGCGCTTCTTGACCTGTGTTGGTTTTTCGGGGTTGGTGGCCTTGTTAAGCGCTGGCGCCGCGTTTGCCATAACGCCTGCCGGGACCTCTTCGGACCTAGCCGCAATCCCTCAGGCAGGAACCCAAACTGCTTCCAGCTATTATGTTTCAGCGCAGAGTGGTAACGATTACTGGTCGGGACGTTTGTCTGCACCCAACTCTTCGCGCACCGATGGCCCGTTTCAAACTCTGGCCCGCGCTCAAGCCGAGATGCAGGCCTCATCCCAGTACAAAACGGCAATTCTGCGTGCCGGCACGTACTCAATCGCCGCCGGCTTGCCGTTGAATTGGGCCGATAGCGGTGAATCCTGGACTGCTTATCCCGGAGAGACCGCGATCCTGGATGGCGGTAAGACGGGCGGCGTTAGTATAACGGGGGTTAGCAATCTTAGCTTCCAAGGTCTCGTCTTTCAAAACATGGGACCCGGCGGGATAGTTTTCAATGGGGCGAAGAGCATCACGCTTCGCTGGAACAGTTTCTTCACTTGCAATCAGTACTGTCTTGTGGGAAGCTCCGTCAACAACTCGATCATCGACAGCAACACGATCAACGGACAAAGCCCCGGCAACTTCGCGGGAACCACTGGAAACGCTTATCAGGCGATTCAGCTCAGTTACGGAAGTAGCAACAATCAAGTGACTCATAATCTGGTCGAGAATTGTCAGGGCGGCGGTATCGCTTTCGAGGCGGGGCCGAGCGATCCTTCCAACAACAACAATCTCATCGATCGCAATATCCTGCAAAACGTCGACACCAACGTAGTGGACATGGGTGCGATCTACATATATGATCCAGCCCACTCAGCAGTAGGTAATCAAATCACAAATAACGTGATAAACGGCAACGGTGGCTCTCAGTTTCTCAACAACTGGACCAAGGCCATCTACCTGGATGACGGAGTGAGTAACGTGCTTGTCAGCGGAAATCTCTGCCGGTCTTGCGGACAATACGCCTGGCAGATTCATGCCGGTGCTCACAATACGATCGTGAACAACATCTTCGACTTATCCTCTGGATCGGCCATGGGACTCTACCAGGTTGACTCTAATTCAGATACGGGAATGAATGGAAATGTCTTTCAGAAGAATCTTGTTTATTTCTCGGGCAACGCGCCCTCTTCGCTCTACCAGGTAGGTATCAATGCAGGCGACGCACTACCGGCCGACACAAGCAACTTGTACTACTCGAATAATGGCTCGCGCGTACCGAATGGTTCATCCATCGTTGATGCACATCCGGTTTATGCGAATCCCGAGTTCACGCAGCCTTCGGCTATGAACTACTCCATGCCGTCGTACTCCCCCGCCTTTATGTCGCTCGGATTTCAACCGTTGGTAACCAACCAGGGGCCGGTGAGCGGCGGACCGGTAAGCGGCGGCAGCAGCGGATTATTGACGGCCTCCGCCAATAGCTCGAACACCACCGTGGACCTGACGACGGAAGGTCCGACTGACTGGGCGCATTGGGGCACCGGATCGCTGACCCGCAAGAACGGAGTTGCTCCGCAGATCGGAGGCTGGTCGATCGTAGGTTCTGGTCCCGCGATGTACTATGTCAACGATCCCAGGGCGGTCAGCTTTACCGACGGCACCCAGCCCACCTCTGGAGAGGTGAACGACGGCATCTTCGTCAACGGGCAGAGTGGCTTCTCATTCGCCGCTCCGGCCGGAACAAGCGCTCATACCCTGACGGTGCATGTTGGGGGCTATCTGAGTGGCGGGACGCTCACGGCTCATCTCTCGGATGGATCGGCCGCCGACTTCGTCGACAGCACACCTGCTGCCACCGGCCAGTACGATCGCAATTACACACTGACCTATCACGCAGCTTCAGCCGGAAAAACCCTTACCGTCAAATGGGTGCGCAATTCCGGAATCGGCAACGTCACGCTGAACGGCGCCGCGTTAAAGTAGCCGATTCTGTCGGCGGATACCTGAATCGGGCGTGAACGTAACGCTCGGATAAGCGTCCGGTGAAATCATCGCCGGACGCTTACAAGTTTGGAAGCTCTTCGCCGGTGCTGCGGGCGGCTTCCTGAACATGGGTAGAAATCCAGCAATGCTAGCGTGGTTCTGGCACCCTCACTTACTTTATGAACGCGTCCATTCTGAGCGGTGTAGCAGCTGTGCTGTTTAGTGCAACACTGGTGGCCATTGGCTCAATGCCGCCTTACACCTGGGTCTTGCTAGCGGGCATAGTCTCGACCGGTCTGAGCCTGACGAGCACTTCGGGGCTCATCTCCAGATTCCATCCATTGGCCACTCGGGTCAGCGACGGAGTCGGCAAGCAGCCGTCACGAACCTCGTCTGTGAGAACTTCGGTAGCTGGGTATTATATTTCCGGGCGCAGTGGTAACGATTCCTGGTCGGGACGTTTGTCTGCACCCAACTCTTCGCACACCGATGGCCCCTTCCAAAATCTGGCCCGCGCGAAAGCCGGGATGCGGGCCTCCTCCCGATACAAAACGGCAATTCTGCGCGCCGGCACGTACTCAATCGCCACCGGATTACCGTTCAACTGGGCCGATAGCGGTGAATCCTGGATCGCTTATCCCGGAGAGACCGCGATCCTGGATGGCGGTAACACGGGTGGGGTTAGCATAACAGGCGTTGACAATCTTAGCTTCCAAGGGGTCGTCTTTCAAAACATGGCCCCCCGGGGGATAGTTTTCAATGGGGCGAAGATGATCACCCTTCGCTGGAACAGTTTCTACCATTGCAATCAGTACTGTATTTTTGGAAGCTCCGTCAGCAATTCGATTATCGACAGCAACACCATCGACGGACAGAGCCCCGGCAATTTCGCGGGAACTACCGGGAACGCTTATCAGGCGATTCAGCTCAGTTACGGAAGTAGCAAAAATCAAGTGATTCATAATCTGGTCGAGAACTGTCAGGGCGGAGGTATCGCTTTCGAGTCGGGGCCGAAGGATCCTCCAAACAACAACAATCTCATTGACCGCAATATCCTGCAAAACATCGACACCAATGTCGTGGACATGGGTGCGATCTATCTATATGACGAATCGCACTCAGCAGTAGGCAATCAAATCACAAATAATGTGATCAACGGCAACGGAGGCAGCCGGTATCTGACAAATTCGACCAAGGCCATCTATCTGGATGACGGAGTGAGTAACGTGCTTGTCAGCGGAAATCTCTGCCGGTCTTGCGGACAATTCGCGTGGCAGATCCATTCCGGCGATCACAATACGATCGTGAACAACATCTTCGATCTCTCATCGGCCGGGACGTTGCTTGGTCTGTATCAAGTTGATCCGAACTGGCAAGACACCGGCATGAATGGGAATGTCTTCAAAAATAACATTGTCCTATTTTCCGGAGCGACGCCCTCGTCGCTATACCAGGTAAATATCAATGCAGGCGACGAACTACCTGCCGCCTCAAGCAATCTGTATTACTCGACAACTGGCTCGCACATACCGAACGGCCCGACCATAGTGGATGCGAATCCCGTTTATGCCAATCGAAAGTTCGCCCAATCGGCGGCTGAAAATGAGTCCACGCCCTGGTACTCCCTGGCACGCAGCTCGTTCGGGTTTCGGCCGCTACCAACCGATCAAGGGCCGCTTCCCTTCCGCGCCATTCGTCGCCAAGACCGGTGAAGAGACGTTACCTGTCCGGAGCGATGGAGTGGCTCGTGACAAAGCCGCGGGCACGCTGTTTGATTCTCTGTAGAGCTAATCCATCCTTTTCGAGCCTGCTAAGTTAGGTCGATCCAATCTTCGTAGAACGTTGAGCCGGCAGCTGAAATTGGTAGAAAACGGCAGCAGCCTATCGGTGCTCGATCGACTATCCCGGACTAACTGTCCAATGGTGTTCCACCGGCCGCCGAGATCTTGGAGTACTTCGGCTTGCTTGGCCGGCGTTACGAAGATGACGGTGATGGCCCTCTTTTCGGCGGCATTCATTACGTTCAGGTAGCCGGGTCCATAGACGCGGGCGGCGCGCGGCCGGGCGGCAAAGTACGCGGCCGGTTCGCAATACACCACGTCTTCTGCGCCCACGTTCGCCGCCACAAAAGTGTCTACTGCGGCGTAGTTCCTCACCTTCCAATCGGTCACGATACCGAGAAGCGCCTTGGGCAGCCCGAAGGCCATGGCGGCAGCGCAGCAGAGCACCGCGAAGGTCTTCCAACTCGCGGAGCGGTGAATCTTCAACTCCAGAATCCGGCAGGCGCACACGGCGGCTGGGATGTATACCATCCAGGCGGAACTGAAAGCAAAGAACCTGACGAGGAAGAAGAAGAGCGGTATCGTCGTGCAGATCAGCAGTCCAGCCAGAATAGAGCGTCGAGCCTCTGTCCGGGTTTCCCGACTCACAATCGCCAGACTCACGAGCAAAAACAGCAGCAGCGCGAGCAGGCTGGCATCGTACTGGAAGTAGGCGGAAAGGTGATGGAGCTTTTCCCCGATTGGCTGACCGGCCTGTTGTTTGAGATTGATACGGAAGGCGTTTAAAGCTCCGCTATGCAAGGCATAAAGCAGAAGCAGAGCCGCACCGCCCGCCACGTGGCCGAGATACAGAAACCGAACCCGCCAGAGCAGCGCGAAGCGCAGGGAATACACGTAGCTCAAGATTAAGACCAAAGCGACGGCATACTGCGGGAGTTGCAAATTCGTCAAGACCATGCAGACGCCGAGCACAAACAGGCAGATGTTGCGAAGCAGCGGTTTGGGTAGCGTATAGGCCAGCAGAACGAGTGAGCATTCGAGCAAGCCCAAGCTCTCGTACCGGATGTTCGCATAACACATATAACCGCCGTATCCGGTCAGCACCAACACTAACAGCAGCAAGCGCGTATTCGGCCGGGCAAGAAACCGGGCGCGGTGCACGCCCATCCACAGAAACAACACCGCCAGCGCCATTGTCCCGGAAGTCACCGATCGGGCGACCCGTTGCGAAAAGTGAAAAGTTCGAAAGGCCGTATACAGCAGCGCCGGGTAAACGGGAGCATTGCCGCACCAGAACGTGCGGTCCGTCTGGTTTGACCATTCTGTGGAGACGAATCCGATCTTGTAGTACAGATTGGCGGCGGGATCGACGAATTGCACCTCGTCGCCCCAAGGGATGTACCTGCCCTGAATGCCCATACAAAGGGCCAAGAAGAGAGCCAGCACCAGGCCCACGGTGAAAAACTCACTCTTACCGGGAGAAGGGAGGTCGGCGGACGAGTCTCGCCTCGCCGCTACAGATTTTAGGGAACCACTTGGCGGCACTCTGGTCAGCACTCCGGGGTCCCATGGTCTAAGCTGGGAGTCATTTGATGAATCCCAGCCGCAGTCCCGATATAGCGAGCAGTCCTAAACCGAGACAAATAGCCGCCAGCACGAGTGTCGAGCGGTCGGTTAGGGCGTAAACGACCGGATCCTCATTCAGTTCGCCACGGTAAGCAAGCAGCCACAAGCGAGTAATCCAGAAAAGAAAGAGAGGCACTAAAAACCAGAGCCATGCGGGCTCCGCATAGAGACGGGTCACCTGGTCGCTTCCCACATAAAGCGCCAAAACCAGAGACGAAACGAAGCCGCTCGCGACTCCGAAGTGATTCATCTGCAGTAGGTCCGATCTTCGGTATGCCCTTCCACCCACGTTCGACTTCCAGCTTCGATTCAGGGCGCGCAACTCCGCCGTTCGTTTGCTGAAAGCCAGACTCAAGAAAAGAAAAACGGAAAACGACAGCAGCCAACCGGAGAGCACGATGCCGGTGACAATGCCGCCGGCGATAATCCGGAGCGTATACAGGCCAGACAACGCAAAAACATCAACCAAAAGCTTTTTCTTCAACCAGAACGAATACGAGAGAGAGATGGCGACGTACACCGTCAGCATCAATAGTGCGGGAGCTCCGCTGAGAGCGGCGAGAGCATACCCGGCCATCCCCAGAACCGCAGCCAGAGCGGTTCCCTCGGGAATTGTTACATCTCCGCTGGCCAGTGCGCGGAACCGTTTCCGTGGATGCTGGCGGTCGGCGGCGAGATCGTGCAAGTCGTTCACGATGTAGGTGGCGGAAGCCACCAGGCTCAAGCTCAGAAACATCTCCAACGCAGGAATCAGCGCGGCCCGGTCCAGAATTCTATGAGAAGTCAGCACCGGCAGAAAAACCAGCAGATTCTTGCTCCATTGGTGAATTCTCGCGATTTTGCTCCAAGTGCGCCAGGAGCGCGGTTCGCGGTGGAACTCAGCACTGACTTTGCCGGATTTCTTGAGTTCCGCCAACACCGAATCCGGCGCACAAACGGGAACCGCGCGCAGACATTGGTCCCATATGACCATGTCGGAGCTCGAGTTTCCTGCGTATTCAAATGCGCCCCCTTCTCTTGCCTGAATGCGAGCTAGTTTTTCCAATCCTTTCAGATTCGAGACGCCATCGCTGGCAATCAAGTCGTCGAATATTCCGAGATGATTGGCAATATCTCGCGCGATAATTTCGTCCGAGGCCGTAGCCAGGATTAAGCGACGTCCGATTTCGCGCTGCGACTCAAGCCATGCCAGAAACACTTTGTTATACGGCAGCGTTTCCGGACGAATCGCAACCCGCAAAGCAAGATGCCGTTTGAGCGCGGCACGCCCTCGAACCGCCAACCGGAGCAGGGAGAAGATGACCCAGGGGGCCGCGAAAATTTCCATCAGGGCGGTCTCCCAAAGGACATCGGTTCTCAGCAACGTTCCGTCGAGATCGACGTATAACGGGAGGCTGGTGGTTGGTGATTCTACTGTCATTCCAGATACCTTGTTACGGGCAAAGCGGGTAGACTTTTTGGTAACGTGTTCGAGGCGCGAACGCTCAGGACGCGCCGGTCGTCACCCGGCACTGCTTTCAGGCAAAGTCGCAGAGCACAGGGAACGCCGCAGTGGTCGCGCGCCGGCGTACAGATCGTCGTACGCTTTGGCGCCGATCTCCATACCGAATTCTTTCCGAGCAGCCGAGGCGTTTCGCGCCGAACCGGAAGAAAAGCGCGCATGGGTGCCTTCAATCGCATCCGCTAGGGCGCCTGCTTCCGGCCGGACCCACAGACCATCCGGCAGGGCTGCTTTCAGGTCTCGCAGCCCGGGTACGTCGCTCAGAACAAGCGGAAGCCCACACGCCGCCGCTTCGATTGCTGCGTTGCCCAAACCTTCTCTCGTGGAGGGCATCACGAACAGGTCCGCCGCCCATAATACCGAGCGCGGGTTGTCCACCAGTCCCAGAAAAACGCAACGTTCTGTGACGCCGAGTTCGGCGGCCAGCAAGCGTTCGCTCCTGGCTTCATCCTCGTCTCCCGCGTGAAGATAGAAGCAATCCGCTCTCTTTGCAAGGAGTAGTTTCAGAGCGCAAAAGAGAATGCGGTGATTCTTCCAGGCGTTGCAATTGCCCAAAGTCGCGATGACTAGACTGCCGTCGTCAATTCCGTACGACTGCCGCGCGGCGACTCTCTCCTCTCGGGAAGGCGGACGAAAGACGCTGGCGTCGTACCAGTTGGAGATGACAATCGTCGGATTCCAAAGGTGCTGCTGTTCGTTCTCGGCGACCGAGGCCCCGACCGACACCGCCGTCGCACCCAGCCATCGCAGACCCCGGCGCATCGCAATCCGAACCAGCCGTAACAGTCCCGTAAAGGGGAACACGTTGTGTATCGTGTGAACGATGGTATTCACCCCAGCCAATCGTGCGACCATTCCGTAGAATACGTTCGCCTGCTCCGTATGGATATGAACCGCATCGAACCGGCCACGGCGAATCAGGGAAAATACTTGGTAGAAGAACTGGATCTTCTTGCGGAACGGAATGTGAAATACTTCAAAACCAGCAGCCCTGAGAGGACTCGCATACGACCCCTCGACTGAGCCTGTGGCGAGGATCGAGTGGGAGCGGCCGCTTGCGAACCAGAGTGGCGCAGCGACTCGCAACATGACCTCCGCCCCCGATGGCCGCAGTTCCATGAGAATGTGTAACACTCGCAATTGACTTGCCCTGTGTGGACGGTTTGATGATTCCATGCTCGGTACGTTTTCTTTCTAGACTGGTTTCGGTAAGAACTCCCGTTCTATTCGAGCGTTTTCAGCCCAAAACTGGGAACTACTTTCGCTCCCATTCGTGAATGACATCTCGATAGTAGTGTAGATGCAGATCTAGAATGCGGTCCGGGTGGAAGCGATCAAGAATCATGCCGCGCCCGTACGCTACAAGAGCTCTGGCCCGGTCGCGATCACGGGCAAGTGCAAGCATCGCCTCAGCTATTCTCTCCGGCTGTTCAATGTCGACCAAAACGCCCGCTCTTCCGTAGTCGAGCGTCCAAGGCAATGCGCCGCTGCTGCGTCCTGCGACGACCGGACAACCGGCCTGGATGGCCTCACAAACCGCTAGGCCGTGAGTCTCGATGCGCGAAGGGTGCACCCATATATCGATTTCGGAGGCGAGCGAGCGTAAGAAATCGTCGTGCTTTACGCTTCCGCGCAATTCAATCGAGCTGCCGCGATACCGTTCTTCTAACGATTCCCAGCCTGCGCCGAAGATCAACAGGCGGCTAGTGGGCAAATCGTTCTGTATTCGCAAGAACGCCTGAATTGCCGTGGCGATGTTCTTGAGCGGAGCGGGCCCGCCATAACAGCCGAATGTCAAGCGACCGCTCTTGGGAAAAGCCTCGATTGGCCGAATCGCCGCCGGAAGGGGAGGAATCCCGTTCGGGATCACTCGAATCTCTCCCTGATAACCGTGGCGCAGCCTGAGATACGTTTCGACGAACGGCGATACCGCAATAATGTGATCGAACTTCCGCAAGACAGCCAGTGTGTTGGCAATCCAGCGGGCTTTATAACCCATTGCGCCGGGATGCCAGCGCCAATCTAACTTGGCATACTCGTACAGCGCGTCATGCACCGTCAGAATTTTCGGACCGGTCCAATCCGCTACTGCTCGAGCCGCCTCCATCGTCCAATGAGCGTGGACGACAGCCGGACGGATCTGACGCAGGCGTTCCAGAATGACGGTTCTTTCGCGACGAAAACCAGTAAGCGTGAAGGCGCGCGTGCTGCGTTGGTTGTAGATGGCAGCGCTAACGGGCTTACTCGACAGATAAATTTCCGGCGTGCCCCGAAGTCCGCCTAAAACAGTAGTCTCTATTCCTCGGCTTGCCAGCCCGTAGGCTAGGTTGTGAATGGGAACTCCCGGTGGCCCGCTCAGGCCGGCCAACCGAGCCGCGGCATCGGCCGAGAGTAGCGGGGCAATCATGGTCGGATCAAAGTGACCCGCCAGCACGATGTCGCCCCGTTGCTCAACGCGCTCGGAATGAAACAGCGGCGAATGACCGGACACAATCTCGGTCAATGGTTGCCCCATATTCCCGTCCATGAGACAGCGTCGGATAGCAAAGGCATTTACTGTGACGAACGCAAACCGGACGGCTTCTCCAATACGGTCGCCCCTCCCCTCGCCCACCCGGCATACTGTAGAACGACAACCGGCTGCGGCGCCGAAATGACGCTAGTGTCGCCGGCGCGGCGAGTCGCGGAAGCAAGCCAGATTGCTCCCAACAGCGATCCTTCCAGGATCCCACCCACGTACGGCACAAAATAGAAGACTATCGAAATCAATAGAGCTTCCAGGATGACCTTGTTTATGCGCGCGCGCCGGTCCCGCGATGCTTCCAGTGCTAATTTCTGAACGCGTGCCGCAGTCGAAAACAACCAGGCGATCAGAGCCACCAAGCCGACGACGCCATAGTACGCAAGGACCGCAACAAACCGGTCGTGGATGTGAATGGAGGCAAAACTGGCTGTGTTGGATATGTCCCGGCCGGAAGGCGGTCCCACTGTAGCTTCCAGCGGGCCGTTCGAAAAGGCACGCTCGGTTGCCTCCGAGTAGCCTGCCAGCCGCCAGGCCCAGGTGCTATCGTCGCGACTAATCTCTTTGACATTAGAATCGAAAAGCTGGAGAGCCTTATCGAGCGGACCCGACGCGATCAGGCCGGTCAGGGTAAGGGCAGAGACCAGCAACAAGACCAAAGAGGAAAGCTTTAGCCACTCCCGCCGGCCCAGCCGCGGCGTCCGCAGGGCCAGCCATGCCAGTCCCGCTAGTGTCGCGGTCCAAACGCTTCGGTGTTGCAGAGCGAAAACTAGACCCAGAAAGATCCCGCTGAGGATCAGACCCGTTGTCCGAAAGCCTCGAATCAGTTGGATGCCGACTATCCCTATCAGCGCTTGCCCGATGAAGATGGCGTAGTCCGACGGAAGTACCCGAACCACGTCCCGGAACTCTTCCTGGTAGTCGTCTGCCGACATGGCTAACACGCCCGCCCACCGGGCGGCAGCGACGACAGCCAAAACCAGAGCGAAGACCGAAAGACAAGTAACTAGCTTCTCCACATTCATGCCCGTGGCCCGGCCCAGAAAAGCGAACGCCACGGCCGGGAGAACGAGATAAATGAGATCTCTTGAGTCATTGCCGGGAGCTTTGACGCCGAACAATAATACGCCTCGGCCAAAGTTCAGAAACCCGAGCCCGAGCAGGATCAGAGCGGGCCAGCAAAAGTCTCGCGGCAAAGATCGGGCGCGGAGCAACACCACCACACAAGCAGCGCTGAGCGTCAAACAGGTGATATCGAACGGGTAAATCGTGATACCGGCATGTAGCCCCTCGGTTCCGATGTCAAGAGCATCGCAAAGGGCGCCGGCCGCTATTCCTGCAAATGCGACCGCCACGGGATATTTCCAAAGCAGGAAAGCAACCGCCGACAGGCCCGCCAAAGCGACCAGGATGATCAGCATCTTATACCCGGCTTCGGCCGATTCCCTTCAGTGGCAGCATATAACTATACGGCCGGCGGCAGGCCGGATTCCGGCGGAACAGCAAAAGGCTGTAGCAGGCGACTCGCCCAAGCCGGTATGTTGGCCGCTCTTGCGGTGAAAGGGGCCACCAGGGCCATCGGAACGATACGCCTTCCACCCACGTATGCGATCAGCAGCAGGGAAACTAGGCCGACGACCGCCAGTTTCAATAACAGCACCGCGGGCGCGCCCGCATTGTCGCCGGTGTGTGACGCGCCGAACACGCAGGCTGTTGTAAAAGCCCCCGCGAGGGCTGGTCCCACCACGACGGCCCCGAGGTCCCGCCAGCGAACTCCGATCAGTTGCAGGGCAGCCCGGGTGATGTACCAGAACCGAAAGGCGTATACAATCGGCACGGCCCACGCGACCGCTACTATAGAGACCTGCACCGCCGCTACGAACATCAGCAAAGCGAATCCAAGCGAAACCGCTTGGGTGTGTATTTCCTGGTTTACCCGGTCGGCAGCGCCCAGAACCGGGCCGGCGATTCCCATGAGAGCAAAGAAAGGCATCGCTATCGCGAATGCCGTGAATAAGGGTACAGCTTCACTCCAGCGTGGTCCGTATAGGCCGCCGATCACGAATCGCCCGCAAACCGCCAAGCTCCAGAAAACCGGCAGGGTCACTAGCGCCACTCCTGCCGCCGTGGCGAGATAGGCGCGCCTCATGCGGTCGAAGCTATTCTCAACGCGCGAACAGCTCGCAAACAGAACCTGTTGACAGGTGCTGACGAAGCCTTCCGCCGGCACACTCGCCAGATTGAAGCCGCGGCTGTATAGTCCCAGACTGGTCGAGCCAAACGCGCGGCCCACAACAATATTGTCCAGGTTGCTGATCGTCCAATTGATGATGTTTGCCCCGGTCACTTGTGCGCCGAATCGCAAGAGTCGAAGGCCAGAGCGGTTTATATAGAACCGCAGGGAGTGCCGGACATGCGCGTAAGCGATCAGCGAATAGAGCAGTGGTTGGCTAAGCTGAGCGGCCACCAGACTCCAAACTCCGCAGCCGGCAAACGCCATCGTGACGCCCACGAGGGCGTAGCCGAGCAGATAAGAAGATACTTGAGCGATCTGCACGGACTGGAAGCGCATCTGCCGTTTCATGAGCCCTGTTGCGGTCTGCCCCGCGGACTGCAGCAGAAACAGGGGTGATACCGCACGGACGACGCCCACCACGCCTGGATCGTGGACCGCTTTACCGACTGCCGGCGCGATCGACCAGACAATGGCCGTCAGCAGGCACCCGAACAACATCTGCATGGTGAACGAAAATCGGATATGGCGCTCGTCCAATTCCGGCGCCTGCACGAGCGCCGAACTGAATCCCGCATCGGCAAGTAAGTTTCCCAAACCGAAGATAATAGCGGCTACGCCAATCTGTCCAAACGGCTTTGGCCCGAGCAGACGCGCCAGAACGATTCCGACAACCAGAGCAGCTAAACCCCGGCTCAGGAATCCAGCGTAGTTCCATCGCATGGCCCCGAGAGCGCTGGACGTTAACGTTCTTTGCATAATTGATTACTTGCCGGCCGCCCGGCTTCGAGTCGGTTTGAAGCTTATTAATCCTCCCATCAATTATGGATCTCTCACAGCGGGCTACCAATAAGGAAAAGACTGAAACGGACTAGGAGGGGATATTAACCGGGGCGTCAGGTTCCAGTTATACGGCTACGTCTGTCGGGCGAGTCTCTTCCGATTCGACCGTCCGGTCGAAGGCGAGTTCCCGCAGGGCGTTTCGCGCCGGGAAAATCGAAGAGGCGATCCGGCGGAGGTGGCTGAGGGCAACCACCGGCTCAAGGCCGCCCGCCACCGCCATTTGCAGAATACCTAATGCGCGCCGCCCTCCGGCCAGGTTGATTCGACCAAAACGATAACTCATGTTGGACATTAACCGGATTCGTTCCGACAGCATTTCAATCACACTGCGCTTCTCCCACAATCGACTGAACTCTTCAAACGAGGTCTCCGGAAGGCCGCTTCGTCGTTGCAAAGCGGTTGCCTTCGCGTAAGCAGAACCGCGCATCAATTCGACTCGCTTCGTCATGCTGATTGAGCTGCTGTGAAGCCGGTACTGGTACAGAACCCGTGCTAAGTTCGCAACGCTTCCGCACTCAGACATCCGAAGACAAAAGTCATATTCTTCACCAGCCCCTTTCAGCCGAAAGCCTCCGACGCGCCGTGCGACATCTGTACGCATCATCGCCGTCGGATAGACGATTCCGCCTCCAGCGAGTAATCGACGTTCGATTTCTTCGTGGCGTGTGGCGCACGGCAGACCTTTCTGGATTACCTCGCCGATGAGAAAATCGATTTGTGTCCCAAGCATTGCGCAACCGGGATTGCTCCGTAGAAATGCCAATTGCGCGGAAAGCCGGTCCGGTAGCGAAATATCGTCCGCATCCATCAATGCGAGGTATTCGGTCTTGCATAGCTCTAGTCCGAGGTTTCGAACTGCGCTCACTCCCTGCTGCTTTCGACGGAGGACGGTCAGCGCTGGATGCACTAGGGATTCGAGATACTCACCAGAGCCATCTGTCGATCCATCGTCGATAAATAGGAGCTCCATATCGCTGAGTGATTGAGCGAATATGCTGTGAACCGCCGCCGGCAGGTACGGCATGGCATTATGTACGGGCAAGATCACGGTTACCGAGGCCTTAGGCATAAGTAAGCTCCTTCCGTCTTAATTTGTTCCAATGTTGCTGTTTCGACCATTCCTTACTCCATCGAGAACGCTTCTTCGTCTGAGAACGATGCAGGCGCACGAATCTATTTACAGCTGTCCAGTCACCGCGACTTTTGACATGGGTGCGATCCTTTTAAAGGTGCTACAGGCAGGAAGTCATCAAACCCACTTCAAACGCTTTACAAAGTGACTCGTGATTCGGGCTAGGTCGCAGCTAAAGAAAACAAGCGCCTGCAATCTCGAATTTGTCATCGACATAGCATCCTTCCACCTGGTCGCCAGGCGAGCATTGGAGAGAATGCCGAAGTAGTACCGCTTAAAATCGGAGAAAGAGAACGTTTCCGTCTCGTTGAGATTCTTGCCCTTCTCGTAACTTAATACAAATAAGTCGTAAGTTACGAGCAATTCATATCCGTTCTTCGCGGCTCGCCGGGTAAACTCCGGATCGCCCGATTGTTTGTACGTCCTGTCGTAATTGCCAATGACTCTGAAGACCTCTATCGGCACCAACACCCCTCGGGCCGTGAGATAGTCTGATTTTTCGAAATACCCGGACGGGAACTCCGAGCGGCGACGGTGATGATTGAGTCGGCGGTGTTTCGCCGTCCACCAATTAATTTTGACGCCACCCTGCCAAATTAGATCGGGATCCTCGATACAGGATTCGACCGCCTGTAGCAGCGAACGAGGATGCAGCTTTGACTTTTCAATCATCTCCTCTATAAAATTCGGAGAAAAAGTAAGATCATCGTTAAGCAGGAGCACATAATCGTTCGCCTCGGCATGGGCCATGATATGAGCGACGCCGAGGTGCATCGCGCCCGTCCAATAGAGCGAACTGTCGCCTTTCAATAAAACTACTTCCGGGTGCTCCGTAGTGATCATGGCCGACGTACCATCACGGGATCCGTCGTCGACAACCACCGGCCTGATGTTCGGATATGTTTGACTGAGAAGCAGTTCCAGGCACTTGCGGGTGTACTGGATGCGATTGAACACTGCGATGCAGACCCAGACGGTCGGGCTGCCGGCAGAGGTGTTACCGTTTGCTGTAGTCGTTTCGCTCCGAGTGTGAGCCGCCACAGCGCGGTCTTCGCGTCCCATAATCATGTCCTCTTATCTATGTCGCCGGTCAAACACAAGGTTCTCCGGGTCGGTAGTAACTAAGTCTTACTTGTAACTTGGAAGACCTGGTGGTGCTGCCGGTGAAGTGTCATCCCCGAAGCAGGGGGTTCATTACCCGCAGCGATCCGCGATGACTGTCGCCCCTGAAGATTTACGGAGTGTGAAAGGCTGATGCCATCCCATCAATAAGAACGTCTCAAAACGGAATGAAGGCGCCGACATTAGCCAGTTTCACAATGCGTTCGATCTTGCTGAATTTATTTTGCGGAACAATTAACATGTCGCCGGGCCGCAAATCGGTGAGCGGCTCACTGCTAGTCGGACTCATCGCCGCTTTTAAATCGAGAATTTCAGTTTTCGCCAGATCCGGCCCGATCCGGCGAAAGAGGATCACCTGCGAGTGTTTTGCGCTGGCGGTCTTGAATCCCCCCGCCATGGCGATAGCCTGGACGGCATTCACCTGGCCCCGTAGCTCGAACTTACCAGGATTCGTTACCTCGCCGCCGACCACGAAGTAAGGTTTCTCGAACTCTTTCAGAACTAAATTGATTTCCGGGTCTTTCAGCCGTTCGCTGACTTTTGCCAGAATAGCCGCCTTCGCCTGGTCGACCGTCAGGCCCTGCAGTCTGACATTGCCCACCAACTGGAGAGCCACAAAACCATCGGGCTGCACCGTCACAGTCTGATCGAACTCGGGCGAATACCGGTAATGAATCTCCAGGACGTCGGAGGGCTGCAGACAATACCGCGGTTCACGCTCGGCGAAAGGAGCCGTCTGCGCCAAGGCAACCGCCGCGGTGACGAGAACACACAGAAGGAGCCGAACTGGGATGACAGGAATTCGCATAAGGTCACTTTGCATGGATCAGAATGGAACCCGCTAGCTTGACGCCGTTCAACAGCAGAAGGCGCTGATCCAGCAGGATCTGGTGTTTTGGGGTTTTCGTGCCATCGACGGCCAATACGGCAGCGTCCGCCATGGCCGCAATGGCCGCGCCTCCCGGCGTAGTTTCTAATGCAGGACAATCGAGCAGAACCGCGTCAAAGTCGTGGCGGAGAGTATCAAGCCAGTTTTTGGCTTCTACCGGCGTGCGAGACCTGAGAAATTCGATCTGCTGGCCGGCCGGCGACGGCCAGCGCCGAACGTTCCGGCCCACCTCGCGCATGGAGGCTGTTTCGGTCGACAGAGCGATCGGATTCGCCTGCAGCAGCGCATTGACCGACACCAAAGCAACGCGTTTACCCAGACGGGACAGCTCGGACGCGATTCCTTCACAGATACCGGTTACGCCGTTCCCTGCGCCGGAACCGATGATCGCCACCACAGAAAGATCCTGAAAAAGCCTCTGAATGAGTTCCGCGTACTCAGAGGCACGAACGGGCGTCTGTGTTTCAGGCGAATCCTCCGGCTGTGGCTTGCGGAGAGCGGCGAAGTATCTGTTCATAGTTGACTCATCCAGTTCGTCATCGATTGTCGTATCGAGTTTCTCGAGATTCCTGTTCAGTGGAAATCTCGCCGTTCCGCTTTGCGGCGACATCGAACTTCCGCTCGAAACTCCCAACCGTATCTTCCGAAGCGCGGAATGGATGTGCGACATAAATTCCTAGGAACGCCTGATCGCGGCGAGAACCGGCAAGCCAGTCAGCGCTTCGAGGTCGGCGGGTTGTTCAATCATTTCCAGCAATGGCGGACTACTCATAGCCGGCCCGAGGCTCACTTGTGTATCTGTCTCGACAATTGGGAATGGCTGTTTCAGATACTCGGCGGCAAACGCGATCCCCAAGCTCAAAGCGGCGGCCAGCACCACGCCCAGTTCCAGGTTTAACGGCACATTCGGTTTGGACGGGTGATGTGGTTCCACCGGATTTTCCGCAATGGCCACATTGGCGATTTTCTGCTTGTCCAGAGAGTCCGCAATACGCGCCTCTTCCGTCTTCCGTGCATAGAGCAGATAGTTGTCTTCCGCCTCCTTCTGGCGGCGAATTAGATCGTTATACTCACCCGTAGACTCGCCTAGCCGCTTCAACTGCAGGCGATAGCTATCCGTCTGTTGCTGCAATGCTTGCCGCCGCGCATGGAGGCCGGCGAGTTCGGCCTGCTCTTTGGTGACATCCAGCAGCAAAGACTGGCGCACCGGATTCACATCTGTGGTCCGTTCTGAACTAGTCAGGGTCTTCGCCCTCTCCAGAGCGGCCCCCGTATCGGAGATCTCCTGTGAGACTTCCTGCACCAGCCGGTCCTCCGGCCGAAATTTCGACAGAAGCTGGGTGCGCCGGTTTTGCAGTTCGACCAACATGGTGCTCAAATGCTCCACAGAATTCTGATTAGACAAAGTGCGATCCTGGGTGACAAGACGGGGCTGCGCTTCCGCCAGCTGTTTGCTTGCGTTGTTAATCCTGAGGGTTCCCTCGCGGATGCTCGCCTCCGCCGCCAGCAGCATCGAATCCGATTCCGCTGCCCTGCGCAAAAGTTCCTCCTGCTGCGGCCCGAATAAGACGATGTCGTGTTTTAGGCTGAAATCCCTCATCTTGGCTTCTGCTTCCTTCAACTCCATCCGGTAGTGTTCCGCCTGACTCAGGAAGAAGTCGTGAGTGCCGGGCGTGCCGTGAAGTCGCAGATGCGCTTCCAGATAAGACGCTGCCACCTGCCGGAGGACCGTGACCGCCTGGCGCGGATCCCGCGACGTGTACTCCACCTCAATGATGTCCGCTTTCTTCACGGGCAAAATCTTCAAACTACGTTGTAGGCCCCCTACGGCACTTTCTATCGCGACTTCCCGGCGTTCGTCCGAAGACTTGCCTTTCACCGGCCCTACGCCGTCGAGCCCACTGGCGGTGACTACCTGGCGCAGTAAGTCATAACTGTTTAGCAGCTCGATCTCGGTGTTGATCTCGTTTTCACTCACCTCACCCTGGAAGAGCGACTGGTCATTGCTGCTGGCGCTGACCACAATACCGGCTCGGTCGTTCTTCACCAAGATCTTCATGCGCGATTCGTATTGCTTAGGCGTTCGAAGAGTTACTATCGTCACTGCGCCCGCCACCAGCAAAAATGTAACCAGGATGAGCCACTTCCGGCGAAGCAGAATTGCTGTAATCTCAGCCAGGGGAGAGCTTCTGCCGTCACCAATTAAAGTCATGTGTCAGTATTCCTTAGTTCTGCCCATTGCAAAGGGTAATAAGAGTTGTTCGCGAACCCGTCATTCTGTCTAAACCCGCCCGCGCCCTGTCTAAGCCCGCTCGCGTCGTTCTAACCCCATCTTCCAGAACCATCACTTTCAGCCTCAGAAACTAAATAGAATAATAGCGCAATTTTCGGTCTCGAATAGTGTCAAGTAGTACCAGAACTTGGGTGATATTACCGCCCGGGTAAATCCGTAAAACACGCGCAATTTAATAAAACTAAGTAAATTGCAGTAAAGACTTGCTATCCAAATTTCGTCGGTTCGCTGCCAAAATCTTCACGAATGTGGACACAGTGAGGTAATTCATCTAAGAATCATGAGAATGGATCCAGAACGGGCGGCTCTTTCCAGGCAGACGCTCATAACACTCATCCAGAGTCAAGTTTCAAAAAGCGAGTGCGGCGCCATTCAGAGTCACATTGCCCGACCCGGACGAATTGACCCAGCTGACCGTCAACGTCTGTCCAGCAGAAGCCGCCGAGTAAGTTAACGTGTAATTGCGGTCGTAAGCACTGTTCACCGAAGTTGTCGCGTCGACAAAGTCGGTAGCCGATCCATCGGATAGATGAGCAGTGAGCGTCCCGCCACTAAAATAACCGCCCACATGCACGGTGAGGACGCGCGTTGTCAAGTCGGCAGGCGCCGTGAACGAAAAACCATTGGGCAGGGAATTGATATACACGCCATCATGATCCGATCCAGTCGCAGTGGGAGTACCGTCGGTCCAGCTGAGTGCTCTTGGATCGTTGTTGTAGGTCTGCACGCTCGCGGTGCCAATCACCGAGTAGCTGCTAATCTGCGGAGTAACTCCCTTTTTGCGCGTCAGTGACGCCCTGCCCCAATGCACCCAGTCGAGTGCGCCTTCGTTTGTTAGATTCGCTGTCGTGGCCGCACTATTGGCGGCGCCCGTTAATGCGCCACTCCCGCCGGTGGCGGCGGCATTCGTGAGACTAAAGCTGGCAGTAGCACCCACTCCGGCTGTGCTGGCGGTGACCGTGTAAGAGCCTGTCTGGCCGTTGGCCGTCAAAGTCGGGGCGGTCGCGATGCCGCCTGCATTGGTCACAGCAGTCGAAGTAGCCGATCCGCTGAAACTGGCGCTGGCGCCCGTTGCCGGCGCCGTGAAAGTTACCGTCACGCCATTAACCGGGGTCGAGCCGCTTTTGACTGTAGCCTGCAGGGCCGTCGCAAACGCCGTGCTCACGGTCGCGCTTTGCGGTGTTCCGGCAGTGGCCGCAATGCTCGCGCCGGCGGCCGACGAAAGCGCGGCACCGTTCAGCGTCACATTGCCTGTCCCGGACGAATTCACCCAAGTGACCGTTAGGGTACGGCTAGCAGAAGCGGCGGAATACGTCAGCGTGTAGTTGCGGTCGTAAGCACTGTTCACCGAAGTTGTCGTGTCGACAAAGTCGGCAGCCGATCCATCGGATAGATGAGCGGTCAGGGTCCCGCCACTAAAATAACCGCCCACATGCACGGTCAGGACGCGCGTTGTCAAGTCGGCAGGCGCCGTGAAGGAAAACCCGTTGGACACGGCATCGATAAAGACGCCCGCGTTGTCCGATCCAGCCGCGGTGGGCGTGCCGTCGGTCCAGCTGACCGCGCGAGGATCGTCAGTATACGTCTGCACGGTCCCGGCGCCGATTACCGAGTAGTTGCTGATCTGCGGAGTGACGCCATTCTTGCGCGTCAGCGAAGTCGTGCCCCAATGCACCCAGTCGGCGCTGCCTTCGGCCGTCAGATTCACCGTCGTGGTCGCGCTGTTGCCGGCGCCCGTTAATGCGCCACTCCCACCAGAGGCGGCGGTATTCGTAAGACTGAAGCTCGCCGGGGTACTTACGCCAGCCGTGCTGGCGGTTACCGTGTAAGCGCCTGTCTGGCTATTGGCCGTCAAAGTCGGGGCGGTAGCGATGCCGCCGGCATTAGTTACAGCAGTTGCAGTAGCCGATCCGCTGAAACTGGCGCTGGCGCCCGTTGCCGGCGCGGTGAAGGTCACCGTCACGCCATTGACCGGAGTCGTGCCGTTCTTGACCGTAGCCTGCAGGGCCGTCGCAAATGCCGTGCTCACGGTCGTGCTTTGCGGTGTTCCGGCAGTGGCCGCGATGCTCGCACCGGCGGCCGACGACAGCGCAGCGCCGTTCAGAGTCACGTTGCCTGTCCCTGACGAATTCACCCAACTGACCCTCAGCGTCTGTCCTGCCGAAGCAGCGTGATACGACAGCGTGTAATTGCGATCGTAAGCACTGTTCACCGAAGTTGTCGTGTCGACAAAGTCGATAGCCGATCCATCCGATAGATGAGCAGTGAGCGTCCCGCCACTAAAATAACCGCCCACATGCACGGTCAGAACACGCGTTGTCGAGTCGGCAGGCGCCGTGAAGGAAAAGCCGTTGGGGACCGCGTCGAGGTAAACCCCAGCGTTGTCCGATCCGGCCGCGGTGGGCGTGCCGTCCGTCCAGCTCAGCGCTCTCGGATCGTTGTTATACGTCTGCACGGTACCGGCGCCGATCACCGAGTAGTTGCTGATCTGCGGAGTGACGCCATTCTTGCGCGTCAGCGAAGTCGTGCCCCAATGCACCCAGTCGGCGCTGCCTTCGGCCGTCAGATTCACCGTCGTGGTCGCACTGTTGCCGGCGCCCGTTAATGCGCCACCACCACCAGAGGCGGTGGTATTGGTAAGACTGAAGCCGGCCGGGGTACCCACGCCAGCCGTGCTGGCGGTGACCGTGTAAGAGCCTGTCTGACCGCTGGCCGTCAATGTCGGAGCAGTCGCGATGCCGCCGGCATTGGTCACAGCAGTCGCAGTGGCCGATCCGCTGAAACTGGCGCTGGCGCCTGTTGCCGGAGCGGTGAAAGTCACCGTCACGCCATTAACCGGGGTCGAGCCGCTTTTGACCGTAGCCTGCAGGGCCGTCGCGAATGCCGTGCTCACGGTCGCGCTTTGCGGTGTTCCGGCAGTGGCCGCGATGCTCGCACCGGCGGCCGACGACAGCGCAGCGCCGTTCAGGGTCGCATTGCCCGACCCGGACGAATTGACCCAACTGACCTTCAGCGTCTGTCCTGCCGAAGCAGCGTGATACGACAGCGTGTAATTGCGGTCATAGGCGCCGCTTACCGAGCTGGTGGTATCGACAAAATCGGCGCCCGATCCATCCGATAGATGAGCGGTGAGCGTTCCGCCGCTCGAAAACCCGCCCACATGCACAGTCAGAACCCGCGTCGTCAAGTCGGCAGGCGCGGTGAACGAAAAGCCATTGGGCAGGGAATTGATAAACACCCCGGCGTTGTCCGATCCAGCCGCGGTGGGCGTGCCGTCGGTCCAGCTGACCGCGCGAGGATCGTCGGTATACGTCTGCACGGTCCCGGCGCCGATTACCGAGTAGTTGCTGATCTGCGGAGTGACGCCGTTCTTGCGCGTCAGCGAAGTCGTGCCCCAATGCACCCAGTCGGCGCTGCCTTCGGCCGTCAGATTCACCGTCGTGGTCGCGCTGTTGCCGGTGCCCGTTAATGCGCCACTCCCACCAGAGGCGGCGGTATTCGTAAGACTGAAGCTCGCCGGGGTACTTACGCCAGCCGTGCTCGCGGTTACCGTGTAAGAGCCTGTCTGGCTATTGGCCGTCAAAGTCGGGGCGGTAGCGATGCCGCCGGCATTAGTTACAGCGGTCGCAGTAGCCGATCCGCTGAAACTGGCGCTGGCGCCCGTTGCCGGCGCGCTGAAATTCACCGTCACGGCTTTGATCGGATTATTGCTCGCATCCTTAACGATCGCCTGCAGCGGAGTGGCGAACGAACTGTTTACGGTCACGCTTTGCGGCGTTCCGGCTAGGGAAGTGATGCTGGGGGCGCTTCCGCCTACATTCGTTAGATAGAAGCTCGCGGCCGAGCCCACTCCGGCTGCCACTGCGGATACGGCAAAAGCCCCCGTCTGCCCGTTAGCCGTCAGCGCCGGAGCAGTAGCCACGCCGTTCCCATTCGTCACGGCCGTAGCGGTAATCGAACCGCCAAACGTCGCACTCGCACCCGTGGCAGGGGTGGTAAAAGTCACCGTCACGCCACTTAGCGCGCGATTGTTCACATCCTTCACGACAACGGCGAGTGCCGTCGAAAAAGCACTGTTCACCGCAGCAGTTTGCGGTGTTCCAGCTGTGGGCGAAATCGTCCCGCCACTCGCCAGAAGACCGTATACGTTGAGCGAATTATCGAACGAGGCCAAATACACTTTTCCATTGGCCACTAGCGGTGGAGACCACTTCGCCCAAGTGCCGGAAGAGTCCCGTGAGCCGTTCTGCGCGCTATTCCAAAGCTCCCTGCCGACATTAGCGGCATCGAAGGCGTGGAACTCACCAGGCTGAGCGGTACCGTCGGCGTTTCCGTTCGAACAAAATGCCGTCCACACGACACCGGTGCCCGCCACCAGGCCGTTCGCCGAAATAGACATCGCCGGATCATTGCTGAATCCGGACGGCACCGTGACGTTGCTGTGCGAGGACGCTACAGTCGTAAACTGCGATCCGTTGAACGCAAATGCTTTCAGCGAGTCTCGTTCTCCAAACCCGTAAAGCGTCGAGTTATAGAAAAGGTAATTGCCGCCCCAGAATCCCCCGGGCACCGCCGGCGGTCCGTAAGTTCCGTCAAAAGTCGCCTGCCACTCCTGGACCAATCCGTCGCTGCCGCCCGGTCCCGTGTCGAATCCGCCCAAGTTACCTGTGTTGAAGAGATAGAGCTTTCCATTTTTCCCGCCCGCGGCGCCGAGAGACGTGCCCGGAATCAACATGACCCCGGCACTGCCGAGATCCTCATCGACGGTGGCATCGTGCGCCTGCGTTGACGGCGAGAAATAATCGAGGACTGTCAAACCCCCACCCGAAGTGCCGACCTTGACGACACTATCTCCATAATCGGCGCCGCCTGCGTTCGCATCGAGCGGACCGTTCCCTGTTTCCAGGTAGACGTACCCGTTGGCATCCGCCGCCAGTCCCACCCCTCCCTGCCAGACCCCGTTATCTGATTCGTCGGGAGAGAAGCATAGAACTCCCGTTTGCTGCAGCGTGGCCGCGCTATATGCAAAAAGCCAGCCATGGTACGGATTCTGGTCTCCGTGCGAACCGAAGCCGATATAAATGTTTCCATTCGCCAACAGCAAACCAGGCCTTTGCCAGTGCCAAATCGGCGCGAATGCCAGAACGCCGTTCTGGCTGTCCGAACTGTTCCCTCGAACGCTTCCTCGAATCACAACCGGCGTCAGCCGGTCGGCGCCCGTCGTGATATCCAGCGCATGCAGCCGAAATAACGCCGCCTGGTTCTCATAGGACTCGGCGACCACGTACAGAAGCCCCGAGTTCGGGTCGATCACGGGAGTACTCAAGATGCCAATTTGCGGCCCAAGGTCCTTCGGTAGGCAGCAAACAGTCTGCGGCATGGCAGGGCCCAGGTTCACCTTCCATAACGGGCTCCCCGCGGAATCCGCATCGAAGGCGTACACAGAGTTATTTTCAGTGGCCACATACAGGACGTTGTGTACACCCCGTTGCGGAATCGTCACGCTTGGAATATAAAGCGGTTGCGCGTAGATCTGCCCGTCCACGGGAAGCGAAAACAGTTTGCCGAAAGTGTTTACATTGACATTCGAAGCCGTCAGAATTGTCTCGTTCAGCACCGCGCCGGTGCGCGCCGTATCGTAGTGATAGGTCGTGACCTGACTATTTGCAGATGCTGCAAATAGAGCACTCAAGAACACCCCGAACCGAATAGTGTCACGCATCACAGAAACCAAAAGCACTCTCAAAATCTGAGCCGGAGTCTCAATGCGTTTGCCGGTCAACGCTCGCCGAGTAAGGCGTATGCGGCGCGTTAACTTCTTCTTTGCTCAGTCGAAAGGCGTGATACAGGTTGCCTAGCCCGGCGGTAAAACGAGGTACCCGTCGCGTTGACTCCACTACGAAATGATGAGACAGGGTAGGAATAATTGCCTTGCGACTGTCCCCGAAATCTTTTTTCGCGCTCTCCGTCGTGAGAATCCGCAGTCCGAAATCGATCACCGGAGACTGTCCAGGCGTGATGACCACAAAACTTCCACCCGGTCGAAGCACCCGCCGAATCTCAAGACAGGCCTGGTTCAGGTCGGAAACGAATTCGAGCGAACTAACCGCCAAGATGCTATCGAAGAAGTTGTCTGCAAAGGGTAGTTCTTCGGCTTTCGCTTCCGAGAGATGCGCCACGATACCTTCACTCGCCAAATTCTCTTCGACGGCTCGAAAGTTGGGATGAACGTCGATTCCATAGAGTTCTCGGGCGTGATCCCGCAGCGCCGGCATCAGCACGCCGCTGCCGTACCCGACTTCGAGCAGTCGCTCGGACCAGGCGGGCAGCAGAGACAGGGCCAGCGAAAATCGCAGCCGCTGGATCTGCCCTAAAATGGGCCGGTAGTTCCAGTCGGCATGATCGACCGGGCCCGTTCGAATCAGTTTAGTCTGCGGTAAGAGCTTCACGTTCATTCTCACAACGGAGAGCCTGTCCGAATCGACTCTCTTTCGGCCGGCGACCGGCTCGTCCCGTCAAGCCGCGCGCAAAACTGTCCCATCGGTAAAACCCGAAACTGCTTTGCCAGCAGCCCTAACGATTGCTCGACGAGCGACATCTTTTTCTCGAACGGCATGCGCATAGCGGGGAAGAACTGCAGTGAGGGAGCATCGTCGAGCGAGGCGAAATCCAAGGGATGAAGCAGAAAAGAAGGGCTCACCTTGAAGAGCCGGCAGAGCCACAGTGCGCTGCGCAAATACAGCAAGGCCAGACGCTCGGAGAACAAGCCAAGATACAGCACGTAGCTCAAATGAATTGGCATCCTCGTCAGCGGCATCACCGTGACGGGAATTTCCCAGAGCTCACGCCTTCCCCACAGCCGCCGGTACGGTCGCAAGGGCCGAAACCCTTCCCGCCAGTCCCCAAAGAGTTGCTTGCGTTCCGCTCGTTGCTCCGCACTGAGACGCGTGGTCAGGAAATAATACAGGCGCGCCAGCGGACCAAGAAACGTAGGCAGCGATGAGGCGTCGTATTGATAGCCGCGCTCGGCCAGTTGACGTAGCAAGTCGTCCGAGTGACTGAAGCCAGGTCCTCGAAAGCCGGTCGGCCGCTGGCCGGTGGCTTCCCAGATCGCATCTTCGGCCCGGTTCAGTTCTTCGGTCAACTGCTCTTCCGTATATAGGTGAAGCCATGGCTCATGCTGAAACGAGTGGTTGCCGATCTCGTGCCCATCGTCCACAATGGATCGCAGTACCGGACCGTTGCCGGGCAAAGAGGCATCCAATCCAACCACGAACACAGTGATTCTCAGATCCAGCCGCTTCAGTACATCCAGAAAGCGGGGCACCACCACGCCCAGGTACGAAGGGCGGCTTTCCCAGCCCGCGTCGCCGTGCGTCTTCAAATAGCTCCACAGGTTATCCAAATCGAGCGAAAGGCTGGCAAGCGGTTTATCGGACATAGGTTATTTCAAGGCTACTTTCTAGGCGGCTGCCTGCGTCAGGGCTTGTTCGGCTAAACGCACGATCCCATTTACGTTCAGAGTGTCGTTCACCACGTGCGCCGAGTTTACGATAAAGACTCCCGGTATAGAAGTTCTCAAGGGAGGCAGATTGCTCGAGTAACCTAACGTAGGGACAGGAAAGACATGGCGCACTCTCGATATCCGGAAGGCCTCGATATCCTGCTCACTGAGATCGGGATACATCACCTTAAGTGAAGACAGAAATTCGGCCCGGATCGCGTCGTCCGGCTTCTCGAAAAGCCCATCCGCCGGATCGAGATACTTCGGCAAATAGACGAGCGACCGATTGCCAAATTCCTCGACCGGCACGATAGCCGACATCTCGACCACGCCGGTGAAGATGACCCGCGCATCGCTGATATTCGTCAGATAATACGGGCTCAACGGTTTGTTGAGTAAAAGAGAGGCACAGATAATGCCCTGGTAGCGGATCCCCGACCAGGATTTCTTTTCCGCCTCGCTCAACTGGCTGCACTGCTGCAAAGCCACCGGCCCGGGCGTGGTCACATACACTTCCTCGAAGCAGCGAGTCCCCTCAGTCTCGGACGTCACGGCTACCCCTGACCCGCAGGACCTGACGCCCTGTACCGGAGAACTGGCATGGATTTCCGCGCCGCGTTCCTGCAATGCTCGCACGAGCGCCCCGACGATGGTCCGGTACCCGCCTCCGCGCACATATCCGAACCTCTCTTGAATGCCCGCCCGCCGCGCAGCTGTCAATCGGTAAATCGTGGCCCAAATAAAAGAAGCCGAAGCATGGGCATAATTGTCGCCTAGCTTGGAACGCAGCAAAGGGAGCCAGAATTGTTCAAAAACCCGCCTGCCCGACGACTTAATCAAGTAGTCCGACACGGAGACCTGCTCGAGCGACCTAGCCTCTTTCAGCCGCGAGTTGATGGCAATGGTCGATAACAGCCGTGCCTTATCCAGCCACCCTAATGCGGGAAAGCGCAGGAAGTCGCCGACCCCGGTAAACGGGACCAGTCGTCCCTCCGTGAAGAAACCCGTTTGCGTGGACACCCAGGCAATCTCCCGCTCCAGGTCGAGTTCCCTCAAGAGGCCGCGCAGGTAGGAATCGGAGGCCAGGATGACATGGTAATGCCGGTCCCACTCGATATCGCCTAACTGCCACGTACTGGCCAGCCCTCCCAACACGGAAGACGCTTCGTAGAGAGTGACAGCACACCCTCGTTGCAGCAGCTTGTGAGCTAACGTGAGCCCTAACATGCCACCGCCGACAATACAGCAGTTCTTCTGCATAGATCGGTTCGGCATAGGTCAGGCGGTCTCGCGATCGAGGAGCTCACAGACTGCGCCACTCGTTACGTCATAGCCGCGTCCGCAACTCCGGCAGGCCAGATCGCGGCAATCGGGCAGAGATCCCGGTGCGAAGCGCAGCAGCGGCACGCCACACCGGCATACATACCCGGTCGGCCTTGCCGGATTTCCATAACATAAATGGAAGGCCTGGACATCTCGTGTGATCACGCTGCCCATGCCAACCATCGAGAAGCGGCCGATTGTCAGATTCGAACCGACAATACACCCCGCGCCCAAGGTCGCTCCCAACTCCACTACTGTTCTGCCGGTGTTCTCGGTGGGCCCTGAATCGAGCAGCCGGTCAAGTTCCGGAGTAGTCGCGCGCGGATAAACGTCGTTGGTGAAAATCACGCCGGCGCTGATCATGACGCCATCTTCGATAGCGATGCCGGTACAGATATAAACAAACGAGTTAATCTTCACTCGATTGCCGATCTCGACCGAGTAGCTGATGTGAGTCTTTTCCCCGATAATGCAGTCCGCGCCAATAACAGTCGCCGTCCGCACGTGCACTTGATCCCAAATCTTCGTGCCATCGCCAATCGAAACACCGTCTTCGATCCGGGCGGTCGGGTGAACGAAAACGCTCATATCGCGCGGGCAAGAGAAGGGGCCGGAGCGCTTACTGGGCACCAGCACCTTTCCCGCAAAGCCGCGTACCCCGCTTCGATCGCCTGGACAGACGCAACCGCGTCGTCGGCCGTGATCAGCAATCGATCCGTGCCGCAAATCGCAGCCGAGAAGTTGTCGAGCTGCGCTTGAAACGCCTTGATCTTTTCATACCCCGTGCCGAAATGAACCCATTTGCGATTACCTTGTTGCTGAAAGAAGCTTTCCTTCCATCCCACGCGCAAGGTGCCCTGCGATCCGAAAATTTCGATATAGTAATCGCTCGATTTATTCAGGCTCCACGACAGATTGCATGTGGCCAGCACTCCATCGTGGCTGCGCACATTCATCTGAATCGTTTCTTCCACGCCCAAGCCCTGCGATCTCCGCGCTTCGGTCACTTGCACCTCTTCCAGGCGACCCAGGAAATAGCGCATGATCTCGACCGAATGCGTTCCGTTGTCGATGAGCACTCCGCCGCCGCTGATGGACCGGTCGGAGTTCCAGCGCGACGACATGTCGATCTGCCCCGCAAACGTGTTTTCGAACAGAATGATTTCGCCCAGAATACCGGAAGTGAAAATCCCTTTGGCCCGGACCACATCTTCCACATAGCGGAACTTCGACGCCATCGTGAAGAGACATCCGTTCGTGCGCGCTGCCTCGCGAATCGCTTTGGCCTCCGCCGCCGTCGCGCTCACCGGCTTCTCGCACAGCACCGAAATGCCCTTGTGCAGGCACATCAGACTCAATTCACAATGGGTCGCCGGCGGAGTGGCGATCACGACGGCGTCGACCGCAACCTCCGATGTCATCGCGGCGGCGCTCTCGAAGGTCGGCACCTTGAAGGTCTCGGCTAAAGCCGCCGCTGCTTCCGGTCTGTTATCGCAAACAGCCACCAACTTGGCGAGCGACGTCGTCTGGAACGCTTCGACATACGTCTGCGCGATCCGGCCGGCCCCGACCAGGCCGAAGGTCACGGGTCGGTTTTCCAGGTTAAGCTTTTCGTGCATTTCGGTTTACTCCTTCTCGAATAGAAGCGGCTATAAAGTCCAGGTGTTCCGTCTCATACTTTTCGTTCCAGGGAAGCACTAAGACCTGCTCGAGTCCGGCGTACGTCTCCCGGTAATTTTCGCGGTCGTAGCAGACCGCTTCGGGTCGCGCCAGCGAGAACGGGAAGCGGCTCGATCCAAACGTTTTTTGCTCGCGAAAAATGCGGCATTCGAAGGCGGGCTTCTGGATATAACGCGGCGCGGAACTGATGCCGTGTTCCTGCAGTGCCCGCCCCAGTCCTACCGCCCCGCCTGCTACTACGCTCGGATCCACCATCAGAATGTATTTCCAAAATACGTGCACATCATCCGCGTGCACCTCGGGCGTCTGGATCCCTGGTATGCCTGCTAAGCTCTTCGTTAAGTACTTCGCCGAGCGAACGCGTTTCTCCACAATATCCGGCAGCTTATTCAGCTGTGCGCCGGCGACCGCTCCCTGCAACTCGCTCATTCGATAATTGAGCGCCAGGAAATAATGATCCGGGGCCGGGTCGCCGTATCCCCAGGCCTTATTGATGAACAGAAACATCCGGCGCGCCAAAGCACTGTCGTCTGTGACTACGATTCCGCCTTCGCCCGTCGTAATATGTTTCCCCTGTTGCAGGCTGAAGCAGCCGATCGTACCCCAGGCGCCCGTATAGCGGCCGCGATGTTGGGCCAGGAAAGATTGCGCGCAATCCTCGATCACCGGTATGCCATGACGTTGCGCCAGCTCGACGATTTTCCCCATCTCGCAAGGCTGGCCGAACAAATGCGTCACGATAATGCCTTTGGTGCGCTCGTTGATGTGGGGAGCAATGCTTTCCGCCGTCAGACACAGCGTTGTGCGATCGACGTCGGCGAACACCGGAATCCCGCCCTGATACAGGATCGGAGTCAAGGCGCCCATATCGGTGATCGCGCTGGTAATAAACTCGTCTCCCGGATTCGGATCGAGTGCCGCGATCGCGCAGTGAATGGCCGCCGTACCCGAAGAGCAGGCATAGGCATGCGCCACGCCGAGTTCCCTGGCAAACCTCTCTTCGAAGGACCGGACAGCGGTACCCTTGGTGCTCGTCAGCGTTCCGCTGCGAATCACCTCCGTGACTGCTCCGATTTCTTCCTCCGATAACGTTCTGCCCGAGGCGTCTTGATCTGAAGGTAAGACCAGGTTGGTAGGTGTTATTTCGATCGTGTTAACCATGTAAAAGCTCCCCGGCGGCGTACCGCCATTTCTTTCGACTGCTCAGTTTTGCGCGCCCATCGAAATGCCCTCGTGGATGCCAGGACCGCTAATAAGCGCAAATGTAAAGCCGTGTTGCGGATCAACTTCATCTTCGATCTGCCCAGGAATCGAACTGCCAGCGTTGTCGGGTACTCCGTAACGTGTGCGCCTTCCAGATGCAGCTTTCCGAGTAATTCGGCGATGCCGACAAAACCGGATTCTTTCACCGTCACCGACAGCAAGCGGGATCGCCGGTAAATGCGGAAACAACTCGTAAAAGTGTGCAGTTCCGATCCCAGCACCACGCGGTAAAGACGCGACGCTCCGGTCGAGATGAAGCGTCTCCAGCGCGGCAGATTGAGCACTTGACCCTGCGGGTGGTACGGCGAAGCCGTCACGCAATCGACCCCAGCCGTCGCCAGCGGAATCAAATTGGCGAGTTCGAGCGGATCGTACGTGCAATCGCAATCGATGGAGCAGACGAACTCCGTCGAGGCCGCGCGCGCACCGGATAAGATAGCCGCCGTGATGCCCCGATTCGACTCGTGCCGCAGCAGCGTTACATCCGCATTGGACGAAAAGAGTTGCTGCAAAGTCGACCAGGTTCCATCCTGGCTCCCGTCATCGACAAAGATGAACTTAAACCGGTAGCTCGCCTGTGTGGCGGCCTCCAGCTGGTAAAGAGCTTTCGCCAGGTAAGAGAGCGAGTTGCTTTCGTTGTAACAAGGCACGACAACCGTGATTTGGCTGGCCGTCGCGGGCCTCGACATAATTGTGATGGGTGGCTCGGGCGCCGCCGTCACGGTGGTGCTCTGCGGCAACAGCAGCTCCTCTTTCCATCCCAGGTATTCCGAAGCCCCAATGAGTCGCCCGCGCGATAACATCCCTTCAAGGAGTGCCGGCATCTGCAGCGCATTGCGGTAATGACGCAGTCTCGCCAGCCGCGAAGCCCCCGTGATCTCCGGCTGTTCCGGGTCGAGATCCCAAATCCGAAAATAAAAAATAAAGGGCGCGTGTTTGTGACTGCCGATCCAGGAATTTACGGCACGATTTAAAAGCGCCTGCGGAATCTGCCGGAGATAGTTTCCGCCCGCAATCGGTATCTGCAGCCCGAGTAGATTAAATGCCGGAAGCGGTAATTCATAGAGATCCTTGCCGCCGGCTCGATGCTTATGAAGGCTGCGCCATTTCGGTTCAGAACTGAAACGAGTGAGGCTGGGGCTGACACTCGAATCATACTCGTAACCTTCTTCCGCGAGAACCTCGAGCGCCGACAGATCTTCCGGTCGCAACCGGTGATCGGCTACTCGAAATCCTCGAATCCGGCGTCCGGTCAAATCTTCCAGCACCTGTTTCGAGGTCCGAGCCTCGGCCCGCAACTGTTCCTTCGTCAATAAGCGAAAACTACTCTGCGTGACGCCCGCGCTGCCGATTTCATGTCCCTCGGCGACGACTTTCTGAATCACACCCGGAACCTGTTCCGCCAGCCATGACGACACGAAGAACGTCGCATGATGACCGTATCGCTCCAAAGCGAGCAGGGTACGGTCCGTGTTCTGTTGCACCCGCTTTTCGAATCGGGACCAGTGGGACTGGCTGAGCAGGTTACGAAAAGCTGCTCCCTGATAATAGTCTTCGAGAGAAACAGTCAGAATATGTGGGGCGACGTGGCGCGTGAATTCCATTGGTAAGTCATTTACCTTTGCCGTGGCGGGAGGAGAAGAAACACTTACTGGGTCGGCGACAGACAGCAGATCGAATTTAGTCGGAGTAGAGCCAGCAGTCATAATGAATCCTAGAAAGTAAGATCTGAACTATTCAATTGCGTAGGCGCGACCTGGGAGTGGTCCGGCGGATCCGTTGATGATCGAGTCCCCAGCCAGGCTATTCAGGCGGGTATCCTGTTCGATTGTTCTTGCGCCATCACTTGACTCTCGATCCAGGCGTAAGTCTTGGTGAGGCCTTCCCGCAAGGGGCGCGTTGGTTTCCAGCCTAGTTTTTCTTGAATCAGCAAGTTATCCGAGTTACGCCCCCGGACGCCGAGAGGCCCACTGATGTGGCGTAAACGGATGCGCTTCCCCGCAATGTCGGCCGTCAGTTCGGCCAGACCGTTGATCGTCACCATCTCTTCGGACCCAATGTTTACCGGACCGGCAAACTGCGAACGCATCAGGCGAATCACGCCTTCCACACATTCGTCGATGTACAAAAACGAGCGGGTCTGCTTCCCATCACCCCAGATTTCGATCTCGCCGCCGTCGGGCGCTTCCGCTATTTTCCGGCAGACCGCGGCGGGGGCTTTTTCCTTGCCGCCGTTCCAGGTTCCCTCTGGGCCAAAGATATTGTGGAATCGCGCGATACGCACTTCCACTCCGCAATTGCGCATGTAAGAGAGGTACAGACGCTCACTGAAAAGCTTCTCCCAGCCATATTCGCTGTCGGGAGCCGCTGGATAGGCAGAACCTTCCGAGCAGTTCGGGTTATCCGGTTCGAGCTGGTTGTAGGCCGGGTAAATGCACGCCGATGACGAGTAGAAGAAGCGCCGGACGCCCGCCTTGGAACCGTATTCCAGCACGTTTAAGTTAATAGAGGCTGAATTATGCATGACAGCGGCATCGTGTTCGCCGGTAAAGATATAGCCGGCGCCCCCCATGTCCGCCGCCAGTTGGTAGACCTCCTGCACGCCCCCTACCACCGTCTTCGCGAACTCTTGCTCTCGCAGGTCGCCCACCATAAATTCATCGGCGGCGCTCGTGGCATACTCGTGGCGTTTTATATCCACTCCACGAACCCAATTGCCGTCTTGTCGTAATCTCTTGACTAAATGGCCGCCGATAAAGCCGCCAGCGCCACATACCAGAACTCGTTTCATCCTTAGTAAGATCCTTCCTGAATAAAAATCGCCCGCAAGGTCCGTATCACGATATACAAGTCGAGCCACAACGACCAGTTTTGGATATAGTACGTGTCCAATGACAACTGCACACTGAGATTGCCGTTGCTCCTCGGTCCTACCTGCCACAATCCGGTCAGTCCGGGAGTCACTTGCGTCCGCAGACTCCGAAACTCCGGGTGGAATCGCTCATTATGATAAATCGGAAAGGGTCTCGGCCCAACCAGGCTCATCTCGCCTTTAAAGACGTTCCATAGCTGGGGAAGTTCGTCGATGCTGGTGCGGCGCAAAAAACGTCCGATGCCCGGCAGCACTCTCGGATCCCGTCTCAGCTTGCAAAACATTTCCCATTCTTTTTGCGCTTCCGGCTCCTCGGCTAAATGTCTCTGCAGCATCTGCTCCGCATTGACAAACATCGTGCGCAGCTTCCACACACGGATGATGTGTCCATTGCGCCCCTCCCGCTCTTGGAAATACAAGGCCGAACCGGGGCTGGTGAGGCAAATCCAGGCAGCGCAGAACGCTACGAGGGGAGCTGCCAGCAGCATTCCAACGCCCGAAATCAGTAGGTCCAAAGCTCTCTTGAGACGCCAATTGAAGCCGTTCAAAAGTTTTTGCTGCATCTCTAAGCCGAGCAGTCCGCCCAGATCCCTCGGCTCTGTCCACAAGCTGGCTACTCCCGCCAGGTCCGGTACGATGATGATCTTCGGGAATACCTTGCACCACAAACGAAGGTGAGCATTGAGGCCCTCGCGAGACATGCCCGGCAGCGCTACGATCGCGTATTTTGTGCGATACACGTGAGCCCAGTAAGAGGTCTCTGCCAGCGAGCCTACAATCGGTATCCCCTCTACGCTGGCATCCGGCGTCTCCGCATCATCTACGCAGGCCACCGGGCGATACCCCAGACACCGGTTTTCGTGCAGACTTCGCGCAATTGCCTGGGCCGTGTCGCCGGCGCCTATGAGAAGGACCGGGGCGCCCCACCAGGAATTTCCGCTGAGGAATTTCTCGCAAAACCATCGTCCAGTCGGAGCGAGTAAGAGTGATAGAAACCAGGCACAGAAAAATGCTCCCCTCGAATCCGCCCACCAACTCTTGCTGAGGAACATAGCCGCGGTCAGGAGCAAGTAAGTCAAGATGACTCCCCGCAGCACCCGGCGAATATGTACCACTGGGGTCACACCGATGCCGGGATACAAGCCCGAAAAGGAAAACGCGGCCAGTGCCGAAATGGGGGCCAGTATCATGGCCGGATGAAGCGGCGGTATGCGCGGGTTGACGAAAGCCCACATCCGAAATCCTAAAGCGACAGCGATCAACAAAGCGCAGAAATCCATCGTGATCAGCGCCGTGATCATCAGGAACATTCTCGACGACGTTACCCGGGTCGAACTCGATTCTAGAGTCGATTGCGCCAGCGTTGACATAGGAAACCGGAATCTTAGACTTTCTTCGTACCGTTCCGACGCCGGGAGCAGCCAGTAGCCGCCCGTCCGGGATCGGTAAACCTAACGCTCGGGAATCGGCGGATTTGGAACGTATTGCCGCCGGCCTAATAGTTGAAGGGCGACAAAGAGCAGGAATCTCGGGTTGTGTTTGAGATAGCGCTTCCAAAGTCGCCGAGGCTCGGTCGCCAGCCGGAAGAACCACTCGAGGCCGATCCGCCTCATCCAGCGCGGTGCTTGTAGCTTAGTGCCGGCAAGAAAATCAAAGGCTGCTCCCACGCCCACCATGACCGCTTGCACTCGAATCTTGTGCGCCGCCATCCAGTAGTCTTGTTTCGGGGTGTTCAACCCGATAAATAGAATATTCACGCCTGACCGATTGATGTGTTGCACGATTTCCGCATCTTCCACCTCGGTGAGAGCGCGAAAGGGCGGCGAGAACGCATACGTGACTTTTAGGCTCGGAAATCGATGTCGCAATACCTTCACGAGCTTAGTCAAAACTTCTGGTTTCCCGCCATAGAAACCGACATTCAGGCCCTGCCGGGCGGCCTTCTCCAAAAGCACCGGCGTAAGATCCGGTCCATAGACTCGGGTGACTTTTTTGTTGCCGAGCAGTTTCAGACTCCAGACGATCGGCATGCCGTCAGGCGTAACCAGGTCGGCTTCATTCATCACTCGCATGAAAGAGGTGGAGTCGAATGCCTCCATCACATTGTTCACCGACGAAACACAGACGTACTTCGAGTGTCCCTGGTGGGCCCATTCACAGATGGCGTCAGAGGCGTGATCATAACTGGTTGCGCTAACTTTCATTCCGAGTACATATGTAACGGGGCAAGTCATCTGAGCTTCGCTCTCCGGCGTCGAAGGACTATTTTTAAACGGCGACAATGTTTTAAGAATTCCTATACGGACAAACGTCAGTCGAATGGGTATTTCGTTTGTTCTGCGAACCGAAATTGGAACTGGCCGGAAACAGCAGCGTTGCTTCCGAACTGGGCCTTGAACATAAACCGAAATGAAATCGCACAATCATCCATCCCTCTACAAGACAAAAGATAGCTTTGTGCGCTTCAGATGCCCTCATGCTGAGTCTTTCGATATCTGCTAAACGTCGAGTGCTGTCTCTCGGGCAACCGATAGCAGGTAGTGGCTGCTCACGTCTGCAGCGGCCCATTGTCAGGCCTACTAGCTACCATTCGCCAAAAATAATTGACTTTCCCGATTTATCTGCGATCGATCACATGCAATCGATAGCGAGTTGTTAGGGAAAAATAACGGTATGTCGATTTCCCGCTTCAATTTCGAATTGCACGCCCGTTATTTGGGCTGCTTGCCGGGTCCGGCTGAACCACACTCAAATCGATCTTGGACGAGAGGTGGGAAGCGGGCGTACGAAACTGAGCCGAGTCGATCAAGTCTCGATCTAGCTCAGCTACGACGGAGCGGTTTAAAATCGGAACAGTAACGATCAGCCGCGCTCTTCCGATATCGCGCAGAATGCGGCCCTCTACTCCAGCCAGGGGACCCGCGATGATTCGGATCGGCTCGCCTTCCACGTAGAGGGGCCCGGCCTTCATTGCGCGGTTGGCGCGAGCTAGTGATTGAAGGGCGAATATCTCACTTGCAGGAACCGGCTCCGGCTTGTGCTCCCGGCTTAGGATTTGCACGATTCCCGGAGCGCTCAGGATGGGTACGAGATTAGCAGGGTCGAACCGGCAGAAAACATAACCTGGAAATAACGGCACCGAGATTTCTTTTTTTCGGGCGGCCAGGCGCTTCTCTGTGGGTAGAAAAATCTCGAATCCGCGGTACGTGAGAAACGTTGTCGTTTTTCTCTCGCAGTTAGGCCGCACATGGAGCACATGCCAGGGTAGGGCACGCTCCAATCCCGAAGTATCTATCGGCTGCAGTGAAGTACACATCTATTCCTCCGACCAGGCGGGCTTCGCCCCCATCTATGCACATTTCAGGACTGACCCTCATCGTGCCTTCATCGAATTCTCCGAGGATTCGACTCGCGTTCCATCTCAGGTTGCTATGCCAGAAAACAAGTGTCAAGTTTAGGAACAAAATCTTGGTACTAGCCAAATGTCTTATCCCGAAATTAAAAGGGATTCAAGAATATGTCCGCCAATCTGAATTAAAAGACAAGTTGCCGTTGGATACGCCAGGAAACTCTTTCTTCTTCCGATCACTTCGCGCGATCTGGAAGGCTGCCATCAGGCATTCGGCCAATGATCCCGGGTCCTTCGGAAAGAAATCTTTTTTCAGATTGGTGTGATTCGCCCGCTGCCCGCGCCTTCGATCAGCCGTTATTTGGATCTTTGAGTACTGTTCGCTTCCTCGAATAGTGTCTGGACGGTCGTAGTACTACCAATCGGTTTTCGTCTGCACTTAGTTAGAGCTAACTTACTCGGAAACTGCGTCTAGCCTGAGTTTGAAGTCGCACTACGCTCGCTTACGAAGTACTTCTCCACCCATATCTCCCCAACCGAAATTGCGGAAAAGCTTATGTGGGTGTAAAAAGGGTTTATTCTCCTGCTTCAACAAGAGCTCTTCATAATTTGGGATCGGGTGAACCGGTTTTTTCCTAGAGCGCTGTGAGAACCCTTACTAAATTTCCCTTGGCTTTTCGTCGATGAAGGTTTTAGGGACAGCCTTGTCAAACCAACCACCCCAATCGATCGTCATTATTCGCAAGAAAGCCGCCCATCATGGAGGACACCATGGGGGGGCGTGGAAAGTCGCTTACGCCGACTTTGTCACGGCTATGATGGCTTTTTTCATGGTGATGTGGCTGATGGCCAGCAGCGACCAGGTCAAGAAATCCATCGCAGCGTATTTCCTCGATCCGCAAGGAAAGAAGCATGAGGTCGGCAGCGGCGGGGCGACCAATGGTTCCGGCAAGTCGCTCTATTTGTCTGTCGATGATATGAAGCAGCTGAAACAAAAGCTGGAACAGTCCATGAAATCACTGCCGGCCATTGAAAAGCTCAAGGATCAGATCAGCATGACGATTACCGGAGAAGGACTGCGCGTCGAACTGGTCGAAAACTCGCAAGGCGTCTTCTTTGGCTCAGGCAACGCTCAGCCTACCCCGGTTGGAGAGCAGGCGATCAGCCTGCTCGCGACTGAACTCGGTAAGCTGCCAAACTCCATCGTTCTCGAGGGTCATACCGACGCCGTGACCTACGGCGATGCCAACGCTTATACGAATTGGGAACTCTCGGCCGATCGGGCCAACGAAGCCAGGCGATTGATGCAGGCTAATGGCGTCCGTGCCAACCAGATCCGGCAGATCCGCGGTTATGGGGACCAAAGTCTGCGCAATCCGGCCAACCCGCTCGACCCCTCCAATCGTCGCATCTCCGTTATTGTGCTTTACGGAGAACAACCTGCGCCTGAGATACCAGTCAAGAAGGACGGGCAAAAACCAGCTGGTGCACCGGCCGGAAAAGTTCCCGCTGAGGCAGTTAACCTGGTGCCAGGCTCGATGCATTCGGGGGCCGCCACCAAGAAGTGACTTAAGGCGCAGAGTTGGAAGTCCCGCTGCTTAATCGAAAATCCTTCACAGTTAAACACCACGATCCATACCCCTGCTTGCGCGAATACGGGTCGTCTTCCACTTGCAGGATTACGTCGAGCAGGCAGCCAGGACGAATGCTGTCGGCTCGTTCTCCCAAATTCCAGGCCTTACAAAAAAACGTCCGGCCATTCTGACGTAGGGGCAGCGTGAAATGTTTGCCTGCGGAGAGTGCACGGAGCGGCCCTGCTACTTCCACTTGCGAACACAAAAGAATCGGCGCCGGATTGCCAAATCCAAATGGTCCCAGCGCCAGTATCTGGGTTGCACATACATCCGACAGCTCGGCCAGCGTGGTGCCGGCGTCCAGCTTAAACTGCGGACGAAAATCTTCCGTGGTCAGACGGCTGGCCGCGAATTCGTCAAAGCGCCGCCTGAACTCGTCGACATGCTGCGCTTGCAGCGTCAGGCCAGCTGCCTGGCGATGCCCTCCAAATCGTTGCAATAACTCCGGCATGCTCTCGAGCGCTTCTAGCAGATGAAAGCCGGGAATACTGCGTCCTGATCCCGAAAGCTTGCTCCCGATTCCAGGCTCTTGCTCTTCGGCTTCGCTCAAAACGAAGACTGGACGGCAGAACCGTTCCACCAGCCGGCTGGCGACGATCCCCAAAACGCCTAAGTGCCAGCCCGCACCTGTGAACACCATGGCCGCACAATCGTCGATCGAAACACTCTCCGCGCATTGCGCGAGAACCGCCTCGACAATCTCAGCTTCCACCTGCTGGCGCTCCTGATTCAAACGATCCAGCTGCTCGGCTAGCGCGTGGGCACGGGCCGCATTCTCGGTGAGAAATAATTCGATTACGTCGCGCGCTGTCGCCATCCGGCCCGCGGCATTGATGCGAGGCGCTAACCGGAACGCCACCTGGTGTGCCGATGGACTCTCTCCCGCTTCTAATCCGGCCACGGCGAGTAGCGCACGCAGTCCCGGATTTCGCACCTGCTTCAATCCCGATAAGCCGCGCTTCACAATCACGCGGTTCTCACCGGTCAGCGACACGATGTCCGCTACCGTTGCAATCGCGACCGGCTTCAGGAACGAGTCGAGCAAAGCGTTCTGCCGCTGCGAGCTTAAATCACTTTGACTGAGCAGCCCTTGCACCAGCTTGAGCGTTACACCCGCGCCGCAGAGATTCTTGTTCGGATACTCGCAATCGGCACGATTCGGATTCAAGACTGCCAATGCCGGCGGCAGCGCTTCTTCGGGCAGATGATGATCCGTCACGATCACATCGATGCCCAGCCCATTAGCATGCCGCACCACTTCGCTAGCGCGGATACCCGTATCTACACTGACGATCAAACGAATACCCGCTGCTGCCGCTTGGCCGATGACTTCGGTCCTCATGCCGTAGCCGTCCCGCAGCCGGTGCGGAATATGAAAATCAGCCGCGCCACCCAGAATCTCGATGGCCTTTTTCAGGACCACAATCGAGCAGGTGCCGTCCACATCGTAATCGCCGTAGAGCAGTATCGGTTCCTGAGCACGGATGGCAGATCGCAACCGCGCGACCGCCTCCGCCATCCCGCGCATCAGAAAAGGATCGTGCAGCTCGCCTAATTTCGGATCGATAAATTCTTGCGCCGCGCGGCTATCCGCATAACCGCGATGTACCAGCACACTGGCAACGGTGCGCTCGAGCCGCAATGCCTTTTGCAGATGGCGAACCGCTTCCGGGTCTGCCTGCGGCATCAGCCAGCGGGCATCCGGTCGCCTCCAGGACGCCGTCTTCTCCGCTATCACCATCAGTTATTCGAGAAGTAGCCCCCGAGCGATCCATCCTCACTGACATCGCTCTCCTCGACCGCGGCATCGAGTTCTCCGAGTATGTCCGTGAACACCTCATACCAGTCGGTGTGAACTTCGAACAAGTAGACACGGCTGTCTACCGAGAAGGAAAGTTCAAGAGCCGACGTGAATCCCTCGTACGACTGTAATTGCCGCAAGCGGCTTTCATACTGCCGCTTCTCTTCGCGCGTAAAATCAGTTTCTTCCAACTGGTCGAGAGCGCCATCGATCTGGTCGAGCGAAAAGGCGTGCTGATCGAATACCACGAGCCTGGCTCCGCAGGCCTGAGCGGCTTGCAGAAACTCCCGAAAATCCGGATGCCGTTCCGTATCCCACGACACCTGCATCAAAGCGTCTACCATCCGATGCGTTCCGTAAAAGACTGTTATGCCAGATTGCTGAAGTTGATTCTCAATCTCCGTGCGCAGTTTCTCAAGATCTTGGGGCATCCGATCCAACCTACCAAACTTGGCTCCCATCCGAGTAACCTAAGTCTCTCCCGCAACATCGTTCCACACATACATGTCTCATGCGGATATCGGGAGACCAGCTTATTTGGCGCGCTGCTGCCTTTTCCTTCTTCTGCTGTTTTGTCTGACCACGGCATCTGACGCGCAAAGCGGATTTGTCAAATCCGCTGGTCAGCCTTTACCCGGGGCGACGGTCACGGCTTCGCAAAACGGCCAGAGCCTCAGCACTGCGACCGATGCCGACGGCCATTACGGTTTCCCTCCGCTCGCTCCGGGCGACTGGTCCGTGTCGGTCGAGATGTTTGGTTTTGCACCGCTAACACAGTCTATTGATTTCGCCACTGCCAATGGCCCCGTCAACTTCAACCTCCAATTGAAAGAATCACCCCTGCTGCAGCGCCTGCAGCAATTCGCCCGACGATCCGGCGCGGCTTCTTCCGCTGCCAACTCCACTCTCGAAAACGAATTGCAAAACGGCACTGTCGCCGAACCGCAAAACATCGCTCCGTCTACAACTGGTTCGCAGAACAGCAACGAATCTTTCCTCGTTTCAGGCAGCCTGAGCCCCGGCATGGCGCAGGGCGCTCAATCCGATTCTGGTCCCGACCCGCGGCAAGGCGCTCCTGGCCTCGACGCCTCTGGGACCTCTGCAGCCGGAAACGGTTCTGCCCCGGGGTTCGGAGCGGGCACCGGGGGAGGCGGGGGTGGCTTTGGCGGAAGTCGCGGCGGCTTCGGCGGGGGCGGACCGGGCGGTGGACGAGGCGGCTTCGGTGGCAGGCGGCCCGGACGCCCTCCTGGCCAGTTCGGCAACCGGCGTAATCAACAAATCCACGGCCAAGCCTCCTTCACTTTGCAAAACTCGGCCGTGAACGCCAAGCCCTTTTCTCTAAATGGACTCGACATCCCGCAGGCTGCTTACGCGCAATCCCGTTTCAGTCTGGTGTTCGGCGGTCCGCTGGTCGTTAAGAAACTCGTCAAAGATCCCAAGACCCAGTTCTTCTTTACGTACTTCGGCACCCGTGGCAAAACCCCCGAACTCTTCGCCGAAACCGTTCCCTCGGCAGCCTTCCGCACCGGCGATTTCTCGCAAGCTACCCAATCGCTTGGCACGTCTGCTACCAACGTGCCCGTCACCATCTTCAATCCATCTACTCATCAGCCCTTTCCCAATAACTCGATCCCGAACAATCAACTTAGCCCCATCGCGCTCTCGCTTCTCAAGTTTTATCCTTTGCCGAACGAGCCCGGCACCGCGAACAATTATCAATACGAAACAGCGCAGGTCGCGAACGCCAATAACATCGGCCTGCGGGTGCAGCGCGCAGTCACTGGTGTCGATCGCCTATCGCTCAACTTTCAATATCAAAACCGCAACGGCACAACCGCTCAACCCTTTGGCTACTCCGATGCAACGAATGGTTACGGCTTGAACGCTCGTCTGCAATGGACCAGAAACATCTCCGCGACGGCTATCAGCAACACGCAGTTTCAGTTCAATCGCAACTACACGATGATCACCCCCTACTTCTCGACTCTCTCCAACATCGCCGGCGAGTTAGGCATCCCTGGAACCTCTTCGAATCCGCTCGATAACGGGCCGCCCACGCTCAACTTCACCAATTTCGGCGGACTCACCGATTCGAACGCCACGCTGAACCGCAACCAGTCGCAAGGTCTGAGCGAAAACATCAGTGTGCTCAAAGGCAAACACTCCATCACCCTCGGCGGTGGTTTCACCCGTGCTGACCTCAGTGCGCGCACCGATCCGAATGGCCGCGGAACCTTCAACTTCACTGGCGTCGCCACCAGTCAGATCGACTCAAGTGGGCGCGCTGCGACCGGAACCGGTTACGATCTCGCCGATTTCCTCCTCGGCCTTCCCCAATCGAGTTCCATTCAATACAGCGGCTTCAACGAATACTTTCTGCAGAATCAGTGGAGCGGCTTCCTACAAGATGAATGGAAACTTCGTCCTAACCTCACCTTAATCGGCGGCGTCCGTTACGAATACTTTTCTCCCTTCAGCGAAAAGTACGGCCGGCTGGCCAACCTCGATATCGCGCCCGGCTACACCGCGGTGTCGACCGTTACGCCCAACCAAGCCGGTCCCTATTCAGGCGCTTTCCCCAGCGGTCTGATCAATCCCGATTTCAACAACTGGTCTCCGCGCCTCGGCCTCGCCTGGAAACTTCCCTGGACCAAACGGTCCACTCTGGTGCGCGCCGGATATGGCATTTACTACAACGGACAAGCCTACATTCAATTCGCCAGTTCGCTCGCTTATCAACCGCCCTTTGCTGTGTCCAATAGTGTGAACACCAGCACCTCGAACGTTCTCACCTTGAACAAAGGCTTTACCAGCACTGCGCCCGATCAGGTTACTAACAGCTTTGCCGTCGATCGCAACTATCGCACGCCGTATGCCGGCACCTGGAATCTTTCGATTCAGCACGATTTCGGCGGAGGCTACTTCGCCGAGATCGGCTACCTGGGCACGAAGGGTACTCGTCTCGACGTGCGCACGCTGCCTAATCAGGCCGTAACCGGAAGCTTTCAAGCAAACAACCAAGGCACGCAAATTTCAAACGCCACCGGCTTCACTTACGATCAGTCGCTCGGCAATTCGATCTTCAATGCACTACAGCTTCGATTGAACCGCCGCTTCAATCATGGCGTCTCTTTCTTCGCTTTTTATCAATTTGCAAAATCGATCGACGACTCTTCAACGTTCGGCGGGGCGGGGAACACGGTGGCGCAAAACTGGCTCGACCTCGCCGCCGAGCGGGGTCTTTCGAGTTTCGATATCCGTCACCAGTTTTCCCTCAATTTCGTTCTCACTTCCCCTATTGCCGGCCCCGGATCTCGCGTGCCTGCCGACAGTAAATTAGGGCGATTGCTGAAAGACTGGCAGCTCAGCGGCGGCATCACCGCACAGACCGGCAATCCGCTCACAGCGCGCGTACTAGGCAACTCGCAACAACTCGCACAAACGGGCGGCACCGGCAAAGGCCGCGCCGATACTACCGGCGAACCCATCACTGAAGGCCCGGGCTTTTTCAACCTGAATGCCTTCACCACAGTTCCTTCCGGCCAGTACGGCAATGCGGGCCGCAACACCATTCCCGGACCCGGCCTCTTCAGTCTCAATCTCGCTTTTGGCCGCTCCTTTACTTTCGCCGAACGCCGCCGCGTCGAGTTCCGCGTCGAATCGAATAACTTGCTCAACAACGTGAATTACACAAATCTTTACACGGTGGTCAACGCCGTAAACTATGGCTTGCCGAGCGCCGCCAGTGCGATGCGTACTCTAGACATCGTTGTGAGGTTCCGGTTTTGAAAACTCTCGCTAGCGCCCTCACTTGTTTGCTGCTCATGCAGCCGCTGTATGGGCAGCGGCCGACCTTCTCGACCACCACCAACTTCGTCATCGTCAACGTTACGGTGCTCGATCGCGCGGGCCAGCCCGTCGACAATCTCACTAGCAAAGACTTCGAGATTTACGAAGACGGCAAGCTCCAGAAGTTGCAAGCCGTCGATTTCCAGCGACTCAACAGCAAGGCATTGCCGCCCGTAACGCCGACATTCACGCAACGGCCGCCCGCGCCGCCGAAGGGTTACAACCCCGACGCCGAAAAGGCCGCTCAGCGTTCGGATCTTTTGTCCAAATATCAGGATCGCCGCCTCATCTCGATTCTGCTCGATCTCTCCTCCATGCAACCCGCCGAGCAGATTCGCGCTAAGCAAGCGGCTCTTAAATTCCTCACCGAACAGATGACTGCGAGCGATACCGTCGCGATCCAGCTCTATGGCAGTGCACTGCAAACTCTGCAGGACTTCACCTCCGATCGCGAACTTCTCATCGCCGCGCTGAACCGTCTGCGCATCGGCGATTCGAGCGAGAACGCCACCGTTGCTGACGAAGGCGCCGATGCCCAGGATCAAAGCGGTTCGTTCACCGCCGACGAAACTGAGTTCAACATTTTTAACGCAGATCTAAAACTTGCCGCCATCGAAGACGCGGCCCGCAATCTCGCGCAGTATCCCGAAAAGAAAGCACTCATTTACATATCGAGCGGCCTGCAGAAGAACGGCGTCGACAATCAGTCGCAGTTGCGCGCCACCGTCAACACGGCCATTCGCTCCAATGTTGCTTTCTATCCAATCGATGCGCGCGGTTTGACCGCCCTCGTCCCGGGCGGCGATGCTACCTCAACCGGAGCAGCCGGTAACAATTTGTATAACGGCGCCGGCCAGCGATCCATCAAGGAGAACTTCAACAACCAGCAGGAGACGCTCGCGACACTCGCTCTCGATACGGGCGGTAAAGCTCTTCTCGATTCCAACGACCTCACCGAAGGCATGCGCCAGGTCCAAAAGGATTTCGGCAGCTACTACGTCCTCACTTATGTCTCTCTTAACAACGCGCAGGATGGACGCTATCGCCGGATCCAGGTGAAACTGGCACCTCGTCTGGCTGGCCTGAAGGCAAAACTCGATTACCGCCAGGGTTACTACGGCCCGACTACTTTCGGCCACATGCGCGATAGCGACAAAGAAGCGCAACTGTCGCAGGCACTGCTCTCCGACAATCCGGTCACCGACCTTCCCCTAGCTGTCGAGGTCGACTATTTTCGCCTCGATAAATCCAAATACTTTGTCCCGATTTCGGCCAAGATCGCCGGCTCGGCTTTGACGTTTCAAAAGAAAGGCGCCAAACAAGCGACTGAACTGGATTTCGCCGCCGAAATCCGGGATGCCCGCAACCGTCTCGCGGCGAGCGTGCGTGACACACTGCCCTTGAAAGTTGCTGAAGACGTGGCCGGTCAGGTAACACGTAAAAGTGTGCAGTACGACACCGGCGTCACACTGGCGCCCGGCACTTATCACTTGCGATTCGTGGCTCGCGAGAATGGCGAAGGGAAAGTAGGCACCTTCGAAACGCCCTTCTCCATCCCCGATCTAGCGAGCGGCACGGCTCTGCGCGTCAGTTCGGTGATCTTTAGCAACCAGCGCAGCCCGATAAGCGATCAAGTCGCCGGTGTGAAAAACAGCAAAAAACTTCTGTTGAACAATCCGCTCATTCAGCAGGGACAGAAGCTCGTGCCTAACGTGACAAAGGTCTTCCAACCCGGCCAGAACATGCTTGTCTATACGGAAGTCTACGATCCCAAAATTCCCGACAGCCTGCCGGAAAATTTCCGCCGCGCCGATGTGGAAGCGAGCCTCGCCTTTTATCGCGGGAATCAGAAAATATTCGAAACGCCTCCGGTGCGCGCCAACCGTCTTAGCGAACAGCGAGACGCCACACTGCCGGTGTGGTTGCAGCTATCGATGGCCTCCATTAAGGCCGGCCGATACGACTGCCAGTTAAATCTCATCGATGAATTTGGACGGAAATTTGCTTTCCCACGTGCTCTGGTGGCGGTTGTTAAATAAGACCTGAGTGCAGGCTAACGGCGCAGCCACGCGGCAGAAGAATTTTGGCCCGCAGATGAACCTCTGATGGCCTTCGGCCCCCCTGGGGGATGAAAACTGGTGTTGCGCAGGATGGGGAACGGGGCGCTCACGCTTCCCGCTCAGATTCGGTGTTTCGTCGACAGATTTTCCGTCAGGCATGGTGTTTTCAGAACAACACGGATCAACGCAGATAACATTTATTTTCAATCGGCGTTTACGCCTTAGTCAGCGGCCAGTCGTTTGCGGGCGGATTTGATGTCTGGACGGGCGAGAATTTGAGGAACGGAGCCAGATTTATGCTCTTTCGGCTTATTCGGGGGGAAGAGGCATTCTAAAACTTGCTTGATGGCATCGTCGGAAACGGGGTCGGCGGCGGCGGGTTGGGCAGCTACTGTTTTTTGAGGAACGAAGCCACGGTCCTTCTGGAGCTTCTGGAGAGCAGTCAGAGTTTTGTGGAAGCTGCGCTCGGCGGAGGTTAAGGCGCGGGCGAAGAATTCGATTTTGGGGTAGTCGGGCGGCCCCTCAAATCCTTTCTGCCAGGTCTTGACTTCCTGAGCGCGGATGCGGCGCATGCGCCAGTAGTGCTGGGCAAGCTCGTCGACGAGCATTTCTTCAGTGGTGCTGGCGGGTTGGTGCTCGTCGCGTAATTTGCCGCGGAGTTCGTCGAACTCGGCTGGATCTTCGCCCGGGACGACGAGTTGGCTGGAGTAGAGAGAGTGTTTGAAGGCGTTTCTGGAACTTGCTTGCTTGCCTTCTTCCGTCTTGGGACCGGTGGACTTCTGGGCGTTTTCTTTATTTATTTCGGCGCGGGTCCTGGTTGATTTCTCGGTTGATTTCTTCGGGGCAGACATGAGGTTCACCTGCGCGGAAGTTAGCAGCGGGTTGAACGGGGTGAGGTTCAGATAGGGCGTAAGCGTTTGCAAAGATGGGAGAAAAGAGATTTACGAAGTTGGTGATGAGAGATGACGGCGAGATCAACCGGGATCGCTTCAAGAGCCTCGCGCTGCGAGGACAAAAGAAGCTCACGCATGCGGTTTATCGGGAGTGATGGGTAACTCGCGCATTCGCTTGCTTGATCGATGCTCGGCCGTCGTATTGTCGACCAACGACAGCATGGTCGCAATTTATTCGATTAACGCTCTTCCACAACCGCCATTTCTAGGGCGTGCTCTGCCGCAGTTTCGCCGTTCCACTGGACTGCCAGCTTCTGCCATTGCAAGCCGTCGTCCGCCGATCGATAGACCTCGCCCTCAACGGAAAGATAGAAAACTCCGGGCTCGACACTGCTCGCCGCCACAACCGGGATCCGCAATCCCCGCGGTTCGGGCAAACCGTCCCGTACTTGCCGCCAGGCTTGGTTTCCGGTACGTCGATAAACGGCGGAGCTGGCTAACTCTTTGAAATGCGCTGCGTATGCGCTCTTCGAAGCTGAGAGCAAGAGTGTCGTCGAATTCGCAATGCTAACGGCGATGCTCCAGCAGTACTGGTGCTCCAGACCGTCAACGATACTTCGCCAGCGATCGCCGTCATCGACGGTCTCGAAGTAACCATCACCCGCGGCCGAGTGTAGCCGGGTCGGATTCTGTGGATGCATCGCGAGAGAATGGGTGTCTTTCGGACCGGTCGGAACGCGGTCGCGCCATGTCCCTCCCGCATCATCGCTGCGCAACAGCGCACCGGCCTCAATAGCGACATGCAAACGACCCGGCTTTGCCGAATCGGGAAGAATCGACCGGACATGATGCGTCTCCGGACGTGGTGGGAAACTCCATGTCTTCGCCGAGGGCACTGTCGTCAATGTCTGCAATTCATGCCAGGTTTCGCCATGATCGTCGGATCGAAAAAGAGCGCTCGGTTCCGTCCCTGCGAAGACTGCACCGGAGTCAGAGGCGGCAAGCGCCGTCACTTTAGCATTGGTGAAGCCAAGAGAAGCGTTCCAGGTCGCACCGCCGTCGTGGCTTCTGAATATTCCATCACCAAAAGTTCCGCAGTACACAATGCCGTTTCGATGCAAGTCGGTGGCGACACACTGAACCTGCTTGTCTTGGAGGCAAACTGTGCCGCGCCAGTGTCCATTGGAGCCTGCAATGACGGTCAGGCCGCGAGCAGTCGCCAAATAGATCGTCGTCTTCATGCTTAGTACATTATTTCTCGTCGCAAACATTGCAACGCCAACACTCCGTCGAAAGTCACGGTTGTGGCATCGGAAGGTGTTTTGGGATTTTTGCGGTTACCCCGGCGCAGGGCAGCGCTACGGTGCAGGCTGAAGCCCAATGCCACTTAGATAAGGCCGCTCGACGCAATGAAGAGCCTGCCTGCGAGGCCGGCGCAGTTCACGGAACTGCCCCACAAGGAACAGGAAACGCAAGGCGGGTGTGGAAGTCCTCGATGGGGAGGGAGGTTGCTCCATCCTGGATGGGCACTTCGTCCTTAGCGGGGGGCATTCCGAAATCCTGTTGAGTTCGTTGCCTGTGATCGTGCACATCCGCAAGCAATCGGACAAAGAGACGATGCGCTGGTCACTGGACCATATGAGAAAGGAATTGCGAGCCTCAGCCGGGAGGATCATTGATCGGCCAGCAGCTGGCGTACATGATTCTCGTGCAAGCTCTTCGGCTGCATCTGCAGGACGAAGCAGGCAAGGGCGTCGGCTGGCTTTTCGCCCTAGCGGATCCGCAGATGAGAATAGCTCTCAGATGCATGCACGACAACCCTGGACACCACTGGACTATACAGGAAATCGCCGAAAGTGTTGGCATGTCCCGCACGGTATTTGCCCAGAAGTTCAAAAGTAAAGTCGGGATGACTTCGATGGAATATCTGACACGCTGGCGAATGTTGCTCGCGGGTGATCGTTTGCAGAGTTCTGATGATTCCGTTTCTGCGATCTCCTCGTCTCTCGGCTACGAAACAGAGAGTGCTTTCGGGAGGGCATTTAGAAGAGTGTGGGGCTGCTCACCACGAGAACATCGTCGACGACCTGAAGCGGGAGATTCATTCAGGGTCACGTCAGAAGACGGGCGATAGAGCCTTCTCGATTCCATTCTTCTCAATCACCAGCATTTGTGAGCAGGGCAGACATTGCGACTGCGAGCTCACAGTCGGACGACTCTCGTCTGGATGCTTATGACCATTTCGGAGCCGGAGCCCTATCTCAGTCGCAAGCGCTGGCTGAAAGCGGAGACCAGCTTGGAAGTATAATCCGGGCATGTTTGGGACCCCCGTGTTTAAGTCTAACCTTCGGCACCAGGGTCACATAAGGGTTTATGAACAGGGTTGAGCACCGTAGTAGGGCAATCCCGGCTGGTGATGATGAGCTGAAGAGATCGGAGTATAGACTTCAGGCGATCATCGATGCGATCCCTGGAATCGCATTCTGCAGCGGGCCGAACGGTTTCCCGGAATGCTGGAACAAACGCTGGCGCGAGTGTACAGGTTTTTCGGAGAAAGCGTCCCGAGGCCACGGGTGGCAAACCGCACTGCACCCAGACGATTTGGACGAGTTCGCCTGGCGGTGGCGCTCCGATCTACGCTCCGGCCAAGCCGGTGAAATCGAAGTTCGCCTGCGACGATTCGATGGAGAGTACCGCTGGTTCCTCTTTCGGTATGAACCCACGCGCGATGTGGACGGCCAGCTTATGAACTGGTTCGGAACCGCCATCGATATTGAAGATCGGAAGCGTGCCGAACAGAAACTCCGGCAAGACGAGCAACAATTCCGCACCATCACCGATCTGATTTCCCAAAACATTGCAGTGCTTACTCCGGACGGGGAAGTGCAGTACATGAACAAAGTGGCTGTCGAGCGGTTTGGTATTGAAATGCCAGATATTCAGGAACCGAATGCCTATTTGCGGCGGTTTCACCCTGACGATGTTGAGCGAGTGCAAGCTGAGCGCCGCGAAGGAATATCGAGAGAAGTACCGTTCGAGTTGGAGATGCGGCTTCGTCTAATGGACGGGCAGTATCGCTGGTATCTGTTCCAATACAATCCGCACAAAGACGAAGAAGGGCGAGTCATTCGCTGGTATGCGACAGGGACCGACATCGATAACCGCAAGCGGGCGGAAGAGAGGCTTCAGAATGAGAACCTGGCTCTGCGCGAAGATATGGACCGCTTCTCGATGTTCGACGACATTGTCGGTGGTTCCAAGGCAATACGGAAAGTGTTACAGCAAGTCGCGAAAGTGGCGCCGTCCGATTCAACGGTTCTGGTTCTGGGTGAAACCGGCACTGGGAAAGAAATGATTGCGCGTGCGCTGCACCGGCGATCGAATCGCTCGGCGCGAGTCTTCGTTCGAGTAAACTGCGCAGCCATTCCACAAGCCCTGATTGCGTCCGAGCTCTTCGGACACGAGAGAGGCGCGTTCACGGGTGCATTGCAGAGACGCGTTGGCAGGTTTGAGGCTGCACATGGAGGAACACTCTTCCTGGATGAAGTCGGCGATCTTCCTACGGAGACACAGATTGCGCTTCTCCGGGTACTACAGGAGCGCGAATTTGAGCGGGTGGGAAGCAATCACCCCATCTCGGTCGATGTTCGGCTGATCACCGCAACCAATCGCGATCTGCGTACAGCGGTCGCTGCCGGAACTTTTCGCGAAGATCTCTTTTACCGGCTGAATGTTTTTCCAATAGCCATTCCGCCACTCCGGGAGCGGGTAGAAGACATTCCGGAGTTGGTGGAGTATTTCGTTGGACGGTACGCTCAAAAAGCAGCCAAGAACATCCGGCATATCGCAAGGGCGACTCTCGATCAGATGAAGGCCTACAGGTGGCCCGGGAACATTCGCGAACTGCAGAACGTGGTGGAGCGGGCAGTGATTCTGACGGACACAGACACGTTCACAGTCGATGAAAGCTGGTTGAGAGGCGAGCCAGCGCCTACCGGTCCGCGTGGGGGTGTTTCGGCCATTGCGCAGCGCGAAATAGAGATGATCGAGACTGCGTTGGCCGAGAGTCACGGCCGCATCTCGGGTTCTGGCGGCGCCGCTGCAAAACTGGGGATTCCGCGGCAGACGCTGGAATCGAAGATCAGAAGACTGGGAATCAATCGATACGGGCGCAAGGGATGATGTCAGAAGGACGTGGTAAGGGATGCGAGCGCCGGCGGATGATGCTCGCCGGATAGGATCTGAGCCGCGCGTTCGCCGACGATCACGCAAGGCGCCATGGTGTTTCCTGTGGTTACGCGCGGCAGGACGGATGCATCGGCAACGCGCAGATTGTCTATCCCATGAACTTTCAGATCGCCGTCGACTACGGACATCGAATGGCGGCCCATCCTGGCTGTTCCTGATTCGTGCCAAAAACTCGTTGCGGCGTCGCGGATGAAGCGCTCGAGTTCGGGTCCTTTCAAGTTGCCGGGCATTACCTCGCGCCTGGTGAAAGGGCGAAGTGGAGCAGCGTTGCCGATTTCGCGGCAGAGTTCGACGCAGGCGATCGCCGCCTGCAGATCCTCTGGATCCGCCAGGGTGTTTGCTTCGATCAAAAGCGGATCGGATGGGCGGGGTCCGGTCAAACGAAGGCGACCCCGGCTTGCGGGATGAGCCACCGCACCGAACAGGGTCCAGCCCGCCTCGGGTAATCCGAACCGGGCGGCGTTCTCGGCAGTAGACTTGGGAACCTCCGCCTGGCAGACAAATAAATCCGGGCTGGCGAGCCCGGCTTTGCTGGTCGCGAAAAGAATGGCTTCGGACATGTTATTTCGCGGGGCCAGCGGGGTTTGATATTCCCAGACACAATCGAACGCAACATGATCCTGGAAGTTGCGGCCGACGCCGGGAAGGTGCTGCACGACCTGGATTCCCACGCGCTGCAGGTCTGCCTGGTCGCCGATACCGGACTGCATGAGCAATTTCGGCGTGTGGATAGCTCCGAGAGACAACACTACTTCGGCGGCTGCGCCGACGCGATAGAGGGCGCCACCATAAGAAAGCTCTACACCTGTCGCGCGTTTACCGCGGAAAGTCACTCGCGTGACAAGAGCGCTGGTAAGAACAGTCAAATTCGGTTGGTCCATGATCGGGAAGACATAAGAACGGAAAATGGATTCCCGCCTGCTATTGCGGACGCACACATCGGTGATGGAAGCGCCACTCGCCGCCTCCATCATGCGACCGTTCGGATTCTCGAAAGCCGGGATTCCGACCGCTTGCGCTGCCTCGACGGTTGCAGGAGCGAGCGGGTTTGGATGGGGCGCGGGCTGCACAAACAACGGGCCTCCCGTGCCGCGATAGAGGGGGTCCGGCGCGCCCTGCCAGTCTTCGATGCGCCGGTAAATATTAAGAACGGATTGATAGCTCCAGTTCGGGTCATCCGCTTCTGAGGCAAAGAAGTCCCAGTCGGCCCTGTGTCCGCGGGCCCAGACCATCACGTTAATACTCGAGCCGCCGCCCAGCACTTTGCCCATCGAGAACGGGATGGAGCGGCCGTTGACATGTGCGTTTGGCTGGCCGTGGAAGCTCCAATCGCGTTCGCTTCCGAGATTCGCCGGCCATTGATTGGCTTCGATTACAGCTGGCACGTTGTCATCACCACCGGCTTCGAGTAACAGCACGTTGACTTCGGGGTTCTCTGCGAGCCGGCGCGCCACGACGGACCCGGATGAGCCCGATCCGCAGACGATGAAGTCGTAGCTCGGCTGTAATGTGGAGCGCAGCCGCGCCTGGTTGCGATGCACACGCTCGACAAAGTTCTTTTCTTCAGGATCTGACATAAACATAAGCTTCTGCCGCTATCAGACAAGCACCGCACCTGCCTTTCGGAACGTCGTGAAAAGAAATGCGGGATGGAGCAGAGGCCATGCCGAAGTCTCGTCATTTTGCCGAGGGTGCGGCGATCGCCATGACAGCTGCGAGCGAGTTTGCAGCAGCTTACGGGTGGAAACCGGCTTGCCTTTCTAAACTGCGAATGGCTGAAGGAAGGAATTCGGAAAAAGGAGAGAGTAAGTTGCCACAGACAAAATCGATGTACATATCACGGCGCGAGCTAGTCGCCATAGCCGGCTTGTCCAGCGGGGCCGCGCTGCTGGCCCGACGTCCGCTTTTTGCAAACCCCTTGTTCGGAGCATTGAAACAGATTGATGCGGGCGTTCTAAACGTGGCGTACGCGGAGGCGGGGCCACCGGACGGACCGGCAGTGATCCTTCTGCACGGCTGGCCCTACGATATCCATAGCTTCGCCGAGGTTGCGCCCGAGCTGGCGTCGGCGGGTTACCGAGTGATCGTTCCCTACCTGCGCGGCCATGGCGCGACGCGCTTTCTTTCCGGTGAAACAGCCCGAAACGGGCAGCAATCAGTCGTTGCCGTCGACATCGTCGCCCTGATGGATGCTCTCAGAATCGAGAAGGCGATTCTCGCCGGCTTCGATTGGGGGGCGCGCACCGCCAACATCATCGCAGCTCTCTGGCCGGAACGCTGCAAGGCCCTTGTCTCGGTCAGCGGTTATCTCATCGGCAGCCCGGAAGCGAACACCCGGCCGTTACCGCCGAAGGCCGAGCTTGCCTGGTGGTATCAGTTCTACTTTGCTACGGAACGTGGGCGCGCGGGCTACGAAAAGTATCGGAACGATTTTGCGAAGCTTATTTGGCAAACTGCTTCGCCCAAGTGGAACTTCGACGACGCGACATTCAACCGCAGCGCGGCGGCTTTCGATAATCCGGATCATGTCAGCGTCGTGATTCATAACTACCGCTGGCGGCTTGGATTGGCGGACGGTGAGTCGAAATATGATGCTTTGGAAAAGCGGCTTGCCCAGGCTCCGGTGATCGCGACGCCGACGATTACTCTGGAAGGTGATGCGAATGGCGCGCCGCACCCGGATGCTGCTACTTACGCTAAGAAGTTCTCGGGCTATTACGGTCACCGTGTCATGCGCGGCGGTATCGGTCACAACCTGCCCCAGGAAGCTCCACGAGAGTTTGCGCAGGCTGTGATGGACGTTGCGGCACAGAGCAGGTCGTGAGATTGCTGTATTCGGGATTGCTCGCTGGTTCGGCACATCGGGAGAAACCATGGGGTACAGAACGAAGGAGACCGGATGAAAAAAGTTTGGTTGATTACTGGAAGCGCGGGAGGCGGTCGAAACGGCAGCCAAGCAGTTTGGCCGGCTCGACGTGGTGGTGAACAATGCAGGCTACAGTAAGTTCGCACCGTTTGAGCCGCTGAGCCTTGCGGATTTCAGAGATATCATCGACACCTGCTTTTACGGAGTTGTCTACACAACGCCTGCTGAGCTCCCGGTCATGCGCAAACAGAAGAACGGCGTTATCTTTCAGGTTTCGTCAGTCGGTGGGCGGATCACGAGAGCGGGCAACTCGCCATATCATGCCGCTAAGTGGGCGGTGAGTGGCTTCAGCGAAGCGTTGGCGCAGGAGACGGCATCCTTCGGCGTTCAGATCTGCGCTCTGGAGCCTGGCGGGATTCGAACCAAGTGGGGAAAGAGAGCAGCGGCAAGAATTCCGCCTATTCTGGCGGACTATGAGGAGAGCGTAGGCAAGACGCTTCGCCGACTTGACGATTACTGGGGTCAGGAGAACAGCGATCCCAAACTGATCGCGAAGGTCATCGTCGAGCTGGCCAACGAGAAATCGCTACCACGGCACCTGCTGCTCGGCAGCGACGCCGTGACTAACTTACATCGTACGGATGAAGAACGCCGGAAGGACGTTACTAAGTGGCACAAAGTGAGTGCCTCGGTAGATTATGGTTCGGAGAATGTAGCAAACGCGGTTTGATCTCTAGTGGGTTGTCGCGATGAGTTCGTTAGCACAGCTTACCGCTCCCTGGCGGTCGCGGCTCTGTTTGGATTTCTCAAGTCACTAAAGTTTTTGTCGAGACAGGCCGATAGCTTTACGCTAACGACTACTGGCGAAGGAACTGGCGCGCTTGCTCGCACATCGGAGGGTCGTTTGGGCCGTCGCTCATCTCTTGCAGGAAGGCGTTCAGGAAACGACCGTACTTCTTCAATACCGCGCCATCGCCTCCGGTAAAACGTGGCGAACCTCCCCAGGGCGAACACTCTCTCATTGAGCGTTGAAGAGAGGGCAAGCGAAATTGCGAAGGAAGGATGGTAGTCTCAACCTCAGTGAATCGCCGTGACCTGATTCGGACAGCGCTGCAAGTGGGAGTGGCCGGTGCAGCACAGACGAAGCAAGAGAGGCCGACGATTGCTGGTCAGCCGTCAGCAACGCCTGTGGGCGAAGATCTTCCCCCAGATCTTATTGGCTCCCGAGCGATGAACAGCTACTTCAACGAAGAAGCGCTTTTCAAAGCGCTGGGCACGCGAACGCTTCAGAAGCCGACTGATGTGCAGGTGATCGCTTTCAACTTCCCGGCGTGGCACGCGTCACCTTATATGGAGAGGCTTTTTGGCAGGGGCTGGACCGAGTACGACACGCTGCGCAACGCGAAGGCGCTGTTTGCAGGGCACAGCATGCCGCACTTTCCGCTATGGGGCTATTACGACGAAGCCGATCCGGAGTGGGCGGATCGGGAGGTGGGCCTTGCGGCAGACCATAGGGTAGACGCCTGGATGATCGACTGGTACTGGCACATGGGGCGGCAGTTCTATCACGAGCAGTTAGAGCAAGGTTTCCTGAAGGCGGGGAATCGGGCGCGACTGCGCTTCGCGATTATGTGGGCGAATCACGATTGGAAGAACGTGTATCCGGCAAGGTCTCCCGACGAAGCCGCGGTGCTGCTGTCGCAGCTTCATAGCTTGCATGATTTTGAAGCGGTGACGAATTACTGCGCGGAGAAGTACTTTTCGCAGGAGAATTATTTTCGCATTGAGGGCGCACCTCTATTCGGCATCTTCGATATCGGCAAGGTGATTGAGCAGCTAGGCGAGGACGGTCTGAAACGTTCTTTGCAAACCATTCGGGAGCGCTCGCGGAAACTCGGTTTTCAGCATGTCCATCTGCAAGTTTGTAACGGAACGGGGCGGTATGAGAGCAGGCTGAGAGAGTTCGGTTTTGACAGCGCGACGCTTTACGGTACGCTGGGGTGGACTTACGGCGCGAAACCGCCGGGTTCCCGTCTACCGTACGGAGCGGGAGCGTCGGAATCGATCGCGCAGTGGAAGGAGCGCCGGGCAGCTTCTCCGGTTGCATTTTTTCCGACGTGTTCAGTGGGATGGGACGATAGCCCGCGGTATGGCCACTATGCTTGTGTGGCGATCAACCGAAGCCCGGATCAGTTTGAGCGGCTGGCACAGGCCGCCCGGCACTTTGTTTCGTCGGGAACACAAGCTCGATTGATTTACATCGGGGCGTGGAATGAGTGGACGGAGGACAGCGTTCTGCTTCCCGATACTTATTGGGGCTACAGCTATCTGGAGGCCTTGCGGCGAGCAATCCGCGATTAATGTTAATGAGCGAGGAACGGAGGGCAGGTGTATCTCCTTTCACCACTGTCGTTTCCAGCCGCGCCACCAGCTTGTGTCGCCGAGGTCCAAGGCGTCCCAGGCGGCGTCCATGGACTTGCGGTCGCCGCTGAGAACCCCTTCTCGCGTCAAGCCGGATGGAAATTTTACCAAGCTTTGAAAACGGTCGAACACGTTGGCGCGCTCCGCTCCCTGCGTTCGCTGGAGCAGATGCCAGAGCGTCAGCGCATCGCGCGGCCGCGCCACTGCCAGGGCCCGGTTCAACGCCTGAGTGTTCCCCGTCAAGTCGAACTCGGCTACGGCTTTGGTCAAAGCCTGAGGCGCATCCAGGAAGTGCGGCGTATCAGGGCCGTGACCCGGGCGCGTGGTGCAGGCCGCGCCCGTCGGAATGAAGGATTCGATGTTGCGCCACTGGAACGCTACCCAACCCATTTCCACCGTTAGAAATCCCTTGCCATCGTTCGCCACAGACAAGGTATATTCGCAGCCCAGATCAACGGTTTTCGCCGCAAGCGTATCGACAACAAACTGGGCGGGCGGCGCCCAGATGACTGCATGGATTGTGCCGTGGTCGAGAGCCAGGCGCTGTTCATCGCCATGCGCTGCCATCAAGCGCAAGCGGGAATTCGGCTCAATGCCCACCTCGCCCACTGAATCCGACTGCATGGTTGCGCGCGACAGGCCGACTGTGTCGATGACCTGTCCGGCGCGGACGCCGCTTGGTTTCTGGCCTGCGAGCGACAATTGCCAGGACGTCATCGGCTGCAGGACGCGGATTCTTTTAACAAAAAACGCTGCGCCGAGGCAAAGCAGGAGAGCCGCAGCAGCTGCGAACGTCCACCATCGTTTTTCGCGCCACCTTGACTCAGGTGTCGGGCGTTCGAACGCTCGCTCGGACCATCGCACCGGACCGAGAAGCTGTTCGAGGCGCGCCACCTCTGGTTCCGGCTCGCCACTTCGGTCCCACAGATAGTCTTCCTTCATATCTTTTCCTGACCCTCCAGTTGATCGCGCAAAAGCTTCATCCCGCGACACAGATTGACGCGCACCGAATCTGGCGCTAAGGCGGTGCGCGCCGCTATTTCCGGTCCGGTCATCCCTTCCACCAGGCGAAGAACTAAGGTTTCGCGGTAGCTTTCGGGGAGGCGTTGAATAATGGCGAGCACCGCGAAGGCCTCGCCGTCCGGCGCCGGCCCTCCTGCGAGCCATGGTCCGGCTTCGGACATTGGTTTTTTGCTCCTTACATAATCTGTTGCTATGCGGCGGGCGATCGCAATCAACCAGGCGCAGAACGCAGCCGGCTCACGCAGCGCCGGCAACCGCTCGAGCGCCTTTACGAATACGTCCTGCACAAGATCCTCAGCCTCGTCATAGGAGACATGGGCGAGGAGGATGCCATGAACCAGGCGACCGTGGTGCTCGTAGAGCGAGCCAAAAGCCACGCGGTCGCCGCTTTGCGCGGCGCGAACCAGCGTGGCTTCTTGTAGCCGAGGCTCAATGGTTGTGAGCACGACGGTCGTTAGGATTAGTTTAAGGACAGAGACACTTCGGTCTCCGTGGGCGCGTGATAGTAGAGCTTCACCGCCGCCAGTTGCGCGGAGTTGTTTTGAATGGGAACAACCGCGCTGGTGGCGTAATGTTGGTACTCCGGATTAGTCGCCACCGTTTTGATGGCCCAGATTCCTGCATCCGGCCAATCACGGGTTACCGCGAAGGTTCCGGGCGTCGACAGCGCGAACACTTTCAAGGGAATGCTTTTGCGCATTCCGTTCACGACGCCTTCAGCGCTTGCTGTGACGGTGGTTTTCTCCGGCGAGTGACACGCGGTAGTCGAAACTACGAGTACAGCGTGTTTTGCCAGCGCTTCCTGATTCGTTGCCGGATTGCTTATTTCGAGCCGTAGTGCTCCCGCGAACAGGGGAGCAACCAGGATCGAAATAGCGAAAAGTGATTTCCAAAGACTTTTCATGTGTCATGTCTCCATTTCCAGACGGACGCCCGTTGCGATTGCGAACTGATTCGAGGGCAGGCGCGCGTTACTGTGGAGAAGACGGGAGCGAGGGGTTGACTGTTAACGAGGATGTTTTTTCAGTCTCCAGTACAGATGAATTGCTCTTGGGCAGACCTTCTTCGTTTAGCGGGATGGGAATTTGTCCGTCCCGATTCGACCAAAACACTAACCTTTGTTTATGCCGCGCAAATCAGTCTTTTCGTTGAGGGAACATGCGCCAAGGTCAATCCAAATCTCTCGTTTGGAGATCTCGAGCGTGCTTTGACCAAGAAACCGGATTGGCTTGGCAAACGAAAAGAGTGGTTGAAAACGCCCTGGCCTGAATACAAGGCGAAGGCGACCGATCAGCTTGAGGTGTTTGGTCTCACTGCGGCCAAAGCCCTCCTGGCCGTTGGAGCGAGAATTCCCGACGGAACTGCCGATGAAATGACCGAGGCGATGCACTCGATGTTTCCTCAGCTGGCCGCCGAGGCGCAAAGCGATGAGACTACGTATGAGGCGTGGAATGCATGCGTTATGGCAGATACGGAGAGCAAGATGAACTGGGGATACTGCGGTCCCGCTGCGCGAGCCGGTAAAGCTCTGCCGATAAAAGAGACGAACATCGGAGATAGGAGCGCCTTCGAGCTCTTTCTTCAAAATCGAATGAGAATTGCCATTCAGAAAAGGATTGAGGTTATGGCAATTTAGAGCATCGCCGGCTTCGCCAATCGTTATCCAGAGCAACACCAAGGCACAGGAAGTACGGGTTAGTCGATTTTTCAAATATCGTACACAACCCGGTTAATACGTACCTTAGAGCACCAGAAACAATGATGAATGGTTTTGCCCGGGCACAGTTCACTTAGGTTTAACGAGCGCCGATAGTGTAAGCCCAACTGCAGAGAAACGATGTCAGAGCGACTGACTCGTGCTTCCGATGTGGCCACAACCTCACTAGCTGGCGACAGTCACGCCCACCGGTCGCTCACGCTCTCGGCTCAGTTACGGGTCGTGCCCTGGCCATAACGCATAATATTTGCGGAGAAGTATCACAATGTTTACACCAAAAGGAAAATTCGGCTGGTACGAGCTGATGACCAGCGACACAAAAGCAGCCGGCAAGTTTTACTCTGACGTTATCGGCTGGGCTACCAGGGAGGTCTCGGGTGGCGATGGCATGCAGTACACCACCTTTAATCTGGGCGATGTCGGCATCGCCGGTATGTTAGACATCCCGGGACACACTTCGTGGATAGGCTATATAGCCGTCGATGACGTCGACGCTCACATTGAAAAGATCGTCGAAGCCGGCGGCAAGCTATTGAGACCCGCCACCGACGTTCCTGGCATGCTTCGCTTCGCGGTCATGTCCGACCCGCAGGGCGCTGCCATTGTGGTCTTTACTCCTAACCCCGCGATGCCTTCGCCGGAACGTCCTGCACCGCCCACCCCCGGTACCATCGGTTGGCATGAACTCTACACAACGGACCTCGAAGGCGGGTTTGAGTTCTACAACAAGCTCTTCGGTTGGAGTAAGGTCAGCGATATGGACATGGGGCCAATGGGTATTTATCGCATTTTCGATGAGGGCGACCACAAACCAATGGGTGACGGCGGCATGATGACCAAGGCCCCGCACATTCCGGTGTCTAGTTGGAACTTCTACGTCATTGTCGATTCCATCCATGCCGCCATGGAACGTGTCAAATCCGGCGGAGGGAAGATTATCAACGGTCCAATGCAAGTGCCCGGGGGTGGCTGGATTATCCAGGCCCAGGACCCGCAAGGAGCGATGTTCTCTCTCGTCGGTAACAACGAATAGAACCTAACGAATAGAACCCGGGCCGATGGCCCTCTGACCCTTGCGGGGTGTCATCGCTGAGCGGGGATGGAGCTATCGGAACAACAGTACTACGTGCCCCTTTTTGTGTCCGGCCTCCGCAAACCGGTGAGCTTCGGCAATTTCATTCATCGAGTAGCGACAGTCGATGACAGTTCTGAGTTTTCCTGCCTCGATCAGTTCTTCTAAGGAACTCGCGCGCACAACGGACTCGCCCTCTCGTGAAATCGCGCACGACGCCCGAAACCGGCTGTGCGCTCGACCCACGTCCGCCGAAGTTCCTCTTTCGTTTGGTGGCGCGGCGTCGCGGCCTGTGCTTGCTTTTGAGAAGAAGCTGGTTCGTGGGTGTGCCCACCGCTACTCCGCTTATCATGTTCACCGCTGCCAGGCGTGAAGTCCAAAGTTCGCGGAGCATGCTCCCGAGAATCGATAGCGTTCCTCCAGAAGCACCGACGCGAACATAACAGCCGCCCTTCCGAAGGGCGTTCAGGCTGCGAGAAAAGCCACTCTTGCCAACAGCGTCGAACACAACGTCATAGACTCGACCCGCCTTTGAGAAATCCTGTCTGGTGTAATCGAGAACCTCATCAGCTCCGAGAGACGCGGCTAACGCCAAATTCGAAGTGCTGCAAACCGCCGTTACGTGCGCTCCGAAGTATTTTGCCAGTTGAACGGGGAACACACCAACGCTTCCGGACGCGCCATATATCAAAATTTTTTGTCCGGGTTGGAGATTGGCTCGCTTCAGGAAGTGCAACGCGGTAAATCCGCCAAACCACACCGCTGCCGCTTCTTCAAGGCTCATGTTCTGCAATTTTATGGCTAAATTCGCATTTTCTGGCAAGCAGACATACTCGGCGTGAGCGCCGAAAGCAAAGCCGGCGCCTCCGATACCTGATCTCCAGCCGCAAACCGAGTGACAGACTTTCCGACCGCTTCGACCTCCCCGGCGAACTCCATCCCGAGTACGTGTACTTTCCGGGGTTTCCGGAGACCCATCATGAATCTGATGAAGAAGGATCTGCTTTCCTCATGCGCCAGTCCGCGGCACAAACTGTGGTGGCGTAGACCCGAATCAGAACTTCGTCGTCCGCTGGAATGGGTTTTTCGATCTCTTCAATGTGAATGACATCAGGATGTCCATACTTTCTGTAGACGGCAGCTTTCATGCTCTCTCGCATGGACGATCCCCCAAGCTACATACGTGGAAAACGGGAGATTGTTGCGTTCTTTATCTACGGCGACACGAGTCCTGGAAGCCAACAGCTATTTGCGCTCGTTGCGATTCTGCGCGATGCCCGGATCCAACTTCGTGGCCAATGCCAACAGCCTCTTGGCTCCTGCCTCGTCGCCCGCCTGCGATAAAGCTAACGACAAATCATAATTCAAGAGCGCCGAAAGCGGGTCGATCTGCAGGCCCCGGCGAAAGGTCTCCATTGCCTCACGCTGCCGGCCCGCAGAATAGAGTGCCGCACCGAGGCTCTCGTAGGGCGCAATCAAATCCGGATTCAGATCAATCGCACGACGGAATGCTTCGATCTGTTCAGCCGGCTGATGCGATAGCGTGAGGCCTAAATCGAATTGGGCTTCCGGATCGCTCGGATAAAACTGCACTGCAAAGCGCAGTACATCTGCCGCCCGCGCGGCATCGCCGGCTTCGCCAATCGTGGTCCCCATCAACACCAAGGCACGCAGGAAGTACGGATATATTTCGAGCGCCGCCTGATCTTTCTCGATCGCGCCTGGCAAATCGTGCCGCGCTTTGAGTGCAACGGCCTGCTCGAACAGCTGTTCCGCGTCCCATTTGAAATCGCGCGGCAGCCGGTGCAGAATAAAACGCCGGCTACCCGTATCGATGATGCCGCTGGTCTCGCCGTAGGCCAGCTTGGCGGCTGCCTCGCCCAGTTTCGGCTCCAGCTGTGAGAGCTCAGTCGATCCCACAAAGCCACCGCCGGGCGCAGTCGGGTCGGCCGACATGTCGTGGGCGACCTGCCGGAAAATCTCTCCCTTTGTAAGGCGCTGCGCGGCCGTTTCCGCCTGCTGTGAATCGTTCACCACAATCAAGCGCAAGAACTCGCTCTTCGGAATCACGAGCGAGCGCCACGCAGCGTCCTGTTTCACCGCGGCTTTTATATTCTGTTCCGGATGGACCCGTATCCAGTGATCTGTCATCTGGAAAGAATTCTTATTGATGGCCGGCATGTGGCATCCCACACAGCCCGACGTCGCGTTCACCGGACAAATGGCGGCATGACGTTCGACCTTCAGCGAGTGACAGCCGAGACAGGTCCCCACAGAGCGTTCGGCCACGCGCGCGGAATCCTGATGCGGATCATGACAGCTGGTGCAACTCACGCGTTGCCCGCTCTGTATGAAACATTCGCTGTTTCGTAGTGCCGGAACCTGGTTCGACACGAGCAAATCGCTGGGTATGGGATCGGAGCGATCCGCAAGGCCGCTATGGCAACGCGCACAAGCATTGAATTCTGTCTCGTCTGCCAGCCGCGCCGGCAGAATAGCCGCTTTGCCTGGAGCACCCTTTGTCATGGAAACCACGTGGTCGCGCGCTGGACCATGGCACCCCTCGCAGCCGACGCCACCCTTTACATATGAACCAGTCATACGAGAACCAGGCGTGTCCGGCTTGCCGTGACAGGCGAGACATCTCTGTTCGAAAGCAGGGCTGAGAACCTGACCTAATGCGTCACCCAAACTTGTAGGCGCTTGCGCATCGAAACCTGGCGATAGCACCAGCTTGCGACCGTTCGCGTGGTAGGCATACCGCGCTTCGATCATCGCTGGACGTGCGAGCGGTATCGAGTCCAGCTCAGAGATGCGTTCCAGGAAGCTCATCCCGTTCCGCTTGCCGCCCACTATGGCTTCTACCGGAACCGTCGCTTGCGTGGCGGCGTTGATCGTGGTCGAGTAAGTCAGGCGTTCGCCTTGCTGTTGGAGCTGGTAGGTGATCTGCGGGTTCGTGCCTTCCAGTTTTTGCAGGTGTGGCCAACCGCGCGAAGAAGCTGGAAGAGTGCCGCGCCAGGTGTTTGCCATGGCGGTCTGGGCTTGGGTAACGGCGATCTCGCGGTGACACTGAGCGCATATCTCCGACCCGGCATAGTCCGCCGGATCGCCGAAACAGTTGAACGTCGTACCAAAGATCGCCAGGCAAATTGTGGCGCAGACTCTGGGCCCAATGTCACTTCGTTTTGGGGAGGCGAACATCGTGAGAAAAGATGTCAGGCTAAAGCCTACACTACTAAAGTTGTACTCTGACCTCAGATTTTGGTTGTATCGTTTCCGGGAAAGGCTATATACTCTCCTATCAGTAGACGAAGTACGCACACGATTGCTTCCGGGTGCGACCTTACCGTCGTAAAGGGGAATTTATATATGAGGGACTTGGGATTCATGCTGCGTGCGCAGGCCTTCCCAAAGGTTCAACGTTGGCTCGTAGCGGCCATCGCGATAAGTTGTTTCGCGGTCGCGACCACCCAACTCGGGCAGGCGCAAACTTTGAGCAGCATTGATGGCACGGTGACAGATTCGAGCGGCGCGATAGTCGCCAACGCAAAAGTAACTGTTACGAATGACGCCACGCACGTGTCGAAAACGGCCGAAACCGGGTCGGCCGGAACGTACACGGTCACAGATTTGATTCCGGGCACCTATACGGTTAATGTCGATTTGGCTGGCTTCCAGTCCTCCCTGCACAAGGGCGTCGGCGTGGATGTCGGAAGATCCTCCACGGTAAATGCTGTGATGCAGCCTGGCAATACCGAGCAGACCGTCACGGTTTCCGAAAGCTCCATTGCGCTCGACACGACTACGCCGAGCTTGAATACGACCATTGAGAATAAAGTTGTGCAAGAATTGCCGAATCAGGTCAGCGGCGGCCGCGGACGTCAGATCGACAACTTTATTTTCCTCGCGCCGGGAGTCACCGGCAGCACCTTCAGCCATCGCCTGAATGGCGGTGTCGACTTCCAGAACGAAGTTGTATTTAACGGTATTCCCATGGCGCAGTCTGAGACGCAGGGATATCAAACCATCTGGAATCCGCCGTTTGAGCTGGTGAACAGCTTCAACGTTCTGACATCGTCTTTCTCTGCGCAGTATGGGCTGGCTCAAGGCGTTGTGACCTACCAAACCGCTTCCGGCACAAACCAACTCCACGGAGACGCCTTCGAAATCATCCGTAACAACTTCTTCGACGCTAAGGGCGCTTATAACCCGAGCGTGCCCATCGATAAGGAAAACAACTATGGGTTTACAATAGCCGGTCCGATCATCATTCCCAAGCTTTACAACGGCAAGAACCGCACCTTTTTCCACCTCAGCATGGAATGGTACCGCCAGAATCTCACGCAGACAGGTTTCTACTCGCTGCCAACCGCAGCGGAGAAAGGCGGCGATTTCAGCGCCCTCGCGGACTCCTCAGGCAACCAGATTCCTATTTATAATCCGGCTCCGGGGCAGCCGGGCAGTTGCAATGCCGGCGGCAATACTCCGGGAACACAGTTTCGGGGCAATATCATTCCGACGACCTGCTTCAGTCCAACCTCCTTCAGCCTGCTGCGATATCTGCCTGATCCCACCTTGCCGGGCTTCAACAACAACCATGCGAACTCGGTGGGCGTTCTGCCAACGCGTCAGAATCCCTGGGGATTCAACATCGACCACAACATCACCGACAAGCAGTCGGCCCACTTTGCGATGTGGCGGGACAAACAGACCTCTTACGGAGGCGCCGGCAATGGCTCGCTGGAGCTGCCGAACGGCAATCCCCTGGCTTTCTACACGTACTTCCCGGATCTTGGCACGGTTTTCATTGCAAATTATTCGTACACCATCAACCCGCACCTCGTGATGACGGCGGGCGCCAGTTGGCTGGGTGAATTGAATTTTCAGATTCCTAGTCGCACGGGCACCCAACCTTCTATAGCGCCAGCGCCAGGAGCTCCGATTGTCTCGGCAGTTACTTTTGGTGGGCCTCTTTCTCCTGGAAACTTCGGTTCCGCGAATACCGATTCCATAAACCGGAAACTCGGGATCGTGGCCGAGAACAACTTTCTATGGGTTAGTGGCAAGAACACGTTCAACATCGGCTGGGAGTTCCGCCGGACCTATCAGGACGACAATGAGTGCCAGCAATGCGCTGGCACTTTCAACTTCAGCAATAACCAGACGGCGAATGCGGCGAATCTGAGCACTACCGGAAACGCCTTTGCCAGTTTCTTATTGGGGACAACAGACGCTGCCAACCGGACGGGATCGCAGGAACTGCGGCTCAGCAACACCGACGTGTCGAGCTACATACAGGATGACATCAAGTGGAGTCCGCGGCTAACCTTCAATATCGGAGTGCGCTGGGACGTAATGGTGCCGTTCACAGAAAAGAATAATAATATCGTCTACTTCGATTCTAAAATCCCGAATCCCGGAGCGGGCGGTATCCTAGGCGCTGCGACTAAATTCGGCTACGGCATCGGGAATGCCTCCACCGATCGTGCTTTCATCCATTGGAACCATTTCAGCCCCAGAACCGGTTTCTCTTACCAGCTCAACAATAAAACCGTGCTGCAAGGCGGATTTTCGATCAACTATCTCAACGGGGGCGCCTACGAATACGGCATCAGTAAAGTGGCCGTAAATTATGGCAATCTCCTCCTTGGATCGTTCAAGCGAAACTCGACTGGATCGACCAATGCGGGTTTTGGCTCCTGGGACACTAACGTAGCCCCTACACCGGCGGCCACACCGTTTAGTCCGAGCCTTGGCATTGCAACCACCATAAATGCTTTCGACCCAATTAACGACGGTGTCGCTCCGTACGATGCGGTCTGGAACATCGGCATTCAGCGGGAGCTTCCAGACAACCTGTTCTTCACCGCTAACTACACCGGAAACCGCGGCAATCGCCTCCCGTCACAGTTGAACCCTATTAATCAGATCAGCCCGACATATCTGGCGAATTACGGCAGCAACCTTGGACAGCCCTATAACACCGTAGGCCGCCAGCTAGGTATCGCTCTGCCCTATCCAACATTCCTGAACGACTTTCCTACGGCTACCGTGCTGCAGGCGTTGCGTCCCTATCCGCAATACGGCGATATCTTCAATAATTTCGATCTAAATGGCTCGTCGCTGTATAATGCGCTGCAAGTCCAACTGCAGAAGCGCTACAGTAGCGGCCTTAGCTTTCTGGTTTCTTACAATCTGTCCAAGATGATGTCGAATACCAGTTCAGGGTTTACGTCGTTCGCGGCGCGGTCGCTGAACAAAAATAATCAGGCCTCGGAATGGTCGATTGACAATAACGACCAGACCCACACCATTACGATTGCTGCAACCTATGAGTTGCCTTTCGGCAAAGGCCGTACCTTCATGAACAAAGGCGGTATAGCCAACGCGGTGCTCGGCGGCTGGCAGATCAGCCCGCTTTTGAGTTATGCCACGGGAACCCCGTTGCAAGTCACTGTTGCCGGCGATCCTCTGGGAAACGGAACTTCGAACCGTCCCAATCTGGTCTCTGGTGTCCAACAGCAGTTCTCTTATAACAATGTGTACAAAGGTCTTCCCGTGTTGAACGCTGCGGCCTTCAGCGATCCGGGTCCATGGGCTATTGGCAACGAGAAACGTTACATTCCTGGGATACGGAATCAATTTCAATCCAATGAGAATCTGGCTCTCGCCAAGTACTTCCCGATTGGTGAGCACGTCAAAATCAAACTGGAGATGGAATACTTCAACATTTTGAACCGCGTGCTGCTGGCAGGCAGCGGAGGCAATGGTTGTAGCTTGGTGACTAACCTGAACGACGCCAACTTCGGCAAATCGATCAACTGTCAAAACAACAATCCGCGTCAGGGCCAGGCGCACCTCGGCATCAACTTCTAAGCCCACAGCACATGCCAGTCGCTTCCTAGAGATAATTAGGAAGCGACTGGCAATTCATGGCGACCTCAGTAGCAGTACCGCCCATCACCGTCGAACAATTCCTGCGCTTCGAGTCTCCGCGGGGCTTCCGCTGCGAACTCATCAACGGAGACATCATCTTGTCCCCTGACCCTAAAGCGCCTCACTACGACATCTGCGAGCGCTTGCATAACTTCCTAGCGCAGGTCTGCCCGGAGCCGCGCTTCAAAACTGTGCAACGCATCAATCTACGGTTGAGAATCGCCGATCAAATGCCCAGCCCCGATGTGGCGGTGTTTGACTATCAAGCCTGGGTCGACGCGCAAGCGAGCGGCTATCCCGAGACCACCCCATTCCTTGTCGCGGAAGTGATCTCGCCTTCGAACCGGAAAAGGTCGACGGCCGCGAAAGTCGAACGCTATATCGAAAGCGGTGTTCCTGCCGTCTGGGTCATCTATCCGAAACGGAAAGTGTTAGAGGTTCACAGCAAGAACGGGGTCACTTTCTATGCCGCATCCGACATGCTTTCGATGCCTGCTGAACTTCCGCCAGCCTCTTTCGCCGTCCGACAAATCTTTGCCTTTGCTGAAAAAATCAGTCGAGTTTGATCTGCTCAAATGTTAATAACCGGGTCCAAGTTGCGGAAGAAAGCGTATGCGGTCCGCTCCCTTGCGGTCACGGCTCTGCCGATGTACTGACGGGTATAGGCAGTTACGCGGATTTGTGCAAGTAGATGCTAGTGGGGTATCGCAACCATTTCGATTGATACTGAGGTAAAGAACTCCAATCGCTGCGCTCATGGCTCCGAAGAATACGCTGCTTCAGAGCCGCGAGCGGAGCGACCGGAGTTTGCATCGCGACACTCCACTAGTCCAACTCACGAATCGTTAGATAGCGGTCGACTGCCACTTCATTCAACACCTGCTTCACTCCATCCGGCCAGCGTATCGCCAGGCGGTCCACCTTGCGGCAGGGGCCTAAGCCGAAATGTAAGCGCGGATCGTTTCTCGACAGATAACTGCCGCCGTTGCGCACCGCACTCCACTGCGTTTGGCCGCAAGCTTCCACCGATACCGTCGCGCCAATTGCCTCCCGATTCCCCTTCTTGCCTTGCAGTTGAATCCCCAGCCAAGCATTCGTGTTGACGGTTTCATTCCTCAGCAGTACCGGAGTCCCGCTGATGGGCAGCACTAGCAGATCCACTCTGCCGTCGTTATCGAAATCACCCGCACAGCCGCCCCGATAAGAATGCTGCGGTTTCACAGGATATGAGAAGGCAATCGTACTTTTCGCTCCGGCGCTGCGGAAAATGGTGACCGGCTCGAGGTAGTCTGGATCGGTCGGATACACATGCCCGTTCGCCGTCCAGAAATCGTTCAACCCGCGATTCTCGAAATCACTTAATCCGCAAGCCCAGCCGAGATACTTCTCTGTTATGGTTGCCAGTCCGGTGGCCCCGGCCAGCTCTTCATAGACGCCTGTTTTGCCTTGCCGGAATAATGGGAAGTAGTCTTTGTTAAACGTTGTCGTCAGCACGTCCAGTTGACCGCGATTCTGACCATACTCTCCTACTGCCACGCCCATGTTCGATTGGGTCCGCCCATCCGCATTGAACGCAACGCCACGATCCAGGGCCTGCTCTTTAAACGTCCCGTCGCCTTGATTTAGAAAGAGTGAGTTCGGATCCGAATCGTTCGCCACAAAAATATCCAGCTTGCCGTCCGCATTAAAATCGCCCGCTATCGCCGTAAATCCGTGCGCGGGTGGCGCGCCGGCGATACCCGACTTTTGTGAGACGTCGGTAAACGTTCCATCTCCGTTGTTGTGATAGAGCACGCTCCGCTCGCCCTTCATTCCAATCGGCCCACAAAAAACATGTTGTCCGAAGTAATCGCAAACCGGCGCGGGCTCATTCCACTGCCTCGCGCGGAGGTCGATATATCCCGTGATGAAAAGATCGAGTTTGCCATCTCCATCGAAATCGCCGAATGCGCTCCCGGTGTGCCACGCCGTGCGGTCCGATAACCCCGCCGCGCGGCTTACTTCGCTGAAGGTGCCATTGCCATTGTTCTTGAAGAGCAAATCTCGCCCGATGGCCGTCACCAAGATGTCTGTGTATCCGTCTCCGTTGTAGTCGGCCGCATTCGCCCCCGTTCCCCAGTACGGATTCACCAGCCCCGCCCGCGCCGTTACATCCTCGAAGCGCCCGTTGCCGAGATTGTGATAGAGGTACACTCCGCCCGCTACCGGATTCGCTTTCTCGCCTGCCAGCACGCTCCGCAGCTGATCCATCGTCCCGCCATTCACAATCAGCAAATCGAGCAAGCCGTCATTGTCGTAATCGAGCCACGCCGCTCCGCTGCCATTCGCTTCCGGGATCCAGCGTTTTTCCGCACTCCCGCAGCGCATCACGGCCCGAATCCCGGCGGCGGCCGCCACATCGGTAAACTGCAGCCGCCCGCTATCCGGGGTCCCTATCGCCCACAGCGCCGCCCCCAAGGCCAGTACAATCGCCACTAGATTGCTCGTCAAAGGTATCTAGTGTATCGCTGCTCGTTTTCAAAGCAAGTTAACAGGCAGGCAAATTGACTATTTTGTCTATAATGGATGTTGTAAGTATCCCATGCAAACTGTGTCCGCTACCGATGCCAAACAACGCCTCGCGGCGCTGATCGATACCGCCCAACGTGAGCCGGTTCTTATCCGCCGACAAAACCGCGATGTCGCTGTGCTGCTGTCTGTTCAGGATTACGACCGACTGCGTGCGGTCAATGCCGCTGAATTCCAACGATTCTGTGACCGTGTCGCCGAAACTGCCGCTGAGCGTGGCATGACTGAGGAGACGCTCGCCGAAATTCTTGCTGAGGATGCCTAGCCAGAGGGTGGTTGTAGATAACAACGTTATTGTCAGCCGTCTTCTGCTGCCCGCATCAATCCCGGGCCAGGTCATGCGGAAGGCAATAGCCACAGGACAACTTCTCCTTTCGGACGCGCTCCTGCACGAACTGGCAGGGGTTCTCGCTTGCGCTAAATTTGACCCGTATGTCACCATTGCAGACCGGCAGGAGTTCTTGAGGCTGCTCAATCGGGTTGCCGAGCGCGTCCCTATCGTCTACACCGTTCATGCCTGCCGCGATTCGAAAGACAACATGGTACTGGAAGCAGCCGTCAATGGCCAGGCCGGCATCATCGTCACCGGCGATAAACACCTGCTCGCGCTTGGCCTATTCCAGTCGATTCCGATTGTCACGCCCGCCAGTTATCTGGAAAGCGTTTCTTAGGTTACTTGCCAGTAGCTACGGCAATGGCATCGAGCTCGGCGATCATTTCGGGGGACAGCTGGAGGGTTGAAGCACTGAGATTCTCACGCAGATGTTTGACCGACGATGTGCCGGGGATCAGCAGGATGTTGGGCGAGCGCTGGAGAAGCCATGCCAGGGCGACCTGCATTGGCGTGGCCTTCACAGTCGCTGCTGCGGCATCGAGCGCCGACGATTGTAACGGATTGAATCCGCCCAGCGGGAAAAACGGCACATAGGCGACGCCTTGGCCTGCGAGTTCATTAACGAAACCATCGTCGTTCCGGTGTGCCAGGTTGTACATATTTTGCACGCACACGATGTGGGTAATTGCCTGAGCCTCCGCGAACTGTTTGGGGCTGACGTTACTCACACCGAGATGGCGAATCAGTCCCTGCTGCTTGAGCTCGGCCAGCACTGTCAGGGGCTCTGCGATCGATTCCTCGGTCGGGCTATTCATTCCTCCTACGCGAAGATTGACGACGTCTAAGGTGTCGAGCCCCAGATTGCGGAGATTGTCATGGACGCCATCGGTCAGGTCCTGTCGCGAAAGAGCGTGAGGCCAGGACTTGTCTGCAGCGCGGCGAGCGCCCAGCTTGGTAACGATGACCAGGCCATCTGGATAGGGATGTAGCGCCTGCTTGATGATCTGATTGGTCACATGCGGACCGTAAAAATCACTGGTATCGATGTGATTCACTCCCGTCGTCACCGCCTCTCGGAGAACGGCAATCGCGCCGTCCACATCGCGTGGCGGTCCCCACACCTGCGGACCGGCCAGTTGCATTGCGCCATAGCCCATGCGATTTACGGTCAGCGAGGCGCCGGGGAAGGTGAAGCTGCCGCCCAATTCCGTCTCATTCGTCGTCGTTCGTTTCGTCATTCTGTTTCTCCTCTGTTGCGTTGGCACTTACAAAAATTGTGCTTACCTATATTTAGATGAGAGAAGCTTCAGGTTAGGAGTTCGCATTTGCCGCAGCCCGCGCAAGCCCTTTTAGAGCCCCGCAAATCGCCAGTTCAGGCACGTTCGGCGGCCAGCGTGGACGCGATGCTCGAAGCCACTATTCAGGTTTTACTCGCCGTCGGGAAGGAGCGTTTGACCACCACCAGAGTGGCGATACGAGCCGGTGTGTCGGTCGGCACCCTATATCAGTACTTCCGGAATAAGAGCTCGTTATTACAGGCTGTTTTGCGACGCCACCTCGCTGCAGTTACCGACGCCGTCGAACTCGTCTGTCGGGAACAGCGGGGTCAAACGCTGCGGAAAATGGCCGCCGCTCTGGTCAGCGCATTCCTCGCTGCCAAAATGAGGGACGGGAAGACCAGTGTCGCACTATACTCGGTGAGCTCCGATGTCGACGGAGCGAAGATCATGCAGCAGATGAGTGTTCGGTCTAATAGGGCGATTGTTGAGATGCTGGCATCTGCCTGCGAAGCGCTCACCACCGATCCAGAACTGATTGCTTCCATGCTGCAGGGTGCGATGGCCGGGGTGAGCCGGAGATTGCTGGAATCGGATGATCCCGAGAAGCACTTCGACACTGTGCGGCAGGAACTTATCTTCTTTGCGTGCGCCTACCTGGATGCTTGTTCTACGCGTCTTCCTATGAAGGAGGCAGGCACTTTGAACGGTAGGGCAGCCGGCTCGATCTAGCCGGCGAAATACGTGAACACCACGGCGAACGTATCGCTTAGGCCGTGTGCGAGAACAGGCGCCCAGAGATTACGTCGCGTGGCGAGATAGGCGGTCGCAAGGATCAGACCGGAGACAGTGCTATCGAACACACCCGTTGGTCCTTTGAAGAAATGTCCGAAGCCGAACAAGACACTGGAATAAAGGATGGCCGTTCGCGTAGGCGGCACGTGAACCATTGAGCGCGTCGGCAGTCCTGCGAAGGAGCAACGCGCGATAGGCAATCTCCTCACCGAACGCAGCGAAGGTCCAGACAATGGCTAACGATTTCAGTGCCGTCAGCGGGTTATGTTGGTGAAGACTTGCGATGATACTGGATGCATTCTCCTGCCGGTGCCAGATGAGGTGCGCAAGCGGCTCGGTAATCAAATCTTTCAGTTGCAGGAGCACGGCACCGCATACCGCGACCACTATAGTCACCTTCCAGGAAAAAGGACGGTTGAGCCCAACCGAACGCCAAGGCTTCCTAAGAATCAGAAGCGAAGCCAAAAGTATGACCACCAGGATCGGAACCTCGTTTGGCAAAACGCGATACACATTGTGGCCGACCACAACCACTGCACCCAGCAGAACCTCGGCTGCCGCAATTAGGCGCTCGCGACGGGACAATAGAACTCTTACACGCGGTAGCGATTCTTGCTTCGTTTTCATCTGGCTGTGCCGCTAAACAAAGATACGACCTCGTCTGTGCCGGCGTGTGCCCAAGGCGTATTGACGCCCAGCCGAGCAGTAAAAAGCGACGGTGCCGCAGACAGTCATGATCCACCAGATGGGATGAGTCGCGTGCGTGAAATCCGGTCCGGCTGCGCGGCTCGCGGTCACGACTGTGCCGGCTATCGCAACTCCCATGGCCGCTCCCACCTGCCGTCCCGTAGAAGCGATCGCAGCGGCCACCCCAGCTTTCTATAAGGGCATGCCCGCAACGGCGTTGTTGGTAATTGCAGGATTGACTATACCAAGGCCGACTCCAAACAACTGCGTAGGACAGCATCAAGAGAACAAGCGGCGTACTGCTACTCAGACGGGTGAGCAGCAACGTGCTCATGAGAAAACCCATACCCGCGATCAGCAAGGAGGGGCGTGTGCCGTGGCTGCCTACCAAGCCGCCGGAGAGAGGCGCGGTGAGCATCATCGTCGTCGCGAGGGGCAGCGTGCAAAGACCGGTCTGAAAGGCCGTCAATCCACGGACCTGTTGCAGGTACAACGTATTCAGGAAAAGAAAGCCGGCGAAACAAGCAAATGCGCCGAATGCCAGTAACGTGGCACTGCGGCGAGGCCAACCGGCAGATTGATCCAGAAGATCGAGCGCCAGCCCACGGCTTGCGTCAGGACGCCTCCGAGCAGCGGGCCAAGCGCCAGGGATACACCGGCAACTGCTCCCCAGATGCCGATAGCGCGAGCTCGATCCTTCGGCTCCTTGAAAACATTCGCGATGATCGATAAGGTCGCCGATGGTGTGCGCGACACTGCACAGCAAAGATCCGGCGGTGAAAAGAACCAGTCCCACTTGAAAACGCGACGTCTGCCGAAACGATCCGACATAGAGCCCGACAGCATGAGCAGGCTGGAGACGACAAGCGTATAGGCGTCGAGGATCCATTGCAGTCCCGAGAGCCTGGCGTGAAGATCATGTTGGATGGCGGGCAGCGCGACGTTGACGATGGTGACATTCATGCCGACCAGCAGCAAACTCAGGCAGCAGATAGCGAGAACGAGGTTTGGCCCTATGGGTGTTTGTTGGCCAACGGCGCCTGGTGCGTTGGATGAGGGAGCGCTGCGGTAGAGGTCAGGCGAGTGCATTGATGATCTCTTCCTTTTTTCCTAAGAGAAAGCTGCCGAAATCCTGAAACCTAGATTATGTGGGCGCACTCCCCAATTCGCCCGCAAACCATACGACGCCAGCAGGAACTGTGGCACGTCTTTCGCGCAACAGCGCCTACGCGGGCCTGCGGACAAAGACTCGCCTCCGCTCACGTTTACACGCGCTCCTGATCGGCGCGCTGATCGCAGCCGGACTACTGCTGCGCGACAGCCCATGGAGAGGCAATGCCGAGCTCCACACTCTACTCGAATTCATCACCACGCAGCTTGCCTTCGCAGCCGGAGCTATGGCGCTGGTCCGCTATTACTCCAAAAAGAGCAACATGTTTCTGCTGCTGGGGAGCGGCCTTCTCGGAGCCGCCTTCCTCGATCTGTACCATGCGCTGATCACCTCTTCGTTCCTCCCTGGAATGACGCAATCCGCTCTATCGGCACTTACGCCCTGGAGTGGATCGGCTCCCCGCATATTCTTAGCAGGCGTGCTATGCACCACGCTGTGGGCATCGAGACCAAGACCGTCGCAGGGCGTCGCGCGTCCGAGGCTTCGCGAATTGCAGGTCTATGTCCTGTTCAGTGCTTGTACCATAGCGAGTTTTTTTGTCTTTACTCTCGTGAAACTTCCGCCGGCCTACTACCCGGATTTTTTCCTCCACCGGCCGGCGGATCTCTTCCCTGGGGTCCTGTTTGCAGCTGCCGCTATTGGATACTTGCGGAAAGGGCTCTGGAAAAGCGACTCTTTCGAAAACTGGCTGGTGCTTTCGCTCATCGCAGCTGCAGGCGCTCATCTGGTTTTCATGGTCTTCTCGCGCACCATCTACGACGGGCTCTACTTCGCCTCGCACGCGATCAAGATGCTCGGCTACTTGTTCGTGCTCACCGGCCTTTTCGCGGACATGTATTCGGTATTTAAGCGGGAGGCTGAAAATACTGCTCACCTCCAGATCGCCAACCGGACCCTCGCCGTTCAAATCACGCAGCGCGAACTCGTCGAAGAGCAACTACGGCAATCGCACGAGGATTTGGAAAATCGTATTCAGGCTCGCACCAAAGATTTGGCGGTCGCGAACTGCGCCTTGCAGACTGAGGTTGCGGACCGCACCCGTGCCGAGCATGCGGCCGAAGCCGCCAGCCGCGCCAAGAGCGAGTTTCTGGCCAACATGAGCCACGAGATACGCACCCCGATGAACGGCATCATCGGAATGACGCAGCTGGCTCTCGACACCGACATGGACGACGATCAGAAAGAGTTTCTGTCTACTATCCGTTCATCCGCCGAGTCACTCCTCACGGTCATCAACGATATCCTCGACTTTTCGAAGATTGAGGCCGGCAAAATGGAGCTCGTCCCGGTCGACTTCAGCCTGTGTGAGCTGGTCGAAAGTACCCTGAAATCGCTCGCCGTAAGAGCTCAGGCGAAGGGGCTCGAGCTTACCGGCCAGATCGATCCGGCCTTGCCGGAGCTCGTTTACGCGGATGCCTCCCGCTTGCGGCAAATTCTCCTGAATCTGGTCGGTAATGCTGTCAAGTTCACCGACCAGGGCGAAGTCGGGGTTCGGGCACGCCTGGCCTCACGGACGGAAAACGGCATTGGAATCGAGTTCGAGGTTATCGACACCGGTATCGGCATCGCGCCGGATAAACAGCGGCAGATCTTCGAAGCGTTTGTGCAGGTCGATGGTTCTTTCAGCCGTTCCCAATCAGGAACGGGACTCGGGCTGGCCATCTGCCGCCAACTGGTGACTCTAATGGGCGGGAGGATTGGCATAGAAAGTCAGCCTGGCGTGGGCAGCCGGTTCTTCTTCCACATTGTCGCCCAGCCTGCGCAGATTGCCTCTGTTCCACAAAACTTTACGGCCATTGAGGGTCTGCGCGTTCTGGTCGTGGATGATAACGACACCAATAGAACCATCCTCGAGCGTCAGATGATCCGCTGGAACCTGCTTGCCACCGCAGCGGCCAATGGTCTTCAGGCCCTTTCCCTGCTGCGCGAAAAGGCTCAAATCGGTCAGGCCTTCGATCTGGTTCTGCTGGACGCGCACATGCCCGGGATGGATGGCTTCGATGTGGCCCACGCCATTCGTGAGGATTCGGCCCTCACGGGCGTTACCGTCATGATGCTCAGCTCGATGGATCTCCGCGCGGATGCCGCTCGCTGCCGCGATTTGGGTATTCAGCGGTATTTACTCAAGCCAATCGGCCGCGGCGAGTTGTTCAGCGCCATCGCGGAAGTTTGCCGGCGAGGCGTGCAGGCCGCGGCTCGCCGAAAACCAGAGTCTATCGCCGCCCCCGCTCGCTTGCTCCCCGAACGCGCGCTCGCAGCGGCCGTCGCCGATCGAGCCCTTCGCATTCTGCTCGCCGAAGACAATCCGGTCAATCAGCTGGTCGCGACCAGGATGCTGCAAAAGCTCGGACACTCCGTGACCACGGCCGGCGACGGACACGAGGCCCTTTTAGCGCTCGATCGGGGTGCTTTTGACCTGGTGCTTATGGACGTTCAAATGCCTGGCATGGACGGCTTCGAATGTACCCGCTGCATTCGCAGCGAACGCCCCGTGCCGCATCTTCCGATTGTGGCGTTGACGGCGCACGCGATGGCCGGGGATCGCGAACGATGTCTCGCGGCGGGCATGGACGACTATCTCTCCAAACCCATTCGGCAGGAAGACCTGCTTAGCCTCTTCACCCGCCTGTCCCCGCACTTTGACTTGCACCGTCAGGCAGCTTGAAATTTAGCTAATCGAGGTCGAACGGACGCTTCGGCCGCGCCCCCGATGTATCCTCTTTGGCCTGCTTCAACAGCTCCTCGAATTTCTTCTCCCGCACCTTGTCGCTCGTCTTATGTGACGCAAAGCTCTTTTCGAAGGCGTCGTTCCGGCGCGCCGCGTCGCCTTTCAATTGCTGCGCCGCCGCGTGCAGATCTTCGATCAGCGGCTTCCTCTCGGGCTCCTTGTGCTGAATCACCAGTTCCAGTTCGCTGTCTATCTGCAGCGTCGATTCGCAACACGGACACTTCACTTCAAATAACTTGCCACTCGCCTGCGCCATAACGGAATCGTAACGCATTTGCACGCTTCCCAAACCGGCGAAGCTGCTATTTTTGAACCTGTCCCGCCCGATGGAATCCCTCTTTTCAGATGCTTCTGCTTGGATCTCGCATTATGGCTATGCCGGCCTCTTCTGCCTCCTCATGTTCGGCATTGTGGGCCTCCCGGTGCCCGATGAGACCCTGCTGATGTTCTGCGGCTATCTCATTTGGAAAGGGCGACTGCATCCTGGCGGCACGTTTTTGGCCGGCTTCGCGGGCAGCTTGTGCGGCATATCGCTCAGCTACCTGCTCGGCCGCACCTACGGCAATAAAGTGATTCATCGCTACGGGCGCTACATTGGCGCGACCGAGCAGCGGCTCGATCGAGTGCACCATTGGTTTTCGCGCCTCGGCGCATGGGTGCTGGCGATTGGTTATTTCGTCCCCGGTGTGCGCCATTTCTCCGCGCTAGTGGCCGGGATGACGGAGCTCCCCTGGCCAGTGTTTGCGCTGTTTGCCTACTCCGGTGCAGCGCTTTGGGTGGCGACCTTTCTCTCCGTCGGATACGCCGTGGGCGAAAGCTGGCAGCAAACCGCCCAACTGCTGCATAAATATGCTCTCCTGGCAACGATCGCTGCCATCATTCTCGGCGGCCTGTTCTGGCTGCTACGCCGGCACCTTCAGAACAGGAATGGGAAAATCGAAATTTAACTTTGTATGACATCCGCATTCATCCGTTTGCAAAGCATTTGTTACCTGGCCGCGATCCTGCCCCTCGCCTCCATTGCTCCGGCGCAGACTTCCTCCACTTCGAGCGGCGTCGATCTTTCGGCGATCGATAAAGCCGCCGATCCCTGCCAGAATTTCTATCGCTACGCCTGCGGCAACTGGATTCAAACCAATCCTGTTCCACCCGAATACTCGCGCTGGAGCCGATTTAACGAGCTCCAGAACCGCAATCAGGCCATCCTACGCACGATTCTCGACGACTCGGCCGCTCACCAAACCCGCTCACCCATCGATCAGAAAATCGGCGGTCTGTATGCCGCTTGTTCCAATGAAGGCGCGGTCGATAAGGCCGGTTACACGCCTATCCAGTCGGGCATCGAACAGATTCGCGCCCTGAAAGACAAATCCGCCCTGGCCGCCGAGGTGGCCCAACTTCATAAGCAAGGCGTCACTGCTTTTTTCGCATTTCGCTCCCAGGCCGATCCTGACAATTCAAAGATGACGATCGCCGACGCCGATCAGGGAGGCCTCGGTCTCCCCGACAAGAGCTACTATCTAAGCGCAAAAGACGAAAAGACCCGCGCCGCCTATACCGCCCATGTTGCGAAGATTCTGGAGCTGATCGGCGAAAGCCCGAGTGACGCCACGGCCGCCGCGCAAGCGATCCTTACACTTGAAACTGCTCTCGCCCAAGCGTCGCTCGACCGCACCGCACGTCGCGATCCCAATCTGCTTCATCACAAAATGTCCGTCGCGGAACTGCAGGCCCTCACGCCTGACTTCGACTTCAAAAGCTATCTGGCCGGTCGCGCAACTCCGGCGTTTAACAACCTCAACGTCGCCGTTCCTGACTTCTTCCGCGCATTGAACAAAACTCTGGCGTCCACCAGCCTGGCAGATCTCAAAACCTACCTGCTGTGGCATTATGTCTCCTCGTATGCTCCCGATTTAAGCAAGCCGTTTGTCGATGCCAATTTTGATTTCTACGGCCGCTTTCTGACCGGCGCCAAAGAGCTGCAGCCCCGCTGGAAACGCTGTGTGCAAACCACAGACACGAGCCTCGGCGAAGCGCTCGGGCAGAAATATGTGGAGAAAGCCTTTGCGGGCCAGTCCAAAGAACGCACGCGCGAACTGGTTGCCATTATTGAAAAGCAAATGGCGGCCGACATCGATTCTTTACCCTGGATGAGCGACGCCACCAAGCAGCAGGCGCTCGCAAAACTGAAAGGTGTCACCAATAAAATCGGCTATCCGGAACGCTGGCGCGACTACTCGGCGGTCACGATCTCGAACACCAATCTGGTCGCTGATGTTCGCAATGCCCGCGAGTTCGAATCCAAACGCAATGTTGACAAAATTGGGCAGCCGGTTGACCGCTCCGAGTTCGGCATGACTCCGCCTACCGTTAACGCTTATTACAGTCCGCTGCAGAACAATATCAATTTTCCGGCCGGCATCCTGCAACCTCCCTTCTACCAGAACACCGCCGACATGGCGGTTAATTTCGGCGGCATCGGCGCCGTCATTGGCCACGAGTTGACACATGGCTTTGACGATCAAGGACGGCGCTACGATGCCGATGGCAACCTCCGCGACTGGTGGCAGAAGCAGGACGGAGAAGAGTTCAAAAAACGAGCCGACTGTCTGGTTAACGAGTACTCGCAGTTCAAACCTGTCCCGGATGTGAATGTCAATGGCCGTCTCACACTGGGTGAAAATGGCGCTGATAACGCAGGCATCCGGCTGGCTTACATGGCCCTGCTCGGCGCCATGGACAACGGTACGGTTTCGAAGGAGAAGCTCGACGGCTATACCCCGCAACAGCGCTTCTTTCTCGGCTACGCTCAAATATGGTGTGAAAATGCACGTCCTGAATACTCGCGCAATATAGTTCGCACCGATCCACATTCACCCGGCCAGTTCCGCGTGCTCGGCGTTCTCCAGAACGTTTCTGAATTTGGAAAAGCATTCGGTTGCCCGGTGAACTCGCCCATGACAGCGGCCAACGCGTGCCGAGTCTGGTAGCTTTGCTTTTTTATCTCTCGAGGTTTACATGTCCCATCGGTTTCTGAGTCTTTGCGCCTTCGCTTTTCTTTTCTCTGGAATTCTGCTGGCGCAGTCTGCTAGCGGCGTCGATCTCCCGGCCATCGATAAAGCGGCCGATCCCTGCCAAAACTTTTATCAGTATGCCTGCGGCACGTGGATCAAGAACAATCCGGTGCCCGCGGACGAAAGCCGCTGGAGCCGCTTCAACGAACTCGATCAGCGCAACCAGGTGATTCTGCGCAGCATTCTGGATGACTCGGCCAAGAACCAGACGCGTTCCGCTATCGACGGAAAAATCGGTGGCTTTTACGCCTCCTGCATGAATGAGCCGGAAATTGAAAAGCTCGGTGCGACGCCGCTGCGCGCTGAGCTCGACCGCATCTCTCGTATCAGCAATGCTCGCGAACTACTCGACGAAACCGCCCGGCTTCACCAATTCCAGGTAGATGCCTTTTTTCGGCTGGGTCCAAGCCCGGATCTCAAGAATGCCAGTATGATGATTGCCGACCTTGACCAAGGGGGACTCGGCCTGCCTGAGAAAGATTTTTACTTCCGCAGCGATCCCAAGTCGACCCAGATTCGCCAGAAATATGTTTCCGCCATCGCTAAAACATTTGTGCTGATAGGTGTTTCGCCGGCCGAAGCGGGTAAAAAAGCTGCACAAGTGATGTCGCTGGAAACCGATCTCGCTAAAGCGTCCCTCGATGTCACCAGCCGGCGCGATCCCCAGAAATTGTTCCATCAAATGCCCAAGGAACAGGTGTCCAAACTCAGCCCCAACTTTAATTTCACCGACTTCTTCGCCGAAGTCAAAATGCCCGCGTTCACCACCGTCAACGTCGACGTTCCCGCTTTTATTCAGGCGTTCAGCACGCTCGTGAAAACTCGCCCGATGAGCGAAATCCAGGACTACCTGACCTGGCAGTACGTCCATTCGAGTTCGCCTCTGCTGCCGAAAGCATTTGTCGATCAGAACTTTGATTTCTTTTCGCGTACGCTGCTCGGCACGAAAGAATTGAAGCCGCGCTGGAAACGCTGTGTGCGTGCTACCGATGAGGAATTGGGCGACGCTCTCGGCCGCAAATACGTGGAGAAAACGTTTGGCGAACAGGGCAAAGCCCGTACGCTGCAGATGGTGCATGAAATCGAGCACGAAATGGCGGTCGATCTACAGTCGCTTAGTTGGATGACGCCGCAGACCAAGCAGCAGGCTCTCGTAAAACTGCACGCTGTTGCCAATAAGATCGGCTACCCGGACAAATGGCGTGATTATTCGTCAGTGGAGATCCGGCCTGGCGATTACTTCGGTAACTTCTATCGGGCGAATGAGTATGAATACCGCCGCGAACTGAACAAAATCGGCAAACCTGTCGATCGCACCGAGTGGTTGATGACACCGCCTACCGTGAACGCCTACTACGATCCCACGCAAAACAACATCAACTTCCCGGCCGGCATTCTGCAGCCGCCCTTCTATTCAAATAAAGCCGGCGACGCCCTCAACTATGGCGCGGTGGGCGCCGTCGTGGGACATGAACTCACGCACGGCTTCGACGACGAAGGTCGCCAATTCGATGCGGACGGCAATCTGAAAGACTGGTGGCAGAAGGCCGACGAAGAGCGCTTTGAAAAACTCTCTTCGTGCACCGTCAATGAATACGGCGGCTTCAGCCCCGTCCCCGGGGTAGAACTGAACGGCAAACTCACGCTGGGTGAAAATACGGCGGATAACGGCGGGGTTCGTCTCGCCTACATGGCGCTGCTGGATGATCTCGCCCAAAAGAGCGTCCCCGTAACGACTAAAGTCGACGGCTACACCGAACCGCAGCAATTCTTTCTCGGTTTTGCCCAGGTCTGGTGCGAGAACTCGACTCCGGAAACCGCCCGCTTCCTGGCACAAACCAATCCTCATTCGCCGGGCCGGTTTCGCACGAATGGCGTCTTCAAAAACATGCCCGAATTCAGCCAGGCCTTCGGCTGCAAGCCGTCCGACGCAATGTATGTAGCAAAAGGCCAGGGCTGCCGCGTCTGGTAGTTGGTTATCAGGTGTTACTTATTTAGTCAAGATCATGAGCGAAGAAATTCAAACCAATCCGCTGCTGCTGGCCAAGCTGCCCATTCCGTTCGACCGTGTCAAAGCCGAACACGTCGAATCTGCTATTCATCTGCTTCTGCAACAGATGCGCAATCGCGTGGCGGACCTGAGCAGCGCGCATATCCCGCGCACCTACGAAAACATTCTGCTCTCGCTCGATCAGGTTACGCAACCGCTCGATTTCGCCATGTCGGTGGTCCGCCATTTGGAGGCGGTCGCCACTTATCCGGAGTTTCGTGCCGCTTACAACGCGGTGGAGGAGCCCGTCAGTCAGTTTTATACCTCGATTGCGCTCGATGAAAATCTGTGGACGGCCGTGAAACAGGTGCGCGATACGGTGGATCTCTCCACTCTCGGGCCGGTCCACCAACGTTTCCTGAAAAAAACAGTCACTGGTTTTCGACGGGCGGGCGCCGACCTGGATGCGGCCGGCAAGCGACAGCTGGAAAATATCGACGTAGAACTCACCCGAATCACCACGAAGTTTTCGCAAAATGTGCTCGATGCGACTAACAGCTGGGAACTCATTCTTACGGAGGAGAGCCGGCTCACCGGGTTGCCGCCCTCGGCTGTGATGGCGGCACGCGAGAGCGCCAAAGCGAAGGGCAGGGAAGGGTGGCGGTTGACGCTGCAAGGGCCCAGCTATGTGGCCGCCATGACTTACCTGGATGATCGTGCCATTCGGCAGGACCTCTGGCAGGCTTCGAACAGACGCGCTACTTCCGGTGATCGCGATAATCGCCAGCTCATTGTCGAGATTCTCAAGCTGCGCCGCGAAAAAGCCAAACTTCTCGGCTACCGCGATTTCGCCGATCTCGTGCTTGAAGAGCGCATGGCTCACAACGGCGCCGAAGCTCTCGCCTTCGTTGACGATCTGTATGGCAAAACCAAGCCGCATTTCGATCGTGAAAACACCGCTCTTGCTACTTTCAGCAAGACGTTAGGTTACGAGACCATCGAGCCCTGGGACGTCGGCTATCTGGCGGAAAAACAGCGCCGCGCACTTTATGATTTCGACGAGGAGGAGCTGCGTCCTTATTTTCAGCTCGACCGAGTCGTTAAAGGAATGTTCGACTTGTTCAGCGGCCTGCTGGGCATCAAAGTCGTCGATCATCCCGGCACTCCCGGCTGGGACCCGGCCGTCAACTACTATCGCGTGGAGGATGCCACTACCGGACTGCCGCTCGGCGGTTTCTACACCGACTGGTTTCCACGTGAAAACAAACGCGGCGGCGCCTGGATGGATTCACTCGTCATGGGCAATCCCGATGGCGGTCAGCCTCATCTCGGCCTGATCTGCGGCAATCTTACCCCTCCGGTCGGTGGAACGCCCGCGCTGCTCACCCATCGTGACGTCGAGACGATCTTTCACGAATTCGGCCATTTGCTGCATCAGCTACTAAGCCGGGTTCCGGTTCGCTCGCTGGCCGGGACCAGCGTGCCTTGGGATTTCGTCGAGCTGCCCTCGCAGATCATGGAGAACTGGACAATGGAGCGCGAAGCTCTCGATCTTTTTGCCCGCCACTATCAAACTGGTCAGCCCATTCCAGAGGAACTATTCCAGAAAATGAAGCGCGCCCGTACTTTCCGCAGTGCCAACATGCAGATGCGCCAGCTCGGCTTTGCCACCGTCGATCTTAAGCTTCATCGTGACTTCGATCCCGTTCAAAACCGCGATGCGTTGAGTTTTGCTCAAGATATTCTGCAAAGCTTTACGCCTGCCCGGCTGCCTGCCGGCTACGGCATGATCGCGAGCTTTACACATTTATTCGCAAGCCCTGTAGCATATGGCGCCGGATACTACTCTTACAAATGGGCTGAAGTCTTGGACGCAGACGCATTTACACGATTCCGCCGGGAAGGCATTTTTAGTTCGAGTGTCGGAGGAGAGTTCCGGGAGCGCATTTTATCGAAGGGCGACAGCGACGATCCGGCCGCGCTGTATCGAAGTTTCATGGGGCGCGATCCCGACCCTGCTGCCTTATTGGAGCGCCTCGGATTGCTGGAAGAAGTGATCGCCTGACGGAAATGGACACGGCCTCGAGCAGCCTGGAAGATCGCTTGGCAGCGGCCGAGCGCCGTATTGCGGAACTGGAACGGGATCACTCCGGTTGCGTGGAGGAATTATCTTCTGTGCGGCTGGAGGCTGAGGAGCGCAATGCCGATGCCCAGGCTTCGCGCGACGAATTGCAATACTTCGTTTACGCCGCTAGTCACGATTTGCAGCAACCGCTGCGCGCTATTGGCACGCATGCTCAACTGCTGCAGCGCCAGTTTCCGGAGAATGCAGAGGCTAAAGAGTTTATCGACGTCATCATTGACGGCGCTACTCAGATGAACACCCTCATCACCGATCTGCTCAAGTACTCCCGGATCGGCAGCGCAGCGAATCAGAAGTCGATGCATCTGAATGCTTCGGTTCAGTGGGCTTTGTTCAACCTGGCCAAGGCTATCGAACAATCGGGAGCGAAAGTCACCTTGCAGGATTTGCCTGAGGTCTTTGCCGACGAAACGCAGCTGGCGACAGTGTTCGAGCATATCGTGAGCAATGCCATCAGATACCGCGGCGACGATCCGCCGGAAGTGAAAATCGCCAGTGAAGTCGACGGTGATTTCCATTTGATTTCCGTGCAGGACAATGGGGTCGGCATCAAGAGCGAGTACCACGAGAAGGTTTTCGAGCCTTTTAAACGCCTCCACTCGAAAGACATTCCGGGCAGCGGCCTCGGGTTGTCGATCTGCCGCAAGATCGTCCGCGCGCATCGCGGCAAGATTTGGGTGGAAAGCGACGGGGCGAACGGTTCGCTGGTGAAATTCACCATTCCGGTTTAGGATTCCGCTGGCTGATACAACCCAGCCTGGTGCATTTCCACCATCTCTAGCTCCCCGCTGCTGCCATAAGAGCCATTGAAAGCAACAGATTAGCGAGTGGTGCTCAACGTGTAAGCAAACAGCACGAGATTATGTTTCGTGGCTTCACGACGATGCTGGTTGCTTTTGCGGTGGTGCTGTTTGCATTGAACCCCGCCGTGGATGCCCAGTGGCCAACTGTACAGCAACAGCCACAAGAGCAGCAGCCAGCGCCGCAGTATCCCGGCGCGGACCAGAATCAAGGCCAGGATCCGAATCAAGGGCCTGCCTCCGCGCCCGCGCCTCAGAATGATCAGCAGGAGGCGGCAGCGGATCAGAAACATGGCATAGCGCGCATCAGCGTAGTGCAAGGCGATGTCAATGTCCGCCGCGCCGATGGCGCGGACTTAACGGCGGCGGTGATCAACGCGCCCATGGCTTCGCAGGATCACCTGCAGACAGGTGACGGCTCACGCGCCGAGATCGAGTTCGATTCGGCCAACCTGCTGCGTCTTGCGCCGAACTCCGACGTGGGGCTGGCCGATCTCGAATACCATCGCTATCAGATTCAGGTTGGCGTGGGGACGGTGATTTACCGCGTATTACGCGCCTCGGATGCGCGAGTGGAAGTCGATACGCCCAGTGTGGGATTCCGGCCGCTGGGCGAGGGCGAGTTCCGTATTTCGGTGCTGGACGATGGCACCAGTGAAATTACGGCCCGCTCCGGCGAAGCCGAAATTTTCGGCCCGCGCGGCTCGCAACGCGTCCCGCAAGGGCAGACCGTTCTGGTCCGCGGCAATCCCAGCGATCCTGAATTCCAGAACACCAGCGAGGTTGCGCCGGACCAGTTCGATGCCTGGAGCAATCAGCGGGACAGCGAACTTTCGAGTTCCCAGGCGTACCGTTATGTCAGTCCCGACGTAGGCGGCGCGGACGATCTCGATCGCTACGGCAACTGGGTGCCTTCTGAATACGGGCAAGTCTGGGCCCCGCAATCTGAACCGCCCGACTGGTCTCCCTATAGCACCGGGCAGTGGACCTGGCAGGGTTATTACGGCTGGACCTGGGTCGATACGGCACCGTGGGGATGGGCTCCATATCATTACGGGCGCTGGTTTCGCAATGGCGGTTATGGGTGGTGCTGGTATGCGGGCGGCCCGCGCGCTTCGTTCGGCTGGAGCCCCGCTGTGGTGGGTTTCTTCGGCTGGGGCGGCTTTGGCGTGGGCGTTGGTTTAGGTGGCTTGGGATGGGTGGCTTTAGCGCCGTTTGAGGGCTTCCATCGCTGGTGGGGTTCCGGATTTTATGGGCGCGGCTACGGTGGTTCCGGCTGGTATGGGCGCGGCGGGTACGGCAGTTTCGTCCGCAATGTGGATATTACCCGTGTATATCGCAATGCCGCGTTTCGCGGAGGCGCCATCACGGCCGGCTACAACAATTTTGGCGGCCCGCACCAGCACTTTGTGGCGGCGAATCGCGGCCAGTTGACGAACGTGAACTCGTTCCGAGGCGGTCAGCTTCCCTTGACACCAAACCGCGCCAGTATGCAGTTCTCGAACCGGACTGTGACGGCCAATCCGCGTTTGAGCTCGGCCTCGAACCGGCAGTTCTTTCAAAGTTCCCGCTTTAGCAGTGGCCAGAATAACGCGAATCGTTATGCAGGTACGAACCGCTATTCGGGCGTCCACGGTTATTCAGGAGCGACTAACACATCGCGCCCCGCTGTGCAGGCCAACCGACCTTCGTCGAGCAGTGGCTGGCAGCGATTTGGCGATCCCGGCCGCAGTAGCGGAGCTCTACGTCAAGGCTTTACGGGTTCTAATGGCTCAGAGCAGAGCGGATGGCATTCCTTTGGGCAACCGCAGCGTTCCACACCTTCCGCTCCCCGCTCGTCTACGCCCAGTCCGTCGGGTTCGCGCTTCGGCGCTTCCACTTACAACGCTCCACGCTATAACGCGCCAACGCCGAATTATCGGGCGCCGCAATATAGTGCGCCAACGCAGAACTATCGCGCGCCGCAATACAGCGCGCCCCGGCAATCGGCCGCGCCGACCTACAGTGCGCCGCGGTCGAATCCGGGCAACAGCGCTCCGCATTACAGTGCTCCCCATTACAGCCAACCGGCACACGCCCCCTCTGGCGGCGGCGGTGGCAATCACGGTGGCGGAGGATCGTCATCGGGCGGTGGACATAGCGGCGGCGGTGGTCATAGCGGAGGAGGCGGTGGCGGCCATCACCGCTGATTGCTCCTCAATAAAGTTTCCCTCAGCCGCTCCGGCCACCTGACAGGGCTGGAGCGGCCATTTTTTTTAAAAATTAGAAAATCCAGCGCGTTCGAGTCCGTGCTGCGCCTCCGGATTTTTCATGAAGGTGTCCCACACAAATCCGGTGCGTAAATTTTCCGCCATCAACATCGATATGCCCGTATCGATGGCAATCACATCGGTGTCGTACCAGTTCGTCAGCGGATTGAAGGCATTTACGAAACCGTACTTGCTCCACGCCCTTGCCCCGTAACGGCTCCGCATGTTCTTCAGCACTCGCAACGTTTCTCTGGGCAGAAAGGGCAGGGAACCGGCGGCCGCGCTCGGCACCACAGTTCCGTCGATCGGTCCAATTTCGGGTGGACCTCCCCACACGACATAACCATGTTCGGAGTCGGACGCGGTAATGCCCCAAAGATCCTCGCTGTAGTCGGCAAACCGTCCATGCAACTCGATACAAAAGCGCCGGTGTACCTCTGTTGCAATGATGGAGTTCTTGAAATAGTCGATGTACTCGTCCTGCTTGCCGCGGAAGTCAAACCAGGCCTGCGAATACTGATGCACAAAAAGCGGCGCGAAGGAACCGATGTAGCGCATGCCTTCGTACTCGAAGGTGGTTCGCTTCCAGGCTTTCCAGGCGTCGATGGGAAGCGGATAGCGCGAGGAACCGAGGCCCAGCAGGTACATCATCATCAGTTCGCTGTAATAATCCCAGCGATACGGCAAAAAGCCGTTCTCGGGCGACCAGCCGTGCGGCAATAGCGACGTGTCTTCCGATAGCCATGTCCATTCGACGCGGTTATAAATATCGGAAGCCAGATGGGTGATTTGCGGGCTTTTGAAATGTTCGCGGCAGGTAAGGACTCCGCACAGCAAAAGCGCCGTATCGATGGACGATACTTCAGAATCCCAGATGCGTTCGCCCGTCTGTGCGTTGGCAAAATGATAGAAGAAGCCGCGGTGGTTCAGCATTTTCTCCCAAAGGAAGCGCAACGTGGTGATCACACGCTCGCGCGCATCGGCCAGCGAAATGTAGCCGCGGCGCTCGCCAATGCATAGCGCGGTCAAACCGAAACCGGTAGCCGCTATGCTGGCAACTATGGAGTGATCGGGCTGGTTGACACTGGCGCGATCTTTGATCAGCCCGGTCTGAGTATTGGCTTGTTCCCAAAAGAACTGGAAGTTCGCCTTTTCCATTTCTTCCAGCAACTGCTCTTCGTCGGGTGCTAGAACAGTGGCCGAGAACTCCGGTGAAACAACCACTGGCTGTGTCTGCTGAGCAAACGCCGCAAGAATGGATGGGCCAGTCGCGCTGGTGGCCAGCAGGTTTCGGAGCAAAGTGCGGCGAGAGAAATCGTTCAGGTAAATATTTTTCAATTTGAAACTCGACAAAAAGGGAACCGGCCAGTCGTACTAATGGCATCCCAATTAGAGGAGCACGCCTCTCTGAGATGACGGCGAAAAGCGCATGAACTACAACAATCATAAAATCTGAGCATGGGGAGAGATGACGGGGACACAAAAAGTTTCGATTTGGGCAGCGCTGGTGTTGTTAGCTGGGGCAGCGGTCGCTGCTTATTTCTTCGTCAAAAGCCGTCCTCCAATGCTGCCGCCTCCTCCGGTTCAAATGAGCGGCGTGGTGTTGATGCAGGATAGTGACCCCAAGAATCAGTTGCCTATTACCGGGGCGACAGTGCGAGCCGCGCGAGACGGTGTCGCAGACGAAACTAAGTCCGACTCCTCCGGACTCTTTCAACTGACTCTGCCGGCGTCACCGGAGCGCAAAGTGCAGGACCCGACCACGCTGACCTTCACGCGCGAGGGCTATCAACCGCTAGAAATCACGGTGGACGATCCTCACAAGCTTTTTCTGGCGCGGTTGACCGCCATTCCGAAACCTGAGAAACCGATTCAGAAACAGAATGAGACGCTCATTGAGAATGTCCGCGTTCGCTATTCGGAGAAGGCCTCGTTTACTTCCGATTCCGGAACACTGGTGAAACCGCTCGAAGTTCCCAACACCAGTACCGTTCCCTGTAGCCTGCATTTGCCGTGTTCGCCAGATGGACGGTGGAAAGCCACACTCCAACCTTTTTCGATCGATGCTCCAGGCAATGAATTTCGCAACATTCGCATCTCTTGCATTGCCGGACCTTGTCCCTTCAGCAAAATTCAATCGCAACAGCTGGTCAACAACGGACACACCCTGAAGCTAGCGATTTTGAACTGGTCTGACACTGTCACCTATCTGCTGGAAGCGGAGATCAGCCGCACGGTAGTGAGCGATATGGTGCGCGAGTCTTATCCGGTGATCTTCGGCTCGAGCATGAGCTTCACGCTGCCCGCGAGCGCACAGGGCTTGAGCTTGGAAGCCGAGCAGGGCGGCCAGGGAAACATCGTCTTTCCACTCGGCCCAGAGTTGAAGTTGTCCTGGGCAATTTGCAGCGAAAGAGGCATGCAGAATAATGCTCGCTTCTATCGCTGCGATCTAAAGCCCGGCTTCCGGTTTAAGCAATAGGAAAGATTGCAGCTCTGCGAGAGCAAAGTGGGAGTTGGTGCGAGTGAAGTAAGAAGTTGTCTAGCCCGCCGCCACCTGTCTCACCTGCAACTCCGGTTCCGGGTCTCGCGACATCGCTTTGATCTGCGACAACTCGAACGCGTCCGTGTGCCCCTTGGTGCAAGTCAACTCCACTCTGCTGTATGGCGTCCCGCCATTCTCCACAGTCTCGATGGGCAGTGGAAAATATACTGTATCGCCGCAGACTCTGCAGCGGAATGTCCCGTAGTCTTGCATCGTGCTATCGCTCGTTTCCGTCATCGTTTGTTTAGTATCGTTATTTTTCACTCGACGGGGGCACAATACCCTTGAGTCGCATGTAAACGCTCAGTGCCGCGTATTGCTCCACGTCGTGTGTGGTGTTCCCCGCTAAGGTGCCTACCCGCGTCCTTTCGCCGCGTGGCGTTTTGATCATTTCCAGGGCGTTTGCATCGGTCAGCGCGTCGTAGGCTTTGTCACAGCGGTCAAAGGATGCCTGCAGTCCCGCTTGGATTTCTTTTTTGGTAGTGAACTGGGTCGCGCCTTCACTGCCCCCGGGCGTTAGCGCTCCACAGGTATGGGTTTGGGCCATAATCACGTGGCCTAAAACTTCCCCGAAGGTGCGCATCTCGGGCGTGGGTTTAAATGCCAGATCTTCTTCCGGTACCTTGCTTGCGGTAGCCAGTAAATTCTTCTTTACCGCTTCGTAAGCGCGCTTGGTTTCGGTCGATAGTGCGTTGCTCCCAGTCTGTGCCGAAACACCGCTTACCGCAACCAGAAATATGACAGCCGGGAAACACTTCCGTTTCACGTTCAATAATCCTCCTTCACGAGGAACAATTCTCTGTCATTCTAGCTGACGCTGGAAACGGTTGGAAAGGCCGAGAATCACGGTGCCCTAGCCCTCTATGCTTCGAGCCGGGCGTTGCGACACAATCGCATTATTCCTCGCGCAGCAGTGTCACAGGATCAAGCGACAACGCGCGTTGCGCTGGAATCCAGGTCGCCAGCAAGCCCAATAGCGCCATGGCAAGCGCGACGCCAGTCAAGACTAGCGGATCGCGTGGCGTGGCCTGATAGACGATGGAAGCCAGCACCCGGCTGGCTAAAATTCCCAGGACCAAGCCTGCTGCTGAACCGAAGGCAAGCAATTTAAAAGCGCGTCCCAAAGCCGCTTGCAGTATTTCCTTTCGCTGCGCACCGAGTGCCATGCGAACTCCCAATTCCTTGAGGCGTTTGCTGACCGAGTAGGCGGCCATACCGAAGATGCCGGTGATGGACAGCATTGCGCCCATCACTCCTAGCACACCGAGCGAGATCGTCGCCATACGCGGACCAAACAGAACTGCATCCAATTCCTGATAGCGCGTTTCGATGGAAACGGGCAGCGCTGCATCCAGCTGCCGCAGCCTGCGTCTTATGGCTGCCTCCAGTTGCTGCGGTTCAGGCAAGGTCCGCACCACCAGCCACGTTTGGCTCGAGTGCGATTGTTGGATTGGAAAGAACATCGCCGGCTGTGGATCTTCCGTAAGGTTGTTATATTTCCCGTCTTCCACAATGCCCACTAATTGTATGCGCGTTCCATCCGGCATCCGGTAATGTCTGCCCATGGCGCTGGTAACGGATCCAAAAAGTTTACGGGCAAATTCCCGATTGACTATCGCTACGCGCGGCGAGTTTTTGTCGTCGTGCCAAGTGAAACTCCTCCCCGACAACAACGTAGTGCCCGCAGCACGGAAATAGCCGGGAGATATGTTGGACAAGGTAGCTTTAGCAGCGGCATTCGCCGGCCTTCGATCGGATGTATTGTCGGCGAATACAATGGAGTCGCCTGCATCATCCAGTGGCAGTGCGTCGGCCAATCCCACGGACTCTACGCCGGGAATCGTTGCAACCGTGTCGATCATGCGTCTTTGCATGGCGGACACTCGATCGCCGCTGCAACCTGCCATATTCAGGTCTGTATCGACCAGCATTGTGTTCCGTACCTCGAAACCGAAGTTGCCGCGCAGCGAGCGAGCCAGCCCACGCACCGCCACCAACGACGATGTGACCAGCACTGCGCAAAATGCAATTTGCACAACCAGCAACAAGTCTCGGACAGACATCCGCCTACCAACGCTGCCGGTTGATCCCGACTTGATGACTTGATAGGGATCCGTGTGGAGTGTCTGTGTTACTGGAACCGCGCCAAAGAGGAATCCACTCGCTAAAGCCAGGAGCAAAGCCATTCCATAGACAGTTGCGTCCGGGTTCACAGGCGTATACGCGGGAAAATTTCTGGGAAATGGCTGCCATACGCTCATCCCGCGCAAGAGCAGTACGCTGCTCGCTAGTCCGACGGCACCCCCGGTGAGCGAAATCAGCAGCGCCTCGGTGAAGAGTTGCCGCACAATGCGATTGCGGCTCGATCCGAGCGCGAGTCGCAGGGCCACTTCGCGCGACCGATCAGCGGCGCGCGCGGCAAACAGACTTCCCAGGTTGGCGCAGGCGGCCAGCAGAATTAACCCCGCCAGCAGCATTAATCCCGCCAGGAATGCTCGTACCGGACGGCCAAGACTATCGCCCAAAAGACTTGGACTCGCTAGTGAAAAGCTCATTTTGTCTTCATCTTTGGGATAGGTCTTTTCCAGATAGGCGCCGATCGAGTTCAGATCGGAGACTGCCTGTGCCGGAGTGACTCCCGCCTTCAGGTGTCCCATCGCCATAAATATCCAACGGCTGCCGCGCGCATTCAGATCACTTGCCCCTTCCACCTGCTCCCGATTCACCATGGGTGCAAAAAAATCCGGAGACAAACACAATAAAGTCCCCCGGAACCCGGGTGGCGCTACGCCGAGGATGGTGAAAGGATGTTGGTTGAGATGAACAATACGGCCCACGACGCCGCGACCGTCTGGAAAATGGCTGCGCCAATAGGCGTAACTGAGCACGAGATAGGGCGCGCTGTTCGCTCCATGCTCATCGGAGGCGTGGAAGAAACGGCCAAGATACGGCTGAATCCGTAATGCGTCGAAGTAGTTTCCACTGGCTTCTACGCCCCAGACACGAGAAAGATTTCCGCCAGTATCCAGCGCTGCTTGAGCCACATCATAAGCCGCCAGACCATCGAAGCTGCGGTTGCGATCACGCAGGTCGAGATAGTCGGGATACGACTGAGTCGGGTCCTTATCGCCGGCACGCTCGATTCCGTAGAGGCTCTGGGATTGAGGCACATTCAGCGGGCGCAGGATCAGCGCATTCATCACACTAAAAACTACGGCGTTTGCACCAATGGCTAGCGCCAGCGTCAAAACGGCAGTGATGCTGAATCCGGGAGACTTGCGCAACACGCGCAGGCTGAAGCGGAGGTCTTGTAGCAGGGTCTCGATCACTGTGCCGCCGAGCGATTCGCGGCACTCCTCTTTGAAACGCACGTGGCCGCCGAATTCGATCCGTGCGCGGCGTTCTGCTTCGTCGCGATTGAGGCCGGAATGCTCAAGATCGTCGGCGCGATGCTGGATGTGGGAGCGCAGTTCCTCGTCCATGTCGTTATCGATGTGGGAACGAGAAAAGAACCGAGGCAGTTTCATTTCACTCCTCTCGTAGCAGTGTTAAAGGATTAAGCGATAGGGCGCGTTGCGCTGGAATCCAGGTGGCGAGCAAGCCAAGCAACAACATGATCATCACAACGCCGGACAGGACTAGCGGATCGCGGGGAGTGGCCTGATAGACAATCGAAGCCAGCACCCGGCTGGCTAGAATTCCCAGGGCCAGGCCTGCTGCTGAACCAAAAGCGAGCAGTTTCAAGGGCCGTCCGAGCGCCGCCTCCAGCACTTCATTGCGCTGCGCTCCCAGCGCCATGCGGATTCCCAATTCCTTCAGCCGCCGGCTCACCGAATACGCCGCCATCCCGAAGATGCCCGTGATGGACAGCATCGCGCCCATTGTGCCCAAGACGCCTAGCGCAACTGTCGCCACACGTGAAGGAAACAGCACGAAGTTCATGGCTTCGTTCCGCGTTTGGATGAGAGAAGGGAGTCCCGCACCCAGGCCTCGTAGTTTGCTCCTGATCGCTGCTGCCATTTGCCGGGGCTCATTTTTTGAGCGCACTACCAGCGCCGTTTGACTCGACGCGACTTGCAGGAGGGGGAAAAACATCGCCGGCTGCGGATCTTCAGCGAGGCTGGCATATTTTCCGTCTTCCACAACACCCACCACTTGTATGCGCGATCCGTCGGGCATCTTGTAATAGCGGCCTATTGCGCTTGTTGTGGGGCCAAAGAGTTTGCGCGCAAACTCGTGGTTGATCACTGCCACGCGCGGCGTACTCCTATCGTCACGCAGCGTAAAATCTCTGCCCGCTAACAAGGACGTGGCCGCCGCATGCAGGTATTCGGGAGAGATGCTGTACATGATGGCGTCCGCCACGGCGTTCGCTGGTCTTAGATCCGTTGCTTCGTTGGCAAATACAGTCGAGTCAGTCGGCCTCCCATTCGCCAGTGGCGGCGAATTGATCAATCCCACGGAGCTTACGCCGGGAATCGTCCGCATGGCATCGATCATGCGCTTTTGCATGGTGTCCACCGCGACGCCTCGATAGCCCGCCATATACAGGTCGGTTTCCGCCAGCAGGGAATTGCTGAACGCAAAACCGAAATTGCCGTGCAACGAGCGGGCCAGTCCACGCACCGCCACCATAGAAGAGGTGATCAGCACTGCGCAAATCGCAATTTGCGCCGCTAGCAAAAGGTCCCGGACCGTAATGCGCCGACCGAACTTGTCACGGAGCCTGCCGGTCGATCCCGACTTGATGATTCCGTAGGGATTCGTCTGGAGGATTTGCCGCACGGGGACCGCGCCGAAGAGAAATCCGCTGATTAACGCCAACAGCAAAGCGATTGCGTAGACGTTCGCATCCGGGTTCACGGGCAGATTGATGGGGAATTGGGGAAATGGCTGCCACGCGCTCAACCAGCGCAAAAGCTCGAGGCTGCCCCATAGTCCGACAGCGCCTCCCAGCAGGGAAATCAGGACGGCTTCGGTAAATAGCGTCCGCAGAATGCGGGTCCGGCTCGATCCAAGCGCGAGCCGCAGAGCCACTTCGCGCGATCGGTCGGCCGCTCGTGCGGCAAACAAGCTACCCAGATTGGCGCAGGCTGCTAACAGAATCAGCCCGGCCAGCAGCATCAAGGCTGTGACGAAGGCCCGCACGGGACGGCCCAGGTAGTCGCCGTAAAGGCTGGGCCGCGCCAGGGTGAAAGTCATTTTGGCGTCGTCTTTCGGATAGGTCTTTTCCAGATACGAGCCAATCGAGTTCAGATCGGCCAGCGCTCGCGAGGGCGTCACGCCCGCCTTCAGATGTCCCATCACCATAAACACCCAACGGTTTCCGCGCACGTTCAGGAACCCTGACCCATCTATCTGCTCCTGATTCACCATCGGCACAAAGAAATCGGGCGAGAAAAATAAGAGGGTCCCGTGGAACTCAGGCGGCGCTACACCGAGGATGGTGAAGGGATGCTTGTTCACCTGAACAGCACGGCCGACGACGCCACGATCATCCTGAAAATGGGTGTGCCAGTAGGCATAGGTGAGCACGACGTAGGGAGCGCTGTTTGCGCCGTGCTCATCGGAAGCATGAAAGAAACGGCCCAGATACGGGTGCAGGCGTAATGCATCGAAGTAGTTGCCGCTGGCTTCATAGACCCAGGCCGGGGAGGCATTTTGGCCCGACTTCAGCCCCGCCGAAGTGATGTTATAAGCAGCCAAACTCTCGAAGCTGCGGTTGCGATCGCGCAGATCGAGATAGTCGGGATACGATTGCGCCGCGAAATGATCGCTACCGCGCTGGATGCCATAGAGGCTCTCCGCCCCGGGCACATTCAACGGGCGCAGGATCAGCGCATTCATGACGCTGAAAACCACCGCGTTGGCCCCAATGGCGAGCGCCAAGGTCAGAACGGCGGCGGTGGTGAAACTTGGAGACTTGCGTAACACGCGCGCGCTGAAGCGTACATCCTGTATGAGTGTCTCGACAAAACCGCCGCCGAGTGCTTCCTGGCATTCCTCTTTGAACCGTCCGCGGCCGCCGAACTCGATGCGTGCGCGGCGCTCCGCCTCAGCAACATCCAGGCCGGAACGTGCGAGATCATCCGTGCGGTGTTGGATATGGGATCGAAGCTCCTCTTCCATGTCCTCAGCCACCCGAGAACGGCGAAACAATTTCAGAAGTCTCATGATTCCTCCGGCTGCGCTGCTAGTGCAGTAGCCATGGCGGCGGCCACACGGTTCCATCCAGCGGTTTCCTCGCGCAGGCGCTTGCGCCCCTGTGCAGTAAGTTCGTAAAACTTCGCCCTCCGGTTGTTCTCTGACGTGCCCCAGCTTGCTTTTAGCAGCCCCTGGCGCAACAACCGAAACAAGGCCGGATAGAGCGCTCCCTGCTCGATGAGCAGGGCTTTGCCGGAGATTTGACCGATACGCAACAGAACTCCGTAGCCATGTAGCGGGCCGAGCGAGACCGCTTTCAAAATCAGCAGGTCGAGAGTTCCTGGAAGAAGCTGTGCCTGATCGGACATTTACACTCCTAAGCTAATCAGGAGTATAGCCCGACATTCCTAAGCTGTCAAGGAGAGAGAGCGCCCAGTGATAGTTTTGAATTGGCTTTTTTGAACTTATGAATCTAATGACTGCTGCCTTTGGCGAATTTATCGGAACCATGCTGCTCGTGCTTTTGGGCGACGGCATCGTGGCGGGCGTTTTGCTCGCGCGCTCTAAAGCGCAAAATGCCGGCTGGCTGGCTATTACCGCCGCCTGGGGTCTGGCTGTGTTTGCCGGGATTGTAGTGGCCGCGGCGCTCGGTGACTCAGATGGCCATCTCAATCCGGCCTTTACGATTGGCGCTGTTATCGTGGGCGGCCATGCCGAACGCCTGTGGCTTTATATTCCGGCGCAACTGCTAGGGGGTTTCTGCGGAGCTACGCTCGTCTGGCTTTTCTATCTGCCGCATTGGAAGCCGACCGAAGATCCAGCCAGTAAGCTGGGCTGTTTCTGCACGATCCCCGCTATCCGCAGCCCGCTCAATAACTTTCTCAGCGAAGTCATCGCGACATTTGTGTTGGTGGTCGTCGCGGTAGCTATCACTTCCAAGCGCCTTTCGCCGGCCGGGCTCACCCCGGGTGTTGCGCCGGTCCTGGTCGGTGGCCTGGTCTGGAGCATTGGTCTTTCGCTCGGAGGCACCACCGGCTACGCTATCAATCCTGCTCGCGATCTGCCTCCTCGTCTCGCGCATGCACTCTTGCCTATCCCAGGGAAGGGCACTTCCGACTGGAGCTATGCCTGGATACCGGTGCTCGGCCCGGTCGTGGGGGCCATGCTGGGCGGGCTTTTCGTTCGTTTGACTGGCATGCAGTAGCTTTGAAGATGGCCGGCGGTTGGTGTTTTTGAGGAACGAAGCCACCGGCTTCCGGGCCACGACGGCGGAGGGACAATGGAGAATTTGAGGAACGAAGCCAGTTTGCATGTGGTTCACCTGCGCGGAATTTAGCAACGGGGGTGACCGGCGTGAGGGGCGGACGAGACGTAAATACATGGAAACAAGGGAGCAAATAAATTTGCGCGGCGAGTCCTGGCCCGGTTAACCGCAGACGCGGAAGCGCGGCTCTACCTGTCCGCTCACGGCGGTTCGGATCGCGAATAGACTACCGGCTAACCGTTCACTGGAGGAGATGCCGGCTGAGGCGGTCGTCACATAGAGCGTTCGGTAATCTGCACCGCCGAACGCACAACTTGTGACATTGGTCACCGGCATCTCGATCACTGAATCAATTTGGCCATGGGGCGCTAGCCGGACGATGCACTGGCCGCCGTAACGGCAGTTCCACAGATAGCCTTCGAAATCGAGACTGGAACCGTCGGGCAGACCGCGGGCGAATCCTCGCAGAAAATCCCGTTGGTTTTGAATCGCGCCTGTCTGCGAGTCATAGTCGTACCTGTAAATCACATTGGCCAGGCTGTCTCCGAAATAAAAACGCCGCTGGTCTCGGCTCCAGGCGAGGGTGTTCGAAATACCGATGTCGCGCTTCCATTCGCTTACGGTCCCATCCGGATCGATGCGGAAGAGCACGCCGTCAGTCCCACCCGCTTCGAACGATTTGCCATCGGGTCCAACGTTGTTTCGCATGGAGCCGACCCAGAATGAGCCGCGCGGGTCGACTCGGCCATCGTTCAGCCGCACACCCGGCCACCCGGGTAGTTTAAAGCCTTGTTCTCGCCTGGTATCGGTCGCCGGCTGCCAGAAAATCACTCGCGAACCGAGCGCCACTGCAAGTGTGTCGTCGCGGTCGGTTAACACGAGCGCTGTGACCGGCTCGTCAAAGAACCAAGACTTCACGCTGCCGTCTGGCTCCGCGTAACGATGGATCAGAAAGCGATTGATATCGGTCCAATAGAGTGCCTGTTCGGCCGGATGCCAGACCGGACCTTCGCCGCAGATATCTCCGCTGGGCGCTACGCAAACCGGCTCGCTCGTCACTTTACCCCTGTCACTTCACGCCCAATCCTGCAGTGAGTCCGCCGTCGATTTTATAGTCTGCGCCGGTGCAAAAGCTAGCCCGGTCTGAAACCAGAAACGCCGCCAGTTCGGCGACTTCTTCGGGCGTACCCACGCGGCCCAGCGGATGCGCTTCACCGAACCGTTCAAACACTTCCGCTACCGGCACCTCCGGTGAAAAAGTACGTGCCGCGAATTCCAGCATAGGGGTAGCGATCGAGCCCGGGCTGATGGAGTTCACGCGGATTTTATCGCCGGCATAGTCGATCGCCAGCGCGCGCGTCAAACTGTGAATCGCGCCTTTCGACGCTACGTAGGCCGCCACGCCTCGCTGGCAGGCGTAGCCCTGGACCGAAGCCAGATTGAGAATGACCCCGCCGCCGCGCCGCCGCAACTCGGGCACCCCGTAATGAGCGAACAGGAAAATGCCTGATACGTTTACATTCAGGCAGCGATTCCAGGTTTCGAATTCTGTTTCTTCTGCCGTGCCATAGGGATGAATGGCGGCGGCGTTCACGATGACATCCAGGCCGCCGAAGCGCCGGACCGCGGTGGCTACCGCCAGCGAGACACTCTCCGGATGCGACACATCGGTGCGGTACACCTCCAAAGGCAAACCCTTTTCCTTAGCTTCGAGTTCGAGTTGGTTGTTTAAGGTTGCGTCGATCCCGCATGAGAGCACGTGTCCGCCGTCCGCAGCGAGCCTCTTGGCGATGGCCTTTCCGATCCCACTAGTGCCCGTAACAATGCACGATTTTCCGCTGAACTCAGGCATGATCCGCCTCGACTGTTTTGAGGCAAGCGCGCAGATAGCCCATAGCGAATGCCATGCCCGCGTGCCAGGGCGCATCACAGGTAAGCTGCGGAGCATGATCTGGAATGATTACTCCGGAAAACTCGTTTTTCTGCAAGATGCGGATCACCCGCAGCACGTCCAGGTCGCCATCATCGATATGCGTCTCCTTATATTCGGGCACTTTGCCATGCACGTTTCGCAAATGAACGTAAGCGATGCGGTTCTGGCCGCTGTACCGGTCCACTGCGTCATATACATCCGCATCCGGCATTTCCTGGAGGGTTCCCACGCAGAACTCGAGCTGGTTCGCCCTGGCTCGGTTGATGTCGATTAGCTTCTGATAGAGATCGGGCCGGTAGACGAGTCTCGGCTGCCCGCGCACCCACGGCATCGGTGGATCGTCCGGATGAGCCGCGAGTTTCACACCCGCTTGCTCGGCTACCGGCAGACACTCGTTCAGGAAATCACCGAGACGCTGCCATAGCTGCTCGGGCGTGGCCGAAGGTATGTGGCCGGCCGGGGCGTGGCTATCGTAAACCATGTTCCACACCATGCCGTTGGGAATGGGCGCGTCGACGGGGCCATTCATGCCGACGCTTTGTGCCCCGCCGCGGGCGAACGGTCCGGTCACGCGGCCTGCGACGCCGGCGATGCTGAAGTTATAACCAATGATCGGAATGCCCACGCCGCCCACGCGCCGGATGATTTCCTTCAGTCCTGCGAGCTGCTGTTTTTTGCGCGGCCCATCGAGCAGCACGTCGGACCAGTGCGCCGGATCGAAGTTTTCGATGGCTTCCCAAATCAGACCTGCTGCTGCGAGCTGTTTGCGAATCGTCTGCATTTCGTCGACCGACCACGGTGCTTCCGGATCGCCCGCGTAGCCCCAACCGCCGAGCTCACCGACCGGCTGATCCTGGCGCGGATTGGCTGAGCCGCCCTGTTTGAAATAGTCGACCAGATGCACCACGGCATGGGTGGCGCCTACCTGCCGGGCAAAAGCCAGGTACGGCGGAGTCAACATATGTTTATAGAGTCCAAATCCCAGTTTCATTCGGCTTTCACCCACAACCGGCTAATTTCTTCGAGCGAATACCCTTTTGTCTCCGGCACAAAAAGCAGTACGAAAGCAAAGTTCAGAGCAGCCATCGCGGCAAACAGCCAGAAGGTGCCGAAACTGTGTAAGTGTTCTTGCATGACGGGGAAGAACTGGTTTGCCAGGTAGGCAAAGATCCAGATGGCGGTCGTGGCAATCGACATCGCCGCGCCGCGCACCTTTGTGGGAAATATTTCGGAGATAATCACCCAGCAAACCGCGCCGTTGCCAATGGCATGACCACCGACAAAAGCCATGATGCCAACGAGGACGCCTAAGCCGGCTCGCCCGGCAAAATAAAAAGCGCCGACGCTGAGGAGCGCGATTGTCTGCAGCGCAGTGCCGAAGAGAATCAGAGTTTTTCGGCCCGCGCGGTCAACGAGCCAGATCGCAATCACGGTGAAAACAAGGTTCACTACGCCCACCAGAACCGACTGGAAGAATGCGTCGTTGGCGTTCTGGCCGGCACTCAGGAAAACGTTGGGCAGAAATGACAGCAAGGCGGTAATGCCGCTGGTCTGCGTGAATGCGGCGAGCAGAAAACCGATGATAAGCGCGCGGCGAAATGGCCCGGTGAATAGTTCGCTGAGAGTGCCTTCTTCTGCGGCCAGCGAAGCGCGTATTGAGAGGGCCTGCTCCTGGGCGGAAACCGGGTCGTTGATTTCGCTTAGAACCCGTTCGGCCTCGGCGATTCGCCCCACTTTCATTAACCAGCGGGGACTTTCCTGACAAAAGAACACCGCCAACAGAAAGGCGCACGCTGGTACCACGCCCGCGGCAAACATCCAGCGCCAACCGTGCTCAACATTCCAGGCAGCGGTGCCTGACCGTTCGATGAGTAAATTGACGAAGACCGCTGCGAGAATGCCCGCCACGATGCCGAATTGATAGAAGACCACGAGACGGCCGCGCACGGATGCCGGCGAAATTTCAGCGATGTACATGGGCGCCACGATGGAGGCTGCGCCGATGCCTATGCCGCCGATGATTCTCCAGATCACATATTGGGTAAAGGTCAGGGAAAGCCATACGCCAATTGCCGAAAGAGCAAAACACGCCGCGCAAGTATAGAGGGCCTTCTTCAAGCCGAAGCGGTCCGCGATCAGGCCGGAAGTGGCTGAACCGATCAGGCATCCGACGAGCGCGCAACCGGCCGCCCAGCCGATTCCGGCAGCGTTTAAATGGAAGAAAACCGAAAGATGACCGATCGCTCCGCTGATAACGATGTTGTCGTAACCAAACAGAAACCCGCCGAGCGCCGAAACCACGGTGGAAAGAACAAGCGAGGCGCAGAAGGCGACGTGCGATCCGAGTCTGGCATTCTCAATCATGCTTTCCGTATTGACAGGCGGCCAAGGCTGCTCATAGACTTTATCTTTGGTTCAGATAAAGCAGTTTCAGATAAAGCGCAATCGCCATTGTAGTCCACGTTAGACAGAATGCCACCACTCCGTTATCTATTTCTCAGCACTGTTTTCCTTTTACCTGTTTCGGCGGCCGCTCAGACGGTTTGGCAGATCGGTAAATTCGATCAGTCGCCGGTTGAGTTTTCGACGCAGATCCAGACTCAGGTCGACTATCAGGTAGGCAAGAGTACGGCGGCTAAGGACTGGCCGAGCCGGCAGCAGACCGGACAGACTCTTCGGATTGCTTTCCCGCTTGCGGCGGTGAAGGGCAGTTACTTACTCAAGATAGGCACGTTAATCGACCGGCCGCGGGTGCCCGCATTGAAGGTTGAGATGAACGGTCATGCGGGAACTTTCTTCCTACATCCGAAGCTTAGTTACTCCCGAAGTGATTTCGCCTATGCGTTCGATCCGCATGAATCGCAGAGTCCGATCGAGATCGAGATCCCATCCGGCTTTTTGAAAGCGGGTGACAACAGCTTAACGATCACGTGCGTAGATGATCCGGCGACTGCCACGGGCGAGGAAGAACTGGGGGGAATCAGTTACGACGCCCTCAGTTTGGAGCAGAGAAACGCGGCCGGCGAGCGATCGGTTTCGGCGCGCCTGTCCGCCGAACCGACTATCTTTTTTCATCAGGCAGGGGGAGGTACTACCGAAGTGGTGGATGTCTTTTTCCGGGCTGTCGGGCAGACGAAAGCGGGCGCGCTCACTCTCGATGTCGCCGGCAAGCAATTCAAAGCGGCTTTGCAGGCTAGTGAGTTTGGGGAGCACAAGTTTTCGTTCGATGTGCCGGAGTGGCAGGGAACAATCGATGGCCAGTTGCGTTTCGGATCGGGCGGGAGAGGTGCGCAACCCGTGAAGCTGACGGCGCAGAGGAAGTGGACTATTTACGTGGTGCCACATACGCATCTTGATGTTGGATTTACGGACTACCAAGGCAAGGTCGCGGAAACGCAGCCGCGCGTCCTTACGCAGGCCAGCAATCTGATTCACGATCATCCGGATTTCCGCTTCTCGATGGATGGGTCGTGGAATTTGCAGCAACTGCTCAATACGCGTCCCAAGGTAAAGCGGGACGAGATCCTGAATCTGATTCGCAGCGGTAAGATGGCGATGCCTGTTCAGTATGTGAATCTGTTAACCGGCTATGCGTCCACGGAAACGCTCTACCGCTCGTTGTATGAATCGAAAGAACTGGCTCGCCGATATGGGCTGCCTTTCGAGTACGCTAACATCACCGATGTTCCCACTTACTCGGGTAGTTATCCTTCCATTCTCGCTAGCAGCGGTGTGAAGTACTGGGTGGCGGCGGCGAACAACGACCGAGCACCTATCTTTAACTACGACCACTGGAATGAAAAGTCACCTTTCTGGTGGGAGGGTCCGGATGGCAAGCGTGTGATGTTCTGGTATTCCCGGCACTACGAGCAGGTGCAAACACTGTTCGGTTTGTCGCCCGATCTTGATGCGGTCCGAGAGTCTTTGCCGATCTACCTGCAAGCTTACTCAAAGCCCTCTTACAAACCCGATGTGGCACTGATTTACGGGACTCAGGTGGAGAATACAGACTTGGTACCGGCCACGGCCACGTTCGTAGATGCCTGGGACAAGAAGTTTGCGTTTCCCAAGTTAACCTACGCCACTTTTCCGGATTTCTTCCACTACATGGACGAGCATTTCGGCACAGATTTACCGACGTTCAAAGGCGATGGGGGCGGTTATTGGGAAGACGGGATTGGAAGCGACGCGTACTTTGCGGCGGAAGATCGCCAGAATCAGAACCGCGCGTCGTCCGCTGAAATTCTATCTTCGGTCACCCATTCCATCGATCCTAATTTGAATCCTCCCGAGGGGGCATTTTCAAGCATCTGGAGCAACATCATTCTCTTTGCGGAGCACACCTGGCTCTCGTATAACTCGGTTTCGCAACCCAATCACGACGAGTCGGTCAAGCAGCTCCGGGTGAAAGATGACCGGGCCGAACGCGCATCGCTCGAAATTGAAGATGTGGTGAACCGGTCCATGAGCCAGCTGGCGGATAACATCCACATTCCCGCGAATACGCTGGTGGTGTTCAATTCGCTGAACTGGGAGCGAAACACGCTGGTCGAGACCGATCTGTTCGAGCATCCGAAACTGATCGATCTGACGACTCACGAAGAGGTCCCGCTGCAGGTGCTTTATGAAAAAGAGAAGTTCCTGCATGTGCGGTTTCTAGCGAAGAACATACCAGCGGTGGGGTACAAGTGCTTTAGTATTGTTTATGCGAAAGAGGGATCGCTGCCTAAGCCAGAAATATCTACAGATAAAACGATCGAAAATGTTTTCTACCGAGTGACCGTCGGCGAGCAGACGGGTGCGCTGACTAGTATTTACGATAAGCAGTTAAAGAAGGAGCTGGTTGACAAAGCCAGCCCTTATAAGTTCGGTGAGTATGTGTATGTTACAGGCGGGGATGGCGATACACAGATGATCAATCCGTTTCCCGCATTGCCGCCTGGGAAGCTGACGGCTCACAACGCGGTAAACGGCAAGCTGGCAGGCGTGGAACGGACGGCGTGGGGCGAATCGATCCGGCTTACCAGCAGCAACGTAAACACGCCGCGAATCGAGACCGAGATCCTGTTATTCAACGACATAAAGAAAATCGAGTTCCGCTACCGCGTTCATAAAGACTACACAACGGCCAAGGAGGGCGTGTATTTCGCGTTTCCAGTGGCGGCGGAGCAACCTGTCTTTCATTACGGCACCCAGCAGGGATGGGTGGATCCGAGCCGCGACTTGATGAAAGGCGGAAGCCTGGAATGGTTTAACGTCCAGTACTGGATGTCGGTTAGCAGCCCGAAGTTGACGGTGGGCCTGGTGCCGGTTGACGCATCGCTGGCGAGTTTCGGCGATATCAATCGAGGCAAATGGCCTGGGGAGTTCCACCCGCAGAGCGGGACGCTGTTTTCTTACGTGATGAATAACTATTGGCATACGAACTACCGGGCTGGACAGGGCGGCGACTTCGTGTTTCGCTATGCACTAACCAGCGCCGGCAAGCTGGACGGAGGCGCGCTCAGCCGCTTCGGTTTGGAAGAGGCAAGGGGACCGGAGTTGAACTATGTAGTCTCCCAAGATAAAGTCGGCGATCCCGCCCGGCCGCTGCCGCCGACCGCAACTGGGTTCCTGGAGGCAGCCGATCCCGATACGGCGCTGATTACGTGGAAAAAAGCGGAGGATGGAAAAGGCATGATTCTGCGTTTGCAGGAGTTGTCGGGCAAAGCGACGCAAACGGCGCTGCATTTTATTCATTTGAAGCTTGCCGGTGCTCAGCTTTGCAATGGAGTGGAAGATGATGTCAGTCGTTTGCCTGTGGCGAATAATGGCTTGACTCTTTCGTTTCGGCCATTTGAGGTGATTACTGTAAGGATTACGACAGGCGGGTAGGGGATGGCAGGCTAAAGCCTACCTCACGGAATGGCTTATACTTAGGCGTTAAAAAAGTCTTGACGAAGGGCGGATTCTGCTTTATACCTGTTGCTAATAGGTTTTCAGGATTGTTTCAGGAAGGGTCAGATGAAATTCGTTCGAAGACTCAGTTGTCTTGCCGTGGGGATGCTTGCCCTCCACTCCGTGTTGCCCGCTCAGACTACCAACGGCTCCATTAACGGAACGATTACGGATCCCTCAGGGTCTGCGGTGTCCGGAGTAACAGTAGACGTCTCGAGCAAAGACACTGGACTGCAACGAAGTGCGGCTACATCGGAGAGTGGCGCATACACGCTTCCACAATTGCCGCCGGGTCTGTACGACTTGAAAATCGTAAAGGCTGGGTTCGCGACGGAAACCCGAACAGGTGTTCAGCTGCTAGTGAACCAGAGCGCTACGCTCGACTTTAAGATGTCGGTTGCCAACGTGAACGAGACTGTGGAAGTGACGGGGGCGCCACCCGCTCTGGACACGACGACAGCAACGCTGGGTGAAGTGGTTCAGCATCAACAGATTGTCGATCTGCCGCTCAATGGACGCAGCTTTACGCAGCTTACTCTTTTAACTCCTGGCGCCGCTCCGCAGCAATCCGGCCAGCAGGGCGGGTTTACGGTGCAACAAGGAGTAGGTTCGATTAGTCCTTCAGTGAACGGCCAGCGCGGGCAGCAGAACAATTTCACGATGGATGGCGTGCTCAATAACGCGATTTACACCAATACGTGGGTGATCTCGCCGCCGCCGGACGCGCTGCAAGAGTTCAATGTGCAATCGCATATTACGGACGGCCAGTTTGCGATCTCGTCAGGCGCTAACATCAACATCGCGACGAAATCTGGTACGAATGAGTTTCATGGCGCGGCGTGGGAGTTCTTTCGCAACGATAAGTTAGACGCACGCCGCTTTTTCGATCAGTCGAAGCCGCCGTACCGGCAGAATCAATACGGTGTTTCATTCGGCGGACCTATCATCAAGAACCGCACTTACTTCTTTGGGTATTGGGAAGGCTTCCGATCAGCGCAGAGTTTGAGTTATTTTGCGAGTGTGCCGACGGTAGCCGAGCGAGGCGGAGATTTTTCGGGCATACTGGGCTCGCAGATCGGAACGGACAGCCTGGGGCGACCGATCTATACAAACCAAATATTCGACCCAGCCACAAGCCGTCCAGATCCGGTTAACCCGCAAAATATTTTGCGTGATCCGTTCCCGGGAAACATGATTCCGACGAACAGACTTAATCCGACGACGCTTTTGGTTCTGCAGAAGTATTATCCTGCGCCGAACCTGAATGTCGGCGCAAACGTGCTCCCGAATTATCAGTTCACGAACGGCAATCAGACGGCCAGCGATCAAACGGGCATACGCATCGACCATCGCTTTGGAGATAACGATACGTTATTTGGCCGCTACAATCGCTCTGATGCCAATCTGACGCGGCCGGAAAGCCTGCCAACCTATAATCAAACCCTGCTCAATTACGGCCAGACGCTGGCGTTGGGATATACGCACTTATTCAGCCCTACGATTGTGTTGAACATACACTACGGCTACACCAATACGAATTTCGGGCAATTCGACGGAGCGGCCGGACAATCGTTTTTAGACGCGACAAACTTTACGGAACACGCTCCGGCCAAAAACGGCCAGGCGCTGGGTCCGCAAATTGGGCTTTCGAACGGCTTCACCGGGGTGAGCCAGTTCGCGATACCGCTAGGACCGCAGTATAACCACGATGGTCATGCTGACCTGTCGGTTGTGAAGGGAACTCATACGATAGGCGCGGGCGCTATGATTTATCACATTCACAGCTTCGATGATGGGTGGGGAGCGGCGGTGAACTTTACGCAAAACGCCACATCGCAAGGAGGCTTGAGCAACAACTCGGGTAATGCGGCAGCTAGCTTTCTGCTGGGACTGCCTGATAACTTGTCAGGGTTTCTGGGCAACACCTCTGCCAATGAGCGTGGCTGGTGGTATGGCGGATACCTGCAGGACCAGTGGCAGCTTTCCAAGAATCTGACACTGACTTATGGACTACGATACGACTTTGTAGAACCGCCTAGTTACGGCAGTAAGACGGTGTCCGGCTTAGATATTCAAACGGGAAACTTCCTGGTTTCGAGCCCCGTTCCACCTTTGTACCCGCAGGCGAATGTGCGGAAAACTTTTTACGATCCGCATTACAACGGATTTGAGCCGCGCTTCGGGATCGCTTACCGAGCTGGCCCGACGACGGTATTGCGAGGCGCATTTGCCATGTTCGACGATCACAACAATACGCTGGTGCAAGAGGCGCAGGATCCGCGTATTTCGTGGCCGGAAGGGGTTGGCATCTCGAACAACGATCTAAACAGGGCGCAGCCAACCACGTTTTTCAATGCTCTGCCGCCCAGTTCTTCGTACTTCAATCCGTTGCAGCCACTGGTTGACTTTGGTGCAGACCCACGGAACAAGATTCCGTACGTGATGGAGTATAACTTCGGAATCGAGCAGCAGTTCGCCCGGGCATTCGTGCTGAATATGGATTACGTCGGCTCCGGCGGGCGTTACCAGTTCATTCAGCCGACGGCCAATACGGCTTTGTATCCGGGTCCAGGGCCAGTGGCGGCACGGCAGCCCTTCCCGGCATATGGCGGTAATTTCTCTTACGACGAGAACGTGGGGAATTCGAGTTACAACGCGCTGCAGGTCAAGCTGCAAAAGTCGCTGTCTTTCGGGTTGAACTTTTTGGCTTCTTACACGTGGTCTAAGTCGCTGGACATTCAATCGGAAGGGCAGTCCGGGAGCATCGAGAACATTTATAACCTGCGCCAGGACTGGGGCCCCTCGGATTTCAATCGGACTCACCTGTTTGTGTTGAGCGGAAGTTATCAAATTCCGGTTGGCAAAGGGAAGCAGTTCCTGGCGAGCAGTAATTCCGTGGTCCGCGCCGTACTGGGTAACTGGAATGTGGGCTGGGTAGTAACGCTCAATTCCGGGCGGCCTTTTAGTGTTGGCTCAGGGGGAGACCCGGCTAACGTAGGCGGTGGCAGCCAGCGGGCCGAAGTGGTGGGCGATCCGAATACCGGTTTCAAGCAGAGCGTTTCGGAGTGGTTTAATAAGGCAGCGTTTGCGGTCCCAGCGCCTTATACATTCGGCAATGAAGGAAGGAATAATTTGACGGGGCCAGCGTTCAAGAACTTCGATTTCATCACGTACAAAGACTTTCCTATAAAGGAAAGGTTCACGGTCCAGTTCCGGGCTGAGTTCTTCAACATACTCAATCACGCCAACTTCGGCCTGCCAGACTCCATGGTGACGGACAGCAATTTTGGGACGATTACCAGTCTGGCGAATACGACGACACCACCGCGCGATATTCAGTTTGCGCTTAAGTTGCTGTTCTAGTTAAGAACAGAAAGATGGCAGGCTGAAGCCTACCCTACGATGATTGCTGTTGTCGCATTCCTGCTTGTGCTGGCGGCTGGATGCGGCGATATCTATAGTGCAGCGACTCGGGCTCTGCAATCGAATGATGTAAACCATGCGCAGGCGGCTTTGCGGGGCGCTCCGGATGAGTGTTCGCATTCGAGCACGTACTACGGACTGCTGGGTGTAGTGGAGGAGTTGAGCGGCCAGACGGAGCAAGCGGAAAAAGCGTTTCTCGATGGCCTCAAGGTGGAGCCTCAATCGATACGGTTGCGTGAGCAACTCGCCGCTACTTATCTTCGGAATCACAAAGCAGCTTTGGCAGCGGTGGAGTTGAAACGGGTGCTGGCGCAAGATCCGGCTAATGTGAAAGCTCGGAACTATTTGATCGCCGCTTATGTTGAGTCGGAAGATTGGCAAGCCGCGAGCCGCCTGTTCGAACAGATGCCGAGTCGCAAATTCGATCCAGCCCAACCGGTTTTGACTTTGTGGTTTGCCCAGACTCTGATTCATACGAACGAGACAGAGCGGCTCCAGGGCGAACTTCCCGCGGCTAATGCAGAAATGCCATCAGCGTTTCTGTTCTCTCTCGGGACGCTGCTGGCGCAAAATAAGCTTTACGCCAAAGCCCTGGAATATTTTACGGCGATTCTGGAAAAGGACGCCGACGACGCAGTGTATTTCAATACTGGTTTGGCTTACTCGCATTTACAGCGATTTGAGGAAGCGCGTGAAAGCTATTTTCGAACGATCAACCGGCAACCGCGTCACGTGGACGCGTATTTCCGGGTGGGGGTGGACTATGCGGCAGCGGGCGATCCACGACGCGCGATTCCGTGGATGTTTCGGGCGCATGAGTGGACGCCGGAGAGAACAGACATCACCTATGCGCTGGCGGAGCAGTTGATACAGCTGCGCTTTTTTGACACGGCGGAGGAGTTGCTAAAGCAGAAGGAAGAACCGTTACTGCTGGTTGCGCAAGGCGATTTGGAACTGGTGAAAGGCGAGACGCAGCGGGGTGGCGAGCTATACAGGAAAGCGCTGCTGGCAGATAAAACGCTGGTTCCGGCACGGATCGGACTGACTCGGGCGGCAGCGGCTGACGGGAAAGTAGACGAGGCAGTTGCAGAGATCAATAAAGCGCTGTCGATAGATGGAGAAGACGTTGCGGCGATGAGCGAAGCGGGCATACTGGCAGCGAAACAGCAGCAGTGGGGCAAAGCGGAAGAGTACTTGAAGAACGCGTGGACGCGTAATAAATCGGACGCAGCGGTTGCGTTGGAGCTGGCGCGTGTGACTCGAAGCGCAGGGAAACCGGCGGAAGCGCTGGCGGTTCTGGATGCAGTGAGCGAGCCGGTTCGAAACTCGTCCGCGTTTCACGTGGAAAGAGCGCAGGTTTATGCGGCATTGAAGAGGCCGGACGAAGCACGCAAGGAGCGCGAAGCGGCGATGGCACCGCAAAGCGGCGCGCGGCAGGCTTTGCATTTTGAAAGTCCGAAGAGTTATGTCCATTAAGCGTGGATGGATCTGGCTGGGTCTGCTGGCGGTCGCGGCAAAGGGGGCGTGTGTTCCCGCGAACGTCTTTCAGCAGGTGAATGAGGAGCTCGGGCAGCATCTTTACGACAAAGCAGTGCAGGTGCTGGACAAGCTAAGCGAGTGCGGACAGTTGTCTCCGACGGAGCGTTTTCAGCAGGGCTGGTTGTACGGGCGTTCGCATCGATTCGATAAAGCTCTTGAAGTTTTGAGCAGTGTTCCACGAGATGTGCCGGACCGCGCTACTCACGATTATGCGGTAGCGTTGAGCAAGTTTGAGCTGGCCGACTACTCCGGTGCGAGCCACGTACTGGAAAAGTTGCGGACGGGCGGGCCACTGGATGCGAAAGCCGCGAATCTGCTGGCCGTTGCGTATTCGAAATCAGGGCAGCTGCAAAATGCCGACGCGGTGTTGACCGAAGAAGTTCGTAGGCGGCCCGACCCTACGACGTATTTAAATCTGGTGACAGTGTGCGCCGATGGCGGAGATTACAAGAAAGCTGCTGAAACAGCAACGACGGCGACCGCATTGTTTCCGCAATCGGCCGATGGGTGGATCGCGCTGGGCGCTGCAGACAGCCTTTTGGGACGATTAGAGCAAGCTGGTAAGGAATTCGGTTGGGCGGTGAAGCTCGCTCCGCAGCGTGCGGATGCATGGTTTTTCCTGGCGCTCACCGCTTATAACCAGGGACAGTATACGGAGGCCATCGCTTCATTGCGGAAAGCGAAGCAGGAGGCGGTGGAAGATTCCGATCTGTCGTATTTGCTAGCGGAGTGTTATTTGAAAACAGAGCCGCAGAATCCGGGGCTGTCGCTGGTGGAGCTGAATGAAGCGGTGACGCTGAATCCAGATTCGGTTGCGGCCAGGACTTTGCGCGGGCGGCTGCTGCTGGAAAAAGGACAAGTGAGCGAGGCTTTAGCCGATTTAGAATTTGCCAACCGGCACGATCCAAAATCGCGCACGGCTACGTATAACCTGGCGCGGGCTTACCAGGCCTCGGGCAAGCCGGCAGAGGCTGCGGTGCTGTTTCGAAAATTACGATCGGAAAAGCCGGACGCGGTCGCGGAGTTAGGCAACGAGCGGCTGCGAGAGATGCTGCAAACGAATCGATGAGACGGCTATGCGCGATCGCGCTGCTGGCTGCGGCTCACTGTTGCGCTGAAGCACATATTAAAGCGGCCCTGGCGGCGTATGAATCGGCGGAAACGGCTGCGAAGCAAGGTAGGCATCAGGAGGCGGTTGAATTGTTCTCGCGCGCTGTGCAGATCGAGCCGACGTATCTTGCGGCGTACGACAGATGGATTGAACAGGACATAGTACTGGGCCGGCGCGCGGAGGCCGCTGTCGCTTTGACAAAGGCTCTGGAGATTGAACCTTCGACACTTCGTTACAGGCTGCTCTTGGGGCAGATTTTACTCGAACAGAAGCAGACCGAGCGTGCGTTGGCACAATTCTCGCTGGCTCGGGAAACGGACCCTTCGAACGCGGACGCGCTGGCCGGATTTGCGGTAGCCGCGACCCGGTTGGGCATGATTGATCGGGCGGCGGAGGCGATGGCGGAAGGGCGCAAGAAGCATCCGGCTGACCGGCGTTTCGAACGTTGAGACAGTTACTATGGTGAGTCCACGGATAGGGAAATGAAAGCGAACACGCCTAATAAAATGCGAATGCTAGGCGTGGAGGATCTGCGGGAGACGAACGAGCTCAAGTTGCTGCATATCATCCGGGACCGGCAGCCCATTTCGCGCGCCGACCTGGTGAAGGCAACCGGCTTGCGGGCCGGTACCGTGTCGGTGATTGTGAACCGGCTGCTGCGTTCGGCGGTGGTGAACGAGGGCGAAGAAGCGCCTTCGAGCGGCGGAAGACCGGCGACTTATCTGCAGTTGAATTCCGAGAAAGCTCACGTTGTGGGCATGAACATCGGGGTACACCAGACGATTTTTGGAGTCAGCGATTTCAATGGCCGAATTTCCAAGCAGCGCACGCTATCCACCGGCAGCAACGCGGAAAGCTTTTTGACTCTTGTGGCGGATGAAATCGGCGTGTGTTTCGATGCTTATCTGCGCCGCGGAAAAGTCGGGGCAATTGGCGTTAGCATTCCAGGACTGATCGACCGGATAGATGGATGCCTGGTTCGGTCGCCGAATTTGGGATGGCAGGATGTGCCGGTAAAGGCGATTCTGGAGAACAAGCTGAGTGTGCCGGTAGTGGTGGAGAACGACGCGAATGCGGCGGCGTTTTCGGAACTCTGGTATGGGCCAATGGAAGTGTGGGGCGCACATTGCATTCTGTTTTTGCTGGTGGTGGAGGGCGTTGGAACAGGTCTGGTTTTGAACGGTGAAGTTTATGGCGGTTCGCGTATCGGCATGGGTGGTTTCGGCCACATCGCGATGGATCCGAATGGGCTGATGTGCTCGTGCGGGAACCGGGGCTGCTGGGAGACTGTGGCCTCCGACGATGCCACGCTGAAGCGATACCTGGCCTCTGAAGCGGGTGAGGGAAGTTCTGTTCGTTCACTGGACGACCTGATTGCGCTGGCATTCGGGGGCGATGAGCGGGCGCGCGAAGAATTGATTACGACGGCTCGCTCGCTGGGTCGCGGCATAAAAGGGTTGGCACAAGGGCTGGCTCCTGAGGTGATCGTAGTCGGCGGCAAGATTACGGCGGCCTGGTCGCTCATTGAGCCGGTGATTGTGCAGGAAGTGCAAAGTGAATATTTTGTGCCTGGGATCTCCAAGCCGGAAGTGCGCCGGGCAAGTGTGGATCAACCCAGTTTCTTTGGCGCGTTTCCGGTGGCTTTGCGACACATTCTGAGCACCAGGAAACCGGTGCATGCGCTGGTGTAGAGCGGCGGCTATTTGCCTGATTGGCTTTTTGCCGCTGCTGTATGGGCAAATCGAGCTGCCGCCCAGTGCTACGGAGGTTGCGGCGTCGACAGGAGTGCTGCCGCTTTTTGAACGGCTTCAGAATCTGGCGAAACAGCCCGCGGCTGCGGTGAATCCGTGGGAGCTTTTGTATTTGCGCCAGCAGATCGTGGAAGAGGTGCAGGGCTACTCGCTGCAGGTGGACGCGACGATGGCGTTGATCGATAACGAGATTGCGCAGGCGCGCGAGCTGCGAGGGTATCTGGAAGACAAGCGGGACCGTAATACCACTCTGATCAATCTTTCTGGTATTGCGGCGGGAGGCACGCTGGGCATTGTTTCGTCGGCTCTTCAGCTATCGCCGCATTTGATGCGAGCGGGCAACGTGACCGGTATTGTTTCGGGAGCGCTGGTGGCCACTATTTCGGTGATTGGCTTGAAAGCACAGAAGGGGAAAGAACGGAAATTCACGTTTCCATCGAATATGCTGGCCAGACTCTTCAATCAGCCGAGCGAGGAAACCAGTCAGTATGCCCCGGCGGTTTGGCAATTTTTGACATCGGTGGCTCCGACGGATCCGGATAAGATCACGCGGCAGGCGCGGCTGATCAGAACCTGGGTGCAGGTGGGGCGGATCGACGCGCCCGATACAGACAAGGGTAAGCAGAAGATTGAGCGAGTGACCAGTAGGCCTTCGAACGATTTGCGGTTGACGATTGATGATTTAGGGGATCGCGAGGCGATGCTGGAAGACCTCCGGGCAAAGTTGTCGTTCATGAAGCGCGATTTGGGAGTGTTGATGCAGGCTATGCCGAAGAATTTGCCGATTCCCAGTCAGGGTAAGTGAAGGCGGGGGAATAAAAGAGAGCCAGGCTGAAGAGATTGCTCAAAAAGTATTGGGCCGCTGATGAACGCTGATAAACGCCGATTGAAGATAAATGTTTATATCTGCGTTGATTCGTGTTCATCGGCGGCTGGATTCGGTTTTTCATCAATTTCTAAAACCTAGCCGGTAACGCGGGGGGCACGCAGTACGAAGATAAAAGTAGTGCTATGTCGAGCTTTTTGAAATTACTGCTGTTGTCCCTGTATTTGCTTGCGCCGCTCGGGGTAATGGCGGAAGCGAGCAAGATTCCACATGGGTCGGTGGAACTGGTGACAGCGGTGAACTCGATTCAATCCGGTTCCGAGTTTGAAGTTGGATTGTTATTTCAGCTGGAACCCGGGTGGCACATTTACTGGAAAAATCCGGGAGATGCGGGCCAACCACCGCGGCTCACGTGGGATTTGCCCAAGGACTTGAGCGCGGGAGAGATCATATGGCCGACGCCGAAGCGGCTTCCGGTGGGTCCGCTGCTGGACTACGGGTATGAGGGGCAAGTGCTATTGCCGATTCCCATTACTGCGCAGGCGAGCCTGCCAGCGAGTGGGTCGCAAGTAATTCGGTTGGGGCTGCGAGTGCAGGTGTGCCGTGAGGTGTGCGTGCCTGGGAAAGCCGAACTGGCGTTGACGTTGCCGGTACAGAACAAGGCGGCGGCGAACCAGAAGACGGCGGCGCTGTTTGCGCAGGCCAAGGCGTCGATGGCGCAGGCGACGCCAGAGAACTGGAAGGTTTCGGCGAAAGAGGCGGCGAACTCGATTGTGCTGACGTTGACGGGGATCCCAGGGGACGCGGCCGTCAGCTTCATCCCCGCTAAGCCCAATGTCATTCAAAACTCGGCGCCGCAGATGCAGGCGGCGAGCAGGGGAGGATTAACGCTCGAACTGAAGAGGGCGGAGGGCGCTCCCAAAGTGGATGACCGATTAACGGGTTTGTTGCTGGTGGAAGATCAGGCCGGAGCGAAAGCTTATGAGGTGTCAATGCCTGTGACGCCGATGGCCGCGCCCACAGCGCAGCGCGAGTCGACACCCCCTAAAAAGCCGCAGAGCTTGCCAGTGATTTTGTTGCTTGCGTTTGGCGGCGGCTTGATCCTGAACTTGATGCCTTGCGTGTTCCCGGTGCTGTCGATCAAGGTGCTGAGTTTGCTCGATCACTTTGGCGGCGACAGGAAAACGGTGCAGTTGAGCGCGTTAGTCTACACGCTCGGGGTTTTGCTTTCTTTTTGGATCTTGGTAGCGGTGCTGCTTTCGTTGCGTGCCGCCGGACGAAATCTGGGTTGGGGATTTCAGCTGCAGTCGCCGGGGTTTGTGGCGTTTCTGATATGTCTGTTGTTTGTTTTTGGCTTGAGCCTGATCGGCGTGTTTGAAATTGGCACGTCCGTCATGAGTGTCGGAAGCGGCCTAACGCAGCGTGGCACATACACAAGTTCGTTCTTTACTGGCGTGCTGGCTACAGTGGTGGCGACACCTTGCACAGCGCCGTTAATGGGCGTGGCGGTGGGGTTTGCGTTGAGCCAGGGCGCGGCGATTTGCGTGCTGGTGTTTACTTCGATGGCGATCGGGTTGGCGGCTCCGTTCCTGCTGCTCACGATTTTTCCGGGCTTGAGCCGGTTTCTGCCGCGGCCCGGTGCATGGATGGAAACGATGAAGCAGATTCTGGCGTTTCCGCTGTTTGCCACGGTGGTTTGGCTGCTGTGGGTGCTGGGCCAGCAAGTCGGGATCAACCAACTCGCGTTGCTGCTGTTTACGCTGCTCATTTTGTCGATGGCCGGCTGGGTGATGGGGCGCTGGCCGCTCAACCGGACGGCGCGGACCGTGGCGGCGTGTTTAGGGATTGCAGTGACGGTGTATGCGGCGAACGCGCTCGTCCCGGAAGCTCACGTCTTAGCGGACGGCGGAACGCAAGGCTTGAAATGGGAGGCCTTTACGCCGCAGAAACTGGCTGCCTATCGAGCGTCCGGTAAACCAGTACTGATCGATTTTACGGCGGCCTGGTGCCTGACGTGCCAGGTGAATGATCGCGTGGTGTTTCATTCGCCCGAGGTGCAGAAACATCTGAGCAAATCCGACATTGCGCTGCTGCGGGCGGATTGGACCTCGTACGATCCGGCGATCACGGATTTACTCGCGAAGTATGGGCGCAGCGGGATTCCTTTGTATGTGGTTTACGGCGGTAGCGCGAATGCAGCGCCCGCGATGCTGCCCGACGGTCTGTTGACACCATCGGGCTTTTTACAGGATCTGGAAAAGCTGAAGCTCTGAACTTCAGAAGGTTTTCAGAATCGCTGGCTAGACTCGATGTCTGAGAACAGCAAAAGACATGAGAAATTATCGATTTCTGAAGTCACTGGTTTTGTTCACTGCGTTCGGCGCCGTTTACTGTTTTGCGCAGGGTTATCACAAGACAGGATCCATTCTGATTGGCGGAACGGGCGGCTGGGATTACCTGACAGTGGATAATGGCGGGCACCGGATGTACGTATCGCACGGCACGGAAGTGGCGGTGGTTGATCTAGCTTCCCAGAAAGTGGTTGGGAAGATCACGGGGATGAAGCGGGTGCACGGCATCGCCCTAGCAGACGACGTTAATACGGGGTTTATTAGCGACGGCGGCTCGAATCAGGTGGTGGTGTTCGATCTGAAAGATTTGACCGTGAAGAGCAAGGTCGCAGCGGGAACGAATCCGGATGGCATCGTTTACGATGACGCGTCGAAGCACGTTTTCGCGTTTAACGGAGGAAGCAAAGACGCTACCGCCATCGATGCGGCCACAGCAAAGGTAAGCAGCACGATTCCGCTGGGAGGCAAGCCGGAATTTCCGGTGGCCGACGGGCGCGGAAATGTGTATGACAATATCGAATCGAAGAACGAGATCGTAGCGATTGATTCGAACAGCGGCAAGGTTAAGGCGCACTGGTCGATTACGCCGTGTGAATCGCCCTCCGGTCTGGCGATCGATACGAAGGGGCACCGGCTGTTTGCGGTTTGCGACAACAAGATGATGGCGGTGGTGAATAGCGATTCGGGCAAGGTGGTGCAAACGGTGCCGATTGGCGAGGGGCCGGATGCGGCGGCTTACGATCCGGGTACGGGAGAGGCGTTGTCCTCGAATGGCGAGGATGGCACACTGACGGTAGTCAAGAAGTCGGGCAACGACAAGTACGCGGTGGCGGAGACGGTGGAGACGACGAAGGGCGCGAGGACGATGGCGCTAGATACGCATACGCACACGGTGTATCTGGCGACCGCGGACATGGGAGCGCCTACCGCGAACGGGCAGGGAAGACCACGCCCGAGCATTGTGCCGAACACGTTCAAGGTGCTGGTGTTCAGTAAGTAGGTAGGAAGACAGAAGAGTTTGGTGAAAATAAGAACTGGCCGCAGCTGAACGCGGATCAACGCAGATAAGACATTTGTTTTCGAAGGGTGCTTATCCGTGTTTATCAGCGGCCAACACTTTTCAGCGGCCTTTGAAGCCTGTCCGAGAAGTATTATGCAAATTCTGGCTGTGGAGGACGAGGTGGCGATGGCCGAGCTTTTGCAGTCGGCTTTATCGGAAGAAGGTCACTTTGTTACGCTGGCGGGCGATGGCGAAATCGCGTTCGAGCTAGCCCGGAGTACGCGCTTCGATCTAATCATTCTGGACTTGATGCTGCCGCGAAAAGACGGATTCGAGGTGGCGCGGCAGCTGCGGAAGGCGAACATTCGAACGCCGGTGCTGGTTCTCACGGCACGCGATGCGCCGGCTGACATTGTGCGCGCGCTGGATCAGGGCGCCGATGATTATCTGACAAAGCCGTTTGCACTCGAAGTGCTGCTGGCGCGGGTGCGCGCTGTGAGCCGGCGTGGTGATATTCCGGGCGCGGTCTGCCTGCAGGCGGAAGATCTCACGCTGAATACGGCCAGCCGCGAGGTGGCGCGAGATCAAAAAAAGATCGAACTCACGCCGCGCGAATACAGTTTGCTGGAGCTCCTGATGCGGCACAAGGGGCGAGTGCTGTCGCGGTCCTCGATTGTAGAGGCGATCTGGGGATTCGATGCGGACATTGAAGAAAACACGCTAGACGCTTTCATCCGGCTGTTACGGATCAAAGTCGAGTCGCCAGGCTCGCCCAAGTTGATCCGGACAATCCGTGGGATTGGCTATAGCTTGCAGGAGCACAAGCCGTGAGAGAGCAATCGATTCGAACGCGTTTGACTCTCTGGTACGGGGTTGTTCTTTCGATCGGTCTGGTTCTATTTAGTTTTTCGATCTGGCTGCTGCTTAAGCATGTTCTTTATCGGGATGTGGCGAGTAATCTGACGAGCCAGATGGCGGGTTTTGAAGAGTACTTGCATATCGAGGACGGCGGTTCGTCGATGCACGTGGCGCGGGAGATTGGGGAATTTTCGCAGTCGTTAATGCTAGATCATTTGCTGGTGGTTTCGGACAGCAGGCGCAAGGTAGTGTACAGCAGTCCGCCAGCGGGCGATATTGAAAAGCTGATCAAAGGCGAGGGATCAGCCAAGCCGTACAAGTTGAAGTGGAAGAGGCGGCGTTATCTAGCAGTAAACCGGACGGTCCGGCTGAGGGCGGGCGAGGTGAACGTATTACTCGCAATCACCTCGCAGCCGATGGAAAAAACGATCGATCTCCTGGGATGGGTACTTGTCCTGACTACACCTGTTTTCATTTTGTTTGCGGTGGGCGGCGGATACGTGCTGAGCGGGAAAGCGCTGCTGCCGGTGGCCAAAATCACCGAACGAGCACGGACGATCGGTGTGGGAAACCTGTCGGAACGGTTGATTGTTCCGAAGACGAAAGACGAACTACAGCGGCTGACGGAGACATGGAACGGAATGTTGGAGCGGCTGGAAGTAGCGGTTTCGCGGATCTCGCGTTTTACGGCCGATGCTTCGCATGAGCTGAGGACACCAGTGGCGGTGATCCGTTTTGCGGCTGAAAGTTGTTTGCGGCGGACCCGGACCGAGCCAGAGTATCGAGCGGCGCTCGAAAAGATTCAGCGCGAGTCCGAGAGGATGACGCGATTGATAGAGGATCTTTTATTTCTGGCGCGGGCCGATGTGGATAAAGACCCGCGGCCGCCTGATTCGTTTGAATTACGCGAATTGGTACAGGAAACTTCTTCGGATTTTCTGCCCATTGCGGTGGCCAAAGGTGTGGCGCTAGAGCAGGAGCTTGAGGCGGAAACATTATCGATACTCGGCAATGCGGCCGATCTGCGGCGCGTGCTGTTCATTCTGTTGGATAATGCGGTGAAGTATACGCCTTCCGGCGGCACAATTACGGTCCGGCTGAAACAGATAGGGGAAGAGGCGTTGATCCACGTGGAAGACACCGGGATCGGCATTCCGAAAGAAGCACAAGCGCACGTGTTCGAGAGATTCTTTCGAGTGGATCCGTCGAGGAGCAAGGAATCGGGTGGATTGGGTTTGGGTCTGGCGATTGCGGAAGCAATTGTGGAGCAGCATCAGGCTTCGATCGGCGTGGAATCTGGTGTGGACGGTGGGTCCGTGTTTGTGGTGCGGGTGCCGGTTTGGAGGGGCGCTGCGGGGGGCGATCGATTGGAGAGTTTGGAAACGGTCCCCCACCGATACTAAAAGGGTTCACTACAACCAGACGTCAAAAAGTCGCTGTCTGCTAGGTGTAGTCGCCGGTCAGTTTGATTGTTGCGCCTATAGCTCAAGTTTCCGGTGAGCCTATTGCACGTTGGATAGCTTGCGGTGACCGTCCGAAGGCCCGAATGAACGAACGCCGCATACGATCTCGATTTCCGAAACCGTTTTTGCGGGCGATCTCTTCCGCGGAGAATCGGCCAGCCTCCATCATCAGTCGAGCCGCTTCGACGCGCAGCCGCTCAATTGCTTTTGCCGGCGTTTGTCCCGTTTCATCTCTGAAAAGTCGACTGAATTGCCGCGGACTCAGAAAGGCGCTTGCCGCCAAGTCATCCACCGAGAGACGCTTGCTCACATTCTCCTTTGCGTAAGCGAGCGCGGTCTGCACGCGATCTGATGTCGCATCCAGATCGAGCAAAGTCGAGTGCTGCGACTGTCCACCAGCTCTGCGGTGGTAAACCACAATCAACTTAGCCGTTTCACGAGACATCTCTCGGCCATAGTCTTCCTCCACCAACGCCAGCGCAAGATCTAACCCCGCGCTCATTCCAGCCGACGACCAAATCGGCCCGTCGGAGGTGAAGATACGATCAGCGTCGACAGTAACTTTGGGATAGAGCTGCTGGAACCGTTTCGCATGATTCCAATGAGTGGTCGCCCGACGTCCGTCGAGTAATCCAGCTTGGGCGAGAACGAACGCGCCCGTGCAGATTGAGGCGATACGGGTATCCCGCCGGCTCGCGCACCTCAGATATCTCACAAGACCCGGTGTAGCCGGCTCGCGCATTTCGTGTTCGCCAGCCACAACAATCGTATCGAACCTGCGGCGTTTGAACGATACAGTCTGAATTTCATATCCGACGGAAGTGGCCACCGGGCCACCGTGCTCTGATACCAACATTAATTGGTATGCCGGACTCCGAAGCTTCCAGTTCGCCATCTCGAACACGCTGGTGACCGCTAAACACATCGTTGAGATCCGAGGGAAAAGTATGAAGCCGACTTTGTGCATGTGTTTTCCTCTCTGGCGCAGCCCCTGAATTCAAATGTCCGAAAACGCCGGATATCTGACATACAATTTCGCCGCCGCAAGCTTAGGATGTAGATACGCAGCGCCTGATGCGGCCTGATCGTGTCGTTTCTGACTTAACGCTTACGTTAGCAGAAAAGCGACATTGTTGATGATTGACAGGCGGAGCTTCGTGCGAGGAGCAGAAACATGAGTCGCAGAGTATTGATTACTGGCGCTACCGGAGACACCGGACGGATGGCTGTCAAAGAGTCACTCGAACGTGGTCTCAGTGTCCGCACAATGGTCCATCGCAACGACGATCGCTCCGCAGCGTTGCAAGAACTAGGGGCCGAAACCTTTGTGGGTGACCTTCACAGGATAGACGAGGTTCGTCAGGCGATGGAGAGTGTGGAAGCAGCCTACTTTGTGTATCCTGTGTCACCCGGCGTTATCGATGCGACCGTCAATTTCGCGCAAGCGGCAAAGGAAGCGGACGTTTCCGCAATCGTTAACCTGTCTCAGCAATCGGCGAGTCGCACATCCACAAGCTATTCTTGCCAGGAAACCTGGGTCTCTGAGCAGGTGCTCAATTGGTCCGGCCTCCCGGTCACCCATCTTCGACCCACTTACTTCCTAGAATGGTTGCTCTACCCCTGGCAGTTACCTCTCTTTCTCGAGAAGGGAATTATACGCTTGCCCGTAGGTAAAGCGCGCCATGCGCCCATTGCTGCGGCAGACCAGGGACGTGTCATCGCTTCGATCCTCCAAAATGCCAACGGACATGCCGGCCAAACTTACCCACTCTTCGGCCCCGTCGAAATGGACCACGATCAAATGGCGCGAGAGTTGACCGAAGCTCTCGGCCGTCCAATCGTCTTTCAGAATGTCGCGATCGGCGAATACTGTAAGTCACTCGAATCCTACGGCGTGCCGTCTTATGTAGTCCAGCATCTGGGAGGCGCTATGGCCGACTATCAGCGCGGTGTCATGTCGGGAACGAACGACAACGTTCAAAGAATCACTGGCCAGAGACCTATGACCGTCGGTGACTTCGCGCGCGCTCACCTTTCTGAATTGAGTCCGAAAAGCGCCAACTAACTTTCCCCTTTTTACGATCGGAGTTCACTATGAATGACACTCAGGAAACAACAGCCGCAAACAGCGGGCAACCCAAACGTCCTTTCCCGGTCCTTTCGACCACAAAGATACTGGCGTCGGGCCGATTCACATCTCCACCCACGCCTGAACAGCTCAAAACGATATTCCCAAGGGAAGTGTCGGATACCCTTCGTCTCTACCTGGCGGGAAAGATCGATCAATGGTGGGCTCGCCAAGACCAAAAAGGTCCCGTCTTCCTTATGAATGTCACGTCTCTTGAAGAGGCGCGGACGCTGCTGGAGCAGCTCCCTTTAGGCCAAGCCAAGTTGATGGAATTCGATTACGTCGAGCTCAGTCCGCTTACCCCGCTTCACATGCTTCTGAATGAGGGCTGGGCGAACGGCATCAGTAAGGCGTCATCACAATTTTGATGACTGAGCCATGAGAGGTTCAAAAAGTCACGCAGTGAAAGTTGAATACCAGAACTGAGAAAGGATTCGAATCGTGTCCACATTTACCTTGGTGCACGTCTTGTTGAGTTTGGTTGGCATTGGAGCGGGTTTTGTCGTCATCTTTGGATTGATCGGGTCAAAACGGCTCAGTGGCTGGACCGCAGTGTTTCTCGCAACAACAGCGGCGACAAGCTTTACCGGATTCCTTTTTCCCTTCCATAAGCTTTTGCCTTCCCACATAGTCGGCATAGTATCGCTAAACACAGCGTCTTAAGTAATTGCGCATAATCGTCGCAGGGCATCGTTGGGCTTTGTCCATTCGGCGAACTGGCCTTCGACGGCGGAGGCGACTCCATCGAGGAATCCGAAATAACGATTGTGCAGACGCAACCGGCGCGTGAGTTTCCAGACCCGTTCGATAGGGTTGAGTTCCGGGCTGTAAGGAGGCAGGAAGTCCAAGCGAAATTGTGGAGCCTGTTGATCACGCCAAGGCAGATGGAGTTTGGAGCGATGATACTGCGCGTTGTCACTGATGGCGAGGACGCGACGTCCGGAAACAGCGCTGGCCTCGCGGAAGATTTTGAGGAACTCCCAGAAGGACTCGCCGTTGAATCGGCCGGTCTCGCGGCGAAACAAAAATTCGCCATCCCGCAAACGGACTGCGGCGAAGTAGCCTACGCTCTTCCGGGTCGGATGATGGTACACGATCGGATCTCTGGTTTCCGGTGGAACCCACATACGGCAACGGGATCCCTGTTGCTGAAAATGCACTTCGTCCAGCGCCCAGAGGTCCACGGCATTGTCCCGCATTAACTTGCGGAGTTTTTTTTATGCGCTTTGTGGCGCGTCGGGTCGGCTCGCGCCAAAACGGGCCGGGGCTTGCGGAGCCGGAACTCGAACTGCCGGAACAAACGCTGGCATTGACGGACCCCCAAGTGGATGCCGTAGGTCTTCGCCAGCCAGGCCGACAGCGTCTTGCCATCCCACAGGTTGACGCGCATCCCCGCGTCGCTCGGCCTCTCTCGCAACACTCGATTGATCTCTTTGATCTGCTTCTCACTCAGCCGGCTGGGGCGTCCGGACCGTTCTCCCTCGGCCAGACCCCCCAATCCCTGCTGCTCGAAACGGTGAACCCAATACTCGACGGAACGCGGTGCATCTCCCAAAAGCCGTGCTACTTCAGGGCAGGTCATACCCTGGGCGACCAGCAAAACGCCATGCAACCGGTGATCGTAGCGCGACTCCTCAGAACGCTGGATCTCTTGCTGCAAACCAAGCACCGACATCGCGTCCGATATCCTCAGTGGTCTCATAATGTCAGCAGACCACGTTTCACTCATGATGCGCAATTACTTATGACGTTGTGTTTAGTTGCCCTGGCAGTCGCCATCCTGGCGCGCTACATCTGTCGTCTCACTGGCTCTTGGCGTTGGATCTACGTGGTGAGCGCCGTAATTAGTCTCTATCTGAATGTCTTCGTCCTCATAGCACAGCTTTTCCAGAAGGTGCCGGGCCTCAAAGCTATTGCTCCGACACAGTCAGAAGCGCCTTTTCTCGTTGCGCAACTCGTGGTCATGGCGCTTTTTGTGGCGCTTGGCATTTTCGCGGTCAAGAGATTTCATGCTGAGTCCGTCCTTAGCGCAGTGGCGATTCGCTAACTCGATGTGCCGACGGTTCCGTTCAAAGGCGCCGAACGGCCGCAAGAAAACTTCGATCACGTAAAACGATCCTGCGGAATTAGCGAGAGTTGGCTTGCTGGGTGTATTTCTTCCAAAGAGCGGGGTCGTTGAGCATTTGGATGAAGATGCCACCAACGACGGAGCGGGCTTGGAATCCGACCTGTTTGCCGGTTTTCGTGTCGTACCAGTCGGAGAGAGGGACGCGGCTGGGGGATTCGTTGGCGTAACGATACGCAGGATCGAAGAGGGCCTGGAAGGAAGAGGGGGATTGGCTGAGGGACGCGGTCCAGGCGAGCCAGTCGATTTTGGTATAGTCGGCACGGTTGTCGAGCGGCAGTCCGTATTTATTTTGGTGCGCGGAGTAGAAGGCGAGCTCCTTCGAAACTACGTCGGGCGCGAAGAGGTCAAGGCCGAGCAGATGGTCCCAGACGAGATTGTACTTCTGACTCCAGGTCCCGGGGCGGTCGAACGCCAGACGGAAATGATCGCCGTCGCTGGCCATGGTGGCCCATTTTCTGGCGAAATCGCGGGCGAGCGAGGAATACTGCTGGGCAGCTTCTGACTGGCCCAGCTGACCAGCGAGCTGACCGTAGGCGCCCAGAGCCAGGATAGCTTTGATGGACAAATTGGCGTTGTGGGCGAGGTGTCCGGCGAAGTCGTCGGTGCAGAGCTGGTTTTCGGGATCGAGACCTTTGTCTTTGAGGTAAGTAGCCCACTTAGTAAGCGTGGCCCAGTAGGTTTTGGCGAACTCAGCATTGCCGTCGACATGGGCGATGGCGGCAATCATCAGAATCATATTTCCGCTCTCTTCCACCGGCATTTGATCTTCTATAGAGACTTCGCCAGCGCCGTACTGCTGGCCGTTGGCGAGCGGGTAGCGCCCCAGATCGTGTGGAGCAAAGGGGAATTTCCAGCGCGACATTCCGGCGTAGTCCATGACGGGCTTTAATTGCGCTTTCAGGAGAGCGGTGTTGAAGAGCAGGAAGAAAGGCGAGCTGGGGTAGGTAACATCGACGGTATCGATGGAGCCATTACTGAAGTTTTCCTTCGAGAAGAAGAGCGGAGCGCCATCGGCGTCGGCGGTGAGCTTGTGCGCGGCGAAGGTCTGGCGATAGGCGAGAGCGCAGAGGCGGGCATAATCTTGACCACCAGCTTTGGTGAGATCGGCCATGAGCTGATCGTCGAAGGCTTTCGAACGCTGCTCGAGAGAAGCATAGTCGGCTAGGGAAGCGCGCAACAGCTCGGCAATATCCATGCCATTGCGACGCCAGTAGGGACGCAGCCTTCGCTGAAAATAAGCGATGGAATACAGGTCGTCGTAAGCAATCAAGACGTGGTGCGAGACAGGCGCAGCAGTGACAGCTCCGAAATCGGTCGAATCGGCGAGAACGGGTAATTTCTGACCATAAGGTTGATCGAGCTGCAGATTATCGGACTCGGGGACGCCGCCGGACTTAGTAAAGGCATCGATGGCGGCGGGACGGATGGTGGCGACGGAAGCAGAGCCGGTTTCGGGGGGCGCGACGACATAGAGATAGCCCCAGTCGATGCGGAGATTGTCGCCGGATTTTTCGAGAATCGGCTGCTGCTGGCTGCCCAGTCGGAGAACCTGCACGTCGCCGAGCCGATAGCGGGACCAGGTGACGGGTTCTTCCAAGGAATTAACCGCGAGCTGCGCTCCGGCATCGAAATAGATTTGGACTTTGTGAGCGCCGGCGTCGGAGGAGCGAACGGTCCAAGTGATATACGTGACGGGGCGGGACAGGACATCAAGATCGTTGGGCAGGGCAGGGGTGAGGAAGGTGAGAGTGAGCTGGATGTTTGCGCCGGCGAATTGATAGATGGTATGGGTGGGTAGGACCTCAAGGCCGGTCTGCGGGAGGGCCGGCAATTGTTTGGGTTCGCTGCCCATGATGCGATAGGGCTTGCCATCGATGCGGACCAGGCTGCAGAGGGATTGCACGGCGCCGGTCCAGTGCTTGGTGGGCTGGTCGGTGAGGTGGTCGGCGGTCGACCAGATGCTGAAGTAGGGGTCGTGCGTGACGAGCGGGACGGCAGGAGGACGGAGATCGGCGGCGCAAAGGACGTGAGCGGCAAAGAGAATACAAGCGTACTTACAGGCGGCGGGGAGCGAGATGATTTTCATCGGTGGAGAGCGATACGGTCGGAGGATATCATGTTGGGGTTTAGGGCGATGAGGGGAATCGGATGAGAAGAACGATCGTTACGGTGTTGGCTGGGTGCATCGCGTATGGATGCGTTGGGCGCGCATCCGCGCAAGTGAAGATGACAAAAGAACAGATGATGTTCTATACAGCGGATTGGAAGGGGGACCGGGTTGCGGATGGACGCCCGAAGGTGCCGGACGATCTCTTAAAGCGAGCGCTCGATGTATCGATTGAGGATGTGTGGGAATACTTGCGCGAACACGGCTACCGGAATGAGTTTGAGGGCGGCTGGCAGGCGCTGCACATTGAAAAGCCGTTTGCGGGACGGGCGTTGACGGCGCAGTACATGCCGATCCGGGCGGATATGGCGAAGGCAATCGCGGCGGAGGGCAAGGCGGAAGGACGTGTGAGCGGCAACAACAGCTGGCCGATAAATGAACTGCAGATCGGTGACGTATATGTGGCCGATGGATTTGGAAAAGTGATCGAGGGCACGTTGATCGGATCGAACCTTGGGAACGGGATTGCGGCGCATACGCATACGGGTTTCGTATTCGACGGCGGCATCAGGGACCAGGAGGAGAATCGGGCGATTCCAAACTTCAATGGATTTTATCGCGGTTATGATCCATCGGCGTGGGCGCAGATGGAGTTGACCGCGATTAACGCTCCGGTACGTATCGGGAGGGCGGTGGTGCTGCCGGGTGACCTGGTGCTGGCGAAGACGGATGGCGTGCTGTTCATTCCGGCGATTCTGGCCGAAGCGGCGATCAGCACGGCGGAGTTCACGAATTTAAAAGACGCTTTTAATTTTGAGTTGAACCGGCAGGGTAAGAACGGGGCGGAGTTTGAGGGCGGTTGGACGGAGGCCAAATATAACGCGATGGCGAAGTGGGTGGATGCTCATCCGGAGATGTTGAAGATGCCGCGGCCTGAGTTCAACGCGCTGATGGCGAAAGCTACGCGTGATAAGTAAGAAGTGGAGTCTGATCAGGTGATGGACTTCGGGCTACGATGACGTCCTGACCGGAGGCTATCGTGGCCACGCGCCCGGACCATCCGCCGTAGTAGATGCGCTCGATGTGGAGTCCGGCAGATTGGAAGAGAGACAACAGAAAGTCGAGGTCAAAGGCGACGGCTGTTTCGGGAGCGTGAGTGGACCTCTGGTAGTGATGGACAAAGCGAAACGGGAAATCGGCGTTCACCGGGGTGAGGTTTCGATTGACCGCGTCGATGAGAAACCACGAAGAGAGAAACGTGCCACCGGGCTGCAGTGTGCGGCTGCATTCATGCAGATAGTTGGCCATAGCGTCGGGTAGCAGGTGCGTGAAAAGTGAAGTGGCGAGTACGAAGCTGAAAGAGGCATCGGGAAATGGGAATTTGTAGGTGCCGGCTTCGAGCGTGCCTCGTGGATTGTAGACGTAGTTTTGGATGTTGGCATGGTGAAAGCGAAAGTTCGGCACGCGCGCGCTGATGTGGCGCTGACACCACCGGATAGCGAAGGGAATGATGTCGATTCCGTCGTACGAGCCACCGCCCTGCGAGAGAAGGGGAACCATAGCGGCAGCGGTGCGGCCGATGCCGCAACCGACGTCCAGAACGTGATCGTTGGGCCGAAGACCGGCGATGGATTGCGAGAGGTGAACATTGTGTAGACCGATTTCGCGAAAAGAACCGCCGCCGGAGATGTTGAGGCGATGGGGCGGCAGGTCTGCTTCGTTCCGCCCCAATATCCCTTCGTAAAGGTCACGCGCGGCATTCGTGAGATAAGACCGGCCTTGCACGCGGACCGGTACAGGCAGGAAGGGATAGATGAGACGTTTCAAAAAAAGCAATGCGAGTCCAGTGTCGCATTGGCCGGGGTTACGACAAACGGGGGGAATAGCTATGAAATTTGCGATGGTTTGGCTCTGGATGGCTTGCCTGCCGCTGGGTGCGGCGGAGAAGGGTTGGACTGAGCTCTTCAATGGCAAGGATCTGACAGGTTGGAAAGTAAATGAACATCAGGCTACGTTTTCCGTAGAGGACGGGGCGATTGTGGCGCACGGCGAGCGCAGCCACTGCTTCTATGTAGGTGCTTTTCACGATCACAAATTTAAGGATTACGAACTGCAGGTGGACGTGATGACGCAGCCTAACTCAAATGGCGGTGTCTATGTGGACACCGAATATCAGGACATGGGCTTTCCCGGCAAGGGATTCGAGATCCAGGTGAATAACACTTACAATTCCGACCCTCGCAAAACGGGAAGTATTTACGAGGTGCAGGATGTACACGAACAGCTGGTTCCGGATAACAAGTGGTTTACCGAAGATATCACCGTACAGGGCGAAACGATCTCAGTCCGCGTGGATGGCAAGAAGGTGGCGGAGTGGACGCAGCCTGCGGATTGGGCGGGAACAAAAGACTTTGCGGGACGGCGTATTGGAGCAGGCACGATTGCGCTACAGGGGCACGATCCGGGCAGCACGGTGTATTACAAGAATATTCGAATCAAGCTGCTGTAGAAGGAACGTCAGTCCTGGCGAAGGGCGCGCATGGGATCGACTCTCGTGGCGCGGCGGGTTGGCAGCCAGCAAGCGGTTACGGCGGTGAGCGAGACGAACAGCGCGGCGATCCAAAAGCCTGACGTTTGCGTGTCGGTCAGGCCGGCGATCATTCCACGGAGGAAGCGTTGGATGGCAAGCGTGAGAGCGAGTCCCGCGATGAGCCCAATGACTACGGATAGGAATTGCCGGCGAAAGACAAGGGTCTGCACGCTGCGTGGAGTAGCGCCGAGGGCCATGCGGATACCGATTTCCTGTGTTCTGCGGGAGGTGGTGTAGGACGTGACGCCATAGATGCCGGCGATGGACATGATCAGCGCTAGGCAGGCGGTAGCAGTTAGTAAATTAACGATGAAGCGGCGGCCGGCTACGGAGTCGGATAGAAGAGATTGCAGGGTTGTGCTGAGTAAGACAGGCTGATTGGGATCGACGGCAGCAATCGCTCGACGAACTGCCTTTTCCATTTCGCCGGTGGGGCGATCGGTACTTATCACAATGAAGGCAGCTTCCTGGAAGGCGCCCGCAGAGAGATAGACATTGGGCGGGAGCGGTCCGTCGAGAACCATATGGCGGACCGTTGATACGACACCGATGACGCGCTTCCAATTTTGTGGATGCTCGGGCGTGCAGTTGACGCAGATCAGTTTGCCGAGGGCGCTGGTTGCAGGCCAAAAGTGGTGAGCGGTGACATCGTTTATCAGTGCGGAGTTGTTTGCAGTGGCGGTTGCTTCGGGGTGAAACCAGCGACCGGCAATCAGGCGCGCTCCCAAGGTTGGGAGATAGTCTCCGCCGATGATGTCTACTTCGGCGACGAGTTGACTGGCGCGTTCGTTCGTGTTGGAGGCGCTGATGAACCCGCCGTGATTTTCGCCGCTGAAGGGAAGAGCATCGACCGTGCCGGCGCTTTCGACTCCGGGGAGGGCGCGAACGGCATTCAGAAAGCGTTGGTAGACGGCGGCGCGCTGAGTGGGAGTGGTGTAACGTTCGTGGGCGGGGAGTACGACGGAGGCGAGAACGCGTTTGGCCTGGAAGCCCGGATCGTTTTCGAGCAGGCCGATGAAGCTGGCGAGTAATTGACCGCCGAGGAGGACGAGTGTGACGGCTAGGGTCACCTCGACGATGACCAGAGACGAGCGAAGGCGATGCTGTTCAGCGGAGGCGGTCGTGCGCGAAGCGAAGTCGTTTGATCCGGCTGCGCGGAAGGCGGGTGCGATGCCGGAGAGAAGACCGCTCAGGAGCGAGAGAGTGAAGGCAAAAGCGAACACGGCCCAGCCGGCGTGGGCGGAGGCCAGGCGTGGAATACTTACGGGAGCGATGGCGAGCAGGATCTTCCAGGCGGCAGCGGTGAGGGCATAGCCGCCCAAGCCTCCTAGAGCAGCCAGGAGAGAGCTTTCGGTAAGGAACTGGCGGACGATGCGAGCCCGTGGTGCGCCGATGGCCATCCGCAAGGAGATCTCGCGTTGTCGGGCGAAGCCGCGAGCGAGAAGCAGGTTGGCGACGTTCGCACAACCGATGAGCAAAAACAGGAAGGCGGCAGCGAGCAAAAACCAGAGAGGTTGGCGAGCAGTGCCTACTGTTCGATCCCACAAAGGAGCGAGCCGGAGGGTGCGATCGCGATTAGCAGCAGGAAATGCGCGAGTGAGAGCCTTGTTGATGGAAGCGAGGTCCTGCTGGGCTTGGGCGAGAGACACACCGGGACGGAGACGAGCGACGGCTTGGAGTCCGCCTCCTAACTCGGCCGGGTTTGGGGGATCAAGTTGGAGGGGCGCCCAGAATTCAACATATGGAAAAGGCGTATGAGCGGCAGCGCGGCTGAGGGGGAAATTGAAACCGTGCGGCATGACCCCGATCACCAGACAGTCGTGGCCATTGATCTGGACGTTCTTGCCGATCACGTTTGGGTCTGAATGGAAGCGACGCTGCCAGAGACCGTAGCTCAGGATGATCTCGTTGGGCCGGTGCGGTTGATCTTCGCCGGGACCGATATTGCGGCCGAACATGGGGTGGACACCGAGCGTGGGGAACAGACTCGCCGATATGCGCAGACCGTAGAGCGCTTCGGGTGGAGTAGAATCGCCGCCGCCCAGATCGAAAACGGCATTACCCGAGATCCCGACTGAAGCAAAGGTGCGGGTTCGCCGTGTAATTTCCTGGGCGTCGTTCCAGAAGAGCCAATCCGAGTGTGACGGCCCGGCGATGTTGTCAACACTGCCGAGTTGAACCAGTTCTCCGGCCCGAGCGTAGGGCAGAGGATCGAGCAGAACGGATTTGACTGCGGTGAAGACGACAGCAGTAGCAGCTATGCTCAACGAGATTGAAAGAAGGGCAATAGCCGTGAATAACGGTGTGCGGCGTAGGCCGCGGAAGGCTATCCGCAGATCCTGCAGCAGAGTTTCGAGCCAGACGAGTGTGCTGGCTTCATACACCCTTTCCTGAATGCTGGTGGGATTGCCAAATTGACCTTTGGTTTGGCTGCGGTGGAAGGCGAGTTCTTCCTCGATCTCGGCGGCGAGTCTTTTCGAGCGAAAGAGATTGAGCAGTTTCCGGAGCATGCGGGCGGCTATCTCAGGCGAATTTGAGGAAGGCTGTGACGGCCGCGGTGTGATCCTGCCAGGTTTTCATTTCCTGTGCCAGTCGCTTGCTGCCGAGGTTCGTGAGCTGATAGTAGCGGGCGCGGCGGTTGTTTTCGCTGCGCTTCCATTCGGCTTTGATGAGGCGTGCGGCCTCCATGCGTCGGAGAGCTGGATAGAGCGAGCCCTCTTCGACGCGGAGTTGATCCTGGGAGGCGGCCAGGATGTGGCAGGTGATGCCATAGCCGTGTTGCGGGCCGCGAGCGAGGGTTTGGAGGATTAACAGGTCAAGGGCGCCCTGGAGGGTGACTTTCGGCATTGTTCGAACGACTTTCCCAGATGTCTAGGTGAGTATGGCGCGGATGGTAGCGCTTTGTCAAGCAAGCAGGCCGACCTGGCGCGCATAGTTCGCGAGTTGTGAGTGGTCTTGAGGGTCGCTGCTGTAACCGAGATAGCCGTCCGGGCGGATCAGGCAGATGCGTTCATGAGCTCCGAACAGTTTCGTTAGCTCGTCGTTTTCATGATTGGTTGTGATTTGGACGGAGGTGGTGCGGGGAAGCGTCTTTGTCGCCGTGTTGACGGCAAGCAGCAGATGTTGGCCATCGCGTAGAGGATCGAGCAAGAGAGTGGGCGCGCTGCCGGCGGGATGAACAGTTGGGTTCGGTACCCGGTCCCCTGCTTTGAGAGAACCGGCGGCGCTCTGTTCGCTCACAATGGACGATTCGCGATAATTGATATCTGTTTCCGAGATAAAGCCGGCGAGGGTCTCCTGGACATACTGGGAATGACTCACAACCGAGAGCAGGGTGTCGCGCAATTTTTCTAAGAGCGGGTTGGTGGCAGTGGCCGCATGGAGTCCGCGGGATGTAGTGCGGAGAAGGCGTTTGCCGACGGCGGAGCGCTCTTCGTGATAAGAATCGAGGAGGGCGTCCTGAGCGCCGTGAGAAACGGCGGCCAGTTTCCAGGCGAGATTGGCGGCGTCCTGCAAGCCAGTGTTCATGCCTTGACCACCGACAGGCGAGTGGATGTGGGATGCGTCGCCTGCCAGGAAAGCGCTTTTACTGCGATAGCGGGCAGCCTGGCGATCGTTTACATGGAAGGGTGTCATCCAGATTGAGCCGGTGACTTTGATGCGTGCACCGGCGTGATCCAACGCCGTTTGAAAGTCGGCCAGCGAGAGCTGTTTGTCTTTATCTTCAGAAGACTGGCCAGCGTGGAGAGCAACAATGACCCGATGGGCGGTGGCAGTGAGACGGGCCACGAACAAGACATCTCCGTGATGCAGATAGACGCGGAGTTCGTCATTCGAAACATCGGGTCCGGTGAGTTCGAGATCGCCGAGAAAGAAGGAGAGTGCGACTTTATCGCCCTCGAAGGGAATATTCAGCAGTTCGCGGACGCGGCTGTGAGCGCCATCGCAGCCAACAATCCAGCGTGCTTCCGTGTTTTCGGTCGTACCGTCTTTATGACGCAGCTGAACGTCTGTTCCGCTTTCTGAATCTTCGAGTGAAACAAGTTCAACGCCGCGTTCGATGGCGCCACCCAGTTCGTGAAGGTGTTGGCGGAGAATTTCTTCGGTCTGGCTTTGGGGCAGAAACAGCACATAAGGGTACCGGCCTGGGATGTGGTCTAACTCGAAAGCGACTATGGACTTGCCTTCGCTGAAGACATGAGCGCGGGACAGCGGAATGCCCTGGTCGACGGCGGTTTCGGCGATGCCATAGCGATCGAATTGTTCCAGGGTGCGGGCCTGGACAACGAGAGCCTGCGACCATTCAGTGGCTTTTTCTGATTTGTCGATCAGGCGGAAGGGAATCTTCTGCCGGGCGAGTTCAATGGCGGTGGCGAGGCCGGTGGGTCCGGCGCCGACGATGAGGACTTCAGGGGTCATGATGGTTTTCCTTTATTGGCGGATTTGTGAGGTGGGGGTGCGATGCCGTGCAGCAGGATATCGATGAGGAGAGTGACTTGTTTTTCATCCTTTGACCTGGAGCCCGGCATCAGGAAAGTGGTTTGAAAGATGTAGCCGATACTGAGGCTTAAAAGGGAGCGGATGACCAGTTCGTCGGGAAGTGTAGCGAGGTCTCCCTGTTTACGGGCACGCTTCAATAAAGCTTTAACAGACGGAAGAATGTGTTCTTGCCAGAACTGGGCCAGGGGCTGGCGGAATTCGGGCCGAAGTATGAATTCCTGGGCGATGAGCTTGAAAACAGCTGGGTGCCGGCGGACAAATTGGAGGCGGTCGAGAATGACGGCGTGCAGGGCTTCGCGAAGGCTCGGACGCGGGGAGGAAAGAACGCGCTCCAAGGTTTCGAAAGCGAGAGGATGCAGCATGTCGAGCAGTGCCGGGTAGACAACGCGAGCAAAGAGTTGCTGCTTGCTGGGGAAGTGCTTAAAGAGAGTTTTCTCCGTGATGCCGGCGTGCTGTGCCAGAGCGGCGGTAGTAGTGCCTTCGTAGCCGCGTTCGGCAAAGAGGCTGAGGGCGGCTCGGGTGATTTGTTCCTGGATGGTGGAGAGCGGTGGAGAGGCGCGCAAGCGATCGAAGAGGAGGTGGAGATCTTCCGGCACTGACTCAGCTCTCTGTTTTGAGAGTAAGTGCTTACTATACCTGCTGTCAAGCGAACTAATAATAATAAGATGGCAGGTTAAAGCTTACCCTACGGAGGCACTTGGCGTAATGGTTAGCGGAGTTCTTCGTCGAAGCAGACGGCTACTTTGCCGCATTTACCCGAGGCCATGAGCGCGTAAGCGCTGTCGGCCTGAGCGAGCGGGAAACGATGGGTGATTAGATCGGCGGGATGGAGATTCCAGCGGACGAGCTGTTCCACCAGATCCTCCATGAGCCAGAGCGACGTGACCCAGGAGCCGTAAATCGTTTTCTGGTCGTGGATGATGTCGGGAGAGGGATTGAACTGGACAGTACCGCCTTCGCCGAGGAAAGCGATTTTGCCCCATTTGCGGGTGGCACGGATGGCGATGGTGCGGGCGGCGTCGTTGCCGGAGCAGTCAATGGCGCGTTCAACACCCTGGCCTTGGGTGAAAGCTTTGACGTCGCTGACGCTGGAAGGGCCGCTGAGAAGGGCTTCATCGCAGAGGCCGAGGTTAAGGGCAAGTTGGATGCGCTCGGGCATGACATCGAGACCGATGACTGTTTGCGCGCCAAGTTTGCGGGAGAGCGCGGCCACGGCGAGACCGACCGGGCCGAGACCAGTAACAAGGACGGAATCGGAGCCGCTGATACCGATTTTCTGCAGACCTTCGAAAGCGGTACCGAAGCCGCAGGCGACTTGCGCGCCGTCAGCGTAAGAGAGTTCCGCAGGGAGAGCGATGAGGTCCTTTTCTTCAGCGAGAAGGTAGTCGGCCATGCCACCATCGCGCTGCCAGCCGTAGGCGCGCCGGAAGTGCTCGCTGGTGCAGGAGATGGCGTAGCCGCGGCGGCAATCGTTGCAGAGACCGCAGCCAGAGATGTGATAAACGATGACGCGATCGCCCTCGTGAAAACGGCGGCAACCAGGCCCGGTAAAGACGATTTGGCCGCAGGGTTCATGTCCGGCTACGACGCCCTGGTAACCTTCAGGGCCTTTGCCGAGGTGCTCTCTGTAAATAGCGCGGATATCGGAACCGCAGATGGTAGAGGCCTTCATGCGGAGAAGCACTTCGCCGTGGCCGGGTGTGGGCGTCGAAACTTCGCGAAGATCGACGGTGCTGTTGCCGGGAAGATAGGCCCCCTGCATGGAGGTAGTCATGGGGGTGTGATCTCGCCGTTCAGATCCCAGAGATCTTCCCAGCTTTGATTGTCTTTCCACAAAAAGACTTGTCCTTTGATAAGGCGGCAATTCTTGTCGATGGCGGCGATGGCCTTCATGTCCGAACCGGTGAGAGGTTCGCTGACAGCGCCCTGAAGATTGGCGAGGATGTTGCGGGGCTTGACGGAGAACGGGATGGGTATTTGGCCGCGCTGAATGGCCCACTTGAGACAGACGACGGCAGGGTGGATTTGAAGGCGTTGCGCGATGGAGACGATGACGGGGTCTTCCATATCGACGGTATCGTCGCTGGTCCGATCGCGCTCCGGACGTCCAGGAGAGCCGATGGGAGAGTAGCCGACAGGAGCGATACCGCTAGCGGTGACGAAATCGAAAAGTTCGGGCTGTTGAAAGTGTGGATGAAGTTCCATTTCGTTGATTGCCGGACGAATGCGGGCATCCCGGAGAAGCAGTTTGAGTTTAGGGATCGTCATGTTCGAGGTACCGATGTAGCGCACGAGACCCGAGTCAACCAACTGCTCCATCTTGCGCCAGGTTGCCAGGAAGCTTTCGTGAAGGTAGGGTTTGGAATCCGGGCTGCGAGACGAAACGTCGCAGAATGGCGGATGAAAGTTGGGAAAGGGCCAATGCACCAGATAGAGATCGAGATAGTCCATCCCAAGATCGCTGAGGGACTGTTTGCAGGCAGGAATAACATCTTCGGAAGCGTGTTTATCATTCCACAATTTCGACGTGATCCAGAGTTCGCGTCGATTGATGCCGGACCGCATGATGTCGTGGAGGGCGGTTCCGATCTGAAGCTCGTTTCCATAGACGGAAGCGCAATCGAAGTGGCGGTATCCGATGGAAGCGGCATAGCGAACAGCAGCAGCAATTTCATCGGGTGTGACCTGGTCCGAACCGAACGTTCCCAGGCCAATCGCCGGAAGGGAGACCCCGGAGGCGAGTAAGCGCTGGGGGACACGGCTGGGGTCGACAGTTGATTCAATCGCGGTTGGAGAGTTCATGATGTTCGGTAATGACGGATTGAAGACGGTGTTCCGCGGCTTGATTCCAGTAGGCGCAATCGAGTTCGAGAAAGATCGAGGTGTAAGGAAGGGTCATAGCCGTCTTCAAAATGAGTACGCGAAATTCCTGGCTGACCTGGTGCAGTTTCGAGATGAGTTGTTCGTGGGGTAATTCGAGCGGAGCTGGAAGGAGGGCGGCAAGCTGCTCGCGATATGCCGAGATGCCGGGAGCATCCGATTCGGGGAGGAACCGAAGTTCCTGATCGACAAAGGGCCTAGGCTCGACATGCTTCGATTGCGCAAGCGCCAGCAGGACATGGCGCAAAACCTCGATGTGCGGAGAATGGCAGAGGACGGTCTGGATGGCGTTGCTCGATTGAGAAGGATAGGCGGCGTCTGCGATAACAATCCAGTTGCGATGGCCAAAGACGGGAAGGGTTCGCTCCAAGCGCGCTTGCCAGTCGAATTGAGGCATGAAGACGTAAACGTTTACTATAGCGTCTGGCGGCACGCGAAACAAGAAGGCCTTCAGGAAGGCCGACGTTGCGTGGAATCGCGCTGGATGATACGGGTTTGCATGAGAAAGGTTCTCGGTTTTTGGGGGAAGCCTTTGGATTCACCCAAGGCGAGGGCGAGTTTGGCGGCACGTTCGCCGAGGAGTTCACTTTGTTGATCCACAGTGGTGAGCGGGACGCGCAGCAGTGGACCATAGTGGACGTTCCCGCACCCGATGATGGCGACCTGTTCCGGAATTTTGATGGAGGCTTCGAGCAGGGCTTTCATGGCGCCCATGGCCATGGGATCGTTGTAACAGAAAATGCCGTCGGGATACGGATCGAGCTGGAGAAGCGACTGCATAATCTGGTAACCGGTGAGATCGCCGGAATCGTCGCCATGAGCGCGGCAGGCGATGTAAGAGGCAGGCGAGGGGAGACCGTGGTGGATCAGAGTCTGGCGGTAGCCTTCCAGTCGTTCGAGCGAAGGGCTGGTGGTTTCGCCGCCGATGTAGGCGATGCGGCGGCAGCCGATCTCGATCAGGTGTTCGGTGGCGAGACGGCCAATTAGGCGATCGTCGCAGCCGATGAAGTTGGCGGCTAGTCCGGCGAATTTCCGGTCGATGAGGATGTAGGGCTTCTTGTGCTCCTCAATGCGGCGGAAACTTTCGACAGAGCCTTGGGTAGAAGCAATCAGGAAGACATCGAGATTGCGGCTCAAGAGCTGTTCAATTTCCTGCTTTTCGAGATCGGGGTCTTCCTCGGAAGAGGAAAGGATGAGACTGTAACCCTTCTTGCGAAGGACTTTCGAGACACCCTTGGCGAGTTGCGAGTAAAAGGGATGAACGAGATCAGGAACGATGAGGCCGATGAGATAGCTTTTGCCGGTTACGAGCGAACGAGCAGCCAGATTGGGACGGTAATGAAGCTCCTTCATGCGCTTAAGGACGCGTTCGCGGGTCTCGGCGCTGATGTCGTTGTGATTGCGCAGAACTTTGGAGATGGTGACTACGGATAGACCAAGATCGAGCGCGATGTCCTTCATACGGACGGCCATGACTTTAATTATCTGATTTCAATTATCGACGGAGGCGGATGGCGCGTGCGATCCAAAGAAGGCAAAACAGGCGATGTAGAGATAGCAGGATAGAGGGACAAGCATCGCTTTGGCCATGCTGAGGGTAGCTTCCGATACCAGGCCCATGAGAGGCGTGAAAATGGCGCCGCCAATTATAGCCATGACGATCAGTGAACCGCCGAGTTTGGTGTCGGCGCCAAGTCCGCGAAGGCCGAGGGCGAAGATGGTGGGGAACATGAGCGACATGAAGAAGCTGGTGGCGAAGATAGCCCAAACCCCGAGCCAACCTGGAAACACCACCGCGACCAGAACGAGCAACATGTTGATCAGGCAGAAAAAGCCCATCAATAGGTTGGGTTGGATAAAGCGCATAAAGTAGCTTGCGGCAAACCGGCCGATGGCAAAAGCAAGCAGAGTTCCTGTGAGGAAATAGCCGGCGACCTTTTCGGTCTGGTGGGCATAATCCTGCACGTATTGAATGAAGTAGCTCCAGGTGCCGACCTGTGCGCCGACATAGAAAAACTGGGCGATGACCGCCTGAATAAAATGGGGGCGTTTGAGGAGATTCGTGAAGCGGGAGGGCTGGGCGGTGGGCGCGGGATTAATCTCTTCGCCGACTTGCGGAAAGGTGGTGCGCGCCAGCAGGAAAGCCCAGAAGAATACGAGGATTCCGAGGACGAGATAGGGGGTGACCACGCGCATGGTTTCGTGCTGCAGGAACGTGTTGTAAGTGCCGGCAATCTTTTGGGCGGCGATCTGGCTGGACGTCAATTCGACGCCGGAAAAGATGAAGGTAGTTCCGACGAGCACGCCGCAGATAGAGCCGAGAGGATTAAAGGCCTGGGAGAAGTTGAGGCGGCGCTCGGTGCTGGCGGGATCTCCGATCTGAGTAATAAAAGGGCTTGAGCCGGTTTCGAGGAACGCGAGTCCGCCCGCGATCACGAAGAGCGCGCAGAGGAAAAAGCTGTAGCTCTGGGTAAGAGCGGCGGGCCAGAAAAGCAGAGTGCCGGAGCCATAGAGAAGAAGCCCGGCGATCAAGCCAATCTTGTAGCCGAAGCGGCGCATGACGAGAGCGGCCGGCATGGAGAGGGTGAAGTAGCCAAAATAAAACGCAGATTGAACGAGGCCGGCTTTGAAACGTGAGATCTCGAACGACTTCATGAACTGACGGATGAGCACGTCGTTGAGGTTGTTGGGAATGCCCCATAAGAAGAAGAGCGCCGTGACGAGGACGAACGGAACCAGGTACTGGCGGGGAATGAGTTTGGCGCCTTTGGCGGCGGACTGACTTTGGGAAGCCAGGTTTGTTTGGCCGTTCAACATGCTGAGCTATTTTAACGGCATTGACGGCTTTGCGGTAGCAGGTAGTGTACGATATTCATCGATACAGTAAACGTTAATACCAAGATGCCGAAATTACAACGCAAGCTGGGCTTTCCATTGCTGCTCTTCACACTGGTAGCTGCCCGCGGACAAACACCGAATGCAGATGATTTGGTTTGGCAGAAGTCTGTCGGGAAGTTCGACGGACACAGAACAGCCCTGCTGCGCGAAGTAGATCAGCAGGCACAATCCGGGAAATTCAAGCCGACTTGGGATTCGCTGCAGAAGTATGAGATTCCAAAGTGGTATGAGGACGCAAAATTCGGCATTTTCATTCACTGGGGCGTGTATTCCGTGCCGGCGTTCGATAGCGAATGGTATCCGCGCAATATGTATTTGCAGGGCAAAAAGGACTACGAGCACCAGGTAGCGGAGCATGGGCCGGAAACGAAGTTCGGGTACAAAGACTACATCCCCGCTTTCAAGGCGGAAAAGTTCGATCCGGATGCCTGGGCCGAGTTGTTCCGGCAGTCGGGAGCGAAATATGTTCTACCCGTCGCGGAGCATCATGACGGGTTTGCCATGTACAACTCGGACCTGTCGGATTGGACAGCGGCCAAGATGGGTCCGAAGCGTGACGTGGTCGGTGAACTCGCGAAAGCGGTGCGCGCAAAAGGTTTACATTTCGGCGCCTCGAGCCACCGGATCGAACACTACTTTTTTATGAATGGCGGGCGGGAATTCCCGTCAGACGTGCAAGACCCAAAGTATGCGTCATTTTACGGACCGGCGCACGCGGGAGTGACGGATAAGAATCATGCCGAATGGTTTGCGCACCCCGATGCTGCTTATTTGAGTGACTGGCTTGCTCGGACGACGGAGATTGTGATTAAATATCATCCGGAAATTGTCTGGTTTGACTGGTGGATCAACACCAAAGAAGCCGAGCCGTACTTACAGCGTTTTGCTGCGTTTTATTATAACTACGCAGCAAAGCATGGATTTCCGGCAGCCATAAACTACAAGTTTAAAGCCTATCCGGATGGGGCGGCGGTATTGGATATTGAGCGCGGGCAACTCGACGCCACTCGCAAGCTGTTCTGGCAAACAGACACGTCAATTAGCGTGAAGTCGTGGGGCTATATCAAGAACGATACTTTTCGCACGCCGGATTCACTGATTACCCAACTGGTGGACATTGTGAGTAAGAATGGTTCGCTGCTGCTCAATATCGGCCCGAAGCCGGATGGCACGATTCCGGACGAAGCGCAGGAAACGCTGCGGAGCATGGGTCGATGGTTAAGTGTAAATGGGGAAGCTATTTACGGGACGCGCCCTTGGAAGACCTCTGGCGAGGGTCCGACAAAGGTGGTCGGTGGATCGTTTCATGACACCTCGACGCAGCCGTATTCGAGTGAAGATATCCGGTTTACGAGCAAAGGTTCGCAACTGTACGCGATTGCCTTAGCTTGGCCGAAGGATGGAAAGTTGACGATCAAGTCGCTGGCCAAGGGTGGTCCCTATGGAGTGGTTCGGGTAAAGAACCTGCGATTATTGGGCTCCAATACCAAATTGAAGTGGAGACAGGATGATAAAGGCTTGGCCGTGGAGCTGCCGGTCAAGCCCGTGGGTGAGTATGCCTATGTGTTTCGGATTTCGTGAGGTGGTGACCGGGCTAGAACATCAGGCGGACGGCAAATTGTAATTCGCGGGGCAAACCGGAACCCGTGTTATCTACGGCGAATTTGTCGCTGTTTGCATTACTGTTGGACAGCGACGTGATCTGACCGAAGTTGCCGGGCACCGTGATGTATCCCTGCGCGTGAGTGGCATCGGGCGGATTGTAAGTGAGTGACAAATTATTGGGATCGGCGTACTGGTCGTGATTAAAGATATTAAACGCCTGCGCAGTTACTTCGAAGGCAAATCGCTCGGTCAGTTTGAAAGTGCGGGACAGGGAGATATCTGTTTGCCAGGTGATCGGAGCGCGCACAAGGCCCCGGCCGGCGTTTCCATAAGCGAGTAAGACGCCGTTGGCGTCTGAGGCCGGTGCTGCGAAAGCGGCAGGATTCACCCAGTTGTTCACGCCTTGGCCAGCCGGGATGACTGAGGCTCCATAAACTACATCCGGTCGGATATTGTTATTGTTTCCATTCGGCACTAGGCTCGAATCGATATTGAGTGTCACGTCGAGTGGATGGCCGGTGTGCCAGGTGGTTAGGCCGCTGACGGTCCAGCCGCTGAGAATGGCAGAGGCGATGCCGGTCTGAGCGAATTGCTTACCGTGTCCGAAAGGCAACTGCTGTAACGACGTTGTGACGAACGTCGAATACGCTTGGACCAAAATCGCACTTGCGGCAGTCTACGTTCTGGGGTGCATTGGATTCGCCGCCGCCGACCGATCCGTCGTTCTCGGCATGAGAGTAGAGATACTGCAGGGTAAATGAGAGACCGGATCCAAACTGACGGTTCAGAGAGACGTTCAAAGCATTGAAGCTGCTGTTGCCATCATTATTCTTTATGTCGACCTGGTTGTAATCGGGAAGGGGACGCAAACCTGTATTGGGATCGATGTTGTTGATGTACGTGCGGGCGAAGAGACGACGCCCCTGTACGCCTGTGTATCCGGTGGACAGAACAAAATTAGCGGGGAGATTCCGTTCGATGGAGAGGCCGTACTCCATGGTGTAGAAGTCCTTGCGATCACGCTGCAGCGCGCGTGGGTCGACCCGCTGAGCGCGGCGATATTCAGGTAAGGTGTAATCGGATAGGAAAGCCCAAGAACGTCCGCGGAGGAAAGCTGAAGCCGTACGTTATCGCTTTCCAAGGCCGCATTGCGATCGTCATTCTGACCGGGTCCGTGATGGATGCCGAAGCCACTGCGGACCAAGGTCTTGTCGTTGAGGCTATAGGCGACACCGAGGCGGGGATCGAAATTGGTGTAACTCGGGAATTCAAGAGCTGAATTAGCGCGACAAATGCCGGCGCAACGATAAAAATCAAAGACGCGTGTGCGATTGTTCACTTCCGTTACGGGGGAATAAAAGTCCCAGCGGATACCGGCGTTAATGGTGAGTTTGGAAGTAATTTTCCAATCGTCCTGGATGTATGGCATGACGAAGGTGTGGCGGAGACCGCGCGACCACCATGAGGATTTTAGAGACAGGTTATCGAGCTGATCGTTCTGGAAGCCATCGTAACTCGTAAAAGCGATCGAGTTATCATCCGTGATGCCCTGATTCAGCCAGATACGGCGGACTTCACCACCGATCTTTAAGGTATGACGGCCGAGCACCTTGGTGAAGTTATCGATGTAGCCCCAGGTAGTTCCGACTTCATTATCAGTATTGTTGTTACTCAGCCCTTCAAATAAGCCGCCGAAGTCTACCACAAGATCGCCAAGGTTAAAACCCGAGGCGCTGACCTGGGGATTGTGGAATGGCGATCGATTGCCGCCAAACTTGAACTCATTGAAGGTAGTCGGGGAGAAGACATGCTGATAGGACAGCACGTAATTCTGAGGCCGATTGATAATCCGCTGTTGATCGAGCAGGTTGCCGCTGGGCGCGCTGGCAAACGAGTCATCGATAGACATGCGGAAATAGAGGAAATTGCTGTCGTTAAAGCGGTGATCGATGCGGGCTAGACCGCTATCTTCATGAAGATTGACCGCGCCGAGGCGGGTGTATTCGGCGGTGTTTGCATCGACAGGCACCTGTCCGGAGGGGAACGCATTCATAATGGGCGCCAGGGCGGGCGAAGTTTGCAAAACTGCCTGTTTGAAGCTGTCGCTCGGAACGAAGGCGTGAAGCGTCTGGCCGCGAAACTGGCGAAAGCCTTCGTAGGAGAAGAAGAAGAAGGTCTTGTCCTTTTTGATAGGTCCGCCGAAGGTACCGCCAAATTGATTCAAACGGAACGGAGGAACTTTAGTTTTGGCAGGCGCGGCAGGGTCGAGATCGAGATCCAGGAAAGAGCGGGAATCGAAAACGCTATTGCGGAGATACTCGAAGCCGGTTCCGTGAAACTCATTCGTACCGCTTTTGGTGACGAGGTTAACTTGGCCGCCATTGCCGGCACCGTATTGGGCGTCATACAGCGCAGTGCTGACTCGGTATTCTTCGATAGAGTCTTCGGAGACTTGCAGGCGGGCTGTGGATTTCTGGGCCTGTTCCTGAATACCGGTGGCGTCTACACCATCCATCATGTAGTTGTTGTCGTCCCGGGCATGTCCGGCAAAGCGAATCGAACGCTGATCCCCGCCGCCGTTATCGATAGCTAGCGGAGCGAGGACGAGAAGGCTGGCCTAGTTGCGACCGTTGACCGGGAGATTGGCGATCTGGGTGGAATCGATGACCCCGGATACGGCCGCAGACGCTTGATTCAGCGCCGGCTCGGTGGCGATTACCTCCGTGCTGGTCTGCGTGGTGGCTAATTGCATTTGGGCATTTAGGGCAACTACAGAGCCGGCTCTGCATTCCACAGCGAAAACTTTGAGTCGCAAAGCCTGGCTTTTCGACGGTAACCGTGTAGGTGCCGAGCGTGAGGTTTGGAATGGTGTAGACGCCCGCTGAGTTCGTGGTAACTTCACGTTCCTGACCGCTTTCTTTGGCAAGGGTCTTGATAGTTGCACCGGATACTATGGCGCCGCTCTGGTCGGTGACAGAGCCTGTGAGAGAAGCTTGATCGACTTGGGAAAAGAGTAACTGTGTCCAGCACAGAGACACACTAAGGGCAATGACATGCGTACGGAAATTCATGGAAGCGTAGGTGGGGTTGGTGAACCCTGACTAACGGCGGATTAGCGACTAATGCGTTCCAAAAGATTGACAATGGCGTGAATACTGCATAAATGGGCGTACAAGGCCAGTGGACAGCCTACGTGCCGACAACTACACCGCCATCGACGCTTAACACGGTGCCGGTGATAAACGCCGCCGCATCGGAAGCCAGCCAGAGATAGGCATCGGCCACATCTTCGGGCGCGCCGAGGCGGCCGAGCGGCGTATGCTCCAGCATGGTCTGACGAATCTTTTCGGGGACTGCCTGGATCATTTCTGTTGCGATGAATCCGGGAGCTACCGCGTTGGCCCGGATCTTATATCTACCGAGTTCGCGAGCCCAGACTTTGGTCATGCCGATGACGCCCGATTTGGCAGCGATGTAGTTGGTCTGACCGAAATTGCCATAGAGGCCCACGACGCTCGAAGCGCTCAGAATGACTCCTCCGACCTGGGCTGCAATGAGTAGTGGAGCAACCGCCCGCGTGCAGGCAAACACGCCTTTTAAATTCACGGCGATTACTGCATCGAACTGTTCATCGCTGAGTGTGCCGGTGAGTGCGCCGTCTTTGTATTTCACCAGCTGGCCGTCGCGCAAAATGCCTGCGTTATTCACCAGAACGTAGGGCGCTCCCCATTGTTCGGTGAGTTGTTCGAGCGCGGTGTTGATCGAAGCCGAGTCCGCGACATTGACATGCTGAAAGAGGCCGCCCGGTTGCGGATCGCAGTCTTGCAAATCCCATGAGGCCACGCGGCAGCCTTCCCGAGCAAACCGTTTCGCTGTCGCCAGGCCTATGCCGTTGGCCGCTCCAGTGACAATCGCCACTTTGTCTTTCAATCCGGTTTCGATCATGATGAGCTATAGAGCAAGATACAGGAAGCGACTTAGGAGATGTCATGCTGAATCTGAAGTTCCTTGACCAGCTCGCCCAGGACGTGCGCTTCGGTGCGCGAAGCCTGGCCCAGGCTCCCGGTTTCGCCGCCTCTGCTATTTTGTCTCTCGCGCTAGGCATCGGTGCTACCACGGCGATCTTCAGCGTTATTCACGGCGTGATTCTTGATCCGTTTCCATACTCCCATCCCGAATCACTCTACAGTTTTTATGCGACGGTCCCCAGCAGTAACCTTTATTTTTCGCCTTACACGCCGGAGGGCTATCGCGAAGTTCAGCAGCGGACCCACGCGTTCTCCGATCTGATCGGTTCGACCATCAGCGATGTCTCGTGGACGGGGAGCGGCGAGCCACAGCGCCTGCGCGGCAATTTCTGTACCGTGAATACATTTCGCGTTATGGGTGTGAAACCGTTACTGGGGCGTTACATCGTGCCGGGGGATGGAAATACCGATGCCGCACCAATCGCCGTGCTCGGATATAAGTTCTGGATACACCAATTCAATGGCAGCCGCGACGTGATTGGCCGCCAGCTTCGCTTGAACGACAAGGTGCGAACGGTGGTGGGTGTCATGCCGAAACGCTTTATGTGGCGTGGCGCCGATGTCTACCTGCCGGTCATGTTCGGCCCCGGACATCCGCAGGAAGACGTTCAGTACATCAACGTGATGGGGCGGCTGAAACCTGGCGTGACTCGTGCGCAGGCAGCAGCAGAACTGTACCCGGTGCTGCAAGACATGGTGACGCGGCTCACTGGCGAGCACGCGGCGAAGTTGCGAGTGCTCCTGCAAGATTTCTACGAGACCTATCCGAGCGGCATTCGCAAATCTCTGTGGATTCTCTTCGGAGCGGTCGGCGTCCTGCTTATTATTGCCTGCGCTAATGTGTCGAGCCTGCTGCTGGCCCGGGCGGCGGCGCGCGGGCGCGAAATGGCGGTCCGGCTCTCGCTCGGCGCCGGTCGCTTTCGCATCGTCCGTCAACTCTTAACGGAGAGCGCGCTTATCGGCATCTTGGCGGGCATGCTGGGTGTACTGCTTGCCTTTGTGAGTCTCCACTTTATTCTGGCGATTGTTCCTCCCGACACGATCCCGGATGAAGCCGAGGTCACGCTAAACCTGCCCGTTCTGCTTTTTGCGTTGGCTGTCTCGCTTGCGGCTGCCTTCCTCTTCGGACTGGCTCCGGCTTTTCAGGCAGGCCGCGCCAATCTCGCCAGCGTTCTGAAAACGAGCGGACGCGGCATGAGCGGCACTTTTGGGGAAACACGGATTCGCAATGCGTTCGTCGTGGCCGAAGTCGCTCTTGCGATGATGCTGCTAGTCAGCGCTAGCCTGGTGATTCGCACGCTGCTTCACCTGGAACGCATGCAGGTCGGTGTCGAGCCGGAGAAGGTGTTGACAATGACCATTCCGCTATCTGCACGCCGTTATCCAACAGTCGAAGTCCGCAACAACTTTTTTCTGCAGTTACTCGACCGCGCACAGCAGGTACCCGGCCTGCAGAGTATCGCCTTTAATGAGTTCCTCCATCCGTTCATCTACTTTGGAGCGATGGTTACGGTCCCCGGCAGTACACACACTGCAAGGACTCGTATTGCTGTGAGCCAGATCAGTAGCGGATATCCCGAATCGCTGAATGCGCATCTGCTCGAAGGACGTTTGCTGACACCTGCCGACGTGCGCGGGGCGCGTCGCCTGGCTGTCGTCAATCGCAAATTTGTTTCGACGTTTTTTCCGAAAGGGAATGCGCTGGGGCAAAGCGTGCACTTGCTCCAGATCCGTCCACCTACCAGCCCGCAACCGGATGAAACGTGCGTAATAGTAGGGGTCATAAGCGATGTTCCGAACGTCGGTCTCCAGGAGCGGGTCTTGCCGGAAGCGTACATACCGTTCACGCTCACCGGTTACGAGGGTACATCGGCCACACTGCTGGCACGCAGTGTTCTATCGCCAGCAAGCCTCATCAAACCGCTGGAGCAGCAGATCCATAAACTAGATCCCGATCAGCCCGTCATGGAGATTCGAACTTACCGGGAGTGGCTGGATCTCCGTGGTTATGCCGAGCCGCGTTTCAGTGTATTTCTTTTTGGAATTTTCGCCTCGCTCGGTCTCCTCCTGGCCTGTCTTGGGATCTACGCCGTTATCAACTTTTCGGTGTTGCGGCAGACGCAGGAAATCGGTTTGCGCATGGCTCTCGGTGCGCAGCGCCCACGTATTCTGAAGATGATCGTCGGTTCCGGCGCGAAACTATTATCGGCTCGCATTCTTCTAGGTCTGGCCGGGAGCCTGGCAGTGACTCATTTGCTGCGAGGCATGCTTTCGGGCATTTCGCCTTTCGATCCGATATCATTTGTCGCCGTTGTGCTCATGGTGCTGGTCTTCGGTCTGGTCGCCTGTGCCCGCCCGGCATTGCGAGCTTCGAAGATCGATCCGATGATTGCGCTGCGCTATGAGTAGCGCCCCCCTTGTCGCGTTGCTGTTGCTCGCCGCACCTGCTGATCCGCTCTCCGCGGCGCGCTCCTACGCGGCCAAGGGACAGTTGAAAGAAGCCGAAGCAGAGACGCGCCAATACCTAGTCCTGCACGAAGACTCGGGCGTTGCGCATTTCCTCCTCGGATACCTTCTTTTTCGGGAAGTGAAAGCGAAAGAATCACTGGCCGAATATACGGCCGGCGCGAAGTATCAGCGTCCGCAGGCGGACGATTTGCGCGTCGTGGGGTCCGATTATGTTTTGCTCGCCGACTATAACGATGCCGATAAGTGGTTTACCACCGCGACACAGTGGCAGCCTGAAAACGTGCTTGGCTGGTACTATCTGGGTCGCACGAAGTACAACGAAAATCGGTTTGAAGAAGCGATTGTGGCGTTCGAACGCTGCCTGCAGGTAGAACCGAAACATGTAAAAGCGCAGGACAATCTCGGGCTAAGTCTGCAGGCGTTAGGCCGGTACGATCAAGCGCAAGCCGCCTTCTTGAAAGCGATCGAGTGGCAATCAAACGCGCCCCATAAAGACCCCTGGCCTTTCATCGATCTCGGGAGCTTGTACCTGGAAATGAACCAACCTGAAAAAGCTCTCGATCCGCTGGCGCAGGGAATCGCCATCGCACCCGATACCGCTAAAGCGTATCAGCAACGGGGCAAGGCCTACCTGGCGCTTCAGCAATTGGACAAGGCTCAGTCCGACCTTGAAAAAGCAGTGCAGATCGCGCCTGCCAGTGCGCCTGGGCATTACGTTCTTGGGCAGCTGTATCAACGGCAGGGTAAGAGCGAAAAGGCGAAAGAACAATTTGCCCAATACGCTCGCTATAACGCTAATCATCCAAGCGAAATAGAAGCCGAGTCACCGGTTCAGTGAGCCGTCTGGCTGTTTTGAATAACTTCACCGGCACGTTCCGCTGCGGCATTGCGCGCTTTGCTTTCCAGTTGAGCAAATGACTTCATCTCGGCTTGAGCGCGCTCCGGTTGACCGCAGGCGCGATAGGCTTGCGCGAGGACAAAATGCGTGGAAGGATCTTCTGGATTTGCCTGTTCGGCAGCGAGCAAGTCGGGTAGAGCTTCTTTCTCACGCCCCAGCTTTACCAGCATGCGGCCACGATCACCGCGCGCCTCTATCAGGTTAGGACACGCCGCGAGCGCACGATCGATATGCTCCAAACCTGAGTTCAGGTCGCTGCTTTTCTGCAGTTGTATATCGCCGAGCTTCCACTCCACCCGGCAGTTTCGGGGATCGATGTGCTTTTCCTGCTCGAACTGCGCGGTGGCATTGTCCCATTGCGAAAGACTCCAATAGAGATCGCCCAGCTTGTAGTGCAAACCCGGCTGCTTCTCATCAATCGCGAGTGCCTTCTTATATTCGACGATCGCGCCTTCGTTGTTCTTCATGCTCTCCATCAACTGAGCGGAGATCTCATGCGCCCACACCGAATCCGGATTGATCTCATTAATCTTGCCAAGCGCCTGCTCTGAAAGTTGCATGTAAATCTGGCCTAGTAGATACCAGACATGCTGGTTTTTCGGCTGCCGTTTAGCCAGTTGCTGCAGATGCATGGTAGCCGTTTCAAACTCGCCCAGCTTCGTTAGATCGTTCACCAGCGCAAACTCGGCATTGTCATCGTTGGGATGCGCTTTCACCGCAGCCTCCAGCGGTTGACGCGCTTTCTGATAGTCACCGGTTTCGAGAAAAGCCAGGCCCAATAAAGCCAGTGCGGAAGACATGCTTGGATCGATCTTCAGCCCGCGGCTCAGAACATTGGCGGCATCCGGAAAGCGTCCCTGTTTGAAGTACAGCGCACCGAGATTGTTATACGCCGGACCGAGTTTGGGATTTAGCTGCAAAATGGCGCGATACTTTTCGATAGCCGTTGGAAGATCGCCGGCGGCTTCGGCGGCGCTCGCATCGGCATGCAGGGCGTCCACGCGGTCCTCTACCGACTGCGCAGCTAACGGTGTCGGGACTAGCATTGCCAGCAGTAACCACAAGGCGGAGAAAATCGCCATGGTTACACTATAGGGCTTTGACCGTTGCAATTTGCTAACCTCGCACTTGCGAATTCTCCTGGCAGCCTTGATTGCCCTAGCGCCCAGCGTGTCTATGGCGCAACAGTGTGCGGTTTGCCATCCGGCTGAAGTGGCCGGATTTGCCAAATCAGGCATGGCTCGTTCGCTGGCGGCGGCTGGGACACAACCTGTCGGGGCCTTCGATCATCCGGTTTCCGGCACCCATTTTGAAAGCCGCAATACTGCCTCGGGCCTCGTGCAATCGTTCAGCCGGGCTCACGAAACGGAACAGCTGCCGGTTCAATTTGCTATTGGTTCGGGTAACCACGCGGTAGGATTTCTATCACAAGTCGGCAATCATTTATTCCAATCGCCTATCTCGTATTACACGGCGCGTGGCGCGTGGGACATGGCGCCCGGCTATGAACAGGATCGGAGCCCTGATTTCTCAAGGCCGGTGACGATCGAATGCCTCACTTGTCACGCCGGCAAACCCCAACCACTTACGAATTCGCTAAATATGTATCAGTCGCCGCCCTTCACTGAACTGGCCATTGGATGCGATCGCTGTCATGGTTCTGGCGTCGTGCACAGCAGGAACCCAGTTCGCGGATCCATTCTCAATCCGGCGAAGCTACCTCAGGCTGAACGCGACAGCATCTGCGAGCAGTGTCATCTGGCAGGCGAAATTCGGATTCCCAACCCCGGCAAGAGCCTTGCGGATTTCCAACCGGGTAAGCGTCTGGAAGAGATTTACACCGTCTATGTGGCGAAACAGACGCCCCAAAACGAGATAAAGGTGGTCAGCCATTCCGAGCAACTGGCGCAAAGCTTGTGCGCCCGGCAAAGCGCAGGCAAATTGTGGTGCGGGACCTGTCACAATCCGCATGAAGAGCCGGCACGGCCCGTAGCTTATTTCCGGCAAAAATGCCTTACTTGCCATGCGCGTTCGCTGACTGCGGAACATGCCGCACCCGACAGGGATTGCATCGGCTGCCACATGCCAAAGAAACCGGCAAAAGATGGCGGCCACACTGCCTTCACCGATCACCGGATTACGCGTCTGCCTAAGCCCGAAGGCGCGACGATCACCTCTTCGGATCTGATTGCCTGGCGAGAACCTGCCGTAGCACTGCGCGATCGGAATCTGGCACTGGCGCTTGTGACGGCGGGTTTGCAAGACGGCCGCACAAATCAGGTGATCCAAGGTTACCGGATGCTGAATCGGATGGAGAACAGCCTCACGAGCGATGCGGCTGCCCTGACCGTGTTAGGCAATGTCCTACTCACTGCTAAACAACCCGCGGAAGCCCGTCAGAAATTTCTACAGGCGCTGGCACTCCGACCAGACTATGCGCCTTACGAAGTGAATGTCGCCGGCGCACTCGCAGCCGAAGGGGACTTGGCGGGAGCGGTACGCCATGCAGAACGCGCGACCGCTTTGGATCCGTTATTGGCCCAGGCAATTCGGCTTCTCGCAACGGTGTATCGTGAACAGGGTCGGACCGAGAAGGCCGATGTGCTCGAACGAACCTATCGGGCGTCAATGGGTATTAAATGAACGCAACCCAGAACGAAGGCGAAGACTACAAACGCAATATCGTTGTCGTTGGCAGTCTGAACGCCGATCTTGTTCAGCAGCTTCAACGCCTGCCTGTGCCTGGCGAAACCCTTACCGGTGGTGAATTGCGCATCTTCCCCGGTGGAAAAGGCGCCAATCAAGCTTGCGCGGCCGCTATGCTGGGCGGTGCTGTCAAAATGCTCGGACAAGTGGGCCACGATGCGTTCGGTCCCACGCTGACTTCAAGTCTTGCGCGCGCAGGGGTGGATGTCTCGGGCGTTCATGTCTCCGGCGAGTCGACGGGTACCGCAGTGATCCTTGTGCTGCCCGGTGGTGAGAACGTGATCATGATTTCGCCGGGCGCTAACGGTACTTTCACAGCGGATGCCGTTCGGCCATTGCTGGACGTGATCGTTCCCGGTTCGATTGTCTTGACGCAGCTCGAAATTCCGCTTGAAACGACGCGTCTTTGCCTCGAAACGGCACGCGAGCGCGGCGCGATTACCATCCTCGATCCGGCGCCGGCGCAGAAGCTGCCGGCCGAGTTGTTGCGCCTAGTCGATTATCTTACGCCGAATCAATCGGAAGCGGCGACCCTGCTGGCCGCGGCGCAAGAAGTTTTGTCCTATGAAGATGCCGAAGAGGCCTGTGAGCACTTGCTGGCGATTGGTTCCACGCACGTCATTCTGAAACTAGGAAGCTTAGGCGTGTTTTTGGCTGGTCCGCGCGGCTGCGGCCCGAGCCCTGGCTTTCGCGTGACGCCTGTCGATTCCACCGCCGCCGGCGATACCTTTAATGGCGCGCTGGCGGTCGCACTCAGCGAAGGTCAGTCGCTCGACGACGCGGCTCGTTTTGCCAATGCCGCAGCCGCGCTTTCCGTCACTCGCCGCGGAGCGCAGTCTTCCATACCCAGCCGTGCCGAGGTAGACGCTTTTCTGATCAAGTTCCCGATAGTCGTATCAGGGAAAATAGCGGAGTGAGCGAAACTCAATCTGTGCCTTTCCGGCAGCGGGCCCGATCCTATCTCGGCTACGGCCTGCTGCTCGGTATTGTGGTTATTGCGTATCTGGTGATTCGCGCCTTCGGGGACACGCTCATCGCGCCGACGCCCCTTCATCCGATCGGCCCCGATTCGTTTCCGCAAATTCACGTCAATGATTTCGTTCACGTTCTGCTGGCGCTCGTTTTCGTAATAGCGGCGGCGCGCACCCTCGGCTTGCTCTTCCGCTTTATTCATCAGCCACCCGTAGTCGGCGAGATGATCGCCGGCATTCTCCTCGGTCCCTCGCTGCTTGGCCATGTGGCCCCACATTTCGCAGCCTATATCCTGCCGCAATCCATAGCCCCTTTGCTCAACGTAATCGCACAGGTCGGCGTGATCCTTTACATGTTTCTCGTCGGCCTGGAACTGGATATTTCCGGCCTGCGCGGACGGGCCCACTCCACCATCGCCATTTCACATGCGAGCATAGTCGCTCCTTTTCTGCTGGGCGCTGTGCTGGCGCTCATCCTTTATCCGCAACTCGCTACACGGGACATCTCCTTTACGGCGTTTTCGCTGTTTCTTGGTATCTCGATGTCGGTCACAGCCTTTCCCGTGCTGGCGCGTATCTTGACCGATCGCGGGATGAATAAGACGCGCCTGGGCACGCTGACGCTGGCTTGTGCCGCGATTGACGACGTCACCGCCTGGTGCCTGCTGGCCTTCGTTGTGAGTGTTACGCAAGCGCATGCCGGAAGCGCGCTGCCTACTTTGCTGATGGCGCTTGGGTACATCGCCGCCATGCTGCTGATTGCACGTCCGCTGATCGTGCGTCTCACCACCTTTATCGACAGCCAGGGCCGGCTCACCCAGGGATCGCTTGCCTTTGTCTTACTCGCTATTCTCCTTTCTTCACTCGCCACCGAATCGATTGGCATTCATTCCATTTTCGGCGCGTTTGTGTTGGGCGCCGTCATTCCACACCGCAGTTCGCTGGCGCGCGATATCGCCGGCAAGCTCGAAGACTTTGTCATAGTCTTTCTACTCCCCGCGTTCTTCGCGTTTACCGGTCTGCGCACGCAAATCGGCCTGGTCAGCGGTGCTAAACAATGGATGTTCTGCGCGTTGATTGTCCTGGTGGCCTCAACGGGGAAATTCGGCGGGAGCGCCATCGCCGCCAAATTCAGCGGTTTGAACTGGCGCGATGCGTCTGCGTTGGGCATTCTGATGAACACGCGCGGCCTGATGGAGCTCATCGTTCTCAATATCGGTCTCGAGCTTCATGTCATTTCACCGGCCTTGTTCGCCATGTTGGTGCTGATGGCATTAACGACGACCTTCATCACAACGCCAGTCCTGCATTTTGTCGCGCCCCGCCCGGACGAGGACGACGAAACAGTTCCGGGTCGGACTTTGGCAGCTCTCAATGAGAGATCCGGAACGCTGGTACCAATCTCCAATCCAAATACTCTGGCAAACCTGATCGATCTCGCCCTGATCCTCACCCCGGCTGATGCGCCGCCTGCTTTCCGCCGCTCTGGACGCAGCCTGGCAGCGAGAGAAATCGATCATCCCGCGCGCAGTCTGGACTACCGATCCGGCGCATGACATTGTGCTGGCGGCTGAACGGGCGCAAGTTCGCTGGCTGTTGCTCGGATCGCGCCGCTCCCTTTTTCATCGCCATCCAAAAACCAGCGTCGTCAACAAGGTGCTCGAACTGGCCGCTTCGCTAGCGTTGCAGGTCGCTGTCATTCCGCAGTCTGAAGAGTCGTTTCGGTGATAAAGGTGTAACGTGTTTTTTCCAGCCAGGTAGCGATGGCAGAGCTGCTCTTGAACTGGCCGCCCAGATGGCTGCAGGCCGAGGGCACACGCCCCAGGTAATCGTTTTGTCTCCCGACGAAAGCCACATTCTCGCTGCCCAGCTTGCGTGGTCGCAATTGAGTTTCGGACACCGTCAGCCCCTTGCTGTATCGGTTCTTAAGACAGCGAAGGGAGTAAATCCCACTCCGCAAGGGCAGGTTATCGTCGGCCATGATCTGCTAGAGCACTTTCAGATAGCGGATCTCGGCCGGGATAGAAGTCTAATTATTGTGCAAGGGGCAGCAGTACCGGTAAATGGGACTGCTGCAGCGTCGCTGCAACTCCAGCCCGTATCGGCCTGAACCACTGCCCCAAATTGCTTACTTCTTAGTCACACGCAACGAGATGCGCCGGTTCTTCTGTCGCCCCTCATCCGTTGAGTTGTCACCCACCGGATGCTCTTCGCCATAACCCTCCGCATCCAACCGGTTGGGAGCGATTTCCATCGCAATCAGCTGCTGCTTCACTAAAGTTGCCCGCGCTTCGGACAGCTTCTTATTGGTTTTTGCATCGCCCGTGTTATCGGTGTAGCCACCTATTTTCACGTGTACTTTCGGATAAGCTTTCATAATATTCGCAATATTGTGCAGCTGCTCCTGCGAACTTGGTTGGAGTGCCACGGAACCGGTATCGAACAGCAGCCGGTCGAAATCAAACCAGGTCGTTTTGTCGACGTGTTTCGACGGGTCCTGAATGAAGGCGAGTAAATGATCTTCCATGCGGTCGGCCGGGATTTTCAGGTTGACGTCGCCGGGTAAGGTGCGAGTGACGTAGTCGGCGGCAGGCGCGGGAGCAGGTTTTGCCGCGGGGGCAGGTGCGGGCGCAGGTGCTGTTGTCGTCGTCTCCGTCGTAGTAGTTGTTTCGGTCTTGTTTCTGGAAGCGAACCACCAGATCAGCCCTATCAAAACGACTAAGGCTAACAGCAGTGGCAACAGCCAGCCTCTCGACTTCTCCTTAGTAACCACTGTCGCCACCGGCGGAACAAAAGCCGGTTCCGCTTTCGTTCCGGAGAAGAAACTGGTGAGTTCCGGAGGCAGCATACCGCGCACGCTCGATGCCTCCTGTGCCAAGAAGGTCGTTAGTCCACCGGCGGTCAGTCCGCCTTCTTTCACGCGTTTCCCGAGCATCCCTAACAGCAAAGGAGCACCCATGCTGAGCAGGCTCGCCGCTGTTCCCCCGCGAAGTCCGGCCACTCTTCCAATCACATCCGTGATCGCCGACTGCTGGCTGCCAAAGACGGTCGACAGGAGACTCGAAGCAACACCGCCGCCGGGCTGGCTTGCGCCGGCCGTTAGTAGACTCTTCGGGTTGTTCAGTACACCTGGATCGTTCCCTGGGCTGCTGATCATATCGAAAATCTGTTTAGCCATTCCTGGTTGCCCGAGCTTGGAAGCCAGCCCGGTTATGATCGATCCACTGCCCATCTCAAACCCGCGGGAAATCGAAGATTCCGATTCGCCGGACTGCGCGGCCAAAGGCCCCAGGAGCTGAGATTTGAATAAGTCAGTAAGTCCACTTAAGAGAGAGCTTGCCATTGTACTTTTCCTTTCCTGCGGATGACCATTTGGTGTTTGGATACTGCCGTGGTGCTCTTCGTCATCCCTAGAGATGATATGTCAGGTTGGCCATGTCCAACACGGCTTCACGATAGATTACCGCGAGAACCGGCAAACTCTTTGCTGTTTCGGCTCCCCCGCGCGACATCCCCTCGAAACCTCCTGAACATACCTTTGAAACCAATCCCCGGTACAGTTAGAGTTCGATTCCGTAACTTTCTAGCCATGTTTCCATCCCTTATCAGAACCTTTACATTCGTCGTGTGCCTGCTTTCGCTCGGTACTTCTCTTCTGCTTGCTCAATTTGAATCGGGCACCGTTCTGGGCTCGATTCGCGATCCTTCAGGTGCTGGAGTGCCGAGTGCGTCGGTGACGCTGGAGGATGTTAGAACAGGCGTCACCTATAACGCGAAAACCGATGCCAACGGCAACTACGAATTTGTCAACGAACATCCCGGACCGTATCGGGTGCGCGTCAAGGCAACCGGCTTTGAGACCGCTACGGCATCCAACTTCGATCTGCAGGTGAATGCCCGGCAGCGTGTCGATCTAAGTTTGCAGGTTGGACAGTCTTCGGAAAATGTGACAGTAACGGACGCGGCTTCTCTACTCGAGACCGACAGTAGTGCTCGCGGACAGGTTATAAATCCCAGGCAGATTATCGATCTGCCCCTGAACGGCCGCGCTTATGCCGACCTCACGTTGCTGGTTCCGGGCGTAGCTCGCGCACCGCTGGAAAACCAGACCGATTCGAGCCGGGAGGCATCGTTCAATGTGAACGGCCTTCGCAGCGAATTCAATAACTTCTTACTCGATGGCATCGACAACAATGCCTATGGCACCAGTAACCAGGGATTTTCAAACCAGGTCATTCAACCTAATCCGGACGCTCTGGCAGAATTCAAGACCGAAACCGATAACTATAGCGCCGAGTTCGGCCGCAGTCCCGGCGCCGTGATTAACGCGACCATCAGGAGCGGAACCAACCAGTATCACGGCGAACTCTGGGAGTTTTTGCGCAACACGGACCTGAATTCGGTGGGCTTCTTCAAGCCGGTCTCAGGCGGTAAGCTGCCCTTCCATCAAAATCAATTTGGCGCGGCGTTCGGTGGCCGCATTATTAAAGACAAGTTGTTCTTCTTTGCCGATTATGAAGGGTTTCGCCGCGTCTATCACCAGGTTCTCTTTGCCACTTTGCCCACCACTGCGCAGGCTGGCGGCAATTTCAGCAGTTTCAAAGTGAACCTGCAAAATCCGATCACACGCCAGCCTGTTGCCGGTAACATCGTACCGGCCTCCCAAATTACCCCGTTCGCATCCACGGTACTGGCGGCGCTCCCGACGAGTAACTTGCCAGGTAACTCGAACAACTACGAGTCCGCACCGGCCGATGCTACGAACGGCAACAAAGGCGACATCCGTCTCGATTACTTCATTAACCAGAAAATCTCGCTTTTTGCGCGCTACAGCCAGAGCGACACGAACATTTTCAGTCCGCCCTCGATCCCGGGGATCGCCGGCGGCAATGCAAATGGAAATGTCTTCGTCTATAACAAGCAAGGGGTTTTGGGCGGTACGTGGACGTTGAGTCCGACATCGGTTTTGGAGGCACGCCTCGGCATCGACTACACGCAGGGTGGCAAGACTCCATCCACCTTGGGCGCCTCTACTGCTGGTTTACTGTTGCCCAACCAGCCATCCGATCCCTCGCTGGCGGGGGGGTTGACCACTCTCGGTCTGAGCGGCGGCCTTTCTCAACTAGGACGGCAGGGAAGTAATCCGCAGTATCAGAATCCATTTGTTGCCGATCCGAAGGTGAACTATACAAAAATAATCGGGCGTCATAGCTTGAAGATGGGGTTTGAGTATCAATTGATCGATACGGCGGTTAGCGACTTCCATCCTCAATACGGAACTCTGAACTTCTCGGGATTCTTTAGCGATGCTGGCTCCACGGCTGGGCTCTCGGGAGTCCAGCAACAGGTCTATAGCCTGGTTGATTTCTTGTATGGCGCTCCAAGCCACTATGAATTGGACAACAACCCGGTGGCGCATCTTCGCCAACGCATGTATTTTGGCTACTTACAGGACGATTACAAGGTCACCAGCAATTTGACCTTCAATCTGGGAGTGCGCTATGAGTTTGGAACTCCTCAATACGAACGTGACAACAAATTGTCGAATTTCGATCCCATCACGCAAAGCCTGATACAAGCGAGCGGCGGCAGCTTATACAACCGGTCGCTGGTGCATCCCGATACTCAGGATTGGGCGCCCCGCATTGGTTTTGCCTGGCAGGCCGCGTCGAAGACGGTTGTCCGAGGCGGCTACGGTATCGCGTACAACCAGTTCAACCGGCTGGGTGGCGAGAATCTGCTCCCTTATAACGGCCCCAGTATCGTGGATGCGGCCGTGGATCAAACGCCGGCTCTGCCGCTCTGTACGTCCATCGATTCGCCCGCCAACACCTGTTTTCGCACCACCGCCCAGGGATTCCCGCCGAATTTCGCGACACCTTCTTCTTTCAGCACCGCGTTAAGCCAAGTCCGCTACATTCCCGCCGACTTCCGAACTGGCTACGTGCAGAACTGGAATCTCGATATACAGCGCGACCTCGGGCATAATCTCGTACTCGACGTTGCGTACGTGGGCAACCACGGTGTCGGTCTGACGATTCTTGCAGATGCCAATCAGGCCTTCCCGGATACCGGACAAAATCTTTCCGTGAACGCCCGCCGTCCAATCAAAAACTTCACCACTATTGAAGAGTCATTCAACGGCGGATTCAGCAGTTACAATGCTTTACAAGCCAAAGTAGAGAAGCGGTATTCTGGTGGGCTCTACTTCATAAATTCTTTTACTTGGTCGAAAGCGATCGATAACGCCCCTGGGCATCTGGAAAATTACAACGGCGATAACTCTCGCGTCAATTTCTATGACATAGCCGCGAATCGGGCGGTTTCTAGCTACGATCAGCCGATCAACGACACACTTTCGATTTTGTATGATTTGCCTTTCGGCAAGGGCCGGCACTTTGACATCAAGAACACCGCTCTCGATCTGATCGCGGGCGGCTGGGGCATCGACTTGATCAACACGGAGACATCAGGGGAACCGCTGAATATTACTTATATTCCCACTACCCAGGGCAGCGTCAGTCCGCTCGTCACGCCGACTCCTAACCTGACAGGCGAATCGTTATATTTGCATAACGGCAATCCAGTCGATTATCTAAATGCCGGAGCGTTTACCAATCCGAGTTACAAGCAGCCATTCGGAAACGCCGGCAGAAATCTTGCCCGCAGTCCGTTTTTCAGTGAACTCGATCTTGGGCTGCACAAGAACTTCAATTTAGGCTCTGAGACACGTTATCTGCAATTCCGGGCCGAGGCTTTCAATCTGCTGAATAAGACGAACTTCGCTGGGCCAGGAGGACTTACTTCGAATAGTTCCGGGTATGGCGTATTTACGTCTACGTTCCCAGCGCGGCAAATCCAGCTTGCTTTGAAACTGTACTTTTAAGGGATGGCAAGGCTAAAGCCTACGCTAAGTATTATCGGAGGGCGGCACGCATGAGGGCGACTGGATGATTGCTCTGACCATGCATCGCCAGCTGACTGCCCAATACAACGAGCATGGCCAGGACCGCTACCCGCAAAGGCAAGGATGCAATCTTTCCGGCGAGCATCGATCCGGTGAAAGCACCTAAAACGCCTCCCATCACCAGTTTGAGCAGCAGGAAACCATCGTAGTTGCCTGCGTTTAGTTGAATCGCGCTTCCAATAGAGGCCACAATCAGGCCGAAGCAGAGATCAGTCCCGACAACCTCGGCGGCCGGCAACTTAGTAAAGCCGAACAGCAGGAGCGATCCTAGCGCCCCCGCCCCGGCAGATGAAAATCCAACTTCCGCTCCGATAGGAAGGGCAAACCAGGGCAGAAACTTCGAACGATCCTTCTTTCTTTCCTCTTTCCTTGGACGAAGCGTCCGGTACAGGTGAAACAGCGCGGTGCCTGCGATCAAAATGCCGAGTGCAAGATACAACAAGCGCGCGTACGGGCTCGATTTCAAAGATCCTAGTAGTATGGCGCCTGCAATCACCCCAGGTACGCCACCCAATAACATAAATCGCAAGACACGGTAATTCACCTGCTTCCGCGTGATGTAAGCCGGCGCCGAGATGATTTTGACGATCGCTCCGAAGGTAAGTGCCGTACCCACTGCGGTCGCTGGGGAAACACCAAGCAAGAGAATCAATAATGGTGTTGTCATGCTGCCGGCGCCCACTCCCGTGAGAGAGATTGCCAGCGCAATGACAAATCCGAGGATCAATTCCACGTCAGTGCGCCTCGGCGATATGAATCCCGCACTCTAGCTTTCGTCCGGCCCACCGCCCTGATCGGAGATTGTCGCCGTCGAGCGGCTTTGCCGTACACGGCGCACAACCGATGCTGGTGTAACCATCGTTGTAAAGAGATAGCACGGGAATATCGTGAGCCCGAGCGAAGTCCCAGACTTCCTTGTCATTCCAGGTCGCCAGCGGACTCACTTTCAATAACTGTTTGCCGGATGGAAGTGGAAACTGGTCCAGCACTTGTAAGTTGGCTCGGGTTGGCGATTGCACTCGCCGCAAACCAGTAAACCACGTTCCGTAATCTTCGAGCGCCGAAAACAGCGGTCCCACTTTGCGGAGCTTACAGCATTGGTCCGGGCTTACTTGATGAAGTTGCCCAAAGGCGGCCTCGTGCTCTTCGAGTGTCTGCCGCGGCGTTACATTTACCAGGTTGAGATGATATCGCTCCGTCATTTCATCGCGATAGCGGTACACCTCGGGGAAGTGGTATCCCGTTTCCAGGAAGAGAACCGGTATATCTGGAATCTTCTCGCGGACCAGTTCGACGACGATCATGTCTTCGGTCTGAAAGCTGCATGTTACACATGCATGCCCGTCCGCACTAAGGGCCTTCTCAATCGCTTCACGAGCTTCGTCGATCTTGCTATCGATTGCCAGAAACGTCATGCCTGGTTACTCGTCTTTCTGAAAGGAAATTTGTAAGTGATCCAGCAGTTGCCGGACTAAGTGGATCGTCTCAGGATTGCGAATCACCTGCTCCCGATCCTTCGTCGACGCCAGATGATGCCCATCTGCCGTCAGCAATAGAGTTCTATCATTAACTCGCCAGGAAAGGTGTGCGGGCCATTCTGCGACTTCGTCCGAAGCGGACAACGCGCGTCGGATCAGCCCTGCGGCGACCGTCGCATTGCTTGCCGGATCGATCAGGATGAAGCTTCCCGTAGCGCGATTTACCTCATATGGGTCGAACGCGAGCGGCCGCGTTGCTACCAGATGCGCCATTCCCACCGCATTCATCTCAAGGGTGTCAGCCGCTTCGTTCTCAAGCGTGTTGATGTTCACCCGGTACTCAATTGATTTCAGATCGGCCCAGCCCTGCCGCGTGTTCTGTTTCAATCGATACCGCTTGTTTACTGCGGCGGGGGCTTCATTCAGCCAAACCAGCGTCGCTTCAAACGCACTAGCCACCTCTGGCTTGCTTTCAGGCGACACCAAAACGTCTCCCCGGCTCACATCCACTTCGTCGTCAAGAGTTAGCGTGACCGCCTGGCCGCGCTCGGCGCGCTCGAGATCGCCATCGAAACTCACAATCCGCTCGACGCGTGTCTCGCGGCCGGACGGCAAAACGGTTAGGTGGCAGCCCGGCCTGATCTCTCCCGCCATCACGGTTCCCGCGTAACCGCGAAACGTGTGATCCGGACGAACCACGCGCTGTACCGGAAAGCGAAACGCTTCCTGTTGGGACTCGGTCCCGAGCGGCACGTCTTCCAGAAACTCGAGCAGGCTCTGACCCTCGAACCACGGCATGCGGCTGCTTCGGTGAACTACGTTATCGCCTGCCAGCGCACTGATCGGCAGGAAGTAGGGCCGCAACGCCGGGAATGGCGTCAGGAACTCGCGGAAATCGCGTTCGATTTGGTCGAAAATACCTTGCTCGTAATCGACGAGATCCATCTTGTTCACCGCCACCACCAGGTGAGGCAACCCGAGCAGGGCAGCGATGTACGCGTGTCGCCGCGATTGCGCCAGCAGACCTTTGCGCGCGTCGACTAATACGATGGCCAGTTCCGCAGTAGATGCGCCCGTGACCATGTTCCGCGTGTATTGCTCATGGCCCGGCGTATCCGCAATGATGAATTTGCGTTTCGGGGTCGTGAAATAGCGATGCGCCACGTCGATCGTGATCCCTTGCTCTCGCTCGGCCCGCAACCCGTCCGTCAGAAGCGAGAAATCAATCGCGCCGGCATTGCGCCCGACAGACGCCTTGCTCACCGATTCGAGCTGGTCTTCATACACATTGCGCGAATCGTAAAGCAGACGTCCGATCAGGGTCGATTTGCCGTCGTCCACGCTCCCCGCCGTGGTAAAACGCAGCAGATCTTTGGTCCGGTCCTGTTCGGAAAACGCGTGGAAAGCAGCCGAGTCCGGGCCGATTGTCACAGCCGAAGCCATTTAAAAATAACCCTCTTGTTTCTTGATCTCCATCGACCCATCCTGATCGTGATCGATGATGCGATTCTGCCGTTCCGAACGCTTCACCGCCAGCAGTTCTTCGATGATGGCGGGTATGCTGTCCGCTTCCGATCTCACTGCTCCCGTGCACGGACTGCAGCCCAGCGAACGCATCCGGCACGTTACCATCTGAGCTTCTTCACCGGGTAGACGTGGTATGGATGGCTGCTCGATGGGCAGCAGCGACTCCCCCCTTACCAGAACCGCCCGCGGCTTCGCAAAATACAGCGGCACCACCGGGATGTTCTCGGCATGGATGTACTGCCAGACATCGAGTTCGGTCCAGTTTGAGAGCGGGAAAACGCGCAAGCTCTCCCCGCTCTTCACATTCGTATTGAAGATGTTCCACAGCTCCGGCCGCTGATTGCGTGGATCCCATTGTCCGCGCTCATCACGAAACGAAAACACGCGCTCTTTCGCGCGCGACCGTTCTTCATCGCGCCGTGCTCCGCCAATTGCTGCGTCATATCCGCCATTTCGTAGCGCTTCGAGGAGCGCCCCTGTCTTCAGCGCTCCACAGCAGCGCTGAGTTCCCCAGGTAAACGGATTGGCTCCCTCATCCACCGCCGCCCGGTTCGTATGAACGATCAGTTTCGCCCCGATCTCGGCGGTGTATGCATCGCGAAACTCGATCATTTCCCGGAACTTATAGCCGGTATCCACATGCAGCAATGGAAACGGAATCGGGCCCGGAAAGAATGCCTTTTGCGCCAGCCGCACCAGCACCGACGAGTCCTTGCCAATCGAATACAGCAACACCGGATTCGTACACTCGGCTACCACTTCGCGCAGGATGTAAACGCTCTCTGCCTCTAGTTGCCGTAAGTGCCCGGTCTTGGTCACACCTGCAGCGTACCACGATCTCTAGTAATTCGATAAACAATGATTTGACGAAAATCCATCAATCCTGCTAATCTCGATCAACAATGCAAAAGAGCCTCGGTCCAGCCTCTGCACTCGTCTTGGTCCTCAGCTCTGCCTGCTGCCTCTGGAGCCAGGTGGTAGGGGCTTCGATTTCCGGCACGGTGCGCGATGCCTCCGGAGCACCTTTGCCCGGTGTCAAGATTACTCTTCTCAACACGGAGACTAACGAGGAACGTTCGCTGATCACCGATTCAGCCGGCCATTATGTCGCCCCGTCGACCGCCATCGGTTCCTACCGCGTCGCGGCTGTGAAAGAAGGCTTTCAATCCGAGACAAAGACGGGTATTCATCTCGTCGTGGGACAAGCCGTCCAGGTCGATCTCTCGTTGCAAATCGGAGAGATTCGCCAGGTTGTGACGGTGGAAGAAGCGCCCGATCCGGTGAGTGTATCGACCGAGGACACCTCAGGTTTGGTGAACGAGCGCCAAGTCAAGGAATTGCCGTTAAACGGCCGCAGCTACGACCAGTTGATGACCTTAAATCCGGCCACCGTCAACTACACTTCACAGCGGTCGGGCGGAGTTGGCGCTTCGAACTCTTCGGTCGGCAACATGTTCGCCGTTTCCGGTCATCGCCCGCAGGAAAATCTATTTCTCTTGAATGGCATTGAGTACACCGGAGCGTCTGAGATCAACAACACGCCCGGCGGTGCGAGCGGTCAACTGCTCGGCGTGGATGCTGTGCGCGAATTTAACGTTGTGACTGATGCTTATGGCGCCGAATATGGAAAGCGACCTGGCGCGCAGGTGAGTATCGTGACGGCGTCAGGCACAAACGACGTGCACGGCAGCGCTTACGAATTCTTGCGCAACAGCGCTCTCGACGCGCGCAACTTTTTCGACGGACGATCCATCCCGCAGTTCCAGCGGAACGAGTTTGGCGGGGCCGTAGGCGGCCCCATCAAGAAGAACAAGATATTTCTCTTTGGGAATTACGAAGGGTTTCGCCAGCATCTCGGATTGAGCGATGTCACGCTGGTGCCGGACAACGCATCGCGCGCGACGGCGCTGCCTGCCGTGCGCCCGCTCCTGTCTCTCTGGCCCGTGCAAAACGGCCCCAACTTGGGGGGCGGCATCGGCGAGGCGTTCAGTAATCCGCTGCAGAAAATCCGCGAAGATTTTGGCACCACCCGCGCGGATTACAACATCTCTGATCGTGACACCCTCTTCGCGGTCTACACGATCGACGACAGCGCGGACAATACACCCACCGTGAATCCGCTCAGCGCAGTCATCGAAACACTTCGCGAACAAGTGGCGAGTATCCAGGAACAGCACGTCTTCTCGCCGCGCGTCTTGAACACCGCGCGCTTTGGGTTTTCGCGGGCTGGCTATTTCTTTACGGGGTACACGCCGGAAAATCTGCCCGGCTGGGTGGAGGGCAGTCCCATCGGCGCGGTCGTCGTAGGCGGCGGTACTGCTTTGAACGGCGCTTCGCAGATCAGTCTGGCCGGCACCAACGCTGGAAGCAATTTGTCGGCCGTGCGAAACCTGTTCACCTACGACGACCACATGTCGATCAACTCGGGCATTCATCAAATCGAAGCGGGCGTGTGGCTTCAGCGCTTGCAGGCGAACGACAATCTCGCCCAATATCAGTACGGCCAGGCGTCGTTCGGAAGTCTGAGCAGTTTTCTCCAGGGGAACGTGTCGACCTTCACGGTCATCCCATCGCCAACGCCGCTCGGTTGGCGTTCTATCGAAGCAGCCGGATTCGTCGAAGATACCATTCGCCCGACCAGGCATTTCGAAGTCAAAGTCGGCTTTCGTTTCGAATCCACCAACGGTTGGAATGAAGCTCACGGACGCGCCTCGAATTATCTCTTTCAAAGTGGTGCAATCGAGACTAATCCACGCACCGGCAGTTCAGCCTTCACCGTCAATCGGGCGAAATTTCTGCCGGAGCCGCGCTTCGGCTTCTCGTGGGATCCCTTTGGCAAAGGCAAAACAGTCATCAATGGCGGTTTCGGAATCTATTGCATGCTGCTCGATAATCTCGATTACCGCCTCGATCAGACTGCCCCATTCAACACCACGCAATCGTTGAAAAATGTTTCGGTGTCACAACTGCGTATCGCGCCTGGATCTTCGCTGCCGTCCGGCGGACTCATTTCGCCGAGCGGCGTCCAACCCGATGCTTATACGCCAACTATCCTCACCTGGAACTTTAAAATTCAGCAGGAGATCGCGGCAAATACGGTGTTAACAGCCGGTTACGTCGGTTCGCATGGCTACCATGAAATGCTCTCGCTCGATGCTAATGAGCCATTTCCCAGCCTGCGCGGGAGCGGCATCTACTATCCGAAAAATGCGCCGCTCGCCAATCCGAATCTGGCAAACACCACGTCCTGGCTTTCAGAAGGCGTGAGTTCGTATAATGCTCTGGAGCTCGATTTAAATCGCCGCTTCTCGAATGGTTTGCAGCTGCGCGGCGTCTACACTTTCTCAAAAAACCTCGATGACGGTACAGCTTGGAACAGCAGCGTGGCGGCTAATGCTCCGGGCTTCGTCATGTTTCCCCTGAATCCGAAATGGGATTGGGGCCCCTCGACCACCGATGTTCGGCACCTCGCGAGCATCAATGGCACATACGACCTGCCAATCGGGCGGGGGCGTCACTTTATGAACGGTGTGAGAGGCTGGCGCGATAAAGTGGCAAGCGGCTGGAGCGTCAGTGCGATCGAAACGGTGCAATCCGGCTTGCCTTTTACGCCGCAGCTTGGCTTCAACCCTACCAACAATGGCGATAGCCGCAATCCCATCCGTCCTTCTCTCAATCCGGCCTTTCAAGGCAACGTGATTCTCGGAACTCCTAATGAGTATTTCAATCCCGCGGCCTTCAGCGTCCCGGCCAATGGCACTTATGGCAATCTCGGGCGCGACACGCTGACTGGTCCGGGGATCGTCTCACTCGACCTCTCCGCATTGAAAAATACTAATCTCACCGAAAAGGTCAGGCTCCAGTTTCGCGCCGAGTTTTTCAACGTGCTCAACCACGCAAACTTATCCACGCCGAATCCGGTCGTCTTCACGTCCGCGTCCTCCACTCCCGCTCCCACCGCCGGTTTGATCACCGCCACCTCTACCACCTCGCGCCAGATTCAGTTCGGCTTGAAGCTTCTGTTCTGATAGGAATATGTCGTTTGCGGGACTTCGCGTTCTCAGCCTCGAAAGCCGCCGGTCTGCCGAAATTGAACTCCTGATTCGGAAGCAGGAGGGTGAACCCTTCGTCGCGCCCTCGGTGCGCGAACGCGCTGTTGACGATGACGCCGATGCTTTCCGGCTCCTCGACTTGCTTGAACACAAGGCCTTCGATTTGCTGATCCTCATGACCGGCGTGGGACTCACCTTCTGGCGGAATGTAGTCGCTACCCGCTTCTCCTCCGAGCGGGCCGATGAAGCGCTCCGTCACACGCCACTACTCGTTCGTGGACCCAAGCCCACCGCCGTCCTGCGCACGTCCGGTATCGTTCCGACTGTCACCGTTCCGGAGCCGAATACCTGGCGCGAAATCGTGCCGCTGTTGAGCCAACGGAATGAGCGTAAGCTCGCCATTCAGGAATATGGCAAGCCCAATCCTGAGTTTGTAGAAGCATTGCGCGCACTCGGCGCAACAGTTGAGACATTCACTCTCTACCGTTGGGAATTGCCGGAAGATCTCGCGCCCTTGCGGGAAGCGGTGCAGCGCCTGGCGCGGCGGCAGTTAGACGTGGTCTTATTCACGTCGAGCATCCAGGCCGAACACCTCTTCGAAATCGCCCGCGAGCAAGGTCTCGAGCAAGAAGTGAAAAGCGCACTTCGGGAGCACGCGGCCATCGCTTCGGTAGGTCCCATTATGAACGAGACGCTGGCTGAGTTGGGTCTGGCCGCCGACATCGTGCCCGCCTCACCCAAGATGGGTCCGCTGGTCTATTTGGCTGCCGCGGAAGCAGCATCGGCCATCGAAAGAAAACGTGAATTTGTCCTAAGCCGCTGACGTCTCGCGCGGCTGGAGTGTCCGGCAGGGGCAGGTGGCCGGATCGCAGGCCTCGCGTTTGGCCAGTTCCCTGAGAAGTGAAATTCGATCGGGACCGGGCGCCGTAATGCGATTCACGTGGCGTCTTAGTTCTCCCAACCGTTCCAGCCAGTCGCCCGTATCCGGAGGCAGAGCTTCGTCGATCTCGCCTTTGAGTTGTTGCGCAAACGCGGGACTTTCGCCGCGCGTCGAGATGGCAATCTGGAGCGAGCCGCGGCGCACGATCGAGCCAAAGTAAAAATCGCAGAATTCCGGGTCGTCCACCACATTAACAAAAAGTCCGCGAGCGACGCCTTCCTCATAGACAAGGTGGTTTACTTCCGGTTTATCCGTCGCGGCGATGATCACTCCCACGGCGTCCAAATCGGAACTCGAATATTCTTTGACGACCCACGTTATCTCTCGTTGTTCAGCGAGACGTTGAATCTCCGCGACTGCTTGCGGGGAAACCACCCGCACCTCCGCGCCACACGCCAGCAGACCTTCAATTTTGGCCAGCGCCACCAGTCCGGCGCCCACCACCAGGCACTTGCGTCCGTCCATTTTCATGAAAACAGGCAGCAGCGGCGCGGGCTCCATCAATCGCCGACCCCTTGTGGAACAGCCCCCTGCGGTTGATCGCGCGGCACTGCCGCGACTTCTGTGCCGGCTAGCAAGGCGCGCAGTTGCTCATTGCTGCGAGCGCGGAAGAACGACTGCAGGTCTTCTTCGGCCGCTCGCTCGAGCAGATAGTTATTGAGCAATCGTTCGAGTGCGTCCGGCACTTCCGTCGCCAGGCATCGATAGCCCACTGCGCGCGCCACGGCCGAATGCCTACCCACCCCGCCGCCCACGCAAAAATAGTAGGCGTCCACCAGCGTTCCGCCTTGTTTGATGCGTTTTCCCTCGATGCCGACATCTGCAATCCAGTGCTGGCCGCAACTGTTGGGGCAACCAGTAACATGCAGCTTCAGCTGTTGATCGAAGGCCGGAATGCGGGTCTCCATTTCGTCTACGAGCCAGCGCGCAAAATCCTTGGTCTCAGTAATGGCCAGCTTGCAAAACTCGGTACCTGTGCAGGTCACGGTACCGCGCCAGAAGGTCGACCCGTCGACCTTCAGATCGATAGCAGCAAGTTCTTTCACCAGCCCGCTAACATTCGGTTCTGGAATATTCAGGAACAGCAGATTCTGCGTGACGGTGGTTCGCAGTACACCATTCCCAAAGCGCGTCGCCATATCCGCTGCGGCTTCGAGTTGTTCACCCGTGACTCTCCCGCGCAGCACCGATGCACCCACGTGAAATAAGCCTGCCTGCCTCTGGCGATGCACACCAACGTGATCCCGCAACACTCCGCTCGGAATCACTTCGTCAGCCGCCGACTCAAGCGGAAAGGGCAGACGTGCCTGCAGTTCCTGCTGAAATCTCTCCGGCGTCCAATTTTCGCGTAAGAACAGATGTTTCATGCGAGCCCGCTCGCGATTCTGTCTCAGCCCTTGCTGTTCGCGAAAAATCTCTGTGATGCCGCGCACTACGTCCAGCGCCTGATCCGTCGACACAAACGCGTTCAGGCGCACCGCCAAGTGAGGGTCGGCCGATAAGCCGCCGCCCACGCGCACCGAAAATCCAACTTCGTCGCCCCGTTTCGCCGGTGTTAGTCCAATGTCGTTAATCTCGGGATTACAGCACCATTGGGGGCAACCCGTCACCGAAATTTTGAACTTACGCGGCAGATTGTAAAAGTCCGGATTACCGGCTAGTAATTGCGAGACAGCAATGGCAATAGGCGAGGCGTCAAGCCACTCATCGTGCGCAACCCCCGCCAGCGGACAACCCGTCACGTTTCGCACGACATCGCCGCAAGCGCCTTTCGGTGAAAGCCCCACAGCATTCAACCTATCGATAATCTCGGGAATGGATTCAATCGGCAGCCAGTGCAGCTGAATATTCTGGCGCACCGTAATATCAGCCAGATTGCGCCCATGTTTGCGGCTGATTCCGGCGATCGCTCGCAACTGCGTTGAGTTCACTGCGCCGTTCGGCAGCCCAATGCGCAGCATGAAGTGTTCGGTGGCTTTACCCTCGCCGCCCTTGCCGCCCAATGCGCCCAAGCCGTCGCCTTGCGTGTAAATTCCCCACCATTTGAAATAGAGGCCGGCCCATTCCGGAAGCACGCTCTCACGTCCTGCGCGGGCAAAGGAACGTATTTCTTCCAGTGCCTCCCAAGGATTTTTCTCGACCTTTAGCCGTTCAACTTTTTGCGCTTTAGTTTCGTTCATCGACCGCTAATTGGATGATTTCCTATCGGCATTGGGGGCTGCTTTTATTATAGGAGTCGTTGCCATGACCAGCCGCCGTTCGATTTTCGCGCAAGCATTGACTTTGGGTTCTCTGGCTTACGCCGGACAGGTAGAACCCCGCCGTCAATCATCTGGCTTTCTGAATCTATTGCGAGTGCCTGATTACGCCGCGGCCTACGGCGAAAAAGGGCTCGTCAGGCTGACTCGCGCCGGTTCACGATGGAGCGCCTCGGGAATTGAAATTCAAACCAAACCGGCCGGAGCCGAAATGCCAGTCTCGGTATCGGCGTCCGGCATCAATCTCGTGCGTATTCACCTGCGCTGGCAACAAGCCGTCCCGGGAAATCCGCTGCTGTTAGGCGATGCCTGGGAGCGCAGTTATGGCGATCTGGGATGGCGATCGATTGTGCCGGAGCGCGTGATGCCCTGGTATTTTCTGGCTTCGGACGGCGGCGCGCTGCACGGGTATGGTGCAAAAACAGGTGCGGGTGCGTTGTGTTTCTGGCAACTGGACGCGCAAGGCGTTTCGCTGTGGCTCGATGTGAGCAATGGCGGCTCGGGCGTGCGACTGGGTCAACGCGAACTCGCCGCCGCCACCGTAGTAACGCGAGAAGGGCACGCTGGCGAAGAACCAGTTGCCGCCGCTAGTGCCTTTTGCAAGATGATGTGCCCCCATCCGCGGTTGGCGAGCGCCCCGATCTACGGCAGCAACGACTGGTATTACGCTTATGGCAAGAACAGCGCGAAGCAGACTCTCCGCGACGCCGAACTCGTAACCCGGCTGGCCAAATCCAAAACGGTTCGCCCGTTCACGGTGATCGACATGGGCTGGGAAGACGGCTCGAAAACGTTCCCCAGCATGGCCGAACTAGCGCGGCAAATGAAAGAGCGGCAAGTGCGTCCCGGTCTTTGGATACGCCCGCTCGAAGCTCTTGCGAAGGCTCCCGAGAATCTCCTGTTGCCCGCCCAACGGTTCGGCAAATTATCCGGGCGCGCCAAAGAACGCGCCTTCGATCCAACCATCCCGGAAGCGCTCGCCATCGTAACGGACAAAATGAAGCGCCCCGTCGCTTGGGGCTACGAGCTCGTGAAGCATGACTTCTCAACCTACGATCTGCTCGGCAAGTGGGGCAGGGAAATGGGAGCCGAGCCTACGTCCCCTGGATGGAGTTTGCACGACCGGACCCGCACCAATGCCGAAGTGATTCGCGACCTGTATAGCGCCCTCCGCGCGGCCGCGGGCGAAAATACGCTGCTCATCGGGTGCAACACGATCGGCCACCTCGGCGCTGGTCTATTTGAAGCCCAGCGCACCGGCGACGATACCAGCGGCAAAGATTGGGAACGGACCCGCCGCATGGGGGTCAATACTCTCGCCTATCGCTTGCCACAACACAATACCTTCTTTGCTGTCGATCCCGATTGCGTCGGTATCACGGCGCGCATTCCGTGGGATTTGAACCGGCAATGGCTCGATTTGCTCGCCAGAAGCGGCACCGCATTATTTATTTCCCCCGACCCCGCCGCCACTGGGGCCGAGCAGCGGGCCGCCATCGAAGAGGCGTTTACGCGAGCGGCGAGCGACGCATCGCACGTCGTACCGCAGAACTGGTTTCGGGATTCCACACCTGAAGTCTGGCGCGATGGTAACGAGCGCCGGGAATACAAATGGCAGGGCTCAGAAGGCTGTTTGCCATTTGAGATCTAACGTCCTTTGCACGCCGACCGTTTCCTTCTTCTCATTACTGCTTCGTCGCGGGCGTCAGCGGACCTAAAGAGCGCGACGGACCAGTCCGGTGCGCCTCGATGTGCTGAAAGTCCTTGACCCAGCTTCGGCCACCGTCGTTAGAACGATCCGCAGTCCACGAAAAACGGTCGGGTTGAATGTTGTAGTATCTGATTCGCAGAGTTATGTATTTGCCGTCGGCGATTACGAATTTCTGCTCAATGTGGATTTCGCCATTGACGCGCTGGCCGGTGCCGAAATCCTGTAAGCCGCTGCCAGAGCTCATCCCGATCAACTCCCAGCGATCGGCCGCTGAATTATACGCCCGAATGGTCGAAGTTATATATATCGTGTTGCCATCGTCGCCGATTACGCGGTACTCATCGAGAATCTGGCCGGTTTCCAGGCGTACCGCGCTCCACCGGCCGCCGAATTTTCCGTATTCCTGGCTTTCAGAGGTGAATTGCCAATCTCCGAGTAGGTAATCGAAGTCTGACTTGTGGGCTGTGTACAGCGCCTTGATCTGCTCGGGGCTCCGCTTGGCTGATTCAGTTTGTGGTTTTGCTTGGGCGAAAGCAAATAAGCTTGTACAGCAAAATGTGAATACGAATATACATAGTTTTCGCGAATACATTACGCTCGCCTTTCCCTTGACAAGAATCGATCTATTCTGCACGAATCATCTCGGCGGGATTTACGCGCGCCGCCCGCACTGCTGGATGTAACGAACCGAGAAAGACCGCCGCCGGAAGGACTAGCAGCGCCAGCCCAAAACTCACTGGATCTTGCGGTGAGACGCCGTACAGAAAGGACGCCAACCATCGCGCTACTAGCAACGCGCCGGCAATGCCTAACCCTAATCCGATCGTGAGCAGCGCCAGGCTCTCGTGAAATAGTAGCTGGACTATCTCGCGCGGGCTGGCCCCCAACGCCATCCGCATACCTATTTCGGGCATGCGCTGCGAAATCTGATAATTCAGCACGCCGTAAATGCCGGTCATCGCCAGCAGGAGTGTCAAGCCGGCGAAAACCGCCGCCAGCACAGCGGTGAAGCTCGAAGGGGAAATCTCGCGCGCTACATACTCGCTCATCGGCCGTATCTTTGCCATGGCGGCAAATTTGTTTGTGTTGTGCAGCATCCGGCGAATCGCCGGTACCAGAGAAAGTGGCGGGACGCTCGTGCGCAATACAAAAGTAAGGGGGCTTCGGGGACTCTGTTCGTACGGCAGGTAGATTTCGCCGCGCACCGTTTTGGTCAGCGAGTGGTCGATGCTGGGGATTGGTCTGAATCCATTTTCGGTCACATGCTCGGCTCGTAGCTTTTTTCCAAGGGCGGACTCGCCAGGCCAAGTAGTGCGAGCGAGCAAATCGTCCACGATGACGACCTGCTCCGAATTAGCGCGATCCTGCTCATTGAAGTAACGGCCCGCGAGGAGATGCGCTCCCATGGCGGAAAAGTAATCAGGGGTCACGCAGCGGAGGTCGGAGATGAAGGTTGCTCCGGAAATTACCCCCGGCGATTCCGGTTGATAGGGGCTGTACCAGTTCGGAATATCAGTATCGAGAGGCAGGTGCGAAATGGCGCCGCTGCGCTCGACTCCGGGAAGCTCAGCCAGACGCAACTCCCACCCGGCGACCTCGTTCACCTTCATTCCTCCGACCTGAAACGCTAGCAGGTTTTTTGGCTCGAAGCCAGGACGCACTTGGAGGAGATGAAGGAGCGTTCGCGCGGTTAGCGCCGCGGCGGTTACGAGAATAAATGCCAAAGCCACTTCGCCGATGACGAGCGCATTGCCGGAGCGGCGATGGAGACGCCTGAACCAACTTCGGCTGTGCGCGCGCAAAGTGGCGACGAGATCCAGCCGAAAGCTCTCTAGCGCTGGAGCGAGTCCGAAGAGCATGGCGGCCGACAAACAGGATAGGGCCGCAAAAGCGAGCACAGGCCAGCTCAACGTTGCGTCGTCCAAGCGAGAGAGGCGCTCGGGCCGGATCGCTACCAGTCCGCGAAAGCCAGCCCAGCCGAAAGCAAGTCCTAAAAAGCCACCAAATACGCAGAGCAGGAGACCTTCAACGAATAACTGGCGCAGAAGGCGGCCCTGCGAAGCGCCCAAAGCCAGCCGGAGAGCCATCTCTCTTTGCCGGTTGTTCGCTCGCGCCACGAGTAAACCAGCCACGTTGACACAGCAGATTAGCAAAACCAACGCTGCGCCTGCGAACAGAGCATCGAGCGCTGGTCTTACATCCCGAACCGCGTCGGCCTGCATACCGGTAATCCTGAACTGAAGATTGTCGCGATTGTATTCGGCGTACTTGCCACGAATGTCCTTTGCCAATCGATTAACATCGCGTTGCGCTTCAGCCATCGAAACTCCGGGCTTGAGACGTCCGACTAAGCGGATGAAGTACTGATCGCGACCACCGTAGACACCGGCTGGAAATGCATCGAAGACCTGGATATCGGGCGGCACATTGGCATCCGGCGCAAAATGAAGCAGGAAGTTTGCAGGAAGGACGCCCGCCAGCGTCTTCGAATCGTCTTGGAACGACAGGCTTTTTCCCAGGAGTTTCCAATTCCCGGCGAAGCGTCGCTGGAATAGACTGTTCGCCAGAAGAACAGTGGGAGCGCCTTCTTCGGACTTCGCGAAAGTGTGCCCGCGCTGCGCTCGCACACCAAGCACATCAAAAAAATTGACCGTGACCATGGCGGCTTTCACCTGCTCCGGTATGTCGCCGCGGATGGTGCGCGTTAGTGTCCAGATGCCTGCGACTCCCGAAAACGAGCGGTTGTGATTCTGGATTTCCCGCACAATCGCCCCGGAGACCGGCGCACGCGCCGTGCCGGCCGAACGAAAATTGGCCCAGATCACGGCGAGTTGCTCCGGCCTAGAGTACGGGAGCGGGTGCAAAAGCATAGCGTAAAAGATACTGAAGATCGCCGTGGTGGATCCGATCCCCAGAGCCAGCATCAGCACGGAAAAGAACGCAAATGACCTCTGTCGTCGCATGTTTTGCCAGGCGTAGCGAGTGTCGCGAACGAAGCTGTCAAATACGGCGCCCGTCATGCGGTCACGGACGCTCTCTTTTGTTTGTTCCAAACCCTCGAAGTCTAGCTGCGTGAGGCGGCGCGCTTCGGCTGGAGAGATTCCTTGTGAGACACGCCGGTCAACCAGCATCTCGAAGCTGGATCTGAGCTCTTCGTCGAGGTTGTGTTCAACTTCACGGCGATGAAAAAGATAGTCGAAAAAATACGTGAGATAAGTAAAAGCCTTTCTAAGCATGAACGGCGATCACCCTTCCGACTCCAGCATCCAGTTCATAGCTGAGGTCATGCGATACCAGTTACGCTTCTCTTCCGCTAATTGGGAGTGGCCGGCACGCGTGAGCGTGTAATATCGGGCGCGCCGGTTATGGTCAGACTGTGCCCAGTGCCCCGTGATCCATCCTTTCTGCTCCAGCCGGCGCAGAGCGGGGAAAAGCGATCCGGGCTTTACGACAAACATTCCGTGGGTCACCTGCTCTATGCGATCGGCAATGCCAACGCCGTGCATGGGCGCAAGCTCCAAGGCCCTGAGAATTAGCAGATCCAATGTTCCTTGCAGGAGGTCCATAGGAGATTGCCACAATATAGCAGAAAACCGAAGTGTCTTGTACAGACGTTCGACTAAGAGCTATGGTGTCCGACACTCCTGCTCTTCGAGTGTTGATGGAGAACAATCATTGATCTGCGCGTATAGCCGGGGTGACAACTCTTGCATTGTTTCGTCGCGAGACAAGGAGGCAAGCGACGAGAAATCCGAAAATGAAGTTGGAAATACCTACTTCGAACGAGTGCGCGAGTCTTACCGAGACCGGCATATAGGCATTGGAAAGCAGGAGCGGGGCTAGGCCCCCGAGCACTGAATACGATGCCCCGAGCATTACGCCGGCTATGGTGCGGCGGCCGGACATAGTTCGAAGAAAAGGGAGCGCAAAAGCTACGTACAGCATTCCCCGGACGAACTGAATGCCGAAGAGCTGCCCAAGAGACGGGAGCCAGCGATTGCCGTAAAACGCTTTGATGAAAGGATGGACAGTCATGCCGGCGACAATGTAGAGAACAAAGTAAAGGCAGGCTCCCGCGGCAACTTTCCAAACCAAACCTTTCGGGGCTGCGGTTTTAGATATGTCTGGCGGGCGCATGCCGCCCATCGAGAAACACAGGGCAACGCTGATTGTAAAAGCCGTGGTCAATCCTAGGGTCCCTGATTGAAAGGCAATCAAAGGCGGCAGAACGTGGAACACCAGGGCCTCAATCAGCGTGTTCACCCAACTGATGCCGAAGTAAAGCACGAAGATCATCCAGACAAGAAACCAGTTGCTTGCAGCGCTGACGTAAATCACACAAGCCAGGACACCGATGGTGAGTGCGCTGGATACGGCCGTGTTCCAGGAGAAGCCGGAATGCGAGGCGGTGAGCATTACCAGAAGTAGCCAGGTGGCCAGAATTTTCCATGTGATGCTCATCGGGACTTGACCTCGATGCCCTGACAGAAAGCTTTCATCTGTTGCTTTAACAGATGCTGTGTTCCTTTCCACGGCGGTCCTTCCATGACCCAAACGGTCATTAGCCCCACGTGGAGCATTTTGAACAATTGGATCAAGTCGCTGACAGGGATATCCGATCGAACGAGTTCACGGCTCTGCAGAGTAGAAAACAGGTATTCAAGCGGGGGATCGATGGCCTCTTGTAGTTGTTGCAGCCAGGCAGAGGAAGAACTGCCGCTCGAAAACATGTGCGAGAAGAAAACACGCACAAACTGGTGATGAGGGCTTTTTAGTTTGAGCTGATAACGGAGGAAGGATGCCAGCAGGTCCTCAATGGGACCCGGCGCAGCAGCGTAGATAGGAACGCGCTTCTGGACCTTTCGCTCGATCGACAAAAGGAAGGCCACCACGATTTCCTCCTTGCTTTGAAAGTAGTTGTAGATAGTCCCTTTTCCAACGTCGGCGGCCGAAGCGATTTCATCGACGGTTGCTCCTTCTACGGTTCGTTGTGAGAAGAGCCGGATCCCGGCAGAGACAATACGATTCCTGGTCTCCGATTTTTTGCGTTCGCGCCGGGAGAGACTATTTATCATTATGACTATGGTCACAGTTGACTGCAGTCATATTATGTCACGGCGCAAAATTTGATAAGGTAGCGGCTATGAAGCAGCCACGTTGCGCATTCAGAGAGTATTTTTGCCGTTCGGTTTCGATCCTGGCTGGTCTATCGGCCGTTGCTGCCATGAGCCCAGCGAGTCAAATTACTCGCGCCGATGCAGGTATGCAGGCGCTCCAGAACTTCTACAACTCCTCGACAGGTCTGTTTAGCACGCCGGCCGGCTGGTGGCAGGATGCGAATGCGCTCGAAACCTCGATCGATTATGCCGCCCGCAGCGGCAACACGCTCTACACGCAAGACATCACCACCACGTTCAACGACAATCGTTCGCAAAACTTCCTGGACAACTATTACGATGACGAAGGCTGGTGGGCGCTCACCTGGATCAAAGCCTATGACCTGACCGGGAACAGCGATTACCTGAACGAAGCCAAGATCATCTTTACCGACATGAAGGGTGCTTGGGATTCGTCCACTTGCAACGGCGGTATTTGGTGGTCAAAAGACCGCAATTACAAAAACGCCATTGCGAATGAGCTTTTTCTGACTGTTGCCGCGCGGCTGCATAACCGGACGGCAGGCGATGGGGGACCGGGCAGCTTCCTCGATTGGGCGCAGCGCGAATGGCAGTGGTTTGCCTCGAGTGGCATGATTAACTCGAGTAATTTGATTAACGACGGACTCACTTCCTCTTGTCAGAACAACGGGCAAACCACCTGGTCGTACAACCAGGGCGTGATTCTCGGCGGCCTCACTGATCTTTACAAAGCGATCAACGACCCATCGCTATTGAGCGAAGCCGAAACAATCGCAGGGGCAGCCACAAGTAGCCCCAGCCTAGTGAATGCCAATGGAATCCTGGTGGAATCGTGCGAAGCGACAGGATGCGGCAACGATGGCACGCAGTTCAAGGGCATATTCGCGAAAAATCTTTCGTATCTCTTCGCAACCGACCAGCATGCCGCCTGGCGCAATTTCCTGGTGAACAATGCCAATTCGATTTGGGCCAACGATCGCAATAGTGCGAATCAGTTTGGCCTTCACTGGGCCGGTCCCTTCGATACGGCCGACGGATCACGGCAAAGTGTGGCACAGGACGTCTTAAACGCAGTTATTCCGGCGGCCACATATGTTCCGGTTAATGCTCCGGGCAGCTCGGCGTTTAGCGTGTTTGCGCAAAGCAGCGGCACCTACCGGTTGACTTTTCACTCCAGTGCAGCCAGTGCTGGCGCCACCCGCACCGTGCTGGTAAATTCGGTTCCTGTTAATACCGATTTCAGTTTTGCGGGCAGCACAGCCAATCTCGACATTAGTCTTGTTGCTGGACAAAATAACATCACTGTTTCGCGCGTGGCGGATAACAATAATCGCGGTACCGTGACGCTTTCCAGCCTCGATGTTGCGCTGGCAGGCGTTTCCTTTGCCCGCTACGAAGCCGAAGATGCGGCCAGCGATGTCGGGACTGAGAGCAGCAACAGCGGCTTCACGGGTACCGGCTATCGCTGCTGCTGGAATACTGACGGCCAATATGTCACCTTCGATGTCGAAGTAAAAAACCCTGGCGCGGTCCAGCTGATTTTTCATTACGCTGCCGCAGCCGGCAATGCCAGCCGGGAGGTCTTCATCAACGGCATCCCGGTGAACACAAACCTGACTTTTCCCAACACGAACACCTGGACCAACTGGAGCTTTGTTTCCATGAACGCCAATCTGCAGGAAGGCAGCAACAGTATTACGGTCTTCTATGACTCGTCTTCCGGCAGTTCCAATTATCTGAATCTGGACAACCTGCAGATTCTGTATTGAGCGGTTTACGTTGATGGATCGAAACCTACCTCGCGCAGTGTGTCTGATTACAGTCCTTGCTTGTCTCGCGGCGGTGGCAGGCGCGCAGTCGTCTAAGGAACTCGCGCGCACAACGGACTCGCGACCCGCACCCAAGTCCGCTGAAGTTCCTCTTTCGTCTGGTGGCGCGGCATCGCGGCCTGTGCTTGCTTTCGACCGGCTGGATCTGACAGCTGTTGGTAAAGATCCGCGATGGAAGATTGCCAATCGCACCACCTCGGTTGTGGAAGTCAAGGGAAAACGCGCGCTGCGGCTCAACGAGGGGCCAGGAATGGGGTTGGTCTGGCTCGACGGCTATGACTTCGCAAACGGAGCCATCGAGATTGACATTCTGGGACGCAGCCAGCCTGTGGCGGGGAGCTTTGTCGGTATCGCCTTTCGCGTGGTGGATGCGGAAACGCACGATGCGGTGTACTTCCGGCCATTCAACTTTCGCGCACGAAACCCGGAGCGCCACAGCCATGCTGTGCAATATGTTTCTCATCCCAAGTGGGGCTGGGAAATTCTTCGTTCACAACATCCCGGCGAGTACGAACGGGCGATAGTTCCTGAGCCCGATGGCGATCAATGGTTCCACGCCCGTATCGTTGTCGAGCGGCCCAAAGTGAGCATCTTCGTAAATGGTGAAACAACACCCTGCCTGGTTGTGAAAGAACTCAGCGACCGTGCTCACGGATCTCTCGGCCTTTGGGTTGGCGAGGGATCGGGCGGGTCTTTTGCCAACCTGCGCGTGACGCGGTCGCAGTAGTTCAACTGGGTTGCTATCTTCACGGCGAAGGGCGTTGAAGGAATGCTCGCATCTCGTGCAGGACTTTCTTCCCGATTAGAGATGAAGATGTAGTGACTGGCGCCTTCGATCTCAACTACTCGGGCAAGCGGCGCGCTTTGGCGAAAAAGTTCACGTTGGCTTTTTGCAAATGGCTGCCACATGGCGAATACCTGGTCGAACGCCTGTCGGGTCTCCGAATCGGCGATGTTGTAACGCGGAATGAGCTGGGCGGGAGTTTTGTAAACCGCGTATACAGCGAGGATTGGGCGCGCGGATCGATCTGTAATCTGGACGCTCCACCATCGCAGCCACAGCATGGACTATGCCATCCGGTGTGACAGCTCGAACATATTTTCCATCAGCCCCGAAGACTCTGGTGGCTCGGATTTCCGATTCCGGCATCAGGATCTCTGTTCGTGCTATGCGGCTGCGAATCTCGTCGGGCGAACCGGATTCATGGCCGTCAGATGATGATGGTGGAATTTTCGGAAATCTGGATTCCAGCCGCTGCGCTTCGACGCGATCATAGGCAGCTTCCAGATAAACCAGCTTGCTTACGCGGTCTGGATACGTCAGCGCAAATCGCGAGATCTCATCCCCAGCTATCGAGTGGCCCACCAGGTTAAATCGTTCGAGTTTCAATGCCTGCGTCACTCGCGAGATGTCTCGCACCATCGTTTGGAGACCATACCCTTGCGCGGTTGACTGGAAGCGCCGAAATCGCGCCGCGAAATGGCGAGAACGTGAAAGTTACTTGTGAGGCCAGGCGCAAAGTCGTCGAAAACATGGCCCGTGTCGCCGTGTCCGGCCAGTAATAAGATCGGCGTCCCGGTACCGCCCCAGTCAAGCACTTCCAGTTTGACTCCAGGCTCCGTTTCGATGAATCGTTCTACGTGCCGTGACGGATCTTTCCACTCCTGCGAACTTGCCAAAGCCGTTCCCGGCAAAAGCAACACTAGGGTCGAAACGCCGTAATGAAGTCCACCAGTTCGGGCGAACACAGACACCCGTTTACTGTACATACGACAGAAATTCGATAATGATCGTATGGCCGAATTCAACGCCGGCGACTTGGAGGGCGTGCGTGATTTTTTCATCCTCAGCGGATTCAGCGATGGCCCATGATCGTTGTCGGAGATTCAGCAGCGCGTCAAGTGGGCAGAAGCGCTTTTGCTTTTGAGTGCCGACCGAAAGGGAATGGGAAGTCTCAACTCAGTGACTAGCACATTGGAGAGATTGCAGCGTGAGGGATGGCTTAAGCTGCAGCGGACCAGCCTCGAAATAACCTATTCCCTCACTGAGTCTGGAGAGCAGCGGCTTGAACAGGAACGAGCACGCCGGCATCTTATTGTTTCGCAGTTTGTCGAGGACAGCGAACTGGATTCATCATTTCGAAAATTTCTGGACCGCCATAATCCAATCTAGTCAAGCTGCCAACCGAACAGCCGTCACTTAATTACCTTGTATTTTCTGAGTATCTGAACCGTTTGGTCAATTGGGAGTGCGTTCACGGTATGCCCATTTCCGCTTGTCGTGTTTGCTCGAAACATCGAGTTGTAAACCGCTTCCTCGGTGGCCTCGATTGCAGCCAGAAACAGTGGTGACATCGCATCGTTGGTAACCACCTCGACGTGGCGGGTGATTGATTTGTCTGAGGCGTGAATGCGTACCTGCGCTGCCGTTGAGAATGCGATCGCATAATCACCGCTGCCGTTCGACGCCGCACTGCCCGTACGAGCCACGCCGAGTAGCGCCCGTGCCGCGAGCCGTTTCAGATTGCGAGCATCCATAGGTGCATCAGTTGCGACCACGATCATGCAAGATCCATTCCCATGATCCATCCCGCTGCCCGTCTGTTGAAGTTCCTGGCGGAGGTAATACTGGCCAAGCTCCAGACCGACAGGCGCGCCCGCGATGGTCAGCACGCCGCCGAAGTTCGTCTGGACAAGTACGCCGATGGTGTACCCTCCGAGATTAGGAGGCAGACGGCGTGACGACGTTCCGATGCCGCCCTTCCAACCGAACACCACTGTGCCCGTGCCCGCCCCGACAGCGCCTTCTTCTACCGGACCGTCTTTGGCATTCTTAATGGCGGCGGACACATCGCCGGCAGTGATGTGACGTCCACGAATGTCGCTCAGGAACCCGTCATTGGTCTCGCCGACAACTGGATTCACGGAAAGGACATCCTCGTTGCCAGGCAACGCAAGTATATAGCTGGTGAGCGCGTCGGCCACGCGGGGCACGCTCGTGGTGGAGGTGAGCAGGATAGGCGCTTCGATCTCGCCCATCTCGTCGACCTGAGACGAACCGGTCAGCTTTCCGAAGCCGTTCCCTACAAAAACCGCGCCCGGCACTCTTTCGCGATACAGATTACCGGAATGCGGCAAGACGGCGGTCACGCCAGTTCTAATCTTGTTACCGCGAATGATCGTTGTTTGTCCGATCGTAACGCCAGCAACATCGGTGATCCCATTGAGGGGTCCCACCGGCAAGATCCCCACCTTCAATCCTAAAGTCGAAGCGCGAGGCCTTAAGTTGGGAATGTTGTTCTGAGCAAAAACGTGCGCACACACGAGGGTCATCAATAACGTGATTACCTTTACCATGGACCGTGATTATATCTGCCGCTCCCAGCGGGCGCAGACACAACAAGTCCAAGCTGAAACGACTCGTTAGACCACGCTGGTAGACGTCGCCGTGCTCTGGAACTTCGCCAGGCGCGACTCCGCTGTGCGGTACGCAGCTTGAAATTGATTATCGAGCAGCGTTAGCTTTTCGCCTGGGAAGCTTGGGTCTGGACCGTCACATAATTCCTCTAAATGCTGCAACTGCTCCTGCAAGCCGGGATCGATGAGGCGCAGCGCGCCACCACGCAACCAGTGGGCCGAACTCTTGGCGGCGGTCCAATCGTTCTGCTGAATAGCGGTCTTGAGTGAGTCGACTACCGGGGGCACAGTTTCCAGGAAGATTTCGAACATACTGCGCAAGAACTCCGGTGAGTAACTTGGCGTCGATCCGTTCTTCGATGGACTCTCCACCACAGTGGCGGCACCAGTTGAACCCGGAGGACGAGACGAGGACTCCGCCCAGCTGAGACATTTCGAAAGCAGATCCTGGTCATGAAAGGGTTTGGGAACGAAATCGTCCATACCTGCCTCTTCGGCGCGTTCGCGATCTTCCTGGAAGGCGCTCGCACTCAACGCAATGATTGGCACCCGGCCAGCCGCGCCGGTTAGCTTTCGGATGTGGCGGGTGGCAACGTAGCCGTCCATCACCGGCATCCGGCAATCCATCAGGATGATGTCGAAGTGCTGTGTGCTCGCGGCGTCTACGGCCTCGCGTCCATTCTCGGCTTCGAAGACTAAGAAACCGGCATGTTCGAGCGTGAGACGGGCCACCATGCGATTGGCAGGATTATCTTCAGCGACGAGCACGCGCAGGTGCTGGTTGGCCGCTTGCGCCAGCGCCACGAGCGACTGCTCCTGTTTGCTAGCCTCGTCGTCCGCCTGTTCATGATTCGACGAGACGCCCACTACGCCAACCTCGCTGGTGAAGTGGAACTGGCTGCCGCGCTGCAATTCGCTTTCCGCCCAAATGGATCCCCCCATGAGCGACACCAGGCGATGGCAGATGGCGAGGCCGAGGCCGGTGCCGCCAAATCTTCTCGTGGTCGATGAGTCAGCTTGCGAGAAGGCTTCAAAGATTGACGTGAGCTTTTCGTGGGCAATGCCAATGCCGGTATCGGTGACAACGAAATGCAAGCGAGCGCACAACGAGTCAGCCGAGTCGCAGACAACCTTAAGATCGACTGCGCCATTTTTGGTGAACTTAATGGCGTTACCGAGAAGGTTCAGGAGCACCTGGCGCAGACGAACCGGATCGGCGTGCACCAACCGTGGAATGGCGGGATCGATATCCAACGAGAGCCGGATCGAGTTTTGTTCGGCGCGAAAAGCTAGGGATTTGACAGCTGAGGCAACGCTGTCGCGAAAGTCGAAATCGATCGGGTCGAGAGTCATTTTGCCGGCCTCCACTTTCGAAAAGTCGAGAATATCGTCGATTACGGTGAGCAGGCAATCCGCCGACTCCCTGATGATCTCCAGGTACTGTTGCTGTTGTCCGGTCAAAGGAGTTTGCAGGGCGAGACTGGTCATCCCGACAATGCCGTTCATCGGAGTGCGGATTTCGTGGCTCATATTGGCGAGGAATTCACTCTTTACGCGACTGGCGCGCTCGGCGGCGTCTTTGGCGCGCATGGATTCGTGCTCCGCCTTTTCGCGCTCTAAAATTTCTTTGCGCAGTGCCGCGGTTCGTTCGTCGACATGCCGCGCTAACGCTTTTTCACGGGCGCGCAACTGGCGGACGTGGGCGAGATGCGCGCCAAACACCAAAGCGATGAAGGCCATGGTGCACAAGCCATAGAAGAACAGGGTTTGATAAAAGTGCGGTTGCAGGGCGAAGCTGAGGCTTGCGGCGGAGTGGCTCCAGGTGCCGTCCGCGTTGCTGGCCACCACTTCAAAAGTATAGGGACCGGGCGGAATGTTCGTGTAGTAGGCCACGCGCCGCTGGCCCGCTTCCACCCAGGTCGTATCGAAGCCGCGCAATCTGTACTTAAAGCGGATCTGATTCGCCGCTCGGAAGTTCGGCGCGCCGTAATGAAATTCGAGTTTGCCGACGCCCGGCGGCACCCGCACGCTGGCATCTCGATCGACCTCCCGATCGTTGAGTAAGACCTGCTCGATAATGGTTGGCTGGTTAGTCGCGCGCGCGCTAACCTTGCGCGGATCAACGGCGACCACGCCCTGCATGGTGGGAAACCAGAGACGGCCGTCGCGCGATTTCCAGCCAGCCGGCTGAAAGCCTCCGTTGCATTCGTGAGTCTTCATGCCGTCAGCGAGCCCGTAAGAGACCGTTGGAATGCGGGCGATTTTCTTCTGGGCGAAACGAGCCAGGTCCGCCAGGCTTACCCGAAACACTCCTTTGTTGCTGCTCATCCAGAGATGGCCCGAGTTGTCCTCGAGAATGCGGAAGACGGCGTCATCGAGCAAACCATCACGAGCGGTAAAGACCGAGAACTTACCGCCTTCGAATCGATTCAGCCCGCCGCCGTCGGTACCGATCCAGAGTGCTCCGTCGCGGCTCTCGTGCATCGAAAGCACGGCGTTGTTCGACAAACCGGACTGCGCGTTGAAGACTTTGAAGTGGCCGTGATCGAAGAGATTCAAGCCACCGCTGGAAGTACCGAGCCAAAGACGCTGCCGGCTATCTTCGAAGATGGCTTGCACCACGTTGCTCGAAAGGCCGTCCTGGCTGGTAAAGGTCGTGAAACGGTGGTTCTTCCAGAGGCTCAGGCCGGCCCGAGTGCCCAGCCAGACGGAACCGTCGTGCCCGGCCAAGCTCGCGATTACGATGTCGCTGGGCAATCCATCCCGAGTCGTGTAGGTAACGAATTTTCCGTTCTTAAACTTACTCAGGCCCTTCCGGGTACCGATCCAAAGGGCGCCTTCTGAGTCCTCGCAGATACTGAAGATCAGATCGTTGGCCAGTCCGTTGCGAGTAGTGAAGGTGGTGACCTGGCCGTCGTGGATGCGATTAATTCCGCCGCCATTGGTGCCAATCCACATATCACCCGCGCGATCCTGGAAAACCGGAAGGGTGACGTCGTTCGAGAGGCCGCTCTGCCGGTCAAAGGTGGTGAAGGGCTGTTGGTAGAGGCGGACGATGCCGCCACCGGCGGTGCCGATCCATAGATTGCGCTCGCGATCAAGACAGATCGACCAGATGTCGTTGATGGGCAGACCGTCACGGGTCGTGTAAGAGGTCAGCTCGTTGCCGGACACGCGTGTGATACCGCCGCCAAAAGTGCCTACCCAGATATCGTGATTTGCTCCGTTGCGAAGCGAGGTGACGGAGTTGCTGCTGAGACCGTCGTGTGTGGAGAAGGTCCGAAAGCTACCACCAGCAAAACGGCACAGGCCCCCGCCGTAGGTACCGATCCACAAGGCGCCATCGGGACTGGTTAAGAGGCTGCGCACATAGGTACTCGGAAGCCCCTGACTCAACCGAAAAGTACGGAATTTACCTCTGGCAAAGCGGCTTAATCCATTGTGTGTACCAATCCATAAAGCCCCGTCGGGCTGCTGGGCCAGGGCGAACACTTCGTTTTCTGCGAGCCCGTTCGAGACCTTGTAAACAGTGAAGTGACCGTTGTGGAATCGATTGAGACCTCCGCCGTCCGTCCCTATCCAGAGATCACCAGCGCTGTCTTCGAGAAGCGCTTGCACCGAATCACTCGACAGGCCATCCCGCGTAGTGAATGTGTAGAAATGGCCGTGAGCATAGCGGGTCAAACCTCCGCCCAAAGTACCGATCCAGAGGTCGCCGTCACGACTTTCGAGCAGAGCATTGACGATGTTGCTCTTCAATTCAGGCGTATTGCTTTTGTCAAAAACAGTGAAGTGAAGACCATCGAAGCGGGCCAGACCCAGTTCGGTGCCGGCCCATATGTACCCGTCGCTGGACTGCAGAATGGCCGGCACGGTATTTTGCGGCAACCCGTCGGCGGATTTCCAGACATCCTGGTGAAAGCCCTTGAGAGAGGGGTGGAAATCATGTCCGGTGTTCCTGGCCTCGAGCGAGGGAGTGAGCGGAACCAGCCAAAGCGAGGCGGCCAGGAGAGCGCGTACGCGGCTCGCGGCTAATAAGTTCTGGAGCAACAATAGTGCTGGACCTTGAATAAATTTCTCGATCGCGCAATTAATTCCTGGAATTTCTTGCCCAATATAGCCTATAATCTAGAGAAATTGCGGAATTGAGTCAAGTTTTTTCTCATCGAGACTAAAGCTGTTCAGCTTTGGGCCTCATCTTTTCAATCCGGGCCACGGATAAACATCGTTTTCACGAAATGAAGAGAAAGACAGGGGTGGAGTCGCAGTGTGTAAACAGTCGGAGCAATTCAAAAAGCGAGTGCGGCAGGTATTGTTTGGAATGCTTGCGGTAGTGAGTTTCGGAGCGAGTGCGGGAGCACAGCGGGCCTATGTTTCCGCGGAATTGCAGCAACGGGCCGGCCTAAGCGCCAACCAGAACGTGGATGTGATTGTGCAGTTTAAGGAGACGCCCACTGCTAGTCATCACCAGCTGGTGCGGAATTTGGGAGGCCAATTAAAATCATCGCTGCTGCGAATACGAGGCGGGGCTTATCGCGTTCCGGCAGCCAGCCTGGCAAGCCTGGCAAGCGATCCGCGAGTAAACGGGATCTGGCCGGACCGGAAGGTACACATGTTGCTGGACAACACCACCGCAGCAGTGAACGCGGCGGTGGCCTGGAATTCAGGGCTGGACGGATCCGGCATCGGAGTAGCGATTATCGATAGTGGCATCTCCGAACACGATGACTTGCAAGGTGCGAAAGGCAGCCGCATCGTTTACCGGCAAAGCTTCGTGGGCGGAGAAACCACCGACGCCTTCGGCCATGGCGAGCACGTGGCCGGCATTGTCGGAAGTAATGGCGCTGACTCGAAATGCGCCCTCTGCACGCGACACTTCCTAGGGATTGCGCCTAACGTGAATCTGATCGACCTGCAAGTTCTGGACGGCAGCGGCTTGGGCAGTGACAGCGATGTGATCGCAGCATTGGACGAAGCGATCGAGCTAAAAGGGCGCTACAACATCCGCGTGATCAATCTGTCGCTCGGCCGGCCGGTTTACGAAAGCTATACGCAGGATCCGCTTTGCCAGGAAGTAGAACAAGCGTGGAAGAACGGGATCGTGGTGGTGGTAGCGGCGGGCAATGGCGGTCGCGACAACCCCGCCGGCAACAATGGTTACGGCACGATCACGGCGCCGGGCAACGATCCGTACGTGATTACCGTGGGAGCGATGAAGAGCATGGGAACGCCGGATCGAGCAGATGATCTGATCGCCAGCTATAGCTCGAAAGGGCCAACCCAGGTGGATCACGTCGTCAAACCCGATCTGGTCGCGCCCGGGAACCTGGTGGTTTCTTTGATGTCGCCTAACGGCGCGCTGCAATCGCAATACCCGCAGAACCTGGTGCCGCTGAGTTATTACCAGCAAACCAGTCTGTCGGACAACTCGACTTCGTATTTCACGTTGAGCGGGACCAGTATGGCGACCCCGGTGGTCAGCGGCGCAGTCGCCCTGCTTTTGCAGGAACAACCAAAGTTGTCGCCGGACCAGGTCAAAGCCCGTTTGATGTTGAGCGCTTTCAAAGGCTTTCCAGCATCGAGCACGGCTCAAGATCCTACGACCGGGCAGAGTTTTACCAGCGAGTACGATGTATTCACGGTGGGCGCAGGTTATCTGGACATAGCGGCGGCACTGAAGAGTTCAAAGTCGTTTGTTGGCTGGGCTCACTCTCCGATCGCAGTTTTCTCACCAGCATCCGGTGGTTCAGCGAGCACCGCTACCATCTCATGCGATTTCTACTCAATTTGCGCTAGTCAATCGATCTGGGGAACGCAGTCGATTTGGGGTACACAATCCATCTGGGGCACGCAGGCCATCACCAGCAATCAATCGATTTGGGGCGATCAATCGATTTGGGGCACTCAGTCGATTTGGGGTACGCAATCTATCTGGGGCACGCAGTCGATTTGGGGTACCGGAACGCTCGATCCGGCGGGGGCTCTGAACGTGGTGATTAACGGCGAGAATTGATCGAAATGGGGCGCGGTAACGCGTTCCATAGGACTCAGTCGGCCAGAATAGCTTTCACATTCCTGCGAATGACTGATTTGATCGTTCGCATTTCTTCAGGGCCAAATTGTTTCCACTGAAGGAACGAAAGCGCAGCTGCGCGGTTCGACCGAAACATCAACACTTGTCCGACGAGCGTTAACATGCAGAGCACCGTGTCCGGGTGGTCTGGGGCTTTCTTGCGGAGCTTCCCGACTATCTGGCAGAGACAGCCTGCGAACTGGTTGATAGCGCCAAAGAGCACCGGGAACGAATCTGTGGGCTCCGACATTTCTCTGCTCAGGAAGCGCGACCAACTGTCGGGGATCTCCGGCCCGACGAGCCGTTCCGCGAATGCCTCTAATAACTGGCTTGCTAGCTTCACCAACTCATTGCGTTGTAGCCCAGAATGAACAAGCAGCTGAGTGCGCTCGACCTGTGCGCGGAACGACGAACCGATGCCGTGCGCGATGTGCCCGGCCGCTGCCTGATACAGCCCTTCCTTGTTTGTGAAGTGATATGAGATAGCTGTCAACTGAGTTCCTGCCCGCTCCACAACCATGCGTGTCGTGGTGCCGTCGAAGCCACGGCTTCCAAAAATCTCAATGGCTGCTTCCAGCATGCGAGTTCTGGTAGCAGCGGCTCTATCGGCGCGTTTATCCTCGATGTTCCTGGCTGGCATTTTCATCTGGCGCTCCCAAGGTACTCTGCGTGACAGGTCTCAATTTAATCATGGTAGAAAATATAAATCGGTCGATTGATACATAAGGAGCCAGGCTGATGAGCGCGGTTGCCGAAACGTCTCCGCGGGCGGATGACAAGCAGAAGGCGTCTTCGGACGAGGGCTGGCACCCCGGGCATAACCCGTGGCTGGTGGCGCTCACAGTCACAATTGCGACCTTTATGGAGGTGATGGACACTTCCATTGCCAACGTGGCGTTGCCGCACATCGCGGGCGGGTTATCGGCCGGTCAGGATGAGAGCACCTGGGTGCTGACCAGCTATCTGGTGGCGAACGCGGCCATCCTGCCCATCTCGGCTTGGCTGGCCGATCGTTACGGGCGTAAGCGCTTCTACATGACCTGCGTTGCGCTGTTCACCATCAGCAGTTTCTTGTGCGGATTCGCGCCGTCGCTCGGCTTACTGGTCTTCTTCCGCGTCTTGCAAGGTGCGGCGGGCGGCGGTCTCGGGCCTTCCGAACAGGCGATATTGGCCGATACTCTGCCCGCCAGGCAGCGCGGCATGGGATTCGCTATTTACGGTATGGCGGTGGTGCTCGCGCCCGCTATCGGACCTACGCTCGGCGGATGGATCACCGATCATTACTCCTGGCGATGGATTTTCTACGTGAACGTGCCATTCGGAGTTCTCTCGCTGTGGCTTTCCAGCATCATGGTGAGTGATCCGCCCTGGCTGGACAGGTCCCGCAAGAAGGCGGAAAAGACTGGGGTAGACGGACTCGGGCTCGCGCTGGTAGCGATTAGTCTTGGCTCCTTTCAAGTGGTTCTCGATAAGGGACAGCGCGACGACTGGTTCGGATCGCCTTTCATCACATCGTTCGCCTTGACTGCGGCGGTCGGCATGGCTGTTTTCATTTTTTGGGAATTGCGTCATCCCCATCCGGTGGTGAATCTGCGGCTGTTCCGGAACAGGAACTTCGCAGCGTGCAACATCCTAATGTTTCTGCTGGGCGCCGTGCTGCTGGGGACGACGGTTTTGATCCCGCAATTCCTGCAGACCCTGCTCGGCTACACGGCGCAGAAGGCGGGTGAAGTGCTCACACCCGGGGGTTTTGGAATCATATTGCTTCTACCTTTGGTGGGATTTCTGGTGAATAAGGTTGACGCACGTTTCCTGATTGCATTCGGGTTTCTACTAAGCGGCCTCACGCTGATACAGCTTTCACACATTAGCTTGGGCATCGACTTCCAGACCGCTATCTGGTGGCGGGTCGACCAGGCCGCGAGTCTGGCCTTTCTCTTTGTGCCGATCAACACGATCGCATATACAGACATTCCACAGGAAGAAAACAATCAAGTCTCAGCCCTGGTAAACCTGATGCGAAACCTGGGCAGTTCCGTCGGAATCTCGGTGTTTTCTACCATGCTCGAGCGCCGCCAGCAAGTTCATCAAAACTACCTGGTGGGAAATTTATATTCGGGCGCAGCCCCTTATCAGAGATATCTAGATTCGATGCAGCAGCGCTTTCATACCGGTGGTTTCGACGCTGTTACCGCAAGCCACAAAGCACTGAGCAGTGTAGGGCAGATGCTGGGGCAACAAGCGGCTTCGCTGGCGTACATCGACATCATTCAGATCTTCTCGATTGCCAGTTTCTGCGCTATACCGATTGTCCTATTGGCGAAGCGAGGCAAACCGGGCCGGGCTGCGATGGGCCATTAACGCGCTTCAGACCATTGCGCTGACGAGGTGTGTGCCGGTAAGCGGTTGTTCCTGCTGCGTGAGATCTACAATCTGTTGAAAGCCAAGACTGCGCAGCATGGCCGTGAGGGCTTGAGGCTGAATGAAGTGTGTGATGCCGTCGCCGGCCAGACAAATGCGGCTGGCGAGAGCATCCAGAGCGCCGTGAGCGAGTGATCCAAGAGAGGTGTGCTCTGCCAGATAATCAAACACTACGCCGCTTCCTCTGGGTAGCGAGGCGATGAAGGCCAGACTAGCCACAGCCGAGTCCAGTGTGCGATATCCCGAGCAGCCTAGCCAGATGAACAGCGCCGCCTTCTTCTTGTCGAACTCCGACTTCTCAAGTGCGGAAGCGAGCGCCTCGGATGCGAACTGTGTCGGAACGAAGGTGGCTTCCAGATCTGAGGGCTGTTCCTCACCCACCGCAAACATGCGCAAGCACTGCTCTTGCGAGTTCTTAAGGAATACGCGCACAACGGACTCGCCGGATGCGGCTAAGTCCGCTGAGTTCCTCTTTCGTTTGGTGCCGGACCCGGTGGCCTGTGCGCTTTTAAGCGCTCCGCCCAAAGAACCTATCACCACACACTGGCGCACACCGCGCGCGAGCGCGGAGGCCAGTTCGGCTGCGGCGAAGTTGATGGAACTCATGCCCCCACTTCCGCGCCTCTGTTGGGGGCTTCCACAGTCTGGCGAGGGCCACAGCCGCGCCGCATGCCCTGCTTGAATTTCTCGCGCTCTTCGGGTGTCATCTGTTCCCAGCGCTCCATCATGCGCCTGCGCCAGCGCTGGCCGCCTCCGGTATTAGGACGGAAACCTCCGAACAAGACTTTACTGAGCACCAGGAGTCCCAGCGCCTGCCAGAAGCTGATCGTGCGCAGGGCAAAGATGCCGGGCATCAGAACGTTCCACAGGCTCATTACAAGAAAACTAAGAGCTGCCACAGCTATGGTTGCGAACAAGGCGACCTTGAGGCCTCTCAAAAAACGGTATCGCTTCATTTCCTACTCCTCAATCCTTTCCAAACTCTTCATGGATCTTTTGCAGGCGACGCTGCAATTGCAGCACTGCATAGCGTTTTCGGGAAAGTAAAGTGTTGACGCTAACACCTGTCGCCTCACTCAATTGCTTAAAACTCTGGCCTTCTATCTCATGCGCCACAAAAACATCGCGCTGTTCCGCAGGCAAATCTTCAAGCGCTGCGTCCAGTTCTTCTAACAACACGCCGCGCGCGTACGCCGCTTCGGGCCCGGCATCGGGCGACGGAAGTAACTCTTCCCAGGGACGCGCTTCGCCCTCTGCGGTTTTAGATACCGAGTCGTTTCCCAGCACGGCAGAACGCTTACTGCGGAACAAATCGATAATTCTGTTGCGGGCGACCCGAAACAGCCACGCGCCCACTTGTTCCACCGGCTTCATGAGCCGGTAAGCATCTACCAATTCATAGAAGACATCCTGGAAGATATCTTCGGCATCGCCCTGATCAGGAACACGCTTGGCGATGAACTGGCGCAGCCGAGACTGCTCCCGAGCAATCGTTTCCGAGATCCGCCGGTTCTGGTCGGTGGTGATTCCGTCGGGGCTCAGGACCTCTTCCATCCACCTAGGTAGACGGATCAGCGCCTGAAATATTGTGGCCGAGAGGTAAAACTCTTCAATTTAACGGTAAGACGAACAGAAGCCGGGCGCGCTGTCGACCGGGCAGCTATGATCGACCCGGGTTTGGAGGAAAGCGTTGCGACAATGAGCTTTGGTCATTTCGTATTCAGCTCTTCTCCTGCTGGCTGGAGGCGCGTCGGTAGCCGGGTTGTTCGGATCGCTACTGGGTGTGGGTGGCGGCATGTTCATCGTGCCGATGCTGGTGTTGGGATTTCATCTGCCGATGAAGACCGCTGTGGCGGCGAGCATCGTGTCGGTGATTGCGACGTCGAATGCCGGCGGCTCATCATACGTGGACCAGCGGATTACCAATTTAAAGCTGGCGATGTTTCTGGAAGTGTTCACCACGCTGGGCGCGGTGATGGGCAGTTTTCTGGCGTTGCACACGCACGAATGGGTGATGCTGTTTGCGTTCGCCGGAGTTCTGTTGTACATGGCTTACGGAACGTTTACAACTCGCAACCTGGACGACCGTAAAATCAAAACCAGTGAGTTTGCGACGGCACGGCAAGATGCGCTGACTCGGTTCCTGGGGCTGCACGGAACCTATAAGGACAAGTCAGCGGCTCGGACGGTGGACTACGTGATCACGGGCGGCTATGCGGGCTCCGGCATCTCGCTGCTGGCCGGCGTCGTGTCGGGCATGTTGGGCGTGGGCGGCGGAGTGCTGAAAGTGTCGGCGATGAATCGTTATATGAATGTGCCGATGAAGGTGGCGGTGGGGACGAGCAAGCTGATGATCGGGACTACCGCGGCGGTGAGTTCGGCGGTGTTCTTTGCAGCGGGGTTGATTCAGTTTGCCATTGTGGCGCCGGTCGCGATCGGGACGACTTTGGGGGCGACGTTTGGGACCTACATCATGAACCGGTTGCCGAGTTCCACGCTGAAATGGATTTTTTCGGTGGTGGTGATTTATATCTGCTACTCGATGTTCGCTAAGGGCATGCTGGAGCGGTTTGCGATTGCGCTGCCGAATCTGGGATGACAACGGCTGGAGACCGCTTGTACGGCGCGGTTTACAAAGCGCTGCTGGTGGGCATGACGGTCAGCAATGTGCTCTTTGCTCTTGGCATTCTGATGTCGCTGTTCTGGCGCACGAGCAATCCGACTCCAGTGCTAGTTGCGGCTACCGTCATCTTGATTTTGACGCCGATCGCGCGCGTCGCCGTTTCGCTCGTGACATTTGTGATGGAGCGCGATTACAGGTTCGTAGTGATCACCGGGACGGTGCTGGCGGTGGTTCTGATAACGCTCCTGCTGCAGATTCGTTGGAAGTTTTAACGTTTTTGTCGAGCCAGTTCAGCTCTTCCCACAAAACGTGTCCAAGCGTTTCACGCGCAGCGTAGGCATGAGCTTCCAGCGGCAGCATGACCAGCCGTACCGTGCCGCCGTTGCCGCGAACAGCCTGATACAGACGCTCGGAGTTGATCGGGAAGGTGCCGGTGTTGTCGTCGGCTTCACCGTGTATCAGCAGGAGTGGCGCCTTGATGGTGTTGGCGCTCATGAACGGCGACATCTTGATATAGAGACCCGGCGCTTCCCACAGTGTGCGGCGTTCGGTCTGAAAGCCGAAGGGCGTGAGGGTGCGGTTGTAGGCTCCGCTTTCGGCGATGCCGGCTCTGAATAGCGTGCAGTGCGCGAGCAGGTTGGCGGTCATGAAGGCTCCGTAACTATGGCCTCCCACGGCGACGCGATTGGGATCGACCACGCCCAGATCGGCGGCTTTTTGAATGGCGGCTTTGGCATCCATGACGATTTGCTGCAGGTAGGTATTATTGACGGTTTCCGGGTTGCCGATGACGGGCATGCCGGCGTTTTCGAGAACCGCGTAGCCCTGGAGAACTAACAGCAGATGGCCGGTGAGAGTGGTGAAGCGCTCGGTAGAGCCGCTGACTTGTCCAGCCGTGCTCGCATCGTTGTACTCGTACGGATAGGCCCATAGTAATGCGGGAAGTTTGGCGCCCGGCTTGTAGTCGGGCGGCAGGTAAAGTGTGAACGAGAGCGGTACGCCGTCTTCGCGCTGGTAGGTGATCAGCTTCTTGGTTACGCCGTGAATTTGCGGCGACGGATCCGGAGCGTGCGTCAAAGCTTGCAGGCGGTCGCCCGTGCGAACGAAATAATTCGGTGGATTGCTGAGGCTTTCACGGCGCGTTAGTATGCGTGTTCCGGCGTTGTCCAGCACGGCTTCGGGGAGTTCGTAACCAGCGGCGGATTGGAAGAGGCGAGTGGCTTTGCCGGTTGCCAGATCGTAACGATCGAGAAACGGCTTGTCGCCCTGGGGCGTTGCGCCGAGGCTGTCGAGAAAGATTTGCCCGTCATGCTGCGCAATCGCGCCGGCGCCGTTAGGGAGAGTTTCGAGAACGGGTGTGCCGGGGTCGTGATAGCGATCCTGGATGTTGCGGCTGAAGATGATTTTGGCGGGTGCGCCGGGAGCGGATAAATCGACCTGCATGGTTCGGAGCAGGCGCTTATCGCGATCGAAATCTTCGACAAACGCGAGCTGTGTTCCGGCCAGAGCATCCATGCCGCGGAAGCGCTGCTCGGTTTGGGTGATCTCGACAGGCTGGTTTTTGAACGGCGCGGAGAAGGACAGGATGCGATCGCGATGCGGCACTTTTTCTTTAGGATTGCCGCCGTCCATGGCTTCGACCCAGGTGAGGGTCGCGTCTTTGGTGGGGAGCCATTCCCAATTGCGTGGACCGGTGCGGACACCGTCGATGGGAACTCGGTCGGCTAAAGGCAACGTCGCAATCGAGGCCAATTTCGCCCCGTGAAGATCCCAAATCTGTACTTCGGTCGGAAAATCTTCGTAGGGATGCAGGTATGAATAGGGGCGGGTGATCCAGGAGACGAGCAGGTGCTGACCATCGGGTGAGGGCTTCACCGTGGTGAAGATGGCGGGCATGGCGATAGGCGTGAGTTGGCCGGTCGCCGTATCGAGGGAGGCGAGTTGCGCGGTGGCGTAGTACGTGAAGAGATCTTCGTCGCGCGAAGAACTGAGCATGTCTTCATACGTGCGCACGGGACCGCTGTGGCCGGAGCTTTGCTGCACAGCGGGTCCTTGGGGAACTGGCGACGCGGCAGGTGGCTGGCCGCGTCCAGGAGGAACCATGCGGAGGAGCAGCGTGCGGTTATCGGCGAGCCAGTCAACGGGAATGCGCGTGCGGGCGAAACCGCCACCGGATTGACCAATGGGCTCGCCGATCACCGCGTTGATTTTGAGGTTCGGGACGACATGCGCTTCCCCGGTGGCGGTGGTGGCAATCCAGAGATCGATACCGCTGCCCGTGGTGTTCGTGAAAGCGAAGTGCTTGCCGTCGGGACTCCATACCGGAGTGCTCAATTTGCGCTCGCCTGCCGGCAGAGTGACATGCTGTTCCGCCGCCGTTTGCAGATTGACGAGGGTATAGGAGATATTGTGCGGCAACAAGTGCGGGCCGTTGGTATTCACGTCGATGCGCAGACCGGCCAGGCGTAGCATGGGCTGGGCGAGTTCGGCGATCGAGGGGTGGGCAGTGGCCTGGAGGAAGATGGCGTAATCGCGCGCGGGACTGACCGACACCGTAGCCGGCGGCGGCGCGTTCAGCACGTCGAGAATTCGTTGAGGCGGCTTCTGATAGGCGGTTTCGCCCAAGAGAGCCGCCGTGGTGAGAACAAACAGGAGGCTGCGCATAAGGAATTATCGCCGAAGTGAACACCTCGCGGTAATTCCTGACGTGCGGACTAACCGAGGAGGAGTGCGAGGACGCGGTGGAGGAAATCGATGATGACTGGCGTGTGCATGTGCGATGAAGTTCCTTTCGCACACGAAGTTAGCGGCGGGGGATGCAGAGCGGGGACCGTTATTGGGTGTAAGTGGCTGATTTTACAAGTCAAACTTTTTGTTCGTCTTTTGTCACCAGACTCGAGAGGGCCTGATTGAAGTGGTTCATGGTGTCTCGGATAGCGCGGTAGAAGATGAATTGACCCTGGCGACGGCCTTCGATGAGGCCGGCTTCGGTCAGCACACGGAGATGGTGGGAGACGGTGGCGTGTCCCACTACTTGGATGGCGCAGATGTCGCCGCAGTTCACTTCGTCCTGGGCCGCAATGGCGGTGTACACCTGGAGACGGGTTTCATCGGCGAGGGCCTTCGCGATTTTAGCGACTTGCTTCGGCGACATGGCAGTTATCTAAAGATGTTACCGGGAGACAACTCCGGCGACGGCTTTCGGGCAGCTCGAACCGAGATCGGACCAAATGTAAGGAACGAAGCCAAGGGTAAAGCGAAGCGGATTGCGTTTTTGAGGAACGAAGCCAGCGGCAAAGCGAACCGGATTGCGTTTTTTGAGGAACGAAGCCAAGGGCGAAGCGAACGGATGCGTTTTTTGGAGGAACGAAGCTAGGGGCGAAGCGAACGGATGCGTTTTTTGAGGAACGAAGCCATTCGGGGGGAGCAGGGCGGATGGGTTTTTTTGAGGAACGAAGCCAGCGCAAAGCGAACCGGATTGTGTTTTTGAGGAACGAAGCCAAGGGCGAAGCGAGCGAATTGCGTTTTTTGAGGAACGAAGCCAAATGGCAAAGCAGAGCGGATTGTGTTTTTTGAGGAACGAAGCCATCCGAGGAGCACAGCGGGTTGCCGCTTTTTGAGGAACGAAGCCACGAGCCGGTGTGGCGTGCGACAGAGGCGAGGGGATTGCGGAAGAGCTCGATCAGGTCGGACATATGGTTTACCCGCGCAGAATTTAGCAGCGGGGGCGAACGGGGTGAAGTTTGGATGGGAGGTAAGTATTGGGTTACAGGGAAGAAAACGAATTTGCGGGGACCGTTAATGAGGTTTTTCGGTTAGCTGTTTGTGGATGTCTCGTTCGGCTTGGGCCTGGTCGGGTTTGTTCAGGCGGTCGTAGGCTTGGGCGAGATGATAGTGGGGAAGGGGTTCCTTGGGGGCGAGGGCGATGCTCTTCGTGAATTCAGTGGCAGCTTCGTCGTAGTGATGTTGCGCTGCGAGTACCAGGCCTAGCTGGTAGTGAGATTCCCAATTGTTATCGCTGAGAGCGATCGATTTTCTTAGCAGCGGTTCGGCTTGCGGGTCGCGATGGTTTTGGGTCAGCAGGACTTCGGCGAGTAGGAGTTGGGCACGGGCATTGGCCGGTTCGCGCGCAGCCCACGCTTCGTAATCCTTTTGGATTTCGGGGAGGCGCGGACCGGCCTGGTCGAGCATGCGGCCGAGAAAGTCATAGGGTTGTTCGATGGAGGGGTCAATGGTTATGACTTTCAGGAATTCGGTTTGTGCTTCCTCGAAGCGGCGCTGGCCGTAGCGGGCGACGCCTAATGCGAGAGTCAGTTGGGGGTCTTGGGGGGTCGCGGATAAAGCGGATTCGAGTATTTCGGCGGCTTGAGCGAATTGCTGCTGACGCATGAGGGCTTGGGCGTCCGCGAAAGAGATGTCGCTTAACAGATGTTGGTTGGCGGGTGTCGGGGATTGTTTTTCGGCTACGCGGGCGAAGGTTAGGGCTTTTTCGGCGTTGCCAGTTTCGGCATAGAAGAGGGCAAGAGCGTGAGCAGTAATTGGATTATCATGCCCGGTCTTTTCGGCTTTACCGGCGGCGGCGAGAGCTTCGGTTGGGAGATTCAGTTTTAGATATGTCTGGGCTAACGAGGTCCAAATGTAGCTATTCTTCGGGTCTTGTTGGGAGGCTTGTTCGAGAATCTGGCGAGCTTCGGGGAGGTGGTTTTGCTGGAGGGCTTCGAGACCGCGCTGGAGTTGGATGAAAAAGAAGAGGAGGAGCACATTACAACGTAGCGTAGAAAAGAGAAAAGGGGCGACTTGGTGGTCGCCCCTATGGCAGGCTAAAGCCTACCCTACGAAGCGTTAGAACTGGAAGCGGAGACTGAACTGGATGTGGCGTTCGGAGCCAACGGCGGTGCCAGTGATCTGGCCGAACTTGGCGTCGGCTAAGCCGGCATCGGGCTGGCTGAACTGAGAGGTGTTGCCGATATTAAAGGTTTCGGCCCGGAACTGCAATTTGAAGCGCTCCGTAAAGTCGAAGTCTTTGAAGAGCGAGAAGTCGACAGTACGGGTGGGAGGCGTGAAGTTGGTCTGCAATCCGAGATTGCCTTGGGAGAGCGGAGAGGGCGGTCCAAGATTCGCGGTGTTAAACCACTCGGCGGGACGGCGTCCGCCCGCTGGCGCAGCATTGGCGGAGCCGGCGATCAGATTCGGTCCGCAGCCAGCTTCGGCTCCGGACTCTAGCTGGCACCCGCCCGCGTCCAAAGTATAGGGTTGACCGGTATGAAAGGTCGCAATGCCGTTGGCTTGCCAGCCGCCAAGGGCAACTTGCACGACTTTGTTCAGGTTAGCTCCATACTGGCGTCCGCGCCCAAACGGGATGTCGTAGTTGTAGCCAAGTGTGAAGTTGTGACGGATGTCCCAGGAAGCATTAGTATAGGCTTTGTTGTAGTTCAGCGGATCGATGTTGTAGAGACCGCCGGAACCCGAAAGAGTAGTGCCGGTGTTGGCTAGAGCGTGGCCGTAGGTGTAAGCGGCGACGAAGTTCAGGCCGGCAGACATGCGCTTCTGGAGTTTGGCTGTCATGGCGTTGTAGTTACCAACGCCGAAAGTGGCCGTGCCGGAGACGCTGCCCACTTCGGGCAGAGCTCGCAGGGACTGGCAGGTGATAGAAGAGTTGGTGGTGAAGACGTTCGGGCAAGCGTTGGGATCGGGTTGCAGCAACTGGTGAGCCGAATGGTTACCGATATAGCCTACTTCGAGAGCCATCTGCCCGGGCAGTTCCTGTTGGACGGACAAATTCCACTCCTGCACCATGGGGTTTAGAAAGTCAGTCGCGACGCTGCGGAATTGCAGCGAAGAAACGGGAAAACCGTTGAAGACGTTGGTCGGGTAGCCGATCGCCACGCCGCCGGTAGCTGCGCCATTGGCAAAGAAAGGATCGGGTTGGAACGTTCCTACCCCAGAAGGCCGGTTCAATTGCGGCGAAAGATTGAACGGCGCGGATTCACCGCGATTCGGGTTGCCGCCCTGATTTTCCTCACCGCCGTAGAAGATGCCGAAGAAACCGCGAATCACGGTTTTCGGAACGATGTTATAAGCAAAGCCGAGGCGTGGGCCGACATCCGCCTTATCCCAGGGAATCAGGTAGGGACCGACCTTGCCACGGGAGACTGTCACGTTCGGGAACAACGCCGGGAACTGGACGCCGTTAATGGTGGCCGGGGCGGAGAAGTTCGGCGGCAACGGCGTGTTCTGGTCGGGACCGCTGGGAATAAAGAGGGTGTGAGAATCCTGAACATAATTCGACTGACGCGCGAATTGTTCGCCGATGGGCGAGAAGAGTTCATAGCGGACGCCCAGGTTAAGAGTCAGTTTCGCAGTCACCTTCCAAGTGTCCATGAAGTAGCCGGCATAGGCTTGCTTGGTGGAGGAAATAAAATTGGTGGTCGAGATCTGGCCGTTGTTGATGGAGCCCAGCAGGAAGGACGCGAGTTCATCGCCGGTGTCGCCGTTGTAGGTGCCATTTAGGCCCGACCCGGTGAGACTACTGGCGGTGGAGGAGTAGGCGGTTTCGTTACGGGAGAAGTTCATTTCGCCGTGGGGATAGGGGAATTGGAAGAACGGGAAGTGTAACTGGCGGAACTCTGCGCCGAATTTGTAAGAGTGGTTGCCTTTGACGAGGGAAAGATTATCGATCAAATCCCATTCGTTGTTGTATTCCTTCGTCGGCAGCCAGTCGTTGGCTCCCACCTGGCTGTAGCGGCCGAGGCCGATCTGAGGCAGACCTCCGTTGAGGGTGACGGTCGGGTTGTAGCCACCAATTCCAATGGCGGCGAATTCGTCCGTGCCGGAATTAGCCTGGGTGCGGGAGGTGACCAGTCGAGAAAAGCCCACACGGGCTTCGTTGACAATGGCCGGCGAGAAGATATGCGTCCAGCTCAACGTGCCATTACGACCGAGATCGACCTCGCTGCTGCCGTTGAAATTGCCGCCATCGAGTGCGCCAACGAAAGGCGGGACACTGGCTTTGGCGGTGTCGGACCAGCTGATGCTGCCGAAAATGCTGTTTTTCTCATTCAGGCGGTAGTCCACCCGGCCGTCACCCTGATCGGTATTGAGTGTGCCGGGCGTCGCGGTGTAGTAGTCATTTTGCGGATAGTTGCCCGCCGCAAATGCCTGATTGGGGTGAGGATACAGACTGGCGATTTTCATCGAGGCCGGATCCATCTTGGTAATCGGAATGGTATTGTTCGCGAAGGGTTGCCGGGTGTACACGGGCGTTGCACCCGAGATCGCGGTAAGCGTACCGGGAAGGCAACCGCTGGTGCAGGCAGTGGTGGTGGGATCGAAGATTTCGTTTTTGAGAATGGTCTGGCCGTTTTGCGTGCCGATGGCTTGGCCGATAATATTGGAGAAGTCCCCGCCCAGCATGGCCTGCGTGGGGATGGTGTAAAAGCCGCCAAAGCCGAGGTTCTGGATGGTACCGCCAGCGGTTGCGATGCGCGTGCCCTGATAGTCGCCAAACATAAACAACTTATTTTTGATGATGGGGCCACCCATGGCAAGACCGAATTGATTCTGCTTGAAGGGGTTGCGCGGGTTGCCGGCGAGATTGTTTTCCCAGCGGTTAGCGTCAAGGACAGTGTTCTGCAAAACTTCAAACAGCACGCCGTGGATTTCGTTAGTGCCGGATTTAATGCTGACGTCGAAGATGCCGCCGGCGGCGCGTCCGTATTGCGCGTCGGCACCGTTGGTGATCACCTGCACGTCGCCGACGGCCTCGGGCGACGGGCCGATGACAAACGACGTTTGGTTTAAGAAGTCGATGACGTTGACGTTATTGTCGACACCGTTCAGGAGGTAGTTGTTTTCACCGGTGGAGCGCACACCGTTTGCGGAAAACCCGCCGCCCAGAGCATCACGCGCACCGCTTTCCGCCGGCAGCACGCCAGGCGAAAGGCGCGCCAGGAAGGTAATGGTGCGCTGGCCACCCAAGGGTAGTTCGGAAACCTGAGCTGAATTCAAGTTTTGCCCAATCGCCGGTGATTCGGTTTGCAGCAGAGGAGCAGCCGCCGTGACCTCGATAGTCTGGCTGGCATTACCGACCTGCAGGGCGAAGTTCGCGGCCACGGGAGTACCGGGACCAACTACGATGCCTTTCTGCTGGGCCTTTTGAAAGCCTTGCAGTTCGACGACCACGGTATAGTTGCCGGGATTTAAGCTGGAAACCGCGAAAACGCCGGAGTCGTTGGTAGTGGTGTTAAACGTGACGCCGGTGTCATCGTTGGAAATGGTGACTTTGGCGGCGGCAACAGCGGCGCCTTGTGCATCGGTGACGGTGCCATTGATGGTACCGAGGTCGCGCTGCGCGAAGCTCGCGGCGGCGGCCATAAAGAAGACGAGAGAGAACAGAACAGACTGCGTAAGCCAACGGGGCATACAAACCTCCACGTAAATGAAGCAACTCTACAACGAATGATGTAGAACGTATCACAAAGAACTAATAAGTTCAAGTGAGTTGTAGTTTGTTTGTGGGGGCGCGACAGCAAAGTACTAGATTGGAACGGGTGCAGGTACCTGCTGAACCGCAGCTGCAAAGGAGGGGGCTCGGCTGTTGGAACCCGATCCGCAACGCATGATCTTAGAACGTTAAAATCCAAAAACCGCAGCTCACGATCGCATCTTTTCCAGGAGTTTGAGAACGTTGTCGGTGGTCTCCGTTTCAGCCATACGTGGAAAAACCTTCTCGACGGTGTGGCGATGTGCATCCGGGTCGCGGTCGGTGATGGCGTCCACCACAACCACCACGTTATAGCCATGATCGTGGGCGCTACGCACCGTCGATTCCACGCCCATGCTGGTTGCGACACCCGTCACAAAAACCTGGGTTACGCCTCGCTGACGAAGTGTTTCATCGAGCGATGTGCCGATGAATGCGCCGACTCGTTGCTTGCTGACCAGGTGATCGTCCGGATGTTGCTCCAATTCAGGAACCAGCTCGGTCCAATCGGCCGGACGCGCAGAATTGGGTCTTCCGGCATCGGTACGGCCCGGAGCTGCAGCGGTTACGTTGACGAGAACGACCGGCAGACCGTGCTGGCGGAAAGCGCGCGCGAGCTGGGCGGTCCGGCCGATGATCTGGCCGGTAGGATGCGCGGCCGGCATACCGACGATTCCTTTTTGCAGATCGATCACGACTAAAGCAGGGGTGGTATCCAGGGTGGTGAGAGGCATGTTGTTTTCTTTGGATTGCGGGGTGTAATGTCAGTCAGCCGGCTTGTTTCTTCGAAAAATGCACGCTCCCCAGGATGCTTGCGGCAGCGATGCCTGCGAAGAAAACAAGCATGGTTGCGTTGTCTGCGCTGGAAAGTTTGCCGGTTCGCGACAGGAGGTAACCGGCAACCAGATTGAACAGCGCCCAGACAACGTTCACCGTTGGCGAGGACAATCCTTTTCCCGGCGGGCGAGCAAAGGGTGTGGGGAAACGGTTGCCGGAAACGCCGCACACGAAATGAGGAACGAAATTGGCGAGAAATATGCCCGCGAAGAAGCAAGCGAGGTAGTCGTACCAGTTCATGGGATTTTTTTGGATCGGGTTGCCTAGAGTAGTCAGCTGGCCTCGATCTGTTGGGAAATCAGGGGTATGTCGGCGGTAGGCGCGAGACCCATTTCCTGATAGATCGGCATCATGTCCGCGTTCATTCTCGGCAGCTCGAACGTGAACCACAGCGAGCCGGCGAGGCAGAACGCACCGGTAAGCATGACGGTATAGGGCGCTCCTATCCGGTGAGCCAGCGCGCCGGATAGCAGGCTGCCGAAGGGCGCGGCGCCGAAGAAGGCGGTGGTGTAATAACTCATCACGCGGGCGCGTTTGTCTTCCGTGACCAGCGATTGAATGATGGTGTTGCTGACAGAGGCGCACTGGATCATGCCGAAGCCGACGAAGACCATCAGCACCAGAGACAGCCACAAAGTATGCGACAGGCCGAAGAGAATCAGCCCTCCTCCGAGTACCGCGGACGAGATCTGAAGCATGCTAATCAGCCCGACGACCGACTTGCGGATCGCTAGAGAAAAGGCAGAGATCAGCGCGCCGATGCCGGCGGCTCCGCTTAACCAACCGAGGGTAGCCGCGCCGCCGTGCAGCAACTGGGCGGCGAAGACCGGCAGCAGCACGGACCACGAGTACCCCATCAGGCTGATCAGCGCAAACAGCATAAGAATGGTGCGGATGGGACGAAAGGTACGCACATAGTCCCAGCCTTCGCGCATCTGTTCCAGCATGCTGCTGGTAGTGCGCCGGAGATCGAGCGGCCGGATGCGCATTAGCAACAGGGAGGCGATCACGGCCAGGTAGCTGAGGCCATCGATCAGGAAACACCAGCCCTCTCCCAGTGCTGCGATCACCAGACCGGCAATAGCCGGGCCGACCAACCGCGCGCCATTGGCCATGGAGGAGTTGATGGCGATGGCGTTACTGAGATCGTTGCGATCCTCGACCATCTGTACGAGGAAGGATTGGCGGCCGGGCATGTCGAAGGCATTGATCACGCCCTGCAAAGCGCTGAGGGCGATGATTTCCCAGAGGGTGATGACATGGGCCAGCGTGAGCGCAGCCAGGGCGAGTGACTGGACGGCGGCAGCGGCTTGTGTCCAGATCAGCAGCTTGCGACGATCGAGGCGTTCGACCCAGACGCCGGCGAATGGCCCCAGCGCAAATGAAACAATCTGGCCGGCGAAACTGACGATGCCCAATAGCAGCGCCGAATGGGTTAAGCGATAGACCAGCCAGCTGGTTGCGAGCCGCGTCATCCAGGTGCCGATTACGGAAATGCTTTGACCGTAGAAGAAGAGCTTGAAGTTGCGGTGTCTGAGCGCTCGCCAGGCGTGTGACAGGTTGTTGTTCACTTCTCCACCAGCCGCTTGATGATTTCGCCCGCTTTGAAGAGCGTATCCCGTTCCTGTTCATCGAGCTGAGCGATAGCGTGCGCCAGCCAAGTCCGTTTGGCGTCGCCGGCGCTCTTGCGCACCGCAGCGCCTTGGGCGCTCAACTGGATATTTACCTGGCGGCCATCGCTGGGATGCGGTTTGCGCTGGATCAGCCCCCTTTCTTCGAGCGACGCGATAGTGGTTCCCATGGATTGGGGTTTCATGCTCTCCGCCCGCGCCAGGTCGGCGGTAGTGGCCGGGCCGTCGTTCGCCAGGCGCTTCAGGACGGCGGACTCGGTCATAGAAAGCTCGTGCGAGGCGGCGGCGGCACGCACGCGGCGCACCAGGAGACCAACGGCCTGCATGAGGTCTCCAACGGCGATTTCGAAGGTCTTCCGTGGCAATGCAATTTCATCGTAGCAAAAAACCAGTTAGACTGGCAAGGACATCTTGCCAGTTTGCCTGTTTAAATAAACTGGTGCTGGCTGAGTCATCATCTTGAACTCTGGCGATGGTCGCGCGGTATTCTGGCGTCATCTGGCAAAATGTGGACGAAGGGGACGGGTGGCGAGGAAATCAACATCGCCACGCTTCAGACAAGCACAAGAGGCTTGCCATGAGCTTCAGACTACTCGGGCTAACACCCTTGATCGGCGTATTTGACATGCCCAAAGCACTTGCGTTCTACCGTGATTTGCTTGGCTTCGAGGTTGTGTCCGCATCGCCGGAGGTGGAAACCAGGGAGGGCGGTTCTCGCACTGGATGTGGCTGCGGTTCGGCGCTGCCGAGATCATGCTCAACACACAATATGATTCGAACGAGCGGCCGGAGCATCCCGTCGAAACGGGAGATGCGGTCCATGGCGCCTGTTTCTATCTTGGTTGTTCTGACGTGGAGGTCGCGTACAAGCAGCTTACGCAGCGGGGTCTAAAGGCCGATCCGCCGACAGTAGCGCCCTACGGACTCAAGCTCTTCAGCGTAAAAGACCCTGACGGTTATCAAATCATTTTCCAGGAAGTGCGTTAGTTCCACACCGCCATTCGTTCTTTCGCGGCTTCGCATCAAAATCTGGGTCGATTCAAGACCTGTTCGTTCGACTTGCCCGGTGATATACTCCTTTGCGTAATCCAAAGGTGTCGGATGACGCACCTGAGAGGCGGAGGTCAAGCGGTGGTGGTCTGGTTGCGAGTTATGCTCGCCAAAATCCGAGGCGTTCTTTGGCAGCGAGATGCGGATGAGGATTTCGAACGCGAAATACAGCTGCATCTGGCAATGCTTACTGACCGCTATCGGAAGCAGGGCTTAAGCGCCGAAGAGGCCATGAGCGCAGCGCGGCGGCAGTTTGGAGGAGTGACGCAAATGAAAGAAGTCATGCGCGAACGCCGCGGATTGCGGTGGGTGGAAGAGCTTCTGCAGGACGGAAGATACGCCGCGCGGCAGCTCCGCAAGGCATTCGGTTTTACTATCGTGGCCGTCTCCGTTCTTGCCTTGGGAGTGGGCGCGAACACGGCCATTTTCAGCGTGATCAATGCTGTTTTGCTAAAACCTCTGCCATATCCGGACGCGAATCGTCTGGTATGGGTAGGCGAAACACTAAAGGGAAGTTCCACGGATCAGGTAACCTTGACGCCGGACTTTCTGGAATGGCGGGAGCAAAACCGCGTCTTCAGCGGGATGGCCGCTTTCAACGTTCTCACGCGCACACTGACCAACATCGGCGAGCCTCTGCAACTGCGTACGGCGAAAGCCTCCTCCACCCTGCTGGCGCTGCTACGGGTCCAGCCATTTCTCGGTCGAAACTTCTCAAGGTTGGAAGACCGGAAAGGGCGCGATCAGGTTGCTCTCATCTCGTACGAGTTATGGCGGCGAAAGTTCAGCGGTAAGAAAGAAATCCTTGGCCAGGCAGTCACGCTTGACGACCGGGTGTATTCGGTGGTCGGCGTGCTCCCCCCTGCCTTCAATTTTCCTTCGACGGTCTCGATTGACGTTATGACGCCTCTGGGCAAGAACGAAGACGTGGAAAGAAAGCGCGGCGACGGCGTCACCATCGTCCACGATGTCGTTGCCCGGTTGAAACCGGGCGTAACGCTCGGGCAGGCTCGTGCCCAAATGCAGACGATCGAGTCGCACATCGCAGCGCCCTCCTTTATGTCGCGTGTTCAGATCACGGTGAGCGTCGTCTCTTTGCGGTCGCGGTTCGTAGGAAATTTGCGGGCTTCGCTTTTTGCTCTGCTGTGCGCGGTTGGTTTCCTGTTGCTCATGGGCTGCGCAAACGTGTCAAACCTGATGTTAAGCAGAGCTATCACGCGGCAGCGAGAGATGGCCATCCGTTCGGCCCTCGGCGCGTCTCGGTCGCGTCTGATAAGACAGCTTTTGAGCGAAAGTCTATTACTCGCTGTCCTGGGCTGCGCAGCGGGACTTCTTCTGGCGGTCTGTACCCGCGGAGTCCTGTTGCGCCTTCTCCCGCAGAGCATCCCCGGGCTCGTACGACTTCCGTTAGATGGGCGTGTTCTCACATTCGCACTGTTGAGCGCTCTCCTCAGCGCTGTCGTTTTTGGGCTTGCGCCTGCCCTGCTTAGCTCGGCCGGCTCCGTCGCACCAAGCCTCGCCACAATAGGTCGCTACAGCTTCTGGCTGAACGCGCTCGCATCCACTCAGATAGCGCTTGCCATCGTGCTGCTTTGCGGTGGCGGGCTCACGTTGCGGAGCTTCTGGAATCTGCGATATCGCGATCTTGGATTCCAAACAGAACATCTCTTGACGGCACAGCTTCATCTCGGCAAAGCGCAATACGCAAGTGATGCCGCGCAAATTGTTTTCGTAAATAAACTGCTCGATCGTGTCGCTGTGCTGCCTGGAGTAGAAAGTGTCGCGGTAGGCAATTTGCCTCCCGGTGAAGGCCATGCTACGAACGGCTTTGCAATAGAAGGGCGAGCGCAACGACCACCAGGACACAAGCCGGTGGCCAGAGCCTATGCCATCAGTCCGGCGTATCTGCGCATGCTGCAAATCGCCATCCGGAAGGGGCGCGGCCTTGGGGAAGACGATCGCGCAGGAAAAATTCCCGTCGCCCTGGTGAGTGAGACCTTTGCGCGCAGGAATTTCCCAGGGCAAGATCCGCTCGGCAGACGTTTGCGCCTGGAGAAGAATGACCCGTGGAGCACAATCGTGGGAGTCGTTTCCGATGTAAAGACTGCCGGACTTGTCTCGCCTCCCGAACCGGTCATCTACTTCCCTTACTCGCAAGCCGGAACGATGAACGACGATGTTGGAATCCTGCTTCGTACTGCCTTTCATCCGGCCTACCTGGAACCGGAACTCCGTAGACAAATTGCCGGACTGGATTTACAGCAACCGGTTACAGAGGTGCAAACATTGGATCGACGCTTGAATGAGTCAGTCGCTAAACCACGCCTGGCAACCGTCCTGCTGGGATGCTTCGCTTCGCTCGGGCTGATATTAGCGACGGTGGGTCTTTACGGGGTCATGTCATTGCTGGTGCGTGGGCGATGGCGGGATATCGGCATTCGTCTGGCGATTGGCGCACGGCCTTGCGATGTGTTGCGGATGGTCTTAAAGCAGAGTCTGCAAATTATTTTCCTGGGGATTGCAAGCGGAATCGTTTGTGCGCTCCTCCTCACGCGTTTGTTGCAAAGTCTGCTCTATGACGTTTCCGCTTCCGATCCGTTTACGTTGAGCGCAGTTACTGGCCTTCTGATTTTGGTGGCCCTGGCGGCTTCTTATTTCCCGGCCCGCCGCGCATCTCAAATCGACCCGATGACAACGCTGCGGGTGGAGTAGCGCGCGCTAGCGTTTACCCTGCGAGCCGAGTGTTATCTTGTGTGTGGCGTGCTCAGGACGCCTCCGTGTCCGCGGAACGGGACTGCGTCCCGCCTGGATTTCGATTTTTCGACGATTTGGTTGAGTGAACTCTTTTCGGCCCGAGCTAGCGGACACCGGGCGCTATGGAAAGGAGCTCATGTGAAACAAAATCTGCCCACTCGCCGGATGCGCGCGCAACCGGACCTTGAACAACTTAAACGACAAGCGAAACAGCTGTTCGCCGCTTTGAAGGCTGGCGATTCAGCAGCGGTCGCTATCGTAAACGCACACTACGACAGCGCGCAAGCTGCGACCTTCGCATTGCACGATGCGCAACTGGTGATCGCGCGGAGCTACGGGTTCGCCAGCTGGCCCAAGCTGAAGGCTTACGTTGATGGCGCAACGATCAAGCGATTCGTCGAAGCCGTTAGCACCGGCCGCTTTGCGCGTGTTGGAACGATGCTGAAGACACGGCCCGAGCTGGCCAATATGGCTGTTTCCTACGGTGACGAGCATCGCGCCATTCATTACGCGGTTATGCACCGGCAGCCGGAGACTGCGCGATTGCTGATGCAGAATGGCGCAAACGCGCGGGCGGGCATACATCCGCATCGCGATGCCACCTCCGCCTGGACCTTGGCCCAGGAGCGCGGTTTTGACGAGATTGTCAATATCATTGAGGAGGAAGAGGAACGCAGGGCCAAACCGGTAGCAGACTCGGCGAGTCTGCCAGCAGCGACGCCTGGCGATGAAGCAGACCGCACGGCTGTTGCGAATGGTGACTTCGAATGGCTGCGCGCCCGTCTGGCGGAAGGCAGGCTGACGAATCACGTCCGCTGGAACGGCGGGGGTCTGCTTACGGTAGCTGTGCGGAACAACCATATCGATGTGCTCGAGTTTCTGCTCGGGTTAGGGTTCGATCCGAACGAGCGTGTTTCGTATGGGGAAGGAGATTGGATCGCGTATTCGCAAGGTTATCCGTTGTGGCATGCGGCTGCGTTAGGACGATCGGATATGGCGACGTTGTTGCTCGATCGCGGCGCGGACCCGAACGTCCATGTAGACTCGAGCGGGTCGTCCGTTTACAGCGCGTACAGCCATAAGCAGTGGCCGATGGTGGAACTGCTGCGGGCACGAGGGGGGATGGTAACAGGCGACACTGCTGCCCTTTACCGTCAGACCAGCCTTGCGCGACAGATGATGCTCGACGACGAGCAAGGGGTCCTGCCGGAAAGCAGCAAGCCGTCCGACAAGTCGCTGGCTGAAGAGTTGCTCCGTTTCGGCGCGGACGGAGGCGCGACTGAGATCGTTCGTATGTCTTTAAAGCGCATCGACTGGGCCCGCCAGGACGCACGCTGGTTCGGCATGCTTGCGTCGCTGTTGTCCTTCTGGCATCACACTCCGTGGCTGTACGCCGGCAACAAGGCCTTCGACCGGGAAAGTTATCTGGAGTGTTTCCGCCTCATCCTGAACGCGTGCGATATCAACGTCGTCGGCAGCTTCGGGCGGACCATCCTGCACGAGATTGCAGCGATGGGCGATTGGATCAGCGAAGAAGAAGTAGCGGCTTTTGGCCGTGCCGCGCTGGAGGCCGGCGCGGTCGTGAACCGTCGCGACGACATACTGAGCAGCACTCCTCTTGATTGGGCATGCCGCTGGGGGCGGATCCAGCTTGTGAGGCTGCTGATTGAACATGGGGCGGACCCGGAGGAGAATGACGCTGAGGCTTGGGCGCGCCCGCGCTCATGGGCGCGAAAAATGGGTCACGACGAAATTGTACGGGCGCTCGGCTAGCGACCAGCGCCGGCAGCTTGGCAACCAACTTCATCGGAAGTACGCCGATGCCTTGCGCGCCGCATCGAAGTGTACTGGAGGGTAGATGCCGACAGTACTGATGACGGGAGGCCATGTGGGACTTGGTCTGGTGGGGGCGCGCACGCTGGCGGGGCGGTTCGGATGCAATCTGATCCTGGCGGGGCGAAACCCGGATCGGGTCGAAGGAGCGGCCGAGCAGCTGCGGACGGAGACGGGGGTTAGGGTCGAGGTGTTACAGATGGACTTGAACTCGGTAGCTTCGGTGCGGGCAGGAGCGGCGCAATGCAAGGAGATGCTGCATACCGCGACTTCAACGAACGGAGAGCTCGAGAGCATCGTGTGCAATGCAGGGGCACAGTTTCGGGGGCCGGTATCCTATACTGCGGATGGATACGAGAAAACGTTCGCGGGCAACTGCCTGGGGCATTTTCTGCTCGCCAATCTGCTGTTGGACTCGGTCGCCGCGGGTGGGCGGATTGTATGGACGGCTAGCGGGACACACGATCCGGCTTTGATGGATGGCAAAACGGTTGGGGCGGCCGCCGAGCCGGACGCGAAAGCTTTGGTGCAAGAGGGCAGGAACGGGAAGCCGATCTCCGGGGGACGGCGCTATGCGACTTCCAAGCTGTGCACGATCCTTTATGCATATGAGATGGACCGGCGGCAGCGAAGGGCGGGGATGCCATTGGTTTCTATCGCCTACGACCCTGGGTTCATGCCGGAAACGGGAATGGGCCGCATGGCGCCATCTTTCTTCCGGAGCTCTGTAGCTAAGTTTGTGTTGAGGAAGATCGGGGTCACGATGGGACAGATGCCATTCTCGGGGGAAGCGTTGGGGATGCTGGCGGCCGATGGGTTGTTCGCCAGCAGTTCGGGCAAGTATTTTCACTCGAAAGATGGGGTGCTTAGCGAGACGCGGTCCTCGGCGGCGTCGTATGACAAGGGGAAGGCGGCCAGGCTATGGAGCGACTCGGAGGATCTGGTGCATCTGAGGGACTGCGAGCGGCCGCGCCGGCTCCAGTGAAGACTGGGGTTTCAATTCAGCGTTCTTGATGGAACCCGTAGCGACCTGCGTGGAACGCTCATAGTAGATCGCCGGCGGCTTGGGCGAGACGATCGTCGAGGGTCCAGAACTGACACTGCGTAAGAAGGGCGGAGGCGAGAAGATGGGCGTCGACCCAGCCTATGCCGCGGCCCCATAGTTGGCGCTGCTCGATCAGCTGGAGCGTTTCCTGATCGCTGGCAGAGGTGGCCTTCGGAAGTTCCCGCAGCCAGGATAGTGCCTCGGTGCGATTCTTGAAGTTGCCGCAGGCAAGTTCTCCCAGCACAAAGGGGTGCATCAAGACTACGGATGCCTCGAGCATCTGGGCGAATGACGGATCGTTTCGACGAAAGTGGTTGATCCAGACAGAGGTGTCGACCAGAACCACTATTTAGTAGGTTCCGGCCGACGGCGGGGGATAGGGCGCAGATCGGGTTCAGTGCCGCCCAACGCAGCGAGACGACGGGCCGATTCGCTCGCTACCAGGGCCTTCAGGCCAGCGCGGACCAAAGCGGTTTTTTCGTCAATGCCGGTGAGTTCGCGGGCGTGATCGAGTAAGGTGTCGTCCAAAATAAGCGTGGTACGCATATGCATATGAGTATGGTGGAAATGTATGCGGATGTCAACCAGCAAAGTGCAGCGGGTCTCGCAAACTTTGCAGTTCACGGTAATAGTACAAGGCCGTTGGATGGCGTGTTTCGAATTTCAGCGATCGGAGAAATTGGATTTCGCCCGGGGTGACATCAGCGCTTAACGACTGATCCTTGAGAAAGGCAGCCAGTCCCGGCTCGGCGGCGGACGAGACTTCGGGCTCCACTTCCGAGAATTTAAAGCGAATGGTAAGAGAGACGCCGGTCCGGCGATTGCGCAAGACGATTTCGAGGCCGAAGGTTTGGAGGTCTATGCTCCAGGAATCAATCAATGGGTCGAGAAAAGCGACGCAGTTTTCCAGCGAGATGTTGAGGACGGCGGTATCGAGGAACTCGAGAATAGCCACGCGGGTCTGCTCATAGCTATGGCCGTTTTGCAGAGCGCTGTGACGCAGCCACTCCTCGCTCTCGAGTTCTTCTTTAGCGAGGCGTTTGGAAACATCCAGAAGTTTTTGGGTGACAAGGCGCTCGAGCTCGCCAAAGGGTTCCTTTTCGAAGAGGCGGCGAATCTCTGTTCGCTGGCTGGGCGTATTCTTGCGAAGCACCAGGTCACGGCATTCTTTGAAAAGAGGAACGGAGGGTTCAGCGGCTTTCTTCTTAAACTCTTCCTGCCGTTGTAACTCAGCGAGCTTGGATAGTTCGCCTTCGGGCAGGCGCAGGAACTTGCCGATTTTGTCGTAGATGTCGGTGCGGGCGGGCGCCGGTGGATCCTTTTTGCGAGCGAGTAACTGAGAGATGTAGGATTCCGTAACCTGGGCCGCTCCGGCCAGATCCTTCTGTTCCAGACCTAGTTCTTTGAGGCGGTGGCGGATGACGAGAGGTACGTCCATGAAATAGGCGATCGGAAAAAGGCTTACTTTATTATTCTAATTAACCTATAATGGTTAACGCACGGCTTATTTGCGGAAGGAGCAGCAGGATGCAATTCACTTTGACTGGTTTTAATCAGGATATGGGTTGCCGGGTGTTTGCATTCGAAGGCACTACGGCGGACCGGACGCGGAGAGAGTATACGGTGCGGGCAGACCTGGCGCTTTCACGCCGGTACGGAATCCAGATGCAGGAGCTTCCGCTATTGTGCCGCGCCCTTCTGGAGCAGCACGGTAGCGAAGAAGGCTGTGCAATGACGTTTACCGAAGAGGCAATGCGCTTACACGCCCGAGCGTGCACGGAAGCACGCAATGCGGCGATCCTGAAGCGAAAAGCAGTACGGCGTCCGGCGACCACCAGTCAGGCCGGCGTGGGTTGGCGAGCGACCCAATTGCCGCGGCCTTAGTAGTCGTCCCGTGATCGGAGCAGGCGTATCCGGCGAGTCTCACGCTTCCCCAGAGTCGTGTAGGCCCGAAGCGCCACCTAGCAATTTCAGGTTGAGTGCGCCACCGGTAAAAACCATTTCTTCAAAAGCTCCATTCACGGCAGCCTCACTCAGTGGGCCCGGCATATTGAATTCCAACTGGAATTGCGCACTGCGGCGCATGAACTCCTTAATAAATGCGGCACTCGCGCCTTCGGTGCGGCGGATCAACAACTCGAGCAGTTGAGCGGGTAGATCGAGTTTGCGGGCATAAAGGCTGACCAGACGACGGCGTCCTTCGGCATCAGGAAGCGGGAATTCGATCGCCTGATCAATGCGGCCTGGTCGTGCGGCGAGAGCGGGTTCCAGTTGCTCGGGACGGTTGGTAGTCAGGATAAACAGGACATCGGCGTCTTCGCGCAATCCGTCCATCTCATTCAGAAGTTTATTGAGCAGAATTTCCTGCCCGGGGTTGTGCAACTGTGAGCGCTCGCGGGCGATGAGGTCCACATCTTCGACGATCATGATGCTTGGTTGAAAAAAGCGGGCGAGGCGGAAATATTCACCAATGATTCCGACTTGTTCGGCCGTCACGAGCAGGGTAGTATGGCCGGGAAGACGAGAGGCGAGATAGTGGATGGTGTGCGTTTTTCCGGTGCCGGGCGGTCCGTAAAACAGGATGCCTTTGCGACTCGAAAATTGCAGCTTCTTGATGCCCTCTCGAGCAGCAGCGAAGTTAATGATGTTGCGATCCAGCAGGGAAAGCGTTTTGGCGGGCAGGATGACTTCTTCGCGGCTGACCGGGCGCAGGCGATGTACCTTTACAGCGCCTCCCACACCAGAGAAGTTCTGAAAATTTTCCAGGGAAAGGACGCGGCCACGATAGGTGTGGGCGGAAGCCACCACGCGTTCGAGATCGCGAAAGAAATCGCTGGAAAATTGCAGCCCCTGAGTTCCGGCGGGGAGTGCGATTTCTACATGGGTTCCGATGCTCATGCCGTGCCGGGCGGCGGGTGAAAGAAGCACAGCGAAGGGAGTCTGCTCGTGCCGGTCGAGCCACAAACCATTCTGCAGGCAGCGGACCGGCGCATCGTCGCCGATATCGATCTCGTCATGTTGCAGGGGCCCGATTCCAACTACGCCGAAGGGACTCACTGTGAGCAAGTTTGTAATGGTCAGCGTTTCGTGATTGTGCTGCGCACTGATGCCGAGAAGCTTAACGGGGCGGCCGGCGAAACGCTGTTCCAGGGCGATTTGCAAATCGACACGCGAAGTCACCGGGAAATCGCGGCCTGCCGTGACGATCTCTTCAGCAGGACGGTTTCCGAAGTGTTTGCGCAGCAGTGTTTGCAGCGGTTGTTTAGGTTGGAAAGGAGAGCGCATGAGATCCTCGCGGCGCCGCAAAATTTCACTTAAGTTTGTCTTGAGGCAGGGCATCCTCCGGAGTGCGAGCCGGAGGGCTGTAGCTTCAGCTAGGCGAACCAGCTAGCCGTTTGCGGCACGTTTGCGGCGCGGTGTGGCGGTGGTGGTCTGTTTGGCGGGTGTTTCGCCGGCGCTGGCCGCCGGTTTGCGCGGCAGTTCGCCCAGACTCTTTTGCAGAGCCTGCATAAGGTCGATAACGGGAGCAAGCTTACGGGGTGAGGGCTCCTCGACAGTCTGGCCTTCGCGCTTGGCTTCGAGCATTTGTTTCATGCGGCCCTGGTATTCGTCGTGGTACTTGCTGGCGTCGAAGTCGGTAGCCAGACCTTCGACAAGACGTTCGGCGAGTTCGATTTCCTGGGGCTTGACGGTAACGGTGGTGTCGCGACGAAACTCCGGTACCTCCCGTACTTCTTCGGCATAAAACATCGTATGCAGCAGTAGGCCCTGTGCATGCGGCCGAATCACGACCGTGAATTCGCGCTGATGCATGGCGATTTTGGCGATCGCGCTATAACCCGATTTGCGCATCGTTTCGAAAAGCAAATGGTAGGCCTTTTTGCCGGCCTCTTCGGGCGCCATAAAGTAGGAAGCATCGAAGTAGATTGGATCGATGCCTTCGGCTTTGACGAATTCCAGAATCTCCATGTTGTCGCTGGAAGGGGGAGCGATGTTCTTGATGTCGTCATCGTCGACGATCAGGTAGCGATCCTTTTCGACCTCGTACCCTTTAACGAGTTCGTTGCGTTCAACGACGCGATCACAGCGCGGGCAGAAAGTTTGCTGTTTAATACGGCTGCCGCAGACACCGTGGATCTGATTAAAGCTGACGCGCTCGGTACGGGCAGCGGCAAAAAGCCGGACCGGGATGGTGATCAGGCCAAAAGTAATGTAGCCTTTCCAGACAGTTGCAGCCAAGGGCACTCTCCTCCTGCACCGGGATACGGTCAGAGACTCTAAAACAATACCGTGTTGCTATGTAGTTTTGCAACCGGGTACCGGGGGGAAACAGACCTGCTGCCACCGAGCAACCGCCTTGCCATCCCGCTTTTTAACTCCAGCCGAACCAGCCATTAACCATCTCTCGCGAATGGGCGATTCCCGCATCGTAGGTTCGAGAAAGATCGCTGCGCCAACCCGGAACGCCTCCTCCAGGAGATTTAGCTCCACCGGCGAACCCGGCTTAAGTTTAAGTCACCAGATCGAGTCCCTCGCTCAGAATGCGTTCCCCAATGTTCTTCATGTTTTTGTATGTCGCCTCGTCATGGATAACACGAACGGTCGTGCTAATCTGGACCCATGGAAAATTTGTCGAGGAGATTCGATCCAGTTCCGACCGATACCGGCTTTTCGATCCTTCCCACAAAGACGTTCGCGGATTGCCCGGAGCAGTTAGACATCATTCCTATCCCGGGCGGCTTCGGCAGTAAAGCTGCGTTGCAGGACAAGGACATTCCCGAACTGCTCAAAAGCCGCGGCCCGAGCGGTAAGTACGTCACCTCGGCTTGTTCCGGCTCCACCGTCACCGCACAAGTAACCGACTGGATCAAACCGTTCGTCGACGAAGCTTCTCCGGGGCAGCGTACCGCCACGGTTTAACTTCCGCTTCAAGGATTGCCATGCCCGTCGTTAACCAACTCATTAGTCCGGCCGATATAGTCGCTCCTATTGTCGTTTCGGGAGTTTTCATAGCGTTGACTTCGTTGCTCAAAGAACCCACGCGCCACCAGTTCAGCGCCCTCATGATCGCCGGAGCCGGGTTCGTCTATTTTGGAGGCGGATTCGGTTTTTGGGAAGTGGCTTATGGCGCGCTATTCCTTTGGCTCGCATTTCATTCGCTGACCGACTATCGCTTCGTTGGGATCGGCTGGATGCTGCATGTCGGGTGGGATATCTTGCATCATCTCTACGGCCACCCGATTCTTCCATTCATTCCGCTTTCCTCGTTTGGTTGCGCCATCTGCGATACCGGTATCGCCGTCTGGTACTTCTTTGGAGCGCCCTCTTTATGGAGGCGAAATGCCAATCTTCAGGCGATAGAGCATTCGTGAAACGTTTCCGTCTAGCTGTGGCGGAGAGTGCCGCCAAGGCTCACATGCATGGCTCGTCGGGCGGGGACCAGGGCGGCAGCCAGACAGCAGAACGCAAGTAAAAGGCAGGCTGCCAGATAGATGCCCGGCTCGCGAAAAGAGACGTTCGTGATCTGGTGGCGGATCAGCGATAAGCTGAACCAGGCGAGCGGAGCGGCTAGAGACAGGCCGCTCACGAGGATCAGCACGGCTTCGCGCAGCACCAGGCGCAGAATGTCCGCGGGAGTTGCGCCCACAGCAACGCGCACGCCGAATTCTGTGGTGCGCAGCGAAGCGCCATAAGAAATCACCCCGTAGATACCGGCAACCGCGACTATCAGCGACAGCGAGGCGAACGAGGCGACGAGAATAGCCAGAGCCCGGTCGGCGGAGGCGAACTCGGCCATGCGGGAGGGCATGGAGGCGACATCGAAGGCAGCGAGGGTAGGGGCTTGCTGGTGGACGATCGTGCGAATGGCCCGTTCGGACAAATCGGCACCTCGCGTGCGCACGTAGAAGTTGACGGCGTTTATGGTGGGCGCTTGTGGCGCGGCGGTATAGATTTCCGGTTTACCGGAGCGACGCCAGGTTTGCCGGTGGTCGGCGGCGATGCCGACAATGGTGCCGAGCCAAGGCGGGTCGAAGAAATTGAACAAGGTTATGTTGCGGCCCAGCGGATTGGAGTTGCCGAACAGTTGACGAGCGAAGGCTTCGTTCAGGACGGCGGTGTTGGGCGTATTGGCGCGGTCACGGTCATCGAACTCTCGGCCGGCGAGCAGAGGGATGCCGAGAGTTGTGAAATAGCCTGTGCCGACGTTATTATGCGTGGCGGATTTCATGTCATTCACCGGTTCGCTGACAGCTCCGGGATACACCAGCGCGACGTCGGCTTCCTGCGGAAACGGTCCGCCATTTCCATAACTTACTGAAGTGACGCCGGTGACTGCGCGCAGCCGGTCGGCCAGATTAGAGAGCAGAAGTTGGCTGGCTTGCGGGGTAACGCCGGAGAGTTTCGGATCGACCGCAAAGACGCTGAGGTGCGCAGGGTTAAAACCTACCGGAACCGAGACCAGTTTGTGGAGTGACGTGGCGAAGAGGCCGGCGGCGATGGCCAGAACAAGCGACATGGCGATCTGGGACGCCGCCAGTGCGCGGCGGGCGAAGGTCTGAGAACGACTGGAAGAGTGCGTACTTGATCCTTCGCTGAGTCCCTGGGCAAGATTGATGCGGGCGGCTTGCCAGGCAGGCATAACGCCGATAAGGAGTCCGACGGCAATAACGGCGGCGGCGTGGAGGAGCAAGGTATAGGTAGATCTCTGGTACTCGAAACCACCGTTTTGATCGAGACGCGCGAGATGAACAAGCAAGTGCATGCCGGCCCGGCCCAGTAAGAGCGCGAGCAAGCCGCCGGCCAGAGACAAGGCGAGCGTTTGCAGAAAGTAGAGGCGCATGACGGCGGGGCGGGTGGCGCCTACCGCATAGCGAATGAGCATCTCGCGCTTTTGGCGAATAGCGCGCACGATGGTCAATCCAGTAACGTTGATGGCAGTCAGAGCGAGAAGCGCCAGGGTCATCCATTGCAGCAGGCGCAGGGATTCGGTCCAGGAATCGAGAGCGGCGTGAACGCCTTGCGAAGCGGGGGTTAACGAAAGATATTCATGAGAGAGTTCGCGCAGATAGGCGGGCGAGGTGACCGGATTGCTCACCAGTTCCTGACGGACGGCAGCACGATACACAGGTTGCAATTGGGCTTCGGCGGCGGTTCGACCGAGAGCATCGGGTAAGCGAACGAATGGATTCAGCCAGCGCACGCTCCAGTTGTTGGCTTCATGCCAGCCCGGGTTCAGGTCGGCATACGTGGCGACGGGAACATAGAGTTTTGGCGCTTGCCCGGCGATGATGCCATGAAAGTGAGGCGGCGCGACGCCGATGACGCGAAACGGGACACCGTTTATCCGCAAGATGCTGTTCCAGGCGCTGAGTTGGCCGGCATAGGATTGCTGCCAGAATTCGTAGGCGAGAACGGCTACGAATCTATCCCCAGTCTGCCTGTCGTTCGACGGTTTGATGGGAGAGCCGACGGCTGTTTTGACCTGGAGCACGTCGAAGAAATTGCCCGAGACAAAGTCGGCGCGCAGATGTTCGGCATCGCCGGAAGTCTCGACGTTAACCAGTTCGCCGTGGCGGGCCGCAATGCTCGCACCTGGTGTGAAATGATCTGCGAGGTAGCGATAGGTGGGAACACTGAAGGTGAGAGCGCCGGCATCGCTATCGGAGCGGCCATTGTGAGTGACGTTTGTACTGAAAGCGAAAATTTGCGCAGAATGTGGCACGGGCAGTTGCGCGTACAGAACTTGCCAGAGAAGCATAAAAATGGCCGAAACCGAGCCGATGCCTAGGGCGAGCAGCAGAATCGATAAGACCGAAAATGCACTTTCTTTGCGCAGGCTGCGGAGCGTGTGGAGTGATTCGCGGATGAGAATGTCCGTTTTAGGCAACATGAAGCTGTGAAGGTTTTTGTTTATTTTATTGGTAAGCCGCGAGACGCGCACGCTAATGCTATCGCTGCGGAGTTCATAAAACGCAGCGGGCGTTACGGAATCTGCGAAATGCGGGAAGTTTCACCCGACCGGTTCGATTTATTCGCACGGCACACTGCGGCGCGCAAAGTGTTTCTCGATCCCGCAGGGCGCGCTCACACGTCGCCGGATTTCGTCGACCTGGTAGCTGAAGGAGAACGAAATGGGCAGGATCTGGTGTTCCTGGTGGGTGGTCACGACGGATTGCCGGCAGGGTGGAAGCCGCGCGCAGATTTGCTGCTTTCGCTCTCGCCGATGACTTTTCCGCATGAGCTCGCGCGAGCCATGCTGGCGGAGCAGATTTACCGGGCGTTTACTACCCTTCGAGGTCATCCCTACCCGCGGTGAACCGGAAATAGACGTTATTTTGAAATAGTCTTAGTGTGAATAAATAGTTGTAACTCAGCCGTCACCTCCCGTTAACTCATTGCGTAGACGCTACTGGTATGCAGCCTAACCAGCAGCCTTTGGAAGTATCTGCTTCATCGCTTTTTCCACCGGCAGTCAGTCAATTGTTACGGCCGATCGAGCCGGCGCTGATGCGCTGGATTTTCCCGGATCGCCTGATGCAGGTGATGCCGGACATCAGTACGCGGCCCATGAACTGCGCCGAATACTGCCGCGAGTTTTTGCGCAATCTCGACATAAGGTACAGCGTGGCCGAACAAGATTTGGCGCGCGTTCCCACGAAAGGCAGCGCGCTGGTAGTGGCGAACCATCCTTTCGGGTTCCTCGAAGGAATGATTCTGCTGGCGTTGCTCGAGAAAGTGCGGGTGGATTACCGGGTGGTGGGCGCCACTTTTCTGGAGCGGTTTCCGGCGTTGCGCGAGCGTGTGTTTTTTGTGAACAATTTATCGAATGGAGCGGAGCACGAGAACCGGCGCAGTCTGCGCTCTTCAATCGAGTGGCTGCGGGATGGCGGATTGCTCGTCATGTTTCCGGCCGGTGAAGTCGCGCACATGAACTGGAGCGAGCGTCGAGTTGCGGACCCGAAATGGAATGCCGCTGCGGCGCGGTTGGCGCGCAAGACGAGCTGTGTGACGCTACCGTTATTTTTCGAAGGGGGGAACAGTCCCGGGTTTCAGATGATGGGCACGATTCATCCTCGGCTGCGTACGCTTCATCTACCGGTTGAGTTAATGAAGAAGAGCAGTCAGACAATCCGGATTCGGATTGGGACCGCTATCCCGGGCAACACTTTGCAGAGTTATGCGGATCCCGAGGCAGCTACCGAGTATCTGCGGGCGCGCACCTACTTACTAAGTCACCGGGCTGGCGCAACTAACGAGTCATTGCCGGCGAACACACCCTGGTTTGTAAAGACGAAACCGGTGGCGTCGTCGTCGTCGGGTACTTTGATGGAGCGCGAGATCGCGCTGCTCCCAGCGGATCGATTGCTGGCCAAGAGCGAAGACTTCGCGGTGTATGCGGCGGCGGCGGCGGAGATTCCGCAGACCCTGCATGAGATCGGCCGCTGCCGTGAAGTCACTTATCGACAGGTTGGGGAAGGGACAGGACGGCCGCTCGATCTCGATCAATTTGACGACTATTATCAGCACATCGTCTTATGGCATACCAAGGACCGGCGCGTGGCGGGCGCGTACCGGCTCGCCGCCACGCCGGACGTCTTGCGGGAGCGTGGCATCGCAGGACTCTACACAAATACGCTCTTCCAATATGAGCCGGAATTTTATGAGCGAATTGGTTCGGCTTTCGAACTGGGCCGTTCGTTTATTTGCCGCGAGTATCAGAAGCAGTACGCTCCACTCCTGCTGCTGTGGAGAGGTATCATCAAATTCGTGGAGCGGCGTCCGGAGTGCGCGATCTTATTCGGCGCAGTCAGCGTGAGCAGCGAGTATCAGGCCCTCTCCCGAAACCTGATTGTCAATTTCTTGAATGGACATATCACCAATAGCGCTTCGCACTGGATTCGGCCGCGCCGGCAATTTCGAGGGCAGGCATTAGTGCCGCGCCAGGTGAAACAGTTAGGCCGCTTGCTGCCGACCGTCGACGAACTTTCGTCATCGATCCAGGATTTAGAAGCCGATGGGAAAGGCTTGCCCGTGTTAATTAAGCAGTATCTGAAAGTAGGCGGCCAGTTACTCGGCTTTAATGTCGACCGGCACTTTGCGAACGCGCTGGATGTTCTGGTGATGGCCGATTTGAGAACAGCATCCGGCCCGATGCTGGACCGGTGCATGGGACGTGAACAAGCGGCCGCCTTTCGGGCCTTTCATGCGGAGCGAAAGCCAGAAATTAAGTCCAGAAATCTGAACACGTAAGGAAGGACAGGTAGTCTTTTTGTGCTAGGCTGACAGGTGCGGTTTCTGGAGGAACGAACAATGAAACGCACTGCAGTGGCTCTGGCAGTTTTATTCTCTTCAGTCTTGTTGGCCCGTGACAAAGGCAAGGTCTACTGCGATTCGCGAGATTCGTTCTGCGCCTATTTCACTTCGGCCATCCAAAAGAAGAAGGTTCCTGTTACCGTAACAACCGATCCCAAGCGGGCGCAGTACAGCTTAAAATTTCAAGCCAAAAACAGCGACGGCTCGCTGTTGCAGGGAATTGCCAGTGCAGTAAACAACGGAGCTTACAACAGTGGCGCCTTCAGTGAGATGACGTTAACGGTAATCGATAACCAGACAAAAGACGTTAGTTACAGTTACACGTGTAAAAAATACAACCAATACAGTGGCTCGGATTCGCGTATGGCCAGCTCCGTAGCCGAATGCCTAGCGAAGCACTGGAAAAGCAATTTTCCAAAACAGTAACTACATAGTCGTCGCGGCCTCTCGTAGGGTAGGCTTCAGCCTAATGTCACTTAGTTAAGGCCGGTCGACGCGATGAAGGGCCGGCCTGCGAGGCCGACGCAGTTCACGGAACTGCCCCACAAGGAACAGGAAAGCTAATAGACATAGGCAGGAAATACGTTTTAACCAAATGCCGGGAGGGTCCCGGCGAGACAGCCCACTAATTTGGATTGGCTTTGGGCCAGCCACCGGTTTTCGGCGCCGGGGTTGTGGGAGCAGGAGTCGCAGCCGGAGGAACAGCGGAGTTGTCTCCGTCAGGCGTGACCGTGTTGATATGCGGCCCGGAATCTTCGTTAACCGCAGCCCGGTGTTTGCTCGTGGCTGGTGTGGCCGGGTCCTGAGACGATGACGCCGGGTCGGGTATCGGATCGCCGGGATCGGAGGCGCGCGTCACAGAGATGGGCCCGGCATGTCCGGCAGAGTTGCCGGAAATAAAGACGCGGCGGTAATGAATTTCAGAATCGAGGAAGCGTATCTTTGCTTCTTGCGAGAGTTCCACGCGCACCGACTGCCGGTCGCCGACCTGCGCGCCCTCAGGCAAGTAAAAATGAAGGGCGTAACGCTGGCGCAGGCGGGCCAGGGTGTCTTCCAGCGCGGAAGCTTCCTGCACTTGCATGGTGTCGCCGCCGGAATCCTGAGCAATGGTCGAAGTGCCGGCCGTGTGGGAAGGATCGCCGCCCAGGCCACCTCCGGGGATGCCGCCACCGCCGGCCGGCCAGCCTCCTCCGCCTCCGCCCGGCCAGCCACCACCGCCTCCGGGGAAGCCAACACCACCCCCGCTACCCCAAGTTCCGTGACGTCGCGGCACGCCTCTGCCGCTCATGGTGGGCACTTCATAGGGTGCTTCCAGAAAACTGAGGACCGTATTGGCCCGAGCCAGGGCGCTTTCGACGCGCGGCTCATCTTCGCTATCCTGCGTTTCGTCGTCGGTCAGTATGACAATCGCGCGGCGTGCTTCCGGACGGGCCTGACGACCCACATAAGTAGCGGCGCTCACCAGCGAGTTCGTGATGCGGGTACCGCCGTTGAAATGCTCGGCCCGCAGCACATGATTCAGTTCGCTGGCTACATCATCGAGATTGCCGGTAAATGGGAGCCGCACGCGAGTAGAGGTGTCGAAGACCATGATGGCCACTCGATCTTTGTCGGCGAGTACACGCAGGGCTTGATGAGCAGCGCGGGCGATCTTTTCCACATGCGGCTCCATGCTGCCGCTGACATCGAGCAGCAGCAAGATGTCGATCGGCATGTTCTCGCTCGCAAAATTACGGATCGGCTGGATGTGCCCGTCTACCTTAACCACGAAATCGCTTTTCTGCAGACCGGTGATCGGGCGGCCATTGCGATCGACCACCTGAGCGTCGACGCGGGTCATGGCGACATCGCTTTTAAACACGGGATCGTCCGCATAGGCGGAAACTCCGGTCAATATCGATAAAGCCAGAGATGTCGAGACCAGGAGGCGTGACATGAAGCGCAAACTTTCTTTGAAAACTGAGGCGAACGGGGACTTACTAATCATACGTGCCCCGCCGACCCCCGGTTACCAAGTGGATGCGAAATTCAATCGTTGTGTGGATGCGGGTAGCTGCCCGCTACAGTACACTGATGCGTTTATATCAGTTCAATAACCATGACCCTCAAAATTCCAGGCGCGGTGATTTGCCTTTTTCTTTTCGTATTCGACGTTCTGCTGCCGGCGCAACAGCAGACCGATGCCGGCGATGCCATTAAGCTCGGCGACGTAACCGTGAATGGCTGGTTCCGAACGCGGGGCGAGGTTTGGGACTGGTTCAAAGGCAACGCGAACAATCAATATGCGTTTTCCGAGTCACTCTTTCGGCTTGGATTCTCGGAGACCACCCGCTCCTTCGATTGGAAAATCGAAGTGGCCGTGCCAGTTCTTCTTGGCATACCGAGCAATGCCATTGCGGCGGGAGCGCAGGGGCAACTCGGATTCGGTGGCACCTATTATGCGAGCTCGAAAGCGGCGGGAACGGCTTCGATTTTTCCCAAGCAGGTGTACGGACGGTTCAAGTTTGGCGAGGGGCCGTGGAAGCAATCGTTACTGCTGGGGCGGAGCGAGTTTTTCGATGGGGCGGAGGCGACGCCGGCGAGTAAGACGCTGGCGACGCTTAAGAAAGAGCGCATTCAGCAGCGCTTGATCGGCAACTTTGGATTCGCGGATGTAGCGCGGAGTTTCGATGGCGGCGTGTACTCACTCGATAGTTCGCGTACCAATGTCACGGTGTTCGGGGCGCGGCCGACTCGCGGCGTATTTCAAGTCGATGGTTGGGGCGAAGTAAATGCCGACGTGTTCTACGGGTCGATCACGCGGCAGGTGGGAGGCGGCAAGAGCAGCGGCGAATGGCGCGTGTTCGGCATCGGCTACAACGACTATCGCGGAAACGTATTGAAGACCGATAACCGCCCGGCGGCCACGCGCGCAGCGGATCATGCGAATCTCGATATTGGTACCGCGGGTGCGCATTACATTCATGCGCTGGAAACGCAAGCCGGTACGTTCGACGTTCTCGGCTGGGGCGCCTGGCAATTCGGGTCGTGGGGAACATTGAAGCAGCGCGCCGATGCGTATTCCGCGGAAGGCGGCTGGCAACCGCCGGCGCTGAAAAGCGTGAAGCCTTGGCTGCGCGGCGGATACGACTATGCGTCCGGCGACAAAAATCCGAATGACGGCACGCACGGCACATTTTTTCAAATCCTGCCGACGGCAAGGCAATATGCGCGCTTTCCGTTCTTCAACATGATGAACAGCCGCGATGCGTTTGGGGAATTGGTGCTGCGGCCCGCGAAATCAGTGACCGTACGGACCGACATTCATTCGCTAGCGCTGGCCAACAAGCACGACCTTTGGTACTCCGGCGGCGGCGTCTATCAACCTTGGTCATTCGGGTTTACCGGCCGGACTTCAAATGGTCAGACAGGGCTCGCCACGCTGTACGACACAAGTGTCGATTACACGCTCAACCGGCATCTGGCTTTTGCGGTCTACTATGGCTACGCGGCCGGCAAGCTGGTGATCACCGACATCTATCCCAAAGGCAACAATGCCAATTTCGGATATGTGGAAGCAAACTATCGGTTTTGATTTGGCGGTTCTGATTTAGCGTTGCTTTTTCAGACTGTAATCCGTTAATCTGAACTGCAAGTCCTGCTGTGTAGCGGGATTCAGTTTCGCAGTCCCCCGTCTGACCGTTTCGCACCGTCCGCGAAAATTTATTGGCTGTATTCGCGAGGCGAAACTTGTCTTTACGTGACTTTCAAAAAGCCGGCCATCCGCCGACGCTGCTCTCCGCGTTTCTCTACTTCGACGTGAGTTTCATGGTGTGGGTGATTCTGGGCCCACTCGGACCATTCATCGGCGAAGCGTACCACTTGTCTGCCTCACAAAAGGGTTTGTTGACCGCGTTGCCGTTGCTGGGCGGATCTTTTTTTCGACCGCTGCTCGGATGGTTAACGGAACGGATCGGCGGCCGGACGACCGGTCTGATCGGCATGGCGCTGACGTTGGCGCCGCTTGTCTGGGGCTGGCAGTTTGCGCACAGTTACTACGACTTTCTGGCGTTGGGATTGTTGCTGGGCATATCCGGCGCGAGCTTCGCGGCGGCGCTGCCCCTGGCGAGCGGCTGGTATCCGCCGCAATATCAGGGTCTGGCCATGGGTATCGCGGGCGCGGGTAATTCGGGAACGCTATTTGCGACTTTGCTGGCGCCCCGACTGGCGCAGACGTTCGGATGGCGCTCCGTGTTTGGCGTGGCCATAATCCCGATCCTGGCGGTGTGGCTGCTGTTTTTCTTTTTAGCGAAAAATGCACCCGTCAAGCGTCCGGTAAGGCGCTGGGCCGAGTATGTGTCGCTTTTCAAGATTCCGGATACCGGTTGGTTCTGTCTTCTATATAGCCTCACGTTCGGCGGTTTTGTCGGGCTCACCAGCTATCTGTCGATTTTTTTTCACGACCAATATCACTTGACGAAAGTCCACTCCGGGGATTTTACGACGGTGGTGGTGTTGTTCGGGAGTTTTCTGCGCCCGGTGGGCGGAGTTCTGTCGGATCGATTCGGCGGTCATCGCATGCTGGTTGTTCTGCTGAGTGGCGCTTGTCTCGCGATGGCTGCCGTGGCGACGCTGCCACCTGCTTTCCTGGCCTTGGCTTTGCTGGCGGCCGGCATGGGACTGCTAGGCATGGGGAATGGATCGGTATTCCAACTGCTCCCTCAGCGCTTTGCCGATCGCATTGGCATCATGACCGGGATCGTTGGGGCGGCAGGCGGACTGGGCGGATTTTTTCTGCCATCGCTGCTCGGAGTCGTCAAACAAAGTACTGGCACCTTTGGCATCGGCTTTGCTTTACTAGCGGGAATTCTGCTGCTGGGCGCTGGCAGCTTGTTTTACCTCAAGACTGTCTGGACCAGGACCTGGCCGAAAGAGGCGGCGCAGCTCGCGGGCTTACGGCCAGTCGAAGCGCGGGAGGAAGCCAACGCTTACGCTACCAACGCTTAACACCTTATCGATGGACAGTCCCGCGTCCACGAAAACGGTGGATACACATTGCCCGTACTGCGCCTTGCAATGCGGCATGCGACTGGTTCTCGACGAGGGGGAAGCGGTGCGAGTGGAAGGGCGCGACTTTCCCACGAACAAAGGCGGCCTGTGCCAGAAGGGTTGGACTGCGGCCGATCTGTTACACCACAAAGATCGTCTCTTGACGCCGCTACTGCGCGAGCGCAAAGGTGAGCCGTTGCGGCCTGCCAGATGGACCGAAGCGCTGGATCGGATTGCCGCCGGGATCAGCGCCATTCAGCAGGAGCATGGCCGGGACGCAGTGGGCGTGTTCGGGGGCGGCGGCCTGACGAATGAAAAAGCCTACTTGCTGGGAAAGTTCGCGCGCGTGGCGCTCAAGACCTCACAGATCGATTACAACGGACGGTTCTGCATGTCGTCCGCAGCCGCGGCTTCGATCAAAGCGTTCGGGCTTGATCGAGGCTTGCCGTTTCCGCTCGAAGACATCTCGCATGCCGAGACCATTCTGCTGATCGGCAGCAACGTGGCGGAGACGATGCCGCCCATCATGCAGTACTTCCATGCGCAAGCGAGGAACGGCGGATCGCTGATCGTGGTGGATCCGCGGCTGACTCCTACGGCAGTTGCGGCGACGCTGCATCTGCAGATCACGCCCGGTACCGACGCCGCTTTAGCAAACGGCCTGCTGTATCTTGCCGTGCGCGAGAAGTACGTGGACGAATCATTTATTGCGGCGCGCACAACCGGCTACGAAGACATCAAGCGCACCATCAATACCTACTGGCCGGAACGGGTGGAGCGCATTACGGGCATTCCCGAAAAGCAACTCGCGATGGCGGCGAGCCTGCTGGGACGGGCGGCGACGGTCATGATTTTGACCGCGCGTGGACCCGAGCAGCAGAGCCGGGGCGTAGACAATGTGTTGAGCTTTATCAACCTGGCACTGGCGTTGGGCAAGGCGGGCAAGCCGTACTGCGGCTACGGATGTTTGACGGGGCAGGGCAATGGACAAGGGGGTCGGGAGCACGGCCAAAAAGCCGATCAGCTGCCCGGCTATCGCAAGATTGACAACCCGTTGCACCGGATGCATGTGGCGAAGGTTTGGGGCATTCCGGAAGAAGAATTGCCGGGGCCCGGGCAGTCCGCTTACCAGATGTTGAACGGCTTGGGAAGCGCCGGCGGATTGCGCGCGCTGCTGGTGTTCGGTTCGAACCCGGCCGTGTCTGCGCCGCGTGCGGCACACGTGCAAGAACGGCTCGAGAGCCTGGATCTGCTGGTGGTTTCCGACTTCTTTCTTTCCGAAACGGCGCAGCTGGCGGACGTGGTTCTGCCATCAACGCAATGGGCGGAAGAAGAAGGCACCATGACAAATCTGGAAGGGCGGGTGCTTTTGCGCAAGCAGGCGATGACGCCGCCCGCACAGGTGCGATCGGATCTCGAAATCTTCTCCGGACTGGCGCAACGGTTGCACTGCACGGCGAATTTTCCGGTGGCCGCCCAGGACGGCTTTACGGAATTGCGTGCCGCTTCGGCCGGCGGCGCGGCCGATTACGCAGGCGTGACCTACGAACGGATTGCTCGAGAGAATGGCGTGTTCTGGCCCTGTCCGAGTGAAGATCATCCAGGTACACAACGCCTCTTTCAGGATCGATTCGCCACGCCCGATGGGCGCGCGCGTTTTCATCCAATAGAGTTTCGCGCTTCGGCGGAGGAGCCCGATGCGGAGTATCCGCTTTATCTGACTACCGGCCGCGTGATGGCGCACTATCAATCGGGCACACAGACCAGGCGCATCGAAAAATTGCTGCACGCTGCGCCGGAAGCTTTCGTCGAGATTCACCCGGCGATGGCGCGCAGTTACGGCATTGCGAGCGGTGACGAAGTGTGTCTGGCGACCCGGCGCGGACAAGCCAGCGCGAAAGCGGTTTTGACGTCTTCGATCCGGCTGGACACCGTGTTCATGCCGTTCCACTTCGCAGCCAAGGGACGCGCAAATCTATTGACCAATCCGGTGCTCGATCCGATTTCACGAATGCCCGAGTTCAAAGTCTGCGCCGTGCGCATTGCGAAAGCGTCTTCCCCATGTTAGAAACACCGAAGTTCCTGCAAGGCGTCTACGAGTTTACCGGCGCGGGGTTGAACTCGCCGCAAGCATTGTCGCCCGCGGCCACTTACAAAACTCCCTTCGACAAGCGCTCGCAGCTGGTGTATTTCCGGGGCGGCAATTCGAGCAGCGAATTGATTTATGCCCTGCTGCTGCGCGACGGCAAACCGATGCGTTATTTCCCGATCGGCGCGCAAGGCGCGCTCCATGTCCCGCTGGCGGTGGTGGAGGACTTGCATCCGGAAACAGCTATCGAACTACAAGTGGCGGCGCCCCTGGGATTGACAGGAACAGTAGTGCTCGATGTGGGATTAACAGAGTTTTGAGGGGTATGCAGAAACAAAATCTGGTCGTGATCGGAAACGGGATGGCAGGCGCCCGCGCGGTAGAAGACATCCTTGCGCGCGGCGGGGCCGATCAATTCGACATCACCATATTTGGTGATGAGCCGTACGGCAATTACAATCGCATCCTGTTGTCGAACGTGCTGAATGGCAGCCAGGAGGAAAGCGAGATTTACCTGAATCCGCTGACCTGGTATCGGGAGAACGACATCACTTTGCATGTCGGCGTGCGGGCGGAGCGCATTCTGCGCAAGGCGAAAGTGGTCCTGGCTGACGATGGCACGGGCGAGCCCTACGACAAGGTGATCATTGCAACCGGCAGCCGCTCCTACATTCCTCCCATCGACGGATTAACGGTGGAGGACGGATCGTATAAGCCGGGACTCTTTGTCTTTCGCAGTCTGGATGACTGCCATGAGATCGCGGCGTATGCGCAAGGACGCGGTCGGGCAGCGGTGATTGGCGGCGGCCTGCTTGGTCTGGAAGCGGCGCGCGGCTTGCAAAACTTTGGTCTGACGGTAGACGTGGTGCATCGCGGCGGCCATCTGATGGGGCAGCAGTTGGACCCGCAGGCCGGCGCGATTTTGAAGACGACCATGGAGCGCATGGAAATGCGTGTGCTCCTCAAGAAGCACACGACCAAGGTGCTGGGTGAAGATCGCGTGACGGGTCTCGAGTTCGCCGATGGCAGCACGCTCGACTGTGACCTGGTGGTGATTGCCACCGGCATCAGTCCGAACATCGAAATCGGCACACGCAGCGGGCTGACGGTGGAGCGGGCGATTGTGGTGGATAACCAGATGCGGTCGATCGATGATCCGGACATCTACGTAGTGGGCGAATGCGCGCAGCATCGCGGCAATGTCTACGGTCTGGTAGCGCCGCTCTGGGAGCAGGCAAAGGTGCTCGCCGACCAGATCACCGGCAGTAACCGGAACGCTGCCTATCATGGCTCGAAGGTCGCCACCAAGCTTAAGGTAATGGGCGTCGAAATGGCTTCCATGGGCGTAACAGAACCGGCTGACGATCTGGATGAGATCGTGCAATTTACCGAGCCACGCAAAGGAACTTACAAGAAGTTGATCATCCGCGATGGGCGCTTGATCGGGGCGATTCTGCTGGGCGACATCAGCAAGGCCGCGTATCTCACACAAGCCTTCGACCGCAACACGCCGCTGCCGGAAGACCGGCTGGCGTTGCTGTTCGATATCGGTGCGCCTTCGAAACAACTCACCGTAGAAGAGATGCCGGCCGAGATGCAAGTTTGTAATTGTAATGGCGTGAGTAAAGGGGCGCTGGTGGCCTGTGTGAAAAACGGGAAGCGCAATGCAAAAGCTGTGATGGAGGCGACGCGCGCCGGCATGGGCTGCGGTTCGTGCAAGGCCATGGTGTCCGAAGTCATCGAGTGGGCCTGCGGCGGCCAGCTGGAGGAAGATCCTTCGGTCCACTACTACGTGCCGGGCGTGCCGTTGAAGAAACCGGAACTGATACAAGCGTGCCGTGAACAAAATCTGCGGTCTGTATCGGCTGTTTTTGCCATGCTCGCAGATGGAAAAGAAGACGCGGCAAGCAAGCCTGGCCTGGCTTCATTACTGAATACAATTTGGGCGGAAGCATACGAAGACGAGCGCGATGCTCGCTTCATCAACGAGCGGGTACATGCCAACATCCAGAAAGACGCCACGTTTTCCGTGGTGCCGCAGATGCCGGGCGGAGTGACCAGCGTGGCGCAACTGCGGCGCATCGCTGATGTGGCCGAAAAATATAAAGTGCCGATGGTGAAGCTGACCGGCGGCCAGCGTATCGATTTACTCGGCGTAAAGAAAGACGATTTGCCGAAAGTGTGGCACGACCTCGACATGCCGTCGGGACACGCGTATGGCAAGAGCTATCGAACCTGCAAGAGCTGTGTGGGGACCGACTTTTGCCGGTTTGGCGTGGGCGACAGTACCTCACTCGCGATTCGCATTGAAAACTATTTCAAAGGAATCGACTCGCCCGGCAAGTTAAAGATGGCGACCGCCGGTTGTCCTCGGAATTGTTCGGAAGCGATGGTGAAAGACGTGGGCGCGGTGGCCGTCGAAGGTGGCAAGTGGGAGATCTATGTAGGCGGCGCGGCCGGCGCGCATGTGAGGAAGGGCGACATTCTTTGCGTGGTCGACAACCAGGACGATGTCTTGAAGTACCTGTCGCGGTTTGTGCAGTTTTACCGCGAGAATGCCAAATATTTGGAGCGCACGTATGGTTTTGTAGAACGGCTTGGGATCGAGACGATCCGCGCCATCGTGATAGACGATCGCGATGGCATTGCGGCTCGATTGGAAGCCGATCTGCACCGCAGCACCGAGGCGTACCGGGATCCTTGGAAGCAGTCGATTACCGCACCCAGCGCGAATCAGTTCGCTTCGCTGCTGCCGGTGATTCAATGACGATCTTGCGATGACAAAGATAGTTCACGAAATGATGGTCGCGCCGCTGAGTGCCATCCCGCCGGGCGAAGGGCGCAATTTCACCGTCCAGGGATTCGAACTCGCCATTTTCCGCACCCGCAACGGTGGGGTATTTGCCACCCAGGCGCAATGCCCGCACAAGAATGGGCCATTGGCGGACGGTTTGGTAGGCGGTTCGTTCCTGATTTGTCCGCTGCATAACTGGAAATTCGACCTGCGAACCGGAGATGCCATGCTAGGAGAGTGTGGGCTCGCGACCTATCCGGCGCGGCTCGACAGCGAAGATCGAATTCTGGTGACGCTAGAGAATAAAGAAGGGAATGACTAGGGCACAAAAAGGAAAGGTCTATTTAGTGGGCGCCGGGCCGGGCGATCCGGAGTTGCTGACCGTCAAGGCGGCCCATCTCCTGCGAACGGCCGACGTGATTTATCATGACGACCTGGTCCCGGCCGCGGTGCTCGAAATGGCGTCGGCAACGGCGCTCGTTGTCCACGTCGGCAAGCGATCCGGTACCAAGAAAATCACCCAGAGTGAGATTAACCACAGGCTGATCGCGAGCGCACGGCAGGGCTTGAGCGTGGTTCGTTTAAAAAGCGGAGATCCTCTGATTTTCGGACGAGCCGGTGAGGAGATTCATGCACTCACGGAAGCGGGCATCGCTCACGAAGTAGTTCCCGGAGTGACCGTTGCGCTCGCGGCAGCAGCTGCGCTCACCTGTTCACTCACCGACCGGCGTGCCGCCTCGAGCGTTCTGTTTCTGACGGGCCATCACGCGGAAGATTTGAACCCCGCTCTGGCGCCGACGCGTGTAGTTTACATGCCGGGCTCAGACCTGGGAATTTACGCTGGCGCCTGGCTGGCGGATGGCGAATCGCCGGATCTGCCTTGCGTAGTGATCAGCCGCGTGTCGCAACCAGACGAAACGATCGTGCGTACACGGCTCGAAGATCTTGCGCACGTCAAGCCAATGGCGAGTCCGTCGATTTTGCTCGCGGGTTGGACCCTGACAGAAGCGAACTTGTCGCAGATCGAGAAAGCTTTGAAAGACGCAGCCGTAGCCTAGGCCCAGAAAGTTTTGACGCCTGGGATAAACTTCTCAATTGCTTCTCTCGCTACGTGGTGTTCAGAAGAATTTCGGCGGCATTCGCGCCCTCCGCGATGCCAACCTCGAAGTAAATGAGGGCGAGGTGCATCTGCTCATGGGCGAAAACGGAGCAGGCAAATCCACACTCATGCGCATTGTCGCCGGGATGTACGTGCGCGATGGCGGCGAAATGTCGTGGCGCGGCCAGCCGGTCGCCTTTCGCAATCCCTCTGAGGCGTCGGCGCAGGGCATTGCGATGGTGCATCAGGAGTCGTTGCTCGCGTCTCATCTAACGGTGGCCGAAAATATTTTCCTCGGCCGTGAGGTCACGGGCAAAGCGGGATGGGTGCGCCGGCGCGCGATGGTAGATCGAGCCGCGTCCCTGATTGCTGAGAACGGCTTCAACCTCAAAGCCGAAACGCTGGTTTCGAGCCTGAGCCCAGCGGGAAGACAACTGGTGGAGATCTGTCGGGCGATCGCGCAAGGCTCCAGCTTATTGATTTTTGACGAGCCTACTTCCTCGCTGTCAGAGTCCGAAACACATGAGGTGTTTCGTATCGTGCGGCAACTGCGGGAGCGAAAAGTCGGGGTGATTTACATCACCCACCGGCTGGAGGAACTGCGGTCGCTGGGCGATCGTGTGACGGTGCTGCGCGATGGGGCGACCGTCTTTACTGGGTTGCTGAAAGACTTGACGCGCGAGCAGTTGATTCAGCACATGGTGGGGCGCGCGGTGAATTCAGTCTACAACCGGGCGCCGGTGCCGGCAGGCGATGTATTACTGCGCGTGGCCGGCGTCTCGCGCAAATGGATTCGCGACATCAATTTCGAAATTCGAGCCGGAGAAATTGTGGGGCTTGCGGGGCTGATGGGCGCGGGTCGGACCGAGTTGTGTCGAATGCTCTTCGGCATCGACCGCCCGGAAAAAGGCACGATCGAGATCGACGGACGCGCGCAGACTTTTCGCTCGCCGCAGGGGGCCGCAGCGGCCGGCATGGCGCTCATACCGGAGGACCGCCAGCGCGATGGACTCGCCCTGAAACTGCCCATCACTTACAACATCACGCTGCCGGATCTCGGGCGTTACTCTACGCTCGGTTTTCTAAAGAAGACGAGTGAAAACGGACTGGCGGAAGACTATCGAAAACGACTGCGCATCAAGTGCGATTCGCCGAGGCAGCTGGCCGGGCGCATGAGCGGCGGTAACCAACAAAAAGTAGTCATCGCCAAATGGATGGCGCGCGGCGCACGAGTGTTCCTGTTCGATGAGCCCACGCGCGGCATCGATATCGGAGCCAAGCAGGATGTGTTCGAACAAATGGACCAGCTGGCGCGCGGCGGGGCCGCCGTGCTGATGGTAAGTTCCGAACTGCCGGAGCTGGTGCAGGTAGCCGATCGCATTCTCGTAATGCGTGAAGGGCGATTGAGCGGTAGCTTGCCTCGCGGCGCAACGCAGGAAGAAATCATGCGGCTGGCTGCGCCATCAGGTGTCACGACATCCGCGGAGTTCGTCCAGTGAAGCGCATCCAGAAGCTGCTGCCCTTCCTGACCCTCATTTTGCTGTGCATCGCGCTAACCATTGCCACGCCGCATTTTCTCACTGCGATCAACCTGGCCAGCGTGGCGCGGCAGACTGCCGTGATCAACATCATGGCGCTCGGCATGACGCTCGTGATCATCACTGGCGGTATCGATTTGTCTGTTGGATCGGTGTTGGCCGTGGCGGGCCTGTTTGGCACGATGGCGATCAAAGCAGGGCAGCCCGGCATCATCGCCGTAGTGATCGGAACCGCTGCCGGGCTGGTCTGCGGTTTGTTGAATGGCCTGATGATCACGCGTTTGAGGATCGCGCCGTTTATTGTGACTCTCGGTACGCTGGGGGCTTTTCGCGGATTCGCGCTGGTCGTCTCAAAGGGCCTGCCGGTACACGATATACCGGCGAGTTTCTCGTATCTCGGCGATGGCAATTTACTCGGCGTCCCGTTTTCCCTTTGGGTGCTGGCGGTGTGCGCGATTGCCATGCACCTGCTGCTCGAAAATACAAAGTTGGGACGGTATTCCTTTGCCATCGGCAGCAACGAGAGTGCGGCCTTCTACGCCGGCGTGCCGATCAAGAACGTATTGACGGCGGTTTATGCAATTGCGGGATTGCTCGCCGGGCTGGCAGGCATGGTGGAAGCGTCACGATTAATGACCGGGCAACCGACCGCGGGTCAAGGCTATGAATTGCAGGCCATCGCCGCGGTGGTCATCGGTGGTGGCAGCCTGCAGGGCGGGGAAGGCAGCGTAGTGGGCACTTTGATCGGAGCCTTCATCATGGGCCTGTTATCGAACGGCAGTGATCTGCTGGGGATCAATCCCTATTGGCAGCAAGTGACGATCGGCGCAGTGATCATCGCGGCCGTGGGCTTCGATGAACTACGCAAACGGCGCTTCGCCGCGGCTTGATGGCAACGTCTAACTTCTGCTACGTCGCTATGCTGACGGATCCGTTCGGTCCGTTATAGATCAACACCATGTTCCGAAGCAGGTCTCTTCCAATCAAAGCAACTAACGGCATCTGACCGCCTTTCAGCCCAGATAGATTGCAATCTAGCAGCCAGCCAAAACTCACCGCGGGCAAGGACGTCCCAGGAAAGAAAAAGTGGCAGGGATACTGGCTTCGCATTGATGGTCCAGCGACTCCGCCAACTTCTATCTGCCCTATCGGTTGCAAGGAGAGAGCTTTCACCACTGATTGATCTACAGCGCTGAACGCCGCGCCCGTGTCGATCAAAGCCTCACCAGATATAGGTAGAGGTATCGGAATCCCCGAACTTTGAAATGCAATCTGCAGCGGTAATGGCGTGTGCACTTCCACTTGAATACAGGGGCCTGTGATTTGCAATACTTCCGGGTTAACGATTCGCGGACCGCTACTGGAAAACTCAAAACTATGAACCGGCATTGATGAGGCCGAGTGTAAAAGCGGGCATATAAGCGACTGGTTCCTGTTCAGTTACCTGTTTGATGAGCATCGGAATATTGCCAAACTCGCGAATTCCGGCTGCATACGCGGTCTCAGGGAAATCGAAACTTCCGACAAGTCTCTCCCCGACGATAAGGACGAATTTGCCTCTATAATTCTTCAGAAAATCGAGCTTATTCGATTTGTAGAACGCAAGTTCTTTATCAAGTGGCATGGGCTAGACTCTGTCTCTATTATCGTCGTTCGCTCCCGCAAGGAACTTCATGAACAGCCGCTTATCCTAATCCGATAGCCCATGTTTAATAGCGAACCTCACTAGCTCACCCGTGCTATGAAGATTCAGCTTCTCCATGATTTTGCTGCGATGGGAATCCACCGTATACACGCTCAGATTCAACTTCGTAGCCACTTCCTTGTTCGTCTTGCCTTCGGCGATCAGCTGCAGAACTTCGCGCTCCCGCTTGGTTAACAGATCGGCCGGGTCGGTCACATTTTGCCGGTAATCACTCAGCAGTGCTCCCGAAACCGCCGGACTGATATACCCATCGCCGCGTGCTACCGAACGGATCGCGTTCAACAATTCAGTGTCGATCACATCTTTCAGAAGATAGCCGCGCGCGCCCGCCTTTAGAATTTCGCGCACATAGACAGCTTCTTTGTGCATGCTGAGAACGAGAATGCGTAAACGCGGATGAGCGGCTACTAACTGCCGCGTGGCTTCTATCCCGTTCACTTCGGGCATCGCGACATCCATCAGCACAATATCGGGATTCAGCTTGTCTGCGAGTTCCAAAACTTCCCGGCCATTGGCCGCTTCGCCTACCACTTGCAGGTCCGGCTGCGAGGAGAGGATGAGTTTCAATCCCTGGCGAACGATGGTGTGATCATCTGCGAGCAGAATTTTTGTTGTCACGTCTCGTTGGTAGCTACACTCACGGGACAGGTTACCGCAATGCGAAATCCGTTGCCGGGATTCGATTCGACAACCAGGTCGCCGCCACAGCCCCGAGCGCGGGTTCGCATGCCGGCCAAGCCCAAACCGCCGCCATGATTACTGCTCGGCGTCGTGGATCGCCCGTGACCATTATCGGTGATGGAGAGAAACACACCGCTCGCACCGGATTTTAATTCCACCGTGACGACGGTAGCCGCGGCGTGACGAGCGACATTGGTCAAAGCCTCCTGCGCGATGCGAAAAAGATGCGTTTCAGTTTCATCGCGCAGACGCAGGCCCTGGGCATTCCCGCGATAGTCGATTGTGATGCCGGTGCGTTGGGCAAAGCTCTCGGTCAGTGCCCGCAGAGCCGCCTCGAGGCCAAAATCGTCCAGTACCGTAGGCCGCAGCAATTGCGACATTTCGCGCACATCCTGAATCGCGGTATCTACCAGGACCATGCAATCTTCTACACGCGCCGCTTCCTGACGTTCGCGCAGCGACGACAAGTTTGCTTTGATGGCGGTGAGCGCCTGCCCGAGTTCATCGTGCAACTCGTGGGAAAAGCGGCGGGCCACCTGCTCCTGTGTTTCCAGAAACGCGTATTGCAACCGCGTCAAATCACCCGCCTGTGATTCGAGCTGCCTGAAGAGTCCGGCAGACGCGCGCGCCATCCAGCTGGCGCAGATCAGCGACAAGGCAACGCACAGCGCGAAGGCCCAAACCGCCCAGCGCAATAAACCATGCCCGGCTTGATAAATGCTTTCCCGCAGCAGTTCGGATTGCTCGTAAGCAGATTCAAGCGTGCTGCTCATCTGCTGCCGGTTTTGTTCCAGTTGATCTAAGATCTCTTCTCGGCGAACCACATCCTTCCGCGCCAGAGTGCGCCAGCGATTATTGAGAGTCGCCTGCTCGTTTTCAATGCTGTCGATGGAGTCTTTGGCCAGCGACTGCCGGCCGGCGAAGGTCGCAGTCACGCTGTTGATCTGGTGAACGGCGCGAAAAGCAACCAGCACCGCGGAGAACAGCAGGAGCGCCGACAGGCCGAGACCCACGACTAGCGTACGCTGCAAATGCCTGCGCGTGACCGGCTGGCTGACCATGCTGGTGGACTGCACAACCTGATTCTTTCATTAACAAACATTTCGGGCTATCCCGCAAATACGGGATGTGTTTTCACGTCTTTACGCAATGGTGGCGGAGGGCGAAACGAGGCAAAGTAGGATTGTGAGCGGGCGGGAGGCAAGAACCTCCTAAATCAGAAAAAACCGCCACTCGTTGAAGGAGAAAAGACAATGAAAAACGTATTGAAAACGACCCTGCTGACACTTGCCGCGGTACCTTTCCTGATGGCTGCTCCGCACGCCACAAAGAAAGCCCAGAATACGGCAACCCCTGCCAGCCAGACTAAAACCGCTACGAAGAAGGTCCATAAGAAAGCGGCGAAGAAGAGCACTGCACCAGCAGCTCCTACAGCCGCGAAACAGTAACTGATGAAACGGCCCAGGCTCTAAGCGAGTCTGGGCCGTTTTCTATCTCAGCCTTTAGATTTCGGCGGGAATTTCTTAAACAAATCCGCCACGGCTTTATCGAGCTTCTTCGTATTCTTCTCCGGATTGCCCGAGAGCGTGTCGCTTGCCTGGCCGCGCCACAACAACTGCTTGGTGCCCCCGGCAAAAACATCCACCATCAACCGGCCGATCGGAATGTTTTGAACCGTAGTGGTTGACATCCCGCTGTTGCCAAATCCGCCCCAGCGCCACCCTCCGCCAAACCCGTTGTACCAGGTTTGCATCGATTGCGCGTTATGGGTGGAACCATAGGCTGCCACGTCGGTGTCACCGCCGGTTTCAACCAGCTGCCAGCCTTTCGCGGTGAGCTGCTTATCGACAGCGCGTTTGATGCGGTCGTTCCAGAGCTGGTCCTGTGCTGCGACCTTGATCCAGGAATAGGTGTGATAGCTGCTGAAGTCGGCGTGGTGATCGTAGTCGGTGGTTACTTTTGCCAGCAGCAAGCAGGCGGCCATAAGCCCGAGAGTCACGGAAAAAACTAGTCTTTGTTTCATGGAGCGTTCATCCTTACGTAGGGTCGACGGTTTCGATGCGTTTTTGTTTTACAGCTTTTTGAAACTGTTCGAAATCGGAGGTGGCTAACTCGGTGTAACTTGTCGCGTAACTCACCAGGGCATCGATGGCTTTGTCCGAGTTACCTAGATAACCTTTGATCGCGAGCGCATCTCCGGATCGGGCGTGGCCGCGGGCCAGCAATTCTCCCGCGATTTGCGCCAGGCTGGTCAGGCCGTTTCCACGCAGGTTTTCCATGTCGATGCTGCCCTTATGATCGTTTAGCTGGCGAACCAGAAAATCATGTTGGCCGATAGTTGTCCAGCCAAGCAGCAGATCGGAGATGGGCTGAATTTTATGTTGACCCTCGACCACGCGGCGACCCTGGTTGGCATAGCTGCCGGCTTTGAGATAAGGAGCGTAGCTGGAAGCAACTTCCTGTTTCAACTGCAGGAAAAGCGGATCCGACGGCCCGTTGCCTTCCATTAGCACCACGTAGTCGCGCAGCCCAACGCTGCCCGTGCCCACTACTTTAAACCCAACATCAAGGGGCCGGAAAAAGTCGAACAGATGCAAGCGCTCCGGCGGCAAGGAATTGCGATAAGCGGGCAACGCGGAGAGCACCTGGTTGCGCTTGGTTCCTCCCAGCCGGTACATCAGCGGCTTCATATTGCGGAAATGTACTTGGCCATTCTTGGCCTGTTCCGTATATTTTCGGACCAGGTCGAGAGGATCGGCGCGCTGCGCCTGCTTCAAAGCGGCTGAGACAGGTTGGATCTTTTTGATCAGGTGAATCGGATGGCGCGCCGCGACCAGAATCGGCTCGTCCGCTAACTCGTCCATCATGCGCACGTAGGAGGCCGCAAATGCGTGGGCGGCATCGGCCGACTTGCCGCGATTGTGATCTGACTCCATCCCCGCTAGCACAATGCTGGCCGCCATGCGCTTCACATCCCATTCCCAGGGTCCGGCAATGGTCTCGTCGAAATCATTGATGTCGAAAACGATCCTGCCGTCCGGTGTTTCGAACGAACCGAGGTTCTGCACGTGAGCGTCGCCGCACAGCTGTACAGTGATGTTCGTGTTCGGCTGGCTGGCCAAATCCGCCGCCATGATCGAGACGGCGCCCCGGAAGAATGCAAAGGGTGAAACCGCCATCCGCCCGTATTTGACGGGCAGCAGTTCCGGTACTCGATTGACTTCGGCTTTCAGCAGAAGTTCAACCGGATCGAATTTACGCTGCTTGGGATCGATCGCCGCCTGTTCGCTACGGGCCACCTGACGGCGAGCCTCGCGTCCAGGCGTCGCGCGGTCCGGGCGTTTCAAAACGGCTGTTCTAGCCGCGGAGGTAGTCATCAGTCTTGTTAATCCAGTCCTGGCGCGGAGGGGTGAAAAGATCGATATCGACCGTGTCCTCAAGAGCGGTCGCGGTGTGCGGGGCGTTCGGCGGGATGCAGAGAAATTCGCCGGCCCGAACAAGTATCTCTTCACCGTTTACGACAAATTGCAGCGTACCGGACTCGATATAAGCGACCTGCTCGTTGTGGTGCTGATGCATGGGAACGACGCAGCCTTTTTTCAAAAGGACGCGCGCCACCATGATTTGATCGCCCACCACCAGCTGGCGATCGAGCAGCGGATTCATGCTTTCGACGGGAACGTTCTCCCACTGGATGTGTTTAACCTGGCTCATGCTGAAACTCCTACAGACCTTTATACATGCCGCCGTCGACCAGGATGGTCTGGCCGGTGATGAAAGAGGCACGTTCGGAGGCCAGCCAGACAACAGCATCGGCCACCTCCTCGGGGCGAGCCAGACGGCCGAGTGGGATTTGGTCGATCCACTTTTGCTCGATTTGCTCGACCGACTGGCCGGCGGCGGTGGCGCGCATGGCATTTATTTCTTTGACGCGCGCCGTGGCGGTGTAGCCGGGTCCGACGTTGTTCACGAGAATGCCGTCTTGCGCGAAGTCGGTCGCCAGGCTACGCACCAGGCCGAGGATACCGGTGCGCACTGAGTTCGAGAGAATCAAATCGGGCTGGGGCTGCTTCACCGCGATGGAACTGATGGTGATGATGCGGCCCCATTTTCGCGCCTGCATGTGCGGGATAACGGCGCGCGCGAATATAGCGGCGCTGCGCAGGTTTAGAGAAAAAGCATTGTCCCAATCTTCGTCCGTGGTTTCGAGAAAGGCCTTCGCGGGCGGGCCCCCGGCGTTTGTCACGCAGATGTCGATGCGCCTGAACCGTTCATGGACGGCTCGCACAAAGCCCTGGACAGCGCGGCTATCGCCTACGTCGAGAGCTTCGCTGTAAACCTCGATGCCGAAACGGCTGGCGAGACTGCCGGCGAGCTCGGAAAGAGCACCGCCGTTGCGAGCACACAGGGCCAGATTGACACCTTCCGACGCCAGTCCTTCGGCAATAGCGCGGCCCAGGCCCTGGCTGGCGCCCGCGACAATAGCTACGCGATCTTTTAGTCCAGTTTCCACAAATGTGACACTTCGCGGATGCGGCGAATGGCTTCCGATAAGTTATCAAACGAGTTGGCGTAACTCAGCCGCAAATAGCCGCGGCCGCAGTCGCCAAAAGCAGCGCCATCCAGGCAAGCGACCCCTGCTTGCTGCAGCAGAATGTCTTCCATTTCCTGCGACGTGCGGCCGGTTCCTTCTATGTTGACGAAGGCGTAAAACGCGCCTGCCGGCAGAGTACAGCGGAAGCCCGGAATTTCGTTCAGGGCAGGGCAGAACATGTCGCGGCGACGGCGAAATTCACGCACCATATCTTCCACTTCGGTTTGCGGCCCGTTCAGCCCGGTGATAGCGGCGCGCTGCACAAACGAGGCGGCACACGTGTTCGAGTTGGCCATCAGTTTGTTAACCGGCTCGACCAGCCATTCCGGCAGAACACCGTAACCAAGACGCCAGCCGGTCATAGCGTAGCTTTTAGAGAACCCATCCATGATGATGGTTTTTTCAAGCATCCCTGGGACGCTGGCAATCGAGAACGCCTGCCCGTCGTAACAAATGCGCGAATAGATTTCGTCCGACAGAATCATCACGTCGCGATCGCGCACCAGCTCCGCTAATTGGCGAATATCGGCTTCAGGAATGATGCCGCCGGTTGGATTTTCGGGCGAGTTCAGGATGATCAGTTTCGTTCGATCGGTGAGGCTGTCGCGGACGTGATCGAGATCGAGTGAAAAGCCGCGCGCTTCACGCAACGGCATCGGCACCGGCTTCGCGCCCAGAAAATTAATGAGCGAACGATAGATGGGGAACGCCGGGTCAGGATAGAGCACCTCATCGCCCGCCTCGATTAGGGCCAGCACGGGGAAGAAGAGCATCGGTTTCGCGCCCGGCACCATGCAGACGTTTTTGGCGCTCACGGATACGTTGCGCGTGCGCGAGACGTAACTGGCAACGGCTTCGCGACACGCGGGCAGGCCCTGCGGCGGTCCGTAATGAGTCCAGCCCTGGTCAAGCGCTTCTTTGGCGGCGTCGATGATTGGCTGCGGCGTGTTGAAATCCGGCTCGCCGATTTCGAGATGGATGATGTGGCGTCCCTCTGCTTCGAGAGAGCGCGCTTTCAGGAGAACGTCGAAAGCGGATTCGACCACAAGGCGGCTGATACGCTCGGCGATTTTCATAGGCGGCTCATAAAACGAAACGGGAACCTTGCGGTTCCCGTCCGTCGTGTCGATCGTGTTCGACCCTGGAGTTGTGACTAGTTAGTCCCCTTCGCATCGGGGTGCCTTCATTATAACTTGAGCCCCTCTTCGCCCGGATCATCTTCGGCATTTTACCGTCGGTTCAAGGCGATTACTTCCATGACGCCGCTCCAATATCAGAAGCAACTCCGGTTGCTTGAAGCGACGTCGCTGCTGGTTTCCGATGAAATAAACGTGGAGACAGCCGCCTTCAGGGTCGGTTACGAGAATCCGCCGAAATTCAGCCGCGAGTATTCCCGTATGTTTGCGATATCTCACCGGGGACACTGCCTCAGTGAAACGAACTGCCGCCCGCTGTCGCCGCACCCGCCCCGATTCCTGGGGACGCCATCCAGCACGTCCTCGAAAGCCTCTTCCCTCTTGATGCGCCGAACAGGAAGCAAAACTCTGGCTCCGTTCCTCAAATTCTCGCCGATCCAGGCATCAAAGCCGCCCGCAAGCGACTCGCCGCCATTAAATCTGCGTAGATCTTTCATCGACGGCTGTCTCACGGCCCGATCAGGCGGATGGGCGTCGTTTGATTTCAATATTCAGGCGCTTGATTTTTTGATTCAGCGTAGATAGCGGGATTTTGAGCGCTTCAGCGGCTTCGGTCTGGCTGTAACTGACCGCTTCGAGGGATTCAATAATTTTGCGGCGTTCAAAATCGGCCACGATCTCAAACAGCGAAGCGTCGACGGCCAGCGCGCCACTCGGATCGCGGGAGATCCGCATGCCGCTGGCCTGTTGCAGGTAATCGGGCAGCACGTGCGCTGGAACCGATGCTGCCGTGGCTAATACGACAGCGCGCTCGACCACGTTTTCGAGTTCGCGAACGTTTCCGGGCCAGTTGTGTTCAAGGATTATCTGCATGGCCTCCGGTTCGAAGCTGAGCGTAGAGTGGTTTTCGCTCGAAAGATATTTATCGTTCTCTCGGCTGAAACGCGTGAAAAAGGAATCGATCAGCAGCGGAATGTCGTCTTTGCGATCCCGCAGGGCGGGCAGATTGAGGTTGATGACGTTCAATCGGTAATAAAGATCTTCACGGAACTTGCCTTCATCGACGAGTTTGCGCAGGTCGGCGTTGGTCGCGGCTATGATGCGTACGTCCACCCGCATGCTGTCGTTCGAGCCGAGCGGCATGAACTCGCGGTCCTGTAGGACGCGCAAAAGCTTCACCTGGATCTCGGGGCCAATGGTGCCGATCTCATCGAAGAAAATCGTGCCGCGATTGGCCGACTCGAAATACCCTTTGCGATTGGCGATAGCGCCCGTAAAGGAACCTTTGACGTGCCCGAAGAGCAGGGATTCGAGCATTTCCGAAGGCAGGGAGCCGCTGTTGACAGGCACAAACGCCTGTTCGGCGCGGGCCGAGTGCGAGTGAATGGCTTTGGCAATCAGTTCTTTGCCGGTACCGGTTTCGCCGGTAATCAGGATAGTCGCGCGGCTGGGCGCGACTTGCGCCACCTGATCCAGCAGCCGGATCATGCGCTCACTCTTGCCGACGATGTTCGGGAACGCGTAGCGCTGTTTCAGGGCGCGCTTGAGGTGAGTGTTTTCGCGCTCCAACCGGCCGCGCGCGATCATGCGGTCGATTTCGATGAGGAGTTTGTCGTTGTCCCAGGGTTTGGAAAAGTAGTCGTTGGCTTTCGATTTCAAAGCGCGCACGGCGACTTCGACGGAACCATAGGCGGTGAGCATAAAGATCGGCGTATCGTTGTCGCGCAGGCGGATATCGGCGAGCACGTCCATGCCGGACCGGTCAGGCAGCATCAGGTCGAGCAGCACAAGGTCGTAGGAACCGGATTCGAATTTCTGCAAGCCGATGGTGGCCGTCTCGGCGAGTTCGACGTCGTAATTCTCGCTGGTCAGGAGCAGTTCCAGGCTCTCGCGAATATCGGTTTCGTCGTCGATGACCAGGATGCGCCGTCGCTCAGGAAGGCTCAGGCGATCGACCGGCAGGTCTTGACTGGTAATGGGCACTATTGTGGTTGTAGCAGATGCAGGTAGTGACGACAGGGAGGTCGAGCTTACGCCGGCTGCGCTTCGCGGCGAGCCTTGTAAGCGGTGGCGCGGAGATTGTTGGCCGGAAACTCCAGGCGGAAACGAGTGCCTTCGCCGGGCGTGCTGTCTACCTCGATGATGCCGTTGTGCTCCTGCACAATTCCATAGGTGATGGAAAGGCCAAGGCCGGTACCCTTTTTGGGACCTTTGGTGCTGAAGAACGGATCGTAGATACGGGCTAAATTTTCGGCGGGAATGCCTTGCCCGGTATCGGCTACTTCGACGTGCGCGAATTCGCCTTCCGACCAGGTACGAATGGTAAGCATGCCACCGGCCGTCATGGCGTCCCGGGCATTGATGAATAAATTGAGGAAGACCTGCTGCAACTTGCCGGAGTTGCCGCGAATGGCGGGCAGGTCGTCGGCCAGATGTAGTTGATTGGAGACTCCGGTTTTCTGGAATTGATGGTCGACCAGCGAGACCGTTTCGCGGATGACGCGGTTCAGGTCGAGTTCGCTGTACTCGGTCGGCGCGGTGCGTGAAAAATTGAGCAGAGAATTGACGATTTCGCTCGCCCGGAATGTTTGTTTGGCGATCTTCTCGAGCAGCTTGGACTTTTGATCGTCTTCCGAGACTTGCTTGGCGAGCATTTGCGCGTAAGTCGAAATGACGGCCAGCGGAGTGTTGACTTCGTGAGCCACTCCGGCGGCCAGCAGGCCAATGGAGCTCAATTTATCAGCCTGGACGAGTTTGCGTTCGAGCTCGTCGCGGTCGGTGACGTCGTCGAAGATAATGAGGCGGCCGATCTTTTTGCCTTCTCGGGAGATCAGGGGCGCGATGGCCAGATTGACCATCGAGTCGCGTGGCGGCGCGCTTGTTTTGGTGAGTTCAAGGCCGTTGCGATGAGCTACAGCATCTTCGAGGATGGCTTCGATTTCGTTTTCAGCAGCGCGGCGGCGTAGCGGCGTTTTATAGATATTCCGGACGCTCTGTTCGCCGCGCAGTTCATCGAAGCGGTCGCAGAGTTCCGGGGAGAACAGGTCGGACAAGCGGCTGCCAACGGCCTCCTGGCGGGTAATGCCGGTGAGCCGTTCGATTTCGGTATTCCAGCTCTCGACCCGGTCGTCGAGCCCGGCGGCAAGAATCCCTACGTTTATGGATTCGACGATGTTTTCGCTGAATTCCTTGAGCCGTTCGTACTCGTCGGCTTTGCGCTGCAGCGAACTGTAGAGCCGGGAGTTCTCGATAGCGATGGCAATGTAGTTCGAAAGAGTGACGAGCAGCTCGATATCGTCGTGGGAGAGAAAATCTCCCTCGGTAGTGCGGCTGACGCCAAAGAAGGCGATTGTTTTTTTGCGGGAGATGCAGGCGACGTAATAGGTGAAATCAAGTTCGGCAATCGTTTCGCGAATCGAGGCAGGCCACGATTGCGAGACGATATCGCGCAAGTGCTTGGGTTGCTCGAAGAAGATGTACGGTTTCTCGAGCGAGAGTTCGAGGAATTGCAGGTCGAGCTGGTGAATGGGGTTCTTGGCGCTCCGGCCGGCTTTTTGGGTCAGAGAATGCAGTTGAAAAGTCTCGGCCGATTCATCCAGGAGAAAGAATCCGACCTGTTGAATGGAGAGCGTGCGGCAGAGCCGGTCGGAGACTTTGGCGAGCATGATGTCCTGGTCGGTTTCCGAACTGAGCTCGCGGGCGAACTCGATCAGAGTAAGTCGGGCATCGTAGCGGTCGCGATAAAAGACCCAGCGATCGAGCTGCTCCTGAATCCAGCGCCGGATGGGTTGGAACACAAAGGTGGCGAACGAGATCAGCACGACGAAAGCGGGAGGCGTAATGGTGCGGGTATTAAAGATGAGAAAGATCAGAACATAGAAGGTCCCGATGACCGCCAGCGTAGCTAGTGTGTAAACGTAGCCCTGCTGGAAAATGATGTCGACATCCATGAGGCGGTAGCGCGTGATGGCGTAAGCCCAGCTGAGTGGAATCAGGCCCAGCGACAGCACGCTGAGGCTCATCACGTGATTGGGAATGAACCCGGCCGAGTAGGGCAGGGCGTACAGCAGTGCGAACGGAACGAGACCGACGAAGGCCCCGTTTCGCAGGTACTTCAGCTGCCGGCGTGCCATCGGATCGTCCGTGCGGCGGAAGTCGAGAGCGAGGGCAGTAGCGCCCGCCAGGTACCCGAGGATGGAAAAGCCGACGATGACCCGGTCGAGCAGCCAGCGCGTCTCAAAAAGAGGACTGCGGAACCGCAAAACTTCCTGGGCGGAAGCGACCACGAAGACGAGAAGGAGTGCCGAAGGCAGATAGAGCAGCAGCCAGGTCCAGCGCCGCGCCAGCCAGGAAGGCGCGCGGCGGAAGGTCAGGCAGAAGTGCAGAAAGATAGCGGGCACGAAAAGATTGGCGGCGAGGTTGGCCCAGTAGACGATCTCGTCGAAGGTATTCAGCTTGCCGGAATAGTGAAAGCAATTCGCGACGAAGGAAAAGAGGCAGAGCAGAAAAAAATGACGGGATTTGGCGGCGCTGGTGCGACGGTAATAAACGAAAAGACCGATAAAGAGATAAAAGGCGCCGACGAAATATTGGTAATAAATGGAGCTGTCGCGAGCGGCGGGCTGGATGTAAATGCGGCTTTTCTGGAACTCGATGCCGTTGCGGCGCAGCGTGTACGGGGTTTGCCCCATGACGGGAATGTTCCAAAGCGCCTGGGGCACATCGATGGCTTCCCCGATGTGGGCGACGCCAATGGCCACCAATTGGTCACCAACGCGAATACCGGCTTTGTCGCCGGATCCGCCCGGCTGCAGATAGGCGGCCACCACCGATTTTTCGCCTCGGGAATCTACTTGGTTCAGCCAGGTCACGCCATCGTCATGCAAAGGGTACGAGCGCAGGTGGTCGAAGCTCAAGACGGCGGTCACGACAGCGGCCACCGTCAGGAACAGCAGTAAGGTTCCCGCCAGTTGATTCCTAGACTCGTTCAATAAGAAACCCGCTCAATAAACACCCAAGGGATGAGAATACCGCTCTCGGGTCCTCTATGGTTGCACGTAGCTGACCATTTCACACTAATTGGGATTTTTGTCGTAATTCCGAATGAAGTTTGCACGGGATTCTTCAAATCGGGAGCGCTGCTACCGATTACTGGAGTTTCTGCTTTTCCAGACAGACGGCCTGCCAGGGGCCTGCCAGGAAGTCGCGTGCTACTTTTTGAGGGGATTGGAGGGCGTCTTTGCGAGCCGGATTATTTACACGGGAGTATCCGCCGAATGTGTACGGGGGCGCCGGGGTGCACGTGGAGTATTTGAGCCGGGAGCTGGCCAAGAAGATCGATGTCGACGTGTATTGCTGGGGTGAGCAGCAGATGCACGAAGGCAAGCTGCAGGTGCATGGCGCCGAACCCTGGAGCGAGATCAGCCAGGGCACAGAAGGCAAATTCAAAGCAGCGCTCGAGGCGTTTAGTCTGAACCTGACGCAGATTAAGTCGCTCGCAGGGATCGACGTTGTTCACACCCACACCTGGTACGTGGCCATGGCTGGTTTTCTGGCTAAGAAACTGTATGGAATGCCGTTCGTGTTGACGACACACAGCCTGGAACCGCTGCGGGCGTGGAAGGCGGAGCAGTTGGGCAGCGGGTACGCCATGAGTTCGTGGATGGAACGGACCGCCATACTCGACGCAGATGCCGTGATCGCGGTTTCGAACGGGACGAAAGACGACATTCTGCGCGCCTATCCGGTGGCGCCGGAGCGGATCCACGTTATTTACAACGGGATCGATCTCGAGGAGTACACGCGAAAGAGTTCTACGGGAGCTCTCGAGAAATACGGGGTCGATGTGAGCGAGCCTTACGTCTTGTTCGTGGGACGCATCACCCGACAAAAGGGGGTGACGCACCTGGTGGACGCGATTCGCTATCTGCCCAGAGATACGCAGGTGGTGTTGTGCGCGGGAGCGCCGGACACGCCCGAGATTGCGGCCGAGATGCGCCAGAAAGTAGACGAAGCGAAGGCCCACAATCCGCGCGTGCTGTGGATTGAGCGAATGGTCAGCAAACCGGAGGTGATCGAACTCTACAGTCATGCGCGCGTGTTTTGCTGTCCTTCCGTGTATGAGCCGTTCGGCATTATCAACCTGGAAGCAATGGCCTGTAAGGCGCCCGTCGTGGCCAGTGCGGTGGGTGGCATCAAAGAGGTGGTTGTCGACGGCGAAACAGGATATCTGGTGCCTTTCGAGCAGGACGCGACCACCAGTTTTCCCATTCACCCGGACCAATTTGCCCGCGATCTGGCGGCGAAGCTTTCCGAGCTGCTGGGCGATCCCGAAAAATGCCGGCGATTCGGACGGGCCGGGCGGAAACGCGTCGAACAAACGTTTAGCTGGACGGCGATTGCCGGACAGACGATCGATCTTTATCAGGAGTTGATGGACGAGCGTGGAAAGAGGAAGCAATGAACCGTTGCCTGAAACCGCATGGCCGATAGCTTGGTCCCATCACAGATGACGCGACCAACTGAAGGAGGGCGCAAGCGGGTAATTATCGAGAGCCTCGCGCCGCAAGTAGATGGAGGCCGCTTTGCCGCCAAGCGGACGGTGGGGGACACGGTAGCAGTCGGAGTTGATATCTTTACCGACGGGCACGATGCCATTTCGGCGGTGGTGCGCTACCGGCGGGAAGCCGATTCAGAGTGGATTGAGACGCCGCTACGAGCTCTGGTGAACGATCGCTGGGCGGGTGAGTTTGTCGTCAGTGAACTGGGCCGGTACCGGTTTACGGTGTTGGCCTGGGTGGATCATTGGGAAACGTGGCTGCGTGATTTGCGTAAACGCATTCTGGCGGAATCGGATACGCCGCTCGATTACCAGATAGGAGCCGAGTACATCGAAGAGGCGGCGCGGCGTGCCACGAGCACAGATCGGCAGTGGCTGGAAAAGCGAGCGGCCTCGTTGCGCACCGCCGGACCGATCGAGAGCCAGCGCGTGGCGGCTACCGATCAGCGACTGGCCGACACGATGGCCCGCTTTCCAGACCGGCGCTTCGCCACCGACTTCGAACGGGAACTCGAGATCACAGTCGATCCGGTGCGGGCGCGTTTTAGCTCCTGGTACGAATTGTTTCCGCGATCGACTTCGCCGGAGCCGGGGCGGCATGGCACTCTGGCGGATTGCGAAGCACGGCTGCCTTACATCGCGGGCATGGGTTTTGACGTGGTGTATCTGCCGCCGGTTCATCCGATTGGCACCAAATTCCGCAAAGGCAAAAACAACACCGTAGTCGCTGAACCGGATGATGTGGGCAGTCCCTGGGCGATCGGTGCGGCCGAGGGCGGACATAAAGCGGTTCACCCAGCGCTCGGAACACTGGCCGATTTCCGCCGCCTGGTAGGGCGGGCGCAGCAACTCAAGATGCAAGTAGCGATCGATATCGCGTTTCAGGTATCGCCCGAACATCCTTATGTGAAAGAGCACGAGGAATGGTTCCGGAAACGACCGGACGGGACGATTCAATATGCGGAGAATCCACCCAAGAAGTATCAGGATATTTATCCCTTCGATTTTGAAACGGAAAACTGGCAGGCATTGTGGGACGAGCTGAAGAGTGTTTTCACATTCTGGATTGAACAGGGTGTGCATATTTTCCGCGTCGACAATCCCCACACCAAAGCGTTTCCCTTCTGGGAGTGGGCGATTGGCGAGTTGAAGCGCGAGACGCCGGACGTGCTGTTTCTATCCGAGGCGTTTACCCGGCCGAAGATCATGTACCGCCTCGCAAAGTTGGGATTCAGCCAGTCGTACACCTACTTCCCCTGGCGGAATGCGAAGCGCGAGTTGATGGAGTATTTGACCGAACTGAGCAGGCCTCCGGTGAGCGATTTTTTCCGTCCAAACCAGTGGCCGAATACACCGGATATTCTGACCGAGTTTTTGCAGATCGGGACCCGGCCGGCTTTTTTGATTCGCTTTCTGCTCGCGGCCACCTTGGGCGCGAATTACGGGGTTTATGGGCCGGCTTTCGAGTTGCTGGAAGGCAGGCCGGTGCGGCAGGGCAGTGAAGAGTATCTCGATTCCGAGAAGTATCAGATCCGCGAGTGGGATCTGGAGCGGCCAGACAGTCTGCGCGAAGTAATCACTTTAGTGAACCGCATTCGCCAAGAGAACGCGGCGCTGCAGACGGATTGGACGCTGCAGTTCCATCCGATCGACAACGAGCAGCTCATTTGTTACAGCAAGAGTTCGCCGGACGAAAGCAATCTGCTGGTCATGATAGTCAACTTAGATCCTAATTATGTGCAATCGGGATTTGTGGAGTTACAGCTGGAGAAATTGGGGATAGAAACGGACCGGCCTTATCAGGCGCATGACTTACTGACCGGCGCGCGCTATGTATGGACGGGCGCGCGCAATTATGTGGAACTGCGGCCGAATGTGATGCCGGGTCATATCCTGCGTATACGGCGGCGCTTGCGCATCGAGAACGACTTTGAGTATTTCGGCTGAGTGGAAGAAACCGGATGAATGAATCTATAGAGCAGGCTGCCGGGACGGAACTGGCTTCGTTAACGATTGCTTCTTTTGCCAACGCGCTGGACGAAACGACCAGATTGAGTCTCGGGGATGTGTTGCCGGGGCATGTGGCAGCGCGGCGCTGGTTTCGAGCTAAGACAAAGACCATTCGCAAAATCGAAATCGAGGATGTGCTGCCGGTGGCCGAAACGGCAGCGACGGTTCTGATCATACGAATCTCCTATACGGACCCGGAAGCCGAAGAAGACCGGTACATTTTGCCACTGTCAATAGCGCCCGGCAGCGATGAGGGCAGGGAAGAAGTAGTGGTGAAGCTCCGGACAGCGGAGGGAGAACAGGGCGTGCTGTTCAGCGCGCTCGACGACGATCGATTCCGCGATGCGCTGCTCACCAGCATTCTGTGCGAATGGAATATAGCGGGGCAACGGGGCTCGATCTATGCTTTGCGCACCAAGGCTCTGCTCGGGGAATGCCCGCCGGCTGTGTTAAAGACGGAGAGCTTCGTGTCGCGTGCCGAGCAGAGCAATACCTCGGTGATTTACCGCGGCAGCTACATCCTGAAACTGTTTCGCAAGCTCGAAGCGGGGATCAATCCGGATCTCGAAATCGGCAAATTTCTAACGGAACACGGCTTCCGGAATACCCCCGCGGTGCTTGGCAGTCTGGAATATCGCAGCAGGACCGATGAGGCGGTATACGGCGCTGGGATTCTGCAGCAGTTCGTGCCAAACCAGGGCGACGCCTGGAAGTACACGCTCGATTCGTTGCAACAGTTTTTTGGAGCTGCGTTGACAAGTAAGCGCCTGCCGTCGGTCGAGGCAAGTAAGCATCCGCTCGATCTGATTGGGCAAGGGACGGCGGCCGAACTGCGGTCTTACATGGATGGTTACCTCGAATCGGCGGCCTTGCTGGGGAAGCGAACAGCGGAGATGCATGGCGTTCTGGCGAGTGATGGCGTGGATCGGGATTTCCGCCCCGAACTATTTAGCGGAGACGATGGCCATCAGTTACAAGGTGACTTAGTCAGTCAGGCGAGGACTACCTTTGGAGTATTGCGCCTGAAGCGGCCTTCCCTCGATGGAGTAGTTAGAGCACAGGTGGATACACTGCTCGGACTCGAAGAAACCGTACAGTCTCGCAACGAGCAGATCGGGAAGCAGGCCATCAACGCTCACCGTATCCGGCATCACGGCGACTATCATCTGGGGCAGGTTCTTTACACCGGCAATGACTTCATGATTATCGATTTCGAAGGGGAGCCAGCCAGACCGCTGGAGGAGCGGCGCAAGAAGTCGCTGGCGCTGCGCGACGTCGCCGGGATGCTGCGTTCGTTTCACTATGCCGCCTACTCCGCTTTGTTCGGGCAGATACCAGGTATTCCTTCGGACGAGGAGTCACGGCAGTTGGTGGAGGAATGGGCGGCAGCGTGGTACAGAGCGGTAAGTGCGGTGTATCTGAAGGCTTATTTTGAGGAGGCAGGAACCGCGGCGTTCGTTCCGGCTGGCTGGCAGGAGAGACGCGTACTGCTGGATGCTTTTTTGCTGCAGAAAGCGCTGTATGAAGTCGCCTACGAGCTGAATAACCGGCCGGGATGGTTACAAATTCCAGTGCGCGGCATTTTGGATTTGATGAGTTAGTGGTGAGTGATTCTTTGGACCGCACCATAACGCAAGAAGACTTGTACTTCTTTCGGGAAGGAACGCATGTCAAGCTGCCGGAGGTGCTGGGAGCTCACTTATCGGAAAAGGGCACTACGTTTGCGGTGTGGGCGCCGCGCGCGCGCAGCGTTTCCGTAATCGGATCGTTCAATGGCTGGGACCGGCAGGCGAATCCGCTATCACCCATGGGAGGCGGTATCTGGCAGGGCACTGTCACTCGCGCCCTGGAGGGAAGCCGTTACCGGTACGACGTAGAGGCGGAGAACGGAACGGGTCTCGAGAAGGTCGACCCATTCGGTTTCTATCACGATCAGCCTCCCGAGAATGCCTCGATTGTCTGGAACCTGGACTATCAATGGACGGACCAGCGCTGGATGGCAGAGCGCGCGAAAGCCAATGCCCTCGATGCGCCGATCTCGATTTACGAGGTGCATCTCGGTTCCTGGCGCAGAGTAGGAAAGGGCAAGAAAAAACGTCCCATGACCTACAGCGAACTGGCCGAGACACTGGTTCCGTACGTAACGGAGATGGGCTTCACGCACGTCGAGTTCATGCCGGTGACGGAGCACCCGTTCCATGGTTCGTGGGGTTACCAGACGACTGGGTATTTTGCTCCGACAAGCCGCTACGGCACGCCGCAGGAATTCATGCAACTCATCGATCAGTTTCACCAGAACGGGATCGGTGTGATTTTAGATTGGGTGCCGTCGCATTTTCCGCAGGACGAACACAGTCTGGCGAATTTCGATGGGGCGCATGAGTTCGAATCGGCGGACCGGCGGCGAGGATGGCAGCCGGATTGGGACAGTTTCATCTTCGAGTATGGGCGTGGCGAAGTACGTAGTTTTCTATTAAGCAGCGCGCTGTTTTGGCTGGACCATTATCACGCGGATGGATTGCGGGTGGACGCGGTCGCGTCGATGCTGTATCTGGATTACTCACGGAAAGCGGGCGAGTGGATTCCGAATGAGTATGGAAGCCGTGAAAACTTCGACGCGATTGGTTTCATCCGGCGTCTGAACGAAGATGTGTACCGGCTGCATCCCGCGGTCCAGACGTTTGCGGAAGAATCGACAGCGTGGCCGATGGTTTCGAAGCCGACTTACCTGGGCGGTCTCGGTTTCGGATTCAAGTGGGATATGGGCTGGATGCACGATACGCTGCAGTATCTGGCGCAGGACCCGGTGAACCGGAAATATCATCATCAGGAACTAGTCTTCCGATCGGTGTATGCGTCGAGCGAGAACTTTGTGCTGCCGCTTTCGCATGACGAAGTGGTGTATGGGAAGGGGTCGCTGCTGGCTAAGATGCCGGGCGACGCGCGGCAGAAATTCGCAAATGTGAGGCTGCTCTTCGCCTATATGTATGCGCTGCCGGGTAAGAAGTTATTGTTCATGGGTGACGAGTTTGCGCAGCCGGGAGAGTGGAATCACGATGCAGGTCTGGAGTGGGGTCTGCTCGCTGGGGCAGAGCATGCCGGAATGCGGCTGCTGGTGGGGGATCTGAACCGGCTGTACCGCACGGCGCCGGCCTTTGCCCGCGAGAGCGCGCCCGAGAGCTTCGCCTGGGTGGAGGCGCAGGACGGCGAGCGCAATGTCATCGCTTTTTTGCGCAGAGGGAAGACTGAACAGGAGCAGATGCTGGTAGCCTGCAACTTCAGCGGCGTGCGTCAGCGGAACTATCAGATGGGCGTGCCGCTCGCTGGATTCTGGCAAGAAGTGCTGAATACCGACGCGATAAACTACGGCGGAAGCGGGCTGGGGAACTTCGGCGGCTGTGCGGCGGAGCCGGTGCCGCTACATGGTTTCAGGTACTCGCTCGTGCTCGATTTGCCGCCGCTGGCAGCGGTGTATTTGAAGCAAGACAGCTCATTGCAACATTTATGAGTACCCATGGTAGACTCCCGAGAAAGGTAAATTTGATGCGAAGCGCCCGGTTTTTAGTCACATCAGCCGTTATCCCGGCAGCCCTGATTTGCATGAGTGGATGCACCAGTGTGCCGCATGAACCCTCGGAGAAGTACATCCTGGTGGCGGATAACATAAAAATTCCGTACTGGCAGACGGCGCAGCGTGGATTGGAACATGCGGCGGCTGAGATGAAAGTGAAGTCGGAGGTGCAGGGCCCTGACGGACACGATCCGCAAGGGGAGCACGATGCCTTCCGGCGAGCTGTAGCGGAAAAACCGTCGGGCATTCTGATTTCGGTATCGGACGCGAACATTCTAGGAACCGATCTGAACGCGGCGATCGATCAAGGCATTCCTGTGGTTACGATCGATTCCGATGCTCCCGATAGCAAGCGGCTGTTATTCATCGGAACCGATAACTATAATGCCGGATTATTAGGCGGTAAGTTAGCGGCGAAGCTTTTGAATAACAAAGGCAATGTGGTGATTTACACGATCGCCGGGCAGAGTAATCTGAAGGATCGCCTGGCAGGTTATCAGGCGGCGTTTGCCGATCATACCGATGTGAAGTCCATGCAGGTGGTGGACATGAACGGTAACTCGGATTTGGCCTTTGACTCGGCTAAAAAACTACTGGACAGCAAGGCCAAGGTGGACGCGTTCATCTGTTTGGAAGCACTGGCTTGTCCGGCGGTAGCTGACGTGGTGAATCGCGCGAACATGGGTGGCAAGGTAAAGATCGTGGCGATGGACACTGATCCGGGAACGATCGAATGGGTGAACAAAGGCGTGATCTCGGCAACGATCGCTCAGAAGCCGTACACGATGGCCTATTTCGCCACTAAGATGCTGGGTGATATTCACCTGCATCCGGCCAAACCGCTCGGTGGTAAGTGGGCGGAGAATGTGTACTCGCCGTATCCTTCTTTTGTCGACACAGGCTCGTTTGTCGTGAATAAAGACAATGTGTCAACACTCAGTCAGCAGCCGCCGGCCGCCGGACAATAAATTGTAATTGAGTAAGTTCATACCACTTTTTCTCCTGTTGTTTCTGCTGAACTTCTTGGCGGGCGCAACAGATTTTGACTTAGTCATCCGGAATGGCCGGATTATTGACGGCAGCGGTTCGCCCTGGTATTCAGGTTCGGTCGGAATCCGCAATGGGCGGATCGCCCAGATCGGTGTGCTGCGAGATGCTAGCGCGAAACAAACGATCGACGCCAGGGGAATGGTGGTCGCGCCCGGCTTCATCGACATGCTGGGGCAATCGGAAATGTCGATCCTGGTGAACCCACATGTCCCATCCAAGATTTTCCAGGGGATCACGACGCAGATCACGGGAGAAGGCGGATCGGTCGCGCCGGTTACGCCGCGCTTGCTGGCAGAGGATCAATCGACGCTGGAGCATTACGGGCGAAAGGCGAGCTGGACAAATCTTAGCGAGTACTTTGCGCTACTGGAGAAACAAGGTATCGGCAACAATCTGGGCACTTATGTAGGCGCTACGCAGGTGAGGCGAGTCGTGCTAGGCGACGGGAATCGAGCGCCTACTGCGGAGGAACTCGAGCGCATGAAAGCGCTGGTTCGTGAAGGCATGCGCGAAGGGGCGATGGGGCTTTCGACCGCTTTGCAGTATGCCCCGGCGCCGTATGCGAGCACCGAAGAACTAGTGGCCTTAGCGCGCGAGGCCGGTCAATATGGCGGCATTTACGCCACCCACATGCGAAGCGAAGGGGATGCCATAGACCAAGCGCTGGACGAGACGTTTCGGATCGGGCGCGAAGGTGCGATTCCGGTTGAGATCTGGCATTTAAAAGTCGCCGGGAAAGAGAACTGGGGCCGGATGCCGGAAGTGGTGAAGCGGATCGAGGCGGCGCGGCAGGAAGGGATCGACGTAGAAGCGGATACGTATGCGTATACGGCTTGGTTTAATTCCTTCTCGGCGTTCGTTCCACCTTGGGTGCATGATGGCGGCGATCAGAAAATGGTGGCGAGGTTAAAAGAGAGCGCCACGCGTGAAAAGATTCGCCAGCAGATGAAAACCGATCGATCCGGTTGGGACAACGAGTGGTTGGAGATACCAGGGCCGGAAGCGATTCTGGTGAGCGTGGTCAGCAATCCCAAGCTGGTGCGATTGCAAGGGCAGACGATCGCACAGATTGCGAAGGATCGAGGGAAAGATCCAATTGATACGATTTTCGATCTCTTGATCGAAGACCCGTCGATGTCGGTTGCGGTATCGGGGATGTCGGAATCGGACGTGGCATATGCGTTGAAGCAGCCGTGGGTTTCGATAGACAACGATTCGCAAGGGACAGCGCCCGATGGTGTGCTGGCGGGAGAACATCCGCATCCCAGAGCCTATGGAACATTCCCGCGCATTCTGCGCAGATACGTGCGCGACGAGAAATTGCTGACGCTGCCCGATGCGATTCGAAAGTTTAGCGCGCTACCGGCGCAACGAATGCGCTTGACGGATCGCGGCGTTTTGAAACAGGGCTTGTGGGCGGACATTGTGGTGTTCGATCCGGACAAGGTGCGGGACGTAGCGACATTCGAGAAGCCCAACCAACTGGCAGTTGGCATGGAATATGTGCTGGTGAACGGGGTGCCGGTGATTGCGGACGGAAAGGCGACAGAGGCGCTGCCGGGGAAAGTGCTACGGTCGACGGGACGGTATAAGATTCAGTAAGGATTCAGAAATCGTGCAGTAGGGGTGAATGCTGGTACCCGTACCGTACCAACTTTCACAAAAGCGCGAGCGCGGCTACCCTTAGGATGCGCGACGAGTGTGTCAGCTTGCAAAGGGACAGGCCCGCGCGCTTAATTCTTAAGGCTGGTACATGAATCTTCGCACTATTACCCACTTGATGGGCTGTGTTGCTGTGTCTCTCATATTAAGTAGGGTTGCCGTGGCGACGCCTGCCGCGGTTGGCTCTGGGCAATTTAATCTGGCGGGTGCGGTCTATGTGACCAATTCCGAAATCTTATTTGGGTATAAGCAGGCTCCCCCAAACGGAGATCAAATGGCGGGAGTTCTGCTGCCATCGAACGGAGCGTTTGCGGGCCTGAAGGCGGGCGATATGGCTCGAATCGGCAATTTGCAGACTCCGAGCGCCGGTGGTCCGGTAACGCCGGGCACGCCGTTTCTACTAAGTAACTGGATTCAATTAAGCAATAACATCGATGCGGATCTGACGAACATTCCATTGAATGCGAGCATTGCAGTTTGTGCGAGCGGGATGGAGGGGCTTGGATCGGTCTGCCGCGTGAACGCGCAATCACCGGTGATTCTGGAGCAGGGCGTGACCGGGGTGACGGCCTTCCTGAGCGTTATGGGACAGGCGCATTATGCCGGCAGCACGGTGGATACGCCATTGATGGGATTGCTTTCTGCGAACTTCACGATGGGCGCCGACAGCACGATTTCCGGTTTGCTGGCGGACTATAGCCACAATGGCTTTATCATGACGGGCTATTCGGGAAATTTCTCGACCACAGCGGCTGCTGGTGTTCCAGAACCGGCGTCCCTGGGACTGCTCAGTATGAGTCTGATCGGGATCGCGCTAATTGGTAGAAAGAAGCTAGTCAGGCTTTCCTAAGAACTTAGTCTGAATAAAAAGGGCGGCCAGTAGTATCTGCCGCCTTTTTTGCGTCTTGACCGTGACTTGAGAATCGATCCCCCGCTTTCCGGCGAAATCGGAAATGGAGTGAGAAGTAACGGGCCTCTGGACTTCTATTCACATAGGGACAACGCTTACGGCAGCGGAAGCCCGGTGTGTGTAGAACCACAAATTCTTCTGGAGCGCGTGAATGATCGGATCGAATCTGACGATTGGTAAGAAGCTGATGGCGGGCACGGGAACGCTGTTTGTGCTGACGGCTGTCCTTGGATATTCGGGGTTGTCTTCCCTGGGGAATTTCAAGAAGCAGTTCGATCGCGCAATTGATGAAACAGTCAGAAAAGTGATCTTGGTCGATTCAATCATCACGGCAAATTCTGAGATGATTTCGGCGCAGCGTGGAATCATACTGGCGGCTTATGGCAAGAATTGGGCGAAGCTTGAAACTTACAAGCAGGACTTCGAGGGAAACACCAGGATCATCGAGAAGTCACTGGCTGAATATGAATCGCTGATTCATAGAAGCGACGCTAAAGCTCTCACAGCGGATTTAACGAGCAAATTGGCGGAATGGCGGCCCTTTTACCTTGCGGTGGTGGCACACGCCTCGAAGGGCGATGCCGCTGAGGCAAATCGGATCCGGAACGACGTGACTGCTCCTATTTACAATGCAATCGATAAGGACGCCCGAAAATTAAGTAGCATCCAGAACGCTCTTCTGGACGGGGATAAAGTGGCGATCGCCGGGCAGTACAGTCGCAGCCGTGGTCTCGCGATCGGCCTGCTCTGCGGATTTCTGCTGGTGGGCGTTTTTGTGATGGTAGTAGTGCGGCAAATTACGGCGGAGCTGCGCCAGGCAATTGCCCAACTTTTCCAAGGCGCCGAGCAAGTCGCGAGCGCCGCTTCTCAGGTTTCAACCTCGAGCATGTCGCTCGCTTCGGGATCGTCGCAACAGGCGGCCTCGCTCGAAGAAACATCCTCGTCGGCGGAACGAATCAATGCTATGGCGCGGCAGAACAGTGGGAACTCCCAGTCCGCGGCAGAGCTGGTGAACCAATCGCAAGAGAAATTCACCAAGACAGGCGAATCGCTGCAAGGCATGATGACGGCGATGGGCGAAATTAACGCTTCCGGTGAGAAGGTCTCAAAAATTATTAAGGTGATCGACGAGATTGCTTTCCAGACGAACATTTTGGCTCTGAACGCGGCGGTGGAAGCGGCTCGAGCGGGAGAGGCGGGGATGGGCTTCGCGGTAGTGGCGGATGAGGTTCGGAATCTGGCGCATCGCTGTGCGCAGGCGGCCAAAGACACAGCGGCGCTGATTGAGGAATCGATCGAGAAGTCGGAGCAAGGCAAGGTGAAGGTGAGCCAGGTCGCGGAAGCGATCCGCGTGGTAGCGGAAGAGTCTACAAGGATTCAGGCGCTGGTGGGTGAAGTGAGAAAAGGTAGCGAGGAACAGGCCATCGGACTGGAGCAGGTCAGCAAATCCATCTTACAGATGGAGCAAGTGACGCAGAGCACAGCAGCCACAGCGGAAGAAAGCGCTTCAGCCTCGGAAGAACTGACATCGCAGTCGATCGCCATGAAGGAGATTGTCGGGCGTTTGACCGCGATGGTCGAGGGCGGCGAGAAGACTCAGGTGAGACAACGGCGCTTTTCAACGGATCGAGTAGCGGCATAACAGGTATTGGGTCGCGCGTAGACACCCTAGTGGCTTGTCGCGACGCGTACGTTAACATGGCAAATCGCTCTCTCGCCTGGTCGCGGTTCAGTTCGGATTGCTCAAGTCACTGACATGATTCCGCAGAATGCGTATTGTCTGCTAGACTACTGCGAACATTTAAGCGTTATGAATGTAAGCCTAACCTTGATTCTGAAGCGAGTCGCACTTTCTGCTGTCTCGCTGCCGATGCTTTCGCCGCTGCCGGACTGAATTCAAAGAAAAATGTCACTGTTTTACAAGGTAAGAGACAAAGACCTGCTCTGGGTACGTCCTTTATCTTCCAACAGCTGGTTGCAGGTATTTCTGCAATCCTCGGTCTTATTGGAATGCTCCTCTATCCAATCGCTCCATCTTTCGTGGTTTTTCCGTTGCTGAGCGGGCTTTTATCCGGGTATTCTTTGCAGTGGCTGCGACCGTCTTCTATAAAGGTGGGCAAGTGGGTATGTCTGCTTCCTACCATTATGATCATAGTAGTGGCTTCGGACTGGCGGCCCCGTGTGTCTTGGGTCAAAGCTATTGAATATACGTTTTCGCCACCACGCAACTCAGGGGAGCAGGGCATTGGTGTTCTCTTCACAATCCCAGCTTATTCAAGCTGGGATTATGTAGCGGGCCTGCTCATTGCTTCCCACCAGCAACGGCGCACAAAGCGCGGCTGACGGGCGGTAGCCACATCCAACAAAAACCAGAGGAAGAAGCGGGGTGACATTGACTCCCATGACTCAGTCTTTCGTCCTCGACTAGTGCTCCTCAGCGCGTGAGTCGCTGACGATCCTGTCGTGTCCAAGCCAGTACGGTGTAACTTGCCGAACTCGCGTCCCCACAAACGCCTGTATCGAGGACGCGGCTGACCCTGAGCGGCTTATACCGATTTCTGCGCTCAATTTATCGAGACTCGAAATGAGGAAAGCCCTATTACTCGGCAGCCTTTTGCGCGGTCGCGTGGCGAGGGAAACGATCGCGGAAGAAGCCTAAGGCAAAGGGAATCTCGCCAGGATACATCGCGCACCAGGCAACGATGCGTTCCATTTTTGTGACATCGTCTTGAATGGCGCTGATCTCCATCAGTTCAGCCTCGATAGTCTGTTCGTCTCTCTTCATGTGTTTCTACTTTACTTCCAGACGGTAAGTGCCGGAACCGACTTCGAGGACATGATTGCCGGCGACCTCTTCGGTTTTGACTGGCTTGCCATCTTCGCGCACTGAGGTGTGCGGGATAACGGGAAGCAGGATTCTTGCTGTCGTGTTCGCGGGAATGGTTACGGACAGGGTGATGGGGCCTTGCGACGTTCCCTGCCACTCAGTCGTGATGCGGCCGTAGGCTGAATCGTATTCGCCGTGAGCCTGAGTGATCCGTGTATCGGGCCGGGGATGAATCACGATCTGGTGAAAGCCAGGACCGCTGAGGCTCGTGTCAATGCCGGCGACACACTGATAGATCCAGGCGACAACCGAACCGAAGGCGTAATGGTTGTAAGAGTTCATGGCAGGGTCGCCGGTATCGCCATTCCAACGCTCCCACCAGGTGGTTGCACCTTTGCTTAACATGTACCCCCAGGACGGATACGTCTCGTTGAGCAGAAGGCGATAAGCAACGTCGGTTTTCCCGTGATTTGCCAGAGCAAATAGCAGGAAAGGCGTGCCGAGGAAACCAGTGCTGACGTGTCCGCCGCGGGAATCGATGGCTGCAACCAGATGATCGACGGCTGCGGACTCGAGTGCGGGAGGCACGAGATTCATATGAAGAGCCACCACGTAGGAAGTCTGGCTGCCGCTGCCGATCTGGCCATCAGGTTTGATGAATTCTTTTTGGAAGGCGCTTTTTATTTGCTCGTGGAGACTGGCGTACTGGCGGGCTTCGTCCGGCTTACCGGTTGCTCGGGCCATCTCGGACATCATGTTTGCGATGAGGGCCCAGTACGCGGTGTCGACGAGCGGCTTGGGCGTCGAGGGATCGGGGGCGAGCCAATCGGCAAAGTCAGGACCGACTTTTTGTTTGCGAATAAAATCGGGATTCGAGTCTTGAATGAATTTCATCCAGCGCTGCATGGAGTCCCAGTTGAGCTCGATCATGCTGCGATCGCCGTACTGCAGCCAGGTGGTCCAGGGAACAATGACTCCGGCATCGCCCCAGCCGGGAGCGCCTTCGATGGGACCGACACCAATGTTGGGCGAGACGTTGGAAAATGCGCCGTTGGCGAGCTGGGCGTCTCTGATATCGCGAGACCACTTGTGAGTGAAGGAGGAGGTGTCGAAGTTGTAGCTGCCGGTGCGCCAGAAGACCTCGGCATCGGCCATCCAGCCGAGGCGTTCGTCGCGCTGCGGGCAATCTGTAGGGATGCTGAGGAAGTTGCCCCGCTGGCCCCAGATACCGATTTGCCACATGCGATTAACCAGTGCGCTGGAGGTAGTGACCCGGGCGGTGGGCTCGCCGCTCAGGCTGCTGATGACTTCGCCACTCAGATCGTCGAGCGTGGGTGAACCGGGGTAGCCGGTGACTTCGACATAGCGAAACCCGTGGAACGTGAAACGCGGACGGAAAGTTTCTTCGCCCTGACCGCGCAGCGTGTAGCGGTCTGTGGCATCGGCGTTGCGCAAATTAGTAACGTAGATGTTGCTATCGGGCTGTAGTATCTCGGCAAAGCGCAGACGAACCGTAGTACCAGCCGGTCCATGCACTTTGAGAGCGGCCCAGCCGACCATATTCTGGCCGAAATCGTAAATAAAGGCGCCGTTCGCGGCCGGTCTTACGCTTTCCGGGCGCAGGATCTGAACAACGCGAGGAGGGGCGTCGATCTGGCTCGAAAGCGCGCCTGAATAGGGTTCGGCCGGAGTAACAGCGATCCAGGAGTGATCGTCGAAGTGGGGCGTGTCCCAGCCCGGTTGTTCGAGCCGCGCATCGTAGGTTTCGCCCGCGTAGATCTCGGAATGCAAGACAGGCGATTGCGACGCTTTCCACGAATTGTCCGTCAATACGGTAGCGTGGGCGCCGTCGCCATATTGGATTTCGAGCTGCGCGAGAATGCGAGGAGCGCCTTTGACGGCGAAGTGTTCGGCGGTCCACGACATTCCGCTGCCGAACCAGCCCTGGCCGACCATCGCGCCGATCACGTTGACGCCACTCGTAAGCAGCGGCTTTACATCGTAGGTTTGGTACTGGACTCGTTTGGAGTAATCTGTGAAGCCGGGCGAAAGAAGATCGTGGCCGACGCGCTTACCGTTAAGATACAGTTCATAAGCGCCGAGGGCCGTCACGTAGACACGTGCCTGCGTGATTTGTTTGTCGATGGAAAACTGTTTGCGGAGCAGAGCAGCCGGTTGCGGAAGCGGCCCTGGATCCCCGAATCGAGGATCGTCGAGAGGAGCGATGACTTGAGCGGCGGTCCAGGGCGAAGCGGTTTGCGGGCGAGCCTGCCATTGGTCGCCAGTCGGGAAACGCTCGATTTTTCCATCCTGATGCTGAATTTTCAAAAGAGCTGCCAGAGCACCGGGTATAGGCACGGGCGATTTAGGAAGAGTCACAGTGACATCGATGGAGTTTTTGCCGGTCAGGAGCAGACCGTCGAGATCGCGCCGGTCGAATTCGTTCCAGTGCGGCTTGGCGCCGGCATCGTGACCGTTAACAGTAACTCTCCAATCGCCGCGGGCAATGAGGAAGAGAACAGCGCGCTGAGGAAGCGCGGGCAAAGTAAAGTCGAGGTGAAAATCCGCCGTACTGCCGCCTGCGAGATGCAGTGCATCTTGGACGGGCGCCCAGATCCAGTTGATGTCGGCACGATCGGCCTGATCTTCGGGATTGTGCCAGCCGATCCAGCGGGCGGTCCAGTCGGAGGGTTGCAGCAGACCCATTTCCCACCACGCGGATTCGGCGGATTCAGACATGTGTTGGTGGTTGTCCCAGACGCGCACGGTCCAAAAATAGCGATGCCGGGAGAGCAGGGGAGGGCCTTGGTATGAAATGCTGGTCGACTCGCCGGACTTTTGTTTGCCGCTGTTCCAGAGATCGGGATGGCCCGAGCGTAGACTCGCCTCGCTGGAGGCGACGAGAATCTGGTAAGCGGTCTGCTGCCAGTTTCGTTGCGGCGTGTCGCTGCGCCAGGACATGTTTGGTTGCGGAATGTCGATGCCGAGGGGATTGGAGAGGTATTCGCAGCGAAGTTGGACGGGTTTCGCTTCTAGGGGCGCTGAATGAAACATTAGTAGATAGCCAAGTAAGGGGAGGAGAGCGGCGGAGAGCCGTAGGGAGCGGGTTGAGGTCACTGGTTTGCAGTGAGTTTATCGAAGTTGGGTTGGAGGAAGGAGAGGACTTGCAGCGTGGTGTTAGCCTTTGCGCATCGAGCAGCTTTCGCGATGAAGGCCGTCCGAGATTGGCATGCCAGTCGACGGGGCGCGAGGCGACCGTCGCGCCTCAAGCAACTACAGTTCGCCGCGGCCTTCCAAATACCGACTTTTGAGATCATCTCCCACCAAAGCCGGCAATGCGAATCATCTCGTTCAGAATCGGTTTGCATGGCGGTATTAAGCCTCGTACTTTTGCTTCGGCCAGGACTCCGAGAAGGCCTGTGACCTCGATCCCGCGGTCAACAGCAAAACGGCGGCCATGCTTCTCATCAATTAACAGCAGATTTGCTCCTAACTCCCCAGCCACTATGATTGCTTCCGCTTCACCGGGGTCCAATTGCTCGCGCAGGGCGGCAACTGCGTTTTGGTTTTTTGCGGCAGCAACACGTATCCACAACGGCCCCAATTGGAAACCATTCCTGGCAAGTTCCTGCACCGCTGCGGCCGGGATTACGATATCTGCGTAAAGGTCTCGCAAGAGTTTGAGCTTGCGGACAGCGGCCAAATTGAGGATGGGGGAAGTATCGGAAACGACAATCAATTACCGCTAAGCCTTTTCGCCCTCTCCAGATCCTCCTCTATTGCCTCCAACCCGTAGTGCAGCGGAATCTGCCGGCTTGCGAGAAGCCTTTGAAAATCAAGGAGTGGAAGATCAGCGAGAAGTGCTGCCTGGCCCAAGGTGAACCGTTCCTGTTGGAATAGCATCAGGGCTAGTTCAGCGCGCAATTCGCCTTCAATGAATTTTGCTGACTGAAGAAGTTCATCTGGCAGCTTGAAGGTCATCTGAAAGTGAAGTACAGCTTGATTGGTGGGCGCGACAGGACTCGAACCTGTGACCTCCTGCGTGTGAAGCAGGCGCTCTAACCAACTGAGCTACGCGCCCATTAGGCGGACTCATTGATTCTACTATGGTTACGCGCGGACCTCTCTCCAACCGGACCTCGTTTTGGCTCCGACCGTAGCAAAACCGTAGCAGAATTCGGTTCGCCCGCCAGCACCGTAGCAGAATTCCGCTCGCTCGCGAGCCGATCGAGCTGCGTGAGCGCCTCGCGCCGCATCTGCAGCTTCATTCGGGAATACTTCTTAAATACCCGCGCGTCACCCTGGCGAAGCATCTGCGTAACCCATTCGTCCGACACACCGCCCGCGCTTAATCTGGTGCCAAACGTGGATCGAAGGTCATAGATTCGGAAGTAAGCGAGTCCGGCATTTTCAAGCGTTTTCCGCCACGATTTCTTGACGGTTTGGAGATGGCCCGTCTGGCTGTCTGCGCTGGGGAACAGCCAATCACCTGGACCGGCAATTTCCATCTGATTGCGAAACGCCTCGGCTGCCAATTCGGTCAGCGGAAGTTCCGCGCGCCCGCTTGGAGTCTTGGAATCCGGGATCCAAAACATCTGGTCGTGAAAGTCCACCTGATCCTTCCGTGCGCTCAGCAACTCCTTGCGGATACGCAGCCCAGTTTCCGTGATAATCCGCACGATATTGCGCAAGTAACCGGGAGCAAACTGCTCAATGCGCTGCTGGTCCGACCAAGTCACGTAGTGAGGCCGAAAGAGACCGTCGACCTTCACGGGAAATTCAACTCCGTCGCAAGGGTTGCTTCGAAGCCTCTTCTTTTTAACTGCGACGTTAAGTACACGTTGCAGCACCCGGAACTCCTGGTGGACGGTCGAGGGCTTCAACAGACCCTTCTCGACCACTCCTGCCAGCGTTCGAATCTTTACCCGCTGGCGGAGACGCGACCTCAGATAGAGTTCGATCTCATCCGGCACCAACTCGACCAATTTGACCTCGCCGAATACCGCGTTTAGATGCTTCAGGGCCCTCATGTTTGCCTCATGGGTCTTTTCGGCCCGTATCGGTGGATGCGAATAATTCTCGAGGAAAAACTCACTCCATTCCCGAAACCCGAGCTGTTCTCCTTTCCGCAAAACGGCAAGCGTGTTCGAATCTCTTTCTTCGAGCCGCTGACGCAGCCGTCGATGCGCTTCTTGCCAATCATTGGTTTCCGTAGATTCCTGTTGTCTCTCGCCATTTCGATCCCGGTACCACATCCAGAGGATGTTTCCGTCGGAGCGTTTGTAAACGCCCCCATCATGATTACGCTGTCTTCCCATTTCCCACCTCGTATTTGAAAGTTGCGCGGAATGGCTCGAGATCCGATTTAAGAAATCGGATATTTCGGCCCATTACGCGGAGATGGGGAATCTGCTTTCGCTCTACCCAAAGATACACGGTTTGCGGGCTGACGCCGAGGAAGACCGCTGCCTGTCGCACGGTCAACGGGATCTCTTCGGGAAACGTGAAGGGAAGTTTTCCGACCGCATCGGCAGAATGGAGGGGGAGGCCTTTAACATTCATGCCCGTTTGTATAAACTGCTGTGTTTTTATGCAAACGAGCAGCAAACGATGGACAGCCTCGTAAGCAGGACGTGTGGAGAGCTTTCCCGCTGCGGTGGCGCTAAAGCCAAATCAATACACTTAGCGGGGAAGCTCCACCACTAGAATCCGCTGCTTTCCGCGCCAATTCTGGGATGAATTGTGAGATGAACGGCACCAGACCAGCGAGGGATCAGGCGGGAATACCTCATAAAGAATCCAAGGCCGTGCTCAAGCACTTTTCGGAAGCCCTGACCCTAAGTGCCGATGATTCGAATACCCGAACGACGCCGGACGCACAACAGAACGAGCTTTCGGAAGCAGTGACCGCTATTCAGAACGATCTAGACAGGGCACTGCGACCTCATTCCCCAAAGGGCCGGTGTGAGCAACACAGTTCTCGCCAAATCGTCGAACGACCATTTACCGGAGTGTCCTCACGTTCGACATGGAGTATTGTTGGGATTAAAGAAGCCAAAGAGAAATGGAATTCCGTAAAACCGGCGCTCTTTTAGGTTTACTATCCTTTTCAGCGTTAACGCTTCGGTCAGCTCCCTCGTCTTCATCTCCCGACACGCTGCTTCTACACGCGCTTCGACTTGGAGACCTTTACAACTGGGCCGACGCATATCCGGAGTTCTCACAAGCCGAACAGCTGTTTAAAGTGCAAGGTGATCGAAGGAACGCCCTGTACGCTCATCTGGGAGCGCTCCGAGCATCAATGGAGCAAAAATCCCTTCCAGTACTCTCCCTGGAACTGGGCGACCTCATTGAACGAGACCCTCTACTTCAGAGCGACAAGCAGCTCCGGCTGTTCGCCTACATGGTGAAAGGCGATGTTGATTTAGAGCTGGACCCGGTGCCTGCGCGGCAAGACTGGAAAGCTGTAGCGACATTGGCCAAAGACCTGAACGACGAGAAATGGATCTATCGCTCCACCGCCGAGATTGGCTTCGCCGACTACCTACAAGGAAATTTTGATAGCGCCTTCGCTAGAGTTTTCGGAGCTCTGGCTCAGGCCAAAACCCATCATGATTTTGGAGCCCAAATTAGACTCCTAGGGGCTGTTGGAACCGGGCTAGCGCAAGCCAAAGAAGAGAAGCCTAACCTCGAAGCTCTCAGTTATTTCGACAAAGCCGACCAGATAACGAAAGCGATTCCGGACGCAGGCTACCAATTCATTCCACGTGAAGGCCGCCTCCAGGCTTTGCGGCATCTGCAGCGATACACCGAGGCGAGCCAGCTCGGAGCCGAAATGCTAAACGAAGCGCTGCAGCGAAAGAAGTACGTGAAAGCCGCCCAGGTGCTCATCACGTCTGCCGGCGTCGACAAAGATCAGAAGAAATACGATGCAGCGATCCAGAAGCTTCAAAGGTCGCTTGCGCTTTCAAGTGTGGGGCATATGCCACGACTGCTAGCCGATGCCCAGATGGACCTAGCTGACATCTATCGCCTTCGGGGAGCTTTAGATCGAGCGCAGCCACTCATGAAAGAGGCAGCCCGGTCTACTCAGTCCAGCGGAGACTTGTTTCTTTTGCCAGGACGACTCGGAGCAGAAGCTCAGCTCGAGATTGCTTTACATCGTTACGATGCCGCAAGGCAATCCTTAGAACGCGCTTCCGTGTTCGCCGATTCGATGATTGGCCGCGTGAATCGATCCAGTAGCAAACTGGCCTTAATTCTCGGACAAGAGGAGGTCTTTCGGTCCTATGTCGACCTAGAGGCTGGTCACTTTCATGATGTTCCGAAGACGTATGCGATTACTGAATCGGTACGCGGGCGGGTAAGCCGCGATATTTTGATGAATGGCTCAGCCGAGTCGCCCAAAGCTCAAGCCTTAGAGCGACAGCTTTCCCGCCTATACATTCGGCTGTCAAGAGTTCAAACGATACAGGAGGCCCGCACATTACGTGATCGAATCTTTTATCTTGAGCAAAACCGCTGGGAAGAAACAGGCACCAGCATTCTACGCAATAAGCTAAATCAGGTTGTTCCCTTGAGAACGCTTCAACTTTCCTTGGCGCCAAACGAAGTGATTCTCGAGTACATGCTAGGCGACAGCGAATCTTATTGCCTAGTCATCGATCGTTTACACGCAAGGCTGGTGCAAATCCAGCAAAGCCAACGTCAGATCGATTCAGTCGTCCTCACTTATCTGGAGAAAGTACATAAAGACACGCCCGCTGTCGATGATGCACAACGACTTCACAGCCTTCTGCTTCCAAGGGATCTCGACATCGAGAACAAATTACGAGTGATTGTAGTTCCTGATGGCTCTTTGCATCTGTTACCGTTTGAGGCACTTCAGACGGCGGACGGTGCTTACTTGATCCAAACGCACGAAGTTGTGTACGCGCCCTCAGCCAGTACCTTCTATTTCCTAAGGTCAAAGGCCGAAGGAACTGCCGCCGTTCGCGCGTCTGAAGTGGTCGCTGTCGGCGGTATCCCATATAGCGAAAGTGAAGTCGCGAAGGTAGCAAAGACCCGCGGTTACGACTCCGGCAAATTGGGCGATCTCCCAGCCTCCGAAGAAGAAGCTCGCGTGGCGACCGATACACTGCGAGGATCATTCGATCGGAACAGGCTACTTGTCGAACGAGATGCGACGGAGAGCGCCTTCAAGCATGCTGACCTACTGAATGCGACCGTGATCCATATGGCTGTACATGGATTGGCAAGTCAGCGAAACCCAGACCGCGGTGCCCTCATATTGCTGAGCGATCCCAAAGTAGGAGAAGACGGTTGGTTGCAGGCTACTGAAATCGCGCTGCTTAGGACGCGCGCAGAACTAGTGGTTCTTTCCGCCTGCGATACAGCCGTCGGTCCTATCAACGGCGAGGAGGGTATTGCCAACCTCAATCGCGCATTTCTTTTGAGCGGTGCTCATAATGTGGTCTCCTCGCTGTGGCCGGTCGACGATACGTTCAGCTTGTTCCTTATGAAGCACCTCTACGCTCACCTAGCGGAACAGGAACCGATTTCCAGCGCGCTCAGGCATGCGAAGCTCGATCTGCTTCAAACGTTTCATAGCAAGGCAACACCTTACTTCTGGGCTGCTTTTAAACTCGAAGGCAACGGAAACGTAAAACTTGTACGCCACACCGCGAATGAAGAAGCCTATGTCTCTCACGCTGCCAGAGCGCACTAAGATTCTTGAAGAGATTAAGTCTCTCGTCCTAGCGAAGCATTTTGACGGCCGGCATACCGTGGCCGACTATCGGCTGTGGGAACAGAGCTTCCATGCAAAAGCGGCAGTTGTTGCGGAGGTTGAGGGCGACGAAGGATTCGAGGAGGGGGTCCGCGCCATACTCAAAAGCCTCGGAAGCAGCCACACCGCTTTTATCCGACGAATCGCGAATGATATGCCGCCGCAACACGCTATCAACGCCACTGTGTCCGCATTTGAGCAGGCGGGCCGACGCCCGGTTTGGATGTTTCAAGACGTTATCGAGGACGGCATTGCGTTCCGCTCCGGAATCAAGCCTGGTGACATTTTATACCAGATCGATGGGCAGGAGATTCATCCTCCAGATAAACCCGCCTTCGGCCTGGGAGCTACCCATCAACTAACGGTTGTCAACAGGTCCCCACGGTCGGTCACACTAGAGATCCCCAATCGAGCCGCGAAGGATCGACCACCGCTAATCGAACCGCGCAGCCTTAGTCATAGAATGCTCGATGGCCATATCGGTTTGATCAAAGTAGCTAGTTTTCCGGGTAGCATCGGGAAAGAGTTGGCTGCCGGGTTGACTGAAGCAGTCGCCGACCTGAACCGCGCCGGGTGCCGCGGAATGATCTTTGATTTGAGAGGAAATGTTGGCGGCGGACTGGGTTCTCTAAGATTAATGAGTTTGCTGTGCGCGGACAAGAGGCCAATCGGCCACAGCTTTACGAGGAGAGGATTGGAGAAAGGTCTCAATAAACACCAGCTCGTCCGGATCAGCAAGATTCCGACTCGAAAAATCGACCTGCTTGCAATGGTGATAAAGTTTCGATTTATTCACAAGGATCGATCAATGGTTCTCATGACGGAGGGTCTGGGTCCTCAACCCTTTCATGGACACATCGCTCTTCTCATCAACGAGCATACGTACAGTGCAGCCGAGATGGTGGCTGATTTCGCAAAGCAGAACCACTTGGCAAAACTGGTAGGGACGACAACCGCCGGACAGGTGTTAGGAGGGGCAAACTTCAAGCTATCGCATGGCTATACTTTGCGCATGCCCGTCGCTTGCTGGTATTCATGGAACGAGCAATGCATAGAAGGGAAAGGCGTAGAGCCTGATGTACACATGACCCTCGAACGGGAGGATCTTCTCTCAGGGCGTGATAGGCAGCTAGAGGAAGCACGCGAGTCTATTGCAAATTGAATTTACCGGCTTGTACGAAGTCGGAGTGATTCACGTGCCAACTCAACGTATACGTCCCGGGGCTGAATGACCTGAGATCCACAGGTGTGCGTAGCGTAGTAACCCCATCGTTGTCGATGGAGGCCTGTCCAACATAAGTCGCGAGCCTTCGATCCCCAGATTCAGACAAGATGTCAAGAACGTACGTGCCGGCATCCCGACCCGTTGGTAACACGATAGCCAGCCCCCGCACGGACCGGGAGATAATTTGATTCTTGGGTGGAATTCCAGAGCTACTTCCACTTCCTCTCGCTATCGCAATTGTTTGGAAATTCAGAATTCCAGGAGGAGTACGGGTCGAGGAAAATTTGCGCGCTGCGGCAATGAGTGGCTGCGTTTGCTCCGCACGAGAATGCCGATAAATCCAAAATGAGGCGGCAAAGATTAGCAGCAAAGCTGCTATGCTGCCGACGGCAAACAAGAACCTAGTCCGCCTTGCTTCCGCTTCGAACGCCCGAAATTCCTGCCAGCAGGGAGAGCATCGAACGATGTGTTTCCGCGCCGGATGTCTAATGGATAATTTCTTGCTGGCGAGTCCTTTAAGCGTTTCAGCGCCAGGGCAATCGATTCGGTCTGGATTCGGGTGCCCGTAGAGGTATGCCTCTTCGATTGGATCTAAACCGTATTTGGGGCTTCTCATTCTCAGGAAAGCCCTATTATCACAACACAAAGGAAGACTTACGGTGACGAAAGATTAGCCCGAACTCGGGATAGTACCTTCCGTACTGTCGCCACGGTGATGGCCAACGCCTCCGCAATCTCTTTAGCTTTGTAGTTCTGTAATGCAAGCTCACATATGCTGCGGTCTCGTTCCGATAGATGCGCGAGTTTCTGATCGATTTCGCGAGCCCGAGCAATTGACCGAATGTGGTCGGGTCCAGGGATTTCAGGCAGATAACTCAAACCACGGTCAGAAAGGGGCATCTCTTGGGAGCGCAATCCGCACAAAGAGAATGCCCGATTCGTGAGCGCTCTGAAAGTGTAGGAGGTGACATCTCGGAGCTGCCCGTGAGCGTGCTCTCGGCGGGCGATTCCGCGAGCTCCTTCCTCCATCGAGGTCGCCAACTCAGCAGGATCGCAAGAACCCAAAAATCTGCTGTAAATATGTGGTTCGACGCTCTCCACCGCCTTGACAATGTGTTCCGGCAGTGGCTGTCCTTCGGCATCGACAAGATGGAGCGTAGACATTGCCTTGAAAAACTCGGCCCCGAACCGTTGAAAACAGTATACCCGCCCTTCGGTCGGGAGCAAACGAACACAGAACGGACCCGTCGGATGAAGGGATTTTAATGTCACGTTTTGAAGCCTAAACGGAGTGATCTAAATGACAGCCCAGGAGGCATTCTCCGGAACAATCGGGCATGCGAACGGAACGATAAGCAGACCCACACCGATCCAAAAGGAGCAACTATGGCCTCGTCTGCACCCGGAATCCCAAGTTGGGCCATGACGATTAACTCGGCACCTCATCCGCTGTTCTTCTTATTCCACACTAAGAACGCGCTCTTAATCGCGGGTGAATGGAATTCGAAGCCTAACATTAAACAAATTCAGCGCCTTCGCAAAACGTCTGTAGACGTCGCCGGTAAGGCCGAACTTCTTCGGCTAAACGGTTCTTGCGACCAGAGACAACTTCTTATCTAGTGAGGTTACTTTGCCGGACAGATATGTTCCCCCCCAAACAGTCTCGTCTACGCTGCCGCCACGAAAACGTCAGCGTTGTTATTTCGCTCCTAGCGATGATCAAACGTTAGGTGCATGCAGATCCCGCTCGGAACTGCTGGAAGCGATAGCGACAATCACGCGAGATAGTAACTATTCGCGACGTAATGTGGTCAATCACGCCAAGGAATTGGGAGTTTGGAATAAATTTCAGGCGCCGCGACCAGATGATGTGTCGATTATTCGCTTGCTCAGCAATTCCGCACCCCAGGAAGATCCATTGGCTGTGATTGCCACTAAGCTGCACATTACGAGGGCAGCCGCCCGACTGCGGATTTATCGAGACGACGATTGTGTTGAAAGCCTTGTCGGTGGCACCTACTCAGCGCGCGAGGTCGCCGAAGGCCTTTGCATGAGCCGCTTAACGCTCTCCGCTTTGGTTCAGTCCGGCGTTCTGCGCGCGAAGCGGTTACAGCGCACTGGAAAATTGCGTATCTCTTCAGATGCAATCGTAGATTTCGTTCTGGCGTATCCCAGACGGATTGAGTGGTCTCGGTGTTTCGAGAAGTCTTCCTGGTTGAGTGACATCATCGAGAGCTACCGCTACCATGAAGCGGCGGCAGTTCTGTGCGTGTCACCCAAGACCCTGCGTAGCTGGATTGAGCGCGGAATCCTGCACCTCAAGTTTGATTCGCAAAACACAGGTTACTTTTTCTCAGATGAGCCTCTATATCGCATGCTGGATGAATATCCTGAACTCATCAAGATGTCCAAGTGTGTAGCTTCCAATCCAGAATGGTTTGCCCGATACGAAGTCGTACGGGGCAGGTATCCCAAACAATGTTTATCGGCCGATAAACCAAAGTCAGGACAGTCCGACTCAAGCCCGTTTCGGATTCTTCTTCGCCGATCTTGACGATGCAAGTATCTACCCTGCTCGTCCTGACACACCGCCAACAATCCGCTCCCGGAACGTCGGTTTGATACAGATGGCTCCCGGAATGTCGGTCGATACAAATGGCTCCCGGAATGTCGGTTGATACAGATGGCTCCTGGAATGTCGGTCGATACAGATGGCTCCCGGAATGTCGGTCGATACAAATGGCTCCCGGAATGTCGGTCGATACAAATGGCTCCCGGAATGTCGGTTGATACAGATGGCTCCTGGAATGTCGGTCGATACAAATGGCTCCCGGAATGTCGGTTAATATAAATGGCTCCCGGAATGTCGGTTGATACATTTGGCTCCTGGAATGTCGGTCGATACAGATGGCTCCTGGAATGTCGGTCGATACAGATGGCTCCCGGAATGTCGGTTGATACATTTGGCTCCTGGAATGTCGGTCGATACAAATGGCTCCCGGAATGTCGGTCGATATAAATGGCTCCCGGAATGTCGGTTGATACATTTGGCTTCCGTATGGGTCTAGTACGCGTCCTGCTACGCCGGAGGAGATCGCAAATAGAAAATGTGCATCGGGACCTGGGTCGCATAGACAACCAGAGATGGTGTACGAATGCTGCGTGTTTCTTTCAACGGACGATCTGCGTTCACGGCTCAGGCTCGCCAAATATGTGGCGAACGATGCGAACGTTCAAGCGATCCATGATGCTTTGCGCAGCGGTCTCGGGTTGCTGGTGGAAGGTCCGCCCGGCTCAGGCAAGACAGAGTTGGCGCGTGCGCTCACGAGCGCGGCCAGCACGCGCATGGAGCGGCTGCAATGCTACGAGGGGATCGGACAGGAGGAGGCGCTCGGCAGTTTCGACCGGGCTCTCCAAGATCAATATTTGAAGATTGGTTCGGCGAACCTGGACGCGAAGGAGTGGCCGCGTCTGCGCGATCAGATCTACACGCTCGGTTTCTTCTCCATGGGGCCGTTTGTGCGAGCGCTGCTCAGTGAGGAGCCCTGCGTCCTCCTCATTGACGAGATCGATAAGACCGACCCTGCCTTCGAGGCGATGACGTTTCAGCTCCTCGAAGAGTGGCGTGTGACGATTCCGAAGCTAGGAACGATCGAGGCGCGGAGTAAGCCCATCACCGTGCTGAGTTCCAACAATCAACGGAGACTGAGCGATCCTCTCCGCAGCCGCTGCGCCTATCTGTACTTTGAATATCCGACGATCGAGCAGGAGCTGGACATTTTGCGACTCCGGCTCTCGAGTCAATCCTCGACAAGCTACGCCCAAATCGCAGGCCTGGCCAAGGCGCTAAGGTCCTACCGGCTCGCTAAGCCGCCGAGCATTCGGGAAATCCTGAAGTTAGCTGAATTACTCGAAGACCGCGGCTGCAGCGAGATTCAGCCCTCGATGAGAGACACCCTGCTTCCCTTTCTCGTCAAGACCGCAGAAGACCGGGAGAAGATGTTGCTGAAGCACAACTTTGAACGACTATGTGTCGATGCGGCGAAGCACGCGCGGGAACTGGTAGAGGCGCATGACCTTGCCCTACCGGTCGGTAACCTGGCACGGGAAGCCGCCGCATGAAACCGGTTCTATCCCTGCTCTTGTGCGTCGCGTTTGCTCAGGGTGCCGCGCAGAACGGGGCCTCCCGATACCGGTCATACGCCGAGCAGATGGCGGAACGCTACGCGGGACAGTATCGCGTGCCTGCGGATATGGTCCGGGCCGTAATTCACGTAGAAAGCAATTGGAATCCTGGCGCCGTCTCCAGCGCTGGTGCGTTGGGGATGATGCAGTTGATGCCCGGGACGGCGCGCTTGTTGCAGGTGAATCACCCGTTCTGGATTTATCAGAATATCGAGGGTGGCACCGCGTATCTGGCTTTTCTCTATCGACGGTTTCATGGAGACTGGCGTTTGGCCCTGGCAGCGTACAATGCTGGTCCCACAGTTGTAGAAAGGCGCGGTTTAAGGTATTCCTCGCCCGGGGTGTTCGCGTATGTGTCCCGCGTCTTGGCAGAGTACCGAGCCTTGCAAGTGAAAGGAAAGAGCCATTGAAAGCCAAAGTGCTGCTGATGGGAGGCCTGGGCTTCCAAGTTCTCGTGCTTGGGCAAACGCTGAAAACCCCCGAAGAGCTATCAACGGGACTGCCGGTCATCGAACCACGCATCAGGCATGAACAGGCCGACGTCGGTGCTCCTCGACGCGTGTACATGCTGCCGCATTTTGCCACAACAATCCGTATGCGAGACGCCATTCAGAGCATTGTGTTGGGCGATGCGACGCTGTTTCGCGCGGAACATGATGAAGGCGACCCAGCGCTTGTGATTGTGCATGCCCGCACGGCAGAGCCAGCGCAGACCAATCTGGAAATTACGACCGTCTCTGGGCAGCAGGCGATCCTTTGGCTTGTCAGTGACGCGCATCCGCAGGCACCGGTCGATTTTGCGGTGCATTACGATAGCCCGGCCAACTCCACGGGTGGTTCGTTTTGGCGGCCGGAAAGCAAATCACCGAGCTTGTTGATTGCGCAAACCGTGTCTCTGGATCAGGGTGCAGGAGGGCATGAGAGTGGACATTCGCTTACGCCCGTCAGTCTTCCGAGCGCACATACTGCGGATACGGATCCCAATACACGGCTTGACGATCTGCTGAAAAAGCAAGAGCAAGCCCCGATACCAAAGCTCTACGGCCAGCATCCAGGACCGATCAAAGATGACAATCATCTCAAAGCTGGCGTGAGCGAAGTGATCGACGGGGGTGGAACCGTGATCGTGCTTTTCTCGGTGATCAACAAAGCGCCTCATGCCGTTGCCCTGCTGGCTCCGCAGGTGCAGTTGGGCGGCCAGGTAAAGAAAAAATGGACGACCTCGGATCAACTGCCTGTCTTGGCGTACCGGCTCGATCACGAGCGGCTCGAGTCCGGAGGGCGTGCAGACGGCGTGATTGTGTTCGACAGACCGAGCTTTAAACAGGCAAAACAGGCGCTGTTTTTACAGCAGGCCGATTCGGGCGCGGTGGACCAACCCGCACTGGCTCCGATCGGCTTCGGAGTGTCTACGGAGAAAGGAGGGATAGCCGCTTATGGAAACACCACACGATAGTCCCGATCTCCCCTACGAACAGCAGGAGTGCGAGGAATCCGGATCTAACTATGGAACACGTTCGAGAGCTCCCGGGCCAGCGTATTCCGAACCGGTCGAAACCAAGGAAACGGTAAACGCGGAGGACACGCACGAAAAGGCGGCGAGTCCGCAACAGCTCCGGGAGGCCGTGTTTACAAAAGCCGATCCTCCGGCGACTAAACCAGAACAGCAGACAGAACCGGAACCAGTCAGCCTTTGGCAGAAGCTTAAGACTTCTGCTTTGTACGGAAGTAAGCAGAAGGCGGCGGCTGCCGCGCCCTCGTCTGATCGCAGCTCCCGCCGGCAAAACAAAACGGGCTTGTTGGTCGGCGGCGTGCTGACCGTCTTTGTGGCGGGCGTGTGGCTGCTCTATATTGTGTCCTCTCCCGTGAGAAAGCCACCGGCACAGGACGCGACCGCAGCATCGCAACGGCCGGTAGCAAAAAGCGACAAGTCGCTCACGCCTGGCTTGCAGGCACACTCGAATGAGCAGCAGCCAGCGGGAGATCAAGGTGTGACAGCGGCAGATATTAGAGGAACGGCAAGCGGAACGATGCCGCCTACCGCCAAGAAGAGCGGAGCGATGAACAACGATCCGGATGATGCTCTCGGGAAGATTCCTCCTCCTCCACCGCCCGTCTCTGCGCCTCCGGCACCGCCGGTTTCGAACCAGAAAAATCCGCTGGATACTACGTCTCTCGTGTTTGTGCGCCATCTGGTCAAAGATTCATCGGGTTCGTCGGGTACGACGACTGGCGCTGTGGAACCTGTTTCTTTGCGCCCCGCTATCGCGCCTAAATCGCAGGAGTTTGACGATCTGCCCACCGGGACGCGTCTGATTGCCCGGCTTGAGACGCCGGTGAGCACGGCCGTTACTCTTCCCGCTGTGGCAACGATTGAATATAACTATGAAGATAAGGATCACTCGCTGCTGATTCCCGCCGGAAGCCGCGTATTCGGCAAACTGGAACAGGCCGATTCGCAAGGCTTTGTGGGATTGCACTTCCAATCCATTCAGCGGCCCTCTGACCCGGAGCCGATACTCTTCGAAGCCCGGGCGATCGGCCTCAATTACCAGCCGCTCAAAGGAGTGGTGAGCGGACGCAACGCCAACCGGCGGTTTCTCGTCCGCGCCGCGAGCGGGATTGGGGAGATGACGGCCGCTACCGTGGGTATGAGCGGGGGTACCGCTGGCACTAATGCCTTAAGCAACAATGTGCTGATTCGCGAGCAATTGATGAACAACATCGGTTCTGCCAGCGATCAACAGCTGCAACAATTGGCCTACTCGGAACACCGAGTGGTCACACTCGCGGGGAACACACGGTTTTATTTAGTTATCGACCATGAGGCCAAACAGCGCGAACAGCGGGATGGTCAGAGTCAGCCAGCTCCGGACGTGAATACCAGTAACGCCAGCATGCAGGCGCAATTGGTGGAATTGCGAAAAGAGCTGGCGGATGTGACGGCCAAACAGACCGCGCTGAGCACCAGCCCTTCGTCGACAGAGATTTTGAATCCAGCGAATCCGTCCGAGGCTGTGACTCCCGCATCTCCGCCGCAATAGCCAGCGTTTCGGCAATGATCCGGGAAATCGATCCGCTACACAGGTTGATTCCCCGGCTTTTTTCATTTAGAGCGATGTAAAACAGAGGTATGCGTGCGCTGCGCCATCCACGCCAATTGCCGGGGATTGCCGTTTTAGCAGTTCTGGTTCTCAGCGCCCTCCTGTTTGTCGGCACACACCTTTTTGGCACCAATCGTCAATCCGCCGGGGCTTGGGTCTTAGGCAGCTGGCCCACGCTGATGGCGCTAGCAGTAGGGTTGTTTCTGCTCGAGACTGGTCCGCTGCGTTCCTGGCCGGCGCCGGCACGGAAAGTGGCCACACTGATCCGGTACGCTCTCTGTTTTTTGGCGTTCTTGGCCGTACTGCCGGTGCTCGGTATTCCAAAGAACGTCATGACACCGGTCGCGCTCGTCGGGACCGGCGCGTTCTTCTTCCTCATGCTGTTTCAGCTTGGTGCGATTGTCCGTATTCCGGGCATGCCGCGGCGGATCTCCGGGGGCAATCCCATGCCCAATAGCACCAGCTCGATCGAGGATGGTTTACAGGCAAAGACACCGACGGTCCGATTCGGGGATGTAGGAGGGCTGGAAACAGCGAAACAACAGATCCTTCATTTGGCGAACACCCGTCTCCATGCTAGGCAATTCGAGAAGGAAGGGATCGTTCAAAACGGAATCCTGCTGTATGGGCCGCAAGGTACCGGCAAAACCCTCTTGGCGGAAGCGACAGCCGGAGAACTCGGTCTCCGCTATCTGTACGTGTCTGGGATTGCGTTGGAAGGCAAGTGGATCGGAGAAACGGAAAGCAATATCCGGCGAGTGTTTGCTCAAGCCGCCCGCAATCGCACGCTCTTATTCCTGGATGAGATTGATGCTTTGGGTGCCACGCGGCAACAGCAATCGGGCTCATCTACTTCTGCAACACGAGGCTATAACAACACAACGATCCAGCTGATGCAGTGCATCGACCAGTATCGGCGGACACCCGGTCTGCTGCTCATGGCCGCCACGAATTCCGTGGATAGCCTCGATCCCGCACTGATACGGGAGGGCCGGTTCGATTTAAAGCTGCGGCTTGATCTGCCGAATGAGGCGGAACGCACGCAGATCCTCACCGCGCTCTTAGGGAGACGGGGCGTCCGCTTTGCAGCGGAGCCATGGGCGCGCGCCACCAGCGGGTACAGCCCCGCCAAGCTGAACGCTTTGGTGGACCGGGCCGCCTCTCTGGCGATGATAGAGCACACGCCGTTTTCCGAAAAACATCTGAGTGCTGCGCTTACGGCTTCCGGCGGTCAGGATCGCCCGCTGATCCAGCCCGTTCAGTGGGAGGACATCATCGTCGAGCCTAGTGTCGAAGAAGATCTGCGTTTGCTTGTACGTCAACTCAAGGCGCACGCGATCTCGCCGCTTCCGGTTCCCACCGGGATACTGCTCGAAGGGCCGCCCGGAACGGGAAAAACAATGATTGCTCGGCTCCTCGCCACGCAAACAGCGCGAAGTTTCTATCCTGTGACGGCGGCGGATCTGCTGGGCTCGGGGCAAGGAGAATCCGTCAAGCGGCTGTCTGGCTTGTTCGCACGGGCCAGGGAGCAGAGTCCCTCGATTATTTTCTTCGACGAACTGGACGGGCTCTTCGGCTCCACACATGGTTTTGCCTCCGCTCACGACACGCAATTTACAGAACAAGCGCTCATCGAGATCAGCCGCATCGAGCCGTCGCATAACGTGCTGTTAGTGGGTGCGACCAATCACCCGGACCGGTTAGATCCGCGCATTCTCCGAGGAGGCCGATTCTCCGAGAAAATCGCGATACGGGTGCCGGGTCCTCACAATCGAGCGAGGCTGCTTCGGAAGTTGCTGCGAGACTCCGAGCTATCCGTCTCCCTGGACAGGCTTGTTGAGGAGACCGCGGGCATGGCGCCGGCGGATATCGAGGCTGTGGTGCAAGCTGGCCGGCGGTTCGCGTTTGGCCGTTCCGAGCACGATGATCGACTGGTACCCCTGACGCTTGAGGATTTCGCCCGCGCCATTGATCGCGTCCATCCGGTGCGATACGACGAACCCGAACCGGTGTTCCGGCACAACTAAATAGACTTTGTTTTTTGCAGAAAGGCCCCTGTTTTCCCTCTGTTTGCATCTCCTTTTGAGATCGCGTACATGCTCGTTGTCCGCTCGCTCAGCCGAATGCGCGCCGGACAAAGGAGCATAACGATTCATGTTTCAACTTCTCGCTTTCCGCCTCGCAGCAGTCCGGCTCAAAGGGCTGAGCGCGGCGCTTCTTTTCTGTTTTGGGTTACTCATTGCTGAGCCGGCAGTGATGCATGCGCAAACCAGTGGTGATAACGGGCCCGTAGTGGGTAAAGTGGCACCGGGCCAAACTGCGGCCACTCCCGAAGGAACAACAGAGAGCGCCCTGAACTATATGGCAAACACGATCTTTCCGCTGCTAACCGTCGCGTTTCTTGCCGGGGTTGTAATTTGCATTAAGATAGGGCGCGGCTGGGTGGTAAGTGCCGTCTGCTCTGGATGCTGCCTCCTTCTGAGTGGTCTCACGCGTCTACTCGAGTACCACGTGCAGCAAGGCGCGGCTGGTATTCACTGAGATCGGATACGAACCCTTCCTTGTTTGTCTCTGGAGACGGATCCAGTATCCGTCTCTGTTTTTTTATCGCGTCCCATGAACTATCCCCAACTGCTCGTCGACACGGTGGCGCTGCTAATGGCGCTGCGAATCCCTGCCGCGCTGCTTTGTCTGTACAAGGCAGCCCTGTCCATGGGTGCGGGTTGGAATGCAAGCGGGATCTTTGCCGGACAGTTCGGCCGGTGGATGGGATGGGCCATCGTGTTTTTGACGCTGCCGGAGCTGCTGCTCTGGTTCAGCGGTCTGGATCTTTCAGCCACGCAGGCGTCGGTATCGGATGCCTGGCTCTCCACTTTCTCCGCACAGCTGAGCAATTTCGTCAGCAATCTCGTGATCAAGAATCTGGCGATCGCGGTCGGAGCGTGGTTCCTGATGCGGGCTGTGTTTAATATTGCCCACGGAGAATCTCCGATCGCCTCCCTTCTTGGCTGCTTCGCGCTGCTCTCGCTGAACTCGCTGTACGCCCTGATGCAGAGCTACCACCAAGCGGGCGATCCATACGCCACCTCCGACCTGGTGCTGAGCTTGTGGCAGTTCGCGGCGAGCAAGCTGGCTCCTGTAGCTGCTGGTGTCTGCGTGATGGGGATCGTCTGGTCGGTTTCTCAGAAGCGGCCGTGGTTTCACCTGGCTGGTTCGGGATTTGCTTTTCTGTGTCTGTTCGGTCTCTGGGCTCTGACGAAAAATTATCTGGGACTTTCGTAAAGTCATGACTTTCTACAACGGCCTTCTGCACGCAGTGAACTGGGCGGCCAATGTGATCTGCCCCATCCTGGGCGCTTTCTTTCTATGTGCCGCGCTCTACTTCTACGGCCAGGCACATAGCCGATACTCCCATTACTGGTATGGCGCGTGGGGTATGTTTCTGATCCCCGGCTTGATGCGTTTGCTCGAAGCCTTTGCAGGGAAGACGCAACCCAGCGATCCCGACTCGTACTACATCGCTTTGTATTCCGCTGGCAATTGGCTCTCGAATGTCATGCTGCCGATGAACGCGTTGGCTCAGCTAGCCAAAGCAATTGGCGCCGGTAGCGGAATCTTTTCCCGGACGGGGCACATCCGCGTGTGGGGACCCGTTCATCACGTGTTCCTCGGAATGATGTCCCTGTGTCTCTCAGGAATCGTGAAGCTCATCCTCTATTTCATTCAGCAAGGTGCAGCCGGTCTCCATTAAGAGCGATATGGCACTTGAAACCATCCGAGTACAGCGGAACCTGCGGGCCAGAATGCGCTGGTTGGCCTTCGAAGTGGAGGATCTGATCTTGCTTGGGCTCTTGTGGGCAGGTTCCGAGTTTGCGTCCAATCTGGTTCACCGCACTCTATTCGGACTGCCGGCCGAGGTGGTCCTGCCTTGGCTGGTCGTCATTTTGACGTATGTCGCCATCCGGTTGTTCAAGTACAACCGGCCGCCCGCGTATCTTTTTGATCTGTTGGACTACATGCGTCTGCCAAAGATCTGGTGCGCGTCCGAGCCCGATCCGGTCGAGCCCAAACCTTATCTCAGCGAAGACCTATGAGGAGATTGCATGCCTGAGACCAAGAAACAAGTGGAGAATGCCGCGAAGAACCCGGCCTTTTGCAGCCAGCTTCCGCTGCTCGAGTTCGTCGACAACTACACCGTTCTGAGGAATGGCGCGCTCAGTGCCATGTACAGGGTGTCACCTCTGAACACGTACTACCAGAGCCACGAAAAGAGGAACGAAACCAGCGAAGCGCTTCACGCGCTGCTAAGGACGATGCCCGACAACCGAGCGCTCCGGCTTCAAATCCGGTACGACACGACGGAGGGGGTCGGCGGGCTCCTCGACAACTGGGAAGGGCAGCTGCGTTCTCCCCATTCGGTGTTGGCCGCACTGGACGGCGAGCAACTCACAAGGTGGCGGGGGCGCGACCGGCACGGGGAATTCATCAAACGCCGTTACAAGATCGGTTTTCAACTGGATCCGCGGCTCTACACGCTCCTGGACGAGAGACTGGGACAATCCAACGATCTCGCCTTTCTCGGTCGTTTCCTTCCGGGCTACCAAGTGCAGAGGTCGTTTGAGGAGCACGAGCGCATTTGCTCCACGTTCGAGAGTTTACTCGCCGGCTATCAATCCTTGCTCACTCTGGCGGGACTCCGGTACGAACGTCTCACGACCGAAGAGCTGTCGCTCGAACTACTTCGAGCTCTCAATCCGAGTGTGATGCACACCCGGCCGTGGCATCCGGAGTTGGGGACGCGAAGCGTCCGGGAGTGGATCACCGATGTGGGAATCGAGGAGGAGGGGCCCGGCTGGCAGCAGATGAATGGACTGCTCTACAGCGTGCTCACGATGAAATGGACGCCCGAGAAATCCTTTCCTGGGCTCATGCGCAAACTGATCGATCTCGATTTCCCGTTGAGCTGTTCCGCAGAAATCGTGATACCGGGCGAAAGCAAGATTCACCACGCTTTGATCAAGCGGCTAACCCGCACCGAATCCGCCCAACGGGGAGCCGATGCTAAAGCTCGCACGGACATCGCGGCCGCTGTTGCCGGTGAGAGTATCACAGAAACGCTCAAGGCGATCCTGGCAGGCCGCGAGCGTTTGGTCGAATATAGCTTAACAGTCATCGTCCGGACGTCGCGTCCCATTTTGACTGCGGCCGATCGCCTACCGGCGCATCAAGAACTGGTACGCCGCCGGGAACGCGTGCGTGCGGCTCTCATCGCCACAGAAGGCAGCAAAGTTCTCGACGAGAAAGAAGCGGTGCGACGTCTCTATATTCAATCGTTACCCGGACTTTGCGGAAAGACACGCCGCGAACTCGAGTGCTCGTCCAAAGTGGCGGCCAATCTCCTGCCCCTCGAAGGCCCCTGGGAGGGCATGGAACGAACTCCTTTAGTGTTGCTAGAAACCCCGATGAAGCAGCTCATCGGATTCGATATGTTCCACCCAAGTCTGGGCAACTACAACATGCTCCTCGTGGCGGCTTCGGGTAACGGCAAATCGTTTCTCTCGCAGGCTATGCTACTCATGGCAGCTCGTTCGAACCCCACATTCTGCATCATCGAATCCGGCGTGACCTACGCGCCGTTGGTCGATCTGATGGGCGGAAAGACGATTACGGTTTCTCTCGATGGCGAACATGCTATCAATGCTTGGGACTTACCTCCAGGCCAGAAATTGCCGGCCAAAGAGAAGAAGAATGAGTTGAAGAATGTAGCGCTCGAAATGATGCGAGCGAGCTTGTATGCCGATGCGGGCGAGTCTGACCCGGCTACCCTCGAGAGCATTCTTGACCAGGCGATCGAAGACATCTATCGGCGCTTCGCGGAATCGAGCGATGTGCCAACGTTTTCGGAACTGTACAGCGAATTGGAGCTTTGGCACGACAAAGTGCCCGGCGTTTCGGAACAGGCCCGGAGGGCGGCGGTGCGGCTCAAGCCGTGGGTGGGCAACGGATCTTATGCCTCGCTGTTCGATCGGAGAACGAGTTTCAGCACGAACAGTAACTGGCTATACTTCAACGTCAAACCGCTCAACAGCGACAAACGTCTGGCGCGCACGTACCCGATGATCATCGCCCAGCAGATGGCCGCGCGTTCAACAGCCAATCAGGGACGACGTTCGATTGTGGTGTTGGACGAGAACTGGGACATGCTTGACTCCCCGCACATGGCGCCGCAGGTCGAGCAGAGCTTCCGCACCGCGCGCACAAACAATGCCAGCATCTGGGGGATTTCGCAGGCAATCGAGGACTACACGGGGACACCGGAACGGCCTCGCCCTGCTGGACCTGGCATCTTGCAATCGACTTCGGTGAAGTGGATTGGCAAGCAGAAGGGCAACGGCGCCGCGCTCAAGAAACACATGGAACTGTCGGACCAGGCAGTCGAAACGGTAAAGAACTTCGCCCCTCCGGTTGTGGGCCGTTCGAGCGAGGTGCTGTTGGTTCTCGGGGACAACGAAACGAGCCAGATTGTCCGTCTGGTTCCTACGCCTCTCTTGTATTGGATTTGCACCTCGTATGCTCGGGAGAAGCGGTATCGGGCTTGGTCTCTTGGCCGTCATCGCGAGCGCCCTCCGTTGGACATCTACCGCGAGCTCGCCAGGAAATTCCCGCACGGCTTGTCCGATCTTCCAGCGCTGCCGGAAGAAGAGCTGCTCGATCGGGAACGGGATAACGAATCGGAACGAGCGATGGCGACAGCAGCCAAATAGGAGCGTTTGCATGATGGCGTCGATGGTTGTACTGTTTGCGGCAGTGTTGTTTTGGGTCAATCGGAAAGATGGGAAAAGTCTGGCGCTCGGCGGGGGCGTTTTGCTGGTCGTTTTGCTCTTGCGACCGCCCCAGGCGCAGGCGCAGGGATTGCTGTCCGAGGTGAGCGTGGTACTCAAGACCATCAATACGGCGCTTGGCACACTTCTCAGCACTATCAATACGGTCCAAAATGACGTGAGGTCCGTGCAGCAGGTCGCGGTCTGGCCGCAGACGCTGATTCAGCAGGCTCGCGGCTATTCGACCAACTGGGTGAATACCTATCAGCACCCGATGCAGCTGCTATCGGAATACATTCCCGCGAGCGCCACGCTCGCAAAAGCGCGGTCTCTGGAACAGGTGATGACCGATCGCATCGGATCGAACCAACCGCAGTTGGCGAGTAGTTTTCAGAAGGTATTTGGGGCCGTGCCGACGGATGCTCGGATGTCTCCTGCCGACAAAGACCTCACGGACTTGGACGATGCGCTCACACTAGACACACTCGAACAGGTGAAGCGTGGCGAGCAGGTGAATACGACTGTGAGGGCCGTGGGGGATCAACTTGAAACAATGAGCACCTCGGCCACGCCGGGCACAGCCCCTTACATCACTTCGACGGCACTGGTCACGATGCTTCGCTCGCAAGCCGCCACGCAGAAGATGTTGGCGGCTTACCTGCGTTTGGAAAGCGCACATCTGGCTCACCGGGCTGAAGAGTTGAAAGGCTCAATTAAGGCGACGAACGATCTGCAGCAGACGGTCGGCCATATCCTGACCACCAAGTAAGAAAAGGGAGAAGGCGGATGGAACTCGGGAATCAGGTACAAGCGGCTTTGAGAAACGCTGCTGAGTGGATAAGGGCTCATACCTATCCAGCACTCGCGGCCACCGTCCTGTTTGCGTTGCTGATGCCGCAAGGGGCGGTCTGCCAATTCGCGAGCCCCTGCTGCATTCAAATGGCGCTCGGACTAGTGCAGATCAACGGCAGCCTTCTCAACACGATCGGAGGAGACCTCAAGAAGCTGAATTCGATTCAAAGCGACATGCGGGACTTTGAACAAAAAGTCCTGTATCCGACCGCGCTGATTACGCAGACTCGCTCGCTGCTCGGTCGACTGTGGACCAGCATGCACGGTTTCAAAGGCTTTTTGAATAGTCCCCTGCATTCGGCGACGTTGCCGAATCCCTCCCAACTCGAAGCGCTTCTTCTCTCGCGGGATGTCACCAAAGTTCCCATCCTCGGAAACCAATTTCAAACCTTGTACGGCTCCACGCCGACCCTGAACACAGCGTCGCCGCAGGACCGGGAAACGATAGATCTGAGTGATGCGGTGGCGCAGGACGCCATGAAGCGGTCGGTGGTGTATGACCAGATGGCGGATGCGGAGTTGCAAGCAGCCGATCAAATGCAGCAGGCCATCAACAGCGCGGCTCCGGGTACAGCGCCGATGATCGAAGCGTCCGCAGCGGCGTGGCTGGTGAAGTCCCAGGCGTATACGCAGTCGGCCCTTTCCGATCTTATGCGGGTTCATGGAGCCGATCTCGCCAATGCAGGAAGTGTACTGAAACAGCGGGCTACTGCTGGACAGGCGTTGCAGCAGCAGGTCAGCGCGGCGGGGCACTGATATGGCCTCTCCTTTCTTTTTCGAAAGCCTGCTCACGACCGCTCTCAACGGCATCAACAGCGGCGGCGTGACCGCCACTATGAGTCATGTGGGACAAGGGATCGTCGTCGCTACTGTTCTATATCAGGTTTATGAAACCTGGTGGCGCGGAGCCGACTACAACGAGCTAGGTACGGTCCTTGTCAAAGGCATGCTGATGACGACGCTGCTCGCAAACTACGACACGGTGTTTCATCTGGTCATGAATGCGTTTGACAGCGTGGCGAATACCATCATGAGTCACACGGGAGGCGCCGGCGATATCGTGAAGCAATGGGCCCAGGATGCGCAGATCGAGTGGACGAAGAATGCCGCGGCCCAGGACCTCTGGAGTCTGGTGAAAGGAGGTGCTGCAGCTCTCGTGAGCACGGTGTTCTTGGTCATTAGCTATATCGCACTGGCGCTCGCCTATGTGCTCTTCTCGCTGCTTTATCTAATCTCGGGCGTGGTCCTCTATGCTCTCGGCCCACTCGTCTGTGCCCTCTACCCGAGCGGAAGCTTAGGCTCCTATACCAGGGGGTATCTGAAAGGGGTTGTGACGTGGGGGATGTGGTCCGTCTTGTACGCCCTGTTCGCGAGTCTCATGGTTCTGATTCATATGAACACGGTCGCCTCGGTCGAGAATGCCAACAATTTTCTGGGATGGCTAGCGGGCCTCGGCAGCACCTTTCTGATTGGTATCGTCAGCGTGGTTTTGGCTCTCGCAGTGGCGCTCATACCGTTGTTAGCGGGTTCCCTGATCAACGGTGATATCGGAGGGGCGGTGAGCCGGGTCGCCGGCGCCGCGGCCAGGTTCATGCCAGGCCGGGGCAAGAAAAACGAGGATAAGGAGCCCTAGTAGCATTGCTCAAGAGAAACGGATAGGGAGCTTATGACTGCCAAGACCATAGACAAACAACAAAACCTAGCAACGAGCTATCACTATTGGGACTTCAACGGGCAGCTGCAAGCCCGGCTGAATCTGGCATTTGGCATTATCGCGGTGCTAGGGTTGGTGTGCATGGTGCAGGGCGGCGGACTGTACTACACGTGCCGTCAGCTTGCGAATCCTCCCGTCGTGAAGATTCATCCGAACGGAGCCGTGACCGTGGCCGGGGTGCGCGCGGATGGGCCACTTCCCTCCCAGGTTCGGCTATTGCCGGTGGCGGAGATCGCTCCCGATGACGTCGAAGTGAAATATTTTATTCGTAAATTCTTGACGAAATATATGAGCTACCAGCCGGCCACGGCGGATGCCAACCTGGCGGACGCCTTCAACATGATGACGTTGAATTTGCGACAGGCTTCCATGAAGAAGATGCGGGACGAGGGAGAGTTCGACAAGATCCAGGCTCAGCGCATCGTCAGCAACTTTCACATCGTTCGCATCGATGCGGTAAGCGGTATCAACCTTGGATATACGGTTCTGGGCGTTCGCGCCATTCACCATTTAGAAGACGGCAAAGAAAGCAGCGACCGGATCGTGGCTCATTACAATCTGCGTTTGGCTCCTGCGGCCCGGACCGAGCGCGATGCCAGCGGGCTCCGAGTGGCCGAGTTCTCCGAGGAGCCGGTCATGGGCGAGGAAAACAAGGACTTGGCGCAACAGGATGATTTGATGCATGATGCAGTCACTCGCCAACTCGCCAGCGATGTCAATGGCGGTCAGCAGTAAACGGTTGCTTGAGGGGGACCAAAAGATTTGCGGATTCGCGCGAAATCGGGTATGCCAGAGGCATGGGCACTTCTGTTTCACTAGCGAAGCAACGGCAACGTGTGATCGGCGTAATTGTTGCACTCGCGGCGAGCTTCGCCGCGGGTCCCGTCATCAGCGGCGTATCCGGGGTGGCCGGCACGTTTACCGAAGCACTGTCGTGCTGGGCCCTCCTAGCGTTTTTTCTGCATCTGACGGAAGGGCCGCTACTTCGGCCGCCCGTCGTCCGATTCTGGCATGCGGTGGTTCTGGTGTGCGTGACGGCCGCAGCCGCCTGGATCGTGGTGCTGCCGCACATGGCCAAGTCCATCCAGACGATGGCCGCTTTCGGTCCATTGTGTGTATTGACCGCGCTGATCGCTGGGCCTTGGAACGGTTTGATGCCGGATTCCCGCCGCAAGCCAGAGGCGCAAGTGGTGGAACAAGAGGAAAGGAGTAGTGACAATGAATAGTAGTGCCGCGATAGCGGAGATGCCAGCCGCACCGGCACCCGAGGTCCCCCGAAAGGGAGGGGCCCGGGACGGAAAGAGCCAGGCGAAGAGTCCCCGGCGAGGCAGTGCAAAGCCGAAAGCAAGCAGACTGGAGCGATATTTTCTAGGCACCGGAAAATCCGAAGATCCGGTTACAATCGGCCGGGAGCTCGGAAGCGAGCAGGAAGCCCTGGTCGCGGCCTTCCAGGAAAAGGCCACCTTCTTCGTGGTCACCGAGTATCGCGTCGAGACCCAGTTCAAAGGCGCCAGCGCCCTGCTGGTGAAGGAAGGAGTTTCGCGAGCGAACAGCTAGCAGATCCGTTCTCCTAGAGTTTTGTCTATATGACAAAAACCCAAGTCACTTGGGACTTTCTTTCAATCCTCAAACGGAGAACTCTATCAGTGGAAAACAAACACACTTCCAGAATTCTGATGGTCATGATCGGCCTCCTTGCAGGCAGACTTACCACTCGTCAGCAAATGGAAATTGCCGAACTCACAGGGTTGTCCTTCCTCCTTCTCTGTCATGGGAATGAGATATGGGAAACCATCCAGCAGTTCGCTACCCGGCCGGCGGTCCGCGCTTATGTGTCTCCGCGAGCAGCGCAAGTCCAAGGACTCGTGCTTTCAATAGGCCTGCTCAAAAGACTGGCTTTTGTGGCGGGAATCGCATTCGGTGGGCTGATGCTAATCCTCGATGCGATGCACCGTCATCCTTAACGTCGATTTAAAGGCGTTTTGAACACCATCCTGCTCGGACTTTCCGAACGGGACCTCCTCTTCTGAACACGGCATCCGCTGTGTTCGGCTCCCCCGATCTTCCCGATCGGATCCACTCCACATACTGGCTTCTCTTCAAGGAGCCTTTTCGTCAGCAGTAGTCGTTCGTTTCTGTCTGGCGCAAGGCTCTCGGAAGTTGACCAAGATGGTCCGCTCCCTCGTGTGTCTTGCGCTGGTTGTTCTCAAACACCACCAAACACACAAGGAGAAACTCAAATGAAAAAGGATCAGATTCTACCCGTTATTAATGTCGAAATCGACGAGGAAGGGAACGTAGTGAAGCGACTGCCGAAGATCGATCGAGAGGGCCAGCTGATCAACACGCTGCTGCACCGACTCTATCCAACGATCAAGGTGGCGCGCGTTTCGGTACCGACCTTTTCGCTCGACGAGGTAGAAACAGAAAAAGTGAAAGATGCGCTCAGTGGCTTCACTGTGGACGGCATCGACTATCGGCTGATCGGAGCCGGGTCTTCAGCCAAAGACGGTACGTTCTATGCAGTCGACGCGCAGCACGAGCAGCACATCGCCAAGCGCTTCGCCAATTGGCCGCAGGCGGCGATTACCTACTTCGGAATTCTGGTCAGCGATTGCAAGACCCTGGTCGTCGAAGAGCAGGCACGAGTCCTCGTCGTTGACGATCTCGAGCTCGGCACGAACGACTGCCGCGGCTGGATTTCGGAAACGCTATTTCAAAAACTGGGACTCCCGGAAGGACGGCTTTACCAGTTCCGGCTGGCGATTGCGGAAGTCCAGGCAAAAGGTTGCTTCAAGGTGATGAGCGACGAAGTGGCAGCAGCTACCGGTGCTGACATCATTCTTCCGAAGAGCAGCACCAAGCCAAAGGTCGAGCTCAGCGGAGTAGATTCTCTGCTGACACGTTTTCGCCTTTGGCACCCCTCGATTCACGCCCGCGGTTTCAAGGCCCCATGGTGCTCGGAATTCGCGACTATTCGAAGTCGGGAATCGAGTACAAGTCGAGCTACACGCTCCTGCAGCATGCCACGGAGGAGTCTCTCGAAAAAGAGATCGTTCCGGCAGTGCGTCAGGATGTGCAGCAGGTGATTCAGAGTGCACTGCAGGGAGACTTCTCTCTGTTGTTGCAATCGGTTGGATCGAGCAATGCACAGCAGGGCCCGACCGATAACGAGCAGTCCGAGTTCACTTCTTTCGAGACCTCGCTTGCCGAGGCTCTCCTTAAAGTCGACCGTTCCGGCTATTCGCTCAAGATGCCGTATGTCCAGGGCCGGCTGCAAAAGCTGCTGGCGCGTTGGGCGTTCAAGGCATGCACGGCGGGCTTGTTTAAACTGCCGGCGTTTGCCCTGATGGATGACGGCGTCCTGTTTCTGAAGGACAACGTGCTTCATTGGGCAGCCGACTGGCTTCCGTACGATTCCGCTGTCTGCGATCTCGCATCGAGAGGCGGCTTAGAAGTCCGGTTCCCGGTTCGCAAGAAAGCGGACCTACTCCCGTTCACCCGGCTGTCTCGCTCCGAGTCGATCGAGTGTCTCTCCGGGCATTTTGCCAAGAGTGGCATTGCGTTCGACGAAGCAATGATCGCCGACATCGTCGATCGGCAGCTCTGCATCGAAGGTACTTTTGTCATGCACAGCCAGAAGGCGGCGCAAAATGGCGGCGACTTCGATTACGACTGCATCTGCGTGATTCCATCCAGCACCTTCCCGCTGTTTGTCGAGAGCAGGGAGAGGATGACGGTCGACACGCGGACCAAGAACAAGAAGGCCCGCCCAAAAGCTCCTTGGTGGAATCTGGCCGAGGTAGCGATGGAGGCGAAAGGCAATCTCATCGGGTGGATCACCGATATGACCTCGGCGGCGTTAGCGGCCAGCCGCTTCGATTACGCCGAGGAACTGTCGGATCACCTCCAAAACGCTCTGGATGCGCTGAAACATGACGTTTCCGTCGATTTCAAGCGGTTACGGGAAATCCAAAGGGATCTTCCGCGGCTGGCTTGGATGGCAGCGAAACGTGTAGAACGCGTGGAGGACATGCCGCACAAAATCGAGTGTGTCGGCACCAACGATATCGTCGGACGCCTTTACAACGCGATCCGGCCGGATATCCAGAACCTGTTTCAGGCGATTCTACCGATTCATGAGTTCGCTGGACTCATGCGCGGGATCTCCTTTACAGGCGCCATGTTCGAGGAGTGCCGGACCAAGGACCAAGAGTTTCGCGCGCTGTGCAAACAGAATCGCGAACGCTCGGAGCAGGTGCAGCAGCAATTGGCGCTGGCACAGGCTGAGTTCGATAAACTCCGTGACTCCTACAAACAGATGTTGGAGTTGACCTACGAAGACCGGCAAAGGCAGCGTGCTGCGGGACGCCGGTTAGACCGAGCCAAGGCCGCTAGCAAGGCGAACGAGGAGCGGTCGAAAACGGAACTCCGCAACTTCTATCTCATCATCCAACTCTGGGCGAAGGGCAAGACCGAGAATCGCCGAGGCTGGGCTAAATCGCTGTGGTCGATTGTCACGCAATCGACGCACGAGAAGGCCACCGGCGCATTATTCTTTCAGGCGTTTCCCCAGGAACTACTCGATGTGATCGTGGAACGGACAGGCGGCCAACCGGTACGTCTGCAATTGCCCGATCTCCCCGACGGAAAAATCCGGTATGACGAAGACGGGAACGTCTACCTGCTCGAACCCTATCGCGCGGCGGATGGATCGGACCAAGAGAAACAAATCTGGCTCTTCCAGATCCAGAACGGCAGGATTTGGATGGACGGCACGCCCGGTGAGCGGATACAGCGCTTCCCGTTGCAAGCCGGCCAGGGAGTCATCCGCAACGGCGAAGTGATCTTTTCCGATATTTCGCAAAGACCCACGGTACGCTCGGGAACCGTTCTTCGCACGTTGGAAGACCGGCGCACATTTCTGAAGCGCGCCGCCGACAAATATGGATCGACGTTCGTCGTCTATGTGGAGCATGATCCACAGAGCCGCCGGGTGATCGCCTCCATTAAGGACCTCACCTTATTCCTGCAGGGAGCGGAGCAGCGGCCTTGGGTTGCTGGCCCGTTGGCACCTGTGGCGAAGTAGTAGCCGAGACTGGAACATCCTTCACGGATGTTCCAGCGCTCGCCCATAAAACAATCCAAAAGTCCCGTTTTGAAAGCTCGTTTGCATACGGCCGGTGGGCCGGTTATGGTTGCTGCGGTCGTTTTCGAAAAAACTACTTCAGCAAAACGGAGCAAACAAGCATGCGACTTCGCTTTTTCCACGGACTTCTGAGTAGCCTCCTCTGTGTCACGGTGCTTTCTGCCCAGCACATGACCTCCGTATCGGTGCTCCCGGGCGTGATCATTCCGGTCCACACTGCCCGGAATCATTTGACGGTTCTCGATCTGGACAGTCCAATCAAGGATTTGGCCGCCGAGAATACGGCCTTCGATATCCAATGGCGCGGTCATACCGTCTTCATTCTTCCGAAGGAAACCGAGCAGTCGACCAATCTCTTTGTTTGGACGCAAGACGGACGAGTGGTTTACGAGTTGCTGCCCCCAGTCACCGCCATACAGGGTATGGATGTGTCGGTCGATACCCACTTCCCCGCACACCCGCCCGCGATCAAACCGGTTTCTGCGCCGGCGGCTGATGTCATTCCTACAGATCTGCTGGTACGCGCTCAGCCGGTCGAGATGGACTCAAAGAAAGCAGGGCGCCAATCCAATTTACGGATCAGTGATGTATACCGCTGCCAGGACAGCCTCTTTCTTCGCTATGAGGTTCGCAACAACGGTTCCGGCAATCTGAAAGTGGACGAAACTCCTGTGGTGACGGCCGCGTCCGTGTCCCGAGTTTCGTCCCCGAGGCCCACTCAACTCAGCCCGGATAAGGCAGTCCATATCGCGACGGGCGCTCCGCTTCCGCTGATCGCCGACAAGACGGGCGCCTCCTCCCTGGCGCCTGGCCAGATCGGCCGAGGAGTTATCGGTGTGCATCTTCCACCGGGTTCGCGCCCAGTGGCTGTCCGCGTTTCCGTTCCCTCGCAACCAGCTCTCCTGCAAGCCACGGTGGTGGTGCCGTGAGTGCCGAAACGGACCTCCTATATAAAGATGGGCCCGACACTGTGACCCACGACCTGGTACACACACGGTTTTTGGAACTACTGAAACGGGACCAGGACACCGGCTTGTCCATACCTTGGAAGAAAGCGCTTCTCGAACCGGCTAACCCGCTCGAGCCGAAGAAGCGCCCTGGTCTCAAATTGCCCGTGCTCCTCGGTCTGTGGATTGCCGGCACCGGCGTCATAGTTTTTGTTTGGTTCTCCTTCCTGAATTAAACGGACGCACTCCCATGATGAAAAAACTGCGCGCTTACTGCGCTCGTGAGGATATCCGCGTTCGCCTGGTTCTCGCGACGCTGACCTGTATTGTGCTGATCTACGGCCTAATCGCCATCTTCGGCCGCGCGCTCCCCGATCCTGCGCCGAATGCGCCATTCTTCCTGCGTTTTCATCCCGAACGGATCCTGGCCATGATCGCCGCTGTTCTGGGAATGTTACGCCTGATTGAGTATTTCCATAACGGTCGCGACTTGATCAAACCGCTACTTTGGATTCTTTTTGCCAGCGCGATTCACCTGGCTTCCATTGGGATTCAACTGGGGTGGATCTTCCCCGGGCAGGAATAAGCAGGAGTTCGTATGCCTCAACCGCACCATCATCCGCAGCAGCATAATTCCATCGAAGACAATCCCTGGTTGGCAGCGTTATTCTTCGGCTTTTTTATCCTTCTCGGTTTCTTTTGCCTGAGTCTCCGCTACCACATCGCCACGTTGCAGTGGATCGAGGCAGGCATTTACCTTGCGCTCCTGGTCGCCAGCGTCTGGCTGCTGTTTTCGGCGCGGAGCCTCGATCGCAATCGGAATCGCGAACCCTTCCGCATACCGTTGCCCGAAGACGAAGCGGAGGTCGAGAAAGCAGCCGAGCAGGGAGCGGTCCTGCTCGGCTACACCCTCGATAAAGCTCCCGCGATCTGGACCGACCGGACGCGCACCATGCAGGCCTTGGCCTGCGGGATGAACGGCTCGGGAAAGACAACGATGCTAGAGAACATCGTGAGTCAGGATCTTCGGCGCGTAGTCGGGTCACCGGGAAAACGCCGGCATCTCCCGATGGTGATCTTCGATGGCAAAGGTGATGCGAAATTCGTCGAGAAGATTTTGCCGCATATTCATCGGGCTGGCCGCATGCACCAGCTCCGCATGATCACTCCCTCTCGTCCCGAGGTGTGTGCGCGTTACAACCCCTTCTATGCTCCCGACGGCAAGTACATGGAACGGGTCAACATGATCTTCGGCTCATTTAATATGCGCCCGGACTTCTTTACCAAGCACCAGCTCGATTACCTTTCAAACATCGTTCGACTTCTGTACTACACCGGGCGCCGCTACAACTTCTACGACTGCATTGTCATGATGCTCGACGAGCTCGTCCTGCGGGAGCAAATCTCGATCGCTGAGCGCGAGCTGTCTCTAAACGACCACTTGACGGCTCAGTCCAAACTCAATTTCGAGATGAGCGTCCGAACTCTCCTGCAATCGTTCGAAGACCGCGAACGTGTCCCAAAGATCCAGGGCCTGATTAACGAGTGTATGACCTTCACGGATGACGATCTGTCGGCGATTACCAGTCACTATGACGATCTGTTCTGCGTGGAAGAAGTGGTCGAAAACGATTTAATTCTACTGGTGAGTCTCAACGCGAACAGAAACACGTCCGCAGTGGTCGCGCTCGGCCGCATGATCCTGCAAAACATCCAGCTCACGATCGGGAAACTCTACGAAAATCTCGAGAAGCTGAACGATCCGGATCGGCCGCTGTTCTCCGTCATTCTCGACGAGTTCCCGGCGTTCAGTTACAAGAACTTCGCGCACATCCAAAACACCGCACGCGGATCGAACACAGGTTTCCTATTTTCCATGCAGGCTGTGCCGCAACTGGATGATGTTGCTCGCGGTTTCAAGCAGTCTGTCACCGGCGCCGGCGTGACGACCATGATGTACAAGATCAAAGACCAGGAAACAGCGAAGTTCTTTCTCGATGCGAGCGCCGAGCAGAAGGTGAAGAGCCGGACTATGCACATTGAGAAGCCGTTGTTCGGTAAGTACCGCGAAACCGGAAAGGCAACCGAGCGGGAGCAAACGGAAACCCGGTCCAAAGACTTCGACATTAAGAATCTTCCCGTCGGGCGTTTCGAAATGCTGATGGGACATGATTCGTTGGGAATGATTCACACGACCGTCCAGGGCCGATTGGCATCGCCGGTCGGCATTCCGGGATTCGCGCCGCGACCATTTTGCGCGCTCAAGCCGGAACGCACGCCGGAGACCGGATCGCATCTTCGTTTTAAAGATGCGAGCGCCCAGAAAGAATTCAAAGCAAAACGAAGGGAGTTCCAGTTCAAGCGATGACACACGTGTTTCATTCTGTTTTTCTCGTGACGGCACTGTTCCTGGCACACGAGCCAGGACAGGCCCGGTCACCATCGCATCCAGGGGCAGCGACAAGTCCCCCCGATGCTCGGGCGACGGCGGCTTTACATCCGGCCAACGCTTCCGTTCCCTCGCGGTTTGGACTGCGCGAGCAGCCATCGTTCTGGGACGATTCCACCAGAGCGATCAAGGAGGGTGGCTGGGACATAGGCAGTTGGATCGCCTATCGCCGGCAACTCCTTGTCGAGGCCAGTCTGACGAACCGTTACTTCTGGTTTTGCATCACCTCGTTTCTCGCGAATATCGTGTTGCTGTATTTGTTCTACGCGTCGCGTGTGAGCGAGGACCGCAAACTGTGGAAAGCGACGGGCGCGATGACCGACCTGTGGAACTGGGCGCTATTTGCCGACTGGACCGCACACGCCGCGATCAATAAATTTAATACCCACATCGAACTGTGCAGCCGAGCGGCGGTGGACGGACTGAGTTTGCCAGCGGTGTCGACTCTCAATATGGACGAACTCGCACGCCTGCAGAACGAGCGTGATGCCTTTCAGCAGGAAGTGATTGCTATGAAGGCGGAACTTGTCGAGCGGGACCGTGTGATCACGAACTTGAATACGCGTGTCGATGAAGTCGCAAAAACGGTGACGGCCGGCTCGGACACCAAGATCGCCGCGCAGCTCATGGAGAAAGTCAATATGTTGACTGTGCGCAACCAACACCTCGAGCAACAGTTAACAAGCGCGCAAGCTAGGTTGGAGCAATTGGCACAAGAGGTGTCTTGATGTTGGTTTCGATTGAGGGCTTCGGGCGCATCTGGGAACAGCGGATCGGGAAAGACCCTTCCGATCCGCTGCGGTTCTCCGCGCGCGCCTCGTTCTATAACACGACGGGGGTACCTGTAGGCGAGAACGGAAAGATCAAGCATCGCTGGAAGCTGGGTGGTAAGGTTCGTTTTCAAGGTGGTAGTGCATTCGATTCGGCCCGGGCCGAAAATAATCTTGGGCGTGTCTTCGAGTGTGACGAGCCCGAACAACGGTTCACCTGGCTGCAGATGTGTTGCAAGCGCCGATTGCCGCAACCGGAAATCCCAGACTGGTTTCTGTTGCGGGTCACGTCGGAGCACATCGGCTGGATGAATTTTAAAAGCGACAGGGTGAAATCGCCGGATACGTTTCTGTTGTCGTACAGCGCCGAACACGGCGACCAGGAAGCGTTGATTCTGATGAAGCCGGGCGCGTGGATTCAAGGACGCACTGGCTGCCTTGTCGTAGAGCCAGATCCTCGCCGCCCGTGGCGAGCGCGATTGCAATTGACAGAAATCTGAGAAGGTGGAATCATGCGTTACGAGAAGGGAACGATCCAACTAAACGAAGCAAAGGATATTCCGCTGTTGCAACAGGTGTTCCACTCGGCTTACGCAACACAACTCCAGTTGTTGGAGTTCATGCGGTTACAGGGATGGGAGCGATCTTCTGGTGCACTGAAGATGCGACTGGCGAGGCTGGTCCGGCATGATCTTGTCCGGCGACTTGCAGCAGCTCCAGGCATCTCCCAGTCTCTTTACTCGATCAGCCCCACCGGAAGAGACGTGCTCGTGTATCGCGGCGTGCCGTATGCGGGTCGCGGCTGCGGTCTGGATCGTCCACTTGCAACTGCGCAACACGCCTTGCACCTGAATGAGGTGCATCTTGCATTCTTGCGCAGCGGACAGTTGCGGGAGTGGATCCCGGAAACTGAAATCTGCTCACGCAACATTCTCACGGGCCGCGGCTACGCCAAGGACTACGACGCCGTAGTATCTCTGGCGGCCGAGAAACAAGCCCCGATTAGTTTTGCATTGGAATACGAACGGTCGCAAAAGACCGACGCCGAGTACCAATCACTAGCGATCACGCTAAATCGGGAAGCATACGTGGACTTCGTACTGTACGCGACGGCTAACAGTCACCTGTTCACGAAACTGTCGGTAGCGCTTCGGCAGTGTCGTCAATGCATTGCAATTTGTTTGGTGCCGGATTTACACGCTCGCCTACTTGATGCGAACGTTCTTTTGCTCAGCGAACAATGGCGAATGACCCTGCGCGAATTGGTAGACCTCAAATGCGGTGTTAAGTCGGCCTCGCCGACGCGGTCTGCACAAGCACAGGCCTAGTCTTCTTTATGGCCCTTCTTTGCACTGCCTTTGTCGCCGGATTTTCGTATCTTTGGCGTGCTATGCCGGTCCATTTCCCTTCCAATACCCTTCTGTCCGCGTTTCATTGGGATACCGATGGAGTGCTATTGCCATTCCAACGGCATTACGTTGGCCCCATTTTGCCGAATTTGTGTTTCACCTAAACACCTTCTTTCCAATCAGTTCCAGCGTCATTTAGTAGCAAGACTTCGGCTTTCACAAGAACCGCCCCTTTTACTACTGCTGAGGATCGGTCCCCAGGGGCGTGGTTTTGGAGGTTCCTACGTTCCTTGATAGACTGCTTGCCGGTCCATGTATTGGCAGCCTGTCAGTGGCGTTCGACTTTGTGTATAGTAATTCGCTTACCGCTAATGCACGAACAGTATTACGACGCCATTCGACGGCCTACCTCTTGCCGGCAACGACTTCGCCGCTTGCTCCGTGCCGGTCTAGTTGAGGCACTACGTCCTCAGCGATCAGGACCTTAGCCTGATTCGTCGTCGGCGAGGAGCCCGAACTGCCCCACAGAAAATGAAGAACTGAGACTACAGGTACGAGAGCGAGACAAACAGTTGCAGCACGCGGCGATTCTCACACCGACTGCTACTCAGCCAACTCCAGTCACGACACATGACCGGGACATTCCCACTCTCTCTGGGAGAACGCTCGCCTTCTCCGCTTATCATGTTTGTGCAATCAAGACGGGCTGCCTTCTGGCTTGGCACTCGCAACGATTACTATCGACTTTCGATAGAGACCTTCCGGCGGCGCTCTCGAAGATGTAACGTGCCGAACCGTTCCTCGCTGCCACTGCCACGGATGCAGAAATCGATGTACACAGTCTTGGCCGCAGAGCGTTCGAGTACCTCCTTGGGAATTTAATTGAGGGAGTCGGTTGCATGGGAACCTCTGTCCGTAAGCGTCACTCCCCAAAACACTCGATCATCGCGGAGTTTGTTGTCGAAGCTCCCGAGATACCCGACGACCCGCGCAGTTTCTGTTCGGCTAGATCTTTATACAGCCGCTTCGTGATAAGCGTTAGTAGAAATTGACTCACGGAGGCGACAGTCGCCACTCCTCGCATTGTCTTGTCTCGCTCCGTGTTGTCCTGCAGCTGCACGCGCATGTTCTCCGTTTTTTTCGAAAGTACCGGTTCTTCCCTTTCCTTAACCATGAGCCAATCCGAAAGAACAAGTACGTCGAGCCTCCCCCGGGGAGAGCGGCCGATTGTCCTTACTCGTGGAACGTGCGATGCTCTCTGGTCGGCTCGTGGGCCGATCCCCGGCACATTGCTTGCCCGCTTGCGCGAGCGAGTAGGTTCTCGTCGCACCGTGCACACTCAGTTGATTCTTAGCGCGTCAGCTGTTCTTCCCTCTTTCTGTTAGCCGCTGTGCAGCGAACACTACCGTCTGCTTTTTCATCCAGCACCTTGCCGAGGGTGCAATTCCAATTCAGGAGCTTTTTTGTGTCTTCTCAGTTCACAAGCAACTTTTTTATGTCGACAGGAAGCGTTTCGCGATTTCGAAACGCTCCAGGATGAATGCGCTGACACCTCCTCGGTCGCAGTTGAGAACACACCAGTGCAACAGGAAACTGTCGGGCTATGACCTTCGACTTTTCGCATGACCGCAACGGTCGCGTTCCCGTCTTTACCAAGTGGCGCTTGACGCAAGGCAGGCTGGAAAGACTCCTGTCCGGGCACCTGGACCACGCCGACGGGGCTTACGTTGAAACCAGCAGCATTCTCTCAGTGAAGGGAAATCGCGTCCGCACGCGCAACTCCGAAATACCAACTGGGCGATCCTCATCCCAGTTACAATAAGCTACTCGAAAGCATGAGACTCACGTGCGAAGCCGCTCCTCGTGTCGTAGCGATTCACAACTCCATTCGTGTCCGCACGGCTAGAGCTCGGTAGGGCACGACTGATCCGCCGTTTCTTCTAATTCTGCTTCGGTCTGGTCTCCGCAATGAGATTGGGCACCCGTCTTCTGTTCACCAACAGGCAGCTACCAAGGAGGCTTTACCATGTTCTGTTTCCACTCTGTGCGCGAGCTGCGCCGCTGGGCTGCTGTCAGCCTGGCTGCCGTTGCTTTTGCGCTCGTCGATTTCGATGGCTCGATCTGGAGCTTCGAGGTATTTCCCGACGGTCATGTATATCCGCTGCGAGCTGTTCGCTCGACCGGAGCCTATTCGTGAGAAGTTGTTTATGTACGTCTTCACTTTTCTGGTCCCCGAACAAGCGGGCAACTATTGCACGCCGGTTTTCCATCTAGACTCCCGAGCCGATGCCAAACGGACAGTCCTGGCGACCCTGTGTCCTGCCGGAGGCAGGTGCTTTCTGCTGTCCTGATCATCCGCGACATCCAGCGCTGCGGCGAGTATTGGAGCGACACTTACCAGGGACGAGTGGCAGCGCACTGGAATAAGCCACTGTGCTGATTGAGGTCTGAGATTGCATGTCGGATTCCGAACTTCTCCGCCTTCTCTCGCATAACCAGCAGCAGCTGATTCGGGATGCCATTCGGCTCTCGGAAACTGGACAGCCGGATCATGCTTCATGTCATGAGTTTTGGCACCAGCGTATGTGCCGTTCTGAGCGCCGCCGTTCAAAGTGAAGCGTTCGCACAGCGGTTGCTCCACGATTGCGAACGCGGCTGATTAGCGTTTGTTTTTCTGACTGAGTCTCCGGCGCTGCACGGTGTCAGCGCACGGACCGTGTCTGGGTTCGTTCGATCCACAGACGGAGTCGAAACACCGTTCTCTCTTCTTCCCACAAGCAGTTCGGGGATCTGTCCCAAAACCCCGGATCAACGGTTCCGCATCCGTTCTCGCCTGGCGATGCAGGCTAATTCTGTCTTTGATAAGGAGATCGTTCCCATGAATGCTTCTGTTGCCTACCGCTGGCGCAACGCCGAGATGCTCGTGTTGGCGCCGCTTTACGGAAAACAAACCGATGCCGTGCTTTCCCGCGTTGCGCGAAAACCGGTCCAATGCTGCCGGCTATCGTCCGGAAGCCCGATTCCACGGCGTCAGGCTGCTGCTTCCACGGCTGCGTAGTCAAACGGATCTTGGGAAAAGTCGCTCTGTTCACGGGACGGGCCTTTCCCAGATTAGAAAAGAGCGAAGTACCATGATCGTTCCCAAATCACCCGCAGAGGTTTGGCTACAGCACGTTCTCGATGAAGAGATTGACCCACTTCTCCAAACAATGCGCAGCGCAAGCGCTCGCTCGCCGGTATCCAGGTTTCTGCTTCCGAGTCGAGATGCACGTCTTCTGTTGCTCGTAATGCTCGTGCTTGTTGTGGAGGTTTTCGCATTCCTGTTCCACTGACGTTTGCCGGAGTGTCGGGCCACTCTTTCGGAGTGCTTCAGTTCGGGGATCTGGCAAACCCTGGATCGGCGGTTCCAGAAATCCAGCCTTTGCCCGGCGATGCGGGCCGCGCGCGTGGGGCAATCTGCCCCTCCGCCATTTTCTTAAAAGGAAGAACATCACCATGAAACGTATATCGCCCTTGCTCGTTTCCGGGCTGGTTGCACTGACGATCATTCTCTTCACCGGTTGCTCGCCTCAGCCGGACATTAGCGGATCCTATACAACGGCTGTGAATGCCCGAAGAGCAAATGGGCCCGGTTGGCACGGCAGCGCTGAAGTCTTGCTGACGCAGAACGGTTCTGTGTTGACTGGAAACGTCACGCTTCACCATCCCACGGCTGGAATCTTCCAGATTCCCATCACATCTGGCACCGTGCAAGACGGCAAAGTCATGTTCTTCGGACACGCTGCGCTGCCATTGGGAACGGTCGATTTGACGTTTCGCGGCCTGGTCAAAAGCGGCCACATCGAAGGTGGTGCGAATGTCGAATTGCAATGCCTTTTCGGCCAGGAACACGACGACGCGACACTGATGATGGCCAGGGCCTAGCAGGGGATAGATTCGGCAGATGTTTCGGAGACAGACCTCTATAAATAGGATGCGAGCATGTCGTTCGAACACCAGTCTTGGCTGTTTGTATCCTACATCTCCCTACCGTACACCTGATCACGGCGTTACTTTCGCCCACCACGGAAGGCGTGCATGGAACAGTACCTCTTATATTGCGACGGCTCCTGCCTGGGGAATCCCGGCCCGGGCGGGTGGGCTTTTCGTGTTTGGAAAGACCGTGACGTTCTGCGCGAACATTCCGGCAACGAACAGAGCACGACCAACAACCGAATGGAGCTCCGCGCGGCCATCGAAGGTCTGAACTCTTTTCCTTCGGCTAGCGACATCATCGTGGTGTCGGACAGCCGGTATGTGATCTCGGGCATGGCCGAGTTGCTTCCACTCTGGCAAGTGCGCAATTGGCGCTCCAGCAACGGCGCTGCCGTTCAGAACCAGGCTCTCTGGCAAGAACTCCTGCGCGCCGGCAGCCGGCACAAAGTCTCCTGGCGGTGGGTTCGTGGCCACTCCGGCGTGCCCGAACAGGAATACATCGATCGCTTGGCGTCGGCGGCAGCGGAATTGGCTGCACTCGCCGCTTGAAATGCTTTTGTCCGTTTGCCGAGCGAGGCAGATGGGCACTGTCCACAGGTTCTCTTTTCTGATTGCTTTCGAATTCGGGTACGCTGTGGTGAGTTTTGCGGAGCTAATCCACAAAACGTTTTCATTGGATAGAAACTACTGTCAGCCTTCGGGCTGGCTTTTTTGGGCGTTGAAGAGCGTAGGACAGCAGCTTCCTGCTTACTGCTTTTCCCACCTGCTTCCTGCCAACTTGTCAGTCCAGGATTCCCGTTACCATTGCCGGACTCTCAAGCTCCCTTGCATCTTCTAAAAGACCTGTTCTTACCGCGGCCGTTCTCGGACTTCCACCTCTAACCCTTCTTGCGCTCTGCCGCAGAAGGCCATTTGCTTTTCTAAGGAGAAATGAAATGAATGCTTCGTTGTTCCAACGTTGGCAGAATGCCGACCTGATTGTGTTTTATGCCGTGTATGGCAAGCACGCCAACACTGTGCTTTCCCGCCCTGCGAGAAAACCAGTTGCTTACGGCAGCGGCACTCGGCTGCGAGTGGCGGGAATTCCCATTCCCGTTCGTAACGCCGCCTAGCCTCCCTTTCCCTTTAGGGTTCCGTCCGGAATCCTTCTGTCCCCTCGAAAACGTTCCCGCTGAAGCGCATGGCGTCGTCGTCGTTTGTCTACCCATGCGCCTTCAGCACGAGGGTTTGTATCTGAAATTTCAAGGAGAAAACGTATGCAACAGAAGAAAGTTGTGATTGAACGGTCCGTGTCCTTACGCGACATCGGGCTAGAAGGACATGTCGGAACGGAAAAAGCGGTTTTCACGTTCCTGAACTGGGCAGAAGCGGTCGCGACCCGCTGGATTCAAATGCCCGCCGGAGTGTTGCTTTGTGTCGCCGTTCCTGGTGACCCGAGAAGTGGCGCCTGCTATTTGTATGAACGCAGGCAGGGTCTGTTTCACTGTCTCGAGCTGCTCGGCGAAGAAAATGGCCAATTGACCACGGACGATTTTGACCGGCTGCTGCGGCAATTTCGATTGACCGATTTCGCACGGCGCCCCCGGAAGCTGTACCCGCCGGATCGCGGTAACCCTCCTATTTGTGGGGCATTTGCATCGGTGGCTTGCGTGGTGTAAACGGACTGCTGTGCCATCTAAATCCCTCTCGGAGAGGTTGCGATGAGTTACGGCGTCAGTGCTCGTCCGGAGCACGTGCGCGACTACTGGGCCCTGTTCGTGAACCGGCGCGCCCACACGATTCAGTCCAAGCGGCCCGCTCCTGACACGGGCCGTCACAACTACTTTGTGGCGAAGGAGTTTCTGCTCGATCAACCTCCCGGTCCCCCGCAGGGTCCTCCCAAACCGCTTGACGATGCGACCATCCGCGCGCATCTGGAAGGGCGTTTGACGATCGGTCTATATGCCATGAACCCGGAGACACAGCGATGCAAATGGCTGGCGATCGATGCCGATTATGATCGGGCCTTATACGACCTGTGTGCTTTGCAATACGAGCTGACCCAGAAAGGCATTGATGTCGCTGTGGAGCAAAGCCGCCGAGGTGGGCATCTTTGGATCTTCCTGGCAGAACCATGTCTTGCCTTGGAGTGCCGACTGTTCATCTCTCATATCGCTCAACAGTTGAAGGTGCCGATCAAAGGCAAGCGGAACGAAGAAGGAACGACCCAGGTAGACGGCATCGAAATCTTTCCGAAGCATGACACCTTGGAACCCGGTCAATTCGGGAATGGGTTGCGGGGACCTCTCGGTGTCCATCAAGCAACAGGCCTCCGCTACTACTTCTATGGTGCGGATGACTTCACACTCGATGCACAGATTGCCTATCTGAACCAACGGCGCAAGTTGGGCGAGGCAGAACTTCGGGCCTTCGTTGACAAGCTGCCGCTGCCCGAACCCAAACCATCGCCTCCAGTTCCCTTTCACAGGAACTCTCGATCGGATGACCGGCCGCAGTTCAGCATTCTCGATCATGTCCAGGTCGACACGCGGCGTATTGTGAGCGGTAACTATCAGGCCCAATGTCCTTCCTGCCACCAACAGGGTGGGGACAAGCATGGCGACAATTTACACATAAAAGTATCCGATCCCCGCTTCTATGTCTGTCGGGCGGGTTGCGACAAATATGCGATCCGCACGGCTCTCGGCTGCCCGGTGCCGCTTGCCGTCTCGGGAGATAGCCGATGATGGAAAGCGCCGAGCACAAGTATTACCCGGAAAATTGGAAGCCCCTCGAGCGGTGGCTTCCGGCGGCCCTGTGCCGTACCCGTTTTTCCTGGATGTGGAATCTGCAAGGATACGAATGCTATCGCTATCGGGATTCCGGCGAGCTGCTGCACCTTGACTCGATGGGCCAGTGCTGGGATATCACTGAGCTGGGCGCCATCCCCGCCGATTTTGGCCAACACTTCGAACGCTGTACGGGTCACGCTTACACGAGCGATTTGACCATTGCGGCAAAACGGTCTGCGGATGCTGACAACAACGAGGACGACGAGGACTACGACGATGTGCCGTCTGTTCAGCCGCCGAATGGCGAATCCCTCGGTCGACTCCTCCAACAGTGGGCGGTCGAACAGGAGATCGAGGCCGCCAAACTCGAACCACTTTTTTCAGAACTCTCGGTGTACAACACTCTGCTACTCGCAGAACAGGAGGAACAATGCAACACGCTCCTAAAAACAACCCGCTGCTGGCTGGAATAGCAGTGAACGGGCGGTCTTTACCTGCTCCGAAAGAGCCTTCCCCAGCTCCGAATGGAGCGAGCCACGGTGACCGGCATGTTCTCGACGATCGCGGCGTGTCGCTGCCCGAAGAGTACCGGCAGGAACTGAAAGCAGCCCGCATCACAGCTTGGCGCGCGTTGAGTGTTGCGCCGAGCAGCAAGGGCCCGGTCGTGCGAGGAACAGAATCGGGCGGGGCGGTCGAGCCGATCGGTCATTATGTGGCCTTCGCCGCGGAAGACGGACAGCCGCTGGAGTGGTTGCATCCACAAGACGCGATCGCGCCGAACCAAACGCACGCCGTCGTTGTGGCCCCAGCTCTGGTGCGGATTGAGGTCTTTCGGCTGCAACGAAATTATGAGGTGGCGATCACGAAACACACCGCTAAGATCGTGAATGGTAAGCCGAAGCTTGTCAGCAGCATGGTGTTCCGCGGGCATGGCTTTTTGGGTCTCGAACTGTGGAACAAAGAGAAAGCGTTCCGCGGTGCTGTTTTGCCGACATTCACCACGCGAGGCGGCGACGAAGTGCTTGTGCCCGAAGCTTTACAGCCGGCATTGAAAGCTGCGGTCGAAGGCTCCTGTTGCGTCGCATGCCGCCATTCCCATTATTTGCAGGCAGGCATGAAGCAGCAGCCTAGCGGGAGCGCCTGATGTTCGGCACGGTTCGGGGCGGCGTCAAACAGATCGCGATCTTCGGAATCGCCTCGTTGATGGCGGTGGCGCTATTTCATGACACGATCGCGCAGGCCTTTCGAAAAGACCCAATCTTTCAACAGGGCGGCCGCATGATGCAGCAGGGACGGCAGATGTTGACGCCGCTGACGATATACTTTGCTCCCGATCAGAATCTCGAGCGGCTGGACATCGAGCGATTGCGCCAGACCCGCTCCCGTCTCGATATCAGCATGTATGCATTCACCGACCGGGAGTTGGCGAGCGTTTTGAAGGAACTCGCCGAGCAAGGCTCTGTCGTACGCCTGTACCGGGACAAGGAGCAATTTGAGACCGAACAGGCGCATTCTCATCGCGGTCATCCGAGCACAACCGATCTCCTTCGAGGAGTTGCCAACGTTCGCATTCGAGTGAAGGGCGGCTCCGGCCGCGACCTGATGCACCAGAAGGACTACTGCATCGATTGTTCTCAGGGAGCGGGCTTGCTCCGGGATGGAAGTGCGAATTGGTCGGTGGGCGCCGAACGCTTTCAGGACAATTCCGTCTGGTTCACTTCGGACCCGCGCGAAACAGATACCTACGAGCGCAAATTCGACCAGATGTGGACACGATCTTCCAATCTGGTGGTGCAATAAGGAGACCTTCGTGCAGAGTGCTTCTTTCGGCAAGATCCTCATCGCCGGTCCGTTACTGGCATTTCCGTTGTTCGTTGTCCCGGCCTTCTGTTTCGCTTTGAATCGCCCCTCCTTCGTGTGGTCCCTTGTGGTAATCGGCCTGACCGGCTGGCGCTGCCACCGGATAAACCGCGACCCGGCCACGTCTGAGGGGCCCGTCAAAGGGGCCCTTTCTCAACTGGTGCTCGCTACATCTGTCATCCAGATGCTAGCGTTTGCCTGGATTGGAGCTGTCTGGATGCTCCAAGGGATCGGGCAATTAACTATGGTCTCTCCCATTGCCAGCCGGGTCGTGGCGTGGATTCAGGCACAGTGGTTCGCAGAACTGGCCGCCTGGTTGGTCTTGTTCGTGGTTGTCTGTGCGCTCTTTTGTTTGGGACGGCCGCTCCTGGCCTGGCACCGGCGCGCGGTTCGTTGCGCCGTTGACAACATTGCCGCAATTAAACCGATTCCGCCAATCACTCTGCCGTGTTCTGGTGACACCAATGATCTGGGGCATTAAATCTCTCAGTCGTCACATCGACCGCGAGCTCTTCCCCCTTTTCTGGCATCTCGGTTCCTTCTCCGGGCCGTCGCGCGTATGGAGAATGGAATTCATCATTACTACGACATTCCTTCCCGTACGAAGGACGAGTACGTCAGAGGCCAGGGCGATCCGGGTAATATTCTCGCCTACCTCCAGTTCCGGGCCGAGCGGGACATCGCAGAGGATTGCAGCCTGCTCAATGACGGAGCCGCCTCCCTGTTGTGCCGCTTTTATGGCTTCGCGAAAACCCCGTATCTGAACAAGAGAAAGGCCCTGACGTTGACCTCTATCTCATCCGAGAGGAGCGCTGCGGACATCAGTTTCACAACCTCGTTGCTTCTTGGCTGTACAACCGACGGGGTCTTGCAGGGGCGCTACGAGATGCTGTCGAGCTTTAAATCATAAGACTTCATTGAAAGGAGGGCCGCACACATGGCGTCCCGCAGTATAAACAAGGTAATTCTGATTGGACATTTAGGGCGCGATGCGGAAACGAAGTTCACGCCCGCCGGGAATGCGTGTACTCGCTTCTCCATCGCCACTTCACGAAGTTGGAAAGACCAGCAGAGCGATGATTGGAAAGAAGAGACGAACTGGACCAACATCGTGGTCTGGCGCAAGGAAAACCTTGCAGAGTACCTTACCAAGGGAAAACAGGTTTACGTTGAAGGCAGGGTGCAAACGCGCAGCTACGACGGCCAAGATGGGAAAAGAGTGTACGTCACCGAAGTGGTAGCGGAGGATGTTGTGCTACTCGGCGGCCGTGGCGACGAGCAATCGTCCGGGGCGCGAACACAGCCATCTGCCGACAGACGAGCGGCAAACGGAGCCGGCAAGGGCCGCAGCAACGGGCCCGCAACCGCCGTTCAGGAAGACGATGGATTTGAAGGAATGGGCGTTACGGACGACGACGTGCCTTTTAACTAGGTCTCTCCCGGTACATGCCGGGCGGGAGCGACCGAACAGCTTTTCCAGCGCTTTTATTAGCGGGACAGTGACTTTTTTTCCTGTCCCGTGCTCCGTTTTCACTATTTCGCGAAGAGTGAACAGGTGCAGTTCCCTCGCCTGAAGGTAAGCAAGCCCGTCGAGAGTCGGCGGAACCGGTAACTCCTGAGCGAGCGTGCCCGTATACAATTACTCCCTTTTTTGGACCAGGTTTCGATACCGCCTGGCATCCCGATTATTGGAGTAATGCAAGCATCTTTTGCCAGGTTGCACGATAAAAGGGGGAAGGCGAATCGATGCACCAATTCGATGTTGTTCTCAAAGTTCTGCTGCGTAATTCGATGGCGCGCATTACCGGAAACCGCGTTGTGAGGTGGCTTCCGACGGAACTGCCCAAAGTGCAAAATCTGAGTGTCGATCTGCTCGGGGAAACCGCTGACGGCGAACTGATCCAAATCGAGATCCAGAGTTCGAATAAGGGTAACGTTCCATTTCGGATGCTTCGATATCTCAGTTTGATCGTTGCGATCCATGACCGAATACCCAAGCAGGTTCTCCTGTATGTGGGCCGCGAACCGCTGGGAATGGAGAGTCAGTTCACCTGGGCGGATGGCTTCATTCGTTACGCGATTATCGACATGCACGCGGTCGATGGAGAATCGCTTCTTACCAGCTCGGAACCGAGCGATAATGTATTAGGAATTCTGGCGCGATTGCGGGATGGCCGCCAGGCAATCCGCAGCATTGTGGAAAAAATTTCCCGCTTGCCTCGCGAGCTGGCGGAAGAGTACTATCAGGCGTTGCTCATTCTAGCGGGCTTGCGGGAATTGGAAGAGACGGTTCAACAGGAGGCAAAGACCATGTTTACGATCGATCTTTCGGAAAACAAAGTGTTGGGCCCGGCTTACAGGCGAGGCCTTGAGGAAGGTCAGCTTGAGTTACTGCGGCAGCAGATCGAGCGGAAGTTCGGCGGCCTACCGGAGTGGGTGGAGCATGAATTGGCGCAATCCTCGGTCGAAGAGCTACGAGCGGCTGGACTTCGCCTGCTGGATGTGAAAACGCTTGAAGATTTGTTTCCACGCCAGTAGTTAGCCGGAAATCGGCTCTTTCGTAGATGCACGGTTTCCCAAATCCTCAAGTAATTCCGAAGCATCATCCTTCTTCACGAACCGGAATGATACGCCGTAACTGAGCAGAAGCTGACGTACCCACGCCGCGTCCGACCATTGGATCTGCGACCCGCAAATTTCGATATATTGTTTTCGCCCCTGTGACGTTTCGCAATGAGAAGGGTAGCCGTTACAGCCAAGTCGCAGAGCTTGAACGCCGTCTTGCAAAAACCCAGGCCTGAGTTCCTTCGCAAGACAAAGACTTCGTGGCCGAATTCGCCATCGTAGAGTCAGCTCGTGGCGGAGGCCATCATCAGGGGCGTTCCTATCAGTCGGAAGTACCGGAATAGTCGATACCGCGAGCGGTTTCTGTGGGAGAGACGACTACGGGCGTCGCGCTTTTCGTGCCAGAGTCCCGGATGCCGTTGAAAGCAATATAGTCGTCTGTAATCTCTGGTAAGCCGCGACTATCCGGCCCCGCTAGGGAACATCCAAGATCGGCTAAAGGCAGAATGAGTTTCTCAAAATCCCTTCGAATAAGCCGAAAGGTGTCCGGATCACTTGGGCCTTGCAAAGAGTGGTAGTAGCCGATGCCTGAAGCCTGGCTCAACGCACAAAGCAGAGTCAGTTGGCGTTTTCTGTCGGGTCGCTCCTGTCAACACAAGAGTCGCTCTTCTACTGCTCCTGTGAGTGAAAGGAGCAATCAGGCGCCCTCTTACCGCTCTCGGCGTCGGTCTTGAACAGAAGCTGTTGGCCGTTCTACCCGGTCACTTTCAAATCACCACTCAACCCAAACCATCCGAGGTTCGATTTATGCTTGTGGTCCCGGCTCACGCCGATTTGGTGCATTTTGACGAGACTGGGCACGTATACACCGTTGCCGGCGTCAAGCGTCCGAGCGTTACGCAGATCCTAAAAGACGCCGAACTGATCGATTCCACTTGGTATATGGACGAGGCGCGCGAACGGGGCAAAGCCGTTCATTTCGCCACGCAGTTTCTCGACGAGGACGATCTCGACTGGGACACGGTCCTCCCGAACTATCGCGGTTACGTTCAGGCTTGGGAAAGGTTTAAACGGGAGTCGCACTTCCAGATCGGTCGTGATTCGGAACGCAACCTCCTGATTGAATACCGTCTCTTCCATCCCGTTTCGGGCTACTGCGGCATGCTGGATCGGCTCGGTACGATCGGCGCGGCCGAGTATCTTCTCGACATTAAGACCGGCGATCCCCAGGACTGGCACGGCTACCAAATGGCCGCGTACTCGCAGTGTCTACCCAATCCATATGCCCGTAAGCGTATGACCGTTCATCTTCGGGCAAACGGTTCGTATTCGACGCGCGAGCACGATCTGTCTACGTTTCCCTACCACTGGCAGGTGTTCGCCGCCGCGACCGTCATTTGGCAAGCAAAGCATAGAAAGAGGAATTCTCATGGCTACACCCGTTCCGCTGTTTCCGCAGCGTAATCTCTTTTCCACGTCATCGTCGCAATCGTCTGCGCTCCAGATTATCCGGCAGGTTGCCGAGCAAGGGAATGCCGTGGAACTCAACGAGGACGAGGTGTGGGCGGCCGAGTCTGGCAAGTGTCCAGACGATGCGGCCTCTGTGACCTCCCCAGCCGGCTTCCAAGAGCGTACCAGTGCTTTTCAGCAACAAGTCACAGCGCTCTCGTTCACAAGCGTTGAGGATCTCGAAAAAGCGAACCATCTGCTGACATCCGTTCTTTCATTGAAGGACGAGATCGAGCGCTACCACGAACCCATCAAACGACCCTTAAAGGAAGCTCATGCCGCGGCCTGCAAAGCGGAGCATGAAGATCTCGATCCGGTGGTCGTCCTAGAAAAGCGGCTGAAGCAGGGAATCGCAATGCTCGACCTAAAGGTCCGGCAACTCGAAGCAGAGGCGGCGCGGGCGAGAGAACAAGCTGCAGCGGAAGCCGGCGCTGCGATGCAACAGCAAATGATCGAGGCAGCCCGGCAGTCGGGGGCTTCGGAGGAGGTTCTGACTTCGCTCGGGGCGATGCAAGTTCTGGTTCCGATTGCAGAACCGGATTCGTTTGCCAGGCCAAAGGGATACTCGACGCGCGATCAACTTGAAGTCGAAGTGACAGACGTTCTTCTCCTGGCCAAGGCGGTTATCGCCGGCCGTGTGCAGAAGGAAGTTCTGCAGGCAAATATGAAGCTCCTCGCCGCGATGGCGAAAGCATCCAACGGAGACCTCGAAATCCCGGGAGTCCGGATTCAGAGAAAGCTGAGTGTTGCAGGAAGGAGGACGCGATGAGTGCGACGGCAACAACGATTGATCGCAGCAAGCTGTACGGCGTGCTGCATGAGGCGAGTGGTCGTCCTATCGTACGGCAGGTACGAGTTCTGAAAGTAGGGATCGGTGTCCCGACTGGACCCGATGTACATGTTTGGATCGATCCGAACCGGCAATGGTGCATCGAGGTCGGAAGCTACGTCAACGGGAAGCGCCAGAGTCAGGTGAAGCGGCTCGAGCAGCGCGCCGACGCCGAAGCGTTCTACGCACAACAACGAAAAACGGCGCCGGACCGAAACGCGCCACGGAAGCTCCCGTACTTCACCTTTTTGCGTACGGACGCGCAAGGCAAGTTTGTGCATGACTTCGACACCATCGAGTTGCACGGGCCGACACCGACTGAAACCGATATCGTTTTTCTGAACGAGAACGCGTTCGATGCGTCGTTTCAGGCGTGGTCCACCTCGAAATTGCTCTGCGAAGGGAACGGAATCGATGCACGCCGCAATGTGGAGTGGCCGCAGGCACCCGACGAACGGGCCCTGGCGGAGCAAGCCCGCAAGCAAAATCAGCGATTCTTCCCGATTGTGAACCGCTGCTATACGGCTGGCTGTCGCTTTGCCACAGGCGATAAGCGACAATGCAAGCCGCACGGTAAATTGACGTTTCAACTGATGAATGCCCCCACACTCGGAGGCTCCTGTCAGTTCGATACCACAGGCTTTCGCTCGATCGCACAACTGGCTGGATCACTCGACCAAATACGGCTTATGACCGGCAGGGGCAGTCCGGAAGCAGGCAGCGTGGCCGGCATCCCGCTCAAGTTCGTGCTGCGCCCGTACAAGGTACAGGTCGGGGACAAGAGCAGCATTCAATACGGGGTCAGCCTGGAATTTCGAGCCAAGAGTCTCGAAGAAATGGCTCGCCTGCTGCATGCCCACACCAGCGAGTTCCGGCAACTCGTCGCGTCACCCGCAGCAGCGAGTTCAGTGAACGACGAATCTAGTTATGCCATCGCAGAGGAGGATTCCTGTATGACGGAGGAACCCACGACAGATCCTGCCGTGATCGATGCGGAGGAAGAGGTCTCCGAAGCCACGGCTATGACCGGGGAGTTTTACGGCCTGTTTCCGGAGCAATTCGATACCGAGTCTGCTCCGGCGTCCAGTGCGCCACAGACCGGCATGCCCCGCCGCCGCTCGGAAGCACATCACCAAGCCCTAGCCTGATCGCGGTACCGGCACAGCCTGAACAACTTCACGGCTGTGCCGTGTTTCTCCTGACCGAGACCTGTTATGAATGACTTAGGAGCGCGGTTGCATCGGATGGGCCAATCCTTATACTCCCAGAAACAGGGTTACGAGGAGTACCTGATGAACGATTTCTTAAATGACCCTCCCAGCGACCAGGACGAAGCGACACGACCGGATTCGAACCACGATGCAGTAGGCGATATCGTGCGGGTGTATCTGCGCGATATGCGCCAGCTCCCGCTACTCACTCACGAGGAAGAGATGATACTAGCTCGCCGTATCGAGCGAGCCAATTCAACCATTCTGAAAGCAGTGTCCCGCTCCCGCGTGACCGAGCAAATGCTCGTCAAAACACGGGCGGCCGTCGCTTCCGGAGCAATACCCATCACGGATGTTCTGACCTGTTCCGAGGAAGCGGACCTCGATCTCAGCGTGGAGGAAGATACCGCCGTTTCCGACAGGCTGGAAGTGCTCCTGTCGGGCTCTGTAGCGAAATTGGAGCGCTTGCGGAAGGAAGCAGAACGCCACCAGCTTGCGGACACCTCCAACAACGGAGCTCGAAGGAAACGGCGTGCAACGCGCGTGCAGACGTACGCCCGCCTGCTCGTTTCTATCTCTCAGGAGATCCGGAGTCTTCCGTTTACCGCGACCTATCGCAATCGGTTAATCAGTACGCTTCAGGGGGCCGAACAGTCCCTGCGATCTGTGTCGGAACGACTCATTAAAATAACAGAGCCAGCGTTGGCGCAGTCACTTCTCGAAGAACGGGAGCGTTTAGAGAAGCAAGCCGGAGGCACCGGGCAACAGTTAGCCCGAGCCGTAACTCTGATTGCGAGCGCCGAGCGTGATCGCCATTCCGCTCGGGACAAGCTGGCCGAATCCAACCTGCGTCTGGTCGTCTCCGTCGCTAAACGATATGCGCGGGCCGATGCGGGCCGTTTCCTCGATTTGATCCAGGAAGGCAACATCGGTCTGCTGCGCGCGGTTGACAAATTCGATTACCGGCGCGGTTACCGTTTCTCGACCTATGCCACCTGGTGGATCCGGCAAGCGATCAGCCGCGCACTCGCGGAGCAAAGCAGGACTGTGCGGATTCCGGCGCACGTGATAGAGACCATGCAGCGCGTGTCCCGAACCAAGAAGCAGCTACAGCAACGGCTGGGGCGGGAAGCGACGATCGACGAGATCGCCGGCCACCTCTCGATGAGCGCATCCGACGTGCAACGATTCCTGCGCATCGGGCAGGATACCGTCTCGCTGCAGGCGACCGTGAGCGAAGACGACGACACCAGTCTTGGGCAGTTCATCTGGGACGTTCGGGGATTGCCGGATCAACACAAAGTCGCCGATGCAGTCACTGAAAAAACACTCAATGACATCACGCGAGAGCGACTCAAGCAAGTCTCGGAAGCCATCTTAAAGAGTCTGAGTAAGCGCGAGCGCCTGATCATCGCGCTGCGGTTCGGGTTGGAAGATGGCCACGAGCATTCGCTCGATGAGATCGGCGACAGACTCTCCGTCAGCCGTGAACGTGTCCGGCAATTGGAAACGGTTGCCTTGCGAAAGCTGCGTCACCCACGACGCAGTTGCCGGCTACAGACTTTCGTCAACGCCACGTTTGAGTAAGCCGGTGCCGTGACGCTGCGCGAGATACCGCCTGATGCAGTCGGTATCTCGTGGGCAGAGTGGCAGGAACAGCAGCGCGAACGCTTTTTCGCAGAAGCACGGAAACGCCGTCGTGCGACCCCACTGGCCGATCGGGTCGCTGGCCCCAACGCTCCTCAGCAAAAAGAGCCAGCAGCATGGGAGAAACAGCTACTTCTTTCTCGCTGAATCAGGAGGGTCACGTTGTGACAATCGGAACGAAGAGCCTCCTGTATGGAGCTCACTGCTTCTTCCTTCACCCCTTGACACTAGCAATTGCTTGGACAAGGCCATTCGTTTCCCATGGGACCCAAGAATATGGGTCGCTCTCGGCGTGCACGATTTCGGCTACTTCACCTGTCCGAACATGGACGGCGCGGAAGGAGAACAGCATGTCTGGCTCGGCAGCAAAATCATGTCGTCGCTTTTCGACAGAGCCGTCGACCGTACGCTGGCAGGCAGGCTGAGCCGGTTTTGCAATCGCGTTTGGGGCTATCGACCCGAAGGCCAGTCCTGGGCGCATTTCTGCTTATTCCACAGCCGTTCTTTCGCGAAACGACGGAACCAACCCGTTTCTCGTTTGTGTGTCGCAGATAAGCTTGCCTTCGCCGTGACTCCTCGCTGGCTCTATCTCCCGATGGTGACCTGGACCGAGGAGATTCGCGAGTACCTGGAAAACGCCCAGCGATGCCAGACCGAATGGTCGGAACACGCAAAAGGGATTTGGCAAGATTCCAAAGCCTGGCATCGATCCCTTCGAATTGAGCTCTTACGCTGGGTTGCTCAGTATCGAAGGGATGCGCGGCAAGGCAATGCTACTTGCGCTAGTGGGTATCCGCGTGCCAGTAAAATCGCTGTCTGAGGTAATTCGAATACTAGGCTATGAGACTTTCTTCGCGTGGGGGGCTCCTCACTTTACTCGCAGCGGTAATCACAGGGTATCTAGTGGGTTCTGCCCGGACTGAAACCCCGCTTCGTTCTCCGGTGATTCTGGGTCAGGTGCATTTCCTCTCAGTCCATCCCGCCGGACTGTACGTTCGGACCAGAGCCGGAGTAGAAAGGCACCTCCTGATCGATCCATTAGACCGGGAATGGGCCAGTCCGCTCACCCGATATCCGGGCAGCAGTTGGCACCTTGAGTTGCAACCGAGTTCGTGCCCGGAACGATACAGCCTGACGGCCGCGACGACGGAGAGAGGAACGCCATGACAACCGTTCTGAAAGGCGGCATTTTTCGCGAACTTGTCTAAACCAGTGCTGTTCTCCCTCTTTGCATGTTCTGCCGCTTTCCGGTAGAACATGCGCAAGAAGGGAGGGACAAGACAAATCGATAAAGGCTGGCCAGCAGCCACGGTGACCTTGCTGCCAATGCGGTATATCGAATCAACCGAGCTGCTGGCAAAGCTCATTCTTAGATCCGGCTCTCAAAAGACCAGATCCGTTCAGGATAGTTCCATTGAGGAGTTTTTTATGTCTCTGCTTACCGCACCGGCGATTTCTTTGCCAGACACGCTGCTTAAACCTTATTCCACCCATCCCGGCATGAGCCTGGCCGACGTCTTTGCGACCACACTATGGAACCAGCGGGACGTTGTGATCCAGGGCAAAGAGAATGTCAAGTTCTCGCAAGCTGGCGTTGAAGCGCCCGCCTCCTGGTCCGATACCGCGATTACCATCGTCGCGTCGAAATACTTCGCGGGCAAGCTAGGGTCGCCGGAGCGGGAAACGAGCGTCAAGCAACTGATCGGCCGGGTGGTCGAGACACTCAGCCGCTGGGGCAGGCAAGGCGGATACTTCGCGTCTTTCGAAGAACAAGCCATGTACCGCAACGAATTGGCTTACCTGCTCCTTCACCAGGTTGGCGCCTTCAATTCGCCAGTCTGGTTCAATGTCGGACTGCCGGAAACGCGCGGTTATGGTTTCTATTTCGATCGCGCGACCAAGGACTTGCAGCCTGTCCAGGCGGGAGACTCTGAACATCCGCAGTGTTCCGCGTGTTTCATCAACAGCGTCGAAGACCGGATGGAATCGATTCTGGAGCTCGCAAAAACCGAGGGCATGCTGTTCAAGTACGGCTCCGGCGCGGGAACCAATCTCTCGACCCTGCGCGAAGAGAACGCGGACCTCAGCTCCGGCGGCCGCGCTTCCGGACCGCTCAGCTTCATGAAGGGGTTCGACGCCTTTGCCGGCGTCATCAAGTCAGGGGGCAAAACACGCCGCGCCGCCAAGATGGTGATCCTCAACGTCGATCACCCGGACATCGAAGACTTTATCTGTTGCAAGTCGAAAGAAGAAAAGAAAGCGCACGCTTTGATTGAAGCCGGTTACGATCCGTCCCTCGACGGGGAGGCCTACCGCTCGATCTTCTTCCAGAATGCTAATAATTCGGTGCGGGTGTCGGACGAGTTTATGGAAGCGGTGATGGCCGACAGCGAATGGACGACGAAGTCCGTCGCGACCGGTGCGCATGTTAAAACCTACCGTGCCCGTGAGCTGATGTATCAGATTGCGGAAGCCACTCATCAATGTGGCGATCCGGGCTTGCAGTTCGATTCGACCATTCATCGCTGGCATACCTCGAAAGACTCGGGCCGCATCAACGCGTCCAACCCGTGTTCGGAATTCATGTTCTTGGACGATTCGGCTTGCAATCTGGCCTCTCTGAATCTGTTGAAGTTCTTAGGGAAAGACGGCGAATTCGACACGGCCAAGTATCGCGCCGCGATCAACACATTTCTTCTATCGCAGGAGATTCTGGTGGATAACTCCAGCTATCCCACACAGAAGATCGCGCAGAATTCGCATGATTTCCGGCCGCTCGGTCTGGGCTATGCCAACCTGGGCGCGCTCTTGATGGCGCTCGGAATTCCGTATGACAGCGACCGCGGTCGTGCGTACGCTGGCACTCTGACCGCCATCCTCGGAGGTCAGGCTTATGCAACCAGCGCGCACATTGCCGAACGACTGGGAGCGTTCGCGTGTTACGCAGAAAATCGCCAATGCTTTCTCGATGTGATCGGGCAACACGAACACGCCGCTGCTACCAATTTGGATTCGGCTCTTGTCCCACTCTCCCTCTACGAAACGGCGCAAGAGTGCTGGCAGCAAGCGCACCAGCTCGGTGGGGCAGCCGGTTTCCGGAATGCGCAAGTTACCGTGCTGGCTCCGTGCGGAACCATCGGTTTCATGATGGACTGCGATACCACCGGCGTTGAGCCGGAACTCGGACTGTTCAAAACCAAGACCCTGGTAGGCGGGGGCTCGCTCACGCTCACCAATGGCATCGTCCCGCAGGCTCTGCGGCGCCTCGGCTACGACAACGAGCAATCGGCGGCGATCATCGAACACGTGCGGCAAAAAGGCTCGGTCGAGAGCGCGCCCCAGCTTCGGCCGTCCGATTACGCCGTGTTCGATACGGCAATTCCTGCAAGCGGTTCCTCACGCTCCATCGCTCCCGAGGGACACATCCGCATGATGGCGGCGGTGCAACCGTTCCTCTCTGGCGCGATCTCGAAGACCGTCAACCTACTGTCCTCGGCTACGGTCGAGGACGTGGTCGAGACCTACATCGAGAGTTGGAAGCTCGGCCTGAAGGCAGTAGCGATTTATCGCGATGGCTCCAAACGAGCCCAGCCGCTGAGTTCCGGCAAAGTCGTCGCTACGGCGGCACCAACTGCCTCTCCCGTCCGACGCAAGCTGCCGGATGAACGTCCCTCGATCACGCACAAGTTCTCCGTCGCGGGCCACGAGGGCTACGCGACGGTGGGACGCTATCCCGACGGAACGGTCGGCGAAGTATTCATTTCGATGAATAAGGCCGGGTCGACCATCTCGGGCTTGATGGATACGATCGCGGTCAGCGTCAGCACTGGCCTGCAATATGGCGTCCCGCTGCAGTTCTATGTCGACAAATTCAGCCATGTTCGCTTTGAACCGAGTGGCTGGACGGGTCATCCGCAGTTGCCCTATGCCAAGTCTGTCGTCGATTACATCTTCCGCTGGCTCGGCATGCGCTTTCTCGGCCAGAAGGCAGCGACCGAAGTCACCGAGCAGAGCACGCTCACGTCGACAGAACCGAAGGCGCAGCAAGTTCTGGCTTTCGATCCCGCCAGCGATGCGCCGTTGTGCGCGGATTGCGGTGGAATCATGAGCCGCAAAGGAACCTGTTTCTACTGCAACCAATGCGGCAGTAGTTCGGGCGGGTGCAGCTAAACAAGTAAGGCGGGGTGACTCCCACTCCAGCGATTTTTCAGAAAGGAATGCAAGATGAATCACCTTTTAGCGCGGTCGCGGACGCTTCTGAGTATTCCAGCTCTGTCAGAGCCAACTCGCAGCGTTGCTGTTGTTGTTGAGGAACCAGCTGAAGAATTTATCCGGCTTTCTCAAGACTTGGGAATCAACAAGATTCCTCTGCGTTTGGTGGAGCTCGCCAAGATCGTACGGGAAGAAACGCTCGGTCTCTATCCTTATGAAGACGTGGTCCGCTACCTCGATAAACAAGTGGAGAAGCTGACGAACAGCCGATCGGATCGGTGGCATTCCCTATACAGATGGCGTTGGCATCCGGTAAGGGAATATCCATCCTCACATAGGTATGATGCGCCCTTCGATAGCCGTGTTTACAACAGGCCGATCCCGCCAGAGGTCTTGCCGACGATCGCGAGAATTGTGGACCGTTTTCCTGATGCCGAATTTTACGTGACAGACATCCAGGAATTTAAAGATCCTTTCCTGGGCGTGACCGTGCCGGGATCGGACACCTTGTTTGTCATTGAGCGGTGGGATGAGCCAGCATTTCGTTGATTTTCTTTGGTGCTCCGATCCCAAATTGCGTAAGGAAGACCGTGCTCGATAAACCGATCACTCTGAAGGCCGTGCAGATCACAGCGCTGGCTCACCGACTCAAAGAAGGGATGCTTTTGCACCGCCTGGCTGTCACAGGCCTGCTGACGCGAGAGTTGGCGGCTGACCTGGGATGCCAGGATCTGGTATTCCTCGAAAACGGCAGTCCCAAGCAAGGCTTCAGCAAATTTGATCTGGATGTGGAGTGTGGCGCATTCCGGGCAACCTTCGAAGCGGACCCGGACTTAAAGCAACGATTCGAACTCACAGGTGATAGCTGCGAGGGCTTCGTAGTGAAGCGGACCGAGAGCGGTTTGTTTCAGCTCTCCTGGCGCATGAACTACCACGGCGATCCGCATCCTGCCCTGGTATACCTCGAGACTGTCGGCGGCGGGGATTCGGCGCTCCAGATTGTTTCGCTCGAACAGCAGCAGCTGTTTACGGGTACCCGCGCGAGCGCCGCGAAAGGCAATTGCTGCTTATCGGTTGCTCAGCAATCCCACGTACCCGATGAAGGTGCATGAAGCAACGCTTTCAGAGGACAACACTATGAGCGCAGTGCTCAATCATCAAAGGCCTGATACTCCGATCGCGGTCCCGCGCTCCTTTCTCGAATACTCAGCTTCGCGCGTCGGTCATATTTGGACGACCGAAGACCATGCGGCTTTGCTTCGTCATCTCGCCCAGGTCGACGAGCTCTGCATCGGAATTTGGAAGCGGCTACTGGCCAGCGATGATGAACGGGTCGAATAGCGCACACTTTGTACCGCTTGTACCGCGACATAGTTCAAATTAAGGCAAAAAAAACAACTTCTGGCGGTGCAATCTATACCGAACAGGCCGCCCAGAGAGAAAAAGGGGAAAGAACCGCCTGGACCATCAGAGTCTGTTTCGCCAGGCCAAAGTGGTCTCCGATCGAAGAGGACGATACTCGCCTCGCCGGTCGCGCGCTACCCAACGCAGAAGAGAGCGGGGAAGCACGGCGGCGCCCAATAGAGCTCCTCGTGATGGGCATCGATGCTCGGTGCTCTCGCATTGCCGTCAGCACAGCAACGAATAAAAAACAACAACAGGAATACAAGGAGAACCGCCATGGCTCGACAAGCCGCACGCTTGAAGCTCGGATATTTTCCGCTGGTCGAAGCGGAAGCCAAACGGATCCGGCACTTTCTTCAGTTTCCCGAGATTTGCGCTGCCTTAGATCCATGCGCGGGAACCGGGCGTGCTTTGCAACTCATTGCGGGCGAAACCGGGGCTAGGTTGTACGGCATCGAGCTGGATTCCTATCGGGCTAACGAAGCAGCGAATGTACTCGACCAAGTCGTGCAGGGAAGCACATTTAACGCGCGCTCGCCGGTTGAGTCTTATTCGTTGCTATATCTCAACCCACCGTACGACGATGAAGTCCACGAAGATCGATCTCGGCGCAGCGAAGCCGTGTTTCTTGAACACTGCTTCCGCTGGCTTCGACCGCGCGGCATTTTGATTTTTGTGATTCCATCTCAGCGCGTCACTGCGTGCTGCACCGTACTCGCTTCTCATTTTCGCGAAATCGGCATCTATCGACTGACCGACCCAGAAGCTGTGAGGTATCGCCAAGTCGTTTTGTTCGGCATTCGCCGGACCCGGCACGAGCGGGAACGCCTGACGGACCGGGACGTCCAGGCACAGCGTAATTTTCTAACACATCTATCGGCCGCATACAGAAAACTTACTCCGCTCAGCGATGCTCCCGACCGAAACTATCCGGTGCCAGCGGGACCTGCTTCCGTGCGCCTGACGTACGATGGATTGCCGTTCGACGCGATTGAGGACCTGCTGCCATTCTCCCGCGCTTACCGCGAAGCTGTTCGCAGTGTGTTCGCACCACCGATTCAGGTAGCGGGGCGGCCTTTGACCCCGTTGCACGAGGGTCATGCAGGGATTTTAAGCTGCAGCGGACTGCTCAATGGCGTATTCGGCACAGGCCCGCTCCGACACGTGGCCTGCTGGCAAACAAGCAAAAAGATCGATCACATAGAAGAAACGGATGACCGTGGTGTGACCACACTGCGCGACCGGGAGCGCTTTACGCAGTCGCTCACGTTGATTTATGCCGACGGCCGTGTGGCCGAGCTTTTGGAGGAGAATAATGCAAAATGCGCACCTGCGCTTGGGGCGGCTTGAGTACATCAAGCCGCCCGTTTCCACTAAAGCCACCGCCACGCATATCGCAGTGACCATGGACCGCGTGATTGTTGAGCCTCCACCTGATTCCAGCCGAGCGCCGCGCTGCCACCTGTTGTCCGTCTTTGGCGGAGAGCAGGAAATGACAGCCATTCACGCCGCGATTGCGGACCAGGCTAAATTTCGAATTGCCGGACCCGGTCTGCCCAACTTTGTCGTTTGCCTGGGCGAGCACTCGCACACGTTTCGCGGATTCATTCAAATACCCGGACGTAAACAGGCGGTTCGGCATCTCGTCGGTCTGTCTCAGGAATTGTTTGAGACGCAGGCCGGCGGAAACGCGGGGGCGGATCGCACCATCGTTTACAACGCGGAACCGGAGTTTCTGGCGTACCGTCTCGGTGTGCGGTTCGGGTTTCCCGTGCTGCCTCACTGGAGTGAGTGGATTTGTGACGCGCTGCTGGAAAAGCAATTGATCCAGGAACTGTCTGGCATCAATTGCCGACCGGTTCTTGTTACAGCGGATAAGAAATATTTGCTCACTTTAATTGCCGGCGCCCTCCGGACTGGCGCACTGACAATCCCTGAAGACGCGTCAAAGATCGATTGGAAGGTCCCGCATGCGTTCGGATGCCCAGAAGCGTAGGGCAAAGACTCGCGCATCGTACAGCGTTTTTTTGTAGTTATCCGGGTCTGAATAGAGAAAACTCGTCACGTCAGCAATTTGCGATCACGTCCACGTTTTAAAGCCCGCTCAGGAAGACCAACGTTTGAAACTGCTCGAAGCCGGTTTCAGGCCGATCTCACGATAGCCGACTGTACGTCAAAGTGGGTCGTCAGACCGTGAACATTCTCTCTGCAGACTCCAACGTAACGTATCCAGATGTTCCGGAGCGTCACGGTCGCCCAGGCTGGGCAAGTTCCGAAATGAGCCACTGCAGTTCACCGCGGGCACGGCTCACAAGCCCGGTGTAGGACAGCAATTGCAGGTTGTGGGGTGGGTTTTTGTCCATTCGTGTGTCGTGCTGGCCTCCGATGACCAAGATCTCGATAGGGTGAAATTTCGAGGAGAGATCATCCCTATACTGTTCGGCTTGGTTGACGTCTTGCCGATCAATTGTATGGCTGGGGCGTTTGAACTCGATGAGTGTGTAGCGCGCTGCGGGATCATTGACGAGCAAGAGGTCAGGCCGCCGGTTGGCGCGCGTCCCAGAGAACTTGTCATTTGTGTACTGTTCGATGACCTTGGCGAGAGTCTGATTCGAGGCCAGAATTCTGAACGCCGGACCGAGCACCCAGAGGTTTGTCGCCAGCGCTTTGTGCACTACGGCTTCGGTCGTATCCGGGTTCAGCACCAACGACTCCAAGAAGTCCAGGAACTCCAAGCGCGCCCCGCACTGCTGCGCGATCATGCTGAGTTCTAGCAAGCCGAAGTCAGACAGAGCGTCGGCGAAACCCGCGACGTCGCTGCGGCTTGCCTCATATACCTTTCTAAGACCACGCGGTACTCGTCGCGCTCAACTGCATCGAGAACGACGGAAATGATCGGCCGCACCCGATCTTCCGGCTCATTGTAGAGCTTGAGCAAGATGCGCTGAATCCCTAGCTCGGCGAATCGTCGACGATGTTCCGGGAGCTTTTCGAGTTCGCGATTGATCTCCTGTTGCAGTCGGCCTCGCGCCAAGCTCAGCTCACGCTGGCAGGTGCTATTTAGCAGCTCGCGGATCTTGCCTTGAGCCCAGAGCCGTACCTCCTGGTAGGCCTTACCTGTTCCTCCAGCCGCCACGCATGATGATCGACAGCATCCAGAACCGCCACACCGACAAGAAGCTTCATCACACTTTGCATCGAAAAGTGATCAGCTCCCTTGGTGCAAGCAAAGTTCTTAGCATCCCGAACGCAAGCACCGACTCTGCCGTCAAAGCTCTGGGAAAGCCCGGCTAGCTCTCGTTGCAGTGCGGACGAGTCGAGCGTGGCTGAAGGACCGAGTGTTGGAAACACCAACAGACATAGGCAATAGGCGATGAGGCGAGCCATCATTTCTGTTTACCATGACATCGCGATATGTCACCAAGGGTAGAGCAATCAGCAGACACTTGGACGGAAAACGCGCTTCGTGCAGATTTGATTTGCGCAGACGGTCCAGAGAGTTAGAGAGTCGGCATCTGGCACATCAGCCATGTAAGCTCCGCGGGTTGGCGGTCCTAGATCTGATGTGCGTTTATCGTTTCTAATCCACCCCCGGGATGTGCCAACCTCTTGGTCCAGGTGCATAGGAGCGAGTCAGAGGTTATCCGGCAAACGTTCAGGTCGTTTCTTACACTAATTGCCTTAGGCATCGTGGATCACATCAAACACATTTGTGGCCGTTTGCAAGATAGAGCAGCCACTCTTTTCCTTGGCGCAGGAATTAATTTCGGTCTCCGGAACGCAGGTGATATACCGTTTCCGCTCGGATCGGAGTTGAGCGCTCTTATCTGTGAGAATCTCCTAGTAGATGCGAGCCTCAAGCTTACGCTAGATAAGCCTCTGAGATGGCCCGATTCAAGCTTGGCGCCACTCCTCTGAATCGGTACCTAAACGATTTGTTCACGTCCTATTCGCCGGGGCTTGCACATCTTTCGCTTGTGCAACTGCCCTGGGACGTCATCTACACAACCAATTATGATCTCCTCGTTGAGTCCGCTGCAGCTGATCGCGCCATTTTGGCGGCGGGGAAGATCGTACCGTTATGTCGACCGACACTGAACTGGTCGCGTTTTCCGATGAAGACATCCTCTACTACAAACTGCACGGGAGCATTGAAGCAGCCAACACGGAGCAGGGCAGACTCATTCTTACAAAAGAGGATTACCGCTATTATGAAACGCACCGTAAGGCCCTATTTCGGCGACTTCGCAAGGACCTCGCAAGCCGCACTTTTCTGTTCGTTGGCTATTCCCTCAGAGATGACAATTTCCGTGCGGTTCTTGAAGATTGCCGTCACGAGTTAGGAACCCAGACTCTCCCACTCAGTTTCGCTGTTCGGCCGGATTTCGGCACTGCGGAAGAGGCGTTCTGGCGAGAAAAGTATAATATCCAACTCGTCAATTGTGACGGTTCGGACTTCCTTGCTAGCCTTCGAGACGCTTGGGAGAGTCAGAATTATTCCGTTGTACCGCTGGACGTACGCAGGACTAAGCTGTATGCAGATTTCGATTTGCATACCCGTTTTGAGAGGGTCGCCGAGTCTTTCTTCAGGATCCGTCCCGAAGACTGCACGGGCTTGAGTATTCCAAAGCGCTTTTTTTCAGGTCAAGAACCATCTTGGAGCGACATCCGCGATGAGATCCCTCCCCCGCGCAAGGCGTACGATGCGGTCTTCGAGGCGGTATTCCTGGGCATAGCCGACCCAAGCGTCTACAATAGTGCTTTCCTCGTGACAGGGGCGGCTGGAACAGGAAAGACGACTTTAATCCGCACTCTGGCGTTTGGACTTGCCAAACTTGGGTGCCCGTTCTCGTCCACATTCCTGAAACGCTATTCGAAGCTAGGCATCTTGGCACGCTGATTGACCGTGAAAACCTAAAAAGGTTGGTCGTCATTGTGAACCACGCGGCAGATAGCATTCACGTTCTCAATCGATTCTTGGAGGACTCGCAGCAACTCGGCATCCCACTGACACTTATTTTGGAGGAGCGGAAGAACCAGTGGGAAGCTACAAATGCCGCTGAACGGTCGCGATTGCGGCCTGCCGAGTTTATTCTCGGGGCACTGGACTCGTCCGAGATCAATGAAATTCTGGATGCTTTGCAGAAGCATAACGCGTTAGACAAGCTTACCGGCGTTAGCCGTGAACTCCAGGTCAACCACTTCACTGCATTAGCAGAAAAAGAACTGCTGGTTGCCCTGCGAGAACTTACTAACGATAATTCCTTTGATGACATCGTCACTGATGAGTTCAGAAAAATACCCTCTGAAAAAGCTCAGCTAGCTTACGTCTATGTCGCCATGCTCGGCGTAGTTAACCTTGGCATACGCTACGAAACTTTGCTGAATCTACTCGACGTGCGCGCGGATCAGTTAGCCCGAGAGATCTTCGCTCCAACGGAGGGTGTGCTTATAACGGCGGAAGAGGTCGGGAACTCACGGCATACGGCAGGATTCACGATTAGGTCCGTCATCCGATTATCTCTTCTGTAATATTCGCTGCGGCGGCACAGGATGACGAAACTAAATCGAACTACCTGAATAATTTACTTGCACAGCTTGATCCCGCTTACGCGCAGGATAGGAGAGTTCTCGAAGCCTTGGTGAGGACGCGAGAACTCGGGCGAATGTTTGCTTCCGCCGAAAAGCGGCGCGCGATATACGAGCGTTTAGCTGTTATTCTTCCGGATGACGCTTTCGTTTCCCAACATCGATCAATATTGGAACGGGAACTCGGCAATGCAGAGCTTGCGGTTAAGTTCGCACGTGAGGCCGTTAAGCGGAATCCACTTAATCAGCCCTTCCTAAATACTTTGGGGTTGGCTCTTGAGCTCGAATCCAGGACCGCAGATCGCTTGAAGAGCCAGGTGCTCTTGTTCGAGGCCGGTAAGATCTTCGACGAGAACGTCCGATATGAGCCAGCCTCGCCTTTCGGGTATGTGGGAAAAGCAAATATTCTTCGGGGAAAACTCGACAACGAACGAACGCAGGAAGGCAAAGCAGCTGTGCTTACCGAGGCAGTCGCAATGCTGGAGGAAGCATCAGAGTTATCGGGCGAATCCCCTATGATCACTGGCGAATTGGCTTGGTTTCGAAGGAAGTTGGGTGATCTCGGTGATGTTGTGAACCTCGTTAAGGAGGGTGTTAGGAAGAATCCTGCTGACGTACGACTGCGGCGCATGCTTGTCCAATTTGAGCGTGACGCTGGAAACGTGAGGGAGGCCGCTGCAACTGGGATAGCTGGCATCCAATATGCTCCGACCTCGTGGTTGCTTTATCGAGATGTGGCTCGACTAAAACGACAACTCAACGACCAGACTCATGTCGTAAAGAGTTTTTTCGAGTCGGCGATCCGACATAATAAGGGGGATATTGCGCTCATGATTGAATTGGGCAGTTTTCTCTTTGTGCGTGGTAATTACATCGAATATCAGAAGGTTTTTAGGGACGTTGACCTACTACAAATCCCGGGCCATGAGAAGACCCGCATACGTGAACGGCTAAGGGCGGGTTCGTCGCTTAAATCGTTCGCCGGTAAAGTCAAGGTTCTAAAGGGCTCGAACGTTTACGTTGCCGCCGATTCTGAGGGCGGAGACATCTTCTTCTGGCGGTCAGATGCGCATTCGTCCATTCTACGAGAAGGCCAGCGAGTGTCGTTTCACTTGGGATTCAATTCAAAGGGTGCGATTGCTTTCGATGTTGAGGCCATTCAGAACTGACGTCATGAACAAAGCAGATCAGAGTATTGTAGATCGAACCAGTCGCGCTGAGACGGATTAGTCCCCGCAAGTCGGCTCGCATTCGCTAGTCTCCGGTTACCCCTCCGAATAACCGAGTCATCCATTCTCACTGACCGACTCACCCGTTCTCGGTGAAGATTGCCCCAGGAAACAAGAAAGAAGCTTGTGTCCGATCGCGAGTCCCAAACGGAAGTTTGGCACGAGGATCCCGCCAATGAACGACATAACCAACATCAGCACATATCTCAAGATCTTCTCAGCGGAAATTGGCGAACGCATTGTGACGCAGTTTCCTCCTTTGCGCACGCCGGGCGATCTCTGCTCTCCCCACCTCAGGCAACTGAAGCGTCGCCCCTTTCCCGGCCAAGAACTCGCGATTATGGGAATTGTAAAGGCCTGGCAGACTAGCTCGAGCGCTGCCGCCATTGCCGAATGCGGAACGGGCAAGACCCTCATGGCGCTGGCCAGCGTGTTCGCTCATGCCGAAGGGCGTGCTTTCACGGCCATCGCCATGGTGCCGCCCCAGCTCGTGCTCAAGTGGGCGCGCGAGTGCTTTCTCACCATTCCGGGTGTGCGTGTGTTTTTCGTCGACGGTCTTCGCAATGGTGTAGGGTCTAACGGGTATTCCGGTGTCAATGAGGTCCGTTTGAGCAACGGCCACATCCGGCGCGAAGGTCTCAAAACCACTCTCACGGATCTGCGCCTGGCAAAAGGTCATCGCTCGGCGCGCGAGCACTGGCGCAAGCTCTGCCCAGGACCTTCGGTGTTTATCATCTCGCGAGAACGAGCGAAGCTCGGCTATTTCTGGCGGCACGCGTATCGGGTACCGCGCTCGGGCCAATTCAGCGGCTGCGTCGTCAACTCCGATACCGGCAAACCGATCCTGACGGCAGAGGATCAGTTGCGTGCGCCTGATTTTCACAAGGCGAAGCACGCCGAGGTTGTGGCGCCGGACAGTGAAGCCCCGGAAAAGAGCCGACGGATCTTCTTCAGTCCGCTCTGGCAAGCGGATGGCAAACGCATCCGCCGCGTCGCCCCGGTCGAGTTCATCGGCCGTTACTTGAAGGGCTTCTTCGATTACGCGATCGCCGACGAAATGCACGAACTGGCCAACGATACCGCCCAAGGACAGGCCCTGGGAACCCTCGCGTCTTCCGCCAAGCGGACACTCGCTTTGACAGGCACGTACAGCGGCGGATACGCCGACGAGGCGTTCAATAATCTGTTTCGGTTGCATCCGCAAAAGATGCTGGCGGCCGGTTTCGAATATAGTCAATCGGGCTTGCGGTCGTTCGCGGAATCGTACGGCGTTCTGGAACATATAACAACTATCGAGCCGACTGATAATCGCTGCTCCGAGGCGCGCGTTACCAAACAGGTGAAGCGCCGCCCCGGAGCTTCGCCGCTTCTGTTCGGCCATTTCCTGATGGACACGGCAGCATTCCTGTCGCTCGAAGATATTTCCGAAGCGCTGCCCGCGTATGAAGAAGACGTTCTGACGGTTCGCATGGACCCGGAACTCGAGAAAGCCTACCGGTCACTCGAGGAGGACATCAAGAAGGCGCTTCAGGAGTATGGCAAAAGCCAGTCGTTGTTGAGCGTCGGCATGAATGCGCTGCTGCTTTATCCGGATCGTCCCTTCGACATAGGGGATCTCACGGCTTATGTTCAGGATCCGGAAAGCGGCGAGCGACAGAAGGTGCTCGTCTCCTCTCCCCCGGACCTTGATCGTGGCTTTCACTACGCCAAAGAGCGCCGCCTGCTCGACGAGATCCGAAGCGAGCTGGCGCAGGGTCGCAAATGCCAGATCTTCGCGGTTTACACTCAGAAGCGGGATGTGACACAGCGGCTGGGCGATCTGCTCGAACGCGAGGGGATCCGCGCCGAAGTGTTGACCACCCACGTCCCGCCCGAACGCCGGGAAGCGTGGTATGAAGACAAACTGAGACATGGCATGCAGGTTTGTATCGCGCATCCCCGGCTCGTGATGACGGGTCTGGACTTGCTCGAAATGCCTTCCATTTTCTTCTATGAGACGGGCTACTCGACGCACGTTCTCCGCCAGGCCAGCCGGCGCAGCTGGCGCATCGGCCAAAAGAAACCAGTGCGCGTTTGCTACATGAGCTATGCGGGGACCGCGCAAGAACGTTGCCTTCGCCTCATGGGCAAGAAGATGCTCGTCTCGCTGGCTCTGGAAGGCAAACTCGCCAGCCATGGTCTGACTGCGATGGAGCAGGATGACGATGTACTGACGGCTCTGGCGCGTGAACTTGTGACCGAAAAAGGGATCGGCGAATGCGCCGCGGCTGTGTGGACAACACTGAACCAACAGCGCAGGCAGCAGCCCGGAAACGCAACTACACTTATCGCGGACGAAGTGCAGGAAACGGCGGAACTCCCGGATTTGTTTTTACCAGAGGTTCGCGAGCAAGCAGCCGTATCGTCCGCCGCCAGCGTGCAACTCGCTTTCTCGTTCTGAACCGCAGCTTAACCCACACTGCCGCAGGTGCCACTACCGCCTGCGACTTTTCTTTCTTAGGAGACGGACTTGACACCATCCCATCTATACGACTCCATTGTTCGCGCCATTGGGCAACAAGTTCCCTTACACATCTGGGGACCCCCGGGCGTCGGTAAATCTCAGATCGTGGCGCGTGTAGCGCGCGACCTTGGTTACGAATTTCTCGATGTGCGCGCCTCGCAGTTCGATCCGGTGGATTGGCGTGGCATACCCCACGTCGATGCCGGAGAAACGGCATGGGCGGTCCCGCGTTTTCTCCCGAAACACGGCCGGGGCATCCTGTTTCTGGACGAGCTGACTTCTGCGCCGCAGCTGACGCAAGCCGCCTGCTATCAGCTCGTTCTCGACCGGCGCTTGGGCGAATACACGGTACCGCCGGAATGGGTTGTGCTCGCTGCAGGCAATCCCGCTTCCGATCGCGGTGTTCACTTCAGCATGCCCCGCCCGCTGCGTGGAAGATTCGTCCACGTCGCACTAGACACCGATCTGCAAGAGTGGTGCCAATGGGCTCTAAGAGCCAATATCCTCCCCGAGGTCATTGCCTTTCTGCGTTTCAAACCGGACCTGCTGCATCAGCCGGGAGCGCTCGATGCGAACGCCTGGCCCACTCCGCGCTCCTGGGAAATGGCTTCGAAAATCTTGCGTGGCTCGAAAGGCGCAAGCTCGGAACTCGAATTCGAGCTGCTGACGGGAACAGTTGGAGACGGCGCGGCTGGCGAATTTACCGCCTTTCTGCGACTGTATCGTGAGCTTCCCGCCATCGATCAAATCTTCCTCCATCCAGAACGTGCGCCCCTACCGAGCGAACCGTCGGCCCAGTATGCGGTTGCTACAGCCATCGGCCGCTATGTGACCGATCAGTCTCTGAGCCGCGCGGTCACCTACCTGGACCGGCTCCCGGTCGAATTTAAGGTTCTCGCCATCCGGGATGCCACTGAGCGCGACCCGACTCTCTGTCACACACCGGAATTTGTGGGATTCAGCGTACAACACGCGGGGGTGATTCATTGATAACTGAAAAAGCTATGCTGGCGGCCGTTCATATCAGCGTTTGGACGGCCACTAAACATGACAAAGAAGTCAGCCGCCAAGTGGCCGACCAACACGGCGCTCACGAGAGCGCCGGGCGATACAACAAGAAGCTTTTGCAGCAGGCCGCCAAGCTGGATGCCATCAAGACTCTCGCTGGGCAAATTCGCACGCACGTGTACAAAGTCACGCTGCCCTGGTCGGACGAAGGGTATCGCATCCTGCCGGCAAGTCTTTATTTTCAACTCGCCGAAGAGATGAAGGAATGGGAGCGGCAGTTCTACAACGCCGTGGATGAGTTCCTCGCCGAATATCCGAGTTACATCGAACAGGTCCGGCCAGCCCTCAGCGGCTTATTTCGGCCCGAGGATTACCCGGATCCGAAGAAGATCCGCGAGAAATTCGAGCTTCGGCTGGACATTCTGCCGATTCCGAGTGGCGAGGACTTCCGCGTCTCGCTGTCCGAAGAGCAGCGCGCACGAATCTCGCGGGATATTGATGCCCAAGTACGGGTGTCTTTACAACGGGGGACGCAGGAGTTGTGGATCCGGCTTCGCAAGCTGGTCGATCACATGGTGGCTCGTCTGCAGCAGCCTGAAGGTAAGTTATACGCATCGGTCGTTGACAACATCGTCGAGCTGATTAACGTTCTTCCCAATCTCAATCTCACCGGCGATCCCACTCTCAACGCCTTCGTTGAAGAGATTCGCTCCCGTTTGTGCTCAGCGAGCGCGAAGGAACTGAAGACGAACGATCTTTTGCGAGCCTCCACTGCGCAAGAAGCGGCCGACATCGCCTCGCGCATGGCGGCACATATGGAGTACGGCGCTACCCCGGAATCGACGCCAGTGGAAGCGGCTTCACCTTCTCAGGCCGAAATACTGGCTGGGGACACGAGCGGCCAAATCTTTTCTCACATGGCTGCGTATATGGCAACCCAGTGAGGGGAGGGAATACTACTCCTCGCGCTGTTTTAGAAGCCCTCAAACAAACACGACCAAACCCTTTCCAGCGAAACGCCCATTGTGGGCGTTTACTCCTGGAAAGATCACCCGGAGTTGATGCCATGAGCTATGAATCTAAACTTAAGCTTCCCGAAACACTCGACGCGAAGCAGCGCTTGACTCGGGCGAGAACCGATCTCCTACTGAGTCATCCCTTCTTCGGAGCGTTGTTGTTTCGATTGCGGTCCGAACCGATGAGCGGGATTCCATGGATGGCGACCGATGGAATCTCGCTGTTCTACAATCCATCGGCGGTCGCGAAGCTGCACCATTCCGAACTGGTCTTCTTACTGACGCACGAAGTCCTGCACCCCGCCCTGCAGCATCATACGCGGCGGGGAGAGCGCGACCCGAAGGTCTGGAACATGGCCTGCGATTACGCTATTAATCCTTTACTCATGGATGCAGGCTTATACCCGCCAGCGGGCGTGCTCCAGGAAAAGCGCTTCCGCGGAATGAGCGCCGAACAGATCTATGCATTGCTCACCCAGGAGGATTGCGGACAGGGCTCCTCTTCACCTCATAACGGCGGATCCTCCGAGAAGGCCGCTTCCCAGGAAGACTTGCGCACAACTTCCGATGATTCGCAGGGAGCCCCAACACCAAAGGCGCCAGAGACACCAGGAGGGTACGGGCAAGTTCTCGACGTTCCGAACACAGATCGGCCCGGTGCCACTGCCACTGCGGAGCAGATCGGCGAGCAGGAACGGGAATGGCGCATTGCCGTGCAGGAAGCGCAGTCGGCTGCCAAGATGGCCGGCAAGTGCCCGATCGGTGTCGAACGCGCGTTCGAAGCAGCCGAGCAGTCCTCGGTCAACTGGAAAGAGACACTGCGCCGGTGCTTCTCAGAGACACTGGCAACCGATTACACGTGGTCGCGGCCCAACCGTCGATTCATTGGCTCCGGTCTGTATCTGCCAGGCATGCGGAAGGAAAGCGCGGGCGAGCTAGCGATTGGGATCGATTGTTCTGGTTCCATTGCGAATCGCACGCTGTCATTATTTGCGGCCGAATTGGCGGCGCTGGTTGAGGAGAATCACCCCGAACGCGTCCACGTCCTGTACTTTGACACAGAAGTGCAGCGGGTGGATGTCTTCGAATTCGGCCAACACATTCAGCTCGCACCCAAAGGCGGCGGCGGTACCGATTTCCGGACCGTCTTCACGTATTTGGAAACAGAACAGATCGAGCCGCACGCGGTCGTGTTTCTGACAGATTTGTGCGGAAGGTTTCCAGAACAAGAGCCGCACTGGCCCGTGATCTGGGCCAGCACCGAGCAGACACAAGCCCCTTTCGGAGCGACCGTTTACATGGGCGCTGCGTAGCCTCCAGTTTTCCATCGTCCTCGATACGCGTACTGCCAAATCGCTAGGCCACGAGCGGAATGCCCGCGGCCGATCCTACGTGTGCATTTCAAATTGATGAGCCAACCCTGTTATGTCAGCCAAACAACAAGAATGGGCCGCGTTCCTTGCGCTTGTTCCCTACTTTTCGGCCTGTGTCGGACCATCGAAGCTCCGCACTCGACTCCTTGCAGCTATTCGGCGATTCGACGAACCGATCGTCACCCGCGACGTACTTTTGCTGCGCTCTGGCTTGAGCTTCTTTGCCGAGGAGTTCGACCTCGATCTGGTGCTCATGGAGTTGGTTCGCAACAGCGTGATTTGCCCAGTTGTGAATTCTCCATTCACATTCGCCGTGCCGCGCTCGTACCCGAAGGGAGCAGCCCTCTGCGAACGGTCACCTTCAAAGCCGCCCGACGCGTCTGGCTAATGCTCATCGATGTCTGGGAGGTCGGGACCAACGTTCCTGTTTCGCAGCCGTTGAACAAGCGGTCCTTGTAGCAGGGAGGATGATCCCTGATGGTTTGATCATGCACCGACACAAACGCGCTCACTGTTTAGCGAAACCCGTCATGCGGATGAATGTGGAACCGCAGACATCTCCTTTGATTCCTGGCAAAGCGAATTGTGTCGTATTTGAAAATAACTTTCTCGCGGAGCTTTCATGAATCAACGATCGCACCTGCAGCGGGATACTTACCGTCCTGCCGGCGAGGTGATAAATACCCGTGCATATGAGATTTCCGAAACCAATTCCGACCGTGTTGTCCGGGAATTTATCGATGCACACCACTACCTGCAAACAACACCTCCCGCCCGATTTCGGTTCTGTTTGTACAAAGGCCAAGAACTCGTCGGTGTTGCCGTATTCGCGCATCCGACAAATGACCGCTCGATCACTGGCGCATTCGGTTGCGCTGCAATCGAAGGAGTTGAGCTCTCTCGTTTAGTTCTACTCGACGAGGTCCCCGGTAACGGCGAAAGCTATTTTGTGGGGCATTGCCTCAGACAACTGAAGAGACTCGGACTCGCCGGCGTAGTCACTTTTTCCGATCCCTTGCCGCGAAAGACCGCGAGCGGAGCAGTGGTCAAGGTCGGTCACGTTGGCACCGTTTACCAGTCCTTGAACGCTCGCTTCATTGGGCGCTCGTGCCCACGCTCGTTGCGACTCTTGCCGGACGGTAGCGCTCTGAGCGACCGAACCATTCAAAAACTGCGATCCGGAGAGCCTGGTACGCGGGCAATCCGTCAAGCGCTCGCGAGTGTTGGGCTGGCATTGCCAGAGGGACCGGTCGGTGAGGAATTGACTGCGCTGCTGGACAAGTACACGCGATCCGTTCGACATCCAGGAAACTTCAAATATCTCTGGTGTCTTTCGCGGGCTGCTGAGCAACACCTCCCATCCTCGTTGCCCTATCCCAAAATGGATCCCCTCTTTCACGTACGCTGAAGCGTTGGGCCTGCAAAACAACATTTCAGGATCCCAGAGAATCCGGATCTGAAGATAGAGCGTGAGACGTTAGATCGCTCGTTTAAGGAGAGACCCCCGCTTGCGAGTGGCCTTGTACCGTCTCTGAAACTCGCCCATGTGCTCGAGCAAGCGATGGCGAAGGTCGCGCCACGGTCCGGCTCGCTCTTCGGAGGGTTGCTGCAAAACCTCATTGAACGAATCGAGAAACCAATCCGGCGGCGGACACCTTGTATCGGTCATGGCCTGAAGGGCTTCACAAAGGGTCCAGAACTCGCGTCTGGATTCCGCTTCTTTCGGAGCCAGGATCAGCAGCTCGCGCTCAAATTCTTCTTTCGTGATGGGTTCTTGCAGCAGTGGCAGCATCGTCATGTCTAGTTCCCCTTCGTTGTATCCCAATTTCTCCGCGCATACAAAACGATCAGTCTTACGGCGCTTTCAGAGGATCTCTCCTATGCCGCAATCACACCATCTTCTTCCAGGCGACTGCATCGCCCTCCTCTACCCGAGCGTCGGCGCAAGCCGTCATTCCGGCACCGTCGCTCACGCGACGCCGAAGTCCGTCTCCATCCAGATCGACGGTCTTCTCAGACCAAAACGATTCTTCTTCACTCGCGAAAATCGATGACTCAGCGAATTCGGTCACGCGGTCTCGCTCGATCGAATCTCACCGACTTCGTCACCGGCTAGGCACTTTGGCACGTCGTCCAAAAAACACGTCCAAAAACCAGGGTTGCGAGTTACTCGCAGTTCGGATATGTATACAAATGTCTGTCGATTTGCTTTCAAACAATGTGCTCTATTCCAATGATCAAAGCTAAACAAGACATTCCCATCCAATCTCTCGTCCCGCTCCTGTTCGCCGCCCTCCTGCAGGCCTCGCAGTCGGTGACTGTCACACTGCATGACAGCAGCCAAATCAAAGGTGGTTTTGCCGGCGGTGGTGCTGACGAAATCAAGGTGCTGGTTGCAGGACAGACCCTTACGTTGAAGACGGCGACCATCGAAGACATTAAGTTCGACCCGGGACCTACAGGTGCTGCCACTCAGGGCTTTCCGCCAGCGATGTCGCCGTCGACGGTGCCCGCAACACCAGTTCTAACGGGAGCTACCCTCCCGGGCAATACAGCTGTGCTTGTCCGGTTGATTGACGCGGCCGATTCCACGCATGATGAGGTAGGAAAGGTTTATCGAGCCTCGCTCGATGAACCGATTGTTTCGCCGACAGGTCAGGTGATCGTGCCTCGCGGCGCCGATACCTCGCTGGTGTTGACGGAACGCAAGCAATCCGGCCATTTCACAGGAAAGGCCGAGTTGACGCTCGCCCTGCGGTCCATAACCATCCGGGGAAAACCATACGATGTCGCTTCCAGCGATGTAGTGAAAGCAAGCTCCTCTCGCAGCGCTCGCTCCGGAAAAACCATTGGTGGACTGGCGGCTGCGGGCGCGGTGATCGGCGCATTGGCGGGCGGAGGCAAAGGTGCGGCGATCGGTGCCGGCTCGGGCGCTACCATTGGCACACTCGGCCAGGTGCTTACATCCGGCCAGCATGTCCGCGTCCCGTCGGAGACGCGACTTACGTTCCGTCTGCAACAGCCGTTACTGATTCAATAGCGGCCCGTCGCTGTAGCTCGTTGCATGATCGGGTTCGCAAAGGTGCGCTCAATTTTCGCAATCCATGCTGCCGTTTCCTTCAGATGCGCAATCCGGCCGCAGTAACCGAGGGTTTTCTTAGCCGCACGTTCGCTGCGTATCGCGTGTCGAGTGGTCCGCGCATATTGCCAAAGGAATGCTGCGAGGGAGTCCGGCGGGTGAAAGATATAGCTGGCATGCCCAGACTGCGGAATTTCCGAGACGATCGTGTTCTCAAAGAGGAACAGATACTCGTTGCGAAACAGGTAAATCGCCTTCGCGTGGGCCGCCAGTTGTCGATAGTACGATTCTTCGTAATCGGGCTCCCAGTTGATCAACCGGGCATCCACAGGGCCGCAAACGCCCCGGGAAAGACACCATTGAGCCGCTTCGCCGGCCTCCAGAGGCTCCTGTTCGATGCGGGCGCGTAACAAGGCAACCACCTCCGCATGTGGATGGAAATGGTTCCAGAATGCGCGCGACGCCTCAAACCGCCCGTGCAACAAGGCTGAATCCGGTATGGCCAGTGTGCTGGCAAACGGTTGTGACCAGGTGGTTGCCTGAAAACCGCTTTCCGTGCGGCGGAACCGTGTCTGCTGCCAGAATGTTGCTTTCACGTTTGTTGATCCTAGGGTGAGATGCGCCCACGTATTCCAATCCTCTGTCCAATGCAGTGGCAGCACGGCATTGTCAAACCGAATCAACATTTTCTTCCGGGCGTCCCGGTACACCGCGAAAGGCCCTTCAAATTGGAAACGACGCAGTGCGATTCGAACGCTCCGCGCTTCGGTATGCGGAACGAAGCGCAAGAGATCCTGAACAACGAAAAGATCCCCTCTCTTTTCGCCGGAAGCGAGCAGGCATCCCATCGTCCAAGGTGGAAATGAGACGAGGTGATTCGTGTCGTTCTGCAGCGCCAGGTAGTCGCGGCGAAGTTCCGGGTCGATTAAAATCTGGAGCCCGCGCGCGAGTTGCGTTTGTGTCAGGCCTGCTGTTTGGCTGGAGCCTGCTTTCAGCTCAAGGGCGCGCACCCGATACGCGAGCCGGAGCTCGGCGGGCGTACTGGTTTCGCGAACGCCCAGAAGTTCAAACCAGCTTGGTTGTTCTGCCCAGCTGATGGATCGATCCGGCGCGAAGAAATAGTCCCAAATCTGTCCGGTCATAACCAGCACCTTCTTAACGCCATGCTGCGCATCCGAGGCATCGAGCAGGACGAATCCGCGGCCGTTTCGGTTCTGCTTGGGACGGCTGGCCGCCCGAGTTGGAATTTGCGCCAGGTCGGGTCTCCCGTCCCGCTCTAAGTGCACCGCGGTTGTACGATCGATTTTGCTCACATCTTCCGCAATGTATAGCCGGTTGGCGACGGAAATTTGCGTACGCCATTCCGGCGAGAACGATAAGACCCGGCCATCCCGCAGTTCGCAGACAACTCCTTCCTCGGAAGGCTTTGCCGCTACGACGAGATGGCTCCAGGAGCTTGCCGGCATACGGATGACTGTACAGATTTTGTTCCAGGTTGCAACTACAGTTTGATTCCTATACTTTCAAAGGAAAATCATGACGATACGTCGAGTCATGCTGCCGCTCTTCGTAGCGATCGGATGCAGGTTGGCGCTCGCCGACACACTACTGCTCAAAAACGGACAAAAGATTGAGGGCCGCTATCTCTCGAGTACGCCGGACAGTGTGCAGTTTGAGGTCGAGGGTAAGCCCTTCTCCTATTCGACAAGGCTGATCCAGGAGATCCAGTTCCATTCCGGGACGAGCCAGCCGGCAGCCCAGCCATCACCGTACACCGGTCCGCGCGGGAAACAGCAACAGGACCGGTTCTGCGGGGTTCTGACCGACTTCATACGCGCGCAATAAGGCCGCGAGTGAACCGAATCCAATCCGGCATGCCCAGATGCATCCGGCCGAACTGCATGGAGGACATTGTGGGCCTGCGGTTTGATCTTAAGATTGCGAACTGGTTGGCTCGTGTTCTTGATGAACGCGCGCCGATTCCGGTGCTCGGCGACGAATGGGAGGAGCGCGAAGCGATTCGGATGTTCCTCCAGTCGATTGAAAAACGATTCTATTCGTCGCCTTGGGGCATGGACCGATTTCACGATCTGACGAGATCTCTGACGTCGCGTTATCGCGATGAATCTCCGAAGCGAATTCTCGCAGAATTGCGTTCCTTTCTAGGCGATCGTCCATGGACGGCACTCCTTATTCCGTCCGGGGCTAACTCCTCAATCGACAGGATGATGTGCTCCGAGGACTTTCTGCGCGATCTCATTTTTATCCGCCCGGAAGATCCCGGACTGGTCTTGCAGATGCAAGATCCGCCTGATCGCATATTTTCGCTGACCGACGTTTTTCCGTCGTTCAAGACTGCGCTGGCCGCATCAACAGATTGGCCGGGCGTCTTGCTCTGGACCCAATCTGGAGATTCGATTTTCCTTCATGTGGGGACTGAGGTTAGTGAGGCCCGTGAGCGTACGCGCTGGATCTTCTCTCATCTAAGCACAACAATAGGCGTTGACCTTGAACTGTTGAAAATGCAGTTCAGTAGGGAATTCAGTGGCGCGGCAACGTCCGCATCAAAGCGGCTGACAATCGTCCACCTGAGTGACATCCATCTTGGCAGCCGCGACGCCAGCCTGCGTCTGCCGAGGGTTCAGAGCATCCTCGCAAATCTCATTAACGACCTCGGCGAATACGGCGAGACAGTGCTTCCCCTGATCAGCGGCGATTTGATGGACAACCCAGATGAAGACAATCTCGATCGCGTCCGGTCATTTCTGGGAATGCTATCGACACTTGGAACCGAACCACCTATCGTCCTTTTGGGCAACCACGACGTCAGGAATGACGGCTACCTGTCAGAAAATCTTCGAATGGCAATGCAGATCACGGAACGATCTGGCGCCGTTAGATGGCTCGAAGACTTAAAGGTTGGAATTGCGTGTTTTGATTCCGTTCGGGACGGCAAACTCGCCCGCGGCTATATTGGAGAGCGCCAGTTTCTAGATATGGGATCGGCACTAGATTCCAGATCCCGTGGTCAAAGTGATTACGTCGTCCTTGCGGCGGTCCATCATCATCCCATTCCCGTCGAAATTCCAGAATGGTATGCTCGCCCGTTCTATGAACGCGTTTTGGGTAATTTGTTCGAAAAAACAGACGACCTCGAAGATGCGGATCAGTTCGTTTCCTTTGTTGAACAACGACGCTTTGCGGCAATACTACATGGTCACAAACACATTCCTCGGTTGGATACTACCAGAGGGGGAATTCCGGTCATTGGATGCGGTAGCAGCGTTGGAAAGGTTAAAACCCGAGACAGAGGTACTTTCATGTCTATCAACCTTCTGACGCTTAACACTTCGACGAAGGTTCTTTCAGCACGACTTTTAGCGGAGAGGGTGGCTGGCGGCGGTTTAGGCCAATACAAGACGCATGAGATAGTCTGGAGTCCCCAATCTGCGCCGACATATGGATTGCGCTAATGAACCTCTAATCCATGAGGGCGGTAGACGATAATGTGACCTCATATTCCCGGGCGCAACTCCCGCAAATCGTCCAGGAACCGGAAAAGGTTCTCCCGCCGGAGTATCCGGCGAAGCAGCATCATCATGAATCGGATTAGCTGTCGTATCGCCTGTAAGTCGTCGTTCGGAAAACTGGAGGTGCTCCCGCCATAACGGTCGTTCAGTATAGCTAAACCGTGTACGCCAGCGCCAGCATGCCCGCTCGAAATTCGCGTATTCTCGCCACCCGAGCAGTTTGACGACTTCGAATGCCATGTTGTGGGTTCGATGGAGGACAAAGGGGGGATCGGCGATGCCATGCGGCACTACGGGATAATAAGAACAACATTTCGTACCGGAAATGGTTTGGAGTTTAAGAAGCAAGTGCGTCACGTCTCGTCATCGATCACCGGGGCGCCTCGGTGCCCGGCAATCTCTTGAACTTTTCGTAGCTCGCGTCGGAGAGCTAAGTCAAGCTACGCTCATCAGACAAAACGGCCTGAGTGCCAGTTGGTCCTTGTCTATGGGACGAGACCAGCCACTCACGGCCAGGTCTATTGAACCGAACGAAGATCTTCTGCGTTCGTTTCTGCTAGACTTTCGAAAATTTATTTCGAAAGAGGAGCCGGTTTATATCGGCTACATTCACGGCCTGTGCCACAAATGCTTCACGAGTGATGAGTTGAAGGACAGTATCAGGCGGTGTCAAGAAGGGTGGATGCAGACGCTTCAGAACAATGGCGTGAAGTTGGTTGTGAATGGTAAGGAAATCACTCCGGAGCTGCTAGGCGATCTGTGGATCAACGGTCATTACTTTCATCACGATCCCGAAAAAGTTGACGAGCTCAAGCGCTATCTCTCAACGTCGTTTATATTTGCTCGACATGAATTCATCGCGTACGTGCTGGAAGCCACGCGCGTGATTGGGGGAACGGGATTTGCGATTAAAGCGGCATTACGCGATGGATCTGTCAACTGCTGAGAGGCGTGCGTATCACCATCTCGGGTCGTAATAGCTCGGGGAGCGCCAGCCGTGAACGCAGCATGCACCGGTCGTTTGCGTGTGCCATGCGGAAGAATATGGAGGCGACCGCCGTTTTTCAAAGAATTCGTGATCGCGAAGCTATGACAACCGAATCGTCCTTTTTATGCCGGCTTGCGCGGCGGGACGCCTGCTGACTGGAATCAATGATTGAGACCCGTTACTCGTCAAGCGGTAATTTCAAGTAGCGGCCTGCGTGCGTTTGCATGCCACGTACGCAAAACGTTTGCATGTTGCCGGTGTTTTTGTCTACGAACTCCATTTCGTTGGGAGACCATTCCAGGCGCAGCGGAGGGTTAACGCCCTCTATAAGGATCGTGCGTGGCTCTATTAAACTGCGCATCTCTGCTCCATCAGCTGCAGTGTCAACGTGGAACTTAGCCGGGAGCGTAACAACACCCTTGCAAGTCAGCTTGTGTTCATTCGGTTGCGCATTGAAATAATGCGCTCGCAATAGAACCGATTCCACATCCCAACGGCAGAACCCCTCCAAACGGTCGGCTGCCTCGTATCCCTGGCCTGTCAAGCGAAAGAAATCTCTCGATAGGCTTAAAGGCTCTATGAACGCCCGGCTTTCGAGAGCAGTCAGCGCCGCCAGCCATTCAGCCGCGGACCGAGTATCGGCATGCTGCAAGAAATGCCGCCCATTGGTCCGGATTCCTTCGCCATCCAGAGTTTGCGAATGCAGAATCTCACCGCTCGGATCCTGGGCGGCTGTCCACAGAAGCTCGATCTCTTTTGGCTTTAGATCCTCGTTCAAGTGAGAAGGTCCGGTGGGCCGTGTACCAGGTGCAATCCGGCTCTGCGGCTGCTTAGCGCTGAACTGCGGACGGGAGCCTATGGGAGGCGGCGACGCTTGGGCACCGTGCAAGTGCTGCAGCAAATCCTGATACCCAGCTTCATAGTTCGAATCTCGCAAATCGAAGCCGACGCGGCTCTTTAGCCACGATGGGAGGGCCGTGTTCCAATCGCCATCACGAAGCACGGGCACAAACTTTACTTGTGAGACTCTTCCCGCCAACTCGGGCGTAATGATAGACGACTCGTATCCAACGCCTCCCTCTCGTGCGTTGGATTTCGCCGCATAGCTGGGCGTGCAGATGATCAGAACGAACTCGCAATTGGTTACCGACTGCTCCATGAAGTGGAATCGATCATGCCCGGCACGAAGATGCCATTGGTCCAAACGCGTCTCTACGCCGTCGTTGCGCAACCGCGTGGCCAACTCTTTGACCCAGTCTTTGTGGGTCTGCGACTCCCAACTATAACTGAGCAATGCGGTGGGAAACCGCTTTTCCGGGGCTAATAGAGGAGCAGATAGCTCTGCTGAGGAGCTGTCGTCTCCAATGCGCATGCTCTGGAGATTTCCGGTTGGCTGATCCGCCCCGTACGGAGGTTGTTTCTCTTTCATGCTCACCCATTCGGCGGCCCACTGTCGCACCTCCGGTGTCCCTCCGATCATGCCCAGAGGATCGTGAACAAGCCCTTGTTTTAGCGTATCCAACCCGCGTTTTTCCCACTGCTCAAATCGAATCGCCTTGCGCAGCAATTCATTTCCGGCGCGCGTCATGATGAACCAATCCGGCGCTGGTTGACCCGGCGTTCGCATCAGGTAGTTGTTGTTCTCCAGCCAACCAAATGTTTCGAGAACGGCGGCGGTGACCTCCGGTTGTCGGTTCCCGTACTCGGGCCCGCTCTGGGGTGGTGGACCGAGCCCGATCATTCGGCCTTCCATCATCGCGATGTAGTACCCGCGATTGATTCCGCCGTTCGGCTGATAGACCTTTCCGGCATCCTTCCAGCTATCCAGAATGATGAGCAGTATCCGGCTCAAGCTCGGCAACCCTGCCCGAAGAACGTCGTCGGCAGTGGGCAGAAAAGAACTGAGGGACTGAATCGGCATAGTCTACCGTGTGTAAAATCGAGAAGCCGTGAATGTGCCTCAGCGATGATGATGATATCGGTCGAGGTCTTTTGTCTCCCGATCATCGCACCCGGCTCGATCGGCGCCCTGGCAGTCTCAATTATCTTGTGTAAATTCTCACGCTGTAGATCGGCGGCCGGCAACACGCTGAGGTATTCGGCTACGTGGATACCGGCTGCAACTAATTCCAGCAGTTCGATTTGTTCGGTGTTCTTATCAGCGCAGAGAATGATGCTTAGCGCAAATTGCCAACCCGTGCAATCACAAGAAAGCGCGTATTTTCTGACCGCGATGACAGTCCTTTGCAGCAGCACTTTCGGGCGGTGCATATCGACTTAGATGGCGGGCATTCTGGTTTTAGATCTTCAGGTAAGCGTGTCCCAATCCCTTCTAGAAAGGCCTAGGGAATTTGCAATTTCGTTGCGGGATAGATCGCGATGTATAGATCTACGCTGCCGGACTAGCCATGAGTAAATTACAAGTGGTCTGGTGCAGAGCACACGTTAACGAAGTGAACAGATCCGAATGGGAGATCTATTGCAGCAGCATTAAAGATCGATACCCTACCGCTTCCTCGCTTCGAAGAAGTCAGCTGCTTTCGGAACTCTTGATCGTAAGTGCTACGGTGATGCTCCAGGATCTGTGGAGTGCGTACCTTTCCCGTCTGCAACATTCAGGTAGCCCGCCTTTGCCAAGGTCTTAGCAGTGCGCTGAACCTCACCGGCGCTTGGAAGGAGAATTTCCCAAAACAGCAAGCGAGAGTCTGCCGAGGAAGCGCGAGGCGAATTGGCTGCCCAAACGTTCAGGCCCACATGGTGGTGATAGCCTCCAGCGGATGTAAATAGGGCACCGGGATAACGCCACGTAGTAACGTCGAGTCCAAGCCCGGAATGGTAAAACTCTCTGGCCTGTTTAAGGTCACCCACGTGAAAATGCAAATGTCCGATCGTCGTACCGGCAGGAGCGCCCCGCCAGCTATCAGGAGCAACGGCAGGAAACGTTTCGAAACGAACGGAATCGACGGCCGTTATCAATTCTCCATCTTCCACGATCCATTCGGAGCGCGGCCGGTCGGCGTAGACTGCAACGTTGAGCCCATCGGGGTCTTGAGCTGTAGAGATGGTCACCCGCACCGAATTGAATTCGCTCGCGACGCAGATGACGTATAAAGCTGCTTTAGGTCGGATCGGCTAGGTAAGAGGAACGCTGTATGGTAAAGCCCAAAGCGCGTCATGTGCCCGATCGGCTGAATCCCGGGGAGTTCTTCTAACTCGAAAAGAACAAATCGAGAATCTTGAGCTCCCAGCTTCGCAAGATCGCCTGCACGGTCTAGCAATGACAATCCTGTCACCTTCGATTAGAATCCGACCGACTTTGACAGATTCGACGCTGCAAGCCGCACGCAGCCGATCCGAGTTGTTGCGGGAAGGCGAAAACCGGACGGGTGAATACCGAAGGTTGTTTCTGCCGGAAAGGGGCTTGCAGTGCTACTCATCAGAACCTCCGTCCTGAATGTGCAAAGCCAGGAATGCTGTGACTGTTAAGCGTTGGTTTCGCTTGAAGCAACATTTCCTCCGCACGCCCGCGGCCGCCTGTCAACAATGTCAACGCCGTGAACGCTTGGCAGATGGTGGGCCACGTAACAGCCCCGCAGGACATTGCAGAGGTTATCTTGCTCCTGAGTGCGATCGAGTTTGTCAGATGTCGGCTAGCCACCCTCGGTCTTGAAAATATCAACTGGGGACGGAGATTCTATTATGGGTTTCTATATGAGGAGCTTGTATTGGAAGAAGGAGCCGCTGTCATAAAGCGTTGGAATCCAGAGGTTTCTCCGCGAGTGCTAGTCAAACTCAAAGCACTGCATCGGCCCGAATGACGACCCGCTGGCCCCGCAGAGATGCCACCGGAGTTAAAAAGGCCAGTTTCACGTCCGCTATGATTCCCCAAGGCATAGCATCTCTGAACGAACTAACCGCTTGCACAAGGGGGGCAAAGAGATGAAGTCGACCAACTTCTTTCCTCCGGTCAGACGATGATTTTAAACATCATGTTTTTTTGCGCAGGCTTGCTCGTCGGCGCGCCCGTCTGTTATCTCTCCTGGCCGCTCTACTCTCGGCGCATGTCGCGGAAGGGCAATCTGGACCTTGTTCTGGAGAGCATTCCTGGAATGATGGTCGTTTACACTCCTCAAGGAAAACTCGAATATCACAATCGGCAGGTGACGGAATATTTCGGACTACGGCCTGAATCCCTCGGGCAGCAGCCTGACAGTCGGGGCTGGGAATTGGCTGAAGTCGTTCATCCCGATGATCGCGAATTCGTTGTGAATGAGTGGCTTCGTTGCCTCACAACGGGCGAGGCGATGATGACTACCTGTCGCATGCGCCGTTGCGACGGCACTTACCGATGGTTCGAGCGGCGAGCTCAACCCCGACGGGATGATCATAACCAGATCGTCTGCTGGTATGTCCTTTATTTTGATATCCACGACCGCAAGACAGCCGAAGATGGGCTCATAGCGAGCGAGCAAACCCTGCGCTTGATGACCGAAGCGATTCCCGCTCTGGTGGTGAGGGCTGCTCCCGCCGGCAACGTGGATTATGTTAATCAGCGGGTATTGGATTTCGTTGGAAGCTCACTGGAAGATTTTATTAACCTAACGTGGGCGGAGTTTCTTCATCCCGACGATGTCGACGAGGTCCGTCGAAGATGGTACAAAGCTTTAGAGGACGGGAATCCCGTTGATACTCTTTTCCGTTTTCGCCGCGCGGATGGTGTGTATCGTTGGTTTGCTGGCCGAGGCAATCCACTATGCGATCCAGAGGGCAAGGTACTGAATTGGTACACCGTCCTTCTCGACATTGACGACAGGAAGAAGGCGGAAGAGGCGCTTATAGATAGCGAACGCAGCCTACGTCTGATAATCGAAGCGATCCCGGCTTTCGTTTGGCGGACGTCGGCCGCTGGCGAGAATGACTATAGCAATCAGCGCCTGTTAAATTACACTGGTGGATCGCTGGAGGATTTCTCCGGCTCAAGGTGGGTGAGGGGTATTCATCCTGACGATGTCGATGAAACCCGCCGAATCTTTCAAAAAGCTTTAGAAACCGGAATTCCGTATCGAACGTTTTTTCGCCTTCGCCGCATGGATGGTGTGTATCGTTGGTTCGATGTACGGGGCGATCCGTTGCGCGATAAAGATGGTCAGATATTGAGCTGGTACGGCCTGCTTTTCGACATTGACGACAGCCGTAGAATTAGCGAGGAGCTTCGGCAAACGCGGTCGAGGCTATCGCGAGCCATGCAACTAGCAACGGTGGCGGAACTTTCCGCTTCCATTGCGCATGAGATCAACCAGCCTCTGGCGGCTGTGGTCGCTAATGGCGAGGCCTGCCAGACTTGGCTCTCGAAGAATCCTCCCAACATCGAAAGGACGCGGCTTACCGCGGAGAGAATCGTTCGAGACGGCAAATCAGCCGCGGAGGTGGTAAGCCGGATCAGACAGCTCTTCAAACAGTCCGCACCTGCAAAGACTTTATTGGACTTGAATGGCGTCATTCGAGAGGCGATTGATCTCATGTCCGACGAGCTCTCGAAGAATTCTGTCAGCGCCGAAACGGAACTCGACCCTGCACTTCCCGCGGCCATGGCCGATCGTGTTCAGATGCAGCAGGTCTTGATCAATCTTGTCAGCAATGCAATAGAGTCGATGGAGGGAGCGCTCGGGCATTCCAAATTGCTGTCGATTCGTTCCAGCCGCGATGAGCGCAACGCCATTCGCATCGAGGTCCAAGACCGCGGTTCAGGCATTTCGGATCCCGAGTCCATTTTCGATCCTTTCTTCACCACCAAAGAAAACGGTATGGGAATGGGCTTGACCATCTGCCGGTCTATTGTGCAGGCGCATGGCGGACATCTCTGGGCGACCCGGAACCAGGACGCGGGAACGACCGTGGCCTTCACAGTTCTCTTGGATCAGGATGCAGCGGAATGAAGCAGGATGAGGTCGTTTATCTAGTTGATGATGACACGCGAGTACGCGAAGGACTTTCGGAGCTGCTCGCGTCCCACGAGATCGAGCACGTCACTTTTGGATCGGCCTCGGAATATCTCGAGTACACAAGATCGGACCTATCCGCCTGTCTGATCCTCGACCTGAAATTGCCGGATATTTACGGGCTTGATTTGCAACGCCAGCTCGCCGAGACCAACTGTCCGCCGATTATCTTTATCAGCGGCTACGCAGACATTCCGTCGAGCGTGCGTGCCATGAAGGCGGGAGCAATCGAATTTTTAACCAAGCCGGTAGACGAAGAAACTCTGATCGCCGCGATTCGAGCCGGCTTTGCTAGAGATCGCCGGCAGCGGCAGATAGCTGCTGAATTGGCAAGTCTGCAGGAACGTTTTTCTACGTTGACGCCGCGCGAGCAAGAAGTATTTCCGCTGGTCACAAATGGAATGCTGAATAAACAATCGGCTGCGGTGCTTGGGGTGAGCGAGGTCACGCTCCAGGTACACCGAGGCCAAATCATGCGGAAAATGAAAGCCGAATCATTTGCGGATCTGGTCCGGATGGCAGAAAAACTTCATATCTTCATGCAGCCGAGGAACACTATATAAACCTCTAATAGCACAAACCTCGCTTTCTCATTACGATTAGAAGGTTCTAGACAAGCCTTCAGAATGAGTTTGCATCGATTCCGAGTCGCCGTGGTGGACGACGATTATCGGGTGTTAGAGTCGCTGGACGAAATGCTTACAGCCTTAGGACACCAGGTGCTTTTGTTTACATCCGGAGTAAAGTTTCTAGAGGCGGACTGCACGCGACAAATCGACTGCCTTATCTCTGATATCGGAATGCCGCGCATGAGCGGCTGGCAGTTGATGCAGATGGCGCGAGAGCAGCGCCCGAGTCTTCCTGTCATTCTCATCACTGGTCGCGATGGAGAGGAGTCCTCATCTGCTGAACAAGATACAAATTATCGTTTTCTTCGCAAGCCATTTAACGGGCGAGAGCTGCTCAGTGCGCTTAACGCGCTTGTAGAGAAGCCTACTTAGAGAGCTACAGAAACATGTAATAGCAGTAAGTGCTGATTGCCAATAGAGTAATTAGTGTCGGGACTAATTACACCGGCAGAAAGTACATGAGGAAACAAATGCTCTCTAAGATCAAAGCGCAAAGCCCGAAGGCGATGCTAATTATGGCCGTGCTCCTGCCGATCTCGGCTGCAGATGTGCTGCACGCTCAATCCGGCGAACAAGTGAACCCACTAGTGGCTATGCCGCTTGATTCGCCGCAAACGGCGGTCGAGCAATACCAGGCCGCGCAGAAGATCGCTAATGCGAACTTGGCGAAAGCCGACGACCTGGACTTTAATGTTTTCTCGAACCAGCAATGGGATCGTTTCAAGATCTCCCATGGGCGCGACATCAAGGTTTACTGGCCGGACGGTCATGTCGAAGTCGGCCTCGAGAAGCACATTGAGAGTCTGAAATACTTCTTTACCTACGCACCTGATACGCGGATCAAATATCATCCGGTGCGTCTAGGCGCGGGCGAATGGATCAGCTGGATCGGCCTGATGCAGGGCACGTTTACGAAGCCGATGACGATGCCGGATGGACGCGTTATCCAGCCAACAGGTAAGGCTTTCTCGCTACCCATGTGCACAGTTGGCCATTGGAAGAACGGCACCATGGATGCCGAGTATCTTTTCTGGGACACCGGGTTGTACTACCGGGAAATGGGTGTGCAGTAAGCAGGAGCCTCGTGCATTGGGGGCGGCTTATAAGCGAGTTGCCCCGACACTCCCTCGTAGAGCCCTCTAATCGGACAGAACAATCCGTCAAGCATGAAACCCTACCGGCTATGCACTCTTTCTTCAGTGCTATCTCTGCTCACCTCTCTTTTCTGCCAAAAGTGCGTCACTGCACAGGCCGTTTCGCCTCTCACTACGGAATCAACACGCCCGCTCTACAATATCGTTGCGTACGACGAGGACTGGTCCTACTGGCACGATCGTACGCTGCGATCCGATTGGCTGGACGGAATCAAGTACATACAGTTTGGTGAAAACGCGAGTTCATATGTGAGCATCGGGGGAGAATTTCGCGGCGCATACGAACGTGTGTTGAACGATAACCGGTCAAACCAACCAGTTTCGACCAATTCGTTCGGCTTGCAACGCTTCCTGCTGCATACGGATGTACACTTCAATTCGCGTGTTCGAACCTTCCTGGAGCTTCAAAGCGGACTTGAGCAGGGAAGGCCCGATGGACCACGACCTGTAGATAAGAAGCGTCTCGACTTCCTGAATGCCTTTCTGGAGCTCCGCCCTTCTGCTTCTAAGCGATCACCTACACTCCGGCTCGGGAAGCAGGAGTTACAGCTCGGCTCCGGGCGCTTGATTTCGGTACGGGAAGGGACGAACGTCCGCCAGTCCTTCTATGGCTTCCGTGCCGATCAACGCATTGCCAACTGGGATTTCACTGGCTTCGCCGTGCGACCAGCAATCGATCGGCCTGGTTTCTTCAATGGTGGACCTCTTGGCGGCACAAGCTTATGGGGCGCCATAGGTAATCGCAAGTGGAATCGGTATGAATCGTTCTCCGTGAATAGCTACTATTACGGCTTCGACCGGAAGTCCGCGACCTGCAATCGCGGAACGGCGCACGAAGTGCGGCAAACCGTTGGGGTGAACTTTGTCGCAAACCCACCTGATAGGACCGATCGTCCAGTCGGGCTCCACTTAGACATCGAAGGCATGTACCAAGCTGGCACCTTCGGGGCAAATGCAATACGTGCTTGGGCCGTTGCTACGGAGATTGGCCTTTCCCTGTCGCGCCTTCCAAGAACTCCCAGGATCGGACTGCGCGCCGATATCTCGAGCGGCGACAAAGGCGGGATTTCTGCACTGGGAACTTTCAATCCGTTGTTTCCGGCGGGCAACTATTTTGGCGTGCTCGCAGACACCGGCCCGGGACCTTTGAACTTCCGCGATCTTCATCCCGAGTTCATCCTTCCATTACCGCACGCAATTACGATTACGCCCGATTGGATCTTCTGGTGGCGGCAATCGCTGGAGGACGGCGTCTATAGTGTTCCTGGAACGCTGATTGTCCCGGCTGGGAGAAGTACAGCCCGCTATGTCGGACACCGCCCAGGTGTCGAAGCACGTTGGCAGATTGATCGTCATGCCTACATGCAGCTCTCTTATGGAATCTTTTTCGCTGGACCGTTCCTAAGACAATCAGGCCATAGCCAAAACCTGAACTACTTCGCTTACGGATTCGGGTACAAGTTTTGAACGGCAGCGGCAACCAAAAAATACACAGGCTGTAATTGTTTGAATTCGTGAATCGGCTCGCGCGATCCGCGCGGTTAGGTCTTAAGTCTCCAGCTCCACGTCCATTTTCAATAACTTCTACCAAGTCGATAGATCGTGTGTAACGTCTCCAGAAACTCAACTGTTAACTTCAGTTGTTGGAAGAAGTTGCAGATTTAGTGAAGCAACTTGTTTTGCGAGCCATTTCATTTGCTGTTGGCGATACCTCAGCTCGTAGGCTTCGATTCCTTTTTCGACGTATTCAGTGCCGAACTTCATCATTCTGTAAATGAGTCTGGCCAACTTATGGGCCATGGCGGTGATCGCTTTGGGGGCACCGAGCTTGGATCGTAATCTGCGGAAGTTCGCACCCAGGGCGCTTTGGCTTCGGATGAGACTCCATGCAGCGAGGCGCAGAGCGGTAGCGGCACGATTGACAACTTGTCGGGTTCCGCTCTTCAGAACTTTGCCTCCACTGATCCGGTTGTCTGGACACAAACCCAGCCACGAGGCAAACTGCTTTTCCGTCTTCCAACGGCTCATGTCAACACCGACCTCAGATATGATCGTCTGCACGGTTTGCACCTGAAGGCCCGCAACCTTCGTCAGGTCGACTCCTGTAATGCGGCAGAGTTGGTCCTTGAGGCTGAAATGCGACTGGTGCTTTGGTGCGGGAAGCGCGGCGGGGTCGGATTGCGGTCCTGGCGCCCGCTTCGGCGCCATCGTTTTCAGATGGCGCTCGATTCGCTGGTCGCATATTGTAATTTTGCGAATGTAGAGATCGTAAAGGTCGAGGCTCTGTTCCAGCACGAACAACAACTCCTCACGCCAGTTGCCTTCCAGGCTTTGCGCAATCTCCTCGCGACTGGCGCGCACGCGGTTGTGTTTGAGAGCGGCTAATCTCTCCGGGTCTCGTTCGCCCGCGACGATCGAGCGCAGGATCGCCATACCGGTTACTCCACTGATGTCGCTAATTACATTGGCTAACTGCACGTTCATCTGCGTGAGCGTTTTCTGCATATGCTGAATGCATGTACTACTTGCGGCCACCAGATTCTCCCGCTGCCGGAGGTAAGTTCGCAATACCTGGATTTCCTCTGTCGGGCGAAATGAATTGTTCAAGAGTCCGAAAGTGTGCAGCTTCTGTAGCCATTGGCATTCCAACACGTCCGTCTTACGGCCGGGCAGCGTCTTTGTATGCCGCGCGTTCACTACGTTGACCTGAAATCCATAGCTCTCCAGAATCTGGAAAAGAGCGATCCAATAAACGCCTGTCGCCTGCATGACGACGGTATCTATGCTGCATGCCTTCAGCCATTGCGCCATGCGATGCAGGTCTGGCGTGAAGCTTCCGAATGTTCGAACTGGCTCGGGATCTCGCCCTTCGGGTACCGCAACATAATGCTCCGCATTGCCAACATCAATTCCAGCCGCATTCCTGTTCAACGCAGAGAGCCCTTCGTCCAACTCTCCCTTGCCTTTGCTTTTTGCTTTCGCGGGTTTGGCCATCTTGAATCCTTATTCATTTTGAAATGGGACGAAAACTCGGCCCGGTTGCGTTCGGTTTGAAAATGTCTCCAACGGGGTCGAGCGCGCTGATCGCTCGGCGAGCTGCCACCAAATCACTGACCGCCATTACCGGAACCATGGTTAAGAACGGGCACTCACACACCAATTGTTTGTCGGCTGTAGCTGCCGAGCCGCGTCCTCCGTTTAGGCTCTCATGTCGCTCCCGTTTCTGGCAGCACTGACGGCGCCGTACACGCCGTTATTTGGTTAGGACTCAATCTGGACTGATTCGGCGCGCGAAACTGAGTTGGTGCTATGAGGTTGACCGCCGGATCAGTTTAGATTGGGCCGTTTGCAGTGAGCCGTTGGCGTTTGCGGCGGACGCGGCCACAAAGTGCCTATTGGGATTTCAATAGTGTTTTTCTTGATAATGATGCACTCAGATGTTGCCGTTGCATCTCAAGAAATGAACCATTGTGGAGCACGCCGCGACTAGATGGTAGGACGAATCGCTACACCGCGCAAGCTCGTTCGCAGACCAGCATCGAAGTGATGGCACGCGCAGCGTCCGCCGCGCCAGCGGCTTAGTGCTAACGGCGAAGGGTAGTTCTATCCTTGGCGACCAGCCGTTACAAAAAGCTGAGCAAGGCGGGACTGGTTCCGAATGGTTGGTCAAACAGGTCCTTCACTGCAGATCCGCGTGAGTTCACTGCAATTTGGCCGAGGTTGCGCGGGAGCGTCAATAATAGGGTAGTGAGAACCAAGACGCTGCTGCGGTCGAAACTCCCGTCCGGCGGAATAGCGCGGTGTGCTCGCTCGCTCCATCGAAAAAGCGCTTCTCGCCGCGTCTCCCGAATCGACGAACGTTAGTCTCGCCGGCGCTTTCCTAAAAATGCAGAAATCGACATTGACGATGGTTGCCACCGATGGGCACCGCCTGGCGCACGTTAGCTGATTGTGCGCGCTCAAGACGCCACGATTGGCGAAAGCGAAGAAGCTCTGTCCGTGACATACAGCGGAGAGAGGGTGTGCATCGGATTCAACGCTGCCTATCTGGCGGACTTCCTGAACCGGGCGGAACAGAACGAAATTCGTTTTCTCTTCAACAATGCCGATGGCGCGACAGAGTGGCAACCGGTCACCGGCGCGCCCGTTCCCGATTTTCGGTATATCGTCATGCCTATGCGGGCCAACTGACCAGCAGAGCTAAGCCAATCACAAATTCGACCGAGGGACCCAATTATGTTTGCTGAACTCGAATCACTTCTTGCCGAACGTACGCTCGTCCTTACCGTGTCCGCCGCACCCGGCGGCACCATTCGCCTCAACGTCATTCCTAAATCGCTCAAGGAAAACGATACGGCCGAGAAAGCGTTGACTACACCACTATCGATGACCGGCACCGCGGCAGAACTGGATCGTGAACTGCCCGCCCAGTTGGCCAGCTACACACAGACTGTCCTCGAAACCGGTTCCACGCTTCGCCAAGTCCGCGAGGCGCACCAAGCAGCCGTCAAGGAGGTGGAAGCCGAAAACAAGCAAGCGCTCGATGCCAAGCGCAAGACCTCCGTCTCGAAGCCGACTTCCAAATCGGAGGAAAAAGAAGACCAGAAGCCAACCCAAACGAAGCTCACGACCGCTTTGCCTGCCAGTTTGTTCGATGATCCACAGCCAGAGAATGAAACCGCATCGACATCGCCTGGCGCGGTCGGCCATCCAAACGCCTGATGAACTCAAGAGCAAAGAAAAACGGAGAGGAGAAGTAATTTATGCCAATCGAAATGCATTGCCTAGAGCGATCCTTTAGCTACAACGGATTGCGACTACCGGATCCGGACAGCCGACTCACGCCCGAACAAGTCCGTGATCTGTATGCGAGCAGCACATATCCCGAGATCACAACAGCCGTGATCGAGGGGCCAGATGCAAGCGGAGGAACGCTGCACTTTAAATTCACTCGCGCCATCGGGACGAAAGGATGACAGAGCAGGACCTGCGGCTCGAAGAAGCGTTGCGCGAACTCGACGAGTTAGCGCAGGATCCTCATCGGGACCGTTTGCTCGACAAGTTCACATGCCCGGAATCACGTCAGCTCTCAGAACTTCTCGGCTCGGCTCTCGGTCTCCAACCGGGCTACTCGCCGCGACGAGTGCGCGGCGCCTCGCTGCACGCGCCTCCCGGCCTGGTACACCCGGGCTAATTTCGCCAGGACCAGGCTTCGCCATTCCGCAACTCCAGCCCGAGCAGTACGAGTTTTCGGCGAAGGCTTGTTCGTTCCATGCCGCCCAGTTCGTGCAGAACCTTCTCCGGGCCGGGGTCGCCCGGCCTGCCCACTGGTTCGCCTCGCGGAACATCGCCATGTCCCTCCAACGCACGCTTGAAGATTTTGTAGGCGAGCGTGCAACCCTCATCGATCGCGCGTTTAGCCTTTACCTGACGCTGAGTCCAACGCTTGACTTCTATGGCTGCGAACAAGAAAAGCTCAAACCGGAACGGGTCCTGCTCTCCTTTAAGGTCATCGATACGATCGCTTGGGTGAATCTCATGCCGGCTCTTGAACTGCTCGCCCAAGAGCACTCTCTCCTGCCTTCGTTCTTCTATCATTCACTGCAGCAAGCGATGTCTCGATGGTTTCGCGTGTTCGATTTTGAGGATGCGCGCTGGCGTTGGGATAACTGGCAGGAGATGCGTGAGGCAGGGGAAGATGAGGAGTCTCTTCCTTTGGAAGAGCCTGCTTTGCCAGCCTGCGTGGAACCCGCTCTGCCCGAGCTGCCACAACCCGCTCTTACGCTCGCGCGCAGCAGACGAGCAAGGGCACTGATCCAAGCGGTTGAATCGCTTGCTGAAATCAGCCAACGACCGCACCCGGAATTGGTCACGCTGTCCGAAGAGGATCGTGAAGAGATGTATGCAGATTCCGACCCCGATGTTCCGATGCTCGCGCTCGCCTTTGGAGTGCACGACGTCATCACGGAATTCCTAAATCAGGAAATCGAAACGGCGGGGCAAGTCGCGCTCGAGCCTTGGCCCACGATAAAAATGGACGGCACACAGCCGGAATCCATCCGAGATGCGTTCGCCTGCGCCAACGTAGCGCTCGATACGTTGGCCGCCGCCGCGCGCGTGCTGCTGCTCGTCCCCGGATTCCAACCCCTCAGGTAGAAAGGTACACGCATGCGTTTCTCCGCAGACTACGGTACTGAAGCACCGTTCCGCCTTCTGTCGGCCATTCTGTTGTACGGTCATCAGCAGAAAATCCGGCTCGCCACCGTTCACTCGACAATGCCAAACCCGAACGGTGGACCTCCACTACTCGGCGAGGGACAACCCGTGTCGCGGCAATTTCTCGACCAGCTCAGCCGGATCCTGCAAAGTGAGGTGCCACCGGTTTGGCTACCAGAACACGTTCTGCTCTGGTCTCTGCGGCTTGTCGCCTGGTGGGAGCCGGCACGCCTGCGACCGATGTTCTTCAGCCCGGAGTCGGATGGCAGGACGCTCGACGGCAAAATCTACCCGCACCCTCCGCTGCTCTTTGGGATCCGCAATCGCCGGCTGTTCGTTTGGGCCTTAGGAGAAGATACCCGGCCCAAACCTAATGCTCAGCTTTTTCAAGCACCGTATTGGAACACCAGTAACGACGGAGCCGTCTGCCACGGTTCCATGACGACTCCTCGCCAGATCGAAGCGGAGCGACTGGCGCCGTGGTCGGAAGCCTACTTCGGCAGCCGCTTCACGCATTCCAATCTTGGCCGCATGCTTTGCCGTCACCCGGAGGGGTTTCTCGGCCTGTGGCGCGATTTGGCCGGACGAAAGCGCTTCCCCCGCGAATATCTGATTCCCAAGAAAACCTTGCGCGAGACCTTATGCCAAAACAGTCCGTACACCGGGTAAAACCGCGAATGCTCGCCAATTCTATTTCCGTCGTTGTCGTCGGTTGCGGCGGCACCGGCTCCGCTGTGCTATCCGGCCTCCCCTACCTGCATCATGCGCTGCTCGCGGCCGGGCATCCGGCAGGCCTCCAGGTGTATGCCATCGATGGCGACCGCATCAGCGAGACCAATTGCGTTCGCCAGCCATTTTCTTCGAGCGAGATCGGTCTCTACAAAGTACACGCTTTGATGCAGCGACTCAACGTGTTTTGGGGGTTGGATTGGGCCGCGGTTCCCGTCCACGTCCGGTACGGACGCGACCTGCCGGATTCGGACTTTCTGATCAGCTGCGTTGATACACGCGCCGCGCGCGCCAACTTAGCCCGCGTTGTCCGGCTAAGGTCCCGGCGTTTCCACTATTGGCTGGATCTTGGGAATAATGCCAGTTCAGGTCAATTTGTTCTCGGGGAACCACTCCGGCCCAACCGGAAAGGAACATCCAAGCGGCTGCCGTGCGTGGATGAGTTATTTCCGCAGATTGTCAATGCGAAACTCGACGCGCGAGATTCTTTGCCCGCCTGTAGCGCGGCGGAGTCCCTCGTTCGACAGGAGCCGTACATCAACGGAATGCTGGCGCAGCACGCTCTGGCGATGCTCGCCCGCCTCTTCCGACATGGCGAGCTCGCCTTTCACGGCGGTTTTGTGAGTCAGGAGACGGGCCGTGTGAATCCCATGCCCATCAACCCCCAAGCTTGGCTTCGGATACAGCGCACAGCTCGGAAACAGGGGGCTTGAACGGCACTTCAGCTCTCGCGTCTTACTTCTTCCGGCCTTTTATCCTCCCGCGCGGCGATGAACTTGGAGTGCCAAAGATGATTCGAATGGAGATTCAGAATATGTTTTTTGTAGCTGGGATTACTGGAAAAATAGGAGGAGCGACCGCTCGGCTATTGATCGAACATGGTCACAAGCTACGCAGCTTAGTCCGCGATTCGCAGAAGGCTGCGGAGTGGTTGCAGAAGGGCGTTGACGTCCGCCAGGGAGACTTCAACAACGTCGCTGCAATGCCAGTGCCCTGGAAGCAGTCGAGGGAGCCTTCCTGATGTTGCCCCCTTCCCAGCACCGGCGCCGGGGTTTCCGGAGGCTCAAGCCATGGTCGCCAGCTTCCAAGAGGCACTACGACAAGCGCCACCGCGGCGATTGGTGGCACTTCCTGCGATTGGATCGCAGCAGAGTAGTGGTCTCGGGATGATCACTGCGACACACCTCCTGGAGGAGGGAATGAGCAATCTTCCTTTCCCTACTGCTTTTATCCGGGCCGGCTCGTTGCCGGAGAACTATACACGGGCCCTCAAGCCAGCTGCTGCTACTGGGTGGTTCGATACCTATCTAGTGCCGACGTCCCGCCCTGTGCCAATGGTGGGCACGGAGGACGTCAGCAAGGAGGTTGCCCGTCTGCTGGCGCGCGGCTGGAGCGGTAAGAAAGTCATGGAACACGGCTCGCCCGTCAGCCCAGACGATCTCGCCAGCGCAATGAGCGAGGTTCTCAATAGGCCAGTTCAGGCGAGGGCTGTTCCTCGCGAGCAGTGGACGGCCAGCCTTGAAAAAACGGGCATGCAGCCCAACGGCATCCGGGCCTTTGAAGAGATGGAAGACGGATTCAACTCAGGTTGGATCGACTTCGGTGTCGCTGGAACCGAGTCGGTTCCAGCGACGCTTACCCCTAAACAGGTGTTCGCAAATGCGAACCAATCCGATTTAACCCCGCAAACGGAGGCTGTTAAATGCGCATCATCGGATTAGAGGAGCACCTCGTTGTGCCAGAGCTGCTCAAGGGTGCGACGATCGAGGCGAACAAATTTGGCGGGCACCTCTCCATCCCGACTGCGTCTAATCGTGTTTCTGTTTCCAGAACGGATATGCGACTCTCGACTCTAGGGGCATCGAGCCGGTGATTGCCGAGTGCCTCCTCGCTTTTCGTTGCGGAACTGATCTGCGGTTCGATATTGCCTAAACTAGGGGATGCTGTTGAAAAAGTCTTTGCGCCAAGTCGAACACGGTGATGGTTTATCGCTGCAGTTGTATTTGATCTTCGAGCGATGGCCGTTTCAGGCCATCGCTGCTTCCGGCTCTTTGCTTTGGTTCAGGAACTTGATGAGTCGTTTTACATTTTGGACCGTTGCCGCTAAGAAGAACTGCTCTTTAACGTGCCGGAGACCGCGTAACCGTACCCTTTGGAGACGGATCCGGTTACGCAGTTCCGAGAAGAGCGCCTCTATCTTGTTTCGAGCGCGCCGTGCGGCGGCGAACTCTGGCGTTTGGCTGAGATTTCTGACGTGTTCGCGCACATCCTCGTACCAATTAATCTTCAGCGTGCGCTGAGGCGCCGGCGTGCACGCCGACTTCTGTGAACAGTTGCTGCACTGCGCTGGCTTGGCGCTAAACACAAAGCCTTGCGAGCCTCTACTTATTCCTGAATAGCGGAGCAACTCGCCTGCCGGGCAGCGATACGCCTTCTCTTCCGGCACCGGAGTGAACTCATGCTGCGTATAGTAGCCATTCGTCTGTTGTTTCCGATCCAACACGGGGATATAGGGTGCAATCTGGCGATCGGAGAGCCAGGACAGAAACTCGCCAGTACCATAGCTCTTGTCGGCAGTCACGCTGCTTGGTTCGAGCCCAAACCGTTCCTTTGCTCTTTCTAACATCTGGCGGGCAGCAACGATTTCTTGGCTGAGTCGCGCCGGGGTTGCGATGACGCCCGTGATGATGCAGCTTCGATTGTCGATCAGATAATTGTCGTAGTAAGCAAACTCCGAAGCTCCTCGCTTGCTGGACAAGGCTGCATCTGGGTCGGGAGTTGAGATTTTGAGCGGTGGCGAATTTCGATATCTACGCCAAAGTTTAGGCTCTTCGTTCTCTTCTGCAGCAGTCGCTTCAGCTGTCTGCTCCGACTCCTCTGCCACAACATTCTCCCGCTCGATCTGCTCAACATACTCGCGGACCGTACGATTGACCTTGGCGACGTCTCCCAGTTGATCGCGAGAGATCGCCCGGTCGGAGCTCGCATCTGCCCGGATCTGCGTACTGTCTACAGACAACTGGGCGCCCTTCAAGAGTCCCACTTCCATACACTGCTGAACGACTCGCTCGAAGAGATCGAGGAAGAGCGGCGACTCCTGAAAGCGGCCATGCCGATTCTTGGAAAACGTAGAGTGGTGCGGGACCTCTTGATCGAAGCCCAGCCCGGTAAACCAGCGATAAGCCAGGTGCATTCCAACGTCCTCTACCAAGCGGCGCTCACTGGTGATTCCGTACAGATATCCGATCAACAAGATGCGCAAGAGCACTTCAGGGTCAATTGAAGGACGACCTGTGTGGCTATAACTTGCCTTCAAGGTGTCGCGCACAAACGTGAAATCGATGTGCCAGTCAACGAGCCGCAATAGATGATCTTCAGGAACGTGATCCTCAAGCCTGAAGTAATAGAACAGCGACTCCGAGCGTGTGTGTTGGCCCGTCATGATGAGTAGCGCGCCTCCGTAAATATCGATTTCAAACAACATCGAGAAGACGCTTTTGGATCTCGTAGGTCACCAAAACATTGAAATATCTTTTTGTTGTTTTTCGCTCTGGCCAGGTGAGATCTGCATCGAGCGAGTGATAATTAACCCGGTATAACTATGAGCATCTTTTGTCTCGTGCACGGGTCAGCTCAGAGCCCGAGGGGCTGGGATTTCCTTGTTGCTGAGCTGCAGGCGTTAGGGCACCGTTGCATATGTGTAGACCTGCCGGTTGATCGCCCCGAAGCGAGCGCCACCGAGTACGCGGCGGTGATCAGCGCGGCAATCGATGCTGCAGATATGCCAATCGTGGTCGCTCACTCTGCCAGCGGGCTCTTCCTGCCGCTTGTTCCTGATTATGCTCCAGTTGCCAGGTTGGTGTATCTGGCGGCCGTGATTCCATTGCCTGACGAAAGCTTCATTTCGCAAGTTCAGAACGATCCTGCGATGTATAGGCCGGATTTCTTGCGAGTCAGACCCCCAATCGACGCTGCAGTAGCCCAGCACTACTTGTTCCACGATTGCGCTCCGGACATAATTCCATGGGCAGTTTCCACACTCCGAATGATGTACGCCAAGCAGGCGATTATTGAAAAGTCTCCATTAACTAAATGGCCGCAGTTGCCTTCGTCATACATATCCTGCACCGAGGATCGGACCATCAACCCCGATTGGTGGGAGAGGGCTGCTCGCGAGAGGCTTCGCGCAGAGCCGATACGCATCCATGGCGGCCATGCCCCATTCGTATCGCGCCCCAAAGAGTTGGCGGAAGCCCTGGCTTCGCTTTCCAGCGCCTAAGAGGCGCGTTATCCATAAGAGTTTTTCAACAGCATCGAAGGTTTGTGCAACCTCGATGACGTTGCGGTTAAGAGATTTTACTGTTTCGTCAGACAGGTGTTTGGAGAAAGAGTCGATTCGCTCGAGGACATGGATTTCAACGAGTGCTGCTGTTGGTTCGACACAGCCGATTCGCTCGACGTAATCAAAACGAGCCGGTTCACTCCATCGAGAGTTGGCGTAGCTGGCATTCTACCGCTGAATTACTCTTGCACTCCTTCGTCTTTTGGCACGCCTATTTCATCTGTGTAAAAACCGAGCATTTTGGCCAGCTTCACCATAACGCACCGCAGGCGCCGCTCGATTCTGCAAGAGGGTCCGCCAGAAATATGTAGCTGGATCATGAGCGCAAGCGTCTGTCACGCGGTGCTTACCAGGCATTCGGGAATCTGTGCGGCCCATCTATCGAAAGCTCGGAATACTTCCGGAAGTAGCAATCGGTGCAAAATGCGACTGAGCTGCAGGGGCCGTCCGCGAGGATGACGGCAACCAGGGAGAAACGACAACGGTCTAGACCGATCCACTATGCATGAAGTGTCTTCTTGGTTTGTTAATGGCGGCCACGCTCGGAGCCGCTTCGCTTACGCAGGTTTACCAGAACAATGATTTTCAGGTCACTGGAATTAGCGTTTCAAAAGCCGGGCGTCTCTTTGTCAATCTCCCCCGGTGGTCGGACAGATACCTGAATGCAGTTGTCGAAGTCGCCTCGGATGGAAGTTCGAAGCCGTTCCCCAACCCGGAGTGGAATCAGTGGAACATGAAACCGGATACGGTGGCTACTCACTTCGTTTGCGTTCAGAGCGTGGTGGTTGATAAATCGGATGCACTTTGGGTGCTGGACGCGGCCGCTCCACTGTTAGGGCCCGCAATTCCTAATGGCCCAAAGCTGGTGCGAATCGATTTGAAGACAAATCAGGTTACACGAGTCATTGGCTTTTCGCCAGATGTAGCCAAACCGGACACCTACTTGAACGACGTTCGCTTTGATCTCCAAAGGAACGCCGCTTACATTACCGATAGCGGACACGGCGGATTTATTGTAGTCGATCTGAAGACAGGAAAAGCGCACCGGGCGCTTGATGGCAATCCGTCCGTGATGACGGAACCGGGTGTGCAGGTGGCGGTCAATGGTAAGCCTCTACTGCAGTTTGGTAAGCCGCCGCAGTTCCTTTCTGATAGTCTCGCGTTGTCTCCCGACGGTCAGTACGTCTATTACAAGGCGATCACGGCAAATACACTTTACAAAATCAAGACAGAGGTTTTGCGAGATCCGAACGCTTCACCCGATCATGTTGCGGCGGCAGTGGAAAAGGCGGCTGCGGTGTTTCCGACCGATGGCCTGTGGATGGATGCAAGCGGCAACTTGTACTTGAGCGATGTTACTCACAATGCGGTTGCGCGGCTGTCGAAAGATGGTAGATTGCAACGAGTGGCCGAAGACTCGCGCCTGCAATGGCCGGACACCTTCAGCGAGGGACCAGACGGATCGATTTACATTTCGGCATCACACATCAATGAGGGGCCAAATTTCAATCAAGGGAAAAGCGTCCGAAAGCTGCCTTATGGAGTGTTCAAGTTTCGCCCGTGAAAGCTATTGGTCGGGCGGATGAGGCTAAAAATAGCGGTTGTTATGTGCGCACCGAGCTTTCGGAGGTCGCCATCCTGCTCGGCGTGGCTTGCCACCGCAGTCACTAGAGCCCGGCGAGTGAAGCCAGTTGCACGGCGAAGGAACCGACCGAACCGGTTGCGCCCGTGATCAGTTCATCCTTTCTGATGAGCGAGTCACCAAGACGCACGGTTCTAAGCACTGTGAGACCCGCGATGGGAAGTGGGCGATGAGGCGTGCACTTCAACGATGGCTTGATCCCGCTCCGCCACTGGTGCGTCGACCTTCGCTTAGCTTCACGATTTCGCATGAATTTGTTGGCGAGTTCAGCAACCCAAGTATTTTCGCAATAGGTCAGGCGAAGTCGAGTTCCAGTTGGTCGACGTAGCACCACCCCCAATTCTCCCCAGGTTCAAACGACTTCATGATGGGATGATGCGTATGATGAAAGTGGTTAGTCGCGTGCTGATTCCTCGATGAATCGCAGCAGCAGACGTGACCGCTTCAGGCAGAGGCGCAGATGGACCCAAGTATCACCCATTTTCAGACACTCCTCACAACCTTGAGGAGTGCGCGGCGTGACGTCTTGAATTTGATCAAGATGCGTGCAAGTGTCCATATCTTTTATTCCTTCTTCAACGATTCGCGAAACCCGGCTTCCAAAAAGGCCTTCGCGAACTGAACTGCTTTCGGCTCTTGACGCAGTTTGTCCGGGAGTGATGACTCCGCCGGGCAACATAACGCATCATAGTTATCCGAGTTTGCGGTGTCTGTGTCTTCGCTCTGGCCTCTTCGAGGGCTTGCTTCGGCTTTGTCAGCTCAACATACTCGAAACCTTCCGTTGCTAAAATGGCAACTCTCTTGTTTTGTAATTCATTGCTCGTAATCTACGTATTGCCTTTCCGTGAATTTGATTTCTACTAAATGTCACGATTTGTTATCCGGCCTGCGGCTTGAGGACCACCTTAATACAGCCATCCTGCTTATCGCGGAAGGTTTTATACATCTCCGGCGCTTCGCCGAGGCTGACTGTGTGGGTGATCACAAAAGAAGGGTCGATGTCGCCGTTCTGTATCTTGTTCAGCAACGGCTCGGTATAGCGCTGTACATGCGTCTGCCCGGACTTGAAAGTCAGCGCTTTGTTCATCGCCGCGCCCACCGGAATCTTATCCGCGAAGCCAATGTAGACGCCAGGCACGGAGATCGTCCCGCCCTTGCGGCAACACATGATTGCTTCGCGCAGCACGTGCGGCCGGTCGGTTTCCAGCATCACAGCCGTTTTCACTTTATCCATCACGGTGTCGACGCCTGCTGACGAGCCGACGTGCGATTCCGTCCCGACCGCATCAATGCAGCGGTCCGGGCCTCGTCCTTTTGTCAACTCCATCAGGCGGTCATACACCTTTTCCTTGTCGAAGTTGATGGTTTCGGCTTTACCCTTCTCTTCCGCCATGCGCAATCGTTCTGGAACCATATCAATGGCAATGACCCGCCCGGCACCGAGCATCCAGGCGCTCTGCATGGCGAACTGCGCCACCGGACCACAGCCCCAGACAGCTACCGTATCTCCTTTTTCGATTTCGGCGTTTTCGGCTGCCATGTAGCCAGTGGGGAATATGTCAGACAGGAACAGCACCTTCTCATCGGGTAATCCGTCTGGAATTTTGATCGGACCGACATCGGCATACGGCACGCGAAGATACTGTGCCTGTCCGCCAGCAAACCCGCCCAGCATGTGAGAGTAACCGAACAGGCCCGCTGGAGATTGGCCCATCGCCTTACGCGCGATTTCCGCATTCGGATTAGAGGTGTCGCATAGGGAAAACAGCCCTTTTTTACAGAAAAAGCAAGTGCCGCACGAAATGGTGAAAGGAACGACAACGCGGTCTCCTTTTTTCAGCTTCTTGACCGCGCTCCCCACCTCGACCACCTCACCCATCGGCTCATGCCCCAGGACATCCCCCTTTTCCATGGTGGGCATGAAGCCGTCATATAGATGAAGATCGGAGCCACAGATGGCAGTGGAGGTGATCTTGATCACGGCGTCTCCCGGATTTTCGATTTTCGGATCAGGAACGGTATCGACACGGACATCTTCTTTGCCGTGCCAGCAAAGCGCTTTCATTGTTTCTCTCCTTCTATGGTTTTTGCTACTTGATGGATCTTCGGGCCAAGCAGGCCAGTCACTTTGTTCGCGGCTCCGTTGAATAGGCTCTTAAACATAGGCGAACTTTTTGTCGCTTGCAGCAGGCTGGCTACCCGCGCGATCAATTTCATTCATGCTATAGGCCAGGGACGGTGCCAGCTTTGTAATGTAGGCGTCCCACTGAGTCCGCAACGCTATGTACGCTGCGGCTCCGGCCTGTTCGTTGGTGACCGTTTCTATACCCACCTGCTGAAACCGTTGCAGTCCGGCAAAATACCGGCGACTCCACCGCTCCTGCGTAGGGCCATCAGGCGGTTCGGGCTGGTCCGGTGAAGCTCCCGGCAGAAACGTGTCCTCCAGTATCGTCACCAGAAGCAGAGCAGCATGCCAGAGTTGCGAGACCGAAGCCGAGCTTTTCAGCCAGCCATATTGCTCATCACGCAAGCCAGTTTTCAGAAGCGTTACCGTGTCGAGCGCCACTAAAGCCGACATGGAGACGGAGTAGTACGGCTCGCGAAAGCGGAAGTAAAACAGAACGGGGTAGAAATGGTGCAGTTCTTTGACCTGGGTCATTTCCCCAGCCAAGTCCGCCAGAATGGAGTAACTGAAGTTGAACTGTCCCTGCGGCCCAAGCCCGGCGACCAACTCAGCTGCATCATCCGTCTTCGAGGTCATCAGGTGGAGCTTTAAACCGAGTGTGTTCCGTTGCTGCAAGGCGGTATAGATTTGCATGAGGTACGTCAGCGTCAGCGAGATCACGGACATTCCGGCGACAGAATTCAGCAAATAGAACAATCGAAAGCCGCTTGTTTGCGGCGCGAGGTTACTGGACCCGACCACCGAAATGCTACTCCCGCCGGTGTACAGGGCTGTGACGAAGTCGGTCGGCGTCGATCGATTGCCGGCGCGGACCGACGTTCCGAGTTTTGGATGAATGATCAGTGCTGTGCCGCACGTCAGCCCCAATGCCCAGACCACGACCAGCAAAGTAACGATGACCGGGCCGCAAAAGGACAAAACGTTAGCGCGAGCCCGGCGGAACGGCTTAGATAGAAACAGGAAAAAAAGCCACGCCAGATGCGCCAACTGATGGCTAATGATGCCGGTGCCGATTCGCGCATACAGAACCGTCAGAAACACGTCCAGCAGAATGAGCATAATAATCAAGGCGCCAATCGTCTGCTCGATCAACTGAAACATGGCATTTCCGTTAGTTCGACACGAGTACCGAACGTACCCAATTCGCTTTCTTGTGGGCGCTGCGGATGGTCCTCTCAATGGCTCGCCATCGTTTTGACTTACTAGTCCGCTCTGCGATCATCTCCACCTCTCATCCGTCACCGGCTTCGGCTGCTCCCCCCGTTGTTGTGCCAAAGTCAGGTAATCAATGTATCCATTCTTGCCGCCGCCGTAGTAAGTAGAAGGATCATCGGCATTGAGCGAAGCGCGTCGGCGGTACCGGTTGGGAAGGTCTGGATTTGCCAGAAACTTGCGGCCAAATGCGATCAGATCCGCCTTCCCTTGCCGGAGCCAAGCTTCGGCGGTGTCGTGATCGAACCCTCCTGCCAGCATGAGCGGACCACGAAACTTTTCGCGAATCAGGCGGACCATCGAAAGAGCGCGTTTGTCGGGCTCGGTCTTTTTCTCCCAGGCGGAGAGCGCCGGATTGACGATATGAAGATACGAAAGGTCGTAATGGTTTAATTTCTCGGCTGTGTACCCGAACGTGATTTCGGGATCGGAGTCGCTGATATCGTTCGACGCGCCCAGGGGAGAAAGCCGCACGCCCACGCGGTCGACGCTCCAGACTCCACGGACCGCCTCCACCACTTCCAGCAGAAGCCTCGCCCTGTTCTCCACCGGGCCGCCATAAGCGTCCGTACGCTGGTTGGTACCGGAACTCAGGAACTGATCCAGAAGGTAGCCGTTGGCTCCGTGAATCTCTATACCGTCGAACCCGGCCGCCATGGCGTTCCGCGCTCCATGAACGTATTGCCGGACGATGTAAGGTATTTCCTCCGTCTGCAATGCCCGGGGAGTGACAAACGGAACGAGTTCTCCCTCACCATTTTCGTTTTCGATGAAGGCTTGCCCGTTGGGCCGGATGGCGGAAGGTGCTACCGGCAGCATACCGTCGGGCTGAAGAGAAGGATGCGAGATGCGTCCTACGTGCCAGAGTTGCAGGAAGATCAAGCCTCCGGCTTTATGAACTGCGTCCGTAACCAGCCGCCAACCGTCGACCTGCTCCGGGCTGTGAATGCCGGGTGTCCAGGCGTACCCTTGGCCTTGTTGAGATACCTGGGTGGCCTCACTGATGATCAGGGCAGCCGAAGCGCGTTGGGCGTAGTAGCACGCATTGAGACTCGTGGGAACGTTCCCGGGCTGCCGCGCGCGCGACCGGGTCAGCGGCGCCATAGCAATCCTATGCGGAAGATGGTAGCGCCCCAGCCGGACGGGTTGAAACAACTGTTCGCTACTGGTCTCCCGTAAAGCAGCTTCCTCTGCCAGGGACATCGGAGCAAGAGAAGTAGAGGTGGTTAGCGTTGACATGGTTGATGTTTGAAATTGCCTATAACATGAGAAGCTGGCGAGGACGGGAACCGCCCCGCCACTGGTGCGTCGACCTCGTTTAACTTCACGATTTCTCGTGAATTTATTGGCGAATTCAGCAACACGAGTATTTTCGGTAGGTCAGGCGAAGTCGAGTTCCAGCTGGTCGACGTAGCACCACCCCCAATTCTCCCCAGGTTCAAACGACTTCATAATGGGATGATGCGTATGATGAAAGTGCTTAGTCGCGTGCTTATTCTTCGATGAATCGCAGCAGCCGACGTGACCGCACTCCAGGCAGAGGCGCAGATGGACCCAAGTATCACCCATTTTCAGACACTCCTCACAACCTTGAGGAGTGCGCGGCGTAACGTCTTGAATTTGATCAAGATGCGTACAAGTGTCCATATCTTTTATTCCTTCCTTAACGATTCGCCAAATACCGATGTATCAGTGTGACAGCCATTGCGCCTTCGCCGACAGCGGCGGCGCAGCGCTTCACAGACCCGTGGCGGACATCACCGGCAGCAAATAGCCCGGGCGTACTCGTTTCCAAATAATACGGCTCGCGTTCAAGGGGCCAGTTCTCCGAGTATCGGCCGTTTCGCCGCAAATCGAGTCCAGTCAAGAAGTATCCCGCCTCATCGCGTAAGATACCGTGCTCGTCGGCCCAATCTGCGCGGGGCACGCCGCCGAGACAGAGAAAGAGCCAACACGTGTCGATCGTCTGCTGCTGACCGGTCTGGTTGTTCGTGAGCGTTATTGCGCGCAACATATCGTCGCCGTGTAGAGCCGTCACGTCCGTGTGAGGCAATACTTCGATATCGGGAGAAGCCAGAATGCGATCCACCAAATACTGAGACAGCGTCTGCTTTAGGCCGTCTCCCCGAATCACAACAGTAACCTTGCTTGCGCGGGTAGAAAAGTGCATGGCTGCCTGTCCGGCGGAATTGCCGCCTCCGACCACGAAAACATGTTCGCGGGCGCACAGCAAAGCTTCGCTGGCACCGGCGCCGTAATACACGCCCGCGCCCCGGAAACGATCCTCATTAAGTAGATTTAAGCGACGGTACTCAACGCCGCTGGCGCAGAGGGAGGCGTACATCACGAATTTGGTGCCGTCTCCGAGGTAGCCGATGCCTTTGCCGGGCAGAAATTCTGCGCGTACGCCTTCGCGTAAAAGGAGGATCTCGGCTCCAAAACGGGACGCCTGCTCGCGGGCCCGGTGAGCGAGATCGGAGCCCGCGATCCCTTCCGGGAATCCAAGATAGTTCTCAATTCGGGAACTAGTTCCAGCTTGTCCGCCGATAGCGGCGCGCTCAATGAGTACCGTCTTGAGTCCTTCCGAGGCGCCATATACGGCGGCGCTGAGGCCAGCGGGTCCGGCACCCAGAATCGCGAGATCGTATTCCGCACGTGAGGCGTTCCGGAACCAACCCAATTTCTCCGTGATCTGCTGAATGGTAGGGCACTCCAGCCGAACCCCATCATGAAAAAGGCATACAGGAAGGCGACTATCATGCAAATCGGCAACCTGCGCCTGGTCGCGAGCCTGCGCATCGCTGATCAGTTCGGTCCATTCAAACGGGACATCGCTTCTTTGAAGAAAGTCGCGAATCGAGTAGGCAACCGAAGAGCCGCGTGCTCCAAAAAGTTGTAGTGGCAGCTCCCGATTCTTTGTGCCGCAATCAGTCATAACGCCTCAAAATTGCGACTCCAGACCGTAAATTAGTCGCCCTGCGATGTACTCGGAGATTTTTGTGATCTGCGATCGGCTCAAGCAGTCGTAAACTATTTGGGCCCGACGTATGATCGAAGCGATAAGAAAGAAAGGCACCCGCGGCTCTAGTATCTTCCGCCAACTCCGTTTCAGGACTAACAATGATTATTTCGCCAATCTGGCCGGAAAGGTGGGTTTGCCGGCCGGCATCGTCAGGGAAAGCGTCAAAATTGCCAAAGCTCGATGGACTCATTTGGAGCGCGTGCATTTTTATCCAAGCAGATCCACTGCCATTTAGAAAGCCGTCGCGGATATAGGTTGCTCCTTTGCTCATCGATGGCTGAACCATCTCATGCTCCGCTCCGATTCAGGGCGACCGTCGTAAGATCGACATAACTCGTCGATGCATAGACCAAGCTCGTTCAATCCTTGCCTCTCTCCAGTATTCAAAAGGAAACATCGTCCTCAGACCCCTGAGTCGGCCTGCGGAGCGACTTCGGGGAATCTGGGCGGACCATTCACCCCGGCGGCTCACCTCATTTCTAACTTCACTTTGTGGCGCGGCGGCGGGAACGCCCGGTCCAGTTCCGACAAATCCTCGTTGGTGAGTGCAAGATCGGCAGCGTCGCGGTTTTCCCGCACATGCTCTGGACTGCTTGCTTTGGGTATGGCGATGACCCCATTCTGCCGGAGCAGCCAAGCGAGAGCCACTTGAACTGCCGTCGCGTTGTGCCGTGAGGCAATCGACTTGAGCTCTGGTTGAGCCAACATTCCGGTGTGTTCACTTGATGAGTGCTCGATCGGAGAGTAGGCCATCACGGGAAGCCCCTGGTCACCGCACCAGGGAAGAAGATCCCACTCAATGCCACGGCGCTTCAAGTTGTAGAGCACCTGATCGGTGACGATTTTGCTGCCGCCGGGCAAGGAGATCGCTTCCTCCATGTCGCCGCGATCGAAATTGCTGACGCCATACTGGCGAATTTTTCCCTCGTGTTTGAGCGATTGAAACGCTTCGAGCGTCTCTGCTAACGGCACTGAGCCAAGCCAGTGCAGGAGATAGAGGTCGAGGTAATCTGTTTTGAGTCTGTTGAGGCTGCGCTCGCACGCCTGGAGAGCACCCCTCCGCGTGGCATTATGCGGATAAACTTTGCTCACCAGAAACACCTTTGCACGACGGCCATCGATCGCCTCTCCTATCAACTCTTCCGAAGCACCCTCGCCGTACATCTCCGCGGTGTCGATAAGCGTCATCCCGAGATCTAATCCAAGGTGAAGCGCCGCAATCTCAGCGCGCCGCCTCGCGTGGTTCTCTCCTAATCCCCACGTGCCCTGGCCCAAAACAGGAACTGACTCCCCTGACGGCAGATTTAGCGTTTTTATCTTCGAAACAGTTGCTTCTGTCGACATCTGCCTTCCTTTCCTTTGTGCCTTTAAGGTGGCTGGCGATCTCCGTTCAGAACGGATACGGCCGCGCCCGCTCTTGTATAGTCATCCAATGCTCGGTGGCGTTCTTAGGCATACGTTTCTCTCTTATGTACCCAACCCTGGACTCTGCGGGATCGCGTGTGAAGCCTTCTCACGCGGTGACGCCGCCTCATGCTCGCGCGTGTGCCTGCTCCAGTGTCCTGCTGAACAGCCCAATCACTCCCTGATTGAACGCAGGAATATCGTCGGGCTTGCGGCTCGATACCAGGTTTCCATCTGTCACGACTTCTTGATCTACCCACTCCGCTCCCGCGTTTCGCAGGTCTGTTTTGAGCGATGGCCAAGAGGCGATCCGTCGTCCGCGCGCGGCGCCAGTCTCGATAATCGTCCAAGGCCCGTGGCAGATCACTGCTATGGGTTTTCCTTCGTCGAAGAATGCCTTGACGAACTCAATGGCCTTGGGTTGTGTCCGGAGCGCATCGGGGTTCATGACTCCGCCCGGCAACAATAACGCATCGAAATCTTGGGACCGCGCTCGGTCGAGCTGCACATCGAACGGTAAGGTCTCGCCCCACTCGGTGAATTTCCAGGCGCGCACGGATTTGCTCCTCGGCGATACAATGCTAGTCTTCGCGCCAGCCTCGTCGAGTGCCTTGCGTGGTTCCAATAACTCCACCTGCTCGAAGCCCTCTTCGACCAGGATTGCTACTTTTAATCCTTTGAGATTCTCCATTGTTTATCTCCTCTGTCGTTACTACGGAAAACTGATGCGGCTTCTGTTGCAAGCACCGGGGCTGAGGGCGGCGTCGGCATTTCAGCCCTACTTGGCTAACCGCAATCGGCGCCGCTCGAGCCCTGTGCCTCAAGCCATTGCAAGTTCAGGCTTAAGCACGACCTTGGTCCAGCCGTTGTCACGCGCATCAAAATGCTGGTAGGCATTCGGCGCTTCGGTGAGCGGCAGCTCATGCGAAATAATCCACGACGGCTTTGCTCTCCCGGTATGAATGAGATTACGAAGGTGACGGTTGTAGTGTTTGATGTTGGCTTGGCCGGTCCCGACCTTCTGACCTTTGAACCAAAACAAGCCCATATCGAATGCAATCTCGCCTTCCTTTGCCAGTTTGTCAGCGCCCCCCGGGTCTTGGGGTAAAAAGATGCCGACTACCCCGATCCCGCCGGTGAACCGCACAGATTTGACGAGGTCGTTCATCGTCATATTGGGGTGCTCGTGCCCTTGTGGATCGTGCGCCTGGTAGCCCACACACTCGCAACCCCGGTCCGCGCCCTCGCCTCGGGTCTGCTCTAGTACCTGATCGACCGGCGATGCTTTCGAATCGTCGATGGGAATGGCGCCGATCTTTTTTGCCAAAGCCAGCCTGTCCGGATGGCGATCGACGACCATGACCTTGCTGGCTCCCTGAATCATAGCCGAGAGCGCTGCCATCAGCCCTACCGGTCCAGCGCCATAAATGACCACGGATTCGCCCGGTTGCAGGCCTGCCAATCGCGTGCAGTGCCAACCGGTCGGAAAGATATCCGACAGCATCGCGTAATCGTTTTCCTTTTCCTGAGCATCTTCGGGCAGGCGGAGGCAGTTGAAATCGCCGAAGGGAACGCGGAGATACTCGGCTTGACCGCCATTGAACGGTCCCATTCCGGCGAAGCCGTAGGCAGCTCCCGCCATTCCTGGGTAGACGGTGAGGCAGAATGCAGTTAAACCGGCCTCGCAGTTCTTACAGAAGCCGCAACCGATGTTGAAGGGCAGAGAGACGCGGTCGCCGACTTTTATTTTGGCGACAGCATTGCCAATCTCAGCTACTTCCCCGGTGTTCTCGTGGCCGAGCACCATGCCCGATTTCATGTCGGTACGGCCCTCATACATATGAAGATCGGAACCGCAGATATTCGTCGTGGTGATCTTAACGACTACATCGGTCGGCCGCTCGATTTTCGCGTCCGGTACATTCATCACGCTCACGTCGCGAGCTCCATTGTAGACAAGCGCTTTCATATCGGTACTTCCTTTCTCCATCAGGTAAGTGCATCTGCCATGCCAATCGAATAATCGTTTGGGCCGGGGCCCATTCCTTTTGAAATGAGCGACCAGGAAGGGGCGGTCAACTTAACGGGTCCCTCGAATCCGTCGATGGATGGAAACGAATTGTCTAGGTATCGACGGAAGAATGACAGGCGCCAAGCCGGGATAGGCTACGCGGATCCAAAGCAAAGGCCAATGCCTCCTTGCGGCAGCGAACCAATCAACTGGCGCTTGACTTGCCTTCACATTCGTAATCGGAAAAAGGTTTATCACTAGTGCTAAGCGACGAAGTTCTATCTACTCCCGACCCCGTCCCGCCTTCGCATGGTTATACGCTACACAAACGGATCGCAGCGATCCGGCTGATCCGGGTTGATGATCGCCGCGGAAAGTTAGGGGAATTCGTCCAACTGATCCCAGGCTCGCGCTTGCACCGTTGCGGCGATGGTTATAACGACCAGACTGTTAAAGTCCATTCCGAGGGCGAGTTCTATTTTGTCTTTGTGCAAGACCTGCGAGACATAGAAGCATTAGTCTCTCGCGCGGCACAAGCGTAAATGAGGAGTCGCGAAGTTCACGCGGGAGGTCGTATCCCTACCGTCATTCTAAACGGCTGCCGCGGCTGCCTTTGTCTTCTGTTTTCGTGGCAAGCTAATACCCAGCCGGCGGATCATATAAAACAGAGTCGTGCGGGGAACACCCAAAAGATCCGCAGCATTGGAAAGGTGCCCCTTGGTCTTCTGAAGAGTACGAAGAATGTGGGCCCGTTCAGCGTCCGCGAGCGTGGTCGGCTCAGGGGGTGTTTCCTGATCGGTGCACGGGAGTTCGGCCAACGGAGGAGGTCTAAGAGCCGGGCCAGGCGAAAGAATCACCGAACGCTCGATGAAGTTCTGCAATTCCCGCACGTTGCCCGGCCATGGATAGCCGACCATGGCGTCCATCGCTTCGGAAGGGATTATTTCAATTCGTTTGTTCAGCAGCCGTGCGAACTCCTCTACAAAATGGCGAACCAACAATGGGATGTCTTCGCGCCGACACCTCAGAGGTGGCAATGCGATGGGGAAGACGCTCACGCGGTAATACAAATCGGCCCGGAACCGCCGTTCTGTGACCATCTTTTGTAAATTTTGATTACTGGCGGCCACAATACGAACGTCTGTGTGGATCGTGCGAACGCTCCCAAGCCGCTCGAACTCGTGCGCCTGCAGCACCCGGAGGAGTTTCGGTTGTAGATCTTGAGGAATGTCGCCGACCTCGTCCAGAAAGAGCGTCCCCCTCGAGGCTGCCTCGAAGCGTCCTATTCTTTGAACAACGGCTCCCGTGAAGGCACCCCTCTCGTGTCCGAACAACTCACTTTCAAGTAGTCCCGATGGAATTGCCGCACAATTCACTTTGACGAAAGAGTGGTTGCGCCTGGAACTCAGATTATGGATCTCTTCTGCGATGGCTTCCTTCCCGGTGCCCGTTTCCCCTTCGACCAGAACCGTGCAGTCTGTGGGCGCGACGATCCTTGCTTGCGCCAACGCACGCTGCAGAATCGAGGTTTCTCCGATGATTTTGTGAACTCTGTCATTTCCACGTTCCAGTTCGGAGAAAGCATTCTGATCGACGTTCTCATTTCCAAGCGCTCGTACTGCGTACGAATCGATTTTTATAGTTTTCTCGGTCACGGTCATATCTGCTCCTTCATTCGGATATCAAAGAATCAAACAGCTGGGGGTTTTCCCTATCTTGACCTTGCGAATTGAGATATGTTTCCGCGGACGCGAAAAGCGCCGTCTTGTAGCCAACAGATCGGATCAGGCTGCTGACGGAATCACGGACTGAATCGTCGTCTATGATCGCAACAACTGGAATCGAGATGGGGATCGGTGCTCCCCGTGTCAATGCTGCCGTAGGCAGAATCATATGCTCTGTGGCGACGATAGCACCTATTCATCACGGCGCGCTGTTCTCATTGTCATCTCCTATTAAATAGACTTGGATTAAGAATTTACCGGTCCTTCAACCAACTCACGGTCGCGCCATTTTTCAGAGTGCCGGCGATGCCAGTTTTCTCCGAGGCTTACATCCGCTGCGCTTGCGCGTTCACGGGCGTTCGTGTCGGCCTACTAGCTGTTGGCGATAGCCACGGCTTGCTGAAGATATTCATCGCTGGAAAGTTGAGCGACCATGAAAGCGGCCAGGTCGGCACGAGTCAGCTTGTGAGCAATCTCTCTAGAGTCAGCAGAGAAGACGTGAATGTTTCCCGTACCTGGATCATCGTTGAGAAAGGGCAGGCGAACTATAATCCAGTCGAGGCCCCTTGCATCCACAATCGCCTCCATAGCTGTTTTGTCCTTCACCTCGCTCCGCAGGAGTGTCGACAGGACAGGCGTTCATACCAGTTCGTATTCGCCACGCTCTCTCCTGCCCCAATTACGGAAATAACCACGAGGCGGCGAACTCCGCTTGACTGCATAGAGGCAATGATGGTCGCGGCGGCACTTGCTTCAGGCGTGGTGGTCTTGAACGAAAGCTTGCCGCCTATCGTGTCGATCACGGCATCTTGCCCGAGCATGGCCGAATCCATTGCGGATCGGTCCCTAGCATCACCCTCGATAACGCGCACCTTTGAGTCTGGTAAATAGCCCTCCGTCTTGTGGACAAAGGCGGTGACATCATGACCGTCGGCCAGGGCTTGCTCGACAACAGCCCTACCGCTCTTCCCCGCGGCTCCAACAATTAGAACCTTCATCGAATGGATCCTGCACTTTCATGTTTGCGCTTCGACAGACGACTACGCTGATCGTTATATATCGCTAAGAGTGAGGTTCCGCGAAGAGAAGAAACTCGACATGCGGAACAAGAACGGCCGGAGGCATTTTGCTCAAACGACATGGATCAAAAAGAGGCCAACGACAAGCATTACCACGCAGGTCACGCCATGAACTGAGAACGCGGTCGACTTCGACCCGCCCGACCACAGAACGTTTGACATGTCGCCCAGAGGGGTGATGGCAAGAACGAGCAGAGCTATGCCTACCGTCCGCGTGTCCTTGGTCAGCATCAGTGTCAGCACGACCAATCCAGATACGATGTCCCGAGTTCCTTTAAGGCGTAGCCAGGCACGAGTGTCAGCATCGGGTGCAGGTGGCCTAAGACCGAATGACCCTGTCATTCGTTCAGGAGAGACAAGGTAGAGACAACCGATGACAATGATCGCCAAACCCAGGAGACCAGCTAGAGAAATAAGGATAGCGGTCTGCATAAATTGTATTTGTTGTAGAAATATTAGCGGAGCTATGTATGATGCGAAGCATCCAAATAAGGATTCACAGTCCTCTAGGGAAAGATCCTAGCGGCGCTACACTTTCTATCAATGGCGACTAAGCCGGCAGTTAACCGAATTGCGGAACGAAAACTGCGTGACAAGCAGGCCCGCCGGGCACAGATTATCAGTGCCGCACGACGAATCGCGGAGCTTGAAGGGTGTTCCAACATAATCGTTCGGCGGCTATCCGACGAAATTTCATACAGCCAACCCGTCTTGTACGCTCACTTTGGAAGCCGCGAAGAAATTCTCGCCGCAGTTGCGATCGAGGGTTTCCAGGAGATAGGCCTGGCTTTGGAGAAGGCACGGAACCGGGTTAGGCGGGGAAATACGGTCGCATCGGTCGCGATGGCATATCTGGAGTTCGCCGCGTCCTCACCAGCACTGTATGAAGTGATGTTTTCGCTCAGCCTGAGCGTTCCATTCGATGCTGCGGCTACTCCTCCGGAGATGCGATTCGCGTTTTCCCAACTCCTGGAGTTATTTCAGGGGCAGGGCTTGAAGTCAGAGGTTATATCGGAACTGTTTTGGGCGAGCCTCCATGGTATCGCCGAGTTCACAAGAACCAAGCGATTTCCGCGCAGCCGTCAGAAAGAGCGCGTGAGGGCGATCGTCGAGCTTTTCAATTTCCCAAGATGAAACGGCACAGGTGGTGAAAGCGCGATGACTGTAATACGTAATAAAACTCTGAGCGATTGCGAGTCTGTCGCTACGGTTGTGATCATTGCCCGACTGTCTTAGCTGCTTGAGGCGCGCTTGAGAACAGCCCTACAAGTCCCTCCAGCAGCGTAGGATGAGTGAGCACGGCATCGCGCAAGGCGGTATAAGGAAGTTGAGCGATCATCGCAATCTGGACTGCCCCCATAATTTCTCCAGCCCCGACCCCAAATGCTGTAAACCCAAGAATCTGGTCGCGCTCCGGGTCGATCAGCGCTTTCATGAAGCCGCGGGTTTCGGAAAGTGTGCGCGTGCGCAACACCGAACTCATTGGGATTTTGGCAAGCTTGTATACGACTCCCTTCGCTTTGGCTTTGTTCTCGCTCAAGCCGATACGCGCTAGCTCCGGGTCAGTGAACAGGCAGAATGGAACCTGGCGTCCTGTCGTAACGCGGTTGCCGCCCGCAAGATTCTCACGAATGACGCGAAAGTCATCGAAAGCGATGTGCGTGAACTGAGGACTACCGGCACAGTCCCCGATGGCCCAGACGCCAGGAGATGTGGTCTCCAGCCGCTCGTTGACTTTGATGTATCCCCGGTCCGTCAGCTCGACCCCAGCTAGCTTCAGGCCGATATCTTCCGTATTGGGAGTGCGGCCGGTGGCGACCAAAAGATGTGTGCCCTCGACGATTCTTTCCGATCCCTCCAACTTAATCATGAGCTTTACTGCTTGGCCGGACTCTCCTGAAACGCTGGAAAGTCGCGCATTCAGGACAAGCTCGATTCCTTCCTCTTGGAAGAGAGCACGCAAGCCGTCAGAGACATCGTTATCTTCTCTGTGGGCCAAGCGGCTGTTGCGATCTATCACGGTAACGCGGCTGCCAAACCGGCGAATAGCCTGCGCCAGCTCTAGCCCCACATACCCGCCTCCCAAAACCAGGAGATGTTCCGGAATCTCATTTAGTTCCAGCGCCTCGACGTGTGTCAGCGGCCTCGATTCGGCGAGACCGGGAATGGGCTCCCAAGTAGCGCGCGTCCCTGTGCCGATGATGACCTTGCTTCCAACGATCCGACGGCTTGTTCCATCGGGCATCGAAACCTCAAGAGTTTTGGGCCCGACAAAACGCCCGGACCCTAAAACCAGTTCCGACCCGCTTTTTTGGAAATTCTCCAAATGCATGTCGACCAGCCCAGCGACCATCTTGCGTTTGCGGTCACGTACCGCCGGCATGTTGACCGTGAAAGAGTCTTTGTTGATTCCGAACTCTTCGCTTCTGCGAAAGTAGGATGCGACTTTCGCGCTATGAATCATGTTCTTACTCGGAAGACAGGCGATGTTGGGACAGGAATCACCGATATACTTTGCTCGACTACGGCTACGCGCATTCCCTCCCTAGCGAGGGTCCAGGCAACGTACTTGGATCCTTCACCACTTCCCAGGACCACAAGTTCATACTGCTCTGCGGGGGCTTGCTTCACAAAGTTCCCTTCTCTTTTGAATTGAGGAACTGCTTAACAGCCGAAGGGATCTCTTGAACGTGCGTCTCGAGAGCGAAATGTCCCGTGTCCAGGAATTGAACCACTGCGCTTGGATTGTCACGCCTGAAAGCCTCCGCGCCTGCAGGAATAAAGAACGGATCGTGCCTGCCCCAGATTGCAAGCAGCGGAGGTTTCGATTTCCGGAAGTATTCCTGGAAGGATGGATAAAGCCTGATATTGTTCGCGTAATCGAGAAACAGGTCTAGTTGGATCTCCATATTGCCAGGTCGTCCAATCATAGCCGCGTCGAGAGTGTAACCCATAGGATCGATCCGCTCTGGGTACGGTACTCCGGCGGTGTACTGCGAACGCAAACCGGCCGGGTCAAGCGCTCGACGCACTGCGTCTCGATTTTCGGAGGAAGGTTCCCTCCAATAACGCTGGATGGGAGCCCATGCATCTCCAAGTCCTTCTTCATAAGCATTCCCGTTTTGCGAAACGATCGCAGTGATGCGCTCGGGGCGGTACATCGCGAGACGGAAGCCCGTAGGGGCGCCGTAGTCGAAAACATACAGCGCATAGCGCTTTAGTTGTAACGTGTTTGTAAAAACGAGCATGGTCTGCGCCAGCGAGTCGAACGAATACTTATATCCGCGTTCGGGAGGAACTTCTGTGAACCCGAAACCTGGAAGATCCGGTGCGATGACCCGGTACTGATCGGCGAGGCGCGGAATCAATTCGCGGTATTGGACTGATGAGGTGGGAAAGCCATGGAGCAGGAGCACAGTTGGCGCGTCCGGCGCACCCGCTTCCCGATAAAAGATCTTTACTCCGTCAGCTTCGATGCGATGGATGGTCGTGAGCGGCACCTGCATATTCCTAATTCCAGAATCGGGCTTTGCGGCTGTAACGATTCCGGCGGCAAGCAGACTGCCCCCCTGCGAAAAAAGATTCCTACGAGTCATTCTCCCTTTCTTGGAGATCGATCTGCTGCCCTTGTGAGCATAGCTGGTTATTTTGCTTGCCTTTTGTGCCGGTGAGTTGCGAACGCGGCTTCGACCCGAGGTCGAGCAGCCTTCCACCTAGCCGCGAAGAAACATGCTGGTGTGTTCGACGAATAACTCTGGATACTGGAATAGAGAACCGTGAGCCGCGTCTGGGTAAAGAATCAATTGAGCATTGGGCAAATTCTGCTGAAGGTAGAACGAGTTAATCGTGTAAAAGATGATGTCGGACTTACCACCGACGATCAGGACCGGCATCTTGATGTCCTTCAGATAGGCGAAGCGTTCACCGACAGGCTTGCTCCACTCTTGAAGTGCGGCGAACTGAGCCGGCTGGACCTTGTCATTGATGGGAATGTCTCGATTCTCCACGCGCGCATCCCTGCGTTTCAGAAACGCTTTACCTGCCGCCTGGCTTGCGGGCGATGGTGTGAAGAAGCCATCGATCCAGAAATCGTCGAGGTTCCCGTATTTGGCCGTGAAGATTTGTTGCGACTCTGGTGTGAGCGGAATGCTGTCTCCGTTGCGAGGTCCACTGCCCACGATCACCAGCTTACGAACCAGGTCTGGCCGGTCGTGAGCGATCATCTGCGCAATCATTGATCCTATCGAGAAACCCAGGATGTCGACCTTGGTGAGGCCGAGCGCGGTGATGAACGCCGCCGCGTTCTTCGCCATCTCGGCGAAGGTCTGAGGAACCTCGCCGCTCGAACTAGCCACACCCGCGTTGTTAAATAGTATGACCTCACGGCTTTGAGCAAGACCCTCGGTAACCGCCGGATCCCAGCTGTCGAGATTGCCGAGAATATGTGGATTGAAGACGAGAGGAACGCCCTCTTTCTTGCCGAAACGACGGTAGGCGAAGCGGATGCTATTGGCCTCTACGAATTGGGTAGGTGCCGTTTGAGGGGTGTAGTTGCCCATGTCTGTTTTCCTTGAGAAGTGTTGCTGGAGATTGGGACTGCCCTGATTCGGGCCGTCCATGTAAGGTTGCGGTCGAGTTAGGGGCGAATCAGACCGCTGTACTCCCGCCGTCGATCGGAAGGTCGATGCCTGCGATGTAACTGCTCTCATCAGAGGCAAGGAAGAGCGCAGCGGCGGCAATTTCTTCTGGGCGGCCTAGGCGGCCCAGAGGCGTGATGGAGGAGAAGTACTGGCGGGCTTCATCAGCGGCTTCTTTGGAGTCGAACTGACCATCAATGATGGGTGTTTCAACGGCTCCCGGGCTGATGATATTCACGCGGATCTTGCGATCCTTCAACTCAGTTGTCCAGGTGCGAACGAACGACCGAAGCGCAGCCTTGGTAGCAGCATAGGTACCGTAGGCAGGGATTCCTTTTACCCATACTCCGGAGCCCGTGAGAATGATGGAAGCGCCGTCATTCAGATACGGCAGAGCCTTCTGGACAGTGAAGAAGACGCCCCGAGCATTGATGTTAAAGGTTTTGTCAAAGTGCTCTAGTGTGACAGCAGCCATGGGCAGCCTTTCAACAAACCCGGCGTTGGCAAATAGAATGTCGATTTTGCCCTTTTTTGCAGCTATCTCCGCGTAGAGTTTGTCGAGGTCGCCGAAATTGGAAACATCGCCCTTGATAGTGGTGACATTGTTCCCGATTTCGGCCATTGCCTTATCGAGCTCAGCCTGGCGGCGGCCTGTAATGAAGACATAAGCACCCTCCTTGACGAAGCGCTTCGCCGTAGCAAAGCCGATACCGCTGCTGCCGCCTGTGATGACTGCTACTTTTCCCATTAGTGCTGACATGTTTTGTACTCCTTTGAAATTCACCGACGTTTGTTTGGGTAAGGCCTGAGTGCCTAGCCCCGGACTGATTGTTGGAGCTAAATCCCTGCGCCACCGGAGACAAGGAGGCTTACTCCGGTGATCCAACGGGCATCATCGGACGCCAGGAAAACGACAGGCAACGCAATGTCGTCCGGGAGACCCGCGCGACCGAGCGGCGTCATCGCCACCATTTGGTCCTCGAATGAATTACCGGCCATCCCCGCAGTATGAAGTCCTTCAGTTATGACTAGGCCCGGGTTTACTGCGTTGACGCGAATCTTCCGCCCACCGAGTTCCTTGGCCAGACTTTTCGTAATTGAGTCGACGGCGCCTTTGGATCCGGCGTAAACGGAAGCAGTCGGAGGGGCCATCGTGCTGACGACGGAACTAAGGTTGATAATGCTTCCACCCGTCTCAGGAAAGAGCGGGAGGGCGGCTTTCGTGACGAGCAGTAAGCCGAGGACGTTGGTGTTGAAATGGCGGCTAAACTCTTCCACAGTGACGCTTTCGATTGGTGCGAACGCATAAACGCCGGCATTGTTGACCAGGATGTCAATCTTGCCGTACTTCTGCTTGATCTCATCGAGGGCCCGCGTGATGTCTTGCGGTTTTGAGAAGTCACCCTGAACAGCTTCGGCTTTGCCCCCAGCGGCGGTGATCCCAGCTACGACCTTATCGGCGCCGGACTGGCTAGTCGAGTAATGGACGACGACGGTGGCTCCGGCGGCGGCGAGGTGTTTCGCGATAGCGGCACCGATGCCTTTGGAGGCACCTGTAACAAGTGCAATTTTATTCGCGAGCGTATTCATGGTGAATCCTTTTCTGTGCGCCCCGACGTAACATGAGCAACGTCTAAACGAACGCTTACGACGCAACTAAGGTGCAAGCGGAGTGCCATTCCCAAATCGTTGATGTGATTGACTATTCAGCAAAAATTGCCGCTGATATCTCGGCTCTTTCCGAAAACACAGCAAGACGGCGAGAACGGCTGTTGGATCGCGCGGGCAGCTGCCACGGCGAACTAGCTGCGCTTTTGGCGGCGACTGCGTGATTCAATCAAGTAGTTGCCCCATGGATCGAACTTGCGAGCAGAATACAGCGCCGGACCTGAGGAAATTGCTCGAAGAGTCACAAGGGCGGGGAAACCGCCTCCAAACTCTAATCGATATGATCCCGGCTTTTGCATGGAGCTGTTCGCCGGATGGCGCCAAGGATTTCCTGAATCAGAGATGGCATGAATACACCGGTCTGGCTCCGGAGGATGCACTCGGGTCGGGATGGAGCGGCGTTGTTCACCCGGACGACTTAGGGCCATTACAAAAGGACTGGCACCGAATCCTCGTTTCTGGACAGCCAGGCGAGATGGAAGCACGTATCCGCCGCTTCGATGGAGAATATCGCTGGTTTCTTATCCGGGCCGTCCCGAACCGCGACGAGCAAGGAACCATTGTCAATTGGTATGGAAGCAATACCGACATTGAAGACCGTAAGCGGACGGAGGAAAAGCTTCGGCAGAGCGAAACAGAGTTGGAGCAGATCGTCGATACGATCGCGCAACTCGTTCTATTCTTGAGACCGGATGGAAGGGCTTTACACGCGAATACATTTCTGCTGCAGTACACCGGACTCTCGCCCGAAAACTTAAAGGAGGAAGACTTCCGTAATCGGGTGTTTCATCCAGAAGACGTGGAGAGGTTGCAAGAGGAACGCAAGCAAGCGCTTCTGCACGGGCTTCCCTTTGAAAACGAACAACGAATGCGGCGCCACGATGGAGTGTACCGCTGGTTTCTCATTCGTTATAGCGCTTTGCTGGACGCGCAGGGCCGTCCTATGCGCTGGTACGCGGCCGGATTCGACATAGACGATCGAAAGCAGGTCGAGGAGAGGACAAGAAACGAGAACTTCGCGCTGCGTGAAGATATTATCCGCTCTTCGATGTTCGAGGAGATCATCGGGTCCTCGGCCGCATTGCGAAAGGTGCTCACAAACGTGGAGAGGGTAGCGCCCTCTGACTCCACCGTTCTTATTCTCGGCGAAACCGGCACGGGCAAAGAACTGGTGGCCCGCGCTATCCATCGAATGTCGAACCGTTCGACTAAGGCCTTTATACGCGTAAATTGCGCGGCCATTCCGGCCTCCTTGATCGCGTCCGAGCTCTTCGGACACGAGAAAGGCGCGTTTACCGGGGCCGTGCAGCGGCGTCTTGGGCGTTTCGAAGCGGCAGACGGCGGCACAATCTTCCTGGACGAGATTGGTGATCTTCCTGCCGAGACTCAAATCGCTTTGCTGAGAGTGCTCCAGGAGCGTGAATTTGAGCGCGTCGGAAGCAGTCATCCAATTCGTGTCAACGTACGAGTCGTCGCGGCTTCCAATCGGAATTTGAAAGCTGACGTTGCCGTTGGCACGTTCCGACAAGACCTTTTCTATCGGCTGAATGTTTTTCCGATCCAGGTACCCTCCCTCCGGGAGCGACTCGATGACATTCCTGTCCTTCTCGAATACCTGGTTCAGCGCTATGCCAAGAACGCTGGTAAGCGAATTACAACAGTCTCCAAGAAGACTTTGGATTTGCTTGAAGCGTATGATTGGCCTGGAAACATTCGCGAATTGCAAAATTTAGTGGAGCGGTCTGTTCTCCTCTGCGATAACGACGTATTCGAAATCGATGAGGCTTGGCTGAAACGAGATGTTCCGCCAACGCTCTTCCCAGCGGACAGCCCCCTGTCGAACGGCGCCTTGGCAATCACCCTTGAGGATCGCGAAAGACAATTGATCGAATCTGCTCTGATCGAGTGCAACGGTCAGGTCTCGGGACCAAACGGTGCAGCCGCCAAATTAGGAATGCCGCGCCAGACCCTCGACTCGCGGATCGCCAGCTTAAGTATCAGCAAGCGGCGCTTCAAAACGCACTAGCGACATCGCTGTTGCCCGGGGCAGTCTCAACTCGCGTTTGACGCGTTAAGGCCGATAAGACGGAACCGGCTTCTGAGAAATCAGCATCTTCCGCTACTCGAGGCTATGAAATCAATTTGTTACGAAAGGACCTCGCGTTGCTTTAGCTAGTAGAGAGTTCCTCAATGTTAATGATCGAAAAGAATTCGGACGGACAAGCGACCATCATTCGGTTGATTGGCCGACTGCAATCGGAGCATCTGGCCGAATTGAGAAAACAACTCGAACGCCCTAATTCTGTGCTGGACCTAGACGAGGTAACGCTGGTCGATGTCGAGGTAGTGCGATTTTTGAATGTCTGTGAGCGACAGGGCGTCGAACTGCTCCACTGCCCGCGCTATGTTCGCGAATGGATGAGGCGCGAGCACTTCGAAGAGCAGACTGCGGTCATTCACTAGATTTCGGTTACGAGCAGAGTCAAGGTCTGGCTGAACGCGAGATGCTGTGCGATAGCGGACGCTGTGCGCACTGTCCCTGCTTGCTGGGAACCGGTTTGACACTTTACTGCACAGTTTGTCGGGGCCTGCCGAGAACGCGGAATATTCTGAGAAATGGGCATCGAATCAGCCGCAGTCCTCAGATCTTTCATGGACTTAGAAACGGCCATCACAGTGCATGGTTATGGGTTGAAGAGCTTGATTTACACCGCAGCTCCTCAGAAAAGATAACGCATGAAGCTTTCATACTCATTTCACCATCTCGCTCACCTGGCAAGTATTGGGTTACTCGCTACAGGCCTCGCTACAAGCCTCCCTACGGTTGTATCCGCTCAGGCCACCTCCAGTCAACATGCCGTTAAGAATGTCCTGCTTGTGCATGGAGCCTGGGCGGATGGCTCCAGTTGGTCAAAGATTATTCCTCGCCTGACAGAGGCGGGTTTGCATGTCGTTGCGGTCCAGATTCCATTAACTTCTCTGGCCGATGACGTGGCGACTACCGAACGCGCAATCGCTCTGGTGAAGGGTCCTGTGTTGCTAGTCGGGCACTCCTACGGTGGCGCAGTCATTACCGAAGCCGGGAACAATGCACAAGTTGTCGGGCTTGTCTTCGTTTCGGCTTTTGCTCCGGACGAGGGCGAATCCTCGCTATCGCTGGCCACCGCGAATCCCACTCCTGCCGGTGCCACACTCAAGCCTGATCAATTCGGATTTTTCGAACTCACGCCGCAGGTCGTTGCACGGGACTTTGCTCAAGATCTGTCAGACAGAGAAAAAGACATCTTGACGGCGACCCAAATACCCACGGCAGGAGCTGCCTTGGCCGCTACCGCGACGAACCCAGCTTGGAAGAACAAGCCGGATTGGTTCGTTATCGCCGAAGACGATCGTACCGTCTCACCGCAACTCGAAGAAATGGAAGCGCTGAGGATGCATGCAACCATCATTGCCGTCCCAACCAGTCATGTTGCCATGCTGGCGGCACCTGAAAGAGTCGCCGAGTTCATCGAAATGGCTGCGGAGACGTTAAGCAACAAGTAAGGTCACGAGCAGATCGGACCGTAGTGAACATTTGCAAAGAAAGGAAATAGATGTCCAGTACGCAATTCAGTGTCACGCGCTTCAACGTCACTTCTTCCAAGACATTCGAAGACGTTGTATCCCACCTTCACGTAGCCGTGAGGCAGCCCTACTTTGCTGCCCTGCAACTCGTAATGGAGCGAACCACAACCTACGAAGATTTCGAGATGCTGATCGGGGCGGTTGTTGGTTCATCAGGGTTTATGGAGTTCATTCGTTTTGACCAGGGGGACGTCTTGCGACGAAAGCACAACGGAAATGCTCCCCAAAGCGTTCGCCTGATTTTAGGAAATCCCGTAATCATGGCGCAAATAGTAGAGTTGGTGCCCGACGCTGGTTCTTACGCGCCCGTCACAATCTTAATAGATGAACGATCGGATGGGGTTCATGTTTCGTACGACGAGATGACTGGTCTTCTTGCCCCTTACAAAAATGCAAATGCGTCTTTGATCGCGCGAGATCTGGACACCAAAATCGAGTCGCTAATTACGTCGGCAGCAGCTTAGCCCGGCGTAGATCAAGCTCAGGGAGGACGGACGATGGCAAATAGAAAGTATTTGGTTACAGGTGCAACTGGGGCAACTGGAAGCGCAGTTGTGAAGCTTCTGCTCGAAAAGAAGAAGGAAGTACGAGCCCTCGTTCACGGCGAAGACGCACGTGCGCAAGCGCTACGTGAGCTCGGTGCGGAGGTCATCACGGGAGACTTGCTCGACTTCGAGTCAGTGCGTACGGGTCTCGAAGCTATCTATTCGGCATACTTTGTTTACCCCATCGTGCCTGGCATTCTCCAGGCCACTGCCTATTTCGCTCAAGTAGCGAAGGAAGTTGAACTAACTGCGATTGTGAACATGTCGCAAATCTCCGCCCGCCGTGAAGCCAAGAGCCACGCCGCACAGGATCACTGGCTGGCGGAACGTGTCTTTGATTGGTCCGGAGTGCCGATCACTCATTTGAGGCCGACCTTTTTTGCTGAGTGGTCTCTTCGTTGGGCGGCATCCTACAAATCCGGGAAACTCCTCCTTCCGTTTGGGACAGGGCGACACGCGCCGGTCGCTGCGATCGATCAGGCTCACGTAATCGCCAACATCCTCGTATCTCCTGAAGAGCACAAGGGCAAGATTTATCCGCTCTACGGTGAGAAAGAGTTCACCTTTGCCGAGATCACCGCGGAAGTGGGCCGCGTTCTAGGCAAAAAGATCGACTATGCGCAAACCGATGTTGCAACGCTCAGGAAATCTCAACGAACTCAGATGGGGGATTTCTTTTGGCAGCACCTAACCGAAGTCGCGCGTGACCATCAGAATGGGCTCTTCGCGGGAACAAGTGACGTCATCGAGAGGGTAGGCGGTCAGCCACCTCTTGGATTGCACAACTTTCTGCTGGCCCACAAAGAGGAGCTTGCAGGCATAGCCACAGATGCCGAGCCCTCAGCTGCTCCGCTTGCCCTGCAAACGGTCTAGCTGTCAAAGCGCCTTTATGTACCCGCTCCTTGACAGGTGATCAAGTGGACTCACCCATCCAAACCGGAGAGTCTTAACAGTGCTAACGAGGAGACGATATGAACAATGTGAGCAATGTAATTCAGGGTCCGACATCCACATTGAATGAGCGAGCTGTTGGTATGAATGACGGAGTCTCTCGCCGGTCCTTTAGCAGGCGTGCAGCTCTTGCGGGAATGACGCTTGCAGTAGGATCGGGGACGTCGTGCGCCGCTGATGTACAAAGGGAAACGCAAAGAGATGAGGCGCTGAACGTCAAGATTCGACGTGCTCGTCTATCGGGGCCGGCTTCAATCACGAAAGACGCGACTGTAGCCGAAGTAGATGCTCACGGCAAGATGACGATTCTGTTCCAGGGGACAAACAAGTGGATATGCCTGCCTGGAGATGAGAACAAGGTCGGCGACCCACCCATGTGCGCAGATCCAGTCGCGATGCGATGGTTCGCCGATGTGAAAGCAAAGAAGCCAAAGCCCACGAACACGGTTCCCGGAATGGCGTATATGCTTTGCGGGGCTACGCAGCGCAGCAACACCAATCCTTTTGACAAAACAAGTCCGGCCATTCCCATTGGGCCGCACTGGATGATTCTATGGCCGTTCAACGCTGCCATCTATGGTCTTCCAACGACGCTTCGGGACAAAGGAGCGTGGATGATGTTCGCCGATACGCCCTACGCTTACCTACATATCTGCGGTAGCCCCTGGGAAGGAAATGAGTATCAGCCCGATAAACCGGCCATCTGGACGATGTCGTACTCCCAATCCTAATGGGATTTGCCTGACTTAAGAAGCGAGAGAGCAACAAGTGAAAGCACTCATGTTTAGTACGGTCGGTGATCCCGGCGACGTCTTGCGACTCAAAGAGATCGAAGAGGTTAAGCCCGCTCCGGACGAGGTGCTGCTGCAAATGCTCTTCAGCCCGGTTAACCCTTCAGACCTGCACATGATTCGTGGCCGCTACGGCTATCAGCCAGGTCTGCCTGCCAGTCCCGGTGCGGAGGGAGTCGGAATAGTTCTTGAGATTGGAGCGGGCGTCACTGCCGTACACGTTGGCGATCGCGTCATCTGTATCGGAACGTGGAATCTATGGCGCGAGAGGGCCATCTGCAAGGCGTCCAATGTTGTCCCGGTGCCAGGTTCCATCACGGACGAGACTGCCGCGACGAGTTATCAAAACCCGCTCACCGCATGGGCTCTAACACAATCCATCCAGCAGCTCAAGGAGGGAAAGTGGCTCCTGCAAACAGCCGCGGCGTCCAGCGTGGGCAGACTGGTTCTGCAGCTTTCCAAAATTTACGGATTTCGCACCATCAATGTGATTCACCGGCGCGCACAAGCCGAGATCATTCACGCTCTGGGTGGCAATGAGGTCGTCTGTACGGAGGACGAAGATCTTCGAAGTCGCCTGCAGGAGATCACAGATGGAAAGGGAATAGATTACGCGATCGACTGTGTTGCCGGCGAAGTAGGCGGGGAGATCGTTCGGAATCTTGCACCTACAGGCATGCTGGTGCAATTCGGCGCGTTGTCGAGTCACCGGCAGACTGATCCCGCGAACTTTCTCATGCCTGTCTTCAGCCCAAAGCTCATTTATTCGGCAGCCACCGTGCGAGGCTGGTGGCTCCCGAGGTGGCTCGAAACTTCGCCCATAGACAATGTAACTAACGTCCTGACGGATCTCTTGAGCATGATCGGTGAATCACGCCTGACACTCCCTCCGACAACGAGCATCCCGTTGGAGCAATTTCAGGAAGCGATCACTATGGCTGACGGCGGGTCATCGGAGGGTAAGAAGATATTGCTCAGATTAACCAACGCTTGAAGCCTAGAGATACGCAGATTGATTTTCTTCTTACCGCCGCCGCCGGTTAGTACAGAGGGCTTGGCGGTTGAACCTGAAACATTCAAATTTCGGCTTTGGCTAACGGCCTGCTTCTTAGTTAGCGGCGAATTGCGAAAGCAAGGCCCCCGAGCTCATGCGCCCAAAGAACGCGCCGAGCATCGATTTCACGTATGTTACAGCGGTCAGGCTTGGAGAGGTGCCGATAAAGGAGAACGGCAGCATGTTACAACAAAAAATACTCGCCACCGGCGCGATCGGAAGTACCGGAAACGAAACACTCAAGATCTTGTCCCCAAAGAAATATCCTGTGCGGGTATTTATCCGCCAGAAAGATCGTTTCTCTTGTTACAGCAAGAGCTACGCCAAGGTGTTCGGGGAGCGGGAGTGAACGAGTCCGCCATGGCTGAACATACTCTCCAGTCCATAGCATTTCCGGTCCTGGATGCGGACCAGATCAGCCAGCTAGCCAACTGTGCAACCATAACTCCGAAACGATACCGAGACGGTGAGATCCTCGTCCACACCGGTGACCGTTTGTTCAAGTTCTTCGTTGTTAAATCAGGTGAGATTGAAATTGTCGACTACTCCGGAGACGACCCCAAGACGCTCACTGTGCATGGGGAAGGCCAGTTCACAGGCGACATCTCACATCTGACAGGCACGCCTGCCATGAGCACAGCCATTGCCCGGGGAGACTGTCAAGTGTATGTGGTCTCAGGAGAAGCTTTACGGCATGTTCTGAATCAGTGTCCCGGCTTGAGCGATATTATCCTCCAGGCCTTTATCGCTCGTCGACAGTTAATGCGCGAGTCGCCAGACTTTATCGGACTGCGTGTGATCGGGTCACGCTATTCCAAGGACACATTTCGCGTGCGCGATTTTCTTACCCGGAATCGTGTGCTTTTCACCTGGGTGGATTTGGAGACGGATCCACAGGTGGACCAGATGCTGAAAGATTTCGGCGTGACCGAAGCCGACACACCGGTGGTGGCCTGCGCTCATATGGTGCTTTTGCGCAATCCGTCGAACCAGAGCCTAGCAAATGAAATAGGCATCCATCAGCCGCTGGAGCAGACTGTGTTTGACCTGCTCGTTGTGGGGGCGGGCCCGGCCGGTTTGGCGGCGGCGGTTTACGGCGCCTCAGAAGGGCTGAACACGGCCGTCTTAGATGCTACGGCTCCGGGCGGGCAGGCGGGCAGCAGCATGCGAATTGAAAACTATCTGGGCTTTCCCACCGGGCTGACTGGTGCCGAACTGACTGATCGTGCGACCCTCCAGGCGAACAAATTCGGCGCGCACCTCTCCATCCCGACAGCGGCTACTCGTTTATCATTCCAGAACGGGTATGCGACTCTCGACGCTAGTGGCACCGAACCTGTGATTGCCAAGTGCCTGCTGATTGCAACGGGTGCTCAGTATCGGCGGCTGGATGTGGAGGGCGTTGAGCAATTCGAAGGAAGAGGACTCTACTACGCGGCAAGCACAGCCGAAGCGCTGCTCTGCCGTGGGTGTCCGGTGATTGTCGTAGGAGGCGGGAACTCGGCGGGGCAGGCGGCTGTGTTTCTAGCGGGTCACGCCAGCCGCGTTCTGCTACTCATTCGGGGGGATGACCTGAACAAGAACATGTCGAGTTACCTGGTCCACCGGATCGAACAGACCATTAATATTGAGCTGCTCTGCAGCACCGTGATCCAGCAGATGCTGGGAAACGGCCATCTCAAGTCTGTTGAGATGGCAAACAACAAGACCGGGCAGCAGCGAACAATAGAAACTCCAGCGGTCTTCAGTTTCATTGGCGCTACACCCCGAACGGATTGGCTGCCTTCGGAGATTGAACTCGATGCGAAGGGATTTGTCCGGACGGGAGCAGCCCTCGCGAAGTCGCGATCTTGGGGCCTGGCGCGATCGCCCTTCCTGCTCGAAACCAGCCGTCCAGGAGTCTTCGCAGCGGGAGACGTACGCTCTGAGTCAGTAAAGCGAGTTGCCTCGGCGGTCGGCGAGGGCGCAATGGCGGTCCAGTTCGTGCATGAGTACCTAAAAGAGATGTAGTCACCGTTTCGCCAAACTGTAGACTATCCGATACTGACCGCGCATCCCCACTTTCAGGAAGCCGCTGCCATATTCACTATGCGCAAACAGTTACGCTGGTTCGTCTCAATTCTATGGGAGATCATCCGCAGAAGAACGGGTCAAGAATTCAGCGGCGTGAACAGTCGCTCTCTCGTCGTTGGCGCTTACGAAAACTCACCGTTTTCCTGGTGCTCAAATCAGTGGTTTAGGCAATACGCTTGTGAGCGAGCGCTAAGGGCGACTTGTCACTTATGCTGTAAGTCGAGGAACGGGAAGCTTACTGAAAAGTGCCTATCTGACGACGCCCTACCCCTTGCGCGCATCGGTTGATGTGCTAGGAGAGTTTATCGTGGAATTGAAGTTGTGTGGCAAACGCGCATTGGTTACCGGAAGCAGCACAGGTATCGGCGAGTCGATCGTACGAGCGTTGGCAATCCTATAAGGTGTGGCGGTGGTTGTCCACGGGCGAGATAGCAAGCGTGCTAATCGCGTAGCAGGCTAAATTAACGCTGCACGATGGCCCGCTACTAACGGGTGGGCTGATAGAGAGGCAGATTGGCCTGTGATCGAACGAGCGGTGCTGCCTCATGTCGCTCAGGTGCCGTTGGGAAAAATCGGAAAAGCTGACGACATTGCAAATGCCGTTATTTTTCTCTGTAGTCCCCTATCGGGTTATATCACTGGTGTTGATCTCCGGATCGATGGCGGAGTCATGCCTACTTATGAAACAGGGTTCGCCGATTTGTTGCAAAAACCTATTCTACGATGCTGCTGAAAAACTCTGCTTTGTTTCAAATCGCTAATTCCAGGGGAATTTAAATATCTAACCCCGCGGTCCGCGATCGCTCATATTGGTCTAATCGCGTCGCTGATCGACACGCGAATCGCGGGAACTCTGAAAACCGAGTTTTTCAACAGCATCCTTCGTTTCCGCAGTACGGCCTCGGGAGTCTTTCGCTGAGTGTTTGGCGATTTGGCGTCAATCCAGAGCCGTTCCTCCCGAGAAGCGGGTTTGTGAGGACTCATCTCGCCTAATTCGCGAAAAGACGAGAGCGCGCCTATCACAGTAATCGCGCTTTCACCACCTGTGCCGCTTCACCTTGGGAAAGTGAAGAGCTCGACGAGTGCCCTCACGCGCTCTTTCTGACGGCTGCGCGGGAGTCGCTTGGTTCTTGTGAGCTCGGCGATACCATGGAGGCTTGCCCATAACAGTTCCGATAGAACCTCCGGCTTCGAGCCCTGCCCCTGAAACAGCTCCGGGAGTTGGGCAAACGCGAATCGCAGCTCCGGAGGAGTAGCCGCGTCATCGAATGGCACGCTCAGGCTGAGTGAAAACATCACCTCATACAGTGCTGGTGAAGACGCGGCGAACTGCAGATATGCGGCCGCGACCGATTCGACCGCATTTCCACCCTTAACCCGTTTCCGTGCCTTCTCCAAAGCGAGGCCAATCTCCCCGAAGCCCTCGACAGCAACGGCCGCGAGAATTCCTTCGCGGCTTCCGAAATGAGCGTACAAGACGGGTTGGCTGTATGAAATTTCGTCAGCTAGCCGCCGAACGGTTACGTTGGACCACCCTTCAAGCTCCGCGATTCGTCGTGCGGCACTGATAATCTGTGCTCGGCGGGCCTGCTTGTCACGCTGTTTTCGCTCCGCAATTCGGTTAACTGCCATTTTTGTTGCTATTACTAGAAAATATAGCGCAGCAAGCAACAATACGTTAGCAGATCGTGAAACTGTTTCCGAATGTCGTGCATCCAAGTTAGCGTTACTACTTGTTTTAATGGTGTATAGAAAAGTTAGCACTAGAGAACAAGCTTTGAGGAGCGTAGCAGAGTTTGACATGCCCAATATAAAGTCAGCGAGTCAGCACGCAGTAGATGAGTTCTTTCGCGCCCTGTCGGACCGGGACGTCTCGATTGCTAGCGCAGTGTTCACCGAAGAAACAGTGGAGATCATCCCGCTAGCTATGGCTGGAGGTACAGAGCCTGAACATGTTTTTGATGGCAAGGACGCGGTGCTTGGCTACCTTCAAACCATACTCGACAACTTCAAGCAAGCCGTTATGGTGGATCGGAAAACGTTTATCACTGACGATGGCGCCACCGTATTTGTGGAGGGCCGGGGCGATCTGATTTTGGAAAAGACCGGGCAGCCCTATCGCAATATCTACGTTTTCAAGTTCAGCATCTCCGATGGAAAGATTACGGAAATTCGCGAATACGCGAACCCGGTCATCTATGCGAAGGCCCTCGGCTTAAAGGTCGGCTAAAGCCTTCAAGGCGTTGGCTGCTGTTCCGGATTTCAACTCACAACGGATCAGCAGCTAGACGGCTTAGGGGCAGGAGAACTCGATGAAGACGTTATGGAAAGTTGCACCTTGGGTCAGCAAAGTTATCGTGCTGATGTCCGCCGCTATTTTTATCATGATTGCGCTAGAACCCCTCGCACATCCTGCGGCCAACGCCGCCGCGCAGGGTATCGCGTTTACATCCTCACTTGGGCCGACTGTGTTCCGCGTATCCTTCGCAGGCTTCCCGCTGGGCTGTGCTGCGTTCCTGGCTTACTGTCTCCTTTCTAGTCGCAGAACGTTGACAGGTCTGATCTTCTCGGCTCTGGTCCTGGGGATTCTTTTGCTTGTTCGTATCTACGGTATGGAGATTGACTCAAGTGTCCAACAAAGTATGCCTCTGGTCAAACCTGAGATCGTCCTCGTGGCCATTACGCTTGCGGGCATCGCAATCGAGATAGGGCGTCGATCTTACATTAGGCGCACGATGCCGATTGCGAGTGCATCGAGCCTCACCTGACCTTCGCCCGGCTTAGGCAATCCACGGACATATTTTCTATAAGGACAACCATTCATGCATAACGTTATCCCGCTTTATCTAGCTGGTCTCCTGGCTTTGGCGATCATTGTCATCGGCTGTTTCTACGTTATATCTCCCGCCCAAATGACAGGATCATTCGGTCTAAAGCCGCCTGCACCCGATGCTGACACTCGTGCCTGGCTTCGCCTAAAAGGAATTCGGGACGTCGTCTCTGGATTGGTTGTGCTGACGTTGATGGCGACCACGGACACGCGGACGGTAGGCTTAGCTCTACTCGTCTTTGCCATCATCCCTTTTGGCGACATGTTAAACGTTCTGGCGTCGGGCGGGTCGAAGTCTACAGCGTTCTCAGTTCATGGCTTAACCTTCGCTGTTGAGCTTGTCGTTAGCCTTTTCTTGATCCATGTCATTTGAGAGAGATGCTTCTGGGCCATTCTTGTTCCGCATGTCGAGTTTCTTCCCGTTGCGGAATCTCACGCTTGGCGGCATATAACGATCGGCGCAGTCGTCTGTTGAAACGCAAACATGAAAGTGGAAGATCCATTCGATGAAAGTTCTGGTTATTGGAGCTGCAGGGAAGAGCGGTAGGGCTGTTGTTGAGAAAGCCCTGGCCGCCGGTCATGATGTCACCGCCTTTGTCCACAAGGCTGAGGGCTATTTACCAGACTCAAACGTGCGCGTTATCGAGGGCGATGCTCGGGACCGGTCCGCAATGGATTCGGCCATGCTCGGGCAAGATGCCGTGATCGACACGATAGGCGGCAAGCTTTCGTTCAAGACCACCACGCTTGAAGCAAGCGCCGCCGCGACCATCATTGCCTCTATGCAGTCCAGCGGAGTTCGCCGCCTCGTGGTCATTTCCGTGATTGGCGCAGGAGAGAGCGTGGCGAATACGAACTGGTATGAACGCCTGTTCCTGTCGACACTTCTGCGGAGCGAGATGAAGGACAAAGCGGCTATGGAGGCGATTGTGGATGCAAGTGGCCTCGACTGGATTATAGTTCGCCTGCCCTTTCTCACCGATGATCCAGGTACGGGAAACATTCACGTCTTCTCTGCTGACTCTGGAGAGATTGCTCATAAGCTGACTCGTGCCGACCTGGCCGCTTTCATGGTCGCTCAACTTTCCAGCGATGAATATCTTCAAAAGGCCGTGGCCATCGCCAACAGCTAGTAATCCGACACGAACGCCCGTGAACGCGCAAGCGCAGCGGATGTAAGCCTCGGAGAAGACGGACATCGCCGACACTCTGAAAAATGGCGACCGTGAGTTGCTTGAGCGACCAATAAAATTCTTAGCCCAAGTCTACGCAATAGGAGATGACAATGAGAACTTTTGAACTTCGGGTGTACAAACTGCGCACGAAAGACGCGCTCGATTTCTACCTGAATCAGATTTATCCCCTTTATCTCAGCAGCTTTCCGCTCTTCGGGATTGAGGCCCACGGCTTCTGGACCGCTAGGGAGGATGCCGAGCCACGGCTCTTCGGGCTGGCCTCCTACGCGGCGGGCGAAGAACCCGGCGAGGTCGCTCGGCGGTATATGCAAAGCAAAGAATTCGCTGAGGACATCAGGAACTTTGATGTATCGGACATCGTTGGCGTTGAATCGACCGTCCTCGTACCTTCATCAAGCTCCCCTCCTAAATGATGTAACTCATTCCAAGGTGTTGTTTAGGAGGAATTCATGATGGATGTCCTAAATGTCATTGCAATTATCGTCGCTGGATTGATGGTTGGAAGTGAACTGGCGATCGCCGCGTTTGTTCATCCAACGCTCGACAAACTTCCGGATGATGTTGATATGCCAGCCGCAAGCGCCCTCGCTCGTGTGCAGGGGAGATTCATGCCGTTTTCGTGCGCTCTCGTGTTTTTGCTTACTTTAGCCGAGGCTGTAATTCAGTGGCACCAATCTGGCCGCTTACCGATCTGGATCGTTACGTCGGCCGTTTTGTGGATCTTGGCGATTTTGTATTCGGTCACCGCGCTCGTGCCGATCAACAACCGTCTTAAATCCAATGCGCCTCCCGATTGGAAGACGTACCGGCGTAGGTGGCATCTGCTTCACCGCTGGCGTGTTGTACTCCTTACGATAGCTTTCGCCTTCTGATCGTGGGACTCGTTAGCAAGTAGAGAATTGAGAAGGCGAGCGCCTCAATGGTCGCGGTACCAATGTGCTTAAAGGGCAGCAACGACGGTAGCCCGCAGTAAAGAATAAGACAGGCTGGCAAATTCACGAACCGCGAAAGAGTCGATCTAGACAAACGAGCTCAGCTTATGCAGATTCATGTATGGCCGGAGCACAATCGTTTTGCATCTTCCAGGCTCGGTCTTTTCCTTGGAGCAGGAGTGCGACCTCTACTCATGCCCGCAATGAAAAGTGAACCGGCTCTCATCGGGCCGATACTCTCGGGTATCATTAGTATAAACAACATGATTGCCCTGGCACCGTCAGTAGTCAAACGCAAATCCAAAGCCCCAACTCCGCTTAATTAAGTCCCCTGCTTTCACTTACGGTGGGAGAAGTTTTCGAAGGAGCCTCATTCTAGAGATGATGTCCACGCCCTCGCTGAACAGACTCTTGATACTGGTAGCGCTGACGTTGATTCTGGTGCTTAAGGTTGCGTTCGACGTAGTTATTAAGCGCAGAGAAGGAGCGGCACAGATCCGTGGAGTAGGTGAGGAAGGTGACGGTTGGATCTTCTTTACAAAGTATGGAAAACGCGACACTCGCAATCATTGCGCTTTCTTTCGGCTCATTTGTTTTCAACCTTCTCCCAGGAGGCAAACTGTGAACTCCAAATTGCAAGAATGAAGTACAGGCAACTGGACATCATCCATTTTGCAAACCAGATCAGGGCCTCTCAAGTGATTGGTTGAGATCGGAAATCAGTTATGGCTGTCTAACCGACCCATCCTAATTAACCCATTCGAAAAACCTCATGCTCAAAACCTAACGAACCATCGTGCGCCGGCAATAAACGGCCCTGAGAGGCAAATACCGTCTGGTTCACCCAAAGGTATCGAGGGTCGCCTGTCTCCAGCACCCAATGAGAGCGGATCGACTGGTTGGCAAATTCCGTCGGTGCGCAATCGTTCACCGCCTGAATTAACTTTTCATTTGCCTCCGCCGGTCCAAAATAATGCGCACCGATGATTGCTCCATCTTCCGTCTTGATCTGAATCCGCACATCCATTCGCATAAAACCGTCCGGTCCGTTGATCATCCAATCCCCTCCCGAACCGGCAAGCGTCCCACGAAGGCGCAATCCCTTCACCGTTCCGCCTTTAATCTCGTAATACTGCCGGTTGCCGTAGGGACCTGCTCCAGCATCAAGCGGCGCGCCGCACACTACTTGGCACGTGAACTCATATACAAGTTTTAAAGTTGTCTCCTGCATGATCATTTTCCTAAAAGCACCTGCGGATCGCCTGTAAACCAAATATTGTCAATATTAAGCCGTCGAATGACCCAAAGATCCTGCACCTCGATCAGCTCCACCTCGTACCAATTCCTCATCTGAAATCTACGGGCCGAGTCGCTCCGTAAAATATGAGTTGCGTCAACCAGAGCCTGCAGTCTAGCCTTTTCTTCTGTCACATGAACACGCCCGTTCGTAATGATGTGGCTTGTCACTTGACTCTGCGCGCTTGCGCCCAAGAAACCAACTACCGTCTCGCCCCCGGTCAACACTGGAAACTCCAGGCCTATCTTCCGGCCGCAAGGACTAAAATCGACCACGGCGTCCTCTGTAAAGACAGTTGCGAGCAGGCCCATGTCGCTGGTGTCCACGCCGACGCCAAACCGGTAAAGCGTATCTAGCACCGGCAAGTGGTACGTCGTAGAGACGACAGCGTCGCGATTAATCGCCATCGTTCACCCCCGAAAACTGTGCCTTATCTTTCAATGGCACGTTAAAATCTACCTTGACGGCATAGATGTTGCGGCCCACTTCCAGGCATTGACCTGTCTCTTTGCGCGTGCGACTCTGCATCCCCTTCTCGAACGTAGCAATCACCTGGGCTACATCGGCCGCAGGGTCAGCCGTCAATCCGTCCGCCAACTCCAGAGCATCGAGCATCGCCAGGTTCACACCTTTCCCAGTAAACGGAGGCATGACATGGGAAGAATCGCCGATCATCGTAAGCCCCGGGTTGGTCTGCCAGCTGTAATCTGGCGGCATAATCGACAGCGGCCAACGATGAAAGTTGCCGTCGACCTGGGTCAGCATTTCAATTATTTTGGGCGACCAATCGCGGTAAGCAGTCTTCACAGATTGGAGGACCGCTTCCGTGTCGTCAAGGGTGAATCCTTCCGATTTCGGCCAGTCCTCGCCCACCATCATCGAGTAGTAAAGAAGAATCAAGTCTCTGCTACAGCGCTGCACAAAGATCGTCTGGTGATTGCCTGCAAACATTACTGAACCTTCACCAAGTACTTGGTCGATCTCGGAACCTCGCCATAGATCTTTACGTATTACTGACGCCAGCATCGTCATCCCGAGAGACAGCGGGCGAATCGATGTCAGAAGGGATCTAATTCGTGAACTCGCTCCATCGGCGCCCACAACCAGGTCGGCAATGAACGGCGCTTTCCCAGTCAACTCCAGCCGCCAACGTCCGTCTTGATTGGGCACTACCTCACTCACTTTTTGGTCCCACTCGACAGTGCCGGAAGCGAGCGAGTCGAGCAAAAGTTGGCGCAGATCTCCGCGGTCAATCTCCGGGCCGGGGTCCTCATGTGTTCCGCCATTCCCTGCAGGGTGAGGTCTACCCTCGCAATCGAGCATTTTGAATTCTCTTGCCTCGCTCCGCGACTCTCTCTCAAAGACTTCCGTCAGGCCCGCGCTGTCCACTGCGCGCTGCCCGGCGTCCCTGCGCAAGTCCAGGCTGCCGCCTTGCGGACGTGATGAAGGCGAAGCATCGCGCTCGAACACCTTTACGGAAAGACCACGTATCTGCAACAACCGCGCCAGTGTTGCACCGGCAGGTCCAGCTCCCACTATGGCAACGTTGCCATTTGTTTTAAGTTCTCGACAGGTCATCATAAATCTACCGTACGATAGCTATCATGCTGATTGATATGCATAGTGCGATGCCTATACTGTTATCGTGAATGTTCATCAGGTCCGGGTATTTCTCACGGTCGCCGATACGCTCCACTTCGGTCAGGCGGCTCAGCAGCTCGGCGTTACACAGCCGTCGATTAGCCGCGTGCTCTCCGGACTCGAACGTCAGGTAGGGAAAGAGTTGTTAGACCGCACCTCGCGCACGATCCGCCTGACACCGGCAGGCCAGGCATTCTTAGGACCGGCGCGCCTCATGGTCGACCACGCCGGCACAGCCCTGCGCGCTGCCAGGAGCGGTGTCAAAGGAGGGATCGATAAGCTGCGCGTCGGCCTGATGATCGGGTCGGCTCAACCTGCTGTGGGAAAGCTGATTCGCCGCTTCAAGAACTTGCACCCGGAAACACTCGTCAGTTTCCACAAAGCCGACGAAAACACCCTCGGAAAACAATTGACAGGAGATGAGATAGATATCGCAGTCGCGTGGGAAGCATCCATCCCTTCCGGTTTGTACCGCAAACGGCTAGCAACTGTCCCCATGTCCTTCGTCCTCCCCACAAGTCATCGCCTGGCAAGAAAGAAGGCGGTTGCGTTAAGCGATATCGGTAACGAACCGATCATTCTGCCCGCACGAGAATCCCAGCCGATTATTTATCAGACCTATTGCAAGATGGTCCGGAGGGCTGGCTTTGAGCCAGTCGTTTCAATTGATGTGTTGACCATTGACGAGTTGCTGGCCGTCGTCGCCGCCGGAGCTGGAATCGGGAATGCTCCCATAGTGCCCGGGCTGCGCTACCCCGGCGTTGTTTTACGGCCCAACTTACCTGCTTACATGCTGAGCTATGAGCTTGCGTGGGTTGACGACCGTCCAGTCGTTCGCGATCTACTCTCGCTTATTTAGGGGTCACCGTTGAGCCCTCACGCAAGCCGAGCCTTCCGTGACAACCGCGCGTCACCAAAGAAGAGGCTGATCCTGGTAATCGAGATAAAGCTGCTTCCCGCAGCCCAGGTGACGCTCGACCACATCGGCGACGCCTCGCACGCTGGTCTCTGTGTCGATCTCCGCGGCTACCGTGCCGTCGAGTGTGCCCATCGCTGTGGCTGCCCAGCCGGGATGGATGTTCAGAACTGTTTTCCCTTTCGGACCGATCTCTGCAAAGATCCCGCGCGACAGCATGTTCTGTGCGGATTTGCTGGCGCGGTACAGTTCCAGACCGCCCTCGACGTTGCCGGCAATGCTCGCTCGATGGGACGACATGAAGCAAAGGGTTCCCTTGTCGTTCAAGCGATGCAGAATGCTTTGAGCAAGACGAATCGGTCCGACTGTGTTGGTCATGAACGATTCCATAATCTCGCTCGTAGTGGCCTGCAGCAAGGATTGGTGAAGAGGTCCGTAGATACCGGCATTCATGAAGATCACGTCGAATGTTCGCTCTCCCAATGCGGTTTCGAACGACGGAATCGCTTCCAGGTCGGTCACATCGATGTACTCGATAGATAGTCTCTGAGGATCCCTTATCCCGACGTCTCGAAGCGCAGCGATGTCGTCATAAGTCGTGCGTGCGGTGCCTATAACGCTCCAGCCTCGGTCGAAGAACTGCCCGGCCAATCCAAGTCCGAGACCGCGCTCGGCAGCCACGATGAGGATGCTTTTCTGTTTTGGCATATACAATTCCGCTAAAGTGCCGTGTAGCCGCCGTCGACCATCACTAGGGCGCCGGTGATAAAGCTGGCTCGCGGAGAAGCAAGATAGGCTATTACGTCCGCGATCTCTTCTGGCTGCCCAACGCGTCCGATCGGATGAAGGTGACCGAAACTCGCGAGCTTAGCTTTGCTGTCTGGTCCGCCAAGAAATCCAGTTTCGATCACTCCCGCGCCGATGGCGTTCGCACGGATGCCCTGGCCGCTGTACTCCGCCGCAATAACTCGTGTGAGTTTGGCAATGGCGCCCTTTGAAGCGGAGTATGCGACGGTTTCCTTCAGAGCAATGACACTTGAGATTGAGGCAACGTTAACGGCCCACTCCCCAGCTCCGTAACGTTCAGGGAGATGCCATCCGTGGCGATCTGATACTCCTTAAGTTCCATCTGTCCTCCACTCTTCCATCATAGAAGCCGGCATTCCCCATCTCGGTAAGCTTAGGCGTGATTGCTGGTGAACTCCTGCGCGCTATCGCGACTCTCAGCTGCGGGCCAGACAACGGTGAACCGCCTTGCGGCTCAACGATCGAACACATCGCTTTCCTCGAGATGTGCGAGGAGCTTCTGGTGCGTGGGCACCCAGCCGAGGCGTTCCTGCGTCAGCTTGCTCGAAGCAGGATTGTCGATACCGACGAAGGGTGCAGCGAAGCCAAAATATTTCGCGACTTCCCCGGGCTGCTTCGATGTCACCGGTACATTCAGGCGCCGTCCGATAACTTCTGCAATCTGGGACAAGGGAATGCCTTCTTCAGCGACGCCGTGATAGGTGCTTCCGGCAGGGCCATTTTCCAGCGCCAGGCGAAAGAGTCGAGCAGCATCCAGGTAGTGAACCGCCGGCCAGCGGTTCCGGCCGTCTCCAACGTAGGCGGACTCCTTCTTCTTGCGGGCGGTTGGAATGGTCAGGGAAACAAGGCCGAAGGCTCTTGGCCCGTGAACAACGGGCGCAAGCCTGATTGCGGAGGTACGGACGCCGCGAGAGACGAAGCTCTTAAGAACGTCTTCCGTTCTGGCTCGCAAGATATTGAATGCGGCGGGATCATGGTTATAGGGTTCGTCCTCGGTCGCGAGCTGCCCGTATTTCATTCCCATGGTGCCGAACGGCGCAACGAACGCGCTGCCCTCTTGCAAAGCTTCGCCCATAGCCACGATAGCCTGACGATCAGCGGCGACCCCAGCTTGCATAAAGCGCTTAAAGATGTCTTTTGGCGCTCCGCCCATGAGCACGCGAAGACGTGTGGTCAGCGGCATGTGCGAGAACTGGTGGTAGAAGGCTGTGTGAATGACACCCTCTGCGGCAGATGCCCCTTGGCGCAGGATGGCCAGATTCTCAATCGTGCCCATCAGAGTGCGCGCGCCGGCTTCCGTCAGTTTCTTTGCGGAAGAAGTGGATCGAGCAAGGCCAGTCACCTCGTGCCCTGCCGCTAGGAGTTCCTTCACGATCGCAAACCCAATCAGCCCTGTTGCACCCGTTACGAAAACACGCATTTGCATAAACCTCTCTTTGAAAGAACATTGGTTATTAAGCGCGGAGTAGCGGTCTGCCTGCCATGGCCTGGCGGAACATCAACCACACAATCGTTGTTTAGACAGCGGACCCTGCCACAACTCCACCAACTTGAAAGTGTTGGCTCAGACTGGTGTGGCTGATGAGCAAGCCAAGAAGCGGGAACGCCTGAAGCGAGTGCACGCCGAAAAAATGCGCAACCCGCAAATCTCCGAAGGCTTTGCTCCAGTTCACAAACGGCAGCCCGGGAACGCCATCCGGAGCGCCGATCGTATGACCGCCATGGTTCACCATTGGCTGTCCTTCCGCGCTGCCTGCAAGGAACAGGAGCAGTCCAAGACGGACACCCCACGTCACGGCTACCGGCCATTTCAAATGCCCAATGAACGCGAGTGCGAGAAGCGATACTGCGGCAAGCACGAAAACGCCCAATCCCACACCCATCGCTAACCAAATCCTCGAATCGAGCGGTGTGTCTTCGTTCATGTGTGAGCGCAATCCGCGAAAAGATTGGAGGGAGATCAGCAAATTCTCCGCTGAAAGCGAGATCGAAATGGCCGCCGCAATCCAAGTGCGGGCAATGGCATAACGCTCGAAGCCGGTGAGAATAGCGGCAATCGTCACAAAGACAATTAGGATCGATAGGTCGAACTTGAGCGGTTTGATCCAGGGATTGATGCCTAGGATCTTACGCTTGTCGAAGGGCATGGCTACAAGTGCAAAGAGCGCCAGCCCGAGTTGCAGCCATACTCCATACGCCAGAATCGGGTACGCCGTAAGCCACCCTAGTATCGTCGTCAGCATATGTTCCTTTCCTCGCCATTGGTCCATGCACCCGATGGCCAAAACACACCTATGGCTCGCCTTGAAGTGACCAGCCAATTGCAAATGGAGTCCGAACCGGAGCCCTTGATTTCACGAAGTGCCAGCGCAAAGAAGTAGTCCGTCGCGCAGAGTCATATCGCTTCATCCACTGCGCCGAAACTGCGGCGCAGCATCAACTTCAAGAGGAGGTAGAGTGCCAGTCCCGCCGGCCCGAAGAAGAGCGTCAAGAGGAGGCAGGGTGCCACAAGCCATTGAGAGATCCCAACCCGCTTTGCGTCGCGCGCCTGCCATGCTCCGGTAAAAAGATCGAAGGCGGTATAGTGGATCCACCCTGCGAGCAGTGCAAAGGGCGATTGGAACAGGATGCTTACCTGCGAGAGCGAGCCGAAACCGGAACCAGGCGGCGCCTTGTGCGAGACCAACAGCAGAATGTATACGGCTGCGATGAGTAGCGGCGCGACAAAGGTCGCCAAGAGTTGGCTCACACGCCATCGTGGAGCGACGAGCAAGAGTAGCCAGCACGGCAGCGCAACGGCTCCACTTAAGCTAAACAGCTCGGATAACCGCACTCCGTACAGTGTCTCGGTTCCCATGTTCCCTCCGCTCTAGTTACTTGCTGGTTCAATCTGGCTTGAGCCTTTGAGAGCCTACTACTCAAAGTGGCTCTCTTTTCCGGTGAACTTCGTTCACTTTATCATGAGACGCTGCGTTGACCGAAAGGATGCACATATGGCGAAACAATCTAAACCCTTCCACCACGGCGACCTGAAACGGGCGCTGATCGACGCGACGCTCCAGTTGGTGCGGTCTGTCGGGCCACGTGGCTTCACGCTCAATGAGGCGTCCCGCCAGGCCGGCGTCGCCAAAAGCGCACCCTACAAACATTTCAAAGACAAGGATGCCCTGCTGGTGGAAGTTGCCCTGCTCGGCACGCGGCGCATGGAACAGGATCTCAGGTCCGTATCGGGACTAGGAGGAACACCACGTGAGAGGCTGCTTGCGGTCGGTCTGGCATATATTGCCTTCTCCAGGCAGCATCCGGACTTCTTCTCGGTCATGTTTCAGGCCGGTATCGAAAAGAACTCCTACGAAGAGTTGGGAGTGGCTGCCACGTCCGTGTTCAGCATTGCTGACGAACTCGCGAAGGAGATAGAGGATTCCCTCGTGAAGGCAAGGCGATTAGCGCTGGCGGTGTGGACCATGGCTCATGGCTTCGCCATGCTGCTATCTGAGGATGCGTTTGCCCGAACGAAGAACGTGACTTTACTCGAGACAGACGCTCGGCAGATGCTGGCGATGGTTCTGCGATAGGCCTTCGAGCGCCCACTCCGACTCGCATCAAAGTCAAGTTCCAGAAGCATTGACCCCTTTGGGATCTTTCCACGGAATAAAACTACGTCTTAGACCTGCAGGCCAACGTGCGATAACAGGACGTGAGCTTAGCTGAGGGGTTCAAACAGCTGTATCGGCTGAGCAGGAACACTGAGTGTGTTGAACTTCAAAGCGGTTTGTTCGTGCGCTTTTGGGTGCAGCTCTCTCCATAGTTCCAAGAGCAGTGGCGGCATGAGCCGAATCACAACGCGTGTGCGATGAATTTTCGCGTGGCAAGCCGGGCAGAGCGAAATCATCAGCTTTAGAACGGACTTCCCCTGAACGCGATGGTGGGCAATGATGGACCGTTTGCCACTGCCAGGGGCTTCGCACACCCGGCAGCGGTACCCGTCACGCTCCAGCACCTTCTCACGCAGCCCGCCGAAATACTCCTCATCCTGCCGCCTGAGCGTGTAGCAGACAGCACACATCCCATGCGCGAGAATCTTCGCCCTCCCGTTGACTAGATGCCATCGGCAGAAGCGCCATACATGCCGGGAAGCGGCAAGCCCATCGCGCGTATGTAAGTACCGAGTTGAGCGCGGTGGTGGATGATCTGGTTCATGCCATTAGAGCGATAGGCGGTGTAGCGCTCGCCGGAGAACAGGGTGAGTGGACCGCGAAAAATTCTCCATTGCTGATGGAAAGTCTCGTCAGAGGTCTGCTTCAGCGCTTTGAGGGCTTTGTCGGCGCTTTCTTCAAATTGCGCGAGCAACTGCTCCTTGCTCTCCATCGTGTAGGGCTTCCAGGCAACGGCCATGTCGAAGTCGGAGCTGGTGAGTACGAGCGCGATTATGCGAAAAAGGTCGGTGGTGTGGCCCGCGAGCCGACCGAGGGGCATGGATTTCCCGTAAGGCTGGAAATCGATCTCGCCATCGGGCAGCGCCTCAAAAAGGCGGCGGGTTTTGCCAATCTCGGTCTCGAGTTCGGGAAGGAGCAGGTCGCGAAGGAGAGTGCTTCCTGACATAAGTTCGTCCTTTCTACGTGTTTGAAATCAAGGAGAGATATCTAGGCCATATACGTTGCGAACCAGTCCAGCATCTGTTCCGGGTGATGCTGGAAGTAGGCATAGCCGTCCCAGCGTCTGGTCGTTCCCTCAATCCAGAACAGTTTCTTTTCTTTCAGAGGAATGTTGGCAAACATGATTTCCATGTCACTGGGAACCGTCAACACATCGTCGTGCACCTGATAAATGAAAGTCGGGACGCACACACTCTTTGTCCAATCGAGGCAATTGCGAGCATCGAAACCAATACTCGTTTTCAGGATGATACGTTGATCCAAGTCGTCAATGCGGTCTTCCGGTATGCCGGCGAGCCCGAGTTGCTTCTGCACGATCGTCTTCGTGTTGACTGGTTGTGGTGCAACCAGACATCGAACTCCTTGGAAAGCTTCAGGGTGTGTCTTCATTGCGTAAAAAGTGGAGTTCCAGCTGAGGCGGAACAGCTGAACATTCCGATCGTCATTTTCCGTGTGTCTTCGCGGCTGCGCACGTACAATAGCGAGCCGATCACATCACGCGACTCAAAGATGCCACTTGAACCTATGCCGCCATTTGCGTCACTGCTTACACCTAAATTCCGTAAGTCCGAGGCGATTACGTTGTAGCCGGCATCATTTTGCGAAGCCGTCTGCAATTTGCTCCAGCATCTTATCAGGACCGACAAAAGTGTGAACAGAGCAGTTGTCTCACGGAGCGCTCCTGCCCGGGCGAGAGTGCCAGAATGTTCATGTGAAAGGAACTTCAAAGCGGTCGTACCACCATGGAGACCTTCGCTCAGCGCTGCTGAAAGCGGGTGAAAAGGCGCTTCAGGAAAGCGGAGTACAGGCTTTTTCTCTCCGGGACTTGAGTCGTGAGCTGGGTGTGAGCAGTCGCGCACCGGGGCGTCATTTCGCCAGCAAGCAGGCTCTCCTGAACGAAATTGCACTGAATGGTTTTCAGCGACTCGGAAAGCTGCTTGACGAGGCAGTCGTGGATAAAGCTCTTGGGTTTGAAGCTCGAATGACTAGGATGTCTCTCACCTACATTCGATTTGCGACAGAGAACAAGCCGCTGCTTCATCTCATGATGGTAGCGAAACACAACAAGAACGCACCATTGGCTGTACGTGAGGCGAATTACCGGGCGTGGGCTGCCGGAGCAGCGACAGTTCGAGATGGACAGGCGAGCGGTGAAGTGATCGAGGGTGATCCGGCAAAGCTCGCCATGCTCATCTTTGTCGCAACAGAAGGGCTTGTATCGATGTACACGGAAAATCTCTTTGGGACAAGCATAGAGGCGTTTGCGGAAGAGATGGTGAAGCTAACGGTAATTGGATTCCGTCCTCGTGCCTGACCACCAGTTCTACGGCTATATTCGTTTGATACCCCGCTAGCAGCTGACGGATCTCGTCCGCGAAATCCGTACCGGCGCTTGCGGTACCGCTTACAGTCAGCACTGGCATCGGGAGCTTGTTCTTTGCGTTCTCACGGTTGTGCTCTGCATCGATTTTGTGAGCACGGAAGTAAGCGATGCCTGCATGCAACGCACCAGGAGCCGCAAGCCGGTCTGCATAACCGTCCAGCACGTCGTCCTCAAGAGCGGCGGTGTTGTAGGTCTGCTGTTGCATAAAATGCCACACAAACATCTTCTCGCGACCTGTTATCAATGCTTCGGCAAGTCCGTTCGGTGCTTCAAAGAGCAGTATGTGATACATGCGGGGGTACTTGTTTGCATCGTATAGCTTCTCAAGACCAAGACCTGGAAGCGCTGCCTCCATTCACACCAGGCGCTTGGCTTCGGACCCGTAAGCGGAAGCATAGGCATAGCCGACCATCATGCCCGCATCATGGCTGACGAGGTTGATCGGTCCAAGCCCGAGTAGATGAACGAGTTGGTGGATATCTTCGGCTACAGTCCGCTTGTCGTACCCGGTATCTGGTCGATCGGAAGCAACGGAGCCTCGTAGATCCGGCGCAATGACGGTGTAGTGCTCTGCAAGTGCGGGCATAACCTTGCGCCAGGCGTTCGATGTCTCGGGAAAGCCATGCAAGAGAACTACCGGTTCTCCAGAGCCAGCCATGCGATAGTACATCCGTATGCCGTTCACTTCGGCTCTGCCGAAGTTCACCGTTGAAGGGACCGGCTGAAGGCTTCTCATAAGCATTTCGTTGCCCATTGAGGTGGACCCTTCATTTGTTTTTGTTGTCTCCTATAAGATGCATAAGGTCAAGATCGGCGAGTGTTCTGGCTTCCCACTGGTCTGGATGCGCGGTGCCGAATCCTCTATGCGCGAGCATTGATGCGCTTCATCCCGACTCTCGCATTCCGTGCCCAGAAGGGCACGAAGCCCCACGCATGAGCACTTTCTCCCGATCACGGGTCCCAGGCGAGAGCCGCACCATAAGGTAAACGTCTGCGGCGCGATATTCAAGTTCGGACCGAATTCCGGCAGGTGTTCGGATCGACGCCGAACAGTCTGCAATCTCCTTTCATCGCCCGTTGAACATAGCGCCCACACATTGCTGGTTCCTCAGCACGACTCTATAAGGCGCGATCGGGCAGGATTAGGAGCTTGCCGTGTGCCCGCCCGCTGTGGCTCAGTTCAAGCGCCTTGTGCCAATCCTCCATGCTGAAAGTGCGCGCCACGGGCACTGTGAAGCGCCCTTCGGCCGCAAGGTGCGCGAAGTGACCGAGAGCATCGTATCGTAAGCTCACGTTCGGTTCCCGCCCCGTAGTACGGACGCCGAGCCCTTCTTTGTCGAAATCGCTGATGCTCATGACACGTTGGGGATTGCCATCGACGATCTTGATCAGGTCCGGCAGTACGCCTGGCGCCAGAGCGGTGTGCAAGGCCAAATCAGGTGCGCCACCCGCTATGGTGCGCACTCGCTCCACCATTCCGTCGCCGTAGGATGTTACCTTCGCACCGAGGTCACGCAAACGGCTCGCAAAGGTCTCGCCAGCGGTTGCGATCACATGCGCGCCGCGCATTAGCGCAATCTGAACAGCAGCAAACCCCACCATCGTCCCACCGCCGTTTATCAGGATGGTCTGACCGGTAGACAAGCCTAGGAGGTCGAGACTGCGAACCGCAGTCTCAACGGTCATGGGCAATGCAGCCGCTTCAAGCAGGTCTAGGCCCTTGGGAACGGGTTGCCAGACCGCCATGATTGCGAATTCTGACGCTCCGGCGGTGGGATACCCCATGAAATCCGGAACGCCAAAAACAAGGTCGCTTACACGGACATTCGTGACGCCTTCCCCAACAGAATCCACGGTTCCGGACACGTCCAGCCCGATCCCGCGGGGCAAAGCGCCGGGCATGAAGCCCTGGCACAGGACCCAATCCATCGGATTGAGCGCGCACGCGTGGACTCGTACGCGAACCTGCGCGGCTCCCGGATTTGGAACAGGGGCATCCTCTAGGCGCAGTACATCTGCCCATCCTCCATAGCTGTGGAAGCGAATAGCTCGCATGCTTGCGGGCTCTGGCTTGGTCATGATCTTTCTCCTGTAGTTGGCAATAGCACGACTGCGAATGGTGTTTAGGGTTTGCGGTGATGCAGTTCGAGAACTGGTTGAAATCGTCAGTTACTGACTTGCAACGCGCTGTGTCAAAGTTTCTACTCAAGAGATTCGGGCTCGCGTCTCACCGCGAGTTTGATACATTTCCAAAAACTTTTCTGCGACCGTCGAAGGATCAATTGAGTCGGCGGTATCCCATGCTGTGCCCTTGATCGTACCGGCAATCATGACCTGGCCGACATATATGCCATCGCTCTTTAATCGCTGTGCGAGCATACCGACGAGCTTGTTTTTTGCGGCGTTGGCGAGCGCAACGCCCATCAGTTTCATGCCACCGGGGCCGTTCGAGCCAGCGACGATCTCATCCATCTGCGGACTAATCTCGCCCAACGAGCCATTGGTGATGAGAATGGCACCCTCCTTCGTGTTCTTAAGATCGGGGAGCACCGCCTGAACGGCGCTAAGGATGCCGACAATCGCGATGTCGAATATTCCTCGCGCAACGACCGGATCGGCGGTCACTAGATCAGGGACATCACCGCCGCCAAAGGCATTCCAGTGGACGACGGTGATGGGTCCACACTCCGCATGCACCTTGCCAATGGCCTGGCGAACCGCCGCAGGGTCGCCTGCGTCAGCCGCAAATGCCGCCGCCGCGATCCCTTTGGCCTTGAGTGCCTCAACACGTGAAGCGAGACGTGCCTCGTTTCGCGCAATCAGTGCCACGGAAAAGCCCTCCGTGCCGAACTTCTCCGCAACGCTGGTTGAAATTCCCGGCCCGAATCCCACGATCAAAATGGTCTTTGACATCTTTTCCTCCGATTAGAGTCGTTTGATAGCTGTGTACTGTCTGATAGCAAAGCTCCGCGCCAGGATTGACGTGAGCGTCCTTACCCGATAAAACACAAACGGGGACAGCCTCCGAATATTTAGATAAACGGGGATAGTCTCCGGTTGCACGATTTTTGCAAAAGAGATAACGTATGCCGAAAAAACAGTCCTCAATACCTACACTTGCCCGCACGCCACGCGCGGATGCACAGCGCAACCGTAAGCGCATCCTGGAGGTTGCCAGAATCGCATTCACCCGGCACGGAGCGGAGGCTACGCTCGACGACATCGCCCGCCAGTCGGGTATCGGCTCAGGCACGCTTTACCGTCACTTCCCAACGCGCGACGCTCTGATAGAAGCCGTCTACCGCAGCGAAGTCGAAAAATTGACTGCAGCTGGCCAGCGCTTCGCAGCCACGATGCCGCCGCTGGAAGCTCTTCGAGCCTGGATGCTTCTCTTCGTCGACCATGTGGCCAACAAAAGGCTCTTCCTCCCCGCCATGGATACCGTTGCGGGTGGCTCCATGCGCCTCTTCGAAGGCGCGCGCGGCCATATACATGGCGCATTCCTTGCTTTGGTTCAACGCGCGATCGATAGCGGCGATCTTCGTACAGATACCGATCCCGATGATTTCGTCCGTGCCCTCATCGGCATCTTCCACACGATGGCTATGCCGGGCTGGGAGCCGAGCGCCCGCCGTATCGTCGACATCCTCATTGCGGGCTCGCGCCCAACGGACGAGCAGCTTTACACTTCAAACCGCGCTCTGAAGAAAGAGCAGCAGCAGACATAGAAGAAGTGAGCGTGCTTTCGGACGGGGTAGATCCCGGTAACCACATTTGTCGTTGTGGCGTCGACAAGACGCCCATACCATCCTGCATGACGGATTTCTGCTGAGGCTACATAATCGCCAAACCGCAGAGGATATGCACGATCGCCCCTACGGACGCACCCATGATCATTCCCCGTTCCTTCTTTCCTACTGCAATGAAGATATCTGCTATCTGAATCACTGCAGCAGTAAAGAGTACCCACGCGACAGCTTTGCCCCCAAGCCAGAACGGCACGATTCCGACTGCAAGCCCGAATGGAATGGAGCGCGCTGCATACATCCGCACGTAGAAAAGATCTCCGCGCGAGATAAGACGCGAGCCTGAGAGAGATGCCGGTCGGACAAGAGCAAACAGGGCCCATGTTACGGAAGCCAAAGATGCGACGAGATTCAGAACAAGGAGGGTAGTTTGCGTTCTTGCCACCTTCCTGATGCTTCCCCCGTTCCCAACACCGGCCCCGGGCTTCCCGAGGCGCAAGCCATGGTCGCCAGCTTCCGGGAGGCTCTACGGCAATCCTCGCACAGCAACAAAGAATCTTGGCGGCACGTTTACGTTTTCAGGCTCATCTATCACTGTGCACCGACTCGGCTATGGAGCAATGCAACTGGCCGGGCCAAATGCGTTCGGACCTCCGAAGGACATGGAGGCAGCGCTCGGAGTGCTGCGAGCCGCCGTGGAAGCTCGCGTCGACCACATCGACACCGGCGACGTATACGGTCCTCACATAACGAATCAGATCATCAAAAACGCTCTTCACCCCTATCCACAAAATCTGACGATCGCGACTAAGGTCGGAGCAAGGCGCGGTGAGGACGGTTCCTGGATTCCGGATTTTAGTCCGGCGAGTATCAGGTCCTCCGTGGAGGACAATCTGCGCAACCTGAAGCTTGAGTTCCTTCGTCTCGTTAACCTTCGCGTGGGTGGGTTGATTGCACCGGTCGAAGGCTCGATTGCCGAACCACTGTCAGCACTAGAGTCCATGCAGCGCGAGGGCCTCGTTCGGCACATTGGCTTAAGTAATGTCTCACGTAGGCAATACGACGAAGGGCGAAAGATCGCGAACATCGTTTGCGTTCAGAATCATTACAACGTCGCCCATCGTGAGGACGACTCCTTCATCGACCAGCTTGAAGCCGCAGGCGTGGCCTATGTTCCATTTTTCCCGCTGGGAGGTTTCCCGCCCGTGCAATCTTCAGTATTGGATAGCGCTGCACCTTCGCTTAAGCGAACGCCCTTTGCGGTCGCCTTGGCATGGCTACTACAGCGCGCCTCCAATATCCTGCTGATTCCGGACAAATCATCTGCAGAACACCTGCGCGAAAACATAGAAGCCGCATCACTCGTGCTATCCGAAGATGCGATAGCCGAGCTCAATGATTTCGGGAGGACAACGAATTAGACCAGAAATGCTCCGTGCACGGAGTTCCGTGGTCGTTTGAAAGTAGGCGACCACGGCAAGCGAAATAGAAGCAACGGCGAAACCAAGATCTCGGGATGAAACACTCGCCCGAGGAGCCGTCCGGTTTTCTCACAAAAGTTGGTCGCTTGGGTGCGCGATCCAGGAATGCGGCTCGCGTTTTTTACTGCAACATGCTGCCATTCAGCAAACAGACCGGAACGGCATGGCAGATGCATACAAGTAAGCGCGATGAATTGGGGCGTGAGTTTCTTGCGGGTAGCCGTTCGCCCTCCGAAAGGGGACGCGCTCATGAAGCCGCAGCTTAGGACCCTATCGAATGAAGGTCATGGTCTACTTCTTGGTGTTTGCCGGAGGCGTGCTCAACAGCCTCCAATCCGGGAGTAATTCACAGCTGAAGAAATTGCTCGGCAAACCCTGGATTTCCGGCGTGGTTCTCTATGGCAACGCATTAGCCGCTTTTCTCTGGGTCGCAACCTTCCTCTATGATCCGCTGCCGACCATTCAAGACTTTAAGAACACACCGTGGTGCGCCTACTTAGGCGGTGCCATGGGCGGCGTTGCCGTGTATGCCATGCTCACGCCAACCGATCAAATCGGGGCTGGGCCTCTAAACGCGATCCTCGTGACGGCCACGATTGTGACAGCCCTGTTGATAGATCACTACGGCTTCATGGGCGTGAAGCAGCACGGGCCTAATATTTGGCGCGGCCTAGGCTGCGATCGGTCGTATGGCATTCATCGCAAAGTTCTGAAGCAGAACTCCTCCACTGTTGTATTGTTGTTCACTTTGAAGACGCTTCTTGTACGCATTGACCTCAGCAGAGTTTCGAGAGTCCCTACATTCGCAAAGGATTTGCGGTGTTGCTTCGCATGTTATCGGATACAGGGATCGATCAGTTTGTCTAGGAACTGTGCGGAATCTATCTCAGCCATCACGCGTCACTGCGGTTCGTGGGAGATGCGAAAGCTGATCAATACCCTCATACTGCGCTGGAAGCTCTCTTTACGCGATGGATGCCCACCGAAGCGCAACGAACCCGCCGGACTGAATCGAACAAGTAATGGCCAGACCGCGCCAGAAGCGGTGATCTCAGCGGTATGAATACGGAGAATAGATGAAGCTCATTTTTCTTCTTGGCGCAGCTATGGCGATCTTCTTGTCGGAGACGCTTATGGCCCAGATTGCTCTACGAATCATCGGCGTACCGAAAGGGTTTCCGCCTTTCACGGCGGAGCCGCCTTCCTGACACAGACCGGAGCGTAGCGAAGCATGTAGAAAGGCCTCACCATCCGACCGCTTGCCGAGGAAACATTCCAAGTCGAAACCGTATTGATTACGAGAGCTAATGACGACCCTCGCCTTCTGAGCGAGTTTGTGAGAACGGCTATGGAAAAAAGCCAAGCTGCGAAAAACGAACTTTGATCAGCAGTCGCTTTCCCTCACGACCTAGGGTGAAACTGGCCGGATTTGTACGTTCAGCGGACCTAACATGGCTACAGACGAGACACCGGAACACACCGGTTGCTGTAGGCGCACCTTCCTTTTAGCTTCGTCGTATAGCAGTGCCGCAGTCCTCACAAACGTGTACCTCCGTTAGATGTTGCTCTGCACCGCTCTCCAAAAGAGCTCCCAAGCATTCGTGTTAGCGTTCATATCATTATCCGCAGAACTTGTTGAACGCCTGGGCCGGCGGCGATTGACAGCGTCGGAGCCTCAGCTAGATAGCGGATTGCGACGATACGGAGGCTCGGATGTGCTCTGTGTGAGGCACGACCCCGATAGCTAAGCCGGGCTCACACCGCATCTTAAACGGAACTACATCGGAGGCCTACCTCTGCATAGTCTGAAGTATTTCGCTGGTCTGCCTCACCCTCGCGATGCGTGGAAGTATTTTCTCTGTTGCGAACTCATGGAGGCCCGGCGCGACGCTGCCGCATGCATCCGATGCCAGGACGACGCTATAATTGAGATCGAAGGCCGCACGCGCGGTGGCTTCCACGCCCAGGTTGGTGGCGACACCGCAGATGACGACAGTCTTGCAGCCTCTACGCCGAAGCTGCACATCAAGTTCAGTACCGAAGAATGCGCTCATTTGTCGCTTCGTGATGCGGACAGCCGCTGGAATCGCGTCGATTTCGGGAACAAGCGTCGCGAAGTTTGTGGGTAACCCCGCCTTCGGGAGCTCCCAGGGAGAATCAGCGAGCCCTTTGGGTGCGTCCGCATAACCAGGAGCAAAGTCCGTTACAGTCAGGACGATTGGAGAGCCGGTTTGCGCAAAGGCATGGCCCAACAACGCCGCTTGACGGACAATCTGCTCGCGTCCGAACGGCACGGGTTCCGGATCAAGAATGCCCTTTTGCAGGTCGACAATGATGAGAGCCGTTGTTTGTTTTTCTAGGGTCAGCATGGATGCATAGCTCCTGAGTGCCGCATGTCGATAACGATCTTGCCGAACGCCCCGGCTTGCAAATGATCGAGTGCCTCCTGCAGGTCGTCAAAGGCATAATGTCGCTCGACCACGGGCTTCAAGCCGGTTCGATCAACCGCTCGTACAAGATCTTCAAGCGCTCGGCGATGACCGGTGACGATGCCCTGAATAACAGGGGCTTTGAGCAGAATGGGCGTAGTCGGCGCGCTCAGTTCCTTAGCTCCTAGAAGGCCTATCACCGAGATACGCCCACCGGGTGCGACGATTTCAATTGAATGTTTGAAGTTGTCGCCGCCGACAAGCTCAAGTACGTGATCGGCTCCACGACCGTTGGTGATGTCGAGAGTTGTTCCGACTATGTCGCTCGAGCCTCGATGGATACAGTGCGCGGCTCCGAGTGCCTTCGCGCGCTCAAGCTTTTCCTTGCTGGATGAGCTGATGATGACCTCTGCACCTTGCGCCACAGCGATCTGTAAGCCGAAGAGTGCAACGCCACCGGTGCCAGGGATGAACACGGTCTCACCCGCTTTCAGGTGGCCTTGCTCCACGAGCGAAAACCAGGCGGTCAGTCCGGCGACGGGCAGAGTGCTCGCCTGTGCGTCATCCAAGGATGCAGGGGCAGCCGTGAACCATTCTTCTGAAAAGGCTACGTATTCCGATAGCACACCAGGGTAATGACCGCCAAGCGTCCGGTAAGAAGGGTCTCGTGCGGTTCCGCCCGGGCCGCCATCGATCCACTCGGGAAGGAAGTTGGAGATGACACGATCCCCAGCGCGAAAGCGGCTGACGCCGTCGCCGACAGCCTCCACAACGCCGGCCAGATCTGAAGCTGGCACAAAGGGAAAAGCGACCGTCAGGCCCATGCCGTTTTCCAACATCATCAGGTCACGAGCGTTGAGAGAAACAGCCAGCACACGCACAAGCACTTCGCCTGGACTCGGACGCGGTACCGGAACTTTTTCCACTCGAAGGCCGTCGCGCCCATGCTTGTCGATTACCCAACACCTCACTGGGTCTCCTCCATGCCGCCGGTAGCCTGTACTTTTGGCCGGACACTATCCCATACCGCGTTGAAGGCAACCATGTCGAGGAACTCTGTCGCTTTCATCAGACGGTCCTCTCGGAACTCCAAAACAAACACGTAGCTGTTGTGATAAACCTTGCCGTCGAGCGTCGTCCCGTCCGCTTCGGCAACGATAATGACGTCGTTGCCGTCAACCATGATCTTTGAGGGAAAAGGCACGGGTGGTTTGCTGAATCTGCTCATGAACGGAGTAGCGACGTCAGTCACGAATTCCTGCTTGCCCCTGGTGCCGCACTGCGGAGCCGTGCCGGGAATGACGACGGTGCCATCATCGCCCATAAGATCCAAGATTGATCCTTTACCAGCGCTCCACCTGTCGAACGCATCTTCCACGACTTGTCGAATCTTCATATACTAACTTTAACAAGTTCGATAAGTCTCGAACTGCTTAGTAAGCGACTACGCAAAGCCAGCTAGGATTGTCAAAGTGAAGTTCGTTACTCATCCTCAGGTCCAGGATCTAGATCTGGCCAAGGTACTTCAGGCGCTCAGCGATCCGTTGCGACTCAGGCTTGTACGCATGCTTGCTGCTGAAGAGGATCTCCCGTGTGCTGCCCTTTGCCTGGGAAGGCCGAGGTCAAGTATGTCGCATCATTTCAAGATCATGATCGATGCGGGCCTGCTTCGTGTGGATGTTGTCGGCAACACTCATCGAAACAATCTGCGGCTCAACGATCTTGAGAGCCGCTTCCCCGGCCTTATGAAGTCCATTCTCCGTGTCGCTGACAAACCACCGAAGGTAAGTAAAGTCATGGGCTCCCGCCGTTGAGGTGCGCGGCCGTGCAGCCCCCCCGCACTGCCCTGATCGCAGCCTTCCTGAACCCCGTCAAGTCAAGATGCAGCCAGGTCAATCGCCAACCTTCAATACTCGCTCCAATTGCTCCAGGCAGATCTTAGAAGTCCGATTCCTTACCCACTCTTCCGTCGGTGCCGAATCGCCGACGGGGCTGATACCGAGCCGTTCAGACGGCTATGTGCGGTCACCTTCAACGATCTCGTTCAGGCTTAGGACTGAGCTGTAGTCCTTCATCGGGACATCGCCAGCGATCAGCTCGTAAGCCATTCGGCGATCACGGTCGGATAGCTCAACAAGCTAGTTGTTCTTTGACCGTCCACTCGCGTCAGCGCCGAGCATTTCGGCGCGCGTTAGCCCAAGTTCGTCAGTAGTGAGTCAGGAACATCGATTTTTGTACCAGAACAAAGGTTAAGCATTTTGTTTGCAAAGAGCGGATTGCAGATAGGCGATGTAGTGTAGACCTACCCTCTTGAAGCGATCTTCCAGCCGTGTCAGGATCGGGGGAGCAATGTTCTTGCGCCCCAATCATCGCGCAAAAGACGGAAAGGACCATACGTATTGGTCGCTGGTGGAAACGGTGCGCACGCCGGATGGTCCGCGCCAGCGAACGCTTTGCTATTTAGGAGAGTTGAACGGCTCGGCGCAGTCGCGCTGGCTCAGGTCAGTCGAGGTTTTCAACGAAGCGGGCGAAAGCCACCAGCTCAAGCTGTTTCCTTCCGATGTAGAACTGCCCACCGACGATCCTTCGATAGCACGCGTTCTGGTGAACAAGGTTCGGCTGGAACGTACGCGCCAGTTCGGCTCCTGCTACCTGGGTCTGCATCTGTGGAGACAACTCGGCTTGGATCGTTTCTGCGAGGAGCGCCTCGATGTGGACCGTGCCGAAGTTCCCTGGTCCCGGGTGGCGGCGGTGCTGGCCATCAACCGGCTGTGTGCGCCAGGCAGCGAGTTGGGGATTGAGGAGCGCTGGTATCCATCGACGGCGATGGAAGATCTGCTGGTGATTCCGGAAGGCAAACTGAATGACACACGTCTGTACCGCTGTCTGGACAAGCTCTTGCCGGAGAAGACGAGCCTGGAGCAGCATCTCAAGCGCAAGTACGGCGAACTGTTCGAGGCGCAGTTCGAGGTGTTACTTTACGACCTAACCAGCACCTACGTGGAAGGCGCGGCGGAAGCCAATCCGATGATGCGGCGCGGTTATTCGCGCGACCACCGTCCAGACTGTGAACAACTGGTAATCGCGCTGATCGTCAACCACGAAGGCTTTCCGTTCAGCTATGAAGTGTTCAACGGCAACCGCGCGGATGTGAGCACGATGGAAGCGATCTTGCGCACGGTGGAACGCAAGTATGGAGCGGCCCGGCGGGTCTGGGTGATGGACCGCGGCATCGTCAGCGAGGCCAACCTTGCGGCGATTCGCAAGCGCGGCGGACAGTATCTGGTGGGAACTCCGCGCAGCAAGCTGAAAGAGTTCGAGCGCGAGTTGACCGAAGGCGGGTGGGAGCGGGTGCGGCCGGAAGTGGAAGTCAAGCTGGTGAGTACGCCAGTTGGGCAGGAGACCTACGTATTGTGCCGCACCAGCGGGAGAAAGGAGAAAGAGAAGGCGATTCGCAATCGCTTTTCGACGCGCATTGAAAAAGCCCTGACCAATTTGGAAAAGCAAGTGCGTGAGGGACGGCTGAAGAATCGCGACAAGATTCATATCTGGCTCGGGCGGCTTCAGGCGTCGCATCCGCAGGCTGCCGATTTATACGAGATGAAGATCGAAGAACGCGATGGCAAGCTGGCCCTGGATTGGGCGATGAAGCCGGGCCATCAAAAGTGGCGTGAGACGCGCGAAGGCGCCTATCTTCTGCGGACCAATCTAACGGGCGGCACAGCGGAGGAGTTATGGACGAAATATATCCAGCTCACCGAAGCCGAAGCTTCCTTCCGTGCTCTGAAAAGCGAGCTTTCGATCCGGCCTCTGTTCCATCAGCTCGAACGGCGAGTGAAGGCCCATGTCATGGTCGCCTTTCTCGGCTATGCGCTCTGGGTGACGCTCAAACACCGGCTCAAGAGGAAGCAATCGGATCTGTCACCAGCCAAAGCGCTGGCTCTTCTTTCTACCTTGCACAGCGCCGATATCGTTCTGCCCACCATCGAGGGTCGCGAACTACGCTTGCGGAGAATCACCGAGCCCTCGGCCGAACAACAAAAGCTCCTTCAGCAACTCGGTTTTGCGCTGCCCGATTCCTCAAAGATCCAGCCCAAATGTAGTGTAGACTTTGCCATTGCCTAAACCGAGAATCAAGTACTTAGCCGGGATTTCGGCTCATAACTGACGAACTTGGGTTAGAGCGAAGGAAAGTATGAACCTGTCCCGGTTGGTTTTTGCGGGCCAAAGAGCGGCCTGGGCTTCTCGGTCCGATCAGTTGGTTAAGCCAGTCTGTAATCGAAATCCTCAGGACTCCAGTTCTTGTTCCGAAAATCCTACCCCACTGAATACCGGGCATAGGAGCGTGCACGGGACTGCAATAGCGAGGTTTCTACTTTCCAAATATGCTGGCGAATCGAGTGATGGCGACGGGCTTCGCTGCTGGTCAGGCCGACGACACGACCGTGCCAAAACCGTGACAAAACCTGGCTTGTTGAGCCGACTTGGGTTGGAGACGAGCGAAAAGCAGTTCCCCAAGTTGTTGAAAACCCTGAAAGTGGCGCTAAGCAGAAAGGAGCTTTGGAACGGGTCGAACTGCGCCCAAGGCAGGTGGTCTATCACACCAGGCGCTCGGGTGAGCTCAAAAGGTCGAGCTCCGACTCCGATCTCCTGCTTAAGAACCGTAGCAAAACCGTAGCTGAACCCCTTGAATTGCAGCGCTTGGAGTTAGTACCGAACGAAGAGCAGATTCCCCAAATGATTGTATTTACACAGAAACGCTGCAAGTCAGAGGACTTGTTAGATAAAGTGCGTCTGCGTGTGAAGCAGGCGCTCTAACCAGCTGAGCTACGCGCCCTCGAAACCATCGACATGCACTCCTGCAAATATCGCAACAACAAGTGCAAACCTCAATTCTAAACTACCGTTTCAAAGCCTCCGTTATGCGACCCTGGACTTCATGGCTTCCATCCACTTCAAGGCTCTCTTCAGCGACATCGGCGGTGTGATTGGAACTAACGGGTGGGATACTGCCTTGCGACAGAAAGTCTCTCAGCACTTTAACTGCGATGTCGAGGAAGTACAGGCTCGTCACCAACTCCTGTTTGACAGCTATGAGCGCGGATTTCTCACCTTTGAAGAGTACTTACAGAAAGTATTCTTCTTTCGACGCCAAAATTTTACTCTCGAAGACTTGCGCGAGTATGCCTTCGAAAACTCCGTTCCGTGGCCTGAAAACATTGCCTTACTATCTCGCGTGAAGAGCGCCAACCGAATCAAATTGGCTTTTATCAGCAACGAAGGCGAAGGGCTCACTCAGTACCGCGTCGAAAAGTTCGGCTTATACACACTCGCTGATTTCGTCGTCTTTTCCTGCTTCGTACACCTGCGTAAGCCAGACTTCGAGATTTGGGAACTTGCGCTCAAACTCGCTCAAGTGAAATCTTCCGAATCGATCTATATCGACGACCGGCCACTCTTCGCAGAGATTGCCACCGATCTAGGCTTTACTTCCATCCACCATGTCTCGCTCCAGCAGACACGCGACAAGTTGCGTTCGCTTGGTCTGACAACAGAATAAGAAAGGGCCGAAGCAGTCGATCCGCCGGAGGTCGTGCTTGGCCCTTTCGCAAACCAACTACTTCAACTGATTATTTACTTCTTCCCAATTCACCACATTCCACCAGGCCGCAATATATTCTGGCCTTCTGTTCTGATATTTCAGATAGTAAGCGTGCTCCCACACGTCAAGCCCCAAAATCGGCTTCTTGCCCTCCATTAAGGGACTGTCCTGGTTGGCCGTCGAGACGATCTCGAATTTGCCGGTTGAGTCCTTCACCAGCCAAGCCCATCCTGAACCGAAGCGCCCGGTAGCCGCGGCATTGAATTTTTCTTTGAACCCGTCAAAGCTGCCGAAATTTGAATTGATAACGCTCTCGACTGCTCCTTTCGGCGCTCCTCCGCCTTTGGCAGAAAGAAGAGTCCAAAATAAGCTGTGATTAGCGTGCCCGCCACCATTGTTCCTCACAGCGGTTTTGATCGACTCCGGGACTGCTGCTAAATTGCTCGCAAGCAGTTCGTCCACTGACTTGCTGGAAAGCTCCGGGGCCAATTCGAGCGCCTTATTCAAATTCGTCACGTAAGCACCGTGGTGCTTGTCGTGATGAATCTCCACTGTCGTCTTATCAATATGAGGTTCGAGTGCATCCGAGGGGTAGGGAAGAGGCGGAAGTGAAAATGCCATGTGTTTCTCCTGTCTTAACTTTTACTTCTTCGATTCGATTGCCGCGTAGTAGTTTCCCGGAAAAACGCATTCCCGCAAAAGACCTGCTCTTTCACGCTTTGTATACATTAGCTTTGAATACAGGTGACCCGCCCAAAACAGTTTCCACCACTTTGAGCCGTGAGGACGATTCATCCCACCGATAGACCACCAAATCTGCTTTCTCGCCTGGCGTCAGGCCGCGTCGTCTGCCCGCAATTCGCCCAGCCCGAGCCGCATTCACCGTCACCATGGCGAGCGCCTCTCGAAGTGAAATCCGGCCCAGCCGAACCGCATTGCCTATGGCACGATCCATACTAAGCGCAGAACCGCCCAGTCTTGTTCCGCCCGAAAGCACCACCCGCCCGTCTTCCTTCAACTCCACATCCACTTGGCCAAGTTTGTACGGCCCAGGCGGACACATGGCAGGCATAACGGCGTCAGTTACCAGCACACTTCGCTCTATTCCTTTGGCTCGCAGAGCAGTCCGCAGAAAAACACTAGGGATGTGTATACTGTCGACGATGAAGCTGGCAGTGAGGCGATCGTCGACTAATTGATCCAGAATATAGTTCTGCGTCTTCGGCAAAACAGGATGGGCCCCGTTGCCTAAGTGTGTGGACATAGTTGCCCCGGCGTCCACCATGGCCGCGATCTGGTCCGTCGTCGCCTTGGTGTGACCCACGCTCGCCACTACCCCGCTACGAACTAGCGAGGCAACATACGCCGGCGCTCCGTCCCACTCGGGAGAAACCGTGACCAGCCGTATGTTCCCGTGCGCCGCCTCTTGCCAGCGCTGAAACTCATCCAGATTTGGAGGCCGGATATGCTCGAGAGGATGCGCTCCACGCGGACCATCTTCCGGTGAAATGTTCGGCCCCTCCACATGAAAAGCTTCGATCGCCGCCGCTTCCGGAATGCCACTCCTCTCGAATTCTTCCTTCGCAGAGATCACGTTCCGTAAGGCGCCGATAATGCGCTCTTCCGAGCCTGTAATGATCGTCGGAAAGAATCGCGTCACACCCGTTCCGAGCATGGTTTGCACCGACTGTAAGATCGCCTCGTGCGCTACCGTCGGATTGTTATAGTCCACGCCGGCAAAACCGTTTACCTGAAGGTCAATGAATCCGGATGTCAGATAATTTTCAGTGGCGGGAGGACTGATCAGCTCATCTACCGCCGTGATCGCAGATCCTTCATAGTCGATCTGAACCACCTCGGATGTCCCTGCAAGTCGGCCTACAGCGCGCCTCGCGCCGCCTCTCGATTCACCTGATTGCGACATCACAATTCATCCTTTTCTTTTTCACAGCTTACACACAGACCGATACGCCTAAGTGTCTTACTTTCTGATAAATCAAACATGTTGAAAAGCAGAAGCGAAGCGTGGAAAACTGCTGGCGGGCGGGACCGTCTCTGCGGTACAAAACCTATAGAGCCGGTGCGAAGACTTGGTTTTGCAGGTAATCTCGGGGGAGGTGGCTGCAGATTGGGTGTTCGCACCGGACTGCTGCCGCCCCACCGCTACTTTACTGACAAACAGCGATCTCTAAGCCGAGATCGGTTCAGGTTCAGAAACGTTGCTCAATGGGGTGAGCCATCCAAATTCATCTTTGTACCTGCCGCTGGTAATCTCAAAAAATCTGGTTTGGATCGTTTCTGTGATCGGACCACGGTGTCCAGTCCCAACTACAATGCGGTCTACGGACCGGATCGGAGTCACTTCCACTGCCGTGCCCGAAAAAAATACCTCGTCCGCAATATACAAGAGCTCTCGCGGAATCAACGTTTCGACAATCGGCAAGCCAAACTGACCGGCAATCTGAATGATGGTGTCGCGCGTTATGCCAGGCAGAACGGAAGCGCCTAGCGGCGGGGTCAGAATCTTTCCGTCACGAATGACAAAAATGTTCTCACCTGAACCCTCGCTTACATACCCGGCGTCGTCTAAGGCGATACCTTCGGCATAACCATTCGCAGCCGCCTCCATGCGGATTAACTGGGAATTAAGATAGTTACCGCCGGCTTTCGAGAGAGCAGGCAAAGTGTTCGGAGCAATCCGCGTCCAGGAAGAAACACAAACATCCACACCTTCCGTGATCGCCTCCTCGCCTAAATACTTGCCCCAGCTCCAGCAGGCAATATAGGTCTCGACGGGATTATTTTTCGGCAAGACGCCCACGTCGCCGTATCCACGCAAAACAATCGGCCGGATATAACAAGACGAGAGCCTGTTAGCGCGGACCACATCGATCATCGCCTTAGTCAGCTCTTCCGCCGAATAAGGTACATCCATCCGATATATTTTTCCGGAATCGATCAAGCGACGAGAATGTTCGGGCGCCCGAAAGATCGCGGGACCATCCTCGGTGTCATAGCATCGGACGCCCTCAAATACCGAGCTGCCGTAGCTAACGACGTGCGTAAGGACGTGAATTTTAGCGTCGTTCCAAGCGATCAGTCGCCCATTGTGCCAAATTTTTTCAGTAGCCTGCAGCATGTTGCGATTATAGCGACACGCCCCAGCTTAAAGAGCACGGGGTGATTAGACAGAAGCGGATCGGCTTTTCGTTCGACTGGAACTCCGGGCCGCTTTCTCCCACTTGCGTTCGGCGCTCACCCGCTGATCCAATGCCGAAGAGAGATAAAAACGTGATCTACATTCGCCACAGCGAAACGGCTTCAATCCAACTACTCGCATCACGGCATCCAAAAGCGTTCGTTTGCGAGAGGCCTTGATCTCGTTCGATTGGCAACGTGGACAACTTCCCGAAGCAGTCACCCCTCGAATGTACAAAAAGAAACTAGAGTTAGGCTATATACATGAAGGGTAAGAGAGTACTGGTAGATGACCGATAACTATTATTATGTTAACTTGTGTCGGCGCCTCATTCTAATAAAAAAAATGCCGCTCCAGCCCTGTCAGGTAGCCGGAGCGGCGAGGGAAACTAAGATTTAATGCCGATGGCCGCCGCCACCGCCTGAATGCCCGCCGCCTCCGGAATGACCGCCTCCACCCCCACCCCCGGAGTGTTCGCCTCCACCGCCGCTCGAATGTCCTCCGCCTCCGCCTCGCGGTTCGCCGTAGTGAGGAGTGCTTCCGCCGCCACGATTGAAAGACGGAGCGTTGTAGTGGGGCGCTGATCCGCCGCCACGAGATTCACCAAAACTTGAATGGTTGTTTCCACCGAAGCTGCCGCCGCGCGAATAGGAGCCGCCACCATAGGCACCACCGTTGGAAGAAGGCTGTCGCACATTTCCGCCTCCAAACCCATTCCCACCCATCGAACGTTGCGGGCTAGCATTACGAGTCTCCCCATGCTCAGATTGCCCGAAACTATGCCATCCACCTTGCGTTTGCGTGCTCTGGCCGCCCGTGAAACCCTGCCGGAAATTGTTGCCCCGCCCGGTATCACCGAATCGCTGCCAGCCGCCCGCATTGCCTGCGGTTCCGCTTCCATAACTACTGCGCCCCGCCGCACTCGGCCGGTTCACGTTCGGAGTCACTCCACGATTTCCTTGCACGCCGCCAGTACTAAACTGGCGGTTCGCTCCGCCAACACGCTGCTGCCCGGAATGCGCAATGGCTCCCGAAGAGGAAAACTGCTGATGCTGATAGAACGTCCTGCTGCTTGCCGCCGCGAGCCGCGGATTGGCAACTGCCTGCCGGCTGCTGAAGCGATAGCTGGCCTGCGTGGGTCGAATCGGCATCGGCCCGCGAAAGGCCGACGCGTTTCCCAATTGCTGCCGCGTCGCCGGACTGAACCGTCCTATATGAGATCCGAACTGCCCGTAAGCTGCCGTCATCGCGCCACCCCGGATGCCGGCGTTGCGATACGAGCCCGCAAAGTTTCCGCGGAACCCGCCGAAGCGGTCGTATCCATAGCCTCCATGGAACCCGAAACCAAATCCAAATCCACGTCCCCACCACGGATGGAACAACTCAAACGGGGCTAGCGCCACCCATCCGATTCCTGCCAAAGCTCCCGCTGCTAACCCAGCCCCGAAACCGAAGAAGCCGACCAGCGCCGGACTCCAAGACGCTCGAACACCTACTCCTCCCGGCCACCAGCACCATCCATGGCCTCCATTCCAAAACCATCGGCCATAGTGATACGGCGCCCATCCCCACGGCGCATCGTCTACCCAGGTCCATCCGTAGTAGTTCGTCCAAACCCAATGTCCATTGCTGTAAGGCGACCAATCCGGACCCGGAGACCTCGGATTCCAAACCGTTCCGTACTGCGAGGGCACCCAATTGCCATAGGCATCCAGATCGTCCGCACCTTGAACATCTCGGCCCACATAACGATAGCTCTGTGACCTGAGCATCTCCGCGTCGCGCTGCATACTCCAGTCGTCAAACTGATCGCGCGTTAGTTCGGAATCGCTCTGAAACTCCGGATCGGAAGGGTTTCCTCGAATCAGCATGGTCTGATGTGGCGCCAACTGCTGCGTACCGCGCGGACTAAACACCTCAGCCCTACCGGATCGCACGGTAATTTGAGTTGTTCCGTCCTCCAGAACGGAGACTCGCAACTCGCCTTGCGAAGTGGGCCGTATCGCGATACTCGGAGTATCCAGCTCCACCTGTGCATTCGAGTCGG